>CAWJEG010000016.1:0-101429 GCA_963841845.1 uncultured Chloroflexia bacterium | reverse complement strand
GGGTGAAGCGGCAACCAGCAGCAGCATGGCCCGGTAAAAACTTTCCGAAAACACCATCCATCCCATCAACGGGGGAATAACTGCAACAATCACAACCAGAATCAGTACGATTGGTACAAAGCGGGCGGTAAACCTTTCGGTAAACTGCTGCGTTGGGCTTTGCTGTCCTTGAGCCTCTGCCACCATCCTTATGATCCGGCTTATTGTATTATCTTTTGCAAGCCGGCTGATTTTTACTTCCAGAACTGCCTCGTGGTTGATTGTGCCGGTAAACACTTCATCACCAACGCCCTTCTGCACGGGGACGGATTCTCCGGTTATCGGGCTCTGGTCGACGGTACTCTCACCCTTAATGACTACGCCATCGACTGGAATGCGGTCACCCGGCCGGATAAACACCCTGTCACCAATCAGCAGCAGATCGACTGATTCTTCCACGATCCCGCCTCCGCGCCAGACCTGTGCCGTCTTTGGCATCAGCTCACCCAGGGCATTGATGGCGTTGCGGGCTTTGTCCAATGCGTAATGCTCCCCGGCATGCCCCAGGCCAAAAAGGAAAAGCAGGAATGCGCCTTCTGCCCATGCACCCAGGAACGCCGCACCCAGCGCAGCTGCTAACATGAGCACATCCGTATCAAACTTGCCCCGCCGTACAGCCGGAATGGCATGCAGCGAAATATCATATGCGCTGGCGGCATAAGAAAGCAGAAAAAGAATCAAGGTGAACTTTTCAGAAAAACCCAGAAATTGCTGCCCAATCCAACCCAGGAGGAAAAATACACCTCCAGCAGCAATCAGGAAAATTGTCCAGCGGTCTTGCAGCCAATGCGGAAGGAAAGCTGGTGCAGTGCCGTGATCATGCTCCTGTTCTCTGGCACCGGCTTCTTCCATTAATTCTGGCTCGATTAGCGGGCGGGCGCCGTAACGGCGCATGGTAAGATAGATCTCTTCCAGCGAAAGGACTTTTGAATCGTAGGCAACGATGGCCAGGCCTGCCGCATAGTTCACACTGGCATGCAGCATGCCCTTCAAATGTTCCAGCTCACTGCTAACCAGGCTCGCTGAATCCGCACTATCAAGTCCGCTAAAAGGAATTTGCTTATGGTCGTAACCATTGCGTAATTCAGTTCCGGCGTCCTCGGCGATGCGCTCCACCGCACTTAAAGAAATTAAATTCGGATCAAAATGGATGCATAAATCGACCGGATTATGATCTGTATGCAGGTGGGTGTAGAGGATACCCCTTTGAGCCTGCAGGTTGGTTTGCAGGCGCTCAATACAGTGGCTGCATTCTTCCTGAATATCCGGCAGCAGCAAAGGCAGGGAAATTTCTACAACTTTTTCAACCATTATTCGTCCTTAACAACACCGCAAGGATACAAAAACACATTAAAGAACGGGGCTCGCACCAAAAAGCGTTGGTTCACTCATCTGGTTTTTTCTAGCCGATCGATGGAATTACCGGGTGTGAAAGTCTGCCCGTCCGGTGGAATTGCCAACCGGCAGATTTGATTTTTATACAGAAAAGCAGCGATAACCAATGTTGGGATAAATCCCGCAAAGATTTCGTAATGAATCGCTCCATAGCACCCACCTGAACTTTTTCCCGGGAGGCTGGAAGGTGCGGGTTGCAAATCATGCAGAAAATGGGTCGATAGGAACACTCTATTCATGGCACACATGGTCCAGCCCGCGTTGGAACAATTCGCTGATATGTTCGTCATCCAGGGCGACAAATACCTGTCTGCCCTGTTTCCTTGCCCGAATTACCCGCTTATCGCGTAAGCCCCGCAGTTGATGGGAGATAGCCGATTTGCTCAATCCCATGAGTTGGACAAGGTCACCTACATTGACTTCGCCCGCCACCAGGGCCGATATAATCCGCACACGCGAGGGGTCACTCAAAGACTCAAACAGGCTGGCAATCCGTATCGCCGTTTGTTCATCGATGCTGGAAACTTCACATTTTTCTGTCATATTTGCCCTTATTGTTGAATAGTTGCTCAACTATTGTTTATTGTATTGCGAAAACCTGTTATAGTCAAGGCCAAAATTCTCAACTCCTTAATGGATACGAGTATTGGCATCACACCGGATCACTTACCTTTCTTTTTCAATCGCTTCTACCAACCTGATAAATCCCGAGTTCGGGCAAGTGGAGAAAACGGGATCGGGTTGACGATTGCCCAAGCCCTGGTAAAAGCACATCACGGTCGAATATGGGCAGAAAGCCCGTGCGAGGGGAAAGGCAGCACGATTTACTTAACTTAGCCAGCGGTTAGAAGAAATCATTAGTGTAAGCATGGATATCCTTATTAAAGCTTTACATTAGCCTTATAGATGCTTCATCTTGTTCGAATCTCCTAATCAAGTAAGAGCAACAATAAAACTATTGATAGATGGATGAGATTCAAAAAAGGATGGAGTACTCTGATAGGATTTTTTGATTAAGGGGGTTATGGTTGGATTGGGATGATCATTAACTTTGTAATTACAATTGTACTGGCGCTTTTTTTGGTGCGTGGGCTGTTCCAAACAAATTATCCCGGAGGAACCTGCCAGCCACTGTCTGCTCGCCAGATTTTAGAACTACGCTGCTTGAGGAGTGAAATTAACCATGAAAAATACTTAATCATATTGAAAGACATTCGTAACCCGAAACCTTCTAAACAAAAAGGGCAGTCTAAAAAAGGGCTGCCCTTTAAAAATATCGTAGAAAAATTTGTTAGTCACTGACTGGCATTAGCGACTGACAATAGAATTGGTTGAAAACCTGCCAGACGTAAAATCAGCAGGTGGTCTGTATCCCATGATCGTCTTCAATATTTGGTATTAACGATGTCAATTGTGTTACAACAATATATATTTATTCGCTTCACTCATCGTCACAACAACCATCACCAACATTTTCGGCTCTCTCGAATGCTTCTTTCCCTTCACTGATTGAAAAATAGATCAATCCTATTGCGCCCAGACTATCTACAAAGCCAAAACCGGTGAACTGATAGATGAAGCTTGCCACTAACAAAACAACGGACATATAAATACAAACCATCGTGCAATTGGCATCTGCAAGAATGGGAGATGAGTTGAGTGTATGACCCACTTTACGTTTACCCATTACCAACAACCACATTATTGCGATGGAGATCAATGAAATGATGATACCAGGTAATGTTGTTGTGGGTTTATGGGCTGTAACAAGATTATAGAGGGCTGTTACACCGAGTCCCGCAGCAAGAATATAGAATGATGTGCCTGTAATGCGAAGGGCAGTTCCCTCGAATTGTGAGCGTGATGCATCCGGATTTTTACGGATCCGAATTACCATTGCAAGAATCCCAATTCCAGACATGACCTCGATGAATGAGTCGATACCGAAACCAAAAAGAGTAAGGGCTTCATCCTGAGCACCGAAGTAAATGGAGACAATACCCTCTCCCAGGTTATAGAAAATTGTAAAGAGCGCCAACCATAGCGCATATATCCAGTATTTGTTCAAATCTTTTTGCGTATAATTTGTCATGAACTCACACCATGTCCTTCAGTACCGATAAAATTATTGATGAAGATGTAGTTGGACCATGTTTACCCAGGGAAACCTTCGTTATCTATTCAGCCAGAATATGAATTTTACACTATTTAAAAGGTACAACTTTATCAGAATCAACAGTCCACAAAGTTAATTGGCTCATTATACTGATTTCAACGCTTTCAATTAATGCAAGATCTTTTATACCACGCGCAACAGCCCCATTGTTTTGTTATCAGGGTTTCTTGTTGCCGTTGTACCGCCGCTTTTCTTCGGTGAAGATTGGGTGATGTGGATTACCCGGGCGACGGTATTTATTGTTGCAGCCGCTCCCTGCGCCCTTGTCATTTCCATACCGATTACCCTCGTGGCTTCTCTGGGCACCGTGCGCGAAGGTGTGCTGATCAAGGGCGGGATGTATCTTGAAGAACTGGCCAGGGTAGGCGAATTGACCTCCCGCTATGGGCGCGTGGCAATGGTTGGGGATGGTGTAAATGACGCTCCCGCCCTTGCTGCGGCGACTGTAGGAATTGCCATGGGTGCGGCGGGTACGGATGTTGCCCTGGAAACCGCCGATATCGCTTTAATGGCACGACGATCTGGAGAAACTGGCCTATGCCCTGACTCTTGCGAAGCGCAATCAGACGATCGTATACCAGAACCTGGTCCTATCGGCATTGGTGATCAGTGTTCTGGTTATTGGTGCTGTAGGCGGTATTTTCACCTTGCCAGTGGCAGTGGTCGCTCATGAGCTCAGCGAGCTGGTAGTCATCGGCAACGGCATGCGTATGCTGCGGTCGTAAATCCGATAACCGGTATGCTGATGGCAATTACTTCCATGCTGCATATAAATCCAGACTGATTCTCTCCTATAAAGCATTCGTCACAGGCATGGCACCCAATTTGAACCTGGCCGGGAAAGTAAATCCGTGGGTGAAATTGTTAAATTAATCCTCCATCACTTTCTTAATAACAGGGTATCTTGTTTAGATGTATTGGAAAATTACCTGACTAATGAAGACTGAATCCATGCCGAAGTGAATCTCGTGGGTCCATGATGATTTGATTAATTCCGGTTATATAAGCAAAGCCTGTCAGCTCAGGGATAACTGCATCATAGCTGCCCACTTTTACTTCCTCGACCAATCGGGATGAAAAAAGCGAGCCTGTCGTGCCGCTTTCATGCACATATGTCTGGCCAATACCCAACTCGCCTTTTGCATGCAGTACCGCCATCTTGGCGCTGCTGCCTGTCCCGCATGGCGACCGGTCAAATCCCAAAGCCTGTGAGGTAACCAGGTTCATGCTGTTTGCTTGTGGATTTTTTGGCGGTCCATAAAAAATCATCTGGGGAATCATCCCTGCCGCACCCAGAACAGGGTGATCGGCCTGGATACTGTGATTTACAGCCTCCAGAATGTCATTGTTTAAACTGCCAAATTTGTCCAGATTTTTTAAACCAATTTCTATTCCCAATTGTTCGACGTTCACCACAACATACCAGTTCCCGCCATAAGCAATGCTTACGGAAATGTCCCCGTACTCCTTTATCCTGACCACATGCTCGAGTTTATATACAAAGGAAGGTTGGTTTCTGAAGGTAACCCCGTCAACTTTTCCATCCTTCACCTTCGCAGTCGCTTCAATGATCCCTGAAGGTGTTTCCACCCTGACAAGGGTTTCAGGCTCTACTTTTGGAACAATACCGCATTCTACTGCGGTATATACCGTACCGATCAAACCGTGTCCGCACATCCCCAGGTATCCAAGGGCGCAGGCGATGATTACCCCGAAGTCGGTATCCTCCCTGGTTGGAGGCATCAGGAGGAAGGCATGCATGGCCTGATGGGCCCGGGGCTCATTGGTTAATACGGATCTCAAGGTATCATAATGATTTTGAAAGTAATCCGATCTTTCGGAAATCGTAGATCCTTCCACCTTGGGTAATCCACCAACGACAACCCTGGTTGGTTCCCCGCCTGTATGTGAATCGATGCAGATGATTCGGTCCTGGTGACTCAGGTAGCTTGTTGCTGCCTTTACAATCCATTTCTCAAATTCCTGTTGTTTAGAATTCATAGTGATCTTCCTGTTTTCTTGTCTGATTTTATTCAGCAGTCACAGCAGGAGAAACCTTCTTCTCCGATTTCATGCTGATACGGAAGGGGTTCTATCCCTGTGTCATAGATTTCAATTTTTAGCGGGCTAACCGTGTCCTTTTCCGCCTCGCTCCAGTGGTAGGTACCCGTTCCGCTGGGGCAAAGCGACACAGCCATCAGCACATCCATCTCGGCATAAAACTCCACATAATCCCCCTTTTTTGCGTCTGTCATTTCGACAGGGTGCACACCCTTTGGGGCAAAGTAGGTTTTTTGGAATAAATTAATATTGTCATGAAGGTAGGTATAGTCCATTCCAAAGGGTTTGATTGCCCTGGCCAGGTTGCACCAGCAGTTGTAGCGGGTCACGTAGGGGTGATCCGGCTGCTTCCCGAGCGCCCAGTACCAGAAAGACGGGTTGCAGTGGGCGCCAAAAGGATAGTGGTGACCGGAAGTGGGTTGTGTCAGGATGGTCTCCACCGTGTCTTCAATAATCGTCATCATCGGGCGGAACATGGGCATATTGCTCCACAGACGGGCATAGGTTGTCAGGAACATTGTTTCGCGGGTTAAGGTATATTCATTCCAGAAATGCTCCTGGTAATTATTTGCATTCCACAGGCATAAATCCGTTATCTGGGGTCCTTCAGAGCAAATAATTCTCGCTGATTGTCCTTTCTTTACAACATAAGCTTTCCCGCGTGTTTCCAGATCTACAAAAAATTCTTCTGCCTTCTGGAACTGGTTTCGTTTATCACGGATTTCTTCATAAAATCCCTTATTAAAGGGTGGCATTGGGTGCTTCCATTGAGACATATTATGATTGACCTTTCTAGCCTTGCAGAAGATAATTTCCAAAATTATTCAATTGAGAGTGATTAACAATCATGATGTCTTTATTCGTTATCCAAAAATGCAGGAAGTCTGGATAATGACCGCGAATTATCAATGACCTTAATCACTCTCATACATTTTTTGGTATTTTAAAAAAGCTGTAAATATCTCGATAAGAAGACCTCCAAACCGGTTTCTGGGGGAGCACCATGAATTTCGTATTCAAGCGCAATATCACCATCATAGCCAGATGCATCCAAACGCTCCATGATCCACGGGAAATCGATGACCCCATCTCCCATCATCACCATCTCGTATCCATTTGCGGAGGGCTTGCAGTCCTTGAAATGGCAGTGAACGATGTGGTCACGCATCGTAAGCAGTGCCTGCTTATAATCCGTACCTGTGTCTGCCAGTAAGTTCCCGGGTTCATATAAGACTCCAAAGTGTTTTGAACCCACCTTTTCGGCAAGCTCCACACACAATTCAGGAGTTCCTGCTATATTTCCGCTGTGATTTTCCATCCCCAGAAAAATATTCTTTCGGGCGGCATAGTCAGCACTCTTTTTTAACCACGGGACCACTCTATCCAGCGAAGATGGCTGATCATCCCCGGGCACAACCCGTACGCAGCGAGCCCCAAAAAATTCTGCCAGGTCTATTGCCCGCTCCATTTGTCGCATTTCGGTTTCCAATTCATTCATGCTGTCACTTGCAAACCCGCGTGTGGTAAATTGTTCCGGCCTGGGCACTGTCCATCCGTGGAAAGACCAGGCGGTTCTACGCCCATCCACACCCCCGCCAACGTAAGAAGCCAGGTTGGCTATCTTCAGGTTATACTTCGCCGCCGTTTCCTTCAGACGCTGCCGGGTCACATTCCTCAGGGAATAGAGAAAGATGCGGGACCTTCTCCAAAATATCCACTTTTCCAAATCCCGCATCGGCTATTATCTTAAAGGCATCATCCGGCGGGAGGTGAATCAAAGCAATGCTGCAGGTTGAGATCCGGTTTATGTCCACAAATGTATCCTTATTCGATTCTTATAGTGGATCTAATCCAAGAAGTTTCTCCGGATTTGTCTTGACCATCAAGGTTATTTCATCCGGTGTGATCCCAAGATCTAACATCAGGGAAATGAACTGGCGTAAACCTTCTACCGGGGTAGATAATCCATATCGTCCGAAATCAGTTGACATGATCACATGTTTTGCGCCAAGTTCTTTGATTTGTTCCGCAACAACCCGAATTGAGTTGCTGCCGCCTTCAGTCATCCCTTCGTCAATCGATGCGTATTCTTTTTCAACGTAGTAATGGGTTAACGGCACCATCTGGGCAGCCGTATAGGATGCGAGTGAGAACTCTATAAATGCACCATTATTCGCCATGTGCTTCATCTGCTCAATGGATGCCAGCTTGGTCACCGAACTGGATATGATTATCCTTTTGTAGCCATATTTCTTTCTTAAGTCCACTAATCTTAATGCTTCTTCAACTGAAATATGGCCTGTATCCATATAGATGTGCGGATTTTCCGCAAGCAGGGTTAATATCTCATCCAGCTTCTCGTCAGGATCCTCATAAACCGGGATTCGAATCGCTCGATTCAACTCCTCCTCACGGAATTTCGGATAGATATCAGCAAGGGATTTGAACTTCCCGTCAACCATCCTGCCTTCTTTTGCAGCCTGGTAATAGGTGGAATGGGTGCCAAATTGCAGGTACTTTGCGCCATCCCCATAGTAAATGGCTGTCTTCCAGGCCCTTGGATTCATGCCGCCGTAGTTGGTATTGAGGATCAACCCTCCAAAAGCGGTGAAACCGGGCACATGGCGGTTGATTAACCAGGATACCCCATTGCTCATATTGAAAACATCCAGCAGGACCATGGCGCGCATGCCGTTATCCCTGGCATCCACAGCCGCCTCAATTGGATCCAGGCGGCGGGGACTGCTTAGCAGGTGGGGTCCTGGATGAACATGGATGTCTATTGCACCCTGTAATAAATCTTTTGTTAGTTGAACGGAACGGTCCGGACTGAGTAACACAATTTTTCTCCTTTTAGAATCATATTGGACGAACAAGATGAATGTTTATTGGTTTAAATACCGACCAACCGTTTAAAACCTTCCAGGTACTGCCTGGCGCCTTTTTCAACCGGGTAGCCCGGGACTTCGTACTCAAGCCCGATCATACCCTTTATAGCCGATCGCATCCAGCCTGTTCATCACCCATTCGTAATCCATCTCGCCTTCACCGAACAGGGTAGGGATATATGCCCGCTGGGTGGGATCAAGATAGGCATCTTTCAGATGGACCATTTTGATCCAGTCACGCATGATCTCAAACGCTTTCTTATAGGGTTGGTCGCATTCCTCCACCAGGTTGAGCGGCTCGTAGAGAACACCCACAAAATCGGAGCCAATTTTTTCGCACATCTCAACAAAAATCCGCGGTGTTCCAAGGATGCCCTGGCCGTGGTTTTCTCCCACCATGACGATGTTTTTGCTCGCCGCGTAATTGACCATTTCTTTTAATAACGGCAGCATTTTATCCAACTTGGCAGGGTCATCATCCCCGGGGGTGAAACGGACCATTTTTGAACCAAAGAATTCTGCTATATCGATCGCCTTTTTTGTCTGCCGCATTTCCTCTTCAATTTCTTTGGGATCATCGCTTGAGAAACCAACCGATGTGTAGCGCGCCTTGTTGGGGAAGGTAAAACCGGGGTGGTATTTCCAGTTGCTCAATCTGCCTTCGGCGCCTCCCCCAAAGTAGCCATTCACGGTGGTGATTTTTAACCCTGCGGCATCGGCCAATTTCTTGACTGCCTTATAATCCACTTCGTCTTCAAAAACAGAGAAATGTGGGGGTTTATCGATGATATCCACATTTTTATAGCCGGCATCGGCAATAATTTTGAAAGGCCTGCTCGGGGAGGTAATTAATAAGTGGTATGCTGGGAAATGTAACTCGGTTGATGTCAAACATGATTGGCTCCTTTTTTAAATTTATTCTTAGATCGAAACTAAAGCATTAAAATTGTTGTTCGTAGTTCCTGAAATAGCGACCATTTCATAGAATTCTAAACCGGGGTCACCACCAGGCGGAATCCATCCCCGTCATCCCGGGCATCCGGCGGCACGCCATCCCGGAAATAACAAGTAGCCCGGCGCGGCTCTACCAGGAAAGCTCCCGCCGCTCATCCCGCGCAGGACGTCACTTCCAGCCTTTGGATCTTCCCGGCCGTCTTGTGGATCATAGGGATAATTGAATTCCAAATGTTCAACATCCTTCCCCATGAGCGACCTCAGCCAGTTCCATACGTTGCCACTCATATCGGCAATGCCGTACGGGCTGTTTCCCTGCGGGAAGCATCCGACTGGATTTGTCCACCCCAACCCGGTTTCCTTATAGTTAGCTTTCTGTGGATCGATGACCTCTCCCCATGGGTAGGTTCTGCCGTCGGTCCCGCGGGCAGCTTTCTCCCATTCCGGTTCGGAGGGTAGAGTCACCCTCAGTGTTTTATTCAGGATGCCAGTCCAGAAATCCTTCTCAGCCTGATCCAGACTTTCATCTGCCTGCCGGTTTCCTGCAAGTTGCTGCAGCTGTTTTCCGATCCATTCGCAATATGCCATGGCTTCGTACCAGCTGACCCAGATAACCGGGTGGTTATCAACGCTGGTAATACATTCGCCGTTCCCGGGAATAAAGTCTGTCGAATTGATGAATGCTTTAAATTGAGCAACGGTCACAGGGTAACGACCCATGTAATAACCCGGGAGATCTGCCTGATAACCTTCTTCCCCGCTTCCCATCCAGAACTTTCCTGCCGGGATATGAACAAACCCAAGCAGCGTTTCAGCCGGTAAAAACCATGCCGATTTCTCAAAGCGTGGATCACCCAATTCCCCAAGCAGGTCACCGGCTTTCTGGCGGTCCTTCGGTGACAATGCCCCTCTTTGAATCAGATTGGTTAGCCAAACCCGGATTCTGTCAGCTGTTTCCAATAGTTTGTTGCGTGCTTTTGGATTGGTCTGCAATCAATTTCTTGAATTCTTCTGAAGCAGCAATTGCATTTAGCCATTCAGCATCTGCATACATCCTTCCCCGGGAACATAATCAGATAAGGTTGTAGTTTCATATTCGGTAGCATTGTATTTCTCCTCGATGAATTAATAGATATTGACTCTGGGTATCTACACATCGATACCACTCAGGCGTGGATCAAACAAATCCCGTAAAAAATCTCCAAACAGGTTAAAACCAACCACCAGAAGGCAAATGAATATTCCAGGGAAAAGTAGCCCACCACCAGTAGCTGAGTATATACTGCCGGCCTTCATTTACCATATAACCAAGTTCTGACGTGGGCGGTTGGGGACCCAATCCAATAAAACTCAACCCGGCAACCGTTAATATGACAAATCCGGCATCAAGTGTTAATTGGACAATGGTTGGATTAAACGAATTAGGTAATACGTGTTTCAAAATGATTCGAGAATCCCTTGCACCCAGAGACCTGGCCGCATCCACATAGAGATGATTTCTTGATGCCATTACCTGCCCTCGAATCATCCGGGCATATGCCGGCCACCAGGTAATTGCTACTGCAACTATGGCGGCACCTAAGCTGGGTCCCAGGGCAGCATTCACTACCATGGCCAGGATTAATGGAGGGAAGGCAAAAAACATATCCGTGGTTCGCATAACAACTTCATCTATTCCACCCCCTAAATATCCAGCCATGGAACCAAGGAACATTCCAATTATGACTGCAGCTGTTAAAACAACTCCAGCCACCATTAAGGAAATTCTGGATCCATAAATTACCCGGGTGAATAAATCTCTGCCAAAGGTATCTGTACCAAATGGATGTTCGATACTCGGAGGTTGTAATCTATCCTCAATGTTGAACTCATTTGGTTTATAAGCGGTAAGCTGGTCTGCAAATATTGCCATCATGATGATTAAAAGGATAAAGATAAAACCAATAATTCCCAATGGATTTCTTCGTACGCTCAATCGCAATTGCATCCAAAATGAACTGCTTCGGCCGGACTTTCTTCCAGGTATTTGTTGATTGATTTTTTGATTGTAAGTGTCCAAATTTATTTTCCGGTTGGTTTTCAATATACAATTCTTGGATCCAGGTAACCGTATAAAATATCAACAACAAGGTTGGATAAAACAAAAATGATGGTCACGATCATGGTTGTTCCCATCACAACTGGAAAATCAGATGCCTGGATTCCGTGATAAACAAAAAAGCCCAACCCGCCCCAGGAAAAAACACTTTCCACTAATAATGTGCCTCCCAGCAGCATCCCCAGCTGAATTCCCAGCATGGTTATGGGTACCAGGATTGCGTTTTTCATGGCGTGGGAACCAATTATCCTCTTTTCCTTCACGCCCTTTGCCCGGGCAGTACGGATATAATCCTGATTAAGTACATCCAGCATACTGCACTGCAGCAATCTGGAAATCACAGCTATCTCAGGCAGTGCAAGCACAAATGCCGGTAATATCAAATGCCAGATTGAATCCCCGAATAAAGGGATATCCCGCATAAGTAACGAGTCAATTGTATAAAAACCGGTTACATGAATTGGAGGTGTAACTCCCGGAGTCAGTCTCCCCCCAAATGGGAGCACACCCAATTTTCCGTAAAATAAAAGCTGGGCCATCAATCCGACCCAAAATACAGGCATCCCCATTCCCAGTGCCGCAAACAAACGGCTGCCGTTATCTGCAAGTTTTCCCGGTTTGAGGGCGGATAATACCCCTAACGGAAAAGCAATCATGACAATAAAGATCATTGCTGATAAAACAAGCTCAAGGGTTGCAGGCAAATAGGTTTTTAATTCGGTAATGACCGGTTTCCGAGTAAGTGCAGACGTACCCAAATTTCCTTTAAAGACATTCTGAACATAAGTAAGATACTGTATGTGGACGGGTTTATCCAATCCTAACTGTCTTCGAATACTCTCAACCTGTTCAGGTTTTGCATGGACTCCTGCTGCAGTTTTTGCTGGATCACCGGGTAAGGTATACATGATAATAAACAGAAATAAGGAGATCCCGATGAGAACAAAAACCAGGAAAATGAACCGGCGAATAATAAATCGAAGCATCAGCACTCTTCCATCAATAAGTTAATGATAAATTTCGAGTCCGGTTAATTTCCGGGTACCAGGTTGATTACTCTCCTGATACCCGGTCTTCAGACACTAAAATATGTTATTGTTTCCCGTTCAACCTGATAGAATAAGCCCAGACGGTCTGGTGGTGCATCGGATTATAAACATATCCTTCTACCCATTTCCGAAGCGCAACAGGATAGGTGGGATTGCTGACAAAAATGGATGGTTGGTCGTCTGTGATCAACTGTTGAACATCTTTATAGATTTGTTCTCGTTTGACCTCATCCTGCAGCCCGACCCCTTCATCCATCAGGCGATCTACTTCTGCATTTTGATACCACGAGGCATTTCCGCCAACACCCCGCGAAGCCCCATGGAAAATATCCCGTAAAGAGGAATCCGGATCTGCAGCATTGCTCCAATAATATTCCTCATAGATATCCGGCTCGCTGTTTTCATCTTGTTCCATATCAAATTTCGCACCCCAATCCATTGGCATGCCCTCAACCGTAATACCGAGTTCTCCTAAATTTGTTTGAAGAATTTCAAAGGCACGCGCTTGTTCTTCCAGATCCTGCTCATAGGCAACCTTCAGCGTAAAACCTCCATCCGGGTATCCCGCCTCAGCCAGTAAAGCTTTGGCTTCTTCAAGATTTTGACTTGGTATTTCAAGGTCGTCATTATGATTGGGAATTGATCTTGCAAAGGGACCTTGAGCCTGAACCCCTGAACCACCCAATGCAATATTCATGTGTGTGGAATAGTCGTATGCAAGGGCGAGAGCCTTCCGTACACGAATATCATCCAGTGGTTTGTGGATGGTACGCATGTGGAAGAAAAATTCAACAATGGTGGATCCCTCATCAACCAATAAATCAGGGTTTGCAGTAATGGTTGGCAAATCATCAACGGAGGGGTCCATTGAAATATCAATATCACCCTTTTCGAGCATCAATCGCTGCGTTGCAGATTCTTTGACGAAAGTATAGATTACCTTCTCAACCTGCCCGTCATCCCAGCCCTGCCAGTAATCCTCATATTTCTCAAGTATCGCCTGTTGTTCAGGGACAAAACTTGTGAGCTGGTAAGGGCCGCTCCCCAGGTCATGGTCTGATAAATATGCGGCGGCAGAATCACCGTTTTGCTCGTTAGCTTTTACACCGTCTTCACTGATAATGAACATTTTGGGAAGGATTTTAAAGAACGGAATAGATGGTTCTCCCAGGTTGAGTTTAACGGTATAGTCATCGACAATCTCAACAGATTGCAGGTTCCATAACTCGTAGGATATTCCCTGGGCAATTGAGGTTAATCGATCGAATGTGAATTTGACATCTGAAGCAGTTAGATCTGTCCCGTCATGGAACTTAACCCCTTCATTTAAAATGAATGTGTAAGTAAGTCCATCTTCAGAGACATTCCATTCTTTCGCCAGCCAGGGGATGATCTCTGTGGTTCCGGGTTTATATTGGACCAGGGCATCATATGCCAGGACTGTCATACGATTCACTGTTGAGTCATCTGTAAACATAGGGTCAAAAGAAAACGGTTGTTCATTCTCTGCAATGACCAGAGTATTCGATAGATCACCACCTATTTCCTCTGCCTCAGCAGCCACTGCAGTTGGTTCTTCCATTTCTTCCACCCCCGAGCTGGTTGTGTCAGCGGGGACTGATGGTGTACATGCTGCCAACCCCAGGACAACAAGGATTAAGACAAGGTTAATTAATAAGTGTATCTTCCTCATTTCATTCCTCCATTTAATAAATCACAATTGACACCAATGATACGGGTTTTTACAACTCTTTATTCCGGGTGGGGCACCTCCTCTTGCATTTGATAAAATCAGAATTATTCAACAAAATACAATTCCCAAAAGTCTTTTAAACCTTCCTGCAAGTGAGGATCGATCTTGAAACCGTCCTTGAAAACCGTTTTCACTTTTCTAAGGTTATAAATACTCTCCAGTGGGTTATCTTCTAAAATAAGCAAATCAGCAAGTTTTCCTTTTTCCAAAGTGCCCAGTTGGTCTTCAACACCACAAATCTCTGCCCCCCAGCGGGTAGCAGCAATAATGGCCTGCATTTCCGTCATGCCAGCCAGAACAAATTGTTCAATTTCTAATAATTCTAGCTCTCCATTTGGGACCGAATCCCCGCCGGTACATACCTTAATACCGGCATCCACAGCTTTTTTGAATCCATCCCGCTGCGTTTTGCAGTGTTCTTTTGTTCGAACATCCTCCCACAATATCTTCAGTCTGCCTTCCTTCTTTGCCTGGTCTTCTTCAGGAAACAATTCTTTCATCTTTTTCTCAACAGAACGGATTAAATCCTCATCAAGATTGCAAATCAAAGTTGGCACATAGAATACGTTGTAATCTTTCATCAACATAATCGTCTCGTCATCCAGTTTATAGGCGTGCTCAATGGTGTCAACTCCGCAGCGGATGGATACTTTCGTCATTGGGGCACGCGAATGAACAGCCACTTTTATTCCCCGGCTGTGAGCCGTTTCCACTGCCGCCTGGATTTCATCCTCCTGCAATTCCGAATCCATGATTTTGATCTGGTCAGCGCCGCGTTTGATGTTCTCCCGGACAGCCTTGCGCATTTCAAAGGGCCCATCAATTTCTATACCTCCCGGACCTACAGGCTCCCAGGAATGCCCGCCGGTGGCAGTGATGGGAACCCCACAGACAAACAAGCGCGGTCCCAGCATAACCCCGGAATCGAATGCCTGTTTCCAGGCAAAATCAATGCAATCCCTTTCACCTACAATCCGCATACTGGTAACACCAGCCCGAAGCCCTTCCATAGCATTTCGCCCCGCTCGAATCAGGGCATTTCCCACAGGTTCATTGGGTAATAAATTATGAATATCCGGCAAGAGATCTCCCAGGTGTCCATGGACATTCCAAAGTCCGGGCAGTACATAACCGCCCTTGAGGTCGATGACCCTTATTCCCGGAATTTCACCTTGAGTGTCCTGATAAATCCCCGGATAAATATCCTCAATTCGATTATCCTGGATCACCAAAGTCATATCTTTTTGAAGATCTTTGCCTGTACAATCGATCAATGAACAATTCGTTAAAATGGTTTTCATGGAATCGTCTCTCTAATGGATTTATGACTCAAAAATCATTAATTCTGGATTAATGGCATTTTTTTCAAAGAGCATTACACCATCCAAATAAATGGACGGGGATAGAATTACCACATCAGAATGGATCGGTACTTCTCCCACCGTACCCTGGAACGCAGGATCTTGATCTCCAAATCCAAATGTAACTGCACCGAATATATGTTCCGTTTCATGCATACTGTTGCTCGGTTTGGCACGTGGGTTCAATCCCAGCGTAAAATGACACAGCGCAAACGCATTTGGATGGTTCACAGATTCCAGAGTGGCTCTAAAAGAAGCAGCATCTGCCCCCCCATCTATAGATGTAATTAATCCGTTTTCAATTTTCAAGGTAATTGGTGAATGAACAAGTTTACCGGGGGGGTCAATACAACCATCAACCACAACCACACCATTGATTGTATTTTCTATCGGGGCAACACCAATATCTGGTCCAGGGAAGAAAGTTGCCTTTCCTGGCTGGTCAGCAACCCCATCACCAATATCCACAGGTCTACCCATCAAAGAAAAAGTGATATCGGTACCAAGGGAACTTTTTACTCTGCAAATTTTCGTTTTTGGGTACATGTCGGCAATTATTTTAGATGCCCTGACAAGACCCTCATAATCTACATCTACGATGCCTTCAATCGCAAAATCCTCCATCCCATGCGGATTGACCGTTGCTACCCGGGTTCCCTTTAGTCGGGCTTTTTTTATGGCAGATGTTTCAACGAACATTGTTTCACAAATACCCAGGATTACATCGACATTCAAAAAGGCAGCCTGAACGGACGGACTCAAATCTACCAAATCCCCATGGGCTACCCTGGGTATTATCAGCATTTGAGGGACGGCACCGGCGTTAATGCCTGCAACAAGACAGGCATTCGCCAGATCCATATCAGTCCATGTATCTGCCAATATCAGTAGGTTCTCACCAGGCTTAACCAAATGCCATTTTCTTTAACAGCAATTTCTGCAAAAGGACCCCAGCGTAAAATTGACATCACATTTCTCCATAAAAGATATTGATTTATTAATTATTAAAACAAAAAAACTTTACCTCATTATAAGGAAAATAAGTAATTCCTTCGGCAAAGCTTGCTTGAGAACGAGCTATTGATGATTCTTATTAGCGATAGGGTGTGTAGTTATTAATTTACTGAACGATAAAATTTAGAGTCGTTCATTGATGATTCGATGTTAACCTATTTTTTACCTGGAAATTTTGTTTTCGGGTCCCAATCATAGCAAATGCCAGAAGGTTAGCTGATTTCTGAGACTTGTTTCAGGATCATTATTCACCATTTCCGTCACACCTTATTTTGAGGAAAAAGTATAACCAGGATTTTTATTATTTTTTTATTATAAGGTACATAATCAGGATGTCAAGACCTTTTTTGTATGACAAAGTATATTCGGCAGGATTCGTCTGCCCACCCGACAGACATCGTCATAATGGGCAGTCAGTCCAGTTGACCCACATTATCTATTCGAAGTTTGTATGGAATACTGTCCTTGATATACATTGCTTCAAATGTGTCTATTCAGCGTACCAAAACAGGCATTTTTACCTTGTTGCAGTCGTATCCACCACCTCTCACCAGTT
This sequence comes from uncultured Chloroflexia bacterium, assembly GCA_963841845.1. Lineage (GTDB taxonomy): Bacteria > Chloroflexota > Anaerolineae > Anaerolineales > Anaerolineaceae > CAVVGZ01. Next base: position 84,085 of record CAWJEG010000016.1, on the reverse strand, counting down.
GTGCACCAGGGAAGGAAGGTGGTAAAAAAACTTCGATATTCTTTAATATTTTGTCCTCATTGACTCCTGTTATCCATCACTGTAAAATCAATTTAATGCTATTAGAAACACTTTCACTGCAGGTGGGATTATTGTGGTTACTATAATTTACGCACCTTTATTTACCATTATTCTAATTAATTCCCCAAGGAGGACATATCGAATCAAACCATGAGACCTTTTTTCATCCATGCTTAATCCGCCAACCTGTAATTTATTTTTTTTCGAGACCCCTTTAATTCCCGCGGGAAGACAATCGCAATTTAGAAGTTCATCTTGCTGCTGGATGATAAGGCAAACTCAAAAATAATCAGATTATTTACACAGGAGAAATTAAGATGAACGGTTATTTCAAGGTTACCACTCGTACCATCGTTGCCACTGGCATCGGGGCAGCACTCTTCATGCTTTTATTTATGTTTGTCAAAGTTCCCTCCCCCATCCCTGAGACAAGCTTTCAAACCGCGTATGGCCTTGGTGCTTTCTTTGCCGCCCTCTTTGGGCCAATTGCCGGTGCCCTGATTCAATTTATTGGCCATGCGCTCAGCGATGCCGTGCAGTACGGCTCACCCTGGTGGAGCTGGGTGATCGCCAGCGGTGTTTCCGGTTTCATCTTCGGCTTCGCATACAAACGCACCGGGGTTGAAGAGGGTGAGTTCAAAGGCAAGAGCATCCTCACCTTTAATCTTTACAATGTGATTGGCAATCTCGTCGCCTGGGTCCTCGTTGCCCCCATCCTGGATATTCTCATTTACCAGGAACCTGTCAATTTGGTTTTCACCCAGGGTATCACCGCCGCCATCATGAACATCATCAGCGTGGCTGTCTTCGGCACCTTGCTTATGTTCGCCTATTCTGCCACCCGCCCAAAGAAAGGCAGTCTGAGCAAAGAAGAATCCTGATATTCAGCACCCTGTGATTGTTCAGACTGCAGAACCGTGCAGCTCATTTCTGGCGGGCGGCTGTCGACTAAAGGTTGGCAGCCGCCTGTTCCTTTTCCTGGAATTCTTAAGATTGGATGGAATCCTTCCTCCCAATGCTGTTTTACCCGCCCCCGCCTTATCTCAGCCACAGAGTTGTTTATAATTAAGCACATGATCACCATCCTGCCTGAAAGAAAAGACCTGGCTTTCCATGGATAAACAACCGATCATCGAGTTCAGAAATTATTCATTCCAGTATTACAGCCAGGCCGAGCCCACCCTGCATCACATCAATCTGAAGATCTATCCGGGAGAGAAAATCCTGATTGTCGGACCCAGTGGCAGCGGAAAATCCACCCTTGGTTATTGTATAAACGGACTCATACCTTTTGCCTACAGGGGCGAGATCCAGGGAAGCCTCATGATTAATGGGCAGGAAACCAGGGATCTCAATATCTTCCAGCTGTCCAAAATCGTCGGTACTGTGCTTCAGGATTCCGACGGGCAATTTGTCGGATTGACCGCTGGCGAGGATATTGCGTTTTCGCTCGAAAATGATAATATCCCAACCGCCGTGATGCATGAGCGCGTCAGGCAGGTAGCCAAAATGGTCGATATGGACATCTTGCTGGCATCCTCTCCCTTCGAGCTGTCCGGAGGTCAGAAACAGCGTACCTCCCTGGCCGGGGTCATGATAGATGATGTGGATATCCTCCTCTTTGATGAACCCCTGGCCAATTTGGACCCTGCCACCGGTAAAACCGCCATTGAAATCATCGACGAGATCCACCGCAACTCCAAAAAAACGGCAATAATCATTGAACACCGCCTTGAGGATGTTCTCCACCGTCATGTTGACCGCATTCTTGTCATCAACGATGGGCGTATTATCGCCGATATGGATGCCCACGAGCTGGTTTCCTCAGATATTCTCACAGAAACCGGCATTCGTGAACCTCTCTATGTCACAGCGTTGAAATACGCCGGCATTAAAGTGACCGGCGATATCTGCCCGGGATACATCACCACCCTGAATACCAGCCTTTCCAATGAGGCTCTCGCAGCCTGGTACAGCACCATTCAGGCAGATGGGCGTCTGAACAGCAATCCCTCAATTTTGAAAATGGAAAACGTCACCTTCTCGTATGACGGCATCCACCCCGTGCTGTCCGATATCAATATCGATATCCGCCAGGGCGAGATGCTCTCCCTCGTCGGAAAAAATGGCGCCGGTAAATCCACCTTATCCAAGCTGCTGTGCGGTTTTGAGAAGGAAGACTCCGGCAGGATTCTCTATCAAGGGAGGGACATAAAGGATAGGACCATCAAAGAACGGGCCGAGATCATCGGCGTGGTGCTGCAAAATCCCAACCAGATGATCTCAAAACCCATGATCTTTGATGAGGTTGCCCTGGGTCTGCGCTTCAGGAATGTGCCTGAAGATCAGATTAAAGAACGTGTGGAAAAAGTGCTCAAAATTTGCGGCCTCGCCCCATTCCGGGAATGGCCTATCTCAGCTTTGAGTTACGGCCAGAAAAAACGCGTCACCATAGCCTCCATCCTCATCCTCGACCCCATGATCTTGATCCTCGATGAACCGACTGCCGGGCAGGACTTCCGCCACTACACCGAGATCATGGAGTTCCTGGTTGAGATCAACAAACTTGGTGTGACCATACTATTGATTACCCACGATATGCATTTAATGCTGGAATATACACCTCGCGCAGTTGTGCTGGCTGGCGGACGCATGATTGCTGACACAGCCGCCTCTTTCGTCCTAACCGATGCAGGCGTAATTGCAGAAGCTAATCTTAAGGAAACCTCTCTATTTAATCTGGCCCAGATGGCTGGCATAGAGGACGGCACAGCATTCGTTCAGGGTTTCATCGATTTTGAACGGAGGTTGAAGAACCGGTGAACCCCAAGCTCAAGCTCTTTTCTTACAACTGGGTGGACACCCCCATTCACCGCCTTTCAGGTCTGACCAAGCTGATTAGTTTCCTGCTGCTCACCTTCGCCGTCATGTACTCCTACGATATCCGTGTCATCCTCCTGGTAATGGCGTTTTCGTTTTATCTCCTGTGGCTCTCAAAGATCACCTTTTCCCAGATCCGCCTCATGGTCGTCTATGTGCTCATATTCCTGATCACCAACGCCGTCATCACCTTCATCTTCGCCCCGGAGATGGGTGTAGAAATCTACGGCACACGCCATAACATCGTCAGAATATACGGCACCACTTACCTGACCCAGGAACAGATCCTCTACCAGGTTACCAAATTATTTAAATATGCTTCTGTCATCCCGCTGGGGATAATCTTTATGCTGACCACCAATCCCAGCGAATTCGCCTCATCCCTCAATGGGGTGCGTGTGAATTACAAGGCCGCCTTTGCAGTAGCCCTTACCCTGCGATATTTTCCGGATATCCAGAGAAATTATCATGATATCAGCCTTGCCCAGCAGGCCCGCGGCCTGGACCTTTCCAGCAAGGCTAAGTTTTTTGACCGCTTTAAAAACGCCCTGCTGGTTGTCATCCCGTTGATCTTCTCCTCACTGGAAAGGATCGACCTGATCAGCAACGCCATGGATTTACGCGGTTTTGCCAAGAGCAGGACCCGCACCTGGTACACTTCTAAAAAACTTGCCCGCCAGGATTACTCAGCCATCGTCATCTCAACCCTGATTTTTCTCGCTACTATCTGTGTATCCATTTTCATAAACCACAGCCGTTTTTATAACCCCTTTATTTAGGAGAAATGAAATGAAACCCATCCTTGTATACCAGACCGACTTTACCTATAAAGAAGGCGCTGTCTGTGCCATGTACGGTGTGGTAAAAAGTGTCGACCCGGAATTGGAAATCATCGATGGAACCCATGAGATACCCCAGTACGACGTTTGGAGCGCTTCCTACCGCCTTTACCAGTCGATGAAATTCTGGCCGCAGGATACCATTTTCGTATCCGTGGTCGATCCGGGAGTAGGCACTTCCCGCAGGGCATGCGTGGCACGGACTGCTGACGGGTATACCGTTGTCAGTCCGGATAACGGCTCCCTGACCCACCTCAAACACGATGCTGGGATCAGCGCTGTGCGCCAGATCGATGAATCAATCAACCGCTTGAAGGGAAAAGACACGGAGGGAGTGAGCGTTTTCCACGGCCGTGACCTCTTCTCCTACTGCGCCGCAAAACTCGCCAGCGGCTTGATCACCTACGAACAGGTTGGTCCCGCCTATCCTGTGGATGAGATTGTCGCCTTCCCGATCCTGGAGCCAACCCTGGAGAACGGCATTGTATCCGGCATTTTCGAGATCAACGACCCGAATTTCGGCAACATGTGGACGAATATCCCTACCGCCTTATTTATGGAGGCTGGTTTTTCTTATGGTGATCTAATCAAACCTGACCATTTTGCATGAAGGGGTGGTTGTGTATTCTGAAAAAGTGCCCTTCCACCAGTCCTTCGGTTATACCCAAAAAGGGGATGTTGTCATCTACAACAACGAGCTGATGCGGGTGGCGGTTGCAGTAAACCAGGGCAACTTCTGTCAGCGCTACAACCTGGATTTTGGCCCGGATTGGCAGGTTGAATTCAAGAAATAGCTGGATGGAAATCCCATTAACGCTGCCAGGGGATATTTTCAATTGTAATCACGCAATGATTTGAGAAGAAAATTCAATTTAACACAATAATTGCAGCCTGCCTGGCAGCACATTGTATTCAAGGTCCTGAATCGCCCGGGAGAAAATCTCGCCATCTGCATGGGCCGGCGATGGTGTCTCCAGGTGAACCTTCAACCAGGGGGAGTGGATTTCAACTACCCCGTCAAGCTCCACGTAGCTGCCCTCCCCGGCCTTCATCGCCCGCGGTAGTATGCGGAATAATTCCATCCGTCCTTTTCGAAATGCATGCACAAAGGTCAGGTTTCCATCTGCCGGGTCGGCATGAGGGGTCATGTAAAAAATCCCGCCAGTGACAGCGCCGTTTCCCACCGTCACCAGGGAGACAGGTCCGCTGTACGACCCCCCTTCCCATTCCAGGCACGCCTCCCATTTCGGGTTGCGCATGATTCCCCGTATTGCCGCCAGCAAGTAGCGCAAAGTGCCTTTAGCCCAAACCATTTCCTGCTGGATCAGGGTTACCGTCGGTTCCAATCCTATGGCGGCATTGTTCACAAAAAAATGCTCGTTCACCCGGCAAAGATCAATGTGTTTAATTTCTCCGGCTTTTATCCTTTGTACTGCGCCTGTAATATCAAGCGGCAGCCGCAGGTTGTGCGCAAAATCATTGGCCGTGCCCAGCGGAATGATACCTACCGGGCCGATCCCGGTATTAAATGAAGGGAGCGCTTTCGCCAGCCCGTTAATCACCTCCCCGATGGTGCCATCCCCTCCGGCAATCAGTATGGGTGAAAAACCCTGCTCAACAGATTCACAGGCAATTTCGGTGAGATGCCCACGCCGTTCCGAGACAGCCAGTTCAAATTCCACCCCTGCCAGGTTAAGCTCCGTTTCTACCTGCGTCCATAATGCCTGGGCTTTCCATCGATTGGCATACGGGTTGAGAATGACTTTTGCAACCATGGTTCCTCTTTCTGTTTCCGCAATGGAGGTGGATTCAATAACGATTATTAAATTCTACTGGATATGGTTGTTTTAAATATCAGGCAGATACACCCAAAACATCCTGTCCTGTAAGACCATTTCTTCTAACACCCAATATCCTGAAACGGTGCAAAGATACCAGATTAATGCCATACTGCGCATGGCTATTCCATAATCGGAAGAGTACCAGAGGTTGCTGGGTCCGAACCACCCACAGGATGGTTGCCTTACCCGGACAGACTGTAAATCTCCGCCCATACATTTTGCTATCGAGGGGAGTTACGGGGAGTGTTTACAGGTCTAATATACATTATGGATGGGAATGCTCACAGAACAGCATTTTTGATTTCACGCTGGTAAAAGTACCATTCCAGGCAGGCCAATAAAAATATCCAAAAGCACAATGTCATCTGAATATTGAGCGCAAGGGCATGGCGCGGGATTTCCATCGTGTCGCCGTGATAGACTAAAAACCAGTGTGGGTAAGCCAGGACAAAAATTCCCAGAAAAAGGGCAAGTCCAGGTCTTTCTTTCATGCGCACAACCAGGATAAATCCCATGGTCATTGTAGCAAGGAGTATCCAGGGGGACCCGTTCCAGTACAAAATCAGTGTCAGCCATTCTGGTACAGGCGGGTGATAATCCGGCCAGGGTGGGGGTTTCAGAAAGTCTGAAAATATAAGGTGTACATTGAAAATTGGGGTAGAGATGGAATGATAAAGGTTGGTTATCAGATAGCGCATATAAACCGGGCGCCCATTATCAACATGCCAATCCCAGTTGGCTCGAAGCTCATTGCTGTTATTAAACGCACAGTTATTACTGCAAGACCATTGACCCGTCAAATCCAGGAGGGCTTGATTTACAGGCATGCCCTGGTTTTCCCAGAAGGCAAGTGCGCGACTATCCGGAAGGATGCGCTGAAAAACCACGTTAGCCAGCGGCATAATCCACCGCTGAGACTTTTCAAATGTGAAATTGGCTGTGAAATAAATACCGAATAGTAAAATCGCCAGAAAAGCTGCCCGCCAGTTTTTGTATACAACCCCTGCCACGAATACGATTACCGCAATTCCCAGAATGAGCATGATATTGGTATCCCGTAGATTTACCCAATAAAATGCCAGGGGCAGGATAACCAGGTATCGCAGCAGGGAACGCGGATTTTCTAAAACCCACAATCCCAGGCCCATAAGAACTACCATCAGCGAGATAGTCAGGCTTTCGCTCATAATCATTCGGTTCCAGTACACCACCGGGTTGCTGGACCCAACTGCATATACCAGCCAGACTGCCGCCATACCGAAATATGATTGATACATTCTTCCCGTAAAAAACGCCAATACAGCCCACGAAATAATGTGGATAACCTCCTGAAATACATACACCCTGTTCGCAGCAGGGCTGTTGTGTAAAGGTTCCTCAGGGTCTAAATAATCGACATTGCTGCTATTAACCCCAAATATTTGTAATACAAGGGAATACCCCCATGCCCTGCTTCCCGTCACAAATTCACGGGTGAAAGTTGAATTTTCAGCCAGGGTGATGTACTTTCCCGTATCCACCAACCTTGCTGCATAAGGCAGGCTGAAATAACCAACTGCCTGCAATAAAGCGAAGACAAACGTAGCAATCACAAAATTCCGCAGTTGACTTGTTTTATGCATAATTTCGGTATCGGGTCTTTCCACCCAATTTCTGAAGCCTATATGTCATTTATGGCAGGTCGGTATATTTGACATCTCCGATTATACTTTGAGGCGGAATAGCGTGCCTGCAACATAATTGATTCCTTTTCAGGATGATCCACAGATTTTGGGCCAGTAACCAATAATAAGTGTGGAAATAATTGCCCTGGCAGGAATCGAACCCGCATTTCCCCATATCTGAATCTTCCAGTAAAGCTATCCACCGGGTAGATAATTCCCATGACCAGATTTTGTTTTCTTGATCTTAACCGCATTGGTTGGTAAAGTTGGAAAGCAACTCCCGATAATATAATATTATTATTCGTTAATACCTATTCAAACAGCGTCTAAAATAGACACGCAGATAAAACACATTGGTTACCACACCATAAAATGCAAGGCGTTGTAAAATATTATGATTGACATCCACAAGAAAATTGGGAAATATGGGAAGAGGAACTGGTATGGAATTCTTCAGGTTGACTAAATGGAAATGAAATCACCTGCCCGGAAAACTGTGCCAGGAATTGATTCCAGAGTCATTCTGTGGATTTTAATTGCTGTCTACACCTTTATCCTTCCGAACTTCCGCATCATCTATAATGCCATCGTAAACTCTTTTGGACAGGCAGTTGCCGGCAAGGTCCCCCTGGTATTTGTAGTCATCATTGGGTTTGCCTATGTTATAGCAGTCTTTCGCGCTCATAAAAGCCTGAAGAACCTGTTATTCCTGGTTCCCTGTGCGGTAATTGCAATAATCATCATGACCCTTGAGCCCAATCCAAACAAGCATATCCATATCCCTCAATATACCCTGATGGCCTGGCTGCTTTTTGCAGTTCTTTCCAAGGATATAAAAGGCAAAGAGTTATACATCCTGATCTTTATTTTAGGGTCAATCCTGGGTGTTGTCGATGAATTGGAGCAGGGTGTTCATCCCGCCAGGTTTTACGGCTGGAGCGATATGCTTGTCAATAGCGCTTCAACCCTGATCGGTGTCTTGACCATCATGGGCTTGAACAAAGCTGTCTCTCCTGGACTGGATTGGTTTACTCCATTAAAACAATCGAAAGCCATGCTTTGGCTGATCCTGTTCGGGGTTGTCGGCGCCGTCATCATGTGCGTGACCCTTTTCCAGGTTGCTTCTAGCGGGATATTCTGGGGAGTTTATCCGCAGTGGCTGTTATCCTGGAATATCCTTTTCGTCCTCATTGTCCCGGTAATGATTTTCACCTATCAGCGCAGCCTTCGCAAGTACCGGCAATCCTCCGAAGGTCAACCAGCCAAAGACCTGCCGCCGGAAATAATAGAGGCCCGGCTTTGGGTATTACCTTTGCTGGTTATCCTTATATACATGCACATCATTGTCATTTATGTTGCATATTCCGGGGTGGAGTTTATATAAATATACGCTTCAGTCCAATTTAACCGGGGCAATTGGTTATAAAGGCAAAGCCAGGGCTGGCAAAAACCCCATAAGGCGCCGATTCGTTTTTACCGGTTCAACACGAACGCCTCACGGTTTACTCAGCCGCACTGAAAGTGAGAGTGCCTCCATCTGCAAACAAATCTATCAATAAGTTATCATCCTGGAAGAAGTAAATGGCGGCATATCCCAGATGCTTGATGAATTCCTCGCTGAGTGATCCGGGCGGGCAGGCGGCCAGGGTCATTGGCCCGATGGTGATAGAGATACTTTTGTCTGAAGTCGTATAAGTGCCTCCAGCCAGATTGCAATCAGCCTTGATGTCCAGGGTACCGTCCTGATGGAATGTCACCTGGTACTTTTCCGGGGTCTCTACCGTGTATTTTTCAACCGGGTTGATAAAAGATGTCCACTGCCATGGATTCGCTAAAAGCGGATCACTCACTGGCGCTTCTGTTTCCAGAGTTGGAATTTCTTCAAATGGAGTAAATACCATCGTCCCTGCATCCGCTTCAAGGTCGATATACAAATCCCCATCCTTGAAGAAGTAAATGGCTGCTGACCCTAAATAATTAATATAATCATCGCTAAGAGACCCGGGCGGGCATGCAGCCCTGGTCATCGGGCCGATTTCAATCTTGATGCTTTCTCCGTCAACTTTGTAAGTGCCCGTGGCATTGTTGCAGTCTGCTTTGATGGTTACAGTGCCGTCTTCCTGGAAGTCAAGCGTGTAATTTGCAGGGATTCCCACACTCACCTGCTGGATCGGATCGTTAAAATCAGTCCACATCCAGGTTGTGCCGGTAAGGACGCTTAAATCCACAGGCTCAGCCGTGTCGGAATATTCCTAGAGTGCAGGCTGACAGGATTATTTGCAGGATCAGCAGTGGATATAAAAACATCTTTTTCAAGGACACCTGTCTTTCGTTTTGAATTCAATAAACCCAATATTAAACACAGTTCGAGTACAACTCTGGAATCATCTTGATACCTGTGTTGGTGGAAGATACCCAATAACACCAGCCAAGGATCATATGGTGGTTTTCAATCGACCAGCCTGAGGATCCAATTGTTTGTGGGAGAAGCCAACCACCGTTTGAATCTCGAATGTGATCAGTTTTTCGCTTGCCTGATAAGCAATTTCAGCGGTTTACATAAACTCACTGAACTGAAGTCCGTGCCGTTTGCGGGCATCCATCCAGGCTCGCCGCAAGGTTTCATAGATTTCCTCCGGGTTGTGAACATTGCGCAGGATGACTTGAGGATCGGATGGGTCATGACCATGGATAAAAATATCACCAATCCCCAGTACACGCTCGCCAACATTTTGCTTGAAATCAATATCCTGAACGCGTATCAATTCAAAATTCTCAATATTGCGTGACAACATCCCGTGGATGATCTTTATTCTCTCGTTGGTAACAATATATTTCTCGACTAAAGAAAGGAACGGTCTTCCCTGCCAGAGCACCTTTTCGTCGAACTCTGACTTGGCTTTCCCTCCTTCATCCAGATCTGCTTCCATGCCCCTTTCGGGTTGGTCTTTCATTTCCGCGTCTACCGCCACATCCAACAGGGAGTCAATCGTGATCATAACCCGGTCTGCGATGGTGCGCACCAAATCATCCTGCTCCTTTTGCGGGATGCTGGAAAGATTTACACCACTTTGGGCAACAGCCTGCCAGATGGCACTGATTAGCTGGGTTCGAACAGTTTCAATTTTCATGGTTCCTCCAATTATTTCATATACAAGTTTAGATACAATAATAGTTTACCTTGTTTAATAACAAACATATCCAGTATCCGCTCTCAAAGTTGAAGCTCCTGAAGATTAACACCTGGATATTTTTATCCCGGCATTTCAAGCAGGCTGGGATATCTGGTATGCCCGCCTGACCATCCATTCATGCAGCCAGAGTGCTGCCGCCACGATGGCTCCACCCGCAAGTAAATTCAGCCAATTTGTATTTTCACCAAAGAATATGAGGGAAACTGCCACCGTCAGGGGTATCTTTAAATTATTAAGGATAGCCAGGGTACCGGTGTCCACTTTCCTTGCTCCGCTGTTGAAAATAAAAAATCCCAAACCGGAAGCCACAACACCCAAATAGAGCAGGGTCAGAATTTGGGGTGTCTGGATATTGCTGCTGGCGAAATCGGTCCACAGGTAACTGGCAAGCCCTGTAACAGCCGCTCCGCCCAGGTACAGCCATCCCATTACATCCTGGTCTTTAACATTTTTCAGCGGCTGCATAATATGCTTATATTCCACCTGTCCAACCGCAAATGCCAGGTTGGAAATCTGGACAAAAAGGAAACCGATCCAATAATCGGATTTGACTGGAGAGGAATATTGAACTAACCCTGTCCCTGCAACCGCCAGGATGGTTGTGAAAACTGGCAGCAGCGTAAGTCGATTTTGCCTGAACTGGGCATACAGGGTCACATAAATCGGGGTAAAGATGGTAAACAGGGCTACTTCGTAGGCTTTGAGATATTGGAATGAATGGATGTAGGCCAGGTACATAATCCCAAACTGGATTACGCCGATCAGTATCAATTTGAAGCAGATTGGATGATTCACTTTACGAAAGCGCAGGAAGGGTAGAAACACAAGCAGGGAGATCGCCAGGCGGGTGAATGACACAAAGCTTGAATCAATGCCGGCTAAATTTCCTTTAATCAATCCAAAGGAAAATGCCCAGAGCAAAGAAACAAACCATAAATACGCCATGATACCTCCACAATTTTTATCCCAACAATTTCTTGTTTATACCACGTTGGAAGCGGTTAAATCAGATTAATCGAATGGGATTCTGCCCCATCATCACCCAAAATAATCATTAATTGGATCAATGAATATCGACCGGCAGGTGTGCAAATATATCGTTGTAACAAATGGGGGTTCAGAAATGGAACTTACACCAATAATCAATCCTCCTGGCTGATAATTGCTCATTCTTCAGCATGAACCATCCCTGGAGAGCAAATAAAAAATGGACAAATACCTTCACTGCAGGGTATCTGTCCATCAAATCTCGGGCCAAATATCTCCCCCCTGGAATAATCCTGGTGGGGATTTTATGCTCTCCTCATTTGGCACTTAAACGCTTTTCCGCCTCTGCCAGCACGTTGTTCCAGTCCTTCATAAACATGTTGCGGAACTTAATCACCGGTCCAAATTCTTCATACTCGTGGGAAGTGATCGCCCCTTCCTCATATCCACGGCGGAAATCCGGGATTTTCTCAACCAGTTCCTCAACCACGTAATCCGGTACCGGGTTGAACAGGCGCTCCACCACCGGCGTATTTTCCTGGATCAGTTTGTCCGCTGTTCCCTTCCAGTTGATCGTAACCACCACATCGCCGCCCACCATCTCGGTGAAGTGCTGCGTGCCGCGTGCCCCGCCGCCGATAAATGTGACCGGGTAGCCGCGCTCCTGGTAAATCCGGTAAAGTTTGCGCGCTACCGCCATGCCTGCCTGCCACAGGATATCCGGAGAAATATCGATATGATCCCGTTTTGCCACCTCTGCCAGGTATTCATCATAGATCCCGGTGATATGTGAAATGTAAAATTTTGGCCGTTTTCCGCTTGTCTTGCTCACTTTTTCATACAGTTCACACAGGTCCAGGGCCTGCTGAATGGCAAAAACTTCCGTGGCATTAATCGGGATGTCTTCTGCCACCAGGGTCTCCATGGCCTCAAGCCCGGATGCAGTGGTTGGAATTTTGCAGCAGATATTTTCCGCCACCGCCCGGTTTTTCCTGGCTTCCCGGATGACCACCTGCGCATCATCCTCGTTGATCGGGTCACCCTGGATGCTCACATAGCCGTGTTCTCTGCGGAAATTTTTCATACAAAGGCATGAATTTCTCGGCGATGGCTGCCACTAACCTGCGCTGCAGTTCCTCTTCGGCCCCGGTGGCTGTTTCCACATCTTTAATGACCTCATCCAGTAATTTGCTGACATATTCCTTCTCTTCCGCCCGCTCAAACATTTTTCCGCAGTAGGAAGGGTTGCAGGTACATCCCAAGGCGCCTTCTGCAAGCGCCAGGTCTGCTTCCTCCCGGGTAGGATTGTTAATCCAAAACTTGGTGGGGGTCAAATCGTGGACACGTTTAAAATAGTTCATGGCTGCTCTCCATTCTATTGATACAGATAGCCTGAAAATCTTCACCAACCTGTGAATTACTGGCTGTAGTGTTTCCAGCGTTCATGAATATAATTCTTAAGCAGGATTGTCTCGGAGACATTATCCACCCGGTTGCCGTTTTCCCATTCATTCCAGAAAAATTCAATTCCCATAAAGCCGGAATATCCGCTTTCAATCATCAATTTGACAACCTTGTCATAATTGATGGTGTTTTCCTTGAAGACAACCTGAAGGTTGCCGGGTGTGGCATTCCTGGCGTGAAAGTGAGAAGCATACGGAATCAGCGCCATGTAATCCGCTTCATCGGCCCCGAGACGCACAAAATGGGTTAAATCGAGGGTCAGGGTTAATCCCTCCGTTTTCTCAATCAGTTGTTTAGCCTGCTTGGGATGCTGCACCAGGGAGCCAAAATGGGCTTCAACTCCCAGGATAATCCCTAGATCCCTGGCTTTTTCAACCCGCCAGTTTAATTCGTCAACCGCCCGATCAAAATCTGCCTGGTAATTTCCGCTGATTTCCACTCCGGGCAGTATCGTGACATGTTTGCTTTTTAAATGGCTGGCATATTCCAGCGTTTTGAGGTACCAGTCTCTGGCAAATTTCTCGCCTCTTATCCTCTGTATGGTTGATGGCGTACACAGAAAAATCATTGTCGCATTGCAGGAAAACATCTGCTGCCACCAGCCCGTTCTGTTCCAACTTTGCCTTCAGCTCCCTGGCTTTCTTCTCTACCTGCGGAAATTCGCTGGAGGGCTGCAAATGGGAGCGTCCTTCAAATAAGCCAATGTCCACGCCATCAAACTCCATCATGGCAATCAACTTGAGGGCATTCTCATGCCTTAAAAGCGGAAAGGTAAAATCCGCACATGCATATCTTGGTTTCATTTTCTTATCCCTTCCTGAATATATTATGGTCCAAACTGTCTTCGGTATTGGCATTTATCCCATGAAGATGCCGCCGTTGACATCCAATACTGCGCCGGTTATAAAATCCGCCTTACTGGAAGCCAGGAAAACGACTGCGTTGGCGATATCCCTTGGGCTTCCCAAACGCTTGATTGGGATGGATTGGCGCAGTTCCTCCTTCTTTTCCAGGGTGAACGATTTCAGGATATCGGTTTCTGTTGGACCCGGGGCAACAGCATTTACATAGATATTATCTTTAGCCAACCTGCGCGCAAATCCGTATGTCAGGCCAATCATGGCGGATTTTGTAGCTGTATAGCCGAGACCATTTAATATCCCGCCCATGCGGCCTGCCAGGGAGCTGAGGTTGACAACCTTTCCCCCATTCTGTGCCCTGAAGCTCGGCAGCACTTTCTGGATCATAAAAAACATGCTCTTCAAATTCACCGCCATCATGCGGTCCCATTCTTCCTCGGTAATCTCCTCGATGGGGGTGGAATGCAGGATTCCGGCATTATTGACCAGGATGTTTATCTTGCCGTATTTTTCCAGGATCAGTGGAATGACGCGTTCAATTTCGGCGGGTTTGCTGACATCACACTGGAAAAAGGCGGCATCACTGCCGAGAATCTGCATTTCCAGCTCAACCGATTTCCCTTTTTCGATGTTAATATCCAGGATAACGGCTTTTGCACCTTCGCGGCAAAATTCTTCCACAACAGCCTTGCCGATCCCCTGTGCCCCACCGGTAACAATTGCTACTTCCCCATTAAATAACATTTTATTTACACTCCTCATCATGAAATTTTAATGGCTGCTTGCTTAATCTGGTTTCTTTGTCTTTTCTCTTTGGGTGAGGGTAATTTTCTGGCTGGCAATGGCGATGATCAGGATAATACCAACCACAACCCGCTGCCAGTAGGACGACACACTCATCATGTTCAGTCCGTTGCCCAGCACACCGATCAGCAATACGCCTATGGCTGTCCCTATCAAGGTACCGCGCCCGCCCAGCAGGCTGGTACCGCCGATGACCACCGCCGTGATGCTTTCCAGGTTGAGGTTGGTCCCGGCATTGGCGTCAATTGCCATCAGATGTGCAGACTGCACAAAAGCCGCCACAAAAGAGAGGAAACCCACCAGGATATACGGGATCATTTTATAGGTATGCACCGGTACACCGGAAAAACGTGCCGCCAGCTCGTTGCTGCCGATGGCATAAATCATTCTTCCTGGTTTTGTAAATGTCAGAAATAAATGGCCCAGGACAAAAACGATTATAAGGATAACAACGTAACTTGGTATGCCCAGGATCCGGTAGTTATCAATCGTCTCCAAAATAACGGGTAAATTCGAGACCGCCTTTGAGTTCGACATGATATAAACAATACCGCTGAAAACGGACATCGTACCCAGGGTGACAATGAATGGTTCCAGCCTGGCAACCGCAATCAGCAGGCCATTGGTCAGCCCGCACAGCAGTCCCACCGCTAATCCGGCAATCAATCCCTGCGTAAAACCAACCTCTTTAACCAGGTAGCAAAACACCCATCCGGACAATGTGAAAATACTGCCAATGGAAAGGTCGATGCCCCCGGTTAAAATGACCATGGTCTGAGCTACGGCCAGGATGCCAATAGCAGACACCTGGTAGAGGATATTGGTGAGGTTTCTTGTTTTCAAGAAATAGGGTGATCCTACTGAAAACAAAATGAATAAAATGATCAGGCCAATCCCAACCCCGATTTCAATTCGATTTACTCTGAGAAACTCTGCAAGTTTATGGTTATTTGATGTATTTTGCATCTTCATCCTCACTAAGTCGGGATCATTTTTTCAAGAATTTTTGGTTCGCTGGCCTCGTTCCGCGCAAATACAGCCGGTATTGTTCCCTCATTAACAACAAAAATACGGTCGCAGAGTGCAATCAGCTCCTGCAGTTCACTGGATACCATGATGATGGCTTTTCCCTCTTTTGCCAGGGACTTGATCAGCTCATAAATTTCAGTTTTGGTACCCACGTCAATGCCGCGCGTTGGTTCATCCAGGATTAATACAGACGGATTTTGCGAGAGCCATTTTGAAAGGAGCACCTTCTGCTGGTTGCCGCCGGATAAACTGTTTACGACTTGTTGGATGCTGCCAAGTTTAATTTTTAATAGCTTTACCAGGTTTTCATTCTGCCGGGTGTATTGCCCCTCGTATACAATCAAGCCTTGCCTTAAGTTCATATCCACCTGGCACAAATTGGAGCTGATCGGCAGGTTGATGGCCAGCCCCTTGGCCTTGCGGTCTTCAGGGACAAAGGAGATTCCATCCTTGACACGCTGCCTGATTGGCAGGTGATCAATCCGTTTCCCATTTAATTCAATCGTTCCGGCCGTATTTTTACGCACACCAAAGATTGTTTCCATAATCTCCGTGCGCCCTGCACCAATTAGACCGGCAAAACCGATAATTTCTTTTTCATGAACCGAAAAGCTAATATCACTAAAATGGATACCGTCAGATAATCCCTTAACCTCAAGGACAGGTTTGCCAATCTCGAGGGTCTCTTTTACGCCAAAAAAGTCTTTTATATTCCGGCCTACCATCCACAAAACCAGGTCTTTTTCAGTTATGTCTTTAATCGGCACCCGGCTTTTTACAATTTTTCCATCCGTTAAGACCGTAACAACATCCCCTATTTCGAAGACCTCTTTGAGCCGGTGAGTTACCAGCACAATTGAGACGCCTTCTTGCTTAAGTTTGCGGATCAGGTTAAATAATTCTTTAACTTCACTGATCGACAATGTGGTTGTAGGCTCATCAAAGATGAGCAGGTTGTTTTTGTGGGATACGGCTTTCAGTATCTCCACAATCTGCTGTTGGGCAAGGGTAAGGCTTTCCACCTTGGTGGTAACCGGCGGCAGGTTTGAAAGGTGGAACTGCTTGAATAATTTCTCTGATTTCTGGTCAATTAATTTGCGGTCAATAATTCCGATCCCCTTATAACTCTCTTTGTCAAACATGAAAATGTTTTCAGAAATGGTCAGGTGGGGCATCAGGTTCATTTCCTGCATCACCATGGCAATGCGCAGTTCTTTGGCTTTGGCAGGACTCAGTTCTTTGTAGGTCATATCCTGGAAGATTAGGTCACCTGAATCCGGAGTGTGAATACCGGCAATGATCTTCCCCAGGGTTGATTTTCCTGCACCATTCTCCCCCACGATGCAGTGCACTTCCCCGGATTTAAATTCCAGGTCCACATAGGCCAGGGCATGCACACCGCCAAAGGACTTATCGATTTGATTTACACTCAATACCGTTTCCATATATTCTTATCCGATCGCATTTATTCTTGGGTATTTGGGGGGACGGGATCGTCCCCCCAAATTTCCGTTACAAGTTGACTGTAATATATAGTTTATTCGGGGAATTTTGCTGTTGGACCAAAGCAGTCCGCCAGGTATTTCTCCGCCTCGGTTGCTGCATTCTCGGTGGTGACCAATGGGCAGTCTGTGGAAACGGATTCGGGCGTCTTGCCACTGGTCAGCCAGTCAAACATCTGCTGCGCAACGATCGTGCCGTGCTTGTAAAGCGGCTGGATGGCCATCACATTCATCCTGCCGTCCTTGACTGCCTTGAGGCTCTCCGGGGATCCGTCAAAACCGCCGACCAGGATCTCGCCGGATTTTCCGGCATCCTCAATCGCTTTCAATGCGCCCATAGCAGCTTCATCATAGTTAGACCAGATGATGTTCAGATCCGGATTGGCGTTGATCAGGTCCTGGGCAAACTGGTAAGCCTCATCACGGGTGTAGGTGATGGCTTCCTTGACCTCTTTCAATTCAATGCCTTCCTCAACCATGGCTTTTTCAAAACCGGCATGCCGGGCAGCACCGTTGCTGCGGGCAAGGCTGATGGTGATTTCCCCGGCTACGCCAGTCATACCTTTATCCTTGTAGGTTTTCGCCAGGTATTTTCCGGCATCATAATTGCCGGCTTCATTTTGAGCGTCCACCATAGCGACAAACTCTGCAGTTGGATCATCTGGCTTGATGTGCAATATCCAGACAGGGATGTCAGCAGTGTTAAATTCTTTAACGGCAGCATTGGTTGTAGAGCTGTCCGTCCCGGACTGTGCTACTGCATCGTATCCTTTTACAACCATGTCCTGAGCATTCGCATACTGGGTTTCAGGACTTCCGCTTGCGTTGTAGAGATCTGCCTCCATGCCCAATTCTTCGGCCTTATCTTTGAGCCCGCCGTACATGGCCGCCCAGGCCGGGTTCTCGAGATCGGGAGCCTGACCGGCAATCCTGAAGACTTTTGCAGGTTCTTCAACGACAGCTTCTTCGGCTGGTGCTTCGGTCGGTGCAGGCGCCGGGGCGCAGCCAGCGAATACCATGCTGGCAATCACAATCAGGGATAGTACCAAGAACAATTTGCTTTTCATTTTCTCTTTCCTTTCAAATTTTTTATCTGATTTCCAATTTGGCGATTTCACTTCAATTAGGTCTATATGCACCTCCTCCATCAAGAATCAATAATTACATGGTACCCATTGATAATCCCTTTTTGTTATTGGCTAAAAATTTAACTTAAAGGTTTTATTGGCTGTTTTCCACAAGCACCACTCCAGCTGGTCTGGAGTTATGTGCAAGGAACGATATTTCGCCAGTTCAACAACCTGGTTGGTCCCTTCATCTCCGGCAAACATCACCCGGTCGGCTCCAAAAAGTTCAATAAAGTGTTCAATATGGTGTGCGGCAGTCCAGGAAGTTTCCAGTATCACATTCGGGCATTCTGCTGCTGCCAGGAAGGCTTCCCCTGCGAAAGAGATCATCCCCGAATGAGCCAGGATGACTGTCACTTCCTTAAACTGCTTGCAGCGCCCAATCACATTGGCGGGCAGCGCCGCCGGGACTCCGGCACCGGTGTGTACCATTAACGGTACGCCAAGCTCGGAACATACCCTCCAGACCATCTCTCCCCGTTTAGTGGTAGGGGTAGTTCCATGAGTAGCCGGGTGTAGTTTTATTCCTACAAATCCCAGGTCCTTCATGCACCGCCTGGCTTCCGCATAATAATCATCCTCATGGATCAATGGTGTCATGCTGGCAAGTCCAAAAATCCGCCTTGGATGAGCCTGTGTCATCTCATATATCCGGTCGTGTATTGCCCGGATATCCTCGAGATAGACCGCCCCAAACATCGGCTGCACGATGGTCACATCGACCTGATTGGTCTCCATTTTCTGGATGATGTCATCTTCTTCCCGTACTTCATCAAAGCACAAATCGATCTCCCAAATGCGCATGTGCATCAATAATCATTTTTATATTCTCCTCTTTTTATGAATTCTGTTGTCACTTACTTTTTATTGAGAAGTAGATCCCTGATAAGACCATCCATTTTAAATGCCTTGGTCATTAATTTTATTTTAATCCTGTTTCAGTTATCAGCCACACTTCCCGGTTGATGCATTGTTCCGTTATTTATTCCTCTTGAAGAACTGCTTTTATTCATTAATGTTTTCAACACCTTTATCAGGGATGCCTGGCGATCATCATCGGGAAGGAAGGATCTCTTCAGGCCGGATATTATCCACTTGCCCGTATATGAATATGATGTCCACATGTCCTCCCGGCTCAAACTCAAATACATGCCATTCCAGCGGCGGGAAATGTAAAGTCATGCCTGCTTGCAGTGTGATGGGATCACCAAGCTGGTCAGCAGTTACACCCAGCCGCACCCAGCCGTTTTTGGCACTCAGGATATAAACAATCTCCTCGGCGTGATGGTGAGGTTCCATCGCACCGCTTTCATCCGAGTAATGAGCAAAACCCATGGTCATGCGGCGGCTTTGAGAGGGCGCATCCTTTCCCACCGCCTTCTGGATTGTCCTTCCCGGAAGAAATTCTTTCTGCAGCTGCTCACGTTGGATTAGTTTCATTAATTCTCTCCTTAGGAATCATTCCATCAAATGCTCAGGATTCACCTCAACCAGTTCAGCAAGACTTTTCAAAAATTGTGCCGCCTGTGCACCATCCACAACGCGATGGTCAGCCGCCAGGGTGACATTCATCATTCGCCGAATCTGCACCTGGTGATTTTCCACAACTGGCACCTCGGCAATTTTCCCGGTTGCAACTATGCCGCTCTGGGGCGGGTTAATGATTGGCGAAAAATCATCAATATCATACATGCCAAGATTGGTAAGTGTGAATGTGCCATCACCAATATCATCCTGGGTAAGTTTCCCTGCTCCGGCTTTTTCAACCAGCGTTGCCCGCTCCAGGGCGATATTCTGAAGGGATTTGGAACCAGCGTCTTTGATCACCGCCACAACCAGACCCTGTGTTACAGCAATGGCAACCCCGAGATTTACTTTCTGGTAAAGACGGATTCCCTCATCAGACCAGGCTGCATTCAGGTAAGGATGATCTTTCAAGGCTTCCGCAAGCGCTTTTAGCATTAAATCTGTGAAGGTTATTTTTCCCTGGCCTGCCAGGTTGGCATCATTCCCAAGTCTCTCTTTTAATACGGCCATTTTTTCCATATTAAGCTGGCGGCGAAGGTAAAAATGGGGTACATTGCGGAAACTCTCGCTCATGCGCTGGGCAGTTACCCGCTTGATCGAGGACAACTTTTCAACAGTAAATGCTTCCTCCAGTTTTTCCTGTGTCATTTCCTGTATGGCTTTGCGGATATCATCTTCAACGATCCTGCCGCCCGGTCCTGATCCATTGATATTCTCATAGGGGATATTGTTTTCAACAGCCATTTTTTTGGCTATTGGAGAAATGGAAACGGGTTTCCCGGATTCCCTCGGACTGGCAGCTGCTTGTTTTTCAACAGTCCGGGTCATAGCAGGTGCAATTGCTTCCGGTTCGGCTTGCTTTTCGACCTTTTCCGGGACATTTTCACCGGGTTCTCCAATATAGGCAATGGTTGTGGAAATCGGGACCGTAACTCCTTCCTCAACCAGAATTTTCAGCAAGATTCCGTTGGCTGGTGCCTCCACATCTATGGAGACCTTGTCGGTTTCTACTGTCAGGAGAGGTTTCCCCGCCACAACAGGCTGCCCTTCTTTGACCAGCCAGTATGTAACTGTTCCTTCTTCCATCGTTAACCCAAGCTTGGGCATCGTGATCTCTATCGCCATAATCTCAACCTTTCAACCATTTCTTAAAGGGTCTTATGACTGATGAATATCAATATCAAGCAACCATTTATTTCGCAACAACTGCAAAAGCGCGCCCCGGTGCACCGGTTGAACCTTTGATCTTGAGGGGCAGGAAGACCAGGAAAGATCCGCTGGGTGGTAGTTTCGCTAAATTGGTCAGCGCCTCAATGTACACCATCCCTTTTCCAAGCCCACCAACATGCGTTTCAACCCCGATGTGGGCTGCACCCACGCTTGCTCCATCGGTAGCCAGGCAGCGCACACCCTTATCAAACAGGTAGTCGATCGTCCCCAGGGAAGGAGCTACCCAGGCAGGTGTTGTTCCATGGATCACTGTCGCTCCAAAATGGTCACCTGCGGGACCCTTGACGTAGTGCTTATCCCAGCCGGAAAAAAACACGACAATATCGCCCGCCTTGATCTCGCCATAGCAGGCTTTCCCATTTCTTTACGAAGCCAACTTCAACCAGGGGGCTGGCACCATTTTCCGCCTTTCCATCCAGCTCTCTGCAGTCAATGACCGCTGCGGGACCGATCATTTGTTCCATCGGCACTTTATCTCCGGATATGTCACCCCATTCATTGGCATAAGGCAGCCCAGATTGTGAAGGCGGGATAAAATGAGGGGGAGCGTCAAAATGTGTGCCGACATGTTCGTCCATCGTCATCCAGCGTGTCTGGAAAGTCGCTTTGGACTGCACATAGTGCATACCCGTTTGTTCGGTGTAGTAATTCCAGACCCGTATTTGCAGCGGCATATGGGTTGGCCATGCCGCCGGCAGGTCTTCTGCTATGAGATGGGACAGGTCCACAATTTCTGCTTCAGCCATTAAGTCGGTAAATTTTTCTGCAAGATTTTTTGCCATTTCATCCTCCTTTATGGTTCAGGCGATAAACATACCGCCGTTGACATTAATCGTCGCCCCGGTGATAAACTGCGCGTCATCCGAGGCAAGAAATAATGCTGCTCCCGCAACATCCTCAGCATGAACAAGCCTGCCAAGAGGGATCTGTTTGATCAATGCCTGCCTGGTTTCTTCAGGCCAGGCCTGGACCAGGGGTGTATCCGTGGTCGCCGGGGCGATATTGTTGGCCGTTGCCCGGTATGGGGCAAGTAACTTGGCCATTTGTTTGGTCACCGCCATGATTCCGCCTTTACTGGCAGTATAGTGGAGCCCAACAGCAATACCCCCAATCTGCCCGGCCAGCGACCCCATGTTAATGATGCGTCCCATTCGCCCGGCCTCTGCAATATGCGGAAAAGCCGCTTTCATAAACAGGAATGGACCGGTGAGGTTGATTGCCAGCACTTTGTTCCATTCTGCCAATTCAAGTTCATTAAACGGTTTTAATGGGCTTACTCCGGCATTGTTAACCAAAATATGGAGCGCCCCCAACTCATCAACTGTACGCCGCACAGCCCCATTAACCTGATCTTCTTCGGTCACATCACAGGCAATCGCAATGGCCTTGTTGCCGAGTGAGGCAATCTCCATAGCCACTTCCAGTGAAGCCTGCTTATTAATATCCACAATCGCTATACTGGCTCCTTCAGAGGCCAACCTTATGGCAATTGCCCTCCCAATTCCACTCGCTCCACCGGTGACAAGCGCAACCCTATCGGTCAATTTACCCATCTATCCTCCGATATACACTCATACAATTTTCCTTATCCTTTTCACCTGTCAGGCACATGATTCCCGAATGATCAATTCGGGTTCAAGGGTGACCATTTTGGGTTCATGTGGATATTCATAATCGGCAATACGTTCCATCAGTAAATTTACTGCGTGTTCACCCAGCTCGAACTTTGGCATCGCAATGGTTGAAAGGGGAACCACAAAGGTATCCGCAAATGGAATGTCATCATGGCCCAGTACTGCCACATCATCGGGTATCTGGATGCACTGCCGGACTATGCGCTGCACAAATCCCATGGCCAACAGGTCATTGGAGCAGAAGACAGCGTCCGGTTGATTACTATCAAAAAGCCACATATCGCCCGCTTTTTCGCCGCCTGTAATGCGGTTATTTCCTACAGAATAAATCGCCATTAATTCCTGCCCGGCTTCGGCGAGAGTTTTTTTGAAGCCAATCAGGCGGTCTCTCTCTGGATAATTGAAAGGATCTCCACTCTGGACATATGCGATTTTCTTAAATCCCATTTCAACAAAGTGCTTTCCTGCCAGCATACCGCTTTTTACATTGTCAACATTGACGGAATCAAATTTATCCGGGTTTCGTCCGGCTACGACAACCGGCACCCCTTCCTTTTCAAGTTTCTCCAGGTGGCTTAGATCAGAAAGTACAGGCGTAATCACCACACCGGAAACTCGTATCCTGCGCAGGCGCTCAATAACCTGCTTCTCTGTTTCAAGGTCTCTTCTTGATTCACCAATAAAGGTAATGTATCCTCGCTGGTCAGTGATATCCTCTATTGCCCGCAGCATGGGAATAAAAAATGGGTTGGATAACTCCAATACCACGCACCCGATTATGTTCGTGCCGGCTCCTACCAGGCTCTGGGCCCACAGGTTAGGCGTATAGGTCATCTCGTCAGCCTTGGTTAAGATTTTCTCCCTGGTTGTCTTGGCAACATATGGATAGCCGGAAAGTGCACGGGAAACAGTAGATGGACTGATCCCCAGTTCGCTGGCAATTTGCTTAATCGTGGTTGACATGATACAAATTCTTTTCCCTAACTAAAAAAACCTCGTGCCGCATCGATGATTTTTTCTTCACTGGGAATGGCAATTAATTCCAATACACCGCTGAATGGGATCACCACATCCTCTGTGGTAACTCGTACAATCGGCGCATCCAGATAATCAAATACCTCTTCATAAGCACGCGCCATAACCTCACCTGCATACCCGCAGGTACGAACTCCCTCGTTGACGATCAATAGGCGGTGTGTCTTCCTGACTGAATCACCAATAGTTTCCATATCCAGGGGTTTGAGTGTTCGCGGATCAACAACCTCGACATCAATACCTTCCCGGGCTAGTTTTTCGGCTGCACTGAGGGCAAATAGCACCATTCTTGATGTAGCAACAATGGTAAGATCCTTTCCCTCGCGTTTAATATCTGCTTTCCCGATGGGGATAAGGTATTCACCCTCCGGAACTGGACCTTTTGTGTTATAGAGGAGTTTGTGTTCAATGAAGACAACCGGATTATCGCTGCGGATGGCTGACTTGAACAAGCCCTTGGCATCATACGGTGTGGAGGGTTGAATGACGATCAATCCGGGAATATGGACATACCAGGCTTCCAGGCTTTGGGAATGCTGCCCGGCATTACCGCGTCCAGCACCTCCCTGGGTACGTATGACAATGGGAACTTTGGCTTTACCCCCGAACATGTAGCGCGCTTTGGCAGCCTGGTTGATGATTGAATCCGTAGCGAGGGTGCTGAAATCAATGTACATCAGTTCGACTACCGGCCGCAAGCCGGCCAGAGCAGCCCCCACTCCAATGGCTGTAAATCCTGCCTCCGCAATCGGCGTATCAATGGCACGTTTTTCTCCAAATTTTTCATACACGCCGCGCGAGACTTTCAATACTCCGCCGTATCGTCCTACATCCTCACCCATGATAAATACATTCGGGTCATGAGCCATCTCCTCCAGCAGCGCTTCATTTAAGGCTTCACGGTATTCAATAATTCTGTCAGCCATTATTCCACCTCGTTAACGTATAAATCTTCCATTAAAGAAGCCGGTGAAGGATGCGGGCTTTCCATTGCAAAACTGACCGCCACGTCAATGGTCTGCCTGATATTACCTTCAATTTCTGCGACATGATCAGCAGATGCAATTTCCTCCCGGATCAGGTAGTTCTTAAATCGCAGGATGGGATCCTTGGTCTCCTCTTTCCAGGCGTCGACCTCGCCTGCTGTTCTATAGGCCAATGGATCACCAATGGTATGGCCGTAAATGCGATAGGTGTCGGCAACCACAAAGAATGGCCCCTCCCCTTTTCTTGCCTTTGCAACCAGTTCAGTAGTCAGCTCGTAGACTGCCAGAAGGTCATTCCCGTCCACCTCTATCCCTTTAAACCCAAAAGGCTCAGTGCGCTTGGTCAGATCCGGGTCAGCAAAATACCAGTCCGAGTAGCTGAATTCGGCAAACCTGTTCCGCTCGCAGACATAAATGATCGGTAATTTCCACAATGCCGCCATGTTAGCGGATTCATAAAATACTCCCTGGTTGATAGCGCCATCCCCAAAGAAACATACGGCAACGCCGCCGTCTTCCCGGTATTTGCAGGCAAACGCAGCCCCGGTTGCCAGACCAATCCCTGCTCCTACAATGCCGTTGGCACCCAGGATACCGAGATCGAGGTCAGCGATATGCATGGAACCGCCTTTTCCTTTGCAATAGCCGTCAACGCGCCCCAATAATTCTGCCATCATCATATTTGGGTCCCCGCCTTTTGCCAGGCAGTGGCCGTGACCTCTATGGGTGCTGGTGATGTAATCTGTATCCTTTAGGGCTGCACAGACCCCAACCGCAATGGCTTCTTCTCCAATGTACACGTGCGTGGCACCTCGAATCATATCCTTCATAAATAAATCACGCGTTTGCTCATCAAACACCCGTATGAGCCACATTTTCCGATACATTTCTAAATATTTTTCGTCTTTTTCATCCATAGATCCCTCGCATCATGATTATTTGGAATGATTATTTTCCAGGCACGATATTTAATAGGATTTCCAGAACGCCATCCGCATCCAGGTGATACTTGGCAAACAACTGCTCAGGCACCCCGGATTCGGTGAAGATATCCTGAATCCCAATCCGTTTCATCTTCCGGGGAAGATGTTCAGATAGATATTCCGCCACCGCCCCCCCCAATCCGCCAATGATATTATGATCCTCCAGGGTAACTACCAGGTCAGCATTTTCCGCCATGGTCGGCAAGAGTTTCTCCATCCAGCGGCTTAATGGTGTGCATATCCAGTACGCTGGCATGAACTCCAACCAGGCTGAGCCGGTCTGCAACCTGCAGGGTCGTGGCTACCATGTTGCCGGCAGCAACCAGCAGGATACCCTCACCCTTCCGCAGGATGGAAGCTCTGCCCAAAGTTAAACTTGACCTGCGGTTGGTAAATCACTGGTACCGGGTTACGACCCATCCTGAAATAGACCGGGCCATCCAGTTCAATGGCCTGGCGTAGCAGGATGGGTACTGCTGTGGCATCCGCTGGAACAATCACGGTCATGTTGGGGATACTGCGCATCATGGCAATATCCTCGGTCGCCTGGTGGGTGGGTCCGTCCCAGCCAACCTCCATGCCTCCATGGGTTGCCATAACCTTTACATTTAGTTTTGGATAGCAGATCATACTGCGGATCTGCTCACAGGCGCGCATGCTGGCAAAAGTGGCGTAGGTGCAGGCCAATGGGATCAATCCGGTAGTTGCCAATCCGGCGGCACTCATCAGCATATTTTGCTCTGCAACGCCAAAATTGATATGCCTTTCCGGGAATTTGCTGGCAAATGCTCCGGTTTTCAAGGAGGATGAAATATCCGCATCCAGCACAACCAGGTTTGGGAATTCATCCCCCAGCTGGACAAGCGCTTCTCCAAAGGATTCACGCAGCATTTTGTATTCTGTCACGCAAGCTCCTCCTGGAGTTCTCTTAAAGCCTGGTCAGCCTGCTCCTGGTTGGGTGCTTTTCCATGCCAGGCAGCCTGGTTTTCCATGAAGGAAACCCCTTTCCCTTTCGTTGTCCTGGCAAGAATCACGGTTGGTTTTTCAGTCGATTCTTTAGCCCATGCCAGGGCTTCCAGAATCTGGACCATATCATGCCCGTCAATTTCGCTGAAATCCCAATTGAAGGCCAGCCATTTATCCTTTATTGGCCTCACATCCAGGATCTCGTGGGTTGGGCCGTCAACCTGGGAATCGTTGTAATCAAAA
Source organism: uncultured Chloroflexia bacterium (assembly GCA_963841845.1). Taxonomy (GTDB): domain Bacteria; phylum Chloroflexota; class Anaerolineae; order Anaerolineales; family Anaerolineaceae; genus CAVVGZ01. Next base: position 57,230 of record CAWJEG010000016.1, on the reverse strand, counting down.
ATACAGGTCAGGTTGGACAGCTTGCGGTAACCGGCAAACATGACGGCTTCCCAGGTGCAGCCTTCCTGAAAATCACCTTCGCCGATCAGGACAAAAGTATGAAAATCCATCTTCTGGAGGCGTGCCCCGAGAGCAATACCGGCTCCGCCTGCCAGCCCATTACCCAATGGCCCGGCAGTCATTTCCACGCCGGGTGTTTTTTTCATGTCCGGGTGGCCTTGCAGGCGGCTGTTGATCTGCCGGAAAGTGCTGAGTTCTTCCACCGGAAAATATCCTCGCAGCGCCAGGGCGGCATACCATCCCGGACAGGCATGTCCTTTGGAAATTAAAAGCCTGTCTCTATCCGGCCAATGGGGATTGTTTGGATCAATTCTTAAAGCATGGAAGTAAAGGGCTGCCAGAATATCAGCTTCCGACAGTGATCCGCCCGGATGACCGCTTTGGGCGGTAAACGTCATACGAATGGATTCCTGGCGGATGTTATTGCTGATTATCTTCAATTCCTGGATAAGCCCATCGGAATAATCCATTACCACCGTCCTTGCGCCATTGCAAACGTTTGCAAATTCATTTTACAGAAAACAAAATCAAAAGTCAACTGGGTTTAAATTATATTAAGATAATTTTGTTGATTTATCCCAGTTAAAATCCCTTATATGTGTTAAACAACATATTTCAATACCATGCCAATATACCCGGCTTGAGGTCATTCGATTTTTGTTCTCGCCTGGATTTTTGCCAGGTCTTCAATGATATTGATCACAGCAGAATGATCCAGCTCACCCAACCCGGCTGCCATCATTGCACAGAACAGCTCATGGGCTACTGCCGTGGCAGGCAGAGGGACATTTAATGCCCTCGCCGTGTCCATAATAATGTTTAAATCTTTGTAGTGAAACCGGCTTTTGAAACCCGGGTTGAAAATCACCCCGGATAATTTTCGGGCCGCGCACATCCATTACCCGGGTTTGGGCGTATCCGCCGCTCAATACTTTGATAATAATAGCCGGATCGACTCCTGCCTTGGTTCCCAGCACCAGCGCTTCTGCCATACCGATAAAATTCATTGCAACCTGAATCTGGTTGCAGGCTTTCACGGTTTGCCCGGCGCCATTACCTCCGCAAAGAGTAATCGTTTTCCCCATTTTTTCAAAAATAGGAATAACCTGGTCAAATACCGCCTGGGTTCCTCCTACCATGATCGATAACGCTGCGTTGATGGCGCCGGCTTCTCCACCGCTCACCGGGGCGTCCAGGCACAGCACTCCCTTCTTGCCCAATTCTTCGGCCACCTTGATGGCGGTTTTTGGGGCAATAGAGCTCATATCGATATAGATCAATCCCTCACGCGCCGCTTCAATGATCCCGCCTTCCCCCAGGGCCACTTTCTCAACATCAGGAGAATCAGGAACCATTGAAATGACCACATCGCTTTTTTGGGCAACTTCCTTGCATGAGCTGCAGGCTTTGGCTCCTTTGGCTGCCACTGCATCCACCTGTGATGGAACCACGTCAAATACTGACAATTCATACCCGGCTGCCAAAAGGTGACCAGCCATATGCTGGCCCATGATTCCCAATCCGATAAAACCAATTTTTTCATTCATAACGCCATATCCCTCCAAACCAAAACCTATTCTTCCAGCAGATGTTTTATTCGCTGGAGAAATTTTGCTGCCATACTGCCATCCACCAGGCGGTGATCAAAGACCAGGGTCAGGGACATCATCTTGCAGGCTGTCACAATTTCATCCATCACAACCGCTTTGGGCATAATCGCCCCTACCGCCAGGATGGCGCACTCGGGCAAATTAATCACCGGCACAAAAGATTCAATCTCCTGTGCCCCTAAATTGGTTATTGTAAAAGTGCCGCCCTCCAAATCCTGTGGAGTTGCTTTACCTGCCATCGCACGTTCAGCCAGCTGGGAGAATTCCCGGTGAAGCACCTCAACTGTTTTCTGGTCAACATTTTTTAACACCGGCACCATTAATCCGCGTTCTGTATCCACTGCGATGCCAATATTGACGTTTCCCATTTCCCAGATCTCATCTTCGACCAATCTGGAATTCATGGTTGGATACTCTTTTAATGCCTTCGCCGCCGCCTGGGCAATCAGTACGTTAAAGCTGATTTTTCCAACAGTGAATTCCAGCGACCGGCGCCGATTGATTAATTTTTCAGCATTGACATCCAGGGTAAGGGCCACCCGTGCTGTCGTATGGACGGACTGCGCCATGTGTTCCCCGGTCAATTTACGGATACCCGCGTAAGGCTTTTTGGTTACTTCAGGTACAGGATCCCTGGGGGCAGTTTTTTGGTTCTGCACGTTCTGGTAAGCCCGTTCCACATCTTCACGCCGGATCTGGTTGCCGCTGGGAGTCACCTTTGTGATATCCATTCCCAGTTCCTGCGCCAATTTTTTAGCAGAGGGTGATATGATAATCCGACCGCCGGATGGTCCTGGCTCCCGGACTGTCTGCAGATGTTTCCTGGGATACCTCTTTTTTGGTTTGCACCTCCGTTTTTGGGGCGACATCCTCACCCACCATCACCGGAATCCTTGCAGGCAGTGCCTCACCTTCATCCAGCAGCACCGCCAATACGCCATTGCAGGGTACGTCTTCGCCTTCCCGGTGAAGAATCTTGCCGATGATGCCATTGACTGGTGCCTCCACCTCATTGGTGGCTTTATCGGTTTCAATTTCCAGGATCGATTGTCCGGCTTTTACATGAGCGCCTTCATTGACCAGCCAGCTGACAATCCGTCCTTCGATCATATTCATGCCAAGTTTCGGCATCGCAAAAAAAGTTGCCATATCTCCCTCGTTAAGCCCGATCCATCATTTTCAGGACAGCTTCTTTAATTTTTTCTTCACTTGGGATCACCAGGCTTTCCAGCGAGCGGCTGTATGGCATGGGCACATTCAACCCGGCCACAATGACAGGTTTTTCATCCAGTTCTTCAAATGCCTTGTCCACCACCTGTGAGACAATTTCCGCACCGATACCCGAACGCCGGTTGGATTCATGTGTCACAATCAGCCGGTGTGTCTTGCTGAGCGATTTAATGACCGTATCATAATCAAAGGGGTAAATGGTGCGCGGGTCAATCACCTCACATTCAATCCCCAGCTTGCTCAATTCCTCTGCGGCGGCGAGAGCCTTATGAGCCATGATGGATACCGCTACGATAGTGACATCTGTCCCTTCGCGCCGCACGACCGCTTCACCAAACGGAACCGTGTAATCAACACCCTCATCAGGCACCTCTCCGGTGATTTCGTAACCGCGTTTATGTTCAAAGAAGAGCACCGGATCATTACCGCGGATGGCAGTTTTGAAAAGCCCTTTGGCATCATACGGAGTGATTGGCATCACTACCTGCAGCCCCGGAACATGGCTGAACCAGGCTTCAAATGATTGGGAATGCTGGGCAGCCTGGCCGCCGCCGGCACCAACTGGAGCGCGGATCACCATCGGTACATTGATCTTGCCGCCAAACATATAGCGGATCTTGGCGATCTGGTTGACAATTTGATCCATCGGGATGGTGATCCAGTCCGAAAATAGGATTTCAGCAATCGGTCGCAATCCTGTAGCAGCAGCTCCCAGGCAGGTTCCAACGATGGCCGCTTCAGAGATGGGGGTATCCCGTACACGATCAGCACCGAATTTCTCATACAATCCCTTGGTCAGCCCAAAGGGATTGCCGCGAATTCCGACATCACACCCCATGATGATAATACGCGGGTCACGCTCAAATTCCTCCATGTGGGCTTCATTCAATGCCTGCTTAATTGTGATTGTTCTGCTCATCATTCACCGCCATATCTTGCTACAAATTCAGGGGAATAAATATCGTTATAGAGGGTATCGGCAGCAGGTTCCGGCGCCGCTTTGGCGTGGTCGATCGCATTTTGGACTTCCTTCGCTGCCGAGGCGTAAATCTCATCTACCTTGGCCTCATCCGCCACCTTTGACCTCACCAGATATTCACGCATGCGCTTTAGCGGGTCCATACTCTCAGCCCATGGAATGTTGGTGGTTGTGTCGCGGTATCGTTCATCATCCGCAACAAAATGGCCGATATAACGGTAATAACGGGCTTCGACCAGCGTGGGTCCTTCACCTTTGCGGGCCCGTACCGCCGCCTCGCGAACAGCTGCATATACCGCAAAAGGATTGAATCCATCCACGGTCACACCCGGAATGCCATAACCGATCGCCCGGTCTGCGACGTTCGGATTTTTTGCCGCTTTGTCATAGGGCAAGGAAATCGCCCACTGGTTGTTTTCGCATAAGAAGATCACCGGAAGATTCCAGACCGCTGCAAGGTTCAGCGATTCATGCCAGACGCCCTGGTTGGTACCGCCGTCTCCATGAAAACAGATGGTCACATAATCTTTCTTCAGCACCTGGGCTGAAAGGGCGGCACCAACTGCAATAGGCATGCCGCTGCCCACAATTCCGGTTGCGCCAAGCATGCCGTCATCCACCGAGGCAATATGCATCGATCCGCCTTTTCCCTTGCAGTATCCGTCGGCTTTACCCATCAGTTCCGACATCATTTTTTTTACATCTCCACCCATCGCAATCACATGTCCATGTCCGCGGTGGGTGCTGGTGATGTAATCGCCTTTCCTAATCGCCGCACAGGCACCCACGGCCACCGCTTCTGCGCCCAGATAGGCGTGTGCCAGGCCGTAGATAAAATTTTGTTTCCATAAGGTTTTAACATTGGTATCAAATTCACGGATGAGCGCCATTTTCCGGTAAATTTCCAACTGGTCTTCGATGGAAAGTTCCGGCGGGGCTTTCAGTTCCTGCATAACTTCTTTTTTAAATTTTTCCAGCTTGGCTAACGATTCGTCCATGCTGATTGCGCTTATTGGCATTTTGTACCTCCAAAAAGGAATAGATTACAGGACCAGGATTTCTCCCGGTTTTACCACGCTGACCTTGGCGTTCAGCTCGCCATTTTCCCTGGCTTTTTCCGCTTCACGAAGGAAGGATTTTACCCCTTCGGATTCGGCGTCTATATAGTGGCTTGCCACGATGTGCTCCAGCCCCAGCCATTGGCTGGCCAGAACTGCTTCACTTTCTGTAAGTTCACCGCACAGGTAACATTCCATGTGCGGTAAAGAATTTTCCGGCAGCATCACATGCATCAATCCTACTGTTGGTTTATAAAGCTCACCCCACAGTTTCATATCCTGGGTAATCGCCGTATCACCGGGATGATAAATGCGTACACCAGGTTCCGTTTCAATGATGAATCCCATGGCAGGACCGGAAAGCAGCCCTCCATCCGGCGTGACCCCAAAGGACCAGTGTACGCTGGGCATAGGACGCACCAGGATCCCCGCCACAGTCATCGCCATTCCCCAGATTGTGACCCGGATTAGATCCGGATCCACCTTGAAAATTTCTGTCAGGCGGTGAGAGACATCCTTGGCGCAAATTACCGGGCACCTGTATCGCTTAAGAATTTCCGGTGCATCCCCAAAATGGTCATAGGCGTTGTGGGTGATCAACAACAGGTCCACCGGCCCCAATGTCTCCGGTGTCAATGGCGCCACAGGATTACCGGTCAGGTATGGGTCAATAACAATGTGCTTGTTATCCGGAGTGATGATCTTATACCCCCCATAACCGAGAAAGATCAGTTTAGTATTCATAATCCTCCTAATTCCAAATTTCGATGTATTTGACCTTCAAGTGCAACCCGTTGAGACTGGTCCAGGTGGGCTTTCATTAATTCCATTGAGCGGGTGGAATCCCTGTTTTTTATGGCATCCAGGATTTCGTTGTGGAATTTGCAGGAATCCTCAATGGCCCCCGGGGTGGTTGACGCAGTCCAGATTAATTCAAACAAGGCTCCACCGAGGGGTTCAATCAGAATTTTGAACAACTCATTATTGCTGGCATGAGCCAGGGATAAATGGAATTCAAGATCCCATTTGGAGTAGAGGTCAATATCATCGGTGAACCGGCACATCTGGTCCATAATTGCTTCAAGCTGGCTGATGTTTTCCGCGGTAGCCCGCTCTGCAGCCAGTTTCACCACCTGGATTTCCAGCACCCTGCGCACTTCCATGATGGATTCTATGGTGTAGGCCGGGTCCTGAGAGGAAAAATACATGGCGATTGAATTGACCACATCTTCGCCTTGCAGGGCCCTGACATACGTTCCGGAACCCGTCTGGGTGTCCAGCAAACCGCGCGCCTCAAGGATGCGGATTGCTTCGCGGATCACCGTCCGGCTTACCTGGAACTGCTCACCAAGCTCGCGCTCGGTATGCAGGCGTTCCCCCTGTTTTAGCTTTTTGGATAGGATCAAATCCTGGATGGTATCAGCCACCTGGCTGGAGAGCTTGTCCTGCCGCTTGATAGGGGTATAGGTTGTCATCGTATAATTGGTATGACAATATTATAGCATGCCAATTATTAATTTCAAGCGGTAGATGAAAATTTAATATTCAACACATCTGCTAAGGCTATACAGAGTGATTTCTATTAGATAAAATTGATCCGTTTGCTACTGAAGGAACCGAAATTACTAGATAGGGAGCAACCTTTAGCAAACTTTTAATACCCTAACCCCCTTCATATGCAAATATATGTCAGGGAAATAATCTTTGAACTTGGTGAAGTATGAACAATTAGAGAAATGTCCAGATTGTATCAACAAAGGTAAGCTTTCTTTACACCTTATATTTTTTCTAATGTTTCGGTGGCTCTATCCTGGGCATCCAGGATATGAAAGGTTAATTCTTTTTCTGCTGCCTCTATTCCATGAAAATGGATTGCATCCAGCAAGGCTTGATGCATCGCTTTAGGTTGTCCAGGGAAATCATATCGTGTTTGACTGGTGACGCTAATCAATAATTGTGATTGGGACCGTAATTTATTCCACATTACATGAAGCCGTTTATTTTTAGCACAAAGTAAAATGTATTCATGAAAGGATAAATCTATATTGACAATTTCGTTATGGTTTTCATGGTTGAATAACTTGAAGCCGAGATCATCCACGATTCCCTGTAATATTTTGAAATCATTCTCAACTAATTTAGGGTATGCACGTTTTAATCCGCCGATTTCAAGAATCAGACGCAAACTATAAATTTCTTCAATATCCTCCTCAGTAAATTTGGCAACATAATACCCCCGCCGGAAGATATCAACTACCAGGCCGTCTCTTTGTAAAGCAGTTAATGCTTCCCTGATGGGTGCCCTGCTGACATCTAATTGTTCTGCAAGATCTGATTCAACCAGTTTTTGACCGGGTCGAAAGACACCAGAGAGTATTGCATCCCTTAATTCTTTTTCAACCCGGTCTCGTAAGTTGAATGCCTCCAATTTATCCAACCGGTGGATATCCCCATTGGTTTGCATAGTTCCCTTTATTTAAATCATGAAAAATTTTTGATAAGCCGTATCACCTGGTTTGATACAATCTGCCATGCCTGCGCATTAGGAGTGCCGGCTGTATGCGGGGTCAGGATTACATGATCACCCGCCAGTTTCGCCAGGGGACTGTCAGGGTGGAAAGGTTCATAATAAAACACATCCAGACCTGCACCGCCAATCTTTTTCGATGCCAATGCATCAGCCAGCGCCTCCTCATCCACCATGCGCCCCCTGGACGTGTTGATGAAATACGCCGTTAGGTTTCATCAATCCAAATTCTCTTCGACCGAATTGCTTATCATTATCCCCGGAAAATTTTAGATGAAGCGATACAAAATCGCTTTCCTTCAACAGGGAATCTAGATCCCGGTATTCAGCCCCGTATTCCGCTTCGGTTTTGGGATCAGCACGGACAATATCATGATAGATGATCCGCGCTCCGAAAGGTAGTAATCGCTTGGCTACTTCTTTGCCGATATACCCGAAACCCACCAGCCCGACTGTTTTGCCAAATATCATGCCAAAATCGTCCAGGCCAATCCAGTTATAAGTATATTTGCGCTGATCAGTTAGAATGGGGGTTTCGGATTCCCGGGACCCACTTTTGAGCATTGGTCTGTTTTACAACATACAATAAATGGCGGCTTAATGCCAGCATCAAGGTCACTGCATGCTCAGCAACACCAAAAAGTGCTGGTTCGCCAACTTCCACAATCTTCGCCTTCGTTTTTGCAATCGTCGCACTCCCTGGAACCAATTTAATAATTAAGCCCAGGTCGGGTCCAGCCTTACTTAAAATATCTCCTGTGATATCCTGGCTTGAAGTAATGATGATCTCTGCTTTATTAATGGTTTTTTCTAAAACCCACCCGGTTGGAACTCCGGATTCAATCTGGTCAACTATTCCCGGTGTAATTCCTTCATCAAATAACACAAGCGTACGATTCTTCATATTTAAAATCTCCTTTGATCCGTTATATATTGTTTTGATAGTCATTTTCTTCAATTGCGTTCTTGACTGCTGTTATCACCATTTCTATTTGTTCTTTCGTGATTTCCGGAAAAATCGGTAAACTGAGCATTTTATTTCCGTACTGTTCAGTTACCGGAAAATCCCCTTCCTGGTATCCTAAATATCGATACGCCGGCTGTAAATGAAGAGGTGGGCAATAATAAATATGGGTCGCAATCCCTTTTAAAGTAAGTGAATTCGCGCATTTTATTCCGATTTTCGATAAGGATTGTATAAGCCCTGTACACATGTTTAACGTGACTCGCCGTAAGTGGGGAGGTTACATCTAACCTGGAGAAGGCTTCATTGTATATGTGAGCAACACTCCGCCGTTTATCGATAAGTGTATCCAGTGTGGGGAGTCTCGCCCGTAGTATGGCTGCCTGAATCGCGTCAATCCGTTCGTTATAACCTTCTTCTACAAACTCCCATTTTGAAAAACCAAGAAGTCCTTCTTGACCGGCTTCCATCTCCAAAGAATGACCGTAATTTCTTAGTACCTTGATTCTGTCAGCGATCATGCTGTCATTTGTTGTAACAGCACCCGCATCTCCAAAAGCACCCAATACTTTGGTTGGTGCCAGGCTGAAACAAGTGGCATGTCCAAAGGAACCGACTTTATCACCTTTATATTCTGCCCCAAGGGATAATGCCGAATCAAATAGTACAATCAGGTCATTATTTCGGGCAATCCTTAGAATTTCGTCCCTTTCCACAGGGTATCCGTGAAGATCCACAGGCAAAATCACTTTTGTTTTATTAGTAATCTTCTCCTCAATCTTTTTTGGATCGATGTTATAAGATGATTGATCAATATCTACAAATACAATTTTTGCTCCCACATGGCTTATGGCTGCTGTTGTTGGAATATCAGTGTTCGGCACCGTAATTACTTCATCACCTGGACCAATACCATATGCTCTGAGGGTCAGTTCAATTGCTGCGGTACCAGACCCAACACCAATCGCATATTTTGATCCGCAGTATTCAGCCAATTCCTGCTCAAATAAATCAACCTCCTCGCCCAATGTAAAATTACCGCTTTTTATTACCCTCTGAAAAGCTGCGTCAATTGCATCTTTGTTAGCTTCGTATTCAGCGGATAAATTTGACATGGGCACTTTCATGGCTTCCTCCAATAATTCACCGTGATTGTTTCGACTATCATAGATTTAACAAATCAGAAGCGTTATGCCAGAATATGCGTTCTTGGTCAACTGTTGGGAAATCCTTCAAGAGGTCAAAAAACTGCTCCATGCGGTAATTCACATAATAATCATCCCCAAAACCGGCATCAGTACCTATGGTTATTTTCTCCGGTCCAAGTTCTTCAACCATGAGATGCAGGATTGCAGGGGGTGTGCCGAACCACAAAGACAAACTGTGCAATTTGGATATCTTTTCACTGCCGCTACAGCTTCTACCCATAAATCCATTCCCCCGCCATGTCCAAGGATTACTTTTAAATCCGGGTGATCATCCGCTAAATATGCAATCTGTAACGGTGATGCAAATGGAGGGGTACCATCATGGAAAATTATTGGCACATTAAATCGGACAGCCTCCTCAGCAATCATCTGCATGCATGGATCCAGAGGGGATACGCCTTGCCACCAGGGATGGATTTTTATTCCTCGAAAACCAAGTTCACAAATACATCGGCGAATTTCAAGAAATGCCATTTCATCCCTGGGGTCAACCGTACAAAATGGGATTAAGCGTCCATCTGACTCCTTACCTGCTCATTTAATAGATTGTTGCAAGTGAAAGGATCATAAAAAAAACCATCGATTGTGAAAACTACGGCTTTATCAATCCCAGATTGATCCATTGTATGGGTCACATCCACGAGTAGGTTTTCTTCCATAATTGAAAGCCTTACCTGGAAGATGGCTGTGCATATCAATTACTTTCATCGAATCCAATCATTAAATCCTTTTTTCATTTAGGAGATGTCTAATATTCCCATTAAATATTTTCTGAACAAGCATTCTGCATCGATATCTAAATCTTGGAAATTTTCTTAATTTCCAATTTCATGTTCGAAAACGGGGCATCACTGGCGAAGACTATCCTGTCTGAACCAATTGTTTTTATGACCTTGTTCGAGTGTCTCCGGAAAATTATAAGCAGTCTCGACATATATATTTGGTGACTGTTGGACCGATGGAAGAAAATCCATCAGGTGGAAATCGCTCCACCCAGATCTCCCCATAATAAAAAGAGCCTTCGGGATATCTGCGTGCAATTTCGGATAATTGGAAAGGCATGGATAGTACTCCAATACCGGTGACCACGTAGACAGTTAATTTGTATTGATTAGCAATTTCAATATCGGTGCACAAATTTTTTCCACAAGGATAAATCCCTGCCTCAGCGGATTAATCTTTATGGCACAAAGCCCGTCGCCCAAAGCCCGCTCAAATTCCATACGATGCCTTTTCTCTATACCAGGGATTCACAGAAGCATAACCCGTAAAGCGTTCGTGGCCAATCCTTCACGTATTTTGCCATCTTCCGATTCCCGATGCAGTTATCAACAGCCATCCATTGGTCTGACGGGCTGATCAGAGCCTTTTCTATATCGTACTGGTCCATCAATTGCAGCACAGTCTCAGGTTAGATATCAAAATATTGAGCGGGACCTAAAGTGATGTGTGCGTCAATGATGTGGTGATTGTTCATCAGCTTGCTATCTCATCATCCGCCAGGATAAATCCCAATCGCCGCTCAGCCTTTCAGCCCCGTTTTTGGTGATGAGGATGTTGTCGTGCACAAAACGGTGCCAACCTACATAGAGGGATCGTATTCCGGGACGGGTGATAGCTCGATACCATTCCCTTCTTCAAGGTGCACATCCTGGTTGTGGTCAGGTTTGGGAGAAAACCACGGCCATTCAATAATATCCATACCCTGCCCGTGAAAGTCAAAGTGGAACTCAGATTCAGCGAACATCCACCCATCTTTCTCAGGAATTCCTCAAATTTAGCTCCCAGACTCGCTGAGCCTGATGCCTCGCTTGGCGAAGTTGCGAATTTGCTCGTAGGCACTAATTTCGGAAACCATCAATCGATGCTCGATTTCGTTTGTTCCCTGAACGCACAAAAGACATCGATTTCCGCCCAGTGTCCATATTGGCTGCACATTTCCATGTAGTAACGTATTACATCATTGACACTGCAGCGGCACATCCAGCGGCAATCCCCTTCTTTCGCCTTCCTGCATCAGGACTAAATCTGCCTAGATACGCCACCCTCCCGTAATACTCGAATGGATTCAGCCGTTCACTTCCCTCTGGGTTCTACCCGGTTTTAGACTGGTCGATAAAACAGTTCATCGCTTTTTTGGTTAACGACCATAATTCACGGTACTGGTCAATTTCTAGCGGACTTTTTACAGACCGGATCCTGTCAACCATTAAATCAGCGCTCACAAACTCAATCGCGGCAAACATTGCCGATAAAAAATTAAATGCTCCCGCAGATAATCCCCTCTTGCATCCCGGCAATTCCGACCTTCCCCGAAGTCATTCCGCGTTTTTGCATCGCCGCAGCTATCCCTTCATGAGGATACAAACAACTATCCACATCCCTGATCCATCGATCCGTACGCCCTATCACCGCCTGAATACGCCGTATACACCAGGGCAGGTTCTTCTGTTAATGGGATTAGAAGGCATAGCATCACCATCCCAAATATGCCAGTTAGCAAAATAGCGAATATTTCCCCGCCTCCCGCCGCTTCCATGGCCGGAAAGAATGATTGCAGCCAGGTCATCATTTTCCATGGATGTCCGAATTTTCCTAAATCGTAAATTACGTTCATCTAAACCCGATTCTTGCGCCATAATTTCCTCCACTCTTTTCCATGGAAATCACATTCTCACTGGAAATGTTGAATACACCACGTCTCCATTGAATAACGTTCGCTGACTGTCTTGGTTGGCAGGCCATTAGCCTCCCGCTTTTGAACACGTAGGCTTTTTCTGCCTGCCCGATCACCGCAGCCGGGATCGAGGCTGCCTCTCAATACGACCAGATCCGCCCGGCAGCCTTTCTCCAATCCATAGTCTCTCGATTCCAATCCCCTGGCCGCAGTTATAGGTGATCATATTCATCAATTGGTAGAGCTGTTCTACCGTATCCATGTGGGCTGCATCCATCAAGGGATCGGGTTTCTTCAAGCAAATCCATATTACCCATTGGTCTTAAACAATCCCGAACATTGTTGGATGCGTAGGCAACATTGACTCCTGCTGCCAGTCAGTTCTTTGATTCTCGTCAGCCCTCGTCTTACATGGCGCACATCATTCCGCCCAACCCGGTATAAATCTGGGACCGCAACAACTGTCATCTGTGCTTCTTTAATTTTCTCGATCACCCTCTCGGCAACATCCGGCAGTGCAGAATCCAATGCGGTGACATGCCCGGCCGCTACCCGGCCAATACAGCCGTGCTTGATGGTCTGTTCAGCAAGGTAGGTAATCTCAAAGTCTTCGTAATTGAATTTGTTCCAAAATGCTTGCATCCACGTGCGCATCCATCGGGATATCAAGCTCTTCCGCCAGCTCAAAAACCGCATCCATATGCGCTTTGGGATGAAATTTCCACTTGAATCATAATCAAGCGTCGTAGCGCACCCCATCACATCAGCCCCAATTCGGAATGCTTCCCGGAATAGATCCTTTGTTTTTGGATTCCGCAGTAATCCTTGCTGCGGAAAAGCGACAATTTGCAGGTCGACTCTGCCCGCAGATTTTTCTTTTACAGTCTGCAAAGCCTCGATGTGCTTGAGACCAATCTCTGGGTCCAGATGGCACTGCGCCCGCAGTGCCACCACTCCATGGCGCGGAGCCATCTCCAGGGCCAGCCCTCCGCGCCGTTCTATATCCTGCCGGCTGAAACCCTTCCGATGATATTCCACGAGGTCATTCAGTCGTTTCATAGATTGGAAAGATTCCTGCCTCCCTGGCACAACCCAGGGATTCATCAATGCAATATCGAGATGGAGGTGACTATCAACAAATCCTGGAACAACCAATGGATTTGTTCCGTCTACCACCTGCCGCGCAAAATAATCTAATCCAGGGCCGCGGTTAATGATGTACCCCCCGTCAATAGCCAGGTCAAGCAAAGGTTCTTTGTGGTCGGTCCTGACATTTTTTATCAACAAATCAATCATGGCTGCCTCCAGTCTTTACTCCATCCAAATCTTGACATGCCCCCTACTGGGCGGTAAGTCCTCCATCCACGGGGAGGATTACACCGGTTACCCAGGCAGAATCATCGCAGGCAAGAATACTGCCGCTCCGCCCATATCTTCCGGTTTGCCCAACCTCCCAAGGGGGTGCCTTGCATACCAGTCCGCCCGGAATTTCTGGGGATCGGGCTGGGATTGGTACCATTTTTCAAGCATGGGGGTTTCCACAGCCGCCGGGCAGATGCAGTTACCCTAATGCCGTACCTGGCTCCGTCCAGCGCCAGCGCCTGTCAGATTGATGGCGCCGCCTTTAGAGGCGCATAATGCAACCTCATCCCTGGCTCCCACCAGGCCCAACTGTGCAAGCAATATTAACGATACTGCCCCCACTCTCCTGCATTACTGGAAACACATGCTTCGCCAGCAGGAAATATCCGGTCAGGTTGACATCGATGACGCGGTGCCAGGTTTCTTCAGACAGTTCCACCGCATTTCCGCAGTCTTCGGTCGTGCCTGCCGAGGTCAAAGCAATATCCAGTTTTCCAAATCGCTGGATGGTGAAGTCAATCGCCTGTTTCACATCCATGCCACTGGTGACATCGCATTTTATGCCATCTACCTGGCTTCCGGTTTTCCTGAGGGACGAGCATTTGTCTTCCACTTTCGATTGAGTGCGCCCGGTGATGATAACAGACGCTCCCTCCTCAAGATACCTCTTGGGAATCGCATAACCTATGCCCGAAGTTCCGCCAATGATCAATGCCGCTTTTTTCTCTAATCGCTTCATATTCATTTCCTCTACAAAAAATGGGGCCGGTATGGGGATAGGAAATCCCTCATACCGGTGCTTCAGAGAACCTGTTTGCTTACTTATCTCATATAGGCGTAATAGAAGGGGTGCAGGTTGGTATTGAGAATCGAGAAATCATGCACCTTATCAGATTCAGCCCCAGCGGGCCATTGGGTGGAACAGGGGCAGCTGCGCGGGGCTTCCAGATAGCGCTTCTGCAGCTCATCAAACTGCTGTGCCCGTTCGGTCTCGTTGGGGTTGGCGGATGCCTTCTGAGCCAATGCCCACAATTCCTCATCCTTCATCCGGTGAAGCCGGCATCATTGATATCAATGTTGAGGTTTTCAGAGGAATCGTAAATATCCAGCGTGCTCAACTTGTAAAGCATCTCAAAATCACCGGCAAACCAGCGGTCGAAGAATGAACCAGATTCCAGCGGGGTGATGGTGACATTTACACCAATTTTTGCCAACTGGTCCTTCAATACTACGGCGGTATCTTCCATCACCTTGTCACCAGCCACGATGAGCAGCTCCACATCAAAACCATCCGGTGTGGCGGTTTCAGACATTAACTGCTTGGCCTTCTCCAGGTCGAAGCGGAACCCGTAGTCCTCATTGGTGTATTTTCCGAGATACAGGAAGGAGAGCGCTGGTTTTCCAAAGCCTTCCAGGACGAAGTCGATCAGCGATTCCTTATCGACCGCATAGTTGACAGCCTGGCGTACCTTGGGATCGCTGAATTTGTTCATGTTCAACCAGATTGTTGCCTCTCCCATCAGGTCTGCAGTGGTGGCGGAGATGCCATCCTTGGCGTCAAGGGCTTCTACCTGGTTATAGGGCGGGTCAATAGCCACATCGACCTCACCGGCTTCAAGCATCAACGTTCTGCTGTTGGCATCAGGAACAACCAGCCATTGTACCTCATCCACATAAGGTAGTTGATTTCCCTCTGCATCTTTTAACCATGAGTAAGGATTCGGTTCCAGAACAATCGCTTCACCTTTTTTCCATTCTTTCAGACAAAAAACACCGCTGCCAAGCGGCTCATTCAACATTTGTTCCGGCGTGTGGCTCTCCGCGTAAGCCTTGGAAACGACCTGCATACCCCACAGGGTCACCCACCACGGTAAAGCAACATTGGGCTCTTCGAGGGTGATTTTAAATACATTTGGATCCGAGACATCATAGGACATTCCAGCCGGGACCATCCATTGCACTGCCGGACTTTCTGTGGCGCGTTCAAATGAGAATTTCACATCCTCTGAGGTAATTGGTGTTCCGTCGCAGAATTTTGCATCCTTATTGAGGTTGAAAACAAACTCGGTCGCTTCAGGGTTCATCTCAAATGAATCAGCCAGGAATGGTTCGAGTTGGGTGCCATCTTGCGAGACTTTCAGCAGGGCAGAATAGATTTGTGTCGACGCCCACAGGGAATCATTCTCATCAATGTATTGTGGATCCCATTTATATACGTCAGCAACCCTGGCAACCCTCAGGACACCTCCATATTTTTCGGATTTTTCCTCTGCAGCGGGTGCCGCTGTTGCCTCTACCGCCGGAGCAGCAGTTGCCTCTACAGCCGGAACGGCCGTAGCTTCTTCTGCGGCAGGTGCTTCTTCAGCAGGTGCAGAGGTTGCTGCCGGTCCGCACGCCGTCAGAAGAAAAGACAGGATGAACAGACCTAACACAATAGAAATCAGACTTTTTTGTTTCATTTTTCCTCCAAAATTATTGGTTAAAAATTGGATTCGACAAGGTATCACACCTATTTTTTAAATTCGTTTATCACCTCCTCCTTCATCTCCCCTATTAATTCACTGGTCTATCAATAGCTGGTGTTTTTCCGTTGCCGTAAGGAAACCAGCACGATACAAAATGGTCTTGATCATGTTCGATTAATGTCGGAACATCCTTGGCGCATTTTTCCTGAAACTTTTCACATCGCGGGTGAAATGGACATCCGCTTGGGATATTGATCGGGCTTGGCAGCTCACCTTTTATCCCCAAAGAAAGATCGATGCTGTGCGGTGCCAGCCTTGGGACAGCCCTTAACAACGTGCGTGTATACGGATGTTTGTAGTTTTTAAAAAGCTCCTCTTTTGAGGCAATTTCCACAATTTTTCCAAGATACATCACAGCAATCCGGTCAGCAACATACTTGATCACTCCCAAATCATGTGCGATAAAAAGCATGGTAAGACCGAATTGCTTTCTTATATCCATTAGTAAATTCAATACCTGGGCTTGAACTGATACATCTAACGCAGAAACAGGTTCATCAGCAATAATAAATTTTGGTTGAAGCGCCGATGCGCGGGCGATGCTGATCCGTTGCTGCTGGCCGCCGCTAAACATCGAAGGAAACCGGTCAATACTGGAGGGGGACAACCCGACCAATGTCAGCAAATCACTGCACTCTGGTTTGCACATCGTTTTGACTACAAACCCGATGAACCAGTAAAACCTCAGCAATAATTTCCCCGACTTTCATGCGCGGATTCAGGGATGAATAGGGATTTTGAAAAATGATCTGCATCTCTTCTTATTGCCCTGAGCTCATCTCTTTTGATATTTACAATGTCATGATCGTCGAAAACAATTTTTCCTTCATCAATTTGTAATAAGCGAATTAAACAACGCCCGAGTGTGCTTTTACCGCATCCGCTTTCCCCAACCAATCCCAATACTTCTCCACGATAAATATCAAACGTCACTCCATTTACGGCTTTTAATATTTTTGGAAGTTTCCCGGTGGCCTTATTGATTAGCGAACTATCCATGACAAAATATTTGCGCACATTGATTGCACTAACCAGGACTTTGTTTTTCTGATCTTTTTTATTCTTCGGGTAATAATTTATTTCATCGGTATGGATCATTTACATCATCCCTAGTAGCTATAAATATCGGTCGATTTTTCCAATCGATCATGAAAAATACACCTGGATTGATGCTCATTCGCTATATTAATAAACGGAATATCTGAGGTTTTACATTCTTCAGCAGCAATTGGACATCTCGGATGAAATCTGCAACCTATTGGAATGTGATACAAATCTGGAACCATGCCTGATATGGGTTTTAATTGTTGCAGGATGGGGCTTTCCACGTCGGGCACACAGTTGAGTAAACCAATCGTGTAGGGATGTCTTGGAAAAGTAAATATGGTATCAATATCTGCAATCTCGACAAATTGTCCCGCATACATTACACCTACTCGGTCACAGGTTTGGGCTACGATCCCGAATGAATGGGTAACCAGAACCATACTCATATTCCGCTCTTTTTGAAGATTCAACAAAAGCTTGAGTATCTGGTGTTGGATAGTCACATCCAGGGCGCTTGTGGGCTCATCAGCTAATAAAATGGATGGATTAGGTGCAAGTGCAATGGCAATGACCACCCTTTGAGCCATACCCCCGCTGAATTGGAATGGATAATCATTAATCCGAGTCTCAGGTGAAGAAATTCCTACGGAACGTAAAAGGCTGACTGCTGCATTTTCGTAATTGTTATCCTGAATGGTAACCCCATTTTCCTTGAAGGTTTCAATGATCTGGTCTTTTATCCGTTTAACAGGGTTGAGTGCTACCATCGCATCCTGGAATATCATGGCAATTTCCCTGCCCCGAAACCGGTGAATATCCTTATTGGAGATTTTTAAAAGATCATCGTTTTTATAATGAATACTACCGGAAATAATTTCACCTGGAAATTGAATTAATTTCATGATGGATCGACAGGTAACACTTTTTCCGGATCCACTTTCCCCAATGATACCGAATACTTCGCCGGGGTAAAGTTCGAAGGATAGGTCATCAACAGCCGTTAATCTTTTTCGATCTCCATGAAAAACAACGGTCAAATTTTCAACCTTAAGAATTGGTTCTATCATCTACGAAAATCCTTTTGTACAGCATCAGATGGATTTTGGTCTTCAAATAATCTGCCAATCCATCACCAATTAGTGACAAGAATATCCCCACAATAACAGCTGCGAAACCGGGGAAAGTCGAAATCCACCAGGCATCGCGCAAGAATACTTGTCCTTCATTGATCATCGCACCCCATTCAGGTGTCGGTGGGCGAACGCCCAAACCGAGATAACTCAAGGAGGCAGAGAATATGATTGTTAGGACAATATCAGCCATCGCAAAAACCAATACCGGTGTCATTACATTGGGCAATAAATGTCTCGTTATAATGCGATTAGTGGAATAGCCGAGGCTTCTGGCGGCTTCAATATATTCTTGTTCACGGATAACCAGGATCTCCCCCCTGACTAATCGGGCAAACGAAGTCCATCCTGAAAGAGTGAGTGCAATAAATAAATTCTGGATGCTCGGTCCAAGAACAGCCACAATCGCAATTAATAAAATCAGGTAGGGGAAGGCTGTAAATACATCCAATACCCTCATAATAAAGGAGTCTATACCCCTCCCCAAAAAATCCTGCCACACTCCCCAAAAGGACTCCGATGATCAAGGGAAACAATACACCCAAAAAACCAATCGTCAAATCGATTCGGATGGCATATATTATTCTGGTAAAAACGTCACGGCCAAACTGATCGGTTCCTAATAAATGACCGTCATCACCAGGAGGAAGCAGGCGGCCTCGTAATGAATGCTCAAGGGGATCAAAAGGGGTAATTAATGGTGCAAATATACCTATTAATATGATCACGATTGTCCCAATAATTCCTATAGTAAGCATTTGGTTGTTGCGGATAAACGTGATAAATTTGTCCACTTTTCGATTTGTTGTATCCACTGGATAAGCATCATCAATGATTTTTACGGTCATACACGCACCCGGGGATCTAACAAAGCATAAATGAGATCAACTAAAAAATTTGTAAAAATGACCAGGAAACCAAACGTTATGATTAACCCCTGGATCACAGGGTAATCCCTTCTAAAAACCGAATCAATCAGAAGCAAACCGGCTCCGGGTATGGAAAAAACCCTTTCGATTACTGCGCTCGAACCGTACAGCCATCCAACGGTAATTCCCAATACGGTTACGGTTGAGATCAATCCATTCCGAAGGACATGGCCTGAGAACACTTTTGATTCGCTCAATCCTTTTGCCCTGGCAAATGATACATGACCTGCACCAAATAAATCCAGCAGACTGGTTCTGAGACTCCGGATGGCAAGGGATGATAGGTAAAGTCCAATGGTGACGGAAGGCAGAAATAAATGCCTCAAATGCCCCATGAATCCAACTCCATAACCGGAAACCGGGAAGATTCCAAGGTAAATACTGAAAATCAACATCAAAATGATCCCTATCCAAAAATTCGGCATTGTCATTGTTACGGTGAAAAATCCTCTTGCAATTTGATCAAATAAACGGTCCCGATTTCTAGCTGCCAGGGTTGCTACTGGCAAAGTGATCAGGAGAGCTAAGACGGTTGAGTAGGCAATTAGGAATAAGGTTACCTCTACTCTTCTGAATATCAATTCTGTCACAGGTTCCTGGGTAATAATGGAAGTTCCCAGATCACCACGGGCTAAATCACGCACAAAATACCCCGCCTGGATCCAGATCGATTTGTCCAATCCAAATTTTTCATGAAGAACAGCAAGCCTTTCTGGAGTAGCATGACGTCCCAACATGATCAGGGCCGGATCGCCTGGAACCATGCGCATGATGAAAAAGGTTAATAAACCAACTCCCAATAATACCGGTATGCTCTGTAATACTCTTCTGAGGATAAATCGAAAATAATCCATGTCCACTCACCCTAACGGAATTATTAAAGGCACATCGATTTGATTTCATTAATGTAATGGTTTAAGCCGGTTTGGATATTGTATTGAAAGTCAACACCGGATTGCTGCTTCACCCGGTCGGATATCGCAAACCGATTCCCGGATGGATAAGTAACATTCGCGCTTCCATTTTCTACAATACTCCATTTGGTTTGGGGCAGCTCTTTTTGGATCAGATTGATTGCTTCCACGGCAGTGATGGGAACACCGTTGGAGAGGTTATAAACCAGGCTGGGTTGTTCAATTTGTGAGATCAGCTGATGGATCATAAATGATACATCCTCCGCATATACCCAGTCCGCCTTTTGTTCCGGGTTGCTAATCCTTATCGGGATATTCTGCAGCGCTTTTGTTGCACATTGATACATAAAGGAAGGATTTTGCCGGGTTGGGGTAGCATATTCTGCAGCCCCGTAAACGGATGTGATCCGTGTGCTGACCACCGGGAGGCCAAATTCCTCATGATACCGCCGGACAATGTGTTCGCAAGTTAATTTTGTTATACCGTACAGGCTGACCGGGTTGAGTGGGCAATCTTCATTTAATAATTCATTGCTTGGCTGGTATACATTGGTTGAACTGATGTAAACGAATTTTTTCAGGCCTCCCTGCAAAAGAGCAAACCTTAAAGCGTTGATTGTCCCGATCACATTGATCTCAATAATTCGTGAAGCTTTATCCCCAAATTCTTCTTTCGGATCTGGAGTAATAGCAGCTCCATGAATAATTGCATCATAAGAAGCGTTATTTTTAATTTCTTCGAATGTCCCCCAGCTTGTAACGTCTCCCGGAATTAAATTTATCCGGTCACTTTGTTCCCCCAGAACTTCATGGTTATCCTATCAGGCAGTCTATTGTCTAAACCGGTTACATCACATCCATTCCTGGATAAATACCTGGCCACTGATGCCATCACAAAACCGGTCACACCTGTGATCAAAACTTTCATCCAACATCTCCCAAGGTTAGAGCAACCTGTATTCCATCTCAGCCTTTTCAGGTTCAGCGCAACCCTGAAAATACCATCATAACTATCATTTAAATCAGGCCTTTCAACGGGTTAGGTTATCATCCGTGGATAAAACAAACCATTTCCTGTATCCTCACCAAATTGAAAGTCATAACCAATATTTATTCTCCTTTTCGGATTTTAATGACCTCTGCTCTTAACCGATCCATCCCCTCCTTCAACTCCTCCTTGGGAGCCAGAAAAGTAATCCGAACATAGTTGGACCAATCCTTACCAAATGCGGTCCCAGGGTAGATCAGGATATGTTGATTCTCGATGAGACGATCCACCAGGCTGATTGCATCATAACCGGTTGAACTGATATCCACATAAGCGAATTGTCCACCCATGGGTTTCCCGTAGGGCAGTCCCATTTCATCAAGCGATTCCATGACAATCTTCCTGCGCTCTTTATAAATCTCCAGGGATTCTTGGACTGAATCCTGGGGACCATTCAACGCCTCTATCCCAGCCATCTGTGAGATAACCGAAGTTGGTCCGCTGATGCCTGCTTTCTTTTCTTTGAACCGGGTCATGATTTTTTCCGGACCTATTGCCCATCCCACCCTCCAGCCAGTCATGGCGTAAGTTTTAGACAGGGCATTCAAAGTGAGCGTCCGGTTTTTCCCACCAGGTAACGAAGCAGGGCTTAAATGCTGGGCGCCTTCATACAGGAATTGGTCATAAATTTCATCGGATAGGATGCTCAGATCATACTCCTCTGCAATATTTACAATCTCTCTAACAACATCCGGTTCAACAACATTGGCACTGGGATTGTTCGGGGAGATTAACAGGATGACTTTTGTATTTTTTGTGATGGCTTTTCTGATTAGACTTGGTCGTATGGCAAAATTATCCTCGATGGTGGTTAAGACATCCACCTGAATGCCTCCTGCAACATTAATTGCATCGGCGTAGGTGTTGTATGTCGGGACTGGAACAATAATTTCATCTCCCGTATTGAGCAAGGTCAAGCACATGATTAAGAGTGACTCCTGCCCTCCATTTGTCACAACGATATCAGTTTCCGGATCGGCATCGATCTGGTTAACTCGTTTAATCCTGGCCGAAATTGCCTTTCGCAGATCAAGTAAACCTTCCACCGGGGATTCCCTGTTTCTCCCGCCAGAATAGCTCGATGGGCAGCCTCGACGATGTTGCTGGGTGTCTCTAAATCAACATCACCCCTGCCCAGGCTGATCGTGACCTTATATTGTTCTGCTTTTGCCATTAATGAATAGACTAAGTCGGTTCCTTTTTTCTTATTAAGGCTTGAAATAGACAGATTACTCATACCATCACCCCTTCCAAAAGGTCATTGATTACTTCTACAGTTAGGGCATCTGGCTTTATTGTGATTCTTAATACACCAGGGGCATTAAAGTTCGCACCATCCATCACCTGAATTTTTAACTTATTTAATAGTTCTTTTGCTTTTTCAACATGCGATCCAAAATTAATGGCCAATATGCTTTCAGCCTGTCCAGCAAGGATTCGCTTGTCTTGTGAATAGATTGTCAGGACTTCATTTTTCAAATCCGAAATTTCTTGTAAGAGTTGGGGATGTTTTTCTGAGAAAGCAATCGCTCCTCCCAAATACCCCCATTGGGAAGGTGTGCCTGTACAAATTGAAATCACCTGTTTGATTGCAGTTAAGCCTTCAACATAAGGGGTTGGAGCAGCAACATATCCAATTTGCCATGTTGATATCCCAATTCCTGGCCACAACTCCCCATTGACAATGGTGCGATCGGGAGATACTTTCGCTAAGGATACATAGTTATCCATCACCGAAGGAGCCAGACCCTGGTCCCATACTGCTAAAGCATCATATTTTTCAAGCAAACGTGAAATACTCATGACAATATCTTCAGAATAAATAAACCCGGTTAATTGGTTTGGAGACTCTAAATAAATGACATCACACCCCTGGGACATACTGTTTTCAATTGCCTTAATATCTGGTGAATAACCCAGATCCGGATTGACTGGGATTTCCATAACTTGCCGGGGTCTGACATTTAAAGCCAATCTTACTCCCGGGTGGCAGACAGCCGGAATACCAATGATTGGTTTATTCCTTATGGCATTAAATGTGGCTAAATTTCTTTCTTCACGATAACCCCGTGCATCAATGTCTGAGAACTGCCTGGATAATCCTTGTAAGGAGACAAAATAGCTTTCCTGTTTGCCAGCAGTTATGATTACTTGTTCAGGCAAAATATCTAAATTCATAGTTTTAAGAAAACCAGAAACTGATTCTCTCAATGGTTGAATTCCGGGAACCTTTACATAATGGGTTTGTTTCCTTCTTAATGAATCATAAATTGTTTCTTTCACAACATCTGGTATTTCAATATTTGGATAACTTCCCCGAAAATCTCTTCCTTCTATAGGAACTTCCTGTATTAACTTCCTGGCTGAACTCTCCATTCAATAAATACCTCCCAATTTAATAAATACATAAATAACCAAATACATCCAAAATGAAGAAAAATCCCCCTTTAGAAATCAATGAGGTGTTTTTTACTTTATCCATGAATTTGGATATTTACCGAGCAAATATTGAATTCAAACAATAATGATTGAGAAAATATCAGGGTGATTTTGTAATTTTGTAAAATTGTCGACCAAACCAATATTAATATAATACAAACATCCATACTTAAAGTCAAGCATTAATCCAGAAAGATTTCTCTCTTACCAATGCAATTTACCAGAATATGTCGTATAGTATGGTTATGAAAATAGTTTTCAAGAAAGGTTCGTGAATGATATGAAGGTTCAATCCATTCCGTCCAAATTCATCTGGCTCCCCCGCATCCTTGCCATTCTGTTTCTCCTGTTCCTGCTGCTCTTCTCCCTGGATGTTTTTGATATGCCAGGCAGCCTGCTGGAAAAAATCGGCGGGTTCATCATCCACTCCCTGCCCTCGATCATCCTGGCGTTCATCCTGATCCTGTTCTGGAACAACCCTCTCCGGTCTGGGATAGCCTTCTTGATTTACACCGTTATATTTAACCTGGCTTTCAACATCATCCTGCAGGGGTGGGATGTTTTTGTTTACCTTTCACTACCGCTTCTTCTCATCTCCGGCCTGTTCCTGGCTGCCCACAGAATACAATCCCGCCCTCTCCCACCTGTTCAGGGTTAAGAGGTGGCCCATGTGCCGGATGTCAGCGGTATGCAGTGGATAAATATCACAAAAATTCCCTTATAATTGGCTTTAATATTTAGAAGAAGGTTTATCATTCACCGGACGTCGGTAATGTCGGCGGATATGCATGGGGTGAGTTCTTTCCGGATGGTGCAGCAGGACTGTCCGAAATATATATTAAGGAAATGAATATGACCGAGCAGGTAAAAAATAATGTCACCCCCTGGTGGCTGCGCAGCAAAGCCCCCTGGTACGGCGAATTCTTTGAGGGCATGACCCTCCAGCCGGATGACCCCCGGGAAAAGCGTATCCAGGTCATCCGGGAGGGAATGCTGCCCCACTATCAGGACGGCAAACGCAAATTGTCCGTTGCCCAGGCATTGTCAATCACCCGTTCCTATAAAGAAACCGAGGGGCTGCACCCTGCCCTGCGGCGCGCCCTGGCCATGCAGCGCGTCTTTGAAGAGATCCCCATCTCCCTGCTGCCAGGCCAGCTGTTCATGGGCGCTGCCTCCAGCGGTCCCCACATCGTCGATTTCACCCCGGAGTATATTCCCCTCACCACCCAGGAGTGGCAGCAGGGTATCTTTATCACCAAAGCGCTGCAGGGCGCCGACCAGCGCTATGTCTTCACCCCCCAGGACCAGCAGCTGTTCGAAGAGGAAATCTGGCCTTACTGGCGCACTCATGCCCGTGAAATATTTTTCTTCAACGAGTTGTTCCGCCATTATCCGCAGGCCTGGGAATTTATGCACGAAGGCGACTGCGCCCGCTACTCCCCGCTCATCGGCGGCGGGTTGGCGCATTCCATCCAGGATTATCTTTCCATCCTCAAGAAGGGCCTGTTGGGCATCAAGCAGGAAATTCAGGAGTACATCGATGCCCTTTCTCCCGCTGATCCTTCCGGGCTGGAAACCTTCGAGCGCCGCAGCATCTATGAAGCCATGCTGATCGTTGCCGACGGGATGATCACCTATGCTAATCGCAATGCCGGTCTGGCGGGTGCCCTGGCTGATAAGGAAACCGATCCCGTCCGTGCCGGCGAGCTGCGCAAGATGGCGGAGATTTGCCGTAAAGTACCCGCCCACCCCGCCGAAAGCTGGTGGGAGGCCCTGCAGTCCTTCCATTTCCTGCGCGCCGGTACTGCCCTCTGTGAGGGGGCCGATTCCCACTCAGCTGGACGCTTTGACCAGTATATGCTGCCCTACCTGCAAAACGACCTGGATGCCGGGGAGATCACCCAGCCCCAGGCCCAGGAGCTGCTGGAATGTCTCTTCCTGAAGTGGAATGAGACGCGTGCTTTCAAGCTCAAATTGAGTGTTGGCAGTGCTGGCGGCGGCAACAACGACAAGATCAATATTGGCGGAATGGATGTTCACGGCCGCGATTCCACCAACCGCCTTTCCTATATGCTGCTCGAAGCCCACGCCCATGTCCACCTGGTGGACCCCAACCTTTCCCTGCGCATGCACAAACACACTCCGGATCTACTATTACAGCGTTCTCTGGAAGTCCTGCGCCTGGGAGGCGGCCTGCCTATCCTGATCAATGATGATGCCATCATTCCAGCCCTGGTCAGCTGTGTCGGTGTCGAACTGGAGCACGCCCGCAATTACGGCGATGTCGGCTGCCAGGAAAACAACATAGACCCCAACACCGCCGGTGTGGATATGAACGGGCGCAACAATACCGGCTGGATCAACCTTCCCAAACCGCTTGAACTGGCTCTGCATAACGGGGTAAACCCGCTCAACGGCAGGCAGGTCGGCCCGCAAACCGGCGACCCGCGCACATTTACCAGCATGGAGCAGTTTGTGGAGGCCGTTCGCCAGCAGATCGAGTATGCCGTTGAGATGAATGTCATCATCAACAATGTGTACGACCAGGTTTACACCCGCAACTTCCCCTGTGTTTATCATGACCTGATGTACCCCGGACCTCGCAGCAGCGGCGTGGACATCCAGGCTGGCGGCTGCCGTTACAACTCAACCGGTGTACTGGCAGTAGGTATGGCCAATGCCGGGGATATCCTTGCTGCGGTTGATACTTTGATCTTCCGCCGGCAGGAAGTATCCTGGGATGAGCTGCTCAACGCCCTGCAAAATAACTGGCAGGGGGCCGGGAATCTGCGCAAGAAGTGCATGGCTGCCCCCAAGTACGGTTGTGATGATGAGTATGCCGATAACTGGACCAGCATCGCCCTGCAAATGTGGACTGCCGCTTATGAGCGCCACGCCACCCCGCGCGGCGGCCGCTTTGTCATGGGGCTGCTCAGCATGGGCAACTATGTCACCCTTGGAGAAATGACCGGTGCCACGCCGGATGGTCGCAAATCCGGCACGCCCCTGGCCGACTCCACCAGCCCATCCATATTCGCCCCGGTAAATGGTCCCACCGCTGCCCACCGCTCCGCAGCGCGTGCCATCGATGCCTACCACACCCCCAACGGGGTCACTTTCAACCAGCGTTTCAACCTTACGGCGGTTGGCAGCCCGCGCGACATCAGTAAATGGATGGACCTGGTACGCAGCTACATGGATATGGGCGGTCAGCAGGTGCAGTACACCGTGGTAGACAGTGAAACCCTGCGGGAAGCACAGAAAGATCCTTCCACCTACCGTGACCTCATCGTGCGCGTCGGCGGTTACAGTGCTGTCTTTGTGGAACTGAGCAAAGAGGTGCAGGACACCATCATCCAGCGGGCGGAGATGCGTTTTTGAAAGGTCTTGTATTCGATATCCAGCGCTACTCCATCCACGATGGACCCGGCATCCGTACCGTTGTCTTTCTGAAAGGCTGCCCGCTGCGCTGCCTGTGGTGCAGCAACCCGGAATCACAAAAAGACACGATTGAGCTGGAATTTCGTGCCAGCCTCTGCGAACTGAATGGCCTTTGTATTCAAGCCTGTCCGCAGACAGCCATCCACCCGGACACTCAAGTAAATCCTGCCAGAAAAATTGATTTTTCCAGGTGTGATTTATGCGGGGACTGTGTGCGAATCTGTCCCACCGGGGCGCTGCACTTCATTGGCCGTGAGATGACCGGCGAGCAAGTCTTCCAGGAAATTCAGAAAGATCTTTCCTTCTACCGCAAATCTGGGGGCGGGGTCACCCTCTCAGGCGGCGAGCCTTTTGCCCAGCCGGATTTCAGCCTGGAAATTCTGCAGCGCTGTTTCCAGCGCAATATCCACACTGCCGTGGAAACCAGCGGACAGGTCGATTGGGATGTGCTGCAAAAAGCACTGCCGTTCACCGGTTTGTTTTTGTATGATCTCAAGCACCTCAACACCCATACCCACCTGGAATACACAGCCGTCCCCAACGAGCTGATCATGTCCAACCTTTACAGTTTGGTGGATTCTGGCGCGCGCATCATATTGCGCATTCCTTTGGTGCCGGGTTTTAATATGGATGACGACCATCTTCAGGCTGTCGGCGATCTGGCTGCCAGGCTTGAAATCGAAGGGGTGCACCTGATGCCGTTCCACCAATTCGGCAAGGATAAATACACCCGTTTATGCCGCCCGTACCTCTTCGAGGATCAGAAGGGATTACAGGATACACCTGAAGGCCGTGCTTGGCTTGACCAGGCTGTCCGCCTGGTAAGCCGCCCCGGATTAAAGGTCCAGGTAGGCGGATAATTTCCAGCCCGCCAAATATTTATTCCCAGGGATAGAGCAGGACTTTACCGGTATCCCCTTTCATCTGCAGTTCAAACGCGTTCTGTACCTGGTCCATGGGGAATTTGTGGGTGATCAGGCGCTCCAGCTTTTCCGTATTCTTGCGGATCACCTGTAAAACTCCTGGTACATCCCCCATGTTGTAATGCCAGCATCCATGCAGGGTCAGCCCCTTGCGCAGCATGTCCTTGCTGGTATGGGCGCTGAAATCTCCTCCCTCACCCACAAAAGACGCCTGCCCCCTCGGTTTGAGCGCTTCAATCATCAGGCGCTGGGCAGCGGCGTTCCCGGAGCAGTCAATGGACTTGCCCGCACCCTCGCCGCCGGTCAAATCGAGGATTGCCTGCCGCAGATGCGCATCCTGCGGATCGAGCACAATCTCGGCGCCCAGGTCTTTGGCCAGTTTAGCCCGGTACGGGCTGGGCTCCACCCCAATCACCCTGGCACCCCTGAAGGTAGCGTTGATCACCCCACCCAGGCCAACCGGTCCCAATCCGGTGATGATTACCGTGTCAAACGGACCGACATCCATCCGCTTTACGGCAGTATAAGTGGGCCCAAGGGCGCAGCAGCCCATGCTGGCATGTTCAAGCGTCAAATCATCCGGAATCTCTACCAGCAGCCAGTCCTGCTTGAGGAAATACTGGGCATAGGTGTCCCGGCCGGTAGTATTGCCGGTCAGCCCATAAACATCCAGGGTATTGCGGCAGTAGATAAAATCACCCGCCAGGCACAATTCGCACTTTCCACAGGCGTAGCGCGGCGGACCAAATACACGATCGCCCACCTTTAGTTTGCCTGGCTGGGCCGCCTCTACCACAACACCGGCAGCCTCATGCCCAAATGGGCGGTGGTAATCACCATCCCGGTAGTATTTGTACTCGCTGCACATCGGAGCAACATCAATCTTCACCACCACAAATTCTCCCCATGCAAAGGGATCAGGCCTTTCTACAATTTCCAACTGCCTGGGAGCAACAATTTCAACAACTTTCATCTTTACCTCCCCTGGGGGATTAAATTCGGGAATTTAATGACAACCGTTTGTCACTTACAAACAATGCCAGTTTCACTGTGATAGACTTAATTATAGGATGTTCCTTGAAAAATTTGGCTTGATAGCGAGGTGTGATGATGGAACTGGCAATCATGATCGAAGGACAAAACGGATTAACGTGGCAGCTGCTCGAACGAATCGCACATGCAGTGGAAGATCTCGGCTTCTCTGCCCTGTACCGTTCAGATCACATCACCAATTCCCAACCGCCGGACCAACCATCCCTGGACTGCTGGGTATCCCTGGCCTGGCTTGCCACCAACACCCGCCGCATCCAATTTGGTCCGCTGGTCTCCCCCATTTCCATGCACCATCCGGTCAACATTGCCCGCATGGCGCGCGATATTGATGATCTATCCGGGGGTAGGCTGCAGCTCGGTCTCGGTGCCGGTTGGCTGGAAAGGGAACATCGCAATTACAGTTTTGACCTGTTGGAACTCAAAGGACGTTTCAAGCGCTTTGGGGAGGCATTGGAAATCATCACGAGATTGTTCAGGGACGATGCACCGCTGACCTTCACCGGTGAGTACTACTCCCTTGAGGATGCTGTGCTCCTTCCCCGCCCGCAGCGCCCGGGAGGCCCTCACCTGGTGATTGGCGGCCGCGGTCTCAACCGCACACCCCGGCTGGTAGCTGATTATGCAGATGAGTGGAACATATTCCGTGTTTCCCCCCAGGCTCTGGCGGAATTAACCGCCCGGCTTTCCAGCATCCTGGAGGAGCAGGGCCGCTCGATCCATGAAATCCGCCGTACCATGATGGTCAATATTATTTTGGGAGATAACGACGCAGACTTGAGGGAAAAAATGGCCGGCAAGCCGCTGGAAGAATGGCGCGGTAAGGGCCTGGTTGGCACTCCTTCCCAAATCGTGGATCAGATTGGCGAATATTCCGGGCTGGGGATTCAGCGCCTCATCCTGCAGCAGTTCTGCCTGGACGACCTTTCCACAATTGAGAAGGTCGCTGCTCAGATCCTGCCGCAGGTCTGATTGGAGAGATTCCTGGTTAGACCTTCTCCTTATCATACTTGCAAGGAATGAATAGAAGATTAAGAATGACGGGATATACCGGCTCTAACGCAAAGCGTTCAGACTGGTTTATAGCGGGATATTAAAATTCCCCCGGGTGGCTAGACCTGTTACATTTTCCAGGATCAGGATTTAGAACCGGGTAAGTTTAATCTAGCCCCCTAAATGTTCTAAATCTGCCAGGTCCTGCAGACGTCCGGCTGCTTTCTTGTTTTTCTTCAAACTCAAAATGTCAATGAAATTTACCAATACGCCGTCAAGCAATATTTCTACCCGTTTAGGATAACACTCTCTAAATTCAACCCCCGAAGCAGCAAGTAGTATATCAATACGGTTTGGCGGATAACCCAGCTGCACTACCTGATCGGGAACCAGAAAATCTCCCTCACTTAACCCAAGTGAACCCATGCCAAATTGTGAAAGTGCCCGCAACAGTGAGCCGGCATTTTTCCGGCTGCATTCCACCCACACATCCAGATCTTTTGTATAACGCGGGTGTCCATGCAACGCCAGAGCGTAACCACCGACAACAAGATAGCGAACCTTATTCCTGTTTAATAATGCAATAAACTCTTTGAAATCCTGATTGAACATTGCCAGAATCTTTCCGAATGGACTGCGCCCACAAATGGTAATCTCTTCGAATTTCTTCCAGTGCAGCAATGCGTTCTTGATAGGACATTGACTGCCAGAATGCAAAATCATTGCCTTGTTCATGCAAACCGGATATTTTCACAACCTGGGCGATATTTTTATTCATGATTAGATTGTATCACAGCGAAAAAACGACACATGCCTGGCAATGTGCACAGGTCAGCCCATAGTATACGAACGTATTAAATCTCCAGGGACCAATGATCGTTTTATATTTATTCTTAAGAGATGCCCTCGGAATAGTCATTGTCTATTCATATCTTCTACCAACAGATACGCAATAAAATTAATTTCCTTGATTTACAAAATATTCTTATTATATTGGAAATAATAATACCTATACTCAACTAGAGGAAATAGAGTTGTTGTTACTTATAATAGAAAAAAGTACGAAGTTTCTCTGTTAGTTTTAAAACAATTCATCTCTAATGTGGCCAGAGGGATGATCAAAGTACCGTAGCTACAAGAGAGTCATGTGAACATGATTTCAAAAAGCAAGTTACTAGTAGGCGAAATCGGAGACGATCTGCACGGCACGTGGTCAGGCGTAAAATGGTTTAGCTTTATGGACCCGGATGGCAATCTGCTCCTCCTGGAACAGGCGTAAGTCCAGTAGCCCACCCACCCACTGCGCGCTGTGTTACGTGGCTCTTCCCTGCCTTGTTCGATAACGGAGGAAAACCATACCATTGCCAAAGCGGCGTTCCTCCAACAGCTCGAGCTCTATTCGAACGTTGTCAGGGAGGGATTGTTTGCCGCCTCCCACAATGATTGGTGTGAGGAACAATTGACACTCATCGACCAACCCTGCTCGAAAGGCATGGGCAGCAAGCTCAGGACCACCAATCAGGATATCCTGTTCGACTGCCTCTTTCAATTGTCGAATTGATTCCAGATCGAGGGTTCGCTCAAGCTGTGTTTTGCGGGTGGATACCGTACCCAATGTCCTGGAGTACACAATTTTGTTGGCTGCTTGCCACATCTCTGCATAGTCGCGGGTAAGTGGAGAATCAGCGGCTAAGTTGGGATCGGTCTCCCAAACCATCATGGTTTCATACATACGACGTCCTAATAGATACGTGCCGGCTGTCCGCTCGAGGTCGTTGATAAAACGATGCACTTCCTCGTCTGGCGCTGCCCAGTCAAACTTGCCCTCCATGTCCTCGATATAGCCGTCGAGTGACGAAATCGCCGAGTAGATCAAGTGAGCCATACTGAACCTCCTTTTGTGAGTGGTACCATTTAATTATAAATATACCGAATAAAGTTAAGATTCACGATTATCCTGCACATTCGTTGCGGCCGGACCCGTTTATTATGCCTTTGCCTTCATCCTGATTCCCGCAAAAATCTTGATCTCAATACTTAACTGAAAAAGTATGGGGCAAGAATAGTCTGTGAAATTGGTCAATTTCTTATGCGCTGGCATCCGGCTGCTTGTCGTCAATCTCTTCCAGCATGCTTTTCTCGCGCTGTAAGGATCGCCAGCGTACAACCAGGCTGGCCAGGTAAGCCAGTATAACCCCAAAAATCACCACATAACCGGCAATCATGTAAGAATATGTATCTGCAGGTCCTTGCATGTCATTCACTCCTCAAGGGAAAGAAAATCTCCGTATGCTACTGGTAAAGTTCCATTTTTAGATGGTCAACCTGTTCTTCCAGTTTGCTCAAACGGATGCGGTGCCAGAGCAAATCTGCAAAAAGGACGGAAAAGGCAAACAGGCTGAAAAAGAATGTCTGGCTCATCCTGGCAGACATGTCAAAGGCGCCCAGCGCCGATGGATCACTGGAGCCGATGATCACTGGATGGATGGTCCGGAAAAGCCGGATTGAGATAAACGTCAGCGGAACGCTGACAAATCCAATGATGGCATAGATCGCCCCAAAGCGGGCGCGTTTTTCCGGGTCATCGATTCCGGAACGCAGCATCAGGTAGGCAGCATAGACAAGTTCCATGATCGTCGCTGTGGTCAGGCGCGGGTCCCAGGTCCACCATGTGTTCCAAATTGGACGTGCCCAGATCGCCCCGGTAATAATGCAAATCAGCATAAACACCAGGCCAATCTCTACCCCGGCAATCCCGGCGCCGTCCCACTTTAGATCCTTGCTTCGCAGGTAGGCAATTCCTGCCACGGCAGCTACAAAGAAGCCAAGCATTCCCACCCAACCGGCGGCCACGTGAAAATAAAACACCCTTTGCACCCATCCCATCACGGCTTCCATCGGTGCATATAGAAAAACCATCCCGGTTGCCACCAGAAAAATGATTATGGTCAGGCTATCCAAAACGGTTAAGAGGACAGGTTTTTTCTCCATTAATTACTCCGCTCCTTCATCTAACTTTAAAGAGTTATTCTTCAACAATGAAATCAAACACCATCAAGGCAATCGCAGTATAAATGACATCAAATACCAGGATGATGTTGATCCAGGGTTGTATCTCTGCTGGCTCGAATCCCTGCAGGTATCCAGCGCTCGCCTTAACGGCGGCAATGACCAGCGGAATGACTACCGGGAAAAGCAGCACCGGCAGCAGAATATCGCGTGTCCGTGCCTGAACTGCCATGCTCGCCAGCAGTGTCCCGATAGACACATAGCCAAAGGCACCCAGCAGGATAACCAGGATCAAATCGGGACGGATAAGGT
This sequence comes from uncultured Chloroflexia bacterium, assembly GCA_963841845.1. Taxonomy (GTDB): domain Bacteria; phylum Chloroflexota; class Anaerolineae; order Anaerolineales; family Anaerolineaceae; genus CAVVGZ01. Next base: position 23,795 of record CAWJEG010000016.1, on the reverse strand, counting down.
TGATATTGTAGAGGATGCTGTAAACCGGCAGAACGATGGCAGCAACCAGCAGGATAAATAAGAAATTGGATATCATCTTACCGAAATAAATCGCACTGCGGTCCACCGGTGCCAGCAGCAGCCCGTCCAGGCAGCCGCGGTCTTTTTCAACAGCCATCGAGCGGTTCAATCCCAATGTCCCCGCAAAGGTGAAAGTCACCCACAGTATCCCCGCCGTCACGTTCTCACGGGTGGTCGCACTCAACTCCAGTGCAAAGTTAAAAATGATGATCACCAGCAGGGCAAAAACCAGCATGGATGAAATCATTTCCCGGCTGCGCCATTCTGCTGCCAGGTCTTTCCAGACCACCGCCTGGATTGCCTTGACCAGGGATTTGAACTCAGCCACTTTTGCCTGCCAGGGCTTTCCGATAAAATGCCAGCAGCCCATCCTGGGTGAGATCCTTGTGTTGGATGGAAGCCTGGATTTTTCCCCGCGAAAGGACATCAAAGCGCGACGCCAGGTCCGAAACACGCGCCAGGTCGTGGGATGCCATGACGATGGTATGCCCGCGGTCCGCCACCTGCCTCAGCAGGCTGTCAAGCATCTCACAGGCATCCTGGTCCAGCCCGGTATGGGGTTCATCAAACAGCAGTACATCGGGATCGTGCAGTACCGCCCTGCCGATGGATAATCGCTGCTGCATGCCCCGTGAGAAGGTCCGTACCAGGTCTTTACGGCGGGCAGCCAATCCTACCATATCCAGGACTTCTGTTATCCTCTTATCCAGGCTGTTGAGCCCGTAAAGGCGCCCGTAAAAACGCAGATTTTCTTCTGCATTCAAATCGCCATAGAGTAACGGCATGTGGCTGACCACCCCTAACCGCCGCCGCACTTCGGCCGCCTGGTCCGGTAAATCAAGCCCGGAAAGCTGCACCTTTCCCAGATTAGGCCGTGAAAGTGAGGCAAGAATGCGCAGGAAAGTGGTTTTCCCGGCGCCATTGGGACCAAGAATCGCTACAAATTCACCCCGGGCTGCCTGGAAAAACAGGTCATGCAGCACGGTCTTATACCCGAAACGCTTGACCAGATGCTGCACTTCGATCATATTCTCCTGGACCCTGGTACCTGTGGGAGCGGATTGGACCATTTGCAAACCTGTTATCCGCCTTCCCCTGATTCGCGCAGGTCTTTGAGACGTTTCTTTAAGGTTGCCCTGCGCTCGACATAGGCATCTTCGGAGAGTTCCCCGGCTTTGTAAATATCATCCAGCGCCACAATTTCATCCAGAAGCGCTTCGATGGTATCCGGTGATTCTTCATCTGCGTCCGCATCTTCGATCTCTTCCTCTGGTTTTTCACTTGAACGGGCTCGAGCATACCAGACCCCAGCCAGGATCAGGGACAGCCCGAGGGCTCCCAGCCCTATTGCCAGGTTGGACATATTTCCGGTTTTTGCGGTGCCCTCTCCTGCCAGTTTTCCAGATAGGGTAATTTCCAGTTGGCTGTCTTTCGCCATGTTCCTGCCCGTGTACATTTGTACCAGGGTTCCGTCAATATTTCTCTCACCGGAATCAGTGAGCTGTGAACTCTGCAGTTTCACCTGGCCTGCCGGCAGAGCTACCAGAGCCGCCTCTACATCCAGCGGGACTTGCAGGTTGAGGGTTTTCTTTCGGTCATATGGGATTTCATAAGCAAATATAATCTGGTGGGGTCTTTCACCAGGCAGGATTGCGGTGGTATCCCCAAATCCATTATCTGTTTCCACATATCGTTCACCCAGTGTACCCTCTTCAAACTGAAGGTTTTGGGCTTCTTCTGGCAGCACAAATTGGAGTACCGCTGTACCCGGAGACGCCGGTGCCACGACACGGCTGCCCGTGTTGGAGATAATGAATAATTGCACAACTTGCATAAGGTCCGGTTGTGGAAAATTAAGAAAGATATGCAACCGCTCTGCCGTCAGCCCGCTTGTGTCCTGAGTGCTGTCATATACTTTGATTGGCAGGTTAACTGTATCCCCTTCCATATAGCCGCTGAGCGGTAAAAATTCGGAGAAATAGTTCAGTCCTTCATGTTCTATTGTTGTCAGCACAATCAGGTTGGCAGGGAGCTGTACATCTTCAAAGCGGTAGCTTCCATCGCTCTGCAGTTCGGTTGTCATGTGAAATGACGCTTTCCATTCCGTCAAAGCCCTGCAGGGTGACCACGCCGCTGTCCGGCTGTACCCCCCCGGAACCGTTTGTTACGCTCCCCTGGATGATAAAGCGGTATTCCTCCGCTTCCTGGTCAGCCGGCGTGGCGGTTGGGTTGGGCAGCCCGGTTTGATTGCCTGCCTGGGGGTTTTCTGCAGTCTCCCGTGGAGTTGCAATGGCTATTTCTTGTGAATCCTGGTTGGTGAATCCCAGTGTTTGGATAGTTCCGGTCACAGATTGGATTTGTTCTGGAGTCAGCTTATCTGCAAATGCAGGCATTCCTGATTCGCTGCCATGGGCGATGACAGCCATCAATTCATCTGCCGAAAAACCAACCAGGCGGGACGGATTAAGCCAGTCAGGCTGGTTTAATCCCAATTCGGCTGCCTGCTTGCCGTCACCGCCGCCAAGCCCGTGGCATACCTGGCATTCCGCACTGTAAATTGCCGCGCCTTCTACCTGGCGTTCCTGGCTATAACTGAGTGTGTAAAGAAACGCCACCACATCCCAGCGCTGACGGTCACTTAAAACCGATTCAAAACCCGGCATAGAACTTTCAAGGTTCCCTTCGGTTACAATTTCAAACCATTCGACAGGCTTTGCCTGGCGGGAAATTTCAAAATTACCCAACGCAGCAGCCGGATTGGATAATTGGCCGGATTGTGCCCCATCACCCATTCCGTCCATTCCATGGCATGCCGCGCATCTATCCAGGTAAATATTTTGCCCATTTTGAGGATTGGGCAGTACGATCGGGAAAGATCTTGTTGATGTGCTCTCCGGGCTCACCCTGGGTGCAGGGGTCAGCAGCGCCGGCGGAGGTGTTACATCCGCTGCGAATGAAAGCGAACAGGCAGAGCTGAATCCTGCCACAAGCAAAAGTGCACCAACCGGTATCCAGAGTCCATATAATTTACTTGCCATAATGAAAATAATCCTGGGAAGAGATCTTTATATCCTGATAAATAATCATAATTCACCGTTTGCTAAATTGCTGTGCCGCAGCGCGGGCAGAATTTGTCTGACTTGTGGATGGGTTTGCCGCACCCGGGACAAAAACCGGCTGCTTTTTCTTTATGGGAGTTGCGGTGGACAGCAATCATATCTTCGAGCTCATCATTTTCTTCCGGAGATAAGGAATCAACCCCTTTAAGATCCTTTCTTCCCTCATTAATCATCTGCTCAATCCCATAGCCATCGCCCTCATTGGGACTCTTACCATCCAGGGCATCCAGCTTTCGCAGAACTTCGGCGCCCATTTGCAGCAGCTCCATGCGTTGGGCCGGGTAATCCTCTGGTGGAATTTTTCCAAGGTGGTTATCAAAATCCAGCTCGCCGATAGCGGTGATGATCCTTTCCTTCTCAGCCAGGAGGTAGGAACGCTGGTGCTCATCTGATTCGATAGCTTTGCGGATAGTGACGTTTGATGCACCTGCGGGCTGAAGGAAAAATGGCCGGCTAAGAAGGATGCAGACAAGAACTCCAAGCGATGCAATCAGCATTATTGAACCAATATCCATACATTACTCCGTCTCTGATATTAATTTTGAGCCAGGGCTTGCTCAATTACACCTTGTATTTCACCAAGAGAAAGGAAGGGGCCTTTCTTTACGTACACCAGTTCCCCCTTGGAGTTGATAACATAGGTCTCCGGTACCCCGAGGATTCGGAACATCTGCGATACAGCTGTGCGTAAATCAGGCCCATTGGGGTAGGTGATGCCAAAGCGGTTGATAAATTCCAACGCTTCCGGCTCGGTATCCACATAGTCCAGGCCAACAAACAACACTTCACCCCCCGGCTGGTAGTACTCCCAGGCTTTCTGCATATCCAGTGCTTCCTGCTCGCAGGGTTTGCACCAGGAAGCCCAAAAATTTACCAGGATGACTTTATCGGAGTAGTCCGCCGTGGAAATTGTCTCTCCATCAAAGGTGGTCATCTGGAAAGGAGGGACCTGCTGCCCCACCGTTATTGGGCCGCTCTGGGCACGGTTCAATCCCCAGGCAATCAAACCCAGGAATCCGAGCAAAACAACAAAAGCCACCATAATGACGGAAGCGGGTAATCTCCTGGCTTCTTTTTGAGGACTTTGCTCTGCTTCATTTTGCATACTGCCATTCTCCTTGATGACTCTATCTTCGTAATATCCAGACTATTAATCAGTTTTCCGTTTCAGTTCTTCTTCCATTTTTCTTAAATATGGATCATCCACAGGCTCTGGTGGGTTTTGAATTTCAGCTGCTGTCCGGGGTGTTCTCATCGAGCGTAAAACGCCCACCAGGACAAAGATCCCTCCAAGGAAGAACAACGGAGGCAGAATATACACCAGCCAGTTTAATCCCTGGCGAGGCGGTTCTGCCAGAACCCGGTCTCCATATTGGATAACCAGGTACTGTTTAATTTGTTCATCACTCCATCCAGCAGCCATTTTTTCGCGGATTAATTCACGCCACCGCGCACAGGCAGTTGTTGGGCATACATCCAGCGAAATATTTTCACAAACCGGGCAGTACAGTTCCCTGGCAAGGGCATTCACCCGGTCATCGGACACAACAGGCGTAGGGTCCTGCGCCAGCACAGCTTGCCAGGAGAGCAGCGTCAGCACCAGGGAGATAAAAATAATTGGTAGAGTATTCCTGTTTTTCATAAATGATTTTCCAGATTGATCATCCTGCCGCTATTATTTACAATTGACAAACCATCATTTTTTGAATAAGCTATACATCCATTGAGATTTGATTTCTTTTCCAATTCAGGAGGGGCTTCCTGCCCATGGCATGATATTGAATAAAAGAGTTCTGGGTATCATTTTTATCGTGTTTCTGGTTTCTATCAGCTGCAGTTTTCCGCTGCAGACTGTAACCTATGCGGAGTGTGGTACAAATCCGGTCGTCGCCCGCATCCTCAGCCAGACCAGCATGCAGCGCTGGGTGGAATGGGTCGAGCAGCTTTCCGGTGCCAAACCTGTTTCCGTGGGCGGTGAAACAACCCTCATTGCCACCCGCTACAGCTACGCCATGTTTACAGGGCAGCCTGACGCCCGCGCCTTCGATTATGTGCTGGAACAGGTCCGGCAGTGGGTACCCTCAGACCAGATAGAAGTTGACGAATACCCCTACACAGATGCCGAGAGGACCTATACCTGGAAAAACCTGATTGTCACCCTTCCAGGCACAACCCGCAGGGAGGAGGTTGTCGTCCTCTCCGCCCACCTGGACAGTACCGTGGTGCGCGAGGGAAATGCCCTGCAAAGCGCTCCGGGGGCAGACGATAATGCCGTCGGCGCTGCCGTCCTGCTGGAAGCAGTGCGCATTTTCAGCCGGCAGTCCTTTGAGCGTACCATCCGCATCATCTTCTTCACCGGGGAGGAACAGAACGCTGCTGGCAGCCGGGCTTATGTGGCAGACCACGCCACCGGCGACATTGTGGGAGTCCTGAACATGGACATGTTTGCTTTCGATTCAAACGGGGACCGCTGCCTGGAACTGCATGTCGGGACCCTGCCTGCCTCGGATACCATCGGGCGCTGCTTTCTGACCAGTACCTACGCCAACAAAATCCCGCTCACCTTCGATTACCTTACCACCGGGGCAAGCGACCGTTCCGACCATGCTTCAATGTGGAGTAAAAATATACCGGCAGTGACCGTGATGGAGAATTTCTTCGATAACAATCTTCCCGGAGGCTGCCAGGGGGTGGATGGAAATCCTTCTTACCATCGTCCCGGGGATACAATCGATAAATTGAATAAATCCTATGCTTTCGATATCACCAAAACGGCACTTGCCACCACTGCCAACCTGGCCCACCCGCGCATCAGCTTCCTGGAATGGATTACCCCGGTAATTGGTCTCCGCTGCGTTTGCACACTAAAAAATGATATTCACTTATTAAGGTTCAAGAATTTCCATCCCTGTCAGCTTTACCCGGCAGGGAAGCATCATTAGTTTCGTTCAGGTCTATGCCTTGCTGGCAGCCGCCCTGGCTGGGAGGCGCACCTTCTTCGGCTCCATTTCCCGGTCCGGCCAGGCTGCCACCATGGTTCCCAGGATAAATACAAAGCCGCCAATCCACAGCCAGTTAACCAGCGGATTATGGTAAATCTTGAAAGTCGCCCCCATCTCGGAGATCGGCTCCCAATCCACCAGTAAAACATAAAGGTCATCCTCCAGGGTGCTGCGCACTCCGGGGATACTCATCGGCTGCTGGGCATCATAGTAATAATCCCGGCGGGGGAAAAGCTGCCCCATGGATTTGCCATTTTTCTGAACATCCACAACCGCCCTGGCGACATTCCTGCCATCCGGGGTATTAAACTCCGCCAGGGTCCGGTAAGTTACCGTGTACTGGTCCAGGGAGATGCTTTGCCCCTGGGAGATCGTGCCCTGAGTCTCAGTCTGGAAGACCTCGATGCCGATGATGCCAATTGCCATCAGCACCACCCCCATATGGATGATGTAGCCTCCGTAGCGGCGCCGGTTCCTGCCTGCCAGCCGCCAGAATGCCAGCGGCAGTGTTTCCCCGGTGGCTCGCTTGCGGGCAAACACACCCCGCCCGTACTCATAAAGGGTGATGGACAGGACAAAAGCAGCCAGCCACAAACCCAGAAATGCCCCCCATTGGCGCACGCCCACAAAGATTGCCGCAGCGGGTACCAGCAGGGAGACAAGAAACGGCTTCCACATCGCCCTTCCTAATGTCTTGTATGTTGAATGCCCCCAGGCGGAAAGCGGTGCGATGCCCATCAAGATGCAGCAAGCCGGCAAACAACGGTCCCGTTGCCCGCTCATAGAAAGGCGGGCCGACTGTCACCTTCTGCCCGGTGAGCAGTTCGGAGATGAGCGGAAAGATCACTCCCCAGAAACACACCGCCAGGATGCCCATGAAAAGCAGGTTGTTGAACAGGAAAAGCGATTCGCGTGAAAGCAGGGAGGTCATCTGTCCTTCTGCGCCCAGGCCGTTCCAGCGGTCCAGCAGCAGCCACAGAGAAATCAGGAAAGTGAGCCCGATGAAGCCGAAGAACAGCGGTCCAATGGCGCTCTGTGAAAAGGCATGCACCGAGGAAAGAACCCCCGAACGGGTCAGGAAGGTGCCAAAAATCACCAGGCAGTAGGTGAGGATGATCAAAATCATGTTCCAGCGTTTAAACAAGCCGCGTTTTTCCTGGATCATCACCGAATGCAGAAAAGCCGTCCCGGTCAGCCAGGGCATGAAGGCCGCAATTTCCACCGGATCCCAGGCCCAGTATCCACCCCAGCCCAGCACATCATAAGCCCAGCGGCTGCCCAGAACCAGCCCAAGGGAAAGGAACAGCCAGGCTACCAGCGTCCAGCGGCGCGTAATGCGGATCCAGCGGTCATCGCTGCGGCCGGTGACCAGGGCTGCAATGGCAAAAGCATAGGGAATCACAAAGCCGACAAAGCCAAGGTACAGCATGGGCGGGTGGATAACCATGCCGGGATGGCGCAGCAGCGGATTCAACCCGCGCCCGTCCATCGGGCGCAGGATGGCAGCCCCCGCAGGCGGGAACATGGCGGCAATCTCACCCCCGCCCGGCAGCTGCCAGTAGCGTTCAAAAGGATTTTCAACAAACAGGATTAATATAAGGAAGAATGTAATCGTCACCAGGGATACCACAATCACCCATGGCAGGAATTCCCGGTCGCGGTCCCATTTGCGCAACGTGACGGCAAAAGCAAATGCGGCCATCAGCCACACCCAGAACAGCAGGGAGCCGGACTGCCCGCCCCATAGAGCGGTGATTTTCAGGTAGAGCGGCATGGCAGTGCTGGTCACGGTGTAGACGAACTGGACCTCATAATGGTCATTTACCAGCAGCCAGATTAATATCAGCACTGACAGGCTGATCAACGGAAACGTTACCAGCATGGCCAGGCGGGCACTCTCAACCCATGCCCAGGAGTTTTTGCGGTTCCCGTAAATGGCTGCTCCAATTCCATAGAGAGCTGTCAGGAATGAGATGAGCAGCGCACCGTATCCAAGATTTACCAGCATAACAAGTTGACCTCTTTGTGGTTGGTATGGACCAAATTCAATTATTTGTCTTTACGGGTGATTAGCCATTCCCGGATTGTTCCGGAAGCGCTTCTTCATACTTGGTTGGGCATTTCAGCAGAAGTTCATCGGCATAAAAAACCCCGTCCGCTCCCATTGTCCCGGTCATGATCGCCTGGGCTTCGTTTTTAAGCAGGTCCGGCATGACTCCCTCATAAACAACCGGCAGCCTTGGCAAATCCGGGTCCATCGAGGCGTTATGCAGAACCATGGCCAGCCCGCCCTGGGCTTCGATTTCCTTGTTATCCCCCGGGATATGGGCTACGGTGAATTTCAGGAGCAGGTTTTTGGAATCATACTGGATGCTGTCGCCCAGCACTACGCCGGAAACACGGATCTCACGGTCGTACACCTGGCCGGACTTTTCGGCTAGTTCCCCAACAGTCAGGAAATATTGGGCTGTTGCCTGGGTGGATGAAACGACAAGATAGATGATTGCTGAAAGAATTAGCACGCCGCCCAGGATGAATTTTGTTCTGGATTTCTTTGTGCTTGAAGGAACAGGTGCTGCTGAATCCGCCATAAAGTGTCTCCTGTTAATGAGGGGGGTGTCTGGTTTTTTCAAGCCTTTAAGCGAGAGGAATTATACACTTATCTTATCTTATTTAGATTAATATTAGGTGAGAGTGGCAAATAGGAGCCGGATGAACCAATAAATATCGATACCAACTGAGCCCCCGGATAGCGTAACCCAAATTCATCACCCGGATGTGGGATAGCGGGAACTGCTGTTGTTTTCCAAACCAGCATTGCGCATCCGCAGACGGTGAAGGTAATGAACCGGGGTCGATTTTGACTACAGAACAGGCACCTCGCCATACTATAATAGGGATATCTTCTCCACAAAATTCGTTATCTTTTGAATGGATATGCAGCCCGCTTCCATTGTACGAATTGATTAAATATAAATGGTCAAGCAATACAAAGAAAGTCCGGTAACCTATAATGAGTCAATACGATCGGATAAAAGTAGCCGGCACGATCTGCATATCTCCAAACCCTGCCGGTACATGGATGAAATCATCAAATTTGTTGGCGGCCTCAAGGGAAAGAAATTACAGCCCTGACCCACACGGAGTTATTTTGCCATCCAGGGATGATTGTTTGTTGCATCTTAGATAAATCAAGGAGGGAAGCATGTCAAAACCCAGTATTCCGAAAATGCACACCATCCGGCGACAGATGGCTGAAGAAGTCGCCTACCTGCTATATGCCAGCGGGGATAAGGGCTTCAAGAAGGAAAAAACCAGGGAAATTGAGGATTGGCTGGCAGATGGAAATTTCTTTGGCGATGAAACACCCGCCGAACTGGCCAGGGAATGGCAGGAATTTGACCGGGAATCCGCCAGTCCTGCAAAAGAATAGGCTTTCCGCCCGGGCTGTGTGACATTTGCCGATTGAACGAAGCCCTTCCCGCATCATCAGGTGAGCCGGGTATACCACATTCTCAACGGCGAAGATGGTATATTCAACCGGGAAACCATTTTTATCTTCCGTGCTAAGCTGCAAGGGGTAATCACTATGGACACTTCCGAAATGATTGTAGACCGCAGGGACCTGCTCCAGGCGATCAGAAGCCTTCAGGATGCTGCCAGGGGCAAAAATCCACCGGAGCTGGTGCTGCATTCCGAAGCGGGCCATCTGGTTCTGCAGGTTGGGGATACGAAATCCCGCATCCCGGGTGAGGGATCCCTGCCAGGACGGGCCTGCATCTCAGGCGTGCTGGTCAAGATCCTGCCAAAGATGCTCCCCAACATCCCGGAAATTGACATCAAGCAGGAAGGCAGCCGTATTGCTTTCGGTAAATTCCGGATTGGCTGCCGCTGGGAGAATCCCCTGCCTGCAGAACTCCCCCTCTCGGTGCAGGAGGACTGGCTGGAAGCGCTCTGCCTGAGGGAAAAGTACAGCCTGGGCGAAATCGAGGAGATGGGCCATAAGCAGCGCTATGAGTCGGCGCTGCAGGAACGGGACCGGCGCATTTCTCTGGCACATGAAACCCTGGCGGTCCTGGGCATTTCGCGGGAGGAGCTGCTGGACCGGGTGGAGCTGGCTGTCCGCCGCCTATGCCGGGATAAGCCCTGAATTTCAGCTGATTTTATTTATAGGATATCATCCCGGATATATTGCCGAAATGCATCATCGTCTCCCAGGGTAGTCCCCGCGATTGCGCAGCATCCCTGTGCGACCGTAGGAAGTCCCTTTTGGGGCGCCCGAGGGGAAGTCCCTTTTTGGGTTGGGGCGACCGTAGGAAGTCCCTTTTGCCCGGCCACAGAAATCCGAGACTGCTATTATGTTATATCAACCGCCTGCAGGTGCTGACGCGTAGCTGCCTTGTCAAGACGACGTGTAGCTAGTCCTTTTTGGACGACGCGGAGCCAGTCCTTTTAGGACGACGCGTAGCCAGTCCTTTTTAGGAAGAAGAAAAGAACCGCGAACTCAAGCGTAAAAATCGGCCAGCCAGAGTCCTCAACCACGGACCCTGAAGCGCAGGTGATGAAGATGCGGGACGAGGGTTTTCGGCCAGCCTATAACGGACAGCTGAACGTAGACATGGACAGCCGGATCCTTGTGGGAGTGGATATGTGCAACGAGGAAGACTCGCATGAAGTCGAGCCAATGCTGCAGCAAACGCAAGAGCGATATGGACGGTTGATGAACGAGCACTATATGGATGGCGGATACCGGTCGAATAAACATATCACCTATGCTGTCCAGAGGTGAGTAACGGTCTATAGCCCCATACCGGAGTCTTATAGCATCCTTTCGAAGAAAAAACCGGAAGACATCCTGCCTGGTGACAGTCCCGAAGTGGTTGAGTGGAAGCAGCGTATGATTACCGAAGAAGCAAAAGAAAAATACAAAGAACGACCTCAACGGTTGAATGGGCAAATGCATTGTTTCGCAATCGAGGTTTATACCGAGTCCCTTCGACCCCGAAGGCGAAGCCCCTTTTGGGTTGCGACGTGCCCGCAAGTCATTGTTCAGCAGAGTCCCTTCGACCCCGGAGGGGAAGCCCTTTTTGGGTTGGGGCGACCGTAGGAAGAGTAGCGAGTGTGGCCAGGGTCTCCTCATTCAATCCACTTCAATCACCGCACCCATCCCGGGATATTCCGCTTCCAGCTGGTAGCGTTCCTGGATGAGTCTGCCCAGGGTTTGCCGGGCATCATCCTCGCCATGGGTCAGGATTACCCGCGGCCGCGAGGAGGATAAAGAATCGAACCAGTTCAACAGGTCGGTCTGCCCGGCGTGCCCGCTCAGCCCGCCCAGGGTGTGCACGGTGGCCTGCACCGGGGTCTTCTCGCCAAAGATGTACACGCTCCCGGCACCGTCCACCAGCTTGCGGCCCAGGGATCCGGGGGACTGGTAACCCACGAAGATCACCGTGTTTTGCGGGCTGGATAAATTGTGCCGCAAGTGGTGCAGGATGCGCCCGCCGGTGCACATGCCGGACCCGGCCATGATCATCAGCGGCCCTTCCAGGTCGTTTAACTTCTGTGAATCCTCACCGGTCGGAGAAAACCTGACCGTCTCCAAACCCCGCCTCAAATCGCCGGACTGGCGCATCGCCAGGGCTTCTTCGTCGAAGATCTCGGCGTGCCGGCCGTAAATCTGGGTGGCCTCAATCGCCATCGGGCTGTCGAGGTAAATAGGGAAAGGAGGCAGCGTTTTGCGCTCAAATGCGCCAGCCAGCAGGTACAGCAGCATCTGCGCCCTGCCCACCGCAAATACCGGAATCAGGACCTTGCCCTTCGCCTCCATGGTTGTGCGGATCACTTCCCTGGCTTCAATGGCGGTTTTTTGCAGCGATTGGTGGTCGTGGGTGCCGTAAGTGGTTTCCATGAACACCATATCGGCATGCTTGAACGGCACCGGGTCCTTGTGCAGCGGTGCGCCGCGCGGGCCCAGGTCGCCGGAGAAAACCACCACCCGCCGTTTGCCGTTTTCGGTTATGGTCATCTCAATGCTGACCGAGCCGGCGATATGCCCGGCCTCAACGGCGCGCACCACAATCCCCGGCGCTATTTCGGCAGGCAGGTCGTAGGCCAGGGGCCGGTATAGCGGCTTCAGCTCATCGACCTCTTCCAGGGAGAAGAGAGGTTCCAGAAGCGGCTGGCCTTCCCGCTGGCGCTTCTTGTTTTCCCATTTGACATCACCGGCCTGCAGATGGGCGGCGTCGCGCAGCAGCAGGTCGGAGAACTCGATCGTGGCCGGCGTGGCATAGATTGGACCGCGGTAACCCATGCGGGTCAGCAGCGGCAGCCGCCCGGTGTGATCCAGGTGGGCGTGGGTGAGGATGACCGCATCGAGTTGTTTCATCCCTTCTTTGCGCGGCAGGCGGTAATAATTCTCCAGCTTTTTCTTGCCCTGGAACAAGCCGCAGTCCACCAGGACATTGGCAGATTTTGTCTGCACCAGGTAAGCCGAGCCGGTCACTTCACCGCCGCCAGCTCCATGGATGGTAATTTTCATAAGCACTCCTTTCCATTTCTCGAGCACACGCTGTAATACGGCGCATCAACAAGATTGTTGGATCAAGCTGCCTGTTGGGTGGGTCCGGACATTGACCACGCCCTTTCAAATCATCCCATCCTGCCAGGCATGCGGAAAATCCCGATCCCATTAAATTATACAGAAAATGTCCTCAGTCGTAGGTTGGCGTTGAGGGCGATGCCAGCGGGCAATCCCAGCCAGCCTGAGCCCAGCCCGAAACCCAACAAATCAACAGGTCACCAATTGTAGGTTGGCGTTGAGGGCGATGCCAGCGGCAATCCCGACCAGCCTGAGCCCAGCCCGAAACCCAACAAATGAACAGGTGTCCAGTTGTAGGTTGGCGTTGAGGGCGATGGCAGCGGGCAATCCCAGCCAGCCTGAGCCCAGCCCGAAACCCAACAAATGAACAGGTCACCAGGTGCGGGTTGGCGTTGAGAGCCGGTGGTGATCCCCAGGGCACCACCGGGAATGGAGGAGAGCATCAGACAAGGGTATAATTCTGCAATGTAAAGGGATGCACCGAAGCGGCCATGGGACAATTATCCGGATTCGCACGAAACTTCAGCCAGGAGACCTTCTCGTCCCTGCGTATTCGCAACTACCGCCTTTTTTATATCGGGCAGATTATTTCCACCTCCGGCACCTTCATGCAGTCGGTGGCCCAGTCCTGGCTGGTGCTCGAGCTGACCAACTCCGGGGCCGCCCTGGGGATCACCACCGCCCTGCAAAGCATACCCATCCTGCTGCTGGGCCCTTACGGCGGTGTCATCGCCGACCGTGTTTCCAAGCGAAAGATATTTTTCTTCACCCAGTCCATCGCCAGTGTCCTGGCCATCATCCTGGGGGTGCTGGTATTCACCGGCCTGGTGCAGGTCTGGATGGTTTATATCCTGGCCTTCTGCCTGGGGCTGGTCAACGCCTTCGACAACCCCACCCGCCAGACCTTCCACATCGAACTGGTCGGGCCGGAACACCTCCGCAACGCCGTCACCCTGTATTCGATCCTGATCAACCTGGCGCGCATCATCGGGCCGGTTATCGCCGGGGCGCTGATCGCCTCGGTCGGGCTGGCGCCCTGCTTTTTTATCAACGGATTTTCCTATATTGCCGTCATCATCATGCTGAGCTTGATGCGCACCAGCGAAATGTTCATCACCCCGCCGGTGCCGCGCGCCAGGGGCCAGATCCAGGAGGGATTCAAGTACATCGTCTCCACGCCCGTCATCGCTGCCATCCTGACCATGATCGCCATCATCGGCATGTTCACCTATGAATTCCAGGTCACCCTGCCGCTGATCGCCCAGGACATCTTTAACGGGGATGCCAGGAGCTACGCTTTCCTGACGGCTTCCATGGGATTCGGGGCAGCCATCGGGGGCATCTTCTTCGCCGGGCGCAAAGGGCTCACCACCAGGAAACTGGTCAGCGCCACCATGCTGTTCGGGCTGGCGGTGCTGGTGACGGCCTTCATGCCCAGCCTGCTGCTCACCGGGCTGGCGATGGTGCTGGTGGGGATCGGCTCGATCAACTTCTCCTCGATCGCCAACAGCATGCTGCAGCTGGCCAGCTCGCCGCAGATGCGCGGGCGGGTGATGTCTTTCTGGACGATCGCCTTCCTGGGGACGACCACCATCGGCGGGCCGATCGTGGGCTGGTTTGCGGAAACAGCCGGACCGCGTTGGGCCCTGGCATTGGGCGGCCTGGCCGGCATGGCTGCGGCGGGAATCGGAGCCTTCGCCCTGCGCAATGTGAAAACCGCCAATCCGGTCACGGGGAGCAGGAAGAAAAGCCAGTTTGAAGGTTGGAAATCCAACGTGAGATCAATCCCAATTTGTCTTTGTTTGTCATTCTGACGATGCGTAGCAAGTGCCTTTTGGCAACGGAGTGATCGCTTGCATCCCTTTTGGGATCGCTTGCATCCCTTTTGGGATCGCATGCATCCCTTTTGGGAGAATCTCGCACCGAAATAAACAACCTATCGGATTTTGAAAAAATCCGTCGTGCCCCACACGTCGACCGCCGCTCCTTTCATTTCAGACATATGGTATTGGGTTGAACCGGAAATTGCCAGGAATTTGCGATTTCCTTCCCAAAAGGTGAAAACCAACCCATTGTGCTGGCGGAAGGCATCCCAGGGTATGGCATATGACCGGCGTGGTTAATCGGGCGGGATGATGCGGTAGACGTATATTCCATGCCGGCTGGTCGCCACATAGAGCAATTCACCTTCTATATCATAGCTCCAGGATTCCATGGACGCCTTCTCCAGCGGGGCGCTGGCAATCATCTCCGGCTGCCCATCCTGCGAGACATCATAGGCCTGCACCACCCCGGCTGCCAGGATGCCGCCTTCAACCGCCATTTTTCCGCTGCCGGAGAAATACACCGGATAATTTCCCATATCCTTTGGGTCGGCAGGATTCGATATATCAAAGACCTTGAGCTCCATCATCGAGAGGCTGATGTAGAGGCGATCCTGGCTGGCTTTTACATCCCAGGATCCCATGCCTATCGGGGTCCGCTGCGGGAACGGGATCACAGCGCCGGGCACCGGGTTGGATGGGCTGGAAATGTCGATCACCCGCAGGGATAAGGGTTCTTCCAGGTTGGCACCGCCATTTGCACCGTATGCATCCAGGGCATACAGCGTGCTGCCTGAGACGGCCAGCTGCCAGCCTGCATTGGGCAAATCAAGGAACTTGACTTCCTGCGGATTTTGGGGATCGGAAATATCAATCACCCACAGCCCGTCGCCGGGATAAAAGGCGTCTTTTGCTCCTGATCCCGAGAGATACGCCGTATTGCCAGCCACGGCAATATCCGCAGCGCCGTCCGGGGCGGCGTGATCATACACCGCTCCAACCTCGTCCGGTTCGGATGGGTCGGAAAGGTCATAGATGTGGAAAGGGTAATTGCTGTCAGAGATGAATGCATAATTCCCATCGACAGCCAGGCCGGTGGGAGACTGGCTGTAAATATCTTTACGCGAATCATCAAAGCCCAGTTCACGCATATTGGCAGGGTCGCTCACATCCACCACGCGGAAGCCGCTGTTGATGCCCACAACGTAGGCAGTCTGCTCCTGCACAGAAATATCCCACAGCGTCCAGGGAAGCGGGCTATGGTAGCGTGCCAGCCTTTGCGGTGAGGAAGGAGTGTTCACATTAATGATATCCACCCCGTAGGCAGCATCGGTGATGAAAACATTCCCCCCGGAGAAAGCCATGCCGCGTTCGGCAGTCTGCTGCGGCTTGTATTCCTCACCATCCATATCGCTGGGCAGCGTGCCCAGCAGGTCTGGCTCAGCAGGATTGCTGATATCGATCACCAGCAGGCCTTCCATATCATCCAGGACAAATACGGTGTCCCCGTCTACAGCCAGCCCGGAAGGAATACCAGCCCTGGTCACACTCACAACCGCGGGCGCTTGCGGACGGCTGATATCCAGGATGATCAGGCCGTTCATCAGGTCGGTAAGGCACAGGTATTCACCGCAGCTGCGCACACTTTGAAATATGCCTCCATTGCTGGAGGGCGAGGTGAGTTCCGAAGGATTAAACAGGCTGACCTGGCGGGGGGCGGCGGGATTACTGTGGTCAAAGATGGCCAGCCCCTGCTGGGTCCAGTCCACCACGTAGGAGGTATCCCCGCGGTTGGCGATGGATACCATGGCGCCTTTTTGTTCGCTTTCACCGAGGATGGCCGGATGATTCGGGTCGGAGATATCCACGACCAGGTATCCGGACGGGTTGCATGCCAGCAGGGCTAAACTGCCTTCCAGGGTAATGGCGTTGCATCCGGCGTTTTTCAGGGAAGAGAGCAGCCGCGGGGATTGGGGACTGCTGACATCAAAGACCGCCATTCCGCCGTAGGCATAGACCACGTAGGCCAGGTCGTCCCGCAGGGCAATTCCCTGCACCACGCCGGGCAGCAATTCGCTCTGCCCCACCAGGACCGGCTGGTCGGGTTCGGAGATATCCAGCACCACGAAGCGCGGTCCCTGCCCCAGGAAGGCATTGTCTCCCTGGACAGCCACGGCAAAAGCGCTGCCGCCGTACTGGCCGAGCAGTTCCAGTTCTGCGGGTGCATTCCCGGAAGCGCCTGGCGGGAGGGTTGCCTGCTGTCCTGCAGTGCCCTCACCCGCCGCAGCTGGCGTGGCCTGCGCTTGCGCCTCAACCTGCCCGCCGGCAATTTGGGTAAGCTGGGCGGCCATGGCTTGCATGGTGGACTCCACAGCCGAGGTGCGTGAGAATGGAGAGATGATGGAACAGGAGAGCAGCAGCAGTGCGCAAAACAGCGTTATGACGATTGGTAAGCGGACAGGGATGGATTTCATTTGACACCCTCCAGGAATTGGATTGTTTGGGCTGGATGCTGATGATGGGCTGCGCTGTTCACCTGCCCCCCGGTCGCTTGGCTTTCAAAGAACCCTGCTTTGTTCCCGCTATTAATTATAGGGAAAACAGCATGAAAAGATAGAATTAATGGCGACGCTAAGCAAGTCCTTTTCAGGACGACGTAGAGCTAGTCCTTTTCAGGACGACGCAAAGCAAGTCCTTTTCAGGACGACGCAAAGCAAGTCCTTTTCAGGACGACGCAAAGCAAGTCCTTTTCAGGACGACGTAGAGCTAGTCCCCTTTGGGGCGGGGCTTCCTGCGATTGAACACGGGAATGAGTAAAGAGACAGGCAAGCAAAATATCAAACAGGAAATAATCATTTCACCTGTAAGGGCACGGGGATTTCACACTTATCCGACGGCACCCCCGCTCCCCGTGCCCCTGCACGCCGTCTGCCGCCCCGCTCATTACAGGCATAATGGCAGGATAAGGAGTAGGTTGGGTTGAACCGGAAACAGCCATGAATTGTTGATTTCCTTCCCCCCGGGGTGAAACCCAACGAATTTCAGGGATGTTGGGTTTCGGGAGCAGCAATGTTCAACCCGGCAGCCTGAAAAATCCCCTCAAGCCAACCTACCGCTGACAATTACCAAAACCGACATGCACGCCATTTCTTTAAGGGGGTGGTCATTTTGGTCATTCCATCAAGCCCCAACCATTGAATGTAAGACGACGCGCAGCCGAAGGTCCTGCCCTCTCCTGGCAGGGCTAGTCCCCGTCCGGAGGAAGTGGGATAAAATGTCCTTGAGCGTTATTGGTGTACCACCTGGCGGGGCGGCAGGGGCTGGATGAAACAACGGAGGGTACCATGGCAAATAAAAAAGCCGGCGGAAAAAGATTAAATAAAACACATACCGTGCGGCACAAAATGGCGGAAGAAATCTATTACCTGTGCTACACCAGGGAGGATAACAATTACCGCAAAGCCAAAACCAGGGAAATTGATGAGTGGCTGGCGGACGGGAACTTTTTTGGGGTGGAGTCCCCGGCGGAGCTGGCCAGGGAATGGCAGGCCTACGAACGCGAAAGCGACCTGGATGAGGAGGGTTGAGCCGGGGGCCGTCGCAGGGGACATAGGTGTGGGGGAAGTTCAGGGGGACGAAACCAGTATTTCAATTACCAGGGTAAGTGGAACTACCCAAATACCATAATTACCATACTCTTAAGGAGGTGGTCATTTTGGTATTGCCGTACGTCTATGATGACGGTCTCCTACGCCTGGAAGCGTTTTCCTTGTTTCAGGTGGAAAAAATATTCCTCAAATGCAATCCTTGAAGAGTCAGCTAGAATTTTAGAACATAATTTCGTATAATAATTTTAGAAAATATAAAATAGCTCAGATCATGACCTTAAGAAACTGTGTTTCAAAAAAACGAAGATGGCAATAACAACCAAACCGGTGCAGGCGAAATATAATAGAAATTATATATCAAGCAGTACATATATTACTGTATTTTATCCTTGCATTTTATAAAACATCGTGTTATAATTAGCATCAGTAATAAGAATAATGCAAATTATTTTTGACGAGGGAAAGTGAAACAAAACCTAAATGATGTTTCTGAGATTACAACAGGTTATCAAGCCCGTGAAGGAATTATTGCTGATACAGAAGGGGATTATTGGATTATTCAGGCGAAGGATATTAATAAACAGAATAATATCGATTGGACAAATCTGACTCGGTTCACACCAAGCACTGGAGCGAGGCGCATAGAGTTACAACCTGGTAATGTCCTCTTTCTCTGCAAGAGGTAAGGATAATTTCACCTGCTTAATAGACCACCAGGTGAATCAAACCCTGGCAGCCAACACTTTTTACATCCTACGCCCGAACAATGCAAAAATATTATCTCCCTACTGGCGTGGTGGCTGAATCAGACACCAGCGCAGGAATATTTCAAGCAGCACCGCAGCGGAAGTTCGATTCAATTCATTTCCCTAACCGCATTTATAAACCTTGAAATAATAGTGCCGGCCTTTGATATTCAAAAGAAGATCGTAGCATTAGAAGAATTACAGGGTAAGGAAGCTGATTTATTGATGACATTATTGAAAAAGAAACGGGATTTAATCAAGCTGTAAGTTTAAAGGCAATCTTTGAAAAGGAGATTCAATAACATGGCAAATTCTCACGCAGGAAGAAACGAAATCGGGGACATTGTATTTGCAACTTGCGACACATTCCGCGCGGGCAGTCGGACCCTTCTGAATATAAAAACTACATTCTCACGATGCTGTTCGTGAAATATATCAGCGACCTTCACAAGGAAAAGTACGCCGAATATTTCCAGCGTTACAACGGCGACCTGACCCGGATAGAACGTGCCATCAGCGCGAACGATTTGTCGTGCCTGAAGAGGCCACTTTTGAATACCTTCTCGAAAGCGGGATGCCGCAAACCTCGGCGAATTAATCAATATAGCGCTTGAAAAAATTGAGGATGCAAACAAGGCCAAGCTCGAAAATGTTTTCCGCAATATTGATTTCAACAGTGAGGGGCTTTGGGTCAGACCAAAGACCGTAATCGCGTCTTAAAAACCTGCTGGAAGACTTTGCGAATCCCCACCTAGACTCTACGTCCCTCGATATCGGAACCGGGATATCATTGGGGATGTATATGAATACCTCATCGAACAATTTGCTGCCGGCGCGGGCAAAAAGGCCGGTGAATTCTATACCCCCCGAAGTATCCATACTCCTAGCAAAACTTGGTCCAACCGAAGCCCGGTGACCGAATCTGTGACCCTGCCTGTGGCTCGGGTTCACTCCTCATACGTGTGGCAAAAGAAATTGGTGGCGGCAATTTCTTCTGGGTGGGCAGGAATCAAATGGATCCACCTGGGCATTGTGCAGAATGAATATGTTTCTGCACAAATGGACGCGC
The DNA here is from genome assembly GCA_963841845.1 of uncultured Chloroflexia bacterium. Taxonomy (GTDB): domain Bacteria; phylum Chloroflexota; class Anaerolineae; order Anaerolineales; family Anaerolineaceae; genus CAVVGZ01. Next base: position 3,770 of record CAWJEG010000016.1, on the reverse strand, counting down.
CCAAATCGAATGGTGTGACACAATCGCATCTCCATTTTGCTCGACCGGGACGAACTGATGCGTTTCAATGTTGTCGTCGCGAATCCACCCTTTTCTCTCAAAAAATGGGGTGCAGAGTATGCGGCTAATGATCGTTATCCGACGTTTCACCGCGGGCTTCCTCCAAAAGCAAGGGAGATTTGCCTTCATCAGCCACATGGTGGAAATCGCCTGGAAGGCGAGGGAGGGTGGGGGTGATTGTCCCACACGGTGTTCTCTTCCGCGGAGCTGCGGAAGGCATAATACGCAACAGCTTCATTGACGAGAATATCCTTGAAGCCGTCATCGGCTTACCGCAAAAGCTCTTCTTTGGCACGCCTATTCCTGCCGCAATCCTGATTTTCAACAAGGCACGTAAACCCTGGGCAATGAGCCGAGACAGAACGCGACAAAAACATATCCTTTTTATTGATGGCTCAAACGGTTTTGAAGCGGAACCAACCAAAAGTTCGTACGCGATGTGGACATTGACCGCATATTCCAAACCTACCTTGATTTCAAGCCGATCGATAAGTACGCTCGCTGTAGCTTCCAGACTGATATTAAAGCCGCGGATTACAACCTCAATATTCCCGCGCTACGTGGACACCTTTGAAGAAGAGGAGGAAGTCGACATCCCCGCCGTACAGAAAGAAATCGAAGAAATCGAATCGGAGCTGGTTATAGGTGCAGGCTGAAATGAAGAAATACCTGGAAGAGTTGGGCCTGGGAGGTGATCAATGACCGGGTAAGCTTCCACGAAAGACCGATGAATATTCTAATCTACCAGGCTGAAGACGGCAAGACACAAATCAATGTCCGCATGGAAGGTGATACGGTATGGCTTACGCAATCTGCAATGGCTGAATTGTTTCAGACGTCGTCACAGAACATCACGATGCACATTAAGAATATCTATACCGAAGGTGAATTGAGCGAGGAGGCAACTTGTAAGGATTACTTACAAGTTCAATCGGAAGGTAGCGAGAAATACAACGTGCATTGAAGCATTACAACCTGGAGGTGATCATCGCCGTTGGCTACCGCGTAAAATCCCACCGTGGTACCCAATTCAGACGCTGGGCGACCGAGCGGCTGCGTGAATACCTGGTCAAAGGTTTCACCATGGACGACGAGCGCCTGAAAGATGGACGTGGCTTGGGCGCAGACTATTTTGACGAATTGCTTGAGCGTATTCGCGATATTCGCGCTTCCGAAAAACAATTCTACCGAAAAATCACCGAGATCTACAGATTCTCCGTGGATTACGACCCCAACGCTGATATCACACACGAATTTTACGCGACCGTTCAAAACAAGCTGCACTGGGCGATTACCGGGCACACCGCCGCTGAACTGATTGCCGAACGCGTCAGCGCCGCCAAGCCCAACATGGGCTTGACCAGCTGGAAGGGCAAGAAAGTACGCCAGGTGGACGTAACTGTAGCAAAGAACTACCTGGCAGAAGATGAACTGCGCAGCCTCAACCGCATTGTGACCATGTACCTGGATTACGCCGAGGACCAGGCCGAGCGTCACCAACCCATGTACATGCGAGATTGGGCGCAAAAGCTCGACACATTCCTGCAATTCAACGGGCGAGAAGTGCTGCGTGACGCCGGCCGGATTTCGGCTGAGGTGGCAAGGGCCTTGGCGACTCTCGGAATATGAAAAGTACAACACCGCCCGCCTGGAGCGGGAAGACGGCCAACCGGACGACGATTTTGACAGGGCGGTCAAAAATTTGAAAGAGCATGACAAAAATGCAGGGAAAAATCATGCCACAGAATAATGCCCAACGACTCCAAAATCTAAAGACTAGTAATCGATCATTGGATTCTTGGAGATTCCTTCGCTTTAAAGAAATTGTCGATTTAGGTAAAGGAAAGAATAAGTCCTCAAAATATTGCGCCTGATCTTGCTTGCATTGAACTTGAAAATATATCGAAAGAGACCGGGCAAATGATTGGGTTTACTGAGTCCATCCAAACAATCCAGTCAAAAAAATGTCTTTTACAAAGGGAATGTACTTTTCGGAAAGCTACGTCCTTACCTAAAAAAATATCTATATTGTGACTTTGATGGAGTCTGTTCATCTGAAATTTGGGTTCTATCAAGTAAAAATGGGTGTCAGTCAAAATATCTGTTTTCATGAAATTCAGACTTCTCAATTCATTAGAGTCGCCAATCAATCTTTCTGGCACAAAAATGCCTTGCCGCGGATTGGACTAATGTCTCAAAAATTAATGGTCCCAATTCCACCAATTCAAGAGCAAGAAAAGATGACAGAGATCCTCTCCGTCTGGGACCGTGCTCATCGAGCTGGTGCAGCAGTTGATCAAGGCGAAGCAGTGGCAGAAGAAGGGGTTGATGCAAGGACTACTGACTGGCAGGCTGCGATTCCCGGAGTTTGGTGAACCTTCTCATTATAAAGATGAGATTCCAAATGGATGGAGTCTTGTGAGGCTGAAATCAAATTGGTTCACTGAAGGCTGGTGGAACCCCATCAACTTTCGCACCTCTGTATTGGGGAGGTGAAATTCCATGGATGAATTCCGGCGAGTTGAATCTAAAATTTGTAGATTCAGTTAAAGGCAGAATCACTGAATCTGGAATGAAAAATTCAAATACGTCCATGTTACCTATGCACTCCGTCTTAGTAGGGTTAGCTGGACAAGGGAAAACTCGGGGAACTGTAGCTATCAATGAGATTCCATTATGTACAAACCAATCCATCGCCGCGATAATGCCAAGAGAAGAACGGACACATTATCTTTTATTCCTTTATTACAATCTTGATTCTCGTTATTGGGAATTACGGAGAATGTCTGCAGGCGATGGTGGTCGTGGGGGATTAACCTTATCAATATTGGGAAATCTACATATTCCTTTGCCAAAATTAGACGAACAATTACAAATTTCTCAATGTCTATTCTTGATTGATCAAAACATTATGGTTCTTGAGTCAAAGAAACAGATGCTTTAAACACTCAAAAAGAAGGTCTAACGCATAAGCTGCTCACGAGTGAAATTCGGGTAAAGGTAGAATAGGAAGGATATAAATCATGCTCAAGCGTTTTCAAATCATTCAGGGTGTTGGCACATTCTCAAATTTTCGATCACCTAATAGTGGTGTTGATCTATCAAGAAACACCGTTCTTTATGCAAACAATGGTTACGGTAAAAGTACAATCGCAACCATCTTAAAATCCGCACATATAAATGATTCTCAGAAAATCATAGCCCGCCAAACATTAACCTCGCAGCAAAGTCCTATCGAACAACAGATTGTCATTAGGGTTGAGAACGGGACAATAATATTTCAAAATAATATATGGTCTTATAACCCAATCGCTATAAAGCCGGAATTTTTAGTTTTTGATCAACAATATGTCTTTGACAATCGAATTTGTTGAAAAGGTGGAATCAGAGCATAAACAAAGTATCCACAAAATTATAATTGGCCATGAAGGCGTTCAAATCAGTATGGATTTAACCAATGCAAAAGCTGGAGAAAAGAGCCTAAAGCAATCAGTAGAGGATCGCAAAAAGGAATTAACTGCAAAGATAAAAAGCACAGACCGAATGGATTATTTAACAATATCAGATTCTGATGAACCAGTAGTGATTGCTGAACTTCAGGAAATTGAAAACAAGTTGCAGATTAGCCGGGAAAAGGATGAGTTGTCTGGATTATTAAAATTTCCAACACTTTCAAACATGTGTTGGGATTTTTCAGAAATCTCAGATGT
>CAWJEG010000015.1:0-12342 GCA_963841845.1 uncultured Chloroflexia bacterium | reverse complement strand
ATTATAATAAAGGAATGGCAACAATATTAATCATTGAGGATGAAGCAGCGCTTGTGAAAGTGTTGCGTTCCTATCTTGAAAATGCTGGATTTAACGTGCTGACTGCTGTCAGGGGTGACCAGGGACTTTCCGTCTGGCAGGATAGGCGCCAATCCGATCCTGTTGGATTTCAAATTTGCCGGGTATGGATGGTCTTGATGTTGCGTGGGCCTTGTCCGCCAGGGAGATACGCCACTAATTATGGTTACCGCCCGGGTAGAGGAAATTGACCGGTTGATTGGTTTGGAGCTTGGTGCTGATGACTACATCACCAAACCGTTTTCACCCCGGGAGGTGGTCGCCCTGGTGTGAAAACAGTCTTGCGCCGCGCCGGAGTGGGACAGGCAGCCTCACAGTCTATCAGCGTTGCTGACCTTGAAATTGATCCTGGGTCGTATACGGTTTTGCGTGCCGGCAGCAGCTTGTTGAATTCACACCTACCGAATTCAATATCCTGGTGACGCTGGCTTCCAGCCCCGGACGTGTTTTCAGCAGGCTGCAGCTCCTGGAGGCGACTCAGGGGACGGCCTTTGAGGGTTATGAAAGGACGATGCCCATATCAAAAACCTGCGTTCAAAACTGGAACCGGACCCAAAAAATCCTCAATATATAAGAAACCGTGTTTGGAGTAGGCTATCGTTTTGCCAGGCAGTGAAAGGGTCATTTGCGCTAGACCCGTTCGATTCCTTTTTGTTATCATCATCGCTATCACCCTGGTGGGTGTAGCCATTTTGCCATCCAGGGCAGCGGGCGATTGGTTCAGGAATTTGTGGGCAGGGGTGGTTTGCTGGGGGCTGAAAAATTTGTATCGGAACTTCTTAATTGTACTATCTGCAAAACCAATCCTGGCAGGGGGTGGAGCAGTTATTTACTGCCCGGGGACAGGGAACAGGACGTGGGCGAGGCGGGCGGTACCCTGGGACTCGTTGATAACCAGGGAAATTTTCTCTATCCCGTCAATTCGAATTACACCTCCCGACGAGAGTGCCGCCTTATTGGAAAATGGAATAAAGCTGCAGGAAGAGGTCGGGTGGTTGGATACCTGGTCCACCTGGGAGAATGGCCTCTCAGCGATCAGCACTCGTGGAAAGTATGATCCAGCTGATCAGGCGTGCCTCGCTGAATGCCGTTTAATTGCCGGGGTGATCTCGCGGGTCGGGGCTTGGTAGGTTCCTACCTGCTTCAAAAACCTGTTGGTGATTTGATCCAGGTCGTAGAAAGCATTGCCCACGGAGACCTGACCCGCCGTGCAGTTGTAAAAAGCCCTCAGGAGATGAAGCGCCTGGCGGATTCCTTCAATGCCATGGCCGATTCCCTGCAAAGAGCCGAACAAAACCGGCGTGACATGACCGCTGATATTGCCCATGAACTGCGCAATCCGCTGGCAGTGCAGCGGGCCAACCTCGAGGCTATCCAGGATGGCATCACCATTATCACCGGCATCCCTTGAACCGCTCATTGAGCAGAACAGGCTACTCAACCGCATCGTTGAGGACCTGCGCACGCTGGCATTGGCGGATGCCGGTGAACTCTCCCTGATAACCCGCCTCAAAGATCTTAAAGCCCTTCTTGAGCGCACAGTAGATCGTTTCAAGATCGAGGCCGGGAAGTCGGGTTAAATTTCAATCTCATTCTTCCTGCTGCCTCGCCGGACATAGAGCTGGATGCAGAGCGGATTGAGCAGATCCTGCACAATCTTATCCAGAATGCCATCCGCTTTACTCCTTCTGGTGGTGTTGTGGAGGTTGCATTGCAGGTCGGCCAGTCCTGGGTGGAGATCGCCGTGCATGACAGCGGTCCAGGTATACCGGAGGAATCCACTGCCCTTTGTATTTGAGCGCTTCTACCGGGCAGATCCCGCCAGGGATCGCACCGAAGGCACAACCGGTTTGGGGCTTTCCATTGCCCGAAAGCTGGCTGAAGTGCATCATGGATCTTTGACTGCCTGTAACCATCCAGCTGGCGGGGCACTGTTTACCCTCAGGCTGCCGGTTGCTTGAGAGTATTCAGCCTGGATGGTTCATTACAATTGAAAGGTCCGCTGTCCATGGCACATAAAAAATATATCATCATCTACATCATTACCCTGGTAATCTTTTTAGCGATAGATGCAGTCTGGCTAGGATTGGTTGCAGCCGGGCTTTACCAGACCTACCTGTCCGGTTTCATCGGGGCTTCCAATCTGCTGGCAGCCGGGCTGTTTTACCTCCTGTACCCAGTCGGGGTCGTGGATTTTGCGGTTCGTGAGGGTCTCAGGCAGGCATCTCCGTCAAAGGCATTCACATCCGGGGCATTATTTGGCCTGTTTGCTTATGCAACCTATGATCTTACCAACTGGGCTACCCTGCCTGGGTGGCCGGCAGTCATCGTGGCGGTGGATATTGCCTGGGGCACGATTCTAACCGGCTCCACCGCAGCCATAGCCACCTGGCTTGGGCTCAGGTGGGTTCTTGAGGATTAGCCGTTCAGTTCCACCCAAAAGCGTGATGACACCATCTGGCGGGAAAATTCACACCTGTTTTTCCACCCCAATTATTCGGGACGCAGCTGCATTTCGATCACCCCGGCGCTGTCCGCACAGGCATCCGGGATCGGGCAGAATATCATCATCGTGCGCATATAACCCAATTCTTTATCATATTCAAACTTACACTGCAGGAACGGAAAATTCATCACGCAGTTCCCGGTGTGGGAGAACATCCCTTCGACAGTATATTTATTTTGAAAAGTTTCCACCTGCCCTTCATTAGCCTGGCTGCCATCCGGCAGGATTACTTCCACCACTTTCCCATCTTCCACGGTAATTACATTTTGACCATTCCACGGGACCATCCCCCCTATGTCAACCGTCATCGTGTAGGAAGACGAGCCTTTGTCTCGCCACCTGGCGGAATAATGAAGCATGATTCCGACCTTGATGGCGGCGTTGATAAAAAAGGAATCAGCAGTGCTGCCAGGATGATCAGAACAGCGCTGCAGCAGCATCTTTTTTTGCTGGGTTTACGGATTTTTTTCTGGATATCTGGTTCACTGGATGGTAAATCTTCTGCTTCCATCATCCCCTCCTGATTGTCTTTACCAAAAATCCACCGCTTGATTTCCATCCCTGAAGGGATGAAAAAGAATCCCTTATTGAATAATCCTGCTTCTAGAATATCACAATCCTGCAGCATTTGATCCATGTCTGGGAGAAAGAATAGTTCCAGGTATATACATCGGTCGTGAATATGTTTAGTAATTGGATATAATCAGGTTTAATAATCAATAAAATGACCCTTGAAATGGAGGGCGAAATGCCCACAGATTTACGCTTAATGTGCGTCCTGGCGCACCCGGATGATGAATCCCTTGGAACTGGCGGAATCCTGGCAAAATATGCTGCCGAAGGTGTACATACCTGCCTGGTTACCGCCACGCGCGGAGAGCGCGGCTGGAATGGTCCGGCTGAGCAAAACCCTGGCCTCTATGAGCTGGGGCGCATGCGCCAGGAGGAACTGAGCTGTGCCTCCGCCATCCTGGGTTTGAAGGAGCTGATTTTTCTGGATTACATCGATGGCGACCTGGATCAGGCTGATCCGCAAGAGATAACCGCTGCCCTGGTAGGCCATATCCGCCGCATCTGCCCGCAGGTGGTGGTTACGTTTGATGGCAGCGGCGTTTACGGGCACCCCGATCATATCGCCATATCCCAGTTCACCGTGGGCGCGCTGCTGGCTGCCGCTGATCCTTCCTACCAGGTTGAAGGGCAGCTGCCTGCCCACCGTGTTGATAAGCTCTACTTTACTGCCATCACCGGGAAGCAGACTCAGGACTACGAGGATGTCTTCGGCGAAATTGTGATGAATGTCAAAGGTCTTGACCGGCGGGTTGCTCCCTGGAAAGATTGGGCGGTGACCAGCCTGATCGATACCAGCCAGTACTGGCGGGAGGTGTGGGAGGCGGTATCCTGCCACTGTACCCAGCTTCCCAATTATCCCGCTCTTGTTGCCCTCCCGCCCCAAAAACACAGGCAACTTTGGGGAGAGCAGGCTTTTTACCGGGTGTTCAGCCTGGTCAACGGCGGACCGCAGCTGGAATATGACCTCTTTGAGGGTCTGCGCTAGCAGCCATCCCTGCTTGTAAACGATCTATGCTTATAATGGAACGTAATTGGTCTAAGGAGAAATGGATATGAATAGGAAGGGTTTGATTGGATTGGTCGTACTGCTTATACTGGCTGCCTGCAGCGCACCTGCAGTCGGGGAAACCGGCGCACAGGCTGGCGAGGCGGCCGTTCTTCCTTATACGGATATCACCCCGGATGAGTTGAAAACCATGCTCGAAGATAAGGATTTTCTGCTGGTTAATACGCATATCCCTTTTGAAGGGGATTTGCCCGACACGGACCTCTCCATCCCTTATAATGAGATTGAGGAAAACCTGCGGCTGCTGCCGGCCGATAAGGATGCCAAAATTGTGCTCTATGCCTCACGGCTCATGCGGTCGCTGCGGCAGTAGAGCACAATTTTGGCATCCTTATCGGTCGGCAGCAGCCGCAGGTTTTCCTCAATCTCATTATAAGGGATGGAGAGGTCCGTGTCGGGCAAATCCCCTTCAAAAGGGATATGCGTATTAACCAGCAGAAAATCCTTATCTTCGAGCATGGTTTTCAACTCATCCGGGGTGATATCCGTATAAGGAAGAACGGCCGCCTCGCCAGCCTCTGCGCCGGTTTCCCCGACTGCAGGTGCGCTGCAGGCAGCCAGTATAAGCAGTACAACCAATCCAATCAAACCCTTCCTATTCATATCCATTTCTCCTTAGACCATTACGTTCCATTATAAGCATAGATCGATTACAAACGGGGATGGCTGCTAGCGCAGACCCTCAAAGAGGTCATATTCCAGCTGCGGTCCGCCGTTGACCAGGCTGAACACCCGGTAAAAAGCCTGCTCTCCCCAAAGCTGCCTGTGTTTTTCGGGCGGGAGGGCAACGAGGGCGGGATAATTGGGCAGCTGGGTACAGTGGCAGGATACCGCCTCCCACACCTTCCGCCAGTGCAGGCTGGTATCGATCAGGCTGGTCACCGCCCAATCTTTCCAGGGAGCAACCCGCCGGTCAATACCCCTGACATTCATCACAATTTCGCCGAAGACATCCTCGTAATCCTGAGCCTGCTTCCCGGTGATGGCAGTAAAGTAGAGCTTATCAACGCGGTGGGCAGGCAGCTGCCCTTCAACCTGGTAGGAAGGATCAGCGGCGGCCAGCAGCGCGCCCACGGTGAACTGGGATATGGCGATATGATCGGGGTGCCCGTAAACGCCGCTGCCATCAAACGTAACCACCACCTGCGGGCAGATGCGGCGGATATGGCCTACCAGGGCAGCGGTTATCTCCTGCGGATCAGCCTGATCCAGGTCGCCATCGATGTAATCCAGAAAAATCAGCTCCTTCAAACCCAGGATGGCGGAGGCACAGCTCAGTTCCTCCTGGCGCATGCGCCCCAGCTCATAGAGGCCAGGGTTTTGCTCAGCCGGACCATTCCAGCCGCGCTCTCCGCGCGTGGCGGTAACCAGGCAGGTATGCACACCTTCGGCAGCATATTTTGCCAGGATACCGCCAGTTCCCAGGGATTCATCATCCGGGTGCGCCAGGACGCACATTAAGCGTAAATCTGCGGGCATTTCGCCCTCCATTTCAAGGGTCATTTTATTGATTATTAAACCTGATTATATCCAATTACTAAACATATTCACGACCGATGTATATACCTGGAACTATTCTTTCTCCGAGACATGGATCAAATGCTGCAGGATTGTGATATTCTAGAAGCAGGATTATTCAATAAGGGATTCTTTTTCATCCCTTCAGGGATGGAAATCAAGCGGTGGATTTTTGGTAAAGACAATCAGGAGGGGATGATGGAAGCAGAAGATTTACCATCCAGTGAACCAGATATCCAGAAAAAAATCCGTAAACCCAGCAAAAAAAGATGCTGCTGCAGCGCTGTGCTGATCATCCTGGCAGCACTGCTGATTCCATTTTTTATCAACGCCGCCATCAAGGTCGGGAATCATCTCATCTATTCCGCCAGGTGGCGAGACAAAGGCTCGTCTTCCTACACGATGACGGTTGACATAGGGGGGATGGTCCCGTGGAATGGTCAAAATGTAATTACCGTGGAAGATGGGAAAGTGGTGGAAGTAATCCTGCCGGATGGCAGCCAGGCTAATGAAGGGCAGGTGGAAACTTTTCAAAATAAATATACTGTCGAAGGGATGTTCTCTCACACCGGGAACTGCGTGATGAATTTTCCGTTCCTGCAGTGTAAGTTTGAATACGATAAAGAATTGGGTTATATGCGCACGATGATGATCTTCTGCCCGATCCCGGATGCCTGTGCGGACAGCGCCGGGGTGATCGAAATGCAGCTGCGTCCCGAATAATTGGGGTGGAAAAACAGGTGTGAATTTTCCCGCCAGATGGTGTCATCACGCTTTTGGGTGGAACTGAACGGCTAATCCTCAAGAACCCACCTGAGCCCAAGCCAGGTGGCTATGGCTGCCGTGGAGCCGGTTAGAATCGTGCCCCAGGCAATATCCACCGCCACGATGACTGCCGGCCACCCAGGCAGGGTAGCCCAGTTGGTAAGATCATAGGTTGCATAAGCAAACAGGCCAAATAATGCCCCGGATGTGAATGCCTTTGACGGAGATGCCTGCCTGAGACCCTCACGAACCGCAAAATGCACGACCCCGACCGGATACAGCAGGTAAAACAGCCCGGCTGCCAGCAGATTGGAAGCCCCGATGAAACCGGACAGGTAGGTCTGGTAAAGCCCGGCTGCAACCAATCCTAGCCAGACTGCATCTATCGCTAAAAAGATTACCAGGGTAATGATGTAGATGATGATATATTTTTTATGTGCCATGGACAGCGGACCTTTCAATTGTAATGAACCATCCAGGCTGAATACTCTCAAGCAACCGGCAGCCTGAGGGTAAACAACGCCCCGCCAGCCGGATGGTTACGGGCAGTCAAAGATCCATGATGCACTTCAGCCAGCTTTCGGGCAATGGACAAGCCCCAAACCGGTTGTGCCTTCGGTGCGATCCCTGGCAGGATCTGCCCGGTAGAAGCGCTCAAATACAAAGGGCAGGGATTCCTCCGGTATACCTGGACCGCTGTCATGCACGGCGATCTCCACCCAGGACTGGCCGACCTGCAAGGCAACCTCCACAACACCACCAGAAGGAGTAAAGCGGATGGCATTCTGGATAAGATTGTGCAGGATCTGCTCAATCCGCTCTGCATCCAGCTCTATGTCCGGCGAGGCAGCAGGAAGAATGAGATTGAAATTCAACCAATTTTTCCCCGGCCTCGATCTTGAAACGATCTACCGTGCGCTCAAGAAGGGCTTTAAGATCTGTCGGGCGGGTTATCAGGGAGAGTTCACCGGCATCCGCCAATGCCAGCGTGCGCAGGTCCTCAACGATGCGGTTGAGCAGCCTGTTCTGCTCAATGAGCGGTTCAAGGGATGCCGGTGATAATGGGTAGATGCCATCCTGGATAGCCTCGAGGTTGGCCCGCTGCACAGCCAGCGGATTGCGCAGCTCATGGGCAATATCAGCGGTCATGTCACGCCGGTTTTGTTCGGCTCTTTGCAGGGAATCGGCCATGGCATTGAAGGAATCCGCCAGGCGCTTCATCTCCTGAGGGCTTTTTACAACTGCACGGCGGGTCAGGTCTCCGTGGGCAATGCTTTCTACGACCTGGATCAAATCACCAACAGGTTTTTGAAGCAGGTAGGAACCTGCCAGAGCCAGAACCAGCGAGATCACCCCGGCAATTAACGCGGCATTCAGCGAGGCGCGCCTGATCAACTGCACCATACTTTCCACAAGCTGCTGGTCGCTTAAAGGCGATTCTCCCAGGTGGACCAGGTATCCAACCACACGACCATCTTCCTGCAGCTTTATTCCATTATCCAATAAAGCGGCAATCTCGCCGGGAGTGTAATTCGAATTGACGGGATAGAGAAAATTGCCCCTGGTATCAACCAGTCCCAGGTTACCCCCGCCGCGCCCGCGTCCGGCTCCCTGTCCCCGGGCAGTAAATAACTGCTCAACCCCCTGCCAGGATTGGTTTTGCAGATAGTACAATTCAAGGTCCGATACAAATTTTTCAGCCCCCAGCAAACCACCCCTGCCCACAAATTCCTGAACCAATCGCCCGCTGCCCTGGATGGCAAAATAGGCCACACCCACCAGGGTGATAGCGATGATGATAACAAAAGAAATGAACAGTCTTAAGCGCAAAAGACCCTTTCACTGCCTGGCAAAACGATAGCCTACTCCAAACACGGTTTCTATATATTGAGGATTTTTTGGGTCCGGTTCCAGTTTTGAACGCAGGTTTTTGATATGGGCATCGACTGTCCTTTCATAACCCTCAAAGGCCGTCCCCTGAGTCGCCTCCAGGAGCTGCAGCCTGCTGAAAACGCGTCCGGGGCTGGAAGCCAGCGTCACCAGGATATTGAATTCGGTAGGTGTGAATTCAACAACCTGCCCGGCACGCAAAACCGTATAGGACCCAGGATCAATTTCAAGGTCAGCGACGCTGATAGACTGTGAGGCTGCCTGTCCCACTCCGGCGCGGCGCAAGACGGTTTTCACGCGGGCGACCACCTCCCGGGGTGAAAACGGTTTGGTGATGTAATCATCAGCACCAAGCTCCAGCCCAATCAACCGGTCAATTTCCTCTACCCGGGCGGTAACCATGATAAGTGGCGTATCTCCCTGGCGGCGAACAGCACGTGCAACATCAAGACCATCCATACCCGGCAAATTTAAATCCAACAGGATCAGATGCGGGTGTTTATCCTGCCAGACGGAAAGTCCCTGGTCACCCCTGACAGCAGTCAGCACGTTAAATCCAGCATTTTCAAGATAGGAACGCAGCACTTTCACAAGCGCTGCTTCATCCTCAATAATTAATATTGTTGCCATTCCTTTATTATAATGAATCACAAGGTCTACAATGAAATGAATTCCGGGTTTAATCAACCGGGGACTGATAACCCAATTTATCTGGGGTACAAAATGATTTGATTTAATGTGAAGGATTCGATACACTTGCTAAAATCTTAAGTAATGGTGTGGAACGGCCAATCCAGATACCAAACCCATTATTCCACCCCAACTACCAGTCACAGTTCTTCCACACCTGAGACACAGCGTATAATATGTATTCTGAAGTTAAATTGTGTGATATTTGGTTTTTTATTTGTTGTACCCAAATACGAATCAATGTAACCACGGCAGTTATTTCCGGACTGAGTGAGAGGTCTGAAAAATAAACAAATTGCGGATGCGTACTATCCAGGAATTCCCATCATAGCGTTGGGATTCAGGAGTAAGCCATGAACACAAAAAATATTAGAAAGTTCTTCTTTGCCCTCGTGCTTGGAGTATCCCTGCTGACCGGTTGTATCGACGTTGACCAACAGCTTTGGATCAACTCTGATGGATCCGGGCGGATGGTAATGGATATCGGCATTACAGAATCAGAATTTAGAAATGCAAAAATGGGGACGGAAGCGCTCATCTATATTGACAAGACACTAGGCAAGTACGAGGACTCCTTGAAGAAGAATCCCCTGGTCAAAAACCTGGTCACAAAACAGTATTCACAAGAAAATATCCAGCACCGGGTGATTGAATTCGATGTCACAGATTTTGAAACCTATTTTGAAGGCGTCCAGAAGTATGACGATCCGTTTACGATTCGCCTTGAAACCCTGGAGAACGGCGAATTCCGCTTTACGGAGAAAATCATCCCCGGTGGTGCCGAATGGCTGGAATATTACTATGATTACTTTTAATTTCCGGCCCAATCCATCACAGCTGGATTCTCTCTTATCCGACCATACCTGGCGGGTGAAGTTGTTTGCTCCCGCAATTGTCAGTTCCAATGGCGGCATTGATCCACAGACCGGTGCCACAGCCTGGGAACTGCCTCTCCAAGAAATCTATAAACTGGAGGAGGCAAAATCTTTGACTGCAACATTACCAGACTACGGCCAGCACGCTTTCCAAACCCTGGTTTCCATATGCTCTTGGAATTGTTGTATTCTTTGGTGTTTTGCTGGTGGGTATCCTCCTTCTCGGGCTGATTGTATTTTTTGGATTATTCCGAAACCGTAATCAAACAAAATCCTAACCGTCCGATTATTTGGCGGGAATCTTGCAGCCTGTTGATCAAAAAGGCTATGGATTAACATCCAGGACCCGGAATAAGCAAGCCTTAGATAAAGGGAGTTGTCATGGATAAAAGAAAATTCCATTTCGTAACCATACTGCTAACGGCGGCCATCCTGGTTTCTTGCAGCCCCCCTATCTCACCCTCCCTCACCAGCACCCCTCAAAGCGCGGTTTCCAAACAACCCCAACCCAGCCAATCCCCAACCACAGCGGAGCAAAATACCCCTACATTATTACCCAATTCAATCGAGGAATCTATTGTGATCGATCCGGGCAATGCCAGCCAGTTGCAGGCGGTCACCCAATTAGATGGAAAGAACCCCCACCAGCTCAAATGGTCATCCGACAGTCTACACTGGCGGCCAGGACGACGGATGGGATGAGCCTTTATGATATACCCAGCCAATCCATGCTGGCGGAAGTAGTCATGAAAGACGACCAGCAACTTTTGGATTTTTCTCCAGACACACGTCTTCTGGCAACAACCCGGGATCAACACACACTTGAACTTTCCGACATCGAAAGCGGTATGCTGGAAAGTACGCTTACCCCAAGCTACCCGATTTACAACGCCGTTTTTTTGCCGGGAGGCAAACAGATTGCCATCCTTTCTGCCAACGAGATGGCATTCAGCATCTGGGATATCGATTCTGCTGAAGAACTTAACTCCTATTCCGGTTTTGAGAGTGCTGCCCCAATTTATGCCATAACTTTCTCGGATGACGGCAAGACTGCGATGTGGTACGCACGCGCCACCGTGCAAACCACGCGCTTGAGCAGCGGTCAGATGGGCCCGGTATTCACCCACCAGGAATTCATTGGGGGCCTGGATATGGCGCCCGAGGAAAATTGGCTGGCGGCAGCCAGTGCCAGCACAAGCGGAAGCGAACCGCAGGCGCTTATTCAGCTATGGGATGCCGGCAGCGGGGAAGAAATTGCAGAGTTTGAAGGGTGTGAAATAATCCCGATTAGCGTTGATTTTTCTATGGATGGAAAATTACTGGCGGCGGATTGCCAGAACAAGGTAATTGTTTGGGATACAACCGAATTTAATCTTCAAGCCGAACTCGGCAGCCATGCTGATTCCGTCACATCGGTTAAATTTTCGCCCGATGGCACCATGCTGGCGACGGCCGCTAATGACGGGAAGATCCTTATTTGGTCAGCAAAACCATAATAAATAAATTTTAAATTTACAAACCGACATCTCACTCCTCAATTTGGGTGAGCCTGGAATATCATGAACGCTCAATACTGATTCTCCAGAATCAGAATGCAGTGATGATAGCAATGCCTTCAATTAAATGGGAGATCCTGGAGGCAAAAATTACCAGTCAATTTAACCAGTTGGATAATTTCTTATGCCAAATGCAGTAAATTTATACTATTCCCATTCTAAGAATACAAAGCAGTCTAACCCATTTACAGTACTGCTCATCCATGGCGCTGGCAGCAACCACCTGGTCTGGCCTGCCGGATTGCGCCGGCTGGATGGTTTTCTGGTCATTGCCCCAGATTTGCCAGGCCATGGACGATCGCCAGGTGCTCCCGAGCAATCTATAGAGAAATATGCCGAAAAGGTGATCCGGTTTTTAGACGAGATCGGTATCTACCAGGTATTTCTGGCAGGTCATTCCATGGGTGGAGCCATTGGGCTGCAGATCTGCAAATCCTTCCAGGAAAGGGTGGTTGGATTGGCCATGATTTCCAGCGGGGCAACTATCGATGTTCCCAGGAGGTTCATCGACCTGCTTTCCAACCCAGATTACAACGAGGATGCCATCAACTACTTGCAGCCTCTCCTTTTTAGCCCAAAAACAAGTCCAGCCCTCAAACAACAAATCCTGGCTTCCATGCAAAAAACGTGGCCTGGGATCCTTTACAGCGATTGGCTGGCCTGCGCCAATTATGATTTAAGGGGCGATTTAAAGCAGATCCGCAAGCCGGTCTGGATAGCCAGCGGCAGGGAGGACCTGATACCCCACCTGCCCGTACCAGACAGCTGACCACACAATTACGGCTCTCCCAGCATGCGATTTTTGAAGATGCAGGGCATATGCTG
>CAWJEG010000014.1:0-18087 GCA_963841845.1 uncultured Chloroflexia bacterium | reverse complement strand
TTAGGGTATGCCGTTCCCAGGAAAATAGTTGAAGCCGGGCAGGAAAAAGAGTACCGGATGGCTATGGATGAAGCCCAGAAAGCCTATGAAATATTATTTCAATATAACTCAGAGGCTGCATCTTATTCTGTCCCGAATCGATTAATCGCCGGGTTCTTCTTAATATAAATCTCCGCAGCGCCATGCATCTCGTATCACTGCGCTGTGCCTCCAACGCCCACTTCTCCATTCGACGGGTTGTCCAGAGAATTGCGTCCGAGATGATTCAGGCAGTTCCCATGCTGGAAAATGTAATGCGCAGGAACCAGGTGGAATCATGGCAGAGTGTGCAGGAGCAATATTTCAGCCAGATTTCTTGAGTTCATCCGAATCGCAGGGACCATACATCCTTGGATTTACAGGTTGGAGATTTCTGTGAAACGAAAACAGCCGATTATATGATCATTCACCATACCAACTGCCTGCATGAATGCATAACATATGGTCGGCCCAACAAATTTGAATTCTCTTGATTTTAATGCCTCACTCATCATCCGCGCTTCCTGGGTGGTTGCGGGAATTTCCACTACCTTTTTCCAGTGGTTCCGCCGCGGCTTCCCTGCTACAAATTGCCAGGCAAAGGCATCAAAACTGCCAAATTCCTTCTGAATTTTCAGGAAAGCATCTGCGTTTTGGACAGCAGCCTCAATTTTTAATCTGTTTCGGATTATCCCTTCATCCAACCGCAATGCTGCTAATTTTGAACTGTCATATTGTGAAACCTTCTGGTAATTAAATCCATCTAGGCGGTCCGGAAATTTTGGCGTTTTTTTAATACCGTTTCCCAACTCAATCCTGCCTGAAACCCTTCCAATATAAGGAATTCAAAAAGGATTTGGTCATTGTGAATAGGAACACCCCATTCCCGGTCATGGTACTCTCTCATCAGTTCCGTGTTTGCCCAATCACAGCGCGGTTTTAATTCCATGAATTCCTCCATCCCGCTCCTTACACTAGGGTTTTGGTTCTACCTGGACAATATAATCAAATAAATCCTTCATATTAATATCCTCCTCACATAGCAGACTACCTCTTAATCAGACCCCGGCAAAATGTACACTCTCAAAGTTACCAGAAATCAGGGGATGCCACCTTTCGAGGTCAAGCCCCATTGCAACTAATCGATAGGCACAGGTTGAAGGAAGCCAGTCATATTGGTACACCTTCTCCGGGGATAATTCCAGGCAGGATGGTACCTTGGAATATCGGTTTGGATAGTCTTTGCATTGGCAGATGTCCAGATCGAGTAGCTTACAGGCAACTGAGGTATAGAATACTTCCTTGGTATCAGCGTCCCTCAATTTAATTAAACAGCACAATCCGCACCGGTCACAAAGGCAGTCCCACTCCTCATTACTCATTTCCCAGAGGGTCTTTTCGCTCCAAAAGGACACTGTATTTATTGGTTGCTCCTATTCCTAATTATCGAATATCCATTGACTCCGGACTTGAAGATTACCGATTGAATTCTACCAATAAAGATTGATGTATCTTCAAGTAAACGTTGGTGTAACATTCTTTCTGTAAATTCACAAAAAGTGTAGATCACGGTATCCTTTCAAGAGTTAGGCCAATAACGATGAAAGGATGAGGACCATGATCTACAAGAATGATTGTACCTTACCAAGAGAATATCTAGAGCAATTTATCGAACAAGGATTAGAAGGGTTACCAGACCTGATACGCATGATGGTGAATGAGGCAATGCGAATTGAGCGCGAGAATTTTCTAGGTGCCAAACCCTACGAACGCAGCGAAGAAAGACAAGGACATGCCAATGGTTACAAACCCAAGACAGTCAAGACTCGTGTAGGAGAAGTGACCTTTGATATTCCACAGGTGCGAGAAGGAGGATTCTATCCACGCTCGCTAGAAAAGGGAATGCGCAGCGAACGAGCCCTGTTGCTGACATTGGCGGAGATGTACGTGCAGGGAGTGTCAACCCGCAAAGTGGCAGCCATAACCGAGAAGCTATGCGGTACACAAATCAGCGCCAGCCAGGTAAGTCGAGCAAGCAAGCAACTGGATGATGAGCTAGAAACCTGGCGAACCAGGCCCTTGGGAGAGGTGGTCTATCTGTACCTGGATGCACGTTATGAGAAAGTGCGGCGGGCGGGTGGTGTCCAAGATGCAGCCATTTTGATAGCCAGTGGGGTCAATAGGGATGGCAGAAGGTCAATATTGGGGATTTCGGTGTCCCTGAGTGAAGCAGAAGCCCATTGGAGGGCATTTCTGGAAGGTTTGGTCACACGAGGCTTATGGGGTGTGCAGTTGGTTGTGAGTGATGATCATGCCGGCCTTGAAGCAGCTCGCAAAGCAGTCTTCACCGGCGTACCCTGGCAGCGCTGCCAATTCCACTTACAGCAAAATGCCCAGGCTTATGTACCCAGGGTTGGCATGCGTAAGGAAGTAGCAGAAGATGTTAGTAGCATATTTGATTCGCCGGACCAGGAAATAGCAGAAGAACTGCTGAAGAAAAAGGTTGAAAAATATGCCAAAATTGCTCCCAAACTGGCGGACTGGATGGAGGTGAATATCCCGGAAGGATTTACGATTTTCTCATTCCCTAAAGCGCACCAGAAACGATTGAGAACCTCCAACCCGTTAGAAAGACTCAGTCAGGAGATCAAGCGGCGCACTAGAGTGATTAGAGTATTTCCCAATGAGCAGTCTTGCTTGCGCTTGATCTCAGCAATTTTGTTGGAGTACAGTGAAGAATGGGAGTTTGGTAGATTGTATTTGGATATAGGATCAGGATAGAAAATTGTTGAGTATCATGAGAGGATCTGTGATCAAATTTACAGAAAATATGTTGCGTAATCAAGTAAACGGATCATTTAATAAGAATCTTATATTTTTTTAGCAAATTATTTACAATTGGTTGGTAAGATTATGGCATAACAGAAAGATAAAATAGCAATTTGATTTTTAATATTCAGGAGGAAAAAATGATGTATAGGCGATATCGTTATCCATCTTTATGGCTCGAATTTGATAGGCTGCAAAGGGAGATGAACCGGATGAGTGAACCTGGTGTCCAAAAAAGAGGAAAGAGCGCGGTGAGTTTTCCGGCTGTAAATATTTGGACAAATGATGATAATACATGGGTCACTGCAGAAGTTCCGGGAGTAGATCCAAAAGAAATTGAAATATCGATTGTTGGGAGTACCTTGACGATTGGTGGCACCAGAGTTCCAGAGGAATCAGATGAAAACTCACGGTATCATCGGCAGGAAAGAGGGTATGGAAAATTTTCACGACCGATCCAACTGCCTTTTAATGTGGATGCCAATAATGTTGAGGCAAATTTCAAGGACGGAATTTTATCGATCAATTTGCCAAAGGCCGAGGAAGATAAGCCCAGAAAAATTAGTGTGAGATCGGATTAGGGACATAATAAGGATTTATTGGAGGATAATATGGCTGACGAAAAATCATTGGATGTACAAAAACATGAAATTCTACCAGGGGAAGAAACAGAGCGAACCAGAGAATGTGCCTGCTATGTACCCCGCACCGATATATTTGAGACTGACCAGGAAATTGTTTTATTAGCTGACATGCCGGGTGTTAGCAGCTTGAATCTAGAAATTACCCTGGAGAAGAATATTCTGACAATCAACGGTAACAATGACGCACAAATTCCCGAAGGGTACACCCTGGATTACCAGGAATATGAACCTGGGGATTATCAGAGAAGATTCACCCTTTCGGAGGAGATTGACAGGGATAAAATCGAAGCAACAATGAAGAATGGGGTGCTCAGGCTTACATTACCTAAAGCAGGACCCGCAAAAACAAAGAAAATCAACGTGAAAGCAGGTTAATTGTTCTGTCGATAAATGCAGGGTGTACAAACCAATTATCTTTCGGGTGTACACCCTGTGATTTTGTTATGAGACCAGTTATGGTATTTGGTAGCTCTATATTTACCCGGGGATATGGTCTTATCTGGTTATTGCTTTGTGTGAAACAAAAAACGGTTTGAGATGAGTTGACAAACTCGCCTGAATGTTCTCATAAATTAGAACTGAACATGATAAACTTGCCTGGGCAGAAAATGCCGGGCAGGTTTTTATTTATTCTGCATGGTTGAAAGGCGGATATATATACCTCTGTGATTCGGAAATTTCAGAGGATATATCATGAAGGATTATTCATGAACGAGATTATCGCAATACTGAAATGCACTCATTTCTTATATTATTGTAAAGGATTATTTAAATGAATAGAGAAAACAAGGTTCACGGAGTTATTGCTGCAGTTGTCACCCCAGTGGATAAAAATGGCCGTCCACATCTTGAGAACTTGCAGTTACTGATCAAAACCCTGATGACAGAAGGAATAAATGGCATACTCCTTCTGGGAACCACGGGGGAGGGTCCTTCCTTTTCCTTGGATGAACAGGCGGATATTATTTCAGCTGGTCTTGAAGTAGCCAATGGTATATTTGTATTATCCTGTACCGTGAATGTCAGCCTGGTTGATGCAGCAAACGCCACCAGGAAAGCTTGTGAATTAGGAGTGGATGGAATTGTTGCATTGCCGCCATATTATTATAAAAATCTGCAAACCGATGGCCTGATAACATATTTTGCACACATCCTGGATGAGGCAATCCCCGAGGATAAACCCTTATTTCTCTATCATATCCCCCAGTTAACCGGAGTACCAATTACCCTTGAATTATTGGATGGATTACTTAAATACGCTCCCGGGAGGATAGGCGGGGTAAAAGACAGCCAGGGTGACCTGGCTCATACAATCGAATACTGCCAGCACTTTCCGCAGCTCAACTTCTTTGTTGGTACTGACAGGCTGTTACTGGATGGCATTCAGAATGGTGCTGCCGGATGTGTTACTGCCGGTTCAAATGTGCTAAGTCCTCTGGATTCGGCTGTATACCAAAAATTCCTGGATGGTGAAGATGCGTCTGCTCTTCAGGAAAAGTTAACCATGGCACGTTTAGCATTGGAGAATTTTCCCCCATTCCCCCCCGCATTAAAAAGTTTGCTGAGTTATCGCTTTCACGCTGATGGTTGGGATGTCAGACCTCCCCTGGTGTCTTTGTCTGTTCAACAACAAGAAAACCTAATTAATATCCTTCGAACACTGCCTATTGAACAGTACCTTCCCTGGATAAATAATAATTCATAGGCAGGAAAACTCATTATTGTGGGGGTTGGATTTCTTGTTCAAGAAAATCTGACGTATCTGCATATCGGGATTTTTGTAATTCGTCAGATATATGTTGACGCAGCTTTTTTTGGGTTGGTTTTCGTTTTCCCAGGCTCTTAAGCATTCCAAGGAAATATTTCACCTGTTTTGTGGTGATTTCCTGGATCGCAGCTTGAGAAATCCGTTCCCCTTTTTCAAACCAGACTGAGGCAGCGTAACCCATGGCCACAGTAGTCGAAGCAGCAATAGCAGAAGCAAGCATCCAGCCTGGTATACCGCCAAATTTACTTAATTGATAAAAGAGGGTCCGTCCAAGGAAACCAAGTCCAAAGGTAAAAACAAGCTCTCTCGCCCGTGAAAGGGTTATTTTATATTGGTATATCCTGGCAATTCCAAGCACCATTACTGATTGAGTGATAGCCAGTGGGATAAAATCTAGGAGTGGCAGCGGGGTGAGACCTATAACCGCAGATATGGATGCTGCGTTTCCAATGGTATTCCACGCCAGCTGCCAGCGATATTCAGGCAAAGCCTGTCCCAAGGCAACTACCAGCCTGGGTTCACTGAGGGCAATCGCCACCACAACCTGGCGTAAATTTACCCCGTTTTTCGCAGAAATTGGGATGATTTCCTCTTCAGCCAATCCAAGGTTGCGGGCAGCCTGCTGAATGACCATTTTCTGGTCTTTTTGAATCAGGTCGATCTTGTTTAATACGATAACATAGGGTTTGTGGATTTTCTGAATACGGTTAAATAAGTCCAATTCAGTTTGTTTAATTCCTTGCAAGGCGTCAAAGAGAACCACGATGAAGTCCGCATCCTGTGCAGTCCGGAACGCCAGTTCCTTCTGTTCAACTCCCGCCTTACCCACCGTATCCGCCCCGGGTGTATCAACAATAGAGAACAATCCCACATCTGATTCCTGGTTAATTATTGTTGTTCCCGGTATAGGGCTTACTTTTGCATAATCCGTCTTCGATTGCAGAAATTGATTGAATAAGGTTGATTTTCCAGCATTCGCCGGACCTATGATTGCCACCCGATGTTTTTGCCCGAATGCAGACTGGAGATGCTTGGCAGACAATTTTATCATCGTTCGGATCATGCCAGTTTTCGATGGCAGCATATCAATAGATGAAAGCAATGCCTTTCTTTCACCGGCCGGGATGGAATCCCAGATTTGCCGGACGATATTAGTCGTTGGGGTTGGGGATTTCTGGGTTGTGGTTTTCATTCAGAATTAACCATACCATAATTCCAGTATAATAAGGGAATAGACCGGATTCTGGGAGGAGGATAATTTGACATTTCCATCCGCTTTTTACCGCTGGAGACCCCATCCCTGGCATGGCCTGGAGGTTGGTCCCAACCCTCCCGATATTGTCTACGCCTATATTGAAATCACGCCATACGACCTTGTGAAGTATGAAGTGGATAAAGCTACTGGATATCTGAAAGTTGACCGCCCTCAGCATAGTTCATCGCAACCACCCACTCTATACGGATTTGTGCCGCGCACCTATTGTGGACATAGAGTTGGTGCTATGGCAACCCATCCTACCGCCGGTGACGGCGATCCATTAGATATTTGCGTAATCAGTGAGAGACCAATCGACAAGTCTGAGGTTATCCTATCTGTCCGAGTAATCGGCGGTATTGAAATGATTGATGGCGGATTCGCTGACGATAAAATCGTTGGGGTCCTGGCCAACGACAACTTCTGGAAAAATGCCAATGATATCTCCGATCTGCCGGAAGTTCTTGTTCAGCGATTGCGGCATTATTTCAGTACATATAAGATGATGCCGGATAATAAATCCCAGACCTATATTGAAGGAATCTATCACTGCGAGAAGGCGAAACAAATCATTGAAGCTGCAATGAAGGATTATGACGAAATGTTCGGGATGTAAAGATTTATTGTTCCAATTTTTCCTGCAAAAATCCTTTTACATCTCGTAATTCACTTGAAACCAGTTGGTTTACCCGGGGTTTTATTCTTCCACAATCGCCCAAAAGTTGACTATTCCAGTGATTGATCAGGAATTCTTGGCTCCAGGGATATGCCGGTTAGCACTTCCTTCAGTACATCAACTGACTTGTAATACTCTGGAATAGATATATGTTCTTCCGGCGTATGATCGAGGCTGGAATCACCTGGACCATAAGCCACAATGGGACAATCCCAGGCGTGTCCTACTAAATTGAAATCTGATGTTCCAGACTTATAAACGAAGTTGGGAGATCCCCCTCCCTTCCGTATTGCCTGCAGGAACTGCCGCACCAGGATATTGTTTTTATCTGCTTTATAAGCGGGCAGCGGATAGCCTGTGATTTCTACCTTGGATTCCCCACAAAGATCAATTAACTGATCAACCCATTGTTGAGGGCGGAAATTTTCAGGGATTCTAACCCCGACCCGCATCATTGCCCATTCCTCAAAGTCATTTTCTCCGGAAGCCAATGCCCTCAGCGTCGGCTGAACCTGTGAGAAAAGAGAGTGCCGGTTTTGATTAAACTCTTGTGACCATTTTAGGATTTTTTCCCAGTTTTCTATGAGTTGTTCACAGGCACTCATGCCCTTACCGGCAGTGTGAAATGTCGGGATTTTATTATGGATTTCTGTCCAGACTGACCCCTTATATCCAAGTGTAATCCTGTCCCACCTGCTGGGTTCCCCGATAATAACCATTTGAGCAGGATCATGGTCAACGATAAACCTGGCTCCTTTTGATCCCCCTTCCTCCTCAACCGCACCGATAACAACATACTGCCACCCTTTGCGGACTCCAACTGCGGCCACAGCATCCACAAATGCAGATAATGGTCCTTTAGCATCCACACTGCCGCGTCCATAAAGTAGATCACCAACCTGTCTGACCTCAATATTACCTGGTACAGTGTCAATGTGACCAAGCAGGATAATCCTGTTCGGTCCATCACCCATCAAGCCGACAGCATTTCCTGCGGCATCTGTGATGGACTTTGTATAACCCAGGCTGGACATCCGGCCTGTAAGTCTTTCTACCGCCTGATATTCCTGGCCAGTTGGACTGTAGCACTCCAGCAGTTCTATGAGGGTTTGAGGAATTTGATTTTCAATCATGCTGTAAGGACATTCTGTACGGCTGTAACAACCTTATCCAGTTGTTCTTTTTCTATTACCAGGGGAGGTAGAAAACGCAAAACGGTCATACCTGCGGGTAAAGCCAGTACACCATGCTCTTTTAATAAAGAAATATACGGAGTCACCTTCTGACGTAGTTCTATTCCAACAATGAGTCCAAGGCCGCGCACCTCCCGAATAGGCGGGTTTTCTAATTTCCTTAATTCCCCAATGAAATACGCACCGAGCTCATTTGCTCTTTCAGGTAGGTGGTCCTCCCTGTAAATATCCAATGCCGCAATCGCCGCAGCACAAATTACCGGATTTCCACCAAAAGTTGTTCCGTGTAACCCGGGTAAAAGGTCATTAACCCGCTTCCCAATAAGTACCGCTCCCATTGGTAAACCACCAGCGATCGATTTTGCCACGCATAGCAAATCAGGTTCCAGGTTTAAATGCTCATAAGCAAACATTTTTCCAGTCCTGCCAAAGCCAGTCTGGATTTCATCGATAATCAGCATCGCTCCGAATTTATTGCAGAGATCTTGGGCGCCCTTCAAGAACTCAGCTGTACCCGGATAAACACCGCCTTCACCCTGGACTACTTCTAAAATCACAGCAGCGGTGTGTTCATTGACCACCTGCTCAAGTTTTTCAAGATTGTTATACGGGATATGCGTAAAACCGGGTAACAGCGGTTCAAAAGGCTGGCGATATTTTTTTTCCCAGGTGGCTGAAAG
Source organism: uncultured Chloroflexia bacterium (assembly GCA_963841845.1). Lineage (GTDB taxonomy): Bacteria > Chloroflexota > Anaerolineae > Anaerolineales > Anaerolineaceae > CAVVGZ01. Next base: position 9,024 of record CAWJEG010000014.1, on the reverse strand, counting down.
GGCTCCCATGGTTCTGCCATGAAAACCCCGCATCGCTGCAACAAATTCCGTCCTTCCAGTGCTGATCCGGGAGATTTTGAGCGCGGCTTCAACAGCCTCCGTCCCTGAATTGCATAAAAAGCCCCGATTGAATTTGAAATTTGTAAGGTTGATTAATTTTTCCAGTAAAATGGCGCGTTGATCGTTGTAGAAGATTTCCGGGCAGGTTCCTAACCTCTGTGCCTGCTGATATATTGCCTCTGCTATCTTCATATTTGCATGCCCCAAATTCGCAGCACCCTGACCACCTACACAATCAATATATGCCTTTCCCAGGTCATCAAATAGCAATGCCCCCTGCCCCCTCACGATTGTTAAATCCCTTTTTACATAAAAACCGGAAGTGTACCTAGCTTCAATTTCCTGTGTGCCTGTCATTTAACCTGTCCTCATGAAAATGAAATTGTGGTTCCTTTACCTGCCATGGCTGAAGATACTGGGTTGGGAATCCTGCCATCTGCAATCACAACCTGCCTGACCCCGCCTTGAAGGGCTTCTTTTGCACCCAACACCTTTTTTTTCATACGATCCCGGGCGAAATCCAGGGCCTCTTCCAACTCCTTCATGGACAGGTGTTTTATCAGCGTGCTTTCATCTGGAAAAGCCCGCATCAAACCGGGCACAGCGGTGAGCATGACCAATGTATCAGCGTGCAGGGCAGAAGCTATCATTGCAGCCGCCCGGTCTGCATCCACGTTTAGAGGCACACCTTCTTCGCTGGCAGCCAATGGTGCAATGACCGGTACATATTTATAATGGATGAGAATTTCTAGTAAATCCTTGTTTACCGCTTCAATCTTTCCGGTGTAATCATCACGCAGCATTTTCTGTCTACCATTTTCGATGATGCGGATGGCTTCTTTCCGTTTTGCACTTATCACCCTTCCGTCTAGACCGCACAGGCCAAGTGCATTTACACCGGATACCTGCAGTTGTTCTACAAGCATGGTATTTACTTTTCCATTTACTGCCATAGCAAAAATTTCCAGGGTTTTCCGGTCTGTATATCGTGAACTGAACCCGGATGGTGAGGTAACAAACCTGGGGGGATATCCCAACGCCTCGCCCAGCAGATTTGCTTCAGCAGAGCCCCCATGTACCAGAACGATATGGAATCCATTAAGTATCAGATCACGTATATCATCGCATATCAACCGGAAATCCACACCTTCTGTGCCACCAACTTTTACAACAACCAGGATTTGGTTTGAAGATTCCATCATAAATTTATATCCATTTTTAAATTATTATTCTGTTATGTTAAATTGGATGCAAACCACAAAATTCCAGACCCAGGGTCTCTTCCCAGCCCATCATAATATTCATACTTTGCACAGCAGAGCCGGCAGCACCTTTCATCATATTATCAATGGCACACATGGCTACTAAATGACTGTTGTTTTCATCCAATTCAAAACCGAGATCAGCATAATTTGCTCCAGCCAGGATTTTTGGCTCGGGAACCCGGTAAATACCCCGTTTTTCTTTTACCACCCGCAAGAATGGATTTTGATTAACAACTTCCCGGTAAGCTTTCCACAGGTCTTTGTTTTCGACCCCGGATTTTATAAAGCAATGGACTGTTGCCAGGGCTCCCCTTACAAGATCTACCGAGGTGATGGTGAGGTGGATATCTTTTATACCAGTTTCCTGGATTACTTCAGCCGTATGCCTGTGCCCAAATGGTGAGAAAGTACGGATGACCCCGCTTCGTTCAGGATGGTGGGATCCCGGATTGCCGGCTGCTCCACCCTCTGAAGAACCAACTTTCACCTCAACAAAAACCGGATGACCTTTCTCAAGCATATCTGCCTGGACCAATGGCAAGAGAGCCAGGTTTACTGCCGTGGCATTACAACCCACCCCGCTCACATAACGTGCGGAGCGCAATTCATCACGGTGAATTTCAGGTAATCCATAAACAAATTTAGACAACCAGGCAGGATTGGCATGGTTCTCCCCGTAATAGGATTGGTAAGTACTGGCATCCTTCAGGCGGAAATCAGCTGAAAGATCAATGATGCGGTCTGCCAATTCATCAAATTCTTCAATTTTCCTCTGTGATTCCCCATGGGGAAGGGCAAGGTAGAGGAGATCACACTTTTCCAGCTGAGTAATTGAAGTGAACTTAAGCAAGGATCGTTTACGTAAATTGGGATGCTGCTGGTAGATATATTCACCAACATGTTTTTCAGAGGTAGCTTGTTGCAATTCAATTTTCGGGTGGTCATGCAGCAGGCGTAATAATTCACCACCAACATAGCCAGAAGCACCAACAATGGATACAATCATGAGTGTCTTCCTCTCCTGAATATTACAATGTTACGGTTTTTAACAAATGTATTCCAACATCCCTCTGCGCAACAGCAACAGCATAGTCCACTATCAATCCGCCAATATCCACACCGGTCACCGGAGCCAGGGTATGGAACTCCATTGTATGGTTAACTTCATTGACAAGAAAACCTCGTTGGGGATCTTCCAGAATATCAACGGCAAGGACGCCTCCGCCAACTGCATTGGCTGCTCTCAGGCACAAATCATTCAATTCATCGGTTACCGTACAGACTTCACCCCGTCCCCCGCGGGCTGTGTTGGTAATCCAGTGCGGCGAGGTACGATAGATGGCACAGACGGTTTCATCCCCAACAACGATGGCTCGAATATCCCTTCCAGGTTTTTCGATATGTTCCTGTATATAAAAAATGGAGTGGTGGTATGAACCCAGGATTTCCTTGTGCTCCAGGATCGCCTCTGCAGCATCCCTGTCACTGATTTTTGAGAGCAATCTCCCCCACGATCCTACAACAGGTTTTAGCACCACCGGGTAACCCATTTCCTCGATTGCCTGCAAGGCAGATTCATGAGTAAATGCTACCTTTATTCGCGGTTGGGGTATACCAGCCTTCGCCAGAGCTAAGGATGTTTGCAGTTTATCGCCACACACAGCTGCAACGTGGGCCATATTAACGGTTGGAATCCCCCAACTATTCAAGAGTTGGGTAGCATATAAACCGCGGGAATAGGAAAGGGATCGTTCCAATACAACCGAAAAATCCAACCATTCATCCCTCCTGTCAACATCAAAGATCGTCTGGCGATCATCTATGATATTAAAAGGGATTTCACGGTTTTCAAGCGCTTCGAGGATCCACTTTTCTTCAACTCTTACACGTGAGAGAAGCACACCAATTTTCATTTCAGCACTCCTGAGAGCTATATGTCTATTCTCCCCAATCTTCTTCCTCCATGGGGGCCAGATCTACCTTGAGCGGATGGATACTTACAATCTCCAATTCCACCCCGCAATCTGGGCATACGATAATTTCATTCTGGACAACATTTTCGATCTCAATTTCTACTCCACATTCAGGACATTCAATAACAGTACTTGACATATACAATCTCCTTATAAAAAAATAACCCTCCGGGCTTGGAGGGATTTTTGTGAAAAAGGTTTTTCTCTGTTCAGATTAATTCTGAGATTATGGCAACCAGACACAAAAGACCATCGTTCCCTGTAGGAAATGAGGCATTAATGGCTTTCGTCGTAAGCGAATTTCTGTACGTATTTTCATGATCTATTGATGGATAGTATCATGATTTCAACCCATAGTCAATAACCAATTATTTTTCGTGGCCAGGACAAAAGCTTATTTTAAATTATTAAGGATCTGGTTTGTTATGTACTTTGTGGTCAATATATTTTTTGGCACCAGGTGGGATTGTTCCAGATAAATATCTACCGCATTCCGTATTAGATGGGACACATCCGGTATTTCCCAATAATATTCACATATTAATGCAGCGCTTAGGATGGCCGCAATCGGGTTTGCAAGTCCCTTCCCGGCAATATCCGGTGCAGAACCATGAACGGGTTCGGCCAGAGCAATGTGTTCTCCCAAATTTATGGAGGGTGCCAATCCCATTCCTCCACCCCAGTAAGCTGCAGAATCCGAAAGAATATCTCCAAACAGGTTGGTGGTGACAATGACATCAAAGGAATGCGGCTCACTCTGCATCTTATAGGCTGCTAGGTCAACCAGCATTTCCTCAAGCTCAATTGGATGTCCGCTTATTAATTCACTCTCGACCACCTCGCGGACCGTATCACGAAAAAGGCCATCTGTCACAGGGAGGATATTGGCTTTATGGACGATCGTCAGTTTTTTGCGTCCGTTATGCTGGATAACCTGCATAGCCGACCTGGCGATACGCATGGAAGCCTGGCGGGTAATTACCCGTTCTGCAATGGCAGTATCCCCATCCAACCGTTCCCTGCCAGAGTACATACCCTCTGTGTTTTCTCTTACGATGATCAAATCTACATCATCCCTGGCTGATATTCCCGGAAGGGATTTTACTGGCCGAATATTGGCAAATAGATTTTAATTCCTGCCGCATGGTGATGATTGCACTGCGATAACCCTTTACCATATGAGAGGGGGAGGTTACGGCTCCGAACAACGCCGCACCACACTGGTTTATCACTGCCAGTGTTTCCTGAGGGACTGAGGTACCTGTTCGCGTGAAGCAGTCCCAACCCGCCTCGGCATTATGGATTCTTAGATCAGGAATCACCTTCTCCAAAATTGCCACCGCGGCTGGAATTACCTCCCTTCCAATGCCGTCTCCTTCAATCACGCAAAGCTGTTTCATTGATTACCCATCCAGTCCATCATTCTTCTCCGGGAAATCGTCCATGTTTTTTTACGTAGGGGACAATACCACCTTCCTTTACAATCTCCTGGGCAAATCCAGGGAGGGGAGGGAGGGAAAAAATCTTATCGCCAATCACCAATATATGATTCTCCAGATCGAGCTCACCCAGATCGCCATCACTAACCGCTGGCGGTACATCCTGCGAACTGAACAAGGGTATTCCAAGATTTATTGCATTCCGAAAAAAAATCCTGGCATAACTTTCCGCAATGATTGCCCCGATTTGCCTGCGTTTTAATGCCAGGGGTGCATATTCCCTCGAGGAACCGCACCCAAAATTTTTCCCTGCGACTATCAAATCCCCGGGCATTGCATTTTGGGTAAATTCCGGACGGGCTTCAATAAAGGCGGCATCACCAACATCTTCATTAGGGCGCATGTAGGGTGCATACCTGCCGGGTACAATTTGATCGGTGTCGATATCTGATCCAAATTTCCATATTCGAGCCACGATAAAAAACCTCCTGTTTTGGGAAACCTTTATAGACCTGCAGGATGTGCAATCCTCCCGGTGAGTGCAGTTGCTGCGGCAACAGCCGGGGAAGCCAGATAAATTTTGGAGTCAGGTGATCCCATCCTGCCTTTAAAATTACGATTACCGGTGGATAAACACACATCCCCATCGCCAAGAGTCCCCTGGTGCCTGCCCATACAAGCTCCGCAGCCAGGTGTTGTCAAGGTTGCTCCAGCTTCGAGAAGGATGGTGATAGTTCCATCCATTACTGCTTTATTTAATTCCTGGTTTGAAGCCGGAGTAACAATTAAACGTACTTTGTTTGATATTGTTTTTCCTTTGAGGATTTCTGCAGCAATTTTCATGTCTTCGTAGCGGCCGTTCGTGCAGGTCCCCAGAAAAACAACACTCACTGGTGTATCCTCGAGTTCCGTCAGATCGATGACATTATCGACAGCATGTGGTATTGCCACTTGCGGGAACAATTCAGCAAGGTCAAACTGCACGGTATTTTGGTATTGTGCCTCAGGATCGATAGTCAACCAATCCGGTACATCCCAATCACTGGCAATGTCACCCGTTGGTGGAATCATCCCTGCCTTGGCACCTATCTCCACCGCCATGCTTGCCAAGGTCTGTCTCCCGTTGAGTGGCAGCCAATCCAGGCCGTGGTATTCAACTGCAGCGTAGGTAGCACCATCAATTGTCAATACACGTCCAATTTTCAGGGCGAGATCCTTGGCATCCACCCAGGGTTGGAATCTGCCAGTCACTGCAATGCGAATCGTCTCCGGAACCCGCAGCCAGGTCTTTCCGGTTGCCCAGATCAAGGCAATATCCGTCGAACCCATCCCGGAACCAAAGGCACCAACTGAGCCGTAACTGGTTGAATGCGAGTCCGATCCCAAGATTATTCTTCCGGGTTGGGCGATTCTCTCTTCCACAAGGACCTGGTGACAGATTCCGCGGCCTACTTCAAACAGGCGGATACCCTGCTCAGCAGCAAACCTTCGGATTATATTTTGGTTATTGGCAACCCCTACAGTCGAAGCCGGGGCAACATGGTCCATAACCAGGACAATCTGGGATGGGTTTGCTACCCTTTCAACTCCAAGTTCGTTCTTCATGATGGTAATCATGGATGGGGTCAGTGAATCATGTCCCATGGCAATATCTGGTTCAACAACAATTAAATCTCCTGCCTGGACATCCCTTCCGGCAGCATGGGAAAGTATCTGTTCTGTCATAGTTTGAGGCATTTTATCCTCCAATACCTTACGGATTTACCGCCAATTCTTGAACCACCATTTTTGTGGATGCCATATGGGTTATATGGAGCATGGTATCCACATCATCCAATGTCAGGGAGTGATTATCTGACAATGCTTTAATCATTTCAGTGATGTGTTTCACCTGGTCATCCGTTAGCTGAAGTCCTAGCTGTTCAGCCCGGTGACGAATGACATTCCATCCAGTCAGGCGATGGGCTATATGGATATAGCGCGTTAATCCAAAATCCTCTGGTTTTAATGCCTCGTAGGTTGATGGATCATTCAGTACACCTTTGGCATGGATGCCGGCTTTATGTGTAAATGCCGAAAACCCGGTTATATAATTATTAAAAGGGATATCCACCTGAACCAGTCCTGCTACGAGCTGATCAAGCGGTAATAGCAGCGGCAGTTTATATTTAGCTACTAATGCGGGGTCTGTTGCATATAAGCGGGCAATCAATCCCCCCAGCGAGGTAATTCCATTGCGCTCACCAATTCCAAGAATACTGGTGTCAACATGGGTGGCACCGGCTTCTAAAGCTGCAAATGCATTGGCAATGGCGCAGCCAGTATCATTATGACCGTGGAATTCAATATCCGCTTTTACCCTCTGTCGCAGTTCCGAAACCAGATCGTAAATTGCCCGTGGATTTCCTATCCCAACCGTATCAGCGATGCCTACCCGGTGAACACCCAGGTCATCCACTGCTTCATAAACTCGGAACAAATCTTCCGGATTGCTTCGCAGGGTATCCTCCGTGCTAAAACGCATTTCAACATTCTGGGTTTTTAAGAAGGTAAATACTTCATCCACCAGATCGATGATCTGGTCAATACTTTTTCCGTGGCTAAAATTGCGGAGTTTGGATGATGTCCCGATGACCACATCCACGCCATCTACTCCTGTATCAACAGCGACCATGACATCCTTAAGGCTGCACCTCGTATGGGTGAGGGTTTTTGCTTTTAAACCAAGGGCGGCGATTCTCCGGCAGTCCTTTTCGCTCTGTGGGGATGCCAACGGGGTTGTCAATTCTATATATTCCACCCCAAAAGCATCCAGCAAGGTGGCAATTTCCACTTTTTGGTCAGAGGTAAAGAAAGCATTGACAAACTGTTCTCCCTCTCGGAGGGTGGATTCGATAATTGAAAATTTATTGATGCTCATCTCTAATTCTCCTCATGTAACTGAATTGCGGGTATACCTGTTGCGTCAAGTTACCGCAGATTGAATCGGCATCCCTTCGCCGACATTGAGTACATAATCAACAATCTTGCCCGGAATATCCACCCCTGTTGGTTTGATACTATTCCTGAATTCCATGGTGTAGTTCACTTCATTAACCACATATCCTTTCGAAGATGTCTCCATAATATCCACTGCCAGCACCCCGCCTCCAACTGCCAGGGAAGCCATTCTGGATAAATGGTCAATTTCTTCGGTAATTGGGAAGTTTGCTGCCCTTCCCCCTCTGGCAGTGTTTGTGATCCAATGATCGGATGATCTGGTTATTCCACATATTGTCTCATTCCCGACAACAAAGGTTCGGATATCTTTCCCTCCCTTTTCCACATACTCCTGTATGTAAAAGATGGAATGCTGCAGGGAACCCAGACTGGATTTGTGGTTCAATATCGCCTCTGCGGAATCCAGGTTGTTCACCTTGGCAAGCAGCCTGCCCCATGAACCCACAATTGGTTTGAGGACAACCGGATACCCCATTTCTTCGCAAGCGCAACATCCAATGGCGCGACGACCCCCTCGACGACCGCCGCCCTGGCCTGTCTTCGCGAGGTCCTGCACGGCCAGACCCCCTGGCACATGGAGGGACGACTGGGTCCGGCTGGGGCCTGTTAAGCAACAATGTCCTGCACACCCGCACCGGCTTCTCCCCGAGCCGCCCAAGCCCCGCCTGCTCTATCGCGGGCGCTACTACGATCGCATCGAGGGACTCGAGCCCCGACGCCGGTGGCCGCGAGCCAGGTACTCCATGATCCAGGTGACCGACACCATCGCCATCGACGAACGGGAGCTTGAGGGGCGCGCTTCGTGCGCTCCCCGGGTCCCGGGGGTCAGCACGTCAACAAGGTGTCCACGGCGGTGGAACTGCGGTTGGATGCGGCGCGCTCCCCTGCCCTGCCCGATGCGGTGCGCGAACGTCTCCTGCGGCTGGCCGGTGGGCGCCTGAGCGCCGAGGGTTTACTGGTGATCGAGGCGCACCGCTACCGCAGCCAGGAGCGCAACCGCCGCGATGCCCTTGAGCGTCTGATCGCCCTGATCCAGCAAGCCACCCTGGTACAGAAACCGCGCAAGCCCACGCGCCCAACCCGGGCCTCCAAGGAGCGGCGCCTGGAGGCAAGGCCCAACGTGCCAAGACCAAGGGATTGCGCCAGTGGACCCACCGGGACGACTGAGCCCATCAACCGAGGTTGAAGCGCAAGTCCAGCCCGCGCGGCGGAGCGACGTCCCCAAAAAGCGCGCCACCCGGCTCCGCAGCCGAGCGGCCAGGGCCAAAACATCAATCTATGTCTGCA
>CAWJEG010000013.1:0-738771 GCA_963841845.1 uncultured Chloroflexia bacterium | reverse complement strand
GAGCCATCCCTCTGCTGGGCTGGTTTGTCGCCCTGGCTGCCATCATGATCGAACCGCGCCATCTGTCTGGTATTCTACGAATGGTGGAAATCCCGCCGCCAGGGGGCAGCCCTTCAGCAAGATAGCGGTCGTTTAGCGCTTTCCAGCCCCTAACGCCAGGGTGAACACAGCGTCTATTAAATTTATTCAATCAATCAACACATGGTTTTCATCTTCCACCCCGTACAAATGGGTGGAAGGACGTTGTTTTCCAGCACTTTGTAAACGATTTCTCCCGTTAAAAATCTGCAGGGCTTTTTGGAACGATTGATAAAAAAGGTCGTTGAAAACAAACAGGGCTGATATCCTTGTTCCAAAAGTTGCCAGGCTTATTGATGCATAAATATCCGGCATGGTACAGCGGGAAATTGAGAAAAGGTTGCCAAAAAAAGATAATTCAGGGGAAAATTCAAATAATGAGTCCATCGCAAATGACAGGCAGAGAGGAAATCCGCTGTCTGCTGCTGATGGTAAACAGGTAAACAAATACGATTAACAAGCATTAATTTGGAGAGGTTATGGGTTCGCCAGATACAGGCAAACTTGACGGGACACACGAAGAATTGTTTGCCAATGGTAAACTGTCAGGAAAAGGTCAGCTGTTGAATGGAAAACGCCACGGTAAATGGAATTTTTACCATCAAAATGGCACCTTGAAAGCCGTTGGAGAGTACCTGAACGGCGAGTTGGATGGCTATTGGGAATGGTGGCGCGAAAACGGTCAACCTCTTCAAGGTGGCTCTTTCGACAAAGGTAAACAAATTGGCTGGTGGAAGCGTTACTACGATGATGGCCAGCTTTGGGATGTAGGGTTGTATGAAGACGGCAAAAAAGTTGGTGAGTGGAAGGTCTTTGACAGGGCTGGCTCACTGAAGCAAAGCAAGGTTTACAAACCAAAAAAATGAGAATCACCGCCCTGCTTTAGCCAGCCTCGCCATTAGCCGGTAACCGAAAAAAACCGGCCTTCGAGGAAAACAGGTACAGTCAAGGCTGGAAACTGTACGGCATGCCGGGTTGCCAGCAGCGAATAAGCCAGTGGAAACCTGGCCTGTCTCCGGTTAGAAAAACTCCAAATCCACATCCATGGAACAGATTAACGACGAAAGGTGGACATTTCTGCCGCAGGCGGGCTAAACAGGAAAAAATCCCTGTTGACAAAGCATTAATATTGTGTTAACGATAATACAGTCGTCTATGTACCTCTTACACAACATAATGAGCGCAATCCCTTACGAAGTCGACAAATCCAGTGCTGTGCCTATCTACGCGGAGCTTGCCAGCTGGCTGGGAGCTAAAATCACCACCGGGGAATGGCCCCCTGATTACCGCCTGCCCGGTGAAGTGGACCTGGCCCACCAACTGGGAGTTAGCCGCGGTTCACTGCGCAAGGCAATTGCCATGCTCCTCTCCAAAAACCTGCTCGTGCAGGTTCACGGACGGGGCACCTTCGTTTCCCCCTTTATTTTTGAACATTCCTGGGCTGGCCGCCTTGTGGGCGTTTCCGAAGAGCTGATGCTGGCTGGCATTCCCTTTGAAAGACGCGTCCTGGAACAGAAGCTCATCCAGGTTCCACCCAGGAAAAGCCGCCCGCCTGGATATTCAACCCGGCCAGGAAGTGAGTTCATCTCAAGCGCCTTCGCCTGGTTGAAAAAGATCCGCTGGTGCTGCATGAGTCCTATTTTCGTGCCGACCTTTATCCCGGAACTCATCAACGTTGATTTTACCCACCAGAGCCTGATATTGACCCTTGAGCAGCTCTATGGCATTCAGCTTTCCTGGGCTTCGCATACCCTCCGGCCACCGCAGCGGCGCCAATTTGGCAACCAGCCTGGGCATCTCCGTGGGAGATCCGGTGCTTTACAACGAGCACCTCATGTATGACCAGAACGACCGTAAAACACACCTTTCCAAGAGCTGGTTCCGCAGCGACCGCTTCCGCTTGCGCACAGTGGTGCAGCGTGGCGTGGATGAACCGTTCTACTCCTCGCCATGCTGCATGAGCAGAATGGACAAACAGAACAAATACAGCATAATAAAGGCATGCCCCTGCCATAAATATCCACACTCCCCCCGCCCCCCGCCAATCCCTCCCCCCACCTCGGGGAACTGCTGTCCCCCGCACCGATCCAAGCTGCATGCCCAGGTAAACACCTGGGTAGAAGCTGTTCAGCTCGTCGGCAGGTTGATGGTTCAGGGATGGCACCGTGGAGGAGCGCTACATCGAAAGCATGGTCAGCACCACCCGCCGGCTTGGACCATACATGCGGTTGCCCCGCATCTGGCCCTCCTGCACTCCAGCCCGGAAGACGGGGCGCTGCAGCCCGGTTTGGGACTGGCGACGTTGAAGAATCCGGTCCGTTTTGGCAACCGTAACAATGATCCGGTTTCTCTGGTGATCAGCATTGCCGCCGTGGATGCTGTCCAGCACAGCCTGCGGCTCCGCGCCAGATGGCTGCCATTCTTTCAGATCCCGCCAACGTTCAGGCTATCAGCGAGCGCGGGAGAACGTAGACGAGGTACTTAACATCCTCGCTGGCTGTACCGGTTTAAGACCCGGCAGCAGGAATGGGTATTGGCATTTTAATTGCATCAGGTGTAAAACTTAACATATCATTAACCTGGTGAAGGATAGGAGAAAGGCAATTATGAACTTACGCGATTTGCTGCGCCCAGGATTGGCGGCTGTCGATGTGACCGTATCCGACTGGCAGCGTGGCAATCCGCGCCGCAGGAAAATTAACGGCTGGAGGAGGGCGGCGTTGAAGCGTGCGTCTGGATGCGCATGATCCGCGTAGCGAAGAATTCGGCCCATATCGTCATTGCCCCGGGAATTGCCCTGCCGCATGCCCGCCCGGAAGATGGTGTAATTGATTCCACCGTTGCAGTTGTGCGCCTGGCTGAACCGGTCAATTTTGGCAATGAAGACAACGACCCGGTCTGGCGGGAGTTGCCCTGGCCGCCAGGGACAAAGAAGGCGATATCCAGGGGCTCTCCGACCTGGCCACCGTGCTGGGAGAGTCCGAAAACGTGGAAAAAATCAGGCAGTCCCGCACCGTCCAGGAGATGCTGGCCATCTTCTGGCAGGAAGAAAGCGCAGCGGATTCGTAAAGATATGGTTAAGACAGATATGCAATCCATTCACGAAATGCTGGAGTAGCGCCTACGCATCCCGCCCGCTGCTGGAGCAGTGCAAGTCACATGGTGCAGATTGAACAGACCGCCGATGCCATCTACCAGGCTCTGCGGGACGGCCGCCGCATGACTGCCTGCGGCAATGGCGGTAACTTCGCCAATGCCGACCACCTGGTCGGCGAATTTATCGGGCGCTTCCGCTGGAACCGCAAAGCCTACCCGGCTTTTACAATGACGGGCGGTTCCTCATTTTCTGCCATCGCCAATGACTATGGTTTCGACCAGGTCTATGCCAGGCAGGTGAGCGGTATGCTGCAGGCAGGCGATGTCCTGGTAGGCTACAGCACCAGCGGCAACTCTGCCGATGTTATTGAAGCAATGCGCGTTGCACGCCAGACGGGCGTAAAAACGATTGGTTTTAGCGGAAACAAAGGAAAACTAAAAGAAGAGGTGGAAATCGCCATTGCCGTTCCATCCGATCACGGGCCTGCCATCGAAGAGATGCACTACATCATCACCCATTTGATCTGTGAAATGGCAGAAGATAAACTTTGTGCACAAGACCCGGACGCGCACCGCAAGCTGTAAAAAATCTAAAAAGAAAGGAGGAAAAAAACCATGGAAGAATTCTCTCCCGAACACATCAAGAGAATGAAGCTGACCGGTAATGTAACCGTGTTCATGATCATCTTTACCTTCATCCTCGGCATTCTGTCAATGCATGTCTAATGATTAAGTTTCGATTGCAAGAATGAGGAGGAACAAATAGCGTGGGCATTAAAGTAATTAAAATAGCTGCAGTGTGCGGAATGGGCTTAGGCAGCGGTTTGCTGGTGAGGATGGGTGTGGAACGTGCCCTCAAAAAAGCTGGTTATAAAGAAAATTTATTCAGCGTGGAAACCACCGACATCAGCACCGCCAAGGGATCCTGGCGGACATCTTTGTGACCTCATCTGAGTTTGCTAAACAGCTGCAGGATCAGAAAGTTCCGGTCGTGGTCGTCAAGAACTTGTTTGACGAAAAAGAAATAGGCACTGCCCTTGTTCCTATCTTCCAAAAAATACTGGAAGAAAGATCATAAAAATTTACCCTCTCTGAAAGGAGTTTTATACAATGGATTCAGTTATTAAATTTTTTGTTGAATTAATGAGGAAAGCCTCAATCCTCATCGGTCTCGTGGCCATGATCGGCTTGATTGCCCAGGGAAAACCCTTCGGTGCAATCGTTTCCGGAACCGTCAAGACCATCCTCGGCTTCCTCATCCTGGGTGCCGGGCTGGCGTGGTTATCAGCGCCATCACCCCGCTGGGTGGGCTCACCGAGACCGGCTTCGGCCTGCAGGGTGCCCTGCCGGTAAATGAAGTCTTCGTCGCCATCGCCCAGGAAAAACTTGGGGCGGTAATCGGCTATGTCTTCGCCATTTCATTCATCCTTAGCGTGATCCTGGCCCGCTTCACCCCCCTGAAATACATCTTCCTTTCCGGGCACCACATTTTATTCATGTCTGTACTGACCGTTGGTATTCTCGGCATAGCCGTGATTAAAGACCCCACCACCCTGGTCATCGTTGCTTCCATCATCACCGGTATCAGCTTCCTGACCTCGGCCTGGGTGTCCGACCCCTACATGAAAGCGGTCACCGGCGGTGACGACATCGTCATGGGTCACTTTGGTGCCGGCTCCTACGTGCTGGGTGGTTATTCAGGGTTGCTCTTTGGCGACAGGAAAAAGAGCACCGAAGATGTCAACGTACCCGATTGGCTGGGCTTCATGAAAGAACCGCTGGTTGCCATGGCTGTGGTTATGTGGCTCTTCTTCCTCATCGCCTCCGTGGCTGCTTTGCTGGTCGTTGGTTCAGGCGGATTGGCCACAATCTACGGCAACAATGAGTCCTGGGTACTCTAACTCACTCATGTCCGCCCTGACCTTCGCCGCTGGTATTGGCGTGATCCTGCTCGGCGTGCGTATGATCCTGGCCGACATCGTCCCCGCCTTCCGTGTGCTTCGCCGAGAAAATCGTCCCCAGCGCCAAGGCTGCCCTGGACTGCCCCGTGGTCTTCCCCTATGCCCCCAATGCAGTGCTGATCGGCTACCTGACTTCCATCGTCGGCGGCTTGCTCGCCATGGCCCTGCAGATCATCGCCAACGGAGCCCTCTGGTGCCGTGATCATCCCCTCGATGATCATCCACTTCTTCCTGGGCGCTACCTCGGCTGTCTACGGCAATGCCACCGGTGGTATGAGGGGTGCTGTCCTGGCGAGTCTCTTCAACGGTATCGTCTTCACCCTGCTGGCTGGCACCGCCTATGTTGGCCTCGGCCAGCTCGGCTTCTCCAACTCCACCTTCGGTGACACCGGCTTCGGTATGATGGGATCTGCCCGTCCTTCATCGCTGCCCTCCTCACCCCGTAATATGGTTTGGTGTTATTCCTTCAAGGAGGGCCTCACCGCCCTCCTTGAATTTTTTTAACCAGGATCAATCGCTTCATTTGCAAGATTTTTATGATTGAGGCTATAATAGCAGTGCCGCCTGAGCCTCTTAGTCCGTTACAAGTCAGCCGGACGCCCCGCAAAGGAGATAACAATTATGTCGCTTTATCTTGACTCCGCCAAACTGGACGATGTGCGTAGGCGGCAAACCTGGGATTCGTGCGCGCGCCACCACCAACCCGAAGCTGCTGGCAGTCGCCGGGTATACCGATTTCTATAAAGCCCTGCAGGACATCTGCCCGCTGCTGCCCGGGACAGTTTTTTACCAGCTGATCACCGAATCCCTCGATGAAATGCGCCAGGAATACAAGGTCTTCCGCAGTGCGGCCCCCAACCTGGGCATCAAAATCCCCTGCACCATGACTGGCCTGCAGTTTGCCAAGGAAATCAGCCGTGAGAGTATCGTGGCAGTCACTGCCGTTTTCACCCCGCCTAGGCCTACCTGGCCGGCGAGGCGCGCCCGTTTTGTAATCCCGTTCGTCAACCGCATCTCGCGCTTCACCGGCTCCGGCGGATGTTGTAGGTAATATCGCTATCGTGCTGCAGGGCAGCCGCTGCCAGGCGTGGCAGCCAGCATCAAGTCTGCCAGTGAAGCAGTGGAAATCCTGGCAGGCCGGCGCCCAGCACATCAGCCTGCCGCTGGCGGTGATCAAAGAGATGGCCGAGAGCCCGCTCACCCGCCAGGCCGTCGAAGAGTTCAACCAGGCCCTGAAAAGTCTCTAACGCCCGCTGACGGCACCCTTCTCCGTCGGAAAATAACCATATCCAACCATTAAAAAAAACGGACCATAAGGATGGATGCATGACCAACCAGACCGATAAACCTGTAGCAAGCTGACCCCGCTAACCTATGCTGATAAGATCATCGGCGTCGGTACCGCAACTGGTACCTGCCCCGAAGGCAGCAGCGCTGAAGGCTCGGTAAAGATCACCCGCAAGCCGGATGGCACCAATGTGGCCACCTGCAAGTTCTGCGGGGCGACCCTGGAATGGGGCGGGCCGGCAGGGAACAAGCTATCCGCGGGTCAACCAGTTGCACACCAAATTAGATTGTTACAGCTGCCTGGTCCGCCAGGCGCTCAGCGCATCCCGTTTTGCCGGGATGGATGATGAAGCCCAGCGGGCGGTGATGAATCGCGCCCTGTTCGAGCTGCAGAACCTCAACGGCAGCAGTACACCCCCGGAAACGGTAAATAAGGTCTATAGCGCCATCGCCGAGGTGACCGGCGGCTTGGACCTGTTCCGAGAAGTAAAGGCGCGCAGCACCCGTGAAGCGCTGCAGCTCTACCCCGAATTGAAAAAAGTGATCAACAAGGCGGAGAACCGCTTTGAGACGGCCGTCCGCCTGGCGATTGCAGGCAACATCATCGACTTTGCCGCCTCCGAGACATACGACCTGAAGGACAGTGTGCGTGGCGTGTCCCGAGCAGCCGCTCACCGAAAACGCAGTCCCCGCCCTTAAGGCAGAGATTGACCGGGCTGGCTGGCTGCTTTACATTGCCGATAATGCCGGCGAAACCGTCTTTGACCGGCTGTTCATTGAGGAGATCTGCCCGGAGCAAAAGGGTGGTTTATGTCGTGCGCGGCGGAGCCATCCTCAACGATGCCACCATCGAAGACGCCTTTGCTGCCGGCATCGAACATGTGGCGGAAATCAAAACCACCGGCTATCGCGGCCTGGGCGTTATTTTCAAGCATTCCAGCTCGGCTCTAAAACTGTGGGATGAAGCGCCCCTGATTATTGCCAAGGGAATGGCCAATTACGAAACACTCAGTGACCAGGGCAGCCGCCTATTTTTCCTGCTGCAGGTCAAATGCGACCCATCGGCAGGGATATCGGTTCGAAAACCGGCAGCCTGGTGGTTAGACGCGGTGGGACTTACAGCTAGTCCTCCTCTTGTAGATACCGTCTTGAAGTCAAGAGGGAAATTGAATTGAGTCCCATAATCCGGATCAAACGGCCTTTGAGTTTTCAAGACTCCATAAGCAATATGGAGAAGTTTCCGCATAGACGCTGCCACAATTGCCATCTTGGATAAGCGCCTTTCTGATAACCTGTAGATAAAGCCATCTGTAATAACAGGATTATGTGACATGGCCACAATGGCTGGCATGTAAAGGCAGCATCGTAATACAGCCCTTCCTTGTTTGGATATACGTGTTTTCTTATGGATGAGGACCCGGAACGGAAACCTTTAGGATTGAGCCCGGCATAAGCAGCTAGCTGCGGTGCGTCCTTAAAAGCAGAAATATCTCCAATTTCAGCTAGCAATTTGACTGCGGTGGTATTTCCAATACCTGGGATAGATATCAGCAGATCTTTCTGAGATTTCAGATCAGGGGTTTGATCCATGAATTCCTGGATCTCTTTTTCGATGGCTTTGATCCGTGTATTCAAATAATCTATATGGTCTGTCAGATCCGGAAGCACCCTTGGGCTTTCTCACCGCTTTTCAGCCGGTTACTTTCCTGCTGATAGTTGGTCTGAAGATCACTCAAACGACGCACCAGAGCCCTTAAACGCTTCAACTCCCGGGCTTAAAGGCTTCCAATAGGGTGGTTTTTCCTTCAAACAGAACTCTGCAATCAGGGCTGCATCAAGCTTTATCGGTCTTGTTGCGATGTAACTTGCTCTCCCCATAGTGCTTGATCCGGGCGGGGTTTGTAACGCTGACCACGTTCCTTTTCATACAGATACTCTGCAATACCATCCCCATATTGGCCTGTGGCTTCCAGGCAAGCATGCACCTGCCTAAGTCTCCTGCTGTTTGATCAACCAATGCTGCAATTGTTCAAATCCGCTGGAGTCATTAGAAATTATTTTATGGCGTTGACCCTGGTCACTGAGCAGTACTACATCCAGCTTATCTTTGGACACATCTATTCCTGAATACACTTTGCATGATACACCTCGTTTTTGGTACACTAGAAGTGGCATCGGTCAGGTTCAGGTTCTGGATCTTCCTTGTGAATGGAAGCTCATCTCTAATACGCTAGAGACCTTTCAGATACCGTCCGATCTCTGTCTTACCAAGGTGAGGGATCAAATCTACGTTTCAGGTTTTGAAACCATAAGGGTGCGGTCAGATTCACCCTCACCGGACTGACCTGTGCCTTCTGCCTCCTCTAGCATACTCTATATATAAGATACAAGGGTGCGGTCAGATTCACCCTCACCGGACTGACCGGTGCCTTTGTCCAGCATACTCTATATATAATATAGGGGTGCGGTCCAAAAAAATAGCGCACATACAACCCTCCAGTTAGACCGCACCATTCTTTTTTTGCCAACTGTCGACGTGCAGCGACCCCCTCAGGGAAGTCCGTGCGACCAAAGGAAGAGTAGTGAGTGGGGCTGGTCCTTTCGACCCCGGGAGGGGAAACCCCTGTTGGGGCGACCGAAGGAAGTCCCTTTTGGGATAGGACGACATTGTTTGTCACCATGAGCCTTCTCCTGGCGAAGGGCTTCCTGTCTGATAGCAACGTATCAGACTTAATCTTCAATACATATAGCCTGTTTCAGGGCGACGACCCCAACGGGGAAGTCCCCAACGACGCGGCAGCTAGTGCCTGTTGGCAGCGAAGCGGGTGGGACGCGGAGCAACCGAAGCAAGTCCCCCTTGGGACGCAATCGCGAGCGACGTGAAACTAGTCCTGGTTGGGACATCCTTTTTAGGAAGCTAGCCCCTTTTGGGGTTGGGATAGGACGACTTTGTTTGTCACCCTGAGCCTTCTCTTGGCGAAGGGTCTCGTGTCTGATAGCAATGTATCAGAATATAATTTTCAATACATATAGCCTGTTTCAGGGCCACCCCAATTAGCACCCAACCCACGTGTAGGGGCACGGGGATCCTGGCATAATCCATACTTGTACTTGCTCCCCGTGCCCTTACAAATAGCACCAGGCTGGTTTTTTTGGGGACAAACTTACACCTCTCTAAAATACTGCCCCTCCCTGAAACCCAACAATTCCTAAAGCCACCTCCATTGCGGTTGGGCAACACAAACTCATATAATCAGAGCGCACAATCTTTGGTGCTGCAGGGCTGTAAACCTGGCGCAAGACCCTTCACCTGGTAACAATAGAAGTCAGCGCATCTGCGATACCCGGTTCAGGGTGACAAAAAATTGTTGGCATGGCCGCAGCATTCCCCTTACAATAGCACCAGGTAGGCTGGCTTGAGGGCAAACTTACACCTCTCCAAAATGCCTTGCTCCCCGAAACCCGCCAATTCCTAAAGCCACCTCCAATGCGGTTGGGCGATGTTCGCGGTCCTTCCAAAACAGGCGTCCCCTCAGGCTGTTTCGCAAGGACAGCAAGGCAGCAATTTCGTTTGACAGGATTGTGAACGGATAAAGCAGCGCCAGGCCAAAAGGTAATACCCAGTTCAATGTATGGAATCAGCCACAGGAGTACTGAAAGCCCGATGCAAATCATCGGGTTAATTGCCTGGGTTTGGGGTTCCGGCCCGGTAATCATTAACAGCAGGCTGGTGATGGGTTTCAAAAACATCACTGCCAGCCAGGCAAAAACAAACACAAAAGGAAGCAGTCGAAAATTAAAGGCTGCAAACAGGTTCTTGGTAAAACCATTGACCGCTTCAATACTTCCATGATACATCCGGCAGGAGATCAAATCCGCCGCATAGGTCACCCGCCAGCGCATCCCGGACGTTTTCAACCGCCTTGCCAGCATGATGTCTTCCACTATAAATGTTCGCACACTGCTGTGCCCGCCGGTGGCCTCGTAAGCCTCTCTCGCGGAACAGCATCCTCTGTCCCACCGCTACGGTAAGGGCAGGCATGCGCATCCTGTACGCCAGTGCCAGCGGATAGAAACAATAAAAAGCCCATGAAAAAAAGGGCACCAGCAGCCGTTCACCCCATGTATGCATTTCCTGGCGGGGAAAGCCGGTTAGTAAATCGGCCTGTTCTCCCATCAGGGCAGTGACCATCGCTCGCAGGGTTTGTGGCCGGTGAAAAGTATCTGCATCCGTGAAGAAAAAAAGCTCGCCGCCTGCCTGTTGGGCAAGCCGGCTGCAGGCCCAGTTCTTTCCCACCCATCCCCGCCTAGCGGTTCGCCTGAAAGTACCTTCAAGCCTGGTTGGGAAACTGCCATCCGGTCAAGGATTAAATCTTGTATCGTCGCTGGATTGGTCATCCAGGACAAGCACCTCGAAAGAGGAAATCCTGCGCCAGCAGCGATTGGACACACCTGGCAAGTATTTTTTTCTTCATTGCGGGCAGGCACAAGAATGGAGACCAGTGGAAAAACAGGCGGAGGATTATGCCGTCTGGCTCGTCGGGTGATTGTGATGTTGCTCCAAATAAACAGCAATACCACGCTTTGAAAGATGATGATGTGAATTATCTGGTCCTGGATGATCGTATCGAACATGGGATTCTTCGTTCATTTTCTCTGGATGGTTCTGGCGACCCGGACGGACGCAATTGCAGCCCGCAGCGACAGTCATCCCGGTGTGTCCAGGAGAGAATCAGCGTTTGAGTAAACCACACCAACAGCAAAAGGGGGTCAGGCGCCCAGGTAACAAGAGTGGTCAATATGGCTCCCAGTGCAATCATCACCGACCACCCGGGGGGCATGAACAATGCATTTCCAATCAATGCCCGGCTGCTACTGCCCCAAGCGGCACCTTCCAGAGTGTCAATCCAATCCATACGCCCAGCACTGTGGCGATCCCTTTTCCGCCCTTGAAGCCAAGGAAAGGGGAGAAAACATGTCCAAAATCGGCGCAACAGAAATTAAGACACATCGCCGGACCTCGCATATTCCAGGTGAAATATGCCAGCCCGACAGGGGCGGCTGCCTTGCTGATATCCAGGATCAGCACAAACAGGCCAACCAGCTTATTTCCCGTTTTGAAGACATAACCGCCCCCGGGTTTCCATCCCCAATCTGGCGCACATCCCGATTTCAGCAGGAATTTTCCTGCCCAAACGGAAAACGGGAGGGATCCGCAAAAAAAAGCAAAAAGGATCAAGGCCATTGAATCCATCGGGTTTTATTCCACCGCTCCCGTTTCTTTAATTCCTTAATCACCTGGTCTGCTGCAAATTTGCCGGTCAGGATGGAGATTGGCAGTCCTGCCGGGCTGTATGTCCACTGGCCAGCCTGGAAAATGCCGGGCATTGGGGTCCGGACCGCATTTAGAATTCTGGTTAACCTTCTTTCCGCCGGCATAATCTCATTCGTGTAAGCCCAGCCAACAATAGCGCCGTCTGTGCTTCCGTTTATCTTTTCTATCGTCACCGGAGTGGATGAAAACTTGTGCAAAATGGCGTCCTTGATACCAGGATAGATGGACGCATCCCAGTGTGTTGATGATACATTTCTCGCACAGGGTCTTAAACTCCTCGTACCAGCCTGCATCCTCAACATGTTTTGTGAGCCGATAATCAAACAGCACACTCACGATCAGCCCTGTTTTTCCCGGAGGAGCCAGTGAGCTGTCTCTCATAACCGGGCAGGAAATTTCATAGGTGGTATACAGGAAGAATTTTTTCAGCCATTCCTCTATCGTCTGGCGCTCCCCACCCCTGGGAACAGGTCCGATCGCCGTCAGGCCGCTTCTAACCGGCGTGTAGAAGAAATGTTCGCTGTTTTTGCTGGCAAAATAGCTTTCCCCTGGATCCAGGTCCAGTGCCAGGTACAGGGTAAAAACGGAGTCATTGCCGGTCTTATCTGCTATCAATGCCCGGCGGTCGGCAGCCCCTTTTTTACCCTGGGATCTGCAATCCTGTTCAAATCGATGGAGCGGTAAAGAGCCTTCTGGTCCGCAGCCCAGACCAGTCTGCGGTACGCCTGCGTCTCACCCTGCACATCGGCCACCAGTTGTTTGTCAGGATCAACGGTGACGATCTCCGTATTGGTGCGGATTGTTCCGCCATGGCTTTCAATGGATGCAGCCATTTTTTCAACAACTTTGCCGGTGCCCCCCAGCGGATAGCTGGTATTCAAGGTATAGTTTGATATAGCTGAGGGCGAAGAATGCAGGGGTTTCCTGGAAAAAGTGCTGGCTGATCATATCCAGCAAGCTCTGATTGCTGGTATAGCGCTTAAGAAAATCCACAACCGGCACTTGCAGCCGGGATATTTTCGGGTTTGTCAGGGCATATTTTACCATCCAGGGTAGAACGGCCCTCAGCAGGTAGTCCCGATCCTTCCTCATATCCAGGAAAGCAGGGTTATCTATCCCGTACAGAACATCCATGTACTGCATTATTTTTTTGATCTGCAGGATGATTTCCCCAATCTCCTGCCTGCTTTCCGGATAGAACCGGGTAAGCAGATCCTGGTAATCCTGCACATCCTCTTCGTCGTCTATGCGGATCACCTGGTCCTCGATGCCGATCGATATCCTGTTCCTGACAAATTCGATGTTAATTCCCAGCTGTTTGAGCATTGGGAACAGGATGTCGAGTCTCAAGAGCCCGGATGCCGCCATCGAAGAGAAAGTCCATCACGCTCAAATGTGTTTACCAGGCCGCCGCAGGTATTTCCTTTCTCGCAAAGCAGTACACTGCGCCCGGCCTTGGCCAGAAAAGCCGCCGAGGTCAAACCGGCAATTCCTCCCCCAACCACTATGGCATCATACATCATCCGTACCCTCCTGTGATTACACCAAGGCATACAAAACAAAACCGGATTGGATCAGCGCCTTTCAATCTGTTCCTGCCAGCCGTTTCGCAGCATGCTAACCTGCACCCGATGCCGCTCCGCTGACAACGCACACCCGCCCATCCAGGCGGGCATCCGTGATTTTTTGGGTCTTTCGGTCGTTGGCGATAAACTGCAGCTCTTCCGGAAGCTTCATAATGGACTATCCACTACCCGAAGTGTTTGCGTAAGAATTTGCGGTAAGGACCGCGGAAATAAGGAATACCGTTGAAAATATCACCCCACATATCAAAATAATCCCGCTGGTGAATGATCCTGTTGTCGGCTCCAAGCGTGAGTTTGGAACATCCATATAAGGGTGTAAGCGGGTATTTATTGAACTTCATTTCCATCTTCCATTGGAAGAAGATTTCGTTGGGATTCATGGCCATCGAGATGATTTCCATGCTGAGCTGCTCGCAGCGTTTGGTGAGCCGGCTGCACATCGCTTTGAACGCTTCAATGCCCTCAATCCTTTGGATGCTGTCCTCAAAAACGATGTCCTCATGATAGTAAGGGATGATGTGCGACCAGTCCGGCTTCCCGGACTGATTATACGTTTTAGACCACAGTTCACGGAACCGTTCGGGGGTAAGTGGTTCCCTGGTGATCTTATCATCAGGTTCAGGATAATGATTCATAATCTCCATTGTCATCAACACCATCAATCGCTTCAGGGTACCTGCCCTGGAGATAATTTTAACACACCCTGCGGTGTGTTTATGGCTTGCCACGGATTGCATCCCCCGGGGACATTGGGATAAGGGATGCGCCAGCATCTGGCTTATTCCAATCTGAACAGGCACGGAGAATTTGCTATTACCGGTGACCTGCTGTCATCCTAAGCCGATGATGAAATACTGACTGTGTTGCCGAGCTGGCTAGGCGAAGGATCTCAGCGCCTGATGGTTTCACGCGAGACTTTGAGTGGGGAGCATGTAGGGTAGTAGGGTAGATACCGTCTTGAAAGTCAAGAGGCAAAATTGAATTGAGTCCCATAATCCGGATCAAACGGCCTTTGAGTTTTCAAAACTCCATAAGCAATATGGAGAAGTTTCCGCATAGACAGCAGCCACAATTGCCATCTTGGGTAATTGCCTTTCTACTAATCGGGCACAAAGGGATTGGATGACAGGATTATATGACATGGCAACAATGGCTGGCATGTAAAGGCAGCAACGTAAAGAAGACCTGCCTTGTTTTGAAATACGAGTTTTCTTGTGAACCGAAGACCCGGAGCGGAATCCTTTAGGGTTGAGCCCAGCATAAGCGGCCAGTTGTGGTGCACCCTCAAAACCAGAAATATCCCCTATCTCGGCCAACAACCTGGATGCGGTGATTTTCCCAATGCCAGGGATAGAACTCAACAAATTTTGTTGAGATTTCAGATCTGGTGTTTGATCGATGAATTCCTGGATCTCTTTTTCGATGACTTTGATCCTTGTATTCAGATAATCTACATGGTCTGCCAAATCCGCAAGCACCCTAGAGTCTTTTTCACCACTCTTCAGCCTGTTGCTTTCCTGCTGATAGTTGGTCTGCAGATCACTCAAACGACGCACCAGGGCCCTCAAATGCTTCAATTCCGGGCTTAGAGGCTTCCAATAGGGTGGTTTCTCCTTCATGCAGAACTCTGCAATCAGGGCTGCATCGGCTTTATCGGTCTTGTTGCGATGTAACTTGCTCTCCCCATAGCGTTTGATGCGGGCTGGATTTACCACACTCACAAGGTATTCCTGTTCGTATAAGTATTCTGCAATCCCATCACCATATTGCCCTGTGGCTTCCAGGCAGGCATGGGCCTGCCCAGCCTGCTGGGTGGTCAGCCAGTGTTGCAGTTGCCGATACCCGGACGGATCATTTGTATAAACCTTGTGCCATTGACCGTGGTCACTGATGAGCATTATATCTATTTTATCTTTAGATACATCAATCCCTAAAACACTTTGCATAATACACCTCACTTTTGGTACACTAGAAGTGGCATCGGTCAGGTTCAGGTTTTGGATCATCCTTGTGAATGCAAGCTCATCTCTAAGACGCTAGAGAGGCTTCAGATACCGTCCGATCTCTGTATAAAATGGTGAGGGGATCAAATCTACGAAACAAGCTTCAAGCCTTAAGGTTGGGTTCAGATTCACCCTCACCGTCCTGACTGGTGCCTTTGTCCTCTCTAGCATACTCTATTTATAAAGATACAAGGTTGGGTTGAGGATGGATGGGGACCGAAAATGCGATGTCAATTTCACCATCCGAAACCCAACGAGCTCAATCATGACGTTGGGTAGAATGTTATTCTGTCTGCTATCTGGATAGATTTCCCTGCCCACATTCTACCCAACCTGCAAAAACCTTCCCGACCGCTTCACAATCTCGGGTCCTTCGTCTGTCAAGCTGTAGGGCGATTACACCAGCTGATCAATCTCGCGGTCGGCGGCGGCGATCTGGCGGGCTGGTTTTGCCTGGCGCTGGAATTATCCTCGAACCGCTTCAAGCATGGCAACCCCAAAACCCGACAGGGTGAATGTCCTTAATACTTTCTTACCGGGAAAATGGCCGTTCACTTTCTCACGAGTCGTTGAAAGAACACCAAAATCTTCCAGCGGGTTGATCAATATATTCTGGATGACTTCCCGGAAATCACTCAAGATGTCATCGGAATCCGAATCCGGATCCATCCATCCCATTGCCTTGATCAGCTGATCGGTAAATGGCTCGAAGATTTGGGGCTGGTCAACCGGCAGGGTACTGAGAAAGAAAATCGCTGCCTGGACAAAATCTCCCGGCAGGTCATCGCCCAAAAAATCATAAGGATAGGCAATCATCCAGTTAACCCGGTGCCACCAGGTATAAAATAAATACCAGACCTGGTTTATTGCGGGAAAGGTTAGAAAATTCTCTCCAAAGGGGGTCAATTTCCATCTGCGGCCAGGTCCCCCGCTGATCAGCCCGGTACCTTGTGCCAGCACGTGAATGAAATAAAGCGGCCAGACATCATCCTCGGTGCGGTAACTGAAGACCATATCATTAATTTTTGTTCTCAATGGCGGGGGATTTACAAAAAGCGGGGTGACCCCTTCAATGGCCTTGCGCGGCAGGTTCCCGGTGGAACTGGTTCCGGTTACTTTATTGGTCTTTCAAATAGTTCAAAAAAGTGATCACATCCTGGCGGAGCGGCAGTCTCTGCGCTGCATCAGCGTTTTCTGTCGTGAGAAGCATTGCCAGCCGGGTTGGTTCAATTGAATCGATATTTTTTATTGAAAACGATGGGCTCTCCGACCAATTTGGTTTCGACCGCTGGCGCAGCCGATTGTTAACCCCTTCAAGATCAAATGCATCCGGGTCAAATTCTCCCCCGATCCATTCCAGGTATCGATCATGCTCTTCGTGGTGCGGGTCTTTAATCGCTTCCAAAAAATCTGAATATCCCCATGGACCGCCCACATCTTCGGGCGGACAGGCCCGCACGCCCTTGATGCACTGCGGCAGCGCCATCCCTTTTTCAAACGGCAGGATTTTTTCCACCACCAGGGTATGGTTCCAGCTGTCGCCAAAGTCGTATTGATACGTGAAGCGGGTTCCCTGCCTGAAATTAAATTTCCGCAGTGGAAATTTTGTTTCGTCTTTGATGTCAAGCTCGTCCCACTCATCGTTAGCCGGGTCTCCATATGTAAGACCGCGGATGGTAAACTCGTGCAGGTGATAGTCCATCCATCCAAACACATCCTGGATTGCATGATGCAGATCGAGCAGGGTGATTTTATCTGCCACCAGGATGCGCCGCCATACCGGCGGGCTGATCGCATTGAGCGTAACCTTGATTTGGTAAACCATCAGGGGTTCTGATTTTCCCATATTCGGTATCCTCCATTTTTTATGGTGAGGTGGGTCTCTAACTCATAATTTTACCTGTAGATGCGGTTCTACGACGCAAAGCTAGTCCTTTTTAGGACGACGCAAAGCTAGTCCTTTTCGACCCGCCGAGGTCCTGCATTATTTTGGCAGGATATTGGCAGGGCTGGTCCCTTTGGGGAGCCCATCAGTTTTTCCATTTGCTCTTACCTTCCCTCCATGGCATTTGGCAGTTTTCTTATGTCATCCCTGGCGCAGCCGCCCCATTTGGGGTGAGACGGTTAAAGACAGCATAATGCATACAAAAATAAAGAGTCGAAGGATCTCGCCAATATCCAGCTAACATAGTCATGAGGTACCGGAAATAGCAGGTCAATACCACCATCCTCAACCCAACAACTCCATGTGCTGCCATGTTATAATTATTATTGTAAGGCATTGATGAACAAACAACGTTTCACCATCCCCCGTAAGAAAGTAGCCGATTTTTGCAAACGCTGGAATGTCTCTGAGTTTTCAATCTTCGGTTCAGCGTTACGCGCCGATTTCAGGCCTGACAGTGACGTGGACGTGATTGTTTCTTTTGCGCCCGGGACCAATGTAACTCTCTTTGACATGGTTCATATGCAGGATGAACTAAAACAGATTTTTAACCGCGATGTGGATTTGATCAGCAAAAGGGGCCTGGAAACCAGCCGAAATTATCTCAGGCGAAAAGCCATCCTCGAATCAGCACGGGTGATCCATGTCGCGTGACAATATCTACCGGTTTGGGATACTTTGCGAAATAAACTTCCTGCTCTGATTGAAAAATTGATAAAAATTGTTCCTCCCGAATAATTTTTTGGAGGAACTTTTTGTTTAATTGAAAAGGAATTACCTCGTGTAAAATAGTGTGCAAGACATTGTGAAGCATGAAAAGTCATGCCTAATCCAAAGTTTTTATAAATAAATTAATTGAAAACACCAACCTGAATATCAACGAGAGCCGATCGTTTTCCGAATCTAGTAGCGTAGGTTGGGTTGAGGATGGACGGGGACCGAAAATGCGATTTCAATTTCACCTTCCGAAACCCAACGAGATCAAGCATGACTTTGGGTAGAATGTGGGCAGGGAAATCTATCCAGATAGCAGACAGAATAACATTCTACCCAACAAAATCCTTCCCTACCGCCCCACAATCTTGAGCCCCTCATCCGTCAGGCTGTACAGTTCGTAAACTAGCCAATCAATCCCGCGATCGGTGGGGGCGATCTGGCAAGGTGGGATTTCCTGCTTGCCCTCTGTGCCTGTCTTGGCAGGTGGCTGAATGACATGTCAGGTTTCCTGACCCAATCCTTGCAGATTCTGCCGTAAGGGTGGGGGGGATTGCTAATCTTACATTATCCGATGTTGATCTACCTAATCACCGCGCTGTTGTCCACGAGAAAGGCCGGGGTGGTAACCATAAAAGCCGATATATATTCTTTTCCCCAATCACAACCAGGGCAATAGCCGATTATTTACAAGGTCGTTTATCTATCCAGGATGACCATTTATTTATTGGATTGAAACGTGGGGGTGAAGGGGCCGGCTGGCGTGGTTTGACCGAATCCGGAATTTATCAAGTCATTAAACGCCTGGCTAAATTAGCCAATGTAAGCAAAGGTTTTAATCCCCACAACTGGAGGCATGGAGCCATCAGGGGTATGATCTCCAACGGCTTGAACCTTTCAATCGTGTCGCAGATTGCTGGCCATTTCTCAATTCAGGTCACAAGTGATATTTACGGCGTACTTTCCCCCGAAGAATTACAGGCAGCCCATGACAAAAACACCTGGCTTACAAAAGAAATCCCACAAGCAGAGGACACGTTGTCCCCTGTTCGTCACAAACAGTGAACTCATAAGCCCTTGGTCGTGAGTTCAAATCTCACTCTCGCCACATATTTTAAACCCCCACAACCGGGGGTTTTATTGTCCCCTGCTTGTGAGCATCCAGATTATTACAATAATCCCACTCTTGCCACTAAGCTATTAAATTATTAAAGTTCTGAAATTCATTTCTCTTCAATCTTAGCAGATTCGTTATTTTTTACAACCCCTTTAAACCAAGTTTACTAACAATAATACCTATTCTCTCACCCTCCGGTCCAGCTACACCTATGCCTGCGCTTCGTTTTGCTTTGCTTTGTCCTCGCACCCCTCGCCCGCCGGACCAATATGCCGCTGGCCGGCTACCGCGCTCCGTAATCCCTTATTCTCTTATTCGTCCCTAATCGTTTTTTTTCAAAACCGCAAACGATATAGTATTTGTTGTGCCATAATATAACTAATTAGCTTGATAGGCGACATTACCTCTGTCTCACCAATTTGTTAAGGTTCAATAATTTACAGAAAGAGTGTTACACCGACGTATGGGTGGCATTGATTTTGATTTGCATTGTGGAGTGCTTCCACTTCCATTAGAGCAAGAACTTTTTGAAGATAAAAGATATGCAATGATTGGTTCTGAATTATTGGAAAAATTTATCATTGCCAATAATTTTCCTGGTAAACAACTTGGACTGAAAGTAGCATAAAAAATGGCTGTAAATGTTAGCTGAGTACTGTAACCAACTATTTCTGAAAACCGAGGTGGATATGAAAATTGAAATTGGTGAATCACTTATTTATTCTTGGTTACGACATGTTAAACAATGTCAGATTGTACAAATGAATTGGAAATTGTCTCCAAGATGGCAAGCCGAGATAGTTGATTTAGAGCCGATAAAAATTGATATCGAAAATGAATTCAAAGATACCGCCTTAGATATTTTTCAAAAAAACAATTCTATCAGCCAGTTATTGCAACAAGCAGAAATTGATGTGGTTGGATTTTCGCTTGATTCAGTTAAAGATGAACGTATCTATCATTTTGTGGACGTCGCATTCCACGAGAATGGGTTAAATTATGGATCGAAAGAAAAAACGATCTCCCGAGTCTTGAAAAAATTCATCCGATCATACTTCCTCTACTTATCCTATTTCAATGATAATTCACCTGCTGTTTTCTACTTTATCACGCCCAAAATGAGTAAACAAACCTTATTTATACCCTTACAAGAGAATATTGAGCGGGTAAACAAAGTATTTAATCAACATGAACTCAATCCAGATTTCCAAATCGTAACCAATGAAGAATTTAATTCATCTATTCTGATACCCACGATGGGTATTACGGGGGAGATTGCGGATACGAATGAATTATTTTTACGTAGTGTCCAGTTATGGAAAATGTTCGAGAATGAACCCCGGGAATACCATATAAATCCTCTGGGTAATAGTCCGCAGGCTATAAAATTATCCATTGAAGACAAAAATGTCGGCAAGAAAATTGGTCAGCATGTACAGGATTGTATGATGGATTTGATTGAGAAAAATCAGATTGATGAAATCATGATTGAAAAATTATTGTCACAAGCATACTGTAAAAAACAATTCAATACAAATTTTCCACTTCTTCGAAAGATCAATCAAGGAAAATTGGATAAAAGGCGATACAAACGATATTATAAGAAATATTGGAAAATTGGTAATGATTTGTATTATTTCTCAAGCCAATGGTATGAAAAACAAAGACAGAGTTTTGATCATTGGTACCATCAAGTTCTTGAAAACAATTAGATGATTTGGAATAAATGAAAATATATGGATAACGCTGGAGGTAATATGAATAGTCATCAAATAGAACGTGCCATACAATCCATTGGAAAAGGGTGTTTTGTAAAATACTTTGAGAATTT
Source organism: uncultured Chloroflexia bacterium (assembly GCA_963841845.1). Taxonomy (GTDB): domain Bacteria; phylum Chloroflexota; class Anaerolineae; order Anaerolineales; family Anaerolineaceae; genus CAVVGZ01. The sequence goes on along the minus strand of CAWJEG010000013.1, from coordinate 717,818 downwards.
TCGAGATGCTAGTCAATCCAATACTGATCTTGTAGAACTTCTGATGAGGAGAGAAAATTACACAGAAAAAGCTTCCATGACCAGGGTAACAAATTCTAGAAATCTCATCAAATCAGAGCATGCTAAAGAGGTGTTGTTAGATATCACAAAATCCGGTCGGTTAGATTATGCCACCATCACGAAGGCAAAAGAATTATTGAAAAAATATCCATGAGGTAATGAGTCAATTTTGGATTTGGTTATTCTAAACTATATGTAATTTATTCTGACAGAATGCTTGGATCAGATGTAATTGCTAATACCCCTTAACTTCAACATAAGCAGGAAGGAAATTTGAAATGAAAAGCAGGGACTATTATGATTTGTCCACTTCGATCAATAGTTGTCAACAAGGCTTTCAATCTGAATTTATATCTTCCTGGGGACATCATGCACATCGAATTGGGGAGATTGGTAAAGAATGTCTCTATGGTGGTCGGCTCCCTTTTCGATTGGCGGTACTTTCTACTTGACTGCAGAGTATTTTATGATGGCGGAAAAAGCGTGGTTGTTTGGTGATATTGAGATTCGTGAGAAAGTATTAATAACAGAAAACCCTTAAAAAGAAAAAACTTGAGCAGGTAGTCATTGGATTTGATCAATAAACTTGGCAAATAACCGAGTTGCAATTGTATAAAGGGAACCAAAGTCAAATTGTAAATAACCAATGCGGATTTGTTTTTGAGAAGCAGGGGGTAAATTTTGATTGATGCAAGCCTATGTGAGTGCACAATCCGGAGCAAAGCGCACAATGATTCCGGACCTAATCGCACACTCATTCCGGAGTAAATCGCACACTGATTCTGGGGCAAATCGCACCGTAATTCCGGAGTTATTCGCCACCAGTGACCCTATCACTCAATCGGCGCCAGAAAATATATCGGCTGCAGCGGAAATCTCTGCCGTGCCTCCTGGGTGAGTTTCTCGTAATGCTGAACCCATAGATCGAATAATTGCTCGAGGTCCAGTAGAGTGATCCTACTTCGTTCCTGGTGCTGGGAACATCGAGTTGTGGGCTCATTTTATGTTTTTCGATGTTTGGTTAGAGAAATTTGTATATGTCTTGAGAAACCGTTTGTCATATTTTTTCTGTTGTTAGACATTGTATTTATGACTAATCTTTGTTATACTAATTAATACACCAGTTTGTACATCAGTTTTTACACCTGGTATAAGAGAGGAGCATAAGGTGGAGGGCAAGTTTAACATCGGAAATAAAATAAAGAGGATAAGGGAAAATTCAGGGTTGAGTCAAGAACAGGTTGCAGAGTATTTGGGTGTTGATCAGAGTTATATCTCAAAATGTGAAAGGGGTGAAAGACAGTTCAGTGTAGATATTTTGCAAAGGCTGGGTAACCTATTTGGTGTTATGACGAAAGACTTGATTAGTGAGGATGAATCCTACGAAACATTGAATTTTGCATTTCGATCAGGCAATATTGATAATGATGACCTGATTGCTATTTCGGAGATTAACAATATTGCCCTAAATATCAAACAAATGAGGATGTTAATGGGGTAAAGCTAATTGAAAGAGAGAATTGAATTAAACGCAAATGCAGTTACTCTGCGGGAAAGGCTGGGTGAGGATCCATATTCCCCCATCGATGTATTTTCTATAATAAATAGTCTCGCTAACCTGACTATGGTGTTTTACCCGATGTCCGATAGGATTAGCGGTATGTGTTCTCTATTAGGTGCCGATGACAAGCTGATTGCCATTAATTCCAAGACTTCTTATGGCCGTCAAAGATTTACAGCTGCGCATGAGTTGTATCATTTGAATTTTCAAGTAAATTTTACCAATGTCATTTGCGCTAAAGATATCGATGGGGTTAAGGATCATGAAGAGAGGAATGCTGATTCATTTGCATCCTTCTTCCTGGCACCTTATGAAGCATTAGAGAGATACGTCATGCGAAATTTTAAAAAGACTAGAGATATGCCGATAAGTACATCGGAATTGGTTAGAATTGAACAGCATTTTGGCATGTCTCGTTATGCAACTTTATATAGGTTAAAGGCTGATGGGTATCGAACCATTGATGATATCAATTCACTTAAATTTGATGTGATTAAGTCTGCAAGGAAATTGGGATTTGATGATACGTTATACATACCAACTCCCACGGAAAGACAGTATTTTACAACTGGTAGTTATATCGATATGGTTGAAAAACTAAAACAAAAAGAGGTTATATCTCAGGGGAAATACGAGGAGTTTTTATTACAAGCATTCCGTTCTGACATAGTTTATAACTTAGATATCAATGACGATGAGAAGTATGACTGATCAGCTTTTTTTAGATACTGATTGCCTGTCGTCTTATCTTATGGTTGGAAAGGAAAACATATTATTACAGCTCTATAGAAATAGGATCGTGCTTCCTGAACAAGGCCTCACTGAAATAGTGAGGGTTCCTTTTTTAAAAATAAAAATGAGGAGTCTGGTAAGTAGTGGACAAATTCAGGTTGTAAAGATTATTTATAATACGCCAGAGGCTAAACTGTTCTACAAATTAACAGTATCCCCCGATGCAGGTTTTAAAATAATTGGTGATGGAGAAGCAGCAGCTATCACCCTGGCGAAATTTAATAATGGAATATTAGGATGTAATAATATGTCTGATATTGTGCCATATGTTAAGGAATTTGGTTTGCGACATGTTACATCCTCCGACATTATGGTTGAGGCATATAAATGCGGGATGATATCCGAACAGGAGGGAAATGTAATTTGGGGAGCTATGCGTAGTAGGGGGAGGCTTTTACCTGCAGTATCTTTTTCGGAATTCCTTATAAATTATTAGGATTGATTCACCTTTATATGACTGGCATTGAAGTAGGTTAGTGAGCCTTGATCCTGGCTTACCTGGTATAAGGTGCTTATGAGGGGTGTGATTGATGGTGGTTAAGGTAATTTTCGGAGGAAATTATGGATGTAAACGATTTTATCGGTTTGTATGGAGCAATTTTATCTTCAGCCCTATTAATTCATGAAATCAGAAAAGAAAGGAAAAAACTTTCTATCATCCTTGAACATATCTATTGGGTCGAGAGAGTCCAATTGATAATAACTAACTCAGGTCGTCGTCCTGTTACACTCACCACTATGACTATGGAAACGGTGATTGGGACAGGTGACAATTCACATTGGGAAAATGTTCCTCAGAACGCCTTATTTGATACAGAGCAAGGAAGAGATCCATTTCCCGTGATGATCAAGGATGGAGAAGCAATTTCTATTCCATTAAGTTCCGTTCTTTCAGAACACCTTTTAGAAAACCGATTAACAGCAAAGCTCATTATTTATGATTCAGAAGGAAAAGCGTACTCAGAGTTTAAAACAAGAGGTAATGATGTGAAATGGGGAGGATATGCCAAAAAGTGATTTAATAAACTTCGAGAAAAAGATCCTAACAATAATTTTTATTTTTGATTTGAAATATTATTAATGGATGTCTACGGATGATGGTTCTGTTATGCAATATATCATCTGAAGATTTATTCTAATTCCAGATAACCTCACCGGTTCCCTTTAGCCCTATTGTGTGTCTTACACAACAATTGGCAGTTGCTGATGTTTGTTGCCCCACCTTCGCTCCATGCTGCTACATGATCGGCATCCATTTCGCTCAACTTCCAGATTTTCCCCTTGTTGGCATCATGTCCAATAGCACAAAGCGAGCAGTTCGATTCATCCCTGGCTTTGGCTCTATCAGTTTGCTTTGAATAAACAGATATTTTGGTTGCATCATCAAACACCCGGATATCTAATAATTTTGTATCAACTGCACCGCCAAGAATGTACTCAAATATGCCCTTACGATTTTTAACATACGGATCGTTGTAAAGTTTTTGCACCTCTTGAGAAACCTTGTCAGGGTTGAATGCTTTACTGTGATACTCTTCATACAATCGTCCCCACTCCAACCCCTTCATCTCGCTCAGTACATCGATGAATACATTTGAAACCCAATCAATAACACTGTTGAAATAGGTTTTTAATTCTTTTATGTTCTTATCTTTGCGATGCCGGCTCATGTAATCGCCAATGTTTCCTTTACTTACCCAGTCAAGGGCACATTCAAGAAATTCCTGGCGATTGACACTACCAGAAATATACGCGCTCCATTTTTGGATATTGGCGTTTTGGCTATTACTGAACTCTTCCTTTCCAAGTGTTACAAATGGTCCTGAATACACGGCATTCAACATTTCCTGGTCGTTGAGCGGCACGCCAGCAATATTGACCGTTTTGAACCACTCTTTTATCTCGCTTTCAGTGCCTATGCATTCATAAATAAGCAATTTGGTTTCTAATATTTTGGATTGCTTGTCAGCTGCAATACCACTAAAATATTGCTCCATTCCTTCATCTTTAATGGCAAATTTGCCCGTTACATAGCGACCAAAACTGGTGATGCGCTGCTGCCCGTCCATAACTTCCAGCTTTTCGTCACTTACTTTATTAAAATAAAATAACCCCAAAGGGTATCCCTTAAGGAGCGATTGGATGACAGCTACATCCTTTTTACCGTCCGCATAGAAATAGTTGCGTTGGTACTCCGGTTGGATGGTTAATTTCCCGGACAAACCAAACAACCCCTTGCCTTCCAATTCGTTATAGACAAACCCCTGGCAAATATCTCTAACTGTGATATTTGTTTTTAGATTAGTTATCATTTTGTAGGTTTCCTGATTTTAATAAGTACACGTTGATACACTTTTTCTAATAATCCATCCTTAATAATTACTCCGCTGGCATTTAAATCGTATGTTCCTTTTTTTCCGAACTTATCCAAATAAGCTTGTTTGCATTCAGCAGAATTGTATACTTTTGTTTTTAAATTATATAAGTCCTCGTTTTCACACATACCAACAATTTCAAATTGCTCTGGATTGTATTTATCTAGAAAACTAATCGGAACACCCATCACGCCACAATAATCTCTTGGAATGGCATCGGTAAATGGTACTTCGATGGCATCATAGTTTTCATATCTAATGTAAGATTTCTTTCCCTTGATTTCTTTGTGCTTGCTGAATTTTAGATTTTCTGCCAATGTCATTAATGGTAATGGTTGATGACGCCTTCCGTGGTCAAGATTCGTAAACCAACAAACATTCCTAAACTTTACCAAGCCTGTTTCCGTGTTATAAACCCCTTCCGTGTAATCTTTGGCAAAAGGTGTTGTAAAGTAAGCATTTCCAGCATGAAAACCGTTACCCAGCCACATCATTTCATTCTTGATGAACGGAAAAATTTCTTTATAAGTAATCGCACTTAAACTACTGATAATCACAAACTGTTTTCCAGCCTCCATAATCCATGCCAAAAACTCACGAAATAAAGAGAAGGGCGGATTTGTAATGATTATGTCAGATTCATCGCGTAAGTTTTTTTATCTCATCACTTCTGAAATCGCCATCGCCTGTCAAGTATTGCCACTCCAGGTCTTCTACATTAGCCTTGAGGTCACCAGTCTTGTCGTGGGTCAAGTTATAAATCTTCCCGTTTTTCTTGGTTTTGGTTTCATCAAATTGTGGATCATTTGTTTCAAATAAGGTTGGCTGGTAAAAACCTTTATATGTCTTGCTATTATCAGCATAGCTTGTACTGATGAGTTTTTTCAGTCCAATCCTTTCAAAATTTTGTGCAAAATACTTTGTGAAGTTGCTCCACTCCGGGTCATCACAGGGTAACAGCACCGTCTTATCTCGGAATACATCTGGGTTAAACTCCAAATAAGCGGTAATTTCTTTTTCAATATCGTGATACTGCGTGTAGAACTCGTCGAATTTCGCCCTTTTGGTTGCAGTGAGTTTACTATTTGCCATTAATTATCCAATCAGTTGCATTTGTATTGTTCAGAATTATTAGAAGAAAACACAAAGACGGGTTTATCCTTGCCTGGCTCAGGCATAAATTATAAAATATTCGGTGTTTATATTATATGCCAGGTTAATCTTCGTATATCACCTGTATCTGCCTGGAGGGCAATCCCTGGCACGAACAGGCTGTGTTCAATATCAGGAGTGTTCAGGATAACCGCCATCTTCGCAATCCCCTTAACAAAATGAGTTGGCGGCGGTCGTTGGCGGCGGTCTGGCAAGGCTGGTGTAGGGGCACGGGGAGCTGTGATGAACCTTTGACAGCGTAAAAACCCCGTGCCCTTACAGAAATGCTTCGCCCGCACCGGAGCAATCAAACATCCCTTAACCAAACCACCTCCCGGTGGAATGGCGAAACATGACGGAAACCCAGAGCTGGGCGTTGGTCTGCCTGGAGGGCAATCCCTGGCTCGAACTGGTTATATTCAATGTCAGGTGTGCTATGGATAACCGCCATCTCCGTCTCCCCCTTAAGGAAATGGCGTGAATGTCGGTTTTGGCGGTTGCAGGAGTTTACCCAATTTTCCCGTAGGGTCAGGGACTAGCTTCCCAACCCAAAAGGGGCTTCCCCTTCGGGGTCAAAAGGATTAGCCCCACTCCCGTTGGTCGGGGACTTCCTCTGGTCGCTTTGCGTCGTCCTAAAAAGGACTAGCTGCGCGTCGTCCTAAAAATGATTTCTCTGGTTGCAACCGGGATTACCTGTTTCTGTCTAGTTGTCAATTCCCGGCTCGAATCGGCTGTGTTCTATGTCATGCGTGGATCCAGGAAACCGCCATCTTCGCCCCGAAAGGGACTAGCTTCGCGTCGCCATCCCCTTAACAATATGAGTTGGCGGCGGTAATGGCGGTATTGGGTTTCGAGGTCTGATTATATTTCCGGTAAATGGTATTTTGTCCAGTATCGGAAAATAAATTACTCCAGGCCAGCCTATCCCAACCGGGACTCTTCGAGTAAGCCGCACATCGTACCTCGATGGTATTCTGTCCGGCGCATTTAATAAGAATATACTCCAGGCCAGCTTATAAGCCGCATTCTGTCCGGCGGGTGTTACCCCGCCTGGGCGGCCATCTCTCTGGGCTGGCTGTCTCCAGCCAGCTCGTGCAGCCTACCCGGAGCTCAAGGGAAACGGGCCGCTTCCCGGACGGACGCCCGAAGGTGCCGTCCTTTGCTCCTGCTTGGCCTTGCTCCCGCTGAGGGTTGCCTGGCCGCCGCATTGCTGCGGACGCCGGTGGTCTCTTACACCGCCTTTTCATCCTCGCCGGCTTGCGCCGGCAGTCTGTTTCTGTAGCCCTGTCTGGCAGGTTGCCCCGCCCCGGGTGTTACCCGGCAGCGTGCCCTGTGGAGTGCGGACTTTCCTCAATCCCCGCAAGGGGGACTGCGGCCGCCCGGCCGGCCTGGAGTAATCTCATCATAACCGCAATTATGGACAGCGTCAAACGCGGGCGGCTGATATAATCGGTGGCAGAGGTGATGATGAAAATCCATGTGCTGACCGAGGATGTGGCCTCCCAGATCGCTGCCGGCGAGGTGGTGGAGCGCCCGGCATCGGTGGTTAAGGAGCTGGTTGAAAATGCCATCGATGCGGGAGCCACGCAGGTCACCATCCGTATTGAAGATGCCGGCCGCAAGCTGGTTGAGGTGGCTGACGACGGCAGCGGCATTCCCCATGAAGAACTGAGCCTGGCGGTGATGCGCCATGCCACCAGCAAAATCCAGAGTGCCGGGGACCTCTTTCACATCCGCACCCTCGGATTCCGCGGTGAGGCGCTGGCCTCGATCGCTTCGGTATCACGCCTGACAGTGGTTTCCCGTGTTAATACTGAAGACAGCGGGGGACGTTTCAAGGTGGATGGCGGCCGGGTGGTCGCTGCCGAACGGGCGGGCGTCCCGGTGGGGACGGTGGTGACGGTGGAGGAGCTGTTCTACAATGTGCCGGCGCGCCTGAAATTCCTCAAGAGCGATACCACCGAGCGCCAGCGCATTTCCGAGTTTATCAGCCATTATGCCCTGGCATACCCGGGCATCCGCTTCCGCTTGATCATGGAGGGGAAAATTACCTTCCAGTCCAGCGGGAACGGGGCGCAGCGCGAAGTGCTGGCCGCCATCTACGGGGCGGAAACTGCCAGGGAAATGCTGGCGCTGCATTTTGAGGAAGATCCGCTGAATATCTCCGGCTTCATCAGCCCGGTCTCGCTGACACGCTCCAACCGCAAGGAGATTTCGTTCTTTGTCAACGGGCGCTGGATCCAGGATCCTGCCCTCAGTTCGGCGCTGCTGCAGGCCTACCACACCTACCTGATGGTGGGGCGCTATCCGCTGGCGGCGCTGTTTATCCAGGTTGAACCCGAGCTGGTGGATGTCAATGTGCACCCGGCCAAGGCTGAAGTGCGTTTCCGCAGCCCGGATCTTGTATTCCGCGCTGTGCAGCGGGCGGTGCGGCGCGCCATGCTGGCATATTCACCTGTAGAAAACCTGCCTTCTTTAACCTGGGGACACAACAATTACCCGCCAGGATCACCGCCGGGCACCCGCCAGATTGATCCGGCATGGAGCCTGGCAGCCAGTGCTGAGCCTGGCCCCGATATGGGTATGAGGGCACAGCCGCCAACAGCGCTTCCCGGAGACCGCATCCCCTTATTACGGGTGGTGGGTCAGATCGGCGCCGCTTACCTGGTGGCGGAGGGACCCGACGGGCTGTACCTGATTGACCAGCACGCCGCCCATGAGCGTATCCTCTTTGAAAAAATGATGGCTTCCGGGGCGGGAGTTCTGCCATCGCAGACCCTGCTGGAGCCTGCCACTGTGCAGCTCACACCCTCCCAGGCGGATACGCTGGCCGGGCAGCTGCCGGTGCTGGAGCGTTATGGTTTCCAGGTAGAGGAGTTCGGGCCGCACACTTTCCGCGTGCGCGCCATGCCGGGCCTGCTGGGCGGCATGGAGCCGGGGGCGGCGCTGCGGGTGCTGGTGGAGGATTTTGAGGAGGATGAAACGCCGCTGCAAAACGAGGTCGAGGGGCGCCTGGTGGCGCGTATCTGCAAACGGGCAGCCGTAAAAGCCGGCAGGCAGCTCTCAACCGAAGAGCAAAAAGCGCTGGTACTGGACCTTGAGAACTGTACCTCGCCGCGCACCTGCCCGCACGGGCGCCCGACGATGATCCATATAGCCGTGGATGCCCTGGAAAGGCAGTTCGGGCGGCGCGGCAGCCGCTGATTCCTTATCCCCCGGTAGAAATTTCTTCAATCGTACTGACAATTTTCGGCAGGGCGGCGGCAACATCCTGGTGCAGGATAACTTCCGCCTGCCTGTCCAGGTGTGTCCTTTCGCGGTTGACAATGATCAGCTTTGCCCCGTTTTCCAGCCCGTAGCGCGGCAGCCAGGCAGCCGGGGTAACCTCCAGAGAGGTACCGGCCACCAGGATCACATCGGCGGTGGTGCAGGCGTTTTCTGCCAACGTCCAGGCTATTTCGGGCAGCATTTCCTCGTACAACACAATATCCGGTTTGAGAATGCTGCCGCATACCGTGCAGCGCGGCATCTCACCCTGTTCCACCAGGGTCTGGCGGAAGGGGGCCGATTCATAGCTGCGGACGCAGGTGAGGCAGGTGAGGGTCAGCATCGAGCCGTGCAGTTCAATGACGTTTTGCGAGCCTGCTTTGTGGTGCAGCCCGTCTATGTTCTGGGTGATGACTCCCTGCAGGAGGCGCATCTCCTCCAGCCTGGCCAGCGCCGGTATGGGCAGGGTTGGGCAGCGAGGAGTCCATTTTAGCCACCAGCGGCCTGAGCCAGTCATAAAAATCCTGCGGACGGTCGAGGAATGCCGTCAGCGAAGCCACCTGCATCGGGTCGCTGCGGGACCACAGCCCGCTGCCCCTCGTACGAAAATCGGGGATTCCGGAGGGGGTGGAAATGCCTGCCCCGGTAAATGCCACCGCCCGGGAGGATCGGGAAAGCAGCTGTGCCGCCCGCCTGATTTTGCTTTCACTTTCCTGTTGAGGGTTCATCCTGTCATCTCCTGGTGGAAAATTCTCCCTGGCAGCTGAAGCACCGCACAGGCTCGCCGGATGGATTCCTGTGACTATTTTAGTACAGGAAGCGGCGGATTTATTAAGCATAATGGTTTGACCTGGAGGAAATCCACGGCATGGCTGCGGGAAGGTATAATCGGCATATGGATACTGCCCGGATTGCACGGCTGCTGCGTGAGACCTGCCTGCTCAACCCTGCAGATGATATGGTGGTGGGGGTTTCCGGCGGGGCGGACAGCCTTACCCTGCTGGAGGTGCTGCTGGATTTGGGTTACCACCCGCTGGTCGGGCATCTGGATCATAGGCTGCGGCCTTCATCCAGACAGGAGGCAGAGCTTGTTTCTTCCATAGCAGCCGGAAAAGGGCTTGGCTGGGCGGTTGAGTCAATCGATGTAAACTGCATTCGCCCGGGAAAATCACCTGTCGATTGAAGAAGCAGCCCGCCGCTGCCGCTATGGATTTCTCTTTTCCCTGGCGAAAAAGAATGACTGCCGGGCAGTGCTGGTGGCGCATACCGCCGATGACCAGGTAGAGACGGTGCTGATGCACCTGCTGCGCGGAAGCGGCTTGGCCGGGATGCAGGGCATGGAAACCTGCAGCCGCACCCATGCATGGGGCGCTGATATCCCGCTGGTGCGCCCGCTGCTGGATACCTGGCGTTCCGAGATCATGGATTTTTGCCGGGAAAGGGATCTTCGCCCGGTCGAGGATGAAAGCAATCTTGACCCGGCCTACCTGCGTAACCGCATCCGCCACGAGCTGATTCCTTCGCTGCAAAGCTACAACCCCAACATTAAACAGGCTGTGCTGAGGCTGGCTTCCAACACCCGCCAGGAATATGCGGTTGTCATGGAAGCCGTGCAGACCGCCTGGCAGGAATGCCTGCGGCAGGAAACAGCGCAAAGTGTATCTTTCTCGCTTGAAAAATTCTGCAGCTTTCCGCAAGGAATCCAGGGCGGGCTGCTGCGCAAGGCTTTAGGACGGCTGTTGAGCGATCTCAGTGACCTGGACCAGGCGGTAATCCAGCGCGGGCTGGATTTTGCCGGGGATGCCCGGGTGGACAAGCGCATCGAAATGACCGGAGGGATTCTGCTCTTCATGGAAGCAGATGAACTTATCCTTGCCAGAAGCGCAAGCGTGATCATGAGGGATTGGCCATTATTGGGAGGTTGCAGTGAGGCAGAACTACCCCTTCCAGGATGCCTTTCACTGGAAAATGGCTGGTTACCTCCTGGCAGAGGTACTTGAAAAAGGGCAAGCGCAGGTGCCGTGCGGAGAACTGCATGCCTACCTGGATCATGATGCAGTAAAACTGCCTTTATCCGTGCGCTGCCGGCAGCCCGGTGACCGCTTCCAACCGCTGGGGATGGGGCATACCAGGGTATCTGACTTCATGATTAATGAAAAAATCCCGCAGCGCGCCCGTTCAGAATGGCCGCTGGTAGTGCAGCGGGGGGCAGATTGTATGGGTGACCGGGGTAAGACAGGCCGATTTTGGAAAAATAAAAGAAGATACAGAAATGGTAATTCACCTGTATCTTCAGAAGGTCCCTGGATTTGCAGGATAATTTCCGGGCAGGTCAGGAAGCAGCCGGTGGTTCCATACCGGCCAGCTGCCGTAATTTCATGCTGACTTCACGCCATTGAATCTTGGAGATACCCAGTTTCTGGCGAATTTTATCCGGTTCAATACCGGCTTCCCAATCGTTCAGAGCACAAGTCCAGCGGCACATATCGAAAGACAGGTGCTTTTCGATTCCGGCTGCGTCGCTTAAATCCTCAAGAATATACTCCAGCCTGCGCGGGGACCAGGGGAAAAGGCGTTCCTTGGGCTGGTACTGACCAAGATATTCCTCCAGGACCTGCATCCAGTCTGAACTCAAGGCGATCTTGCGTTCCTTATAGCGGCTGCGCGGGTTGGAATAGCGGATGAACAGAACAGCTCCGTCAGGGGATTCTTTGTCAATGTGGTTAAGATCCAAAGCCAGGCATTCCCCCTTTTTTATCCCGGTTTCCAAAAGGAGGGTAACCAGGCAAAGCGGGCGGGCATCGGATTTGAGAGCTTTGCGGAGGGCCTGGGCAGTCTCTGTCACCAGGCTCTCCTCAACGGTGGTGAGGACAGCGGGCAGCGGGCTTATGGCTGTTTTCTGGAGGACTTTTTCAGCCGGGTTGATGGAGACAGCACCGTACTTCGCCAGCCAGCGGAAGAATGACTTAATGGAAGTTACCCGGCGGGCAAGGCTCTTCTCGCTGCAGGGGATTCCGCGGCCGGTTTGCAGCCATTTTAAGAATAAATTGATGTCATTGGTGGTTATGGACCCGATGGGGCGGTCTGGCGGGAGATAAGACGCCAGCAGGTGGAGATCACCGGAAAAAGCTTTGATGGTATAGATGGACCTGCCCTGGTCTTTTAAATACGATTCCCAGCCTTTTATGGCTGGAGGTAATGGGGTTTGGGCATTAATCTGAGACCCGATAGCAACATTATCTGGAGACATATTTACACCACGTTTCAGCTTTCGTATAGTATTATTTTAATTCAGTTTACATGAATTTTGTCAAGCTGTCAAATTGTCAAGGTGTGTAAAATGCCTCGATTATGAGATCCCGAATCAAATCTTCCTTGGGAAGAAGCACATTTGCTCCGCTGCTTGGGATTACATAACCGGTTACATGTTCCGGCCCGATAAAGTACTGCCGGACACGGTCCGAATCAACCAACGCAGGGGCCAGGGGTGCCAGGGGAAGGACATCGTTGAGGGAGAGATCGGTCTCAATGTTGCCGCTGAAATTATCGAACAATTCGGGAATGCGGGTAACTGCGTCAAGGCTCACCAGTTTTTTGAGGAGGGCTGCCATCACTTCCTGGGCACGATGCGTGCGGCTGAAATCGTTGCTGGTATAGCGTGAACGGACATACCAGAGGGCTGTCTCACCATTCATATTAACCGGTCCCGGACCAACCGTGCAGTAACCACCAGATGCTTGCGGCAGGTCACAACTATCCGATAAGCGACCGGATGTCTGCACTTCAATGCCTCCCAAAATATCGACAATATTTTTAAAACCCTGGAAATTGGTCATGATGTAGCGGTCCGGGCGAACCCCAAAGTTATATTCCAGAGTGTCTGCCATTAAGGAGATGCCGCCTTTGGGTTGAGCCGTATTCAACCGTTCTTCCCCGACCCCCGGAATGGTCACCCACAGGTCACGGGGGAAAGACACCACGCGCACATTCCCCTGCTTCGGATTGATGGAAACCAGCATCATCACATCGGTGCGGTATCCCGAACTCGGGCGGTAATCGGATCCCAACACCAGGACGTTGAACTGGCCTTCAGGTTTCTTAAGCCCCTGATACCAGGGGGTTGGGGTTGGGGATGGACCAAAGGTGGGGGTTAGGGATGGCAGAAGTGTTGCGGTGATGGTAGGGGTGTAGGTGGCTGCAAGCGGCTGGAAGGGAGTGGGGGTGGCAGTTAACACAATGCCAGTGTCTGGCGGTTCTCCGCCGGGATTTCCCACGGCAAATAGGCAGGGAGCAGGAAACTAAGGCAACAAATACAAGGAATTCCAACACGAAGCGGGAAATTTTCTTCATTACCAGGACCTTATTATTCAAGACTGGTTTCAGAAAAGTCTCTCAACCTGCCTGCGATTTTACAGGGAGGACCAGCTTATAGGTGGTTGAGCGGCCTGGAATGCTTTCTAAATTAAAGCTACCGTTCAAATTGACAGCCATTTCATTAATTTCTTCCAGAAGGCTTTCCGCCTGCATAACTGCCTGACCTGTGTCTACTAAATCCTGGTCAGCCCGGGAATTATCGCCATTAACTAATTCTGGAAATAGGCTGCTCAACTCTATCGATGCACATGATTGACCTTGCTGTTCAATTGGTTGGGTGCTGATGTTAATGACTCCGTCCTGAGGAGTACCCTTAAAAATATTCTCTAATAACCTGTTCAGAATCATGATTATTGGTTGTTCCTCGCCAGCAGCAATCAGTGGAGATTCAGCCAAATTTACAAGCAGGGTGAGATTTCGTGCAGCAATCTCTCCGGTAAGCTCGTCAATACCCTGAGACAGAATCCGGTTGATTTCCTGGTTGAGAAGAGGGTTGGATGCCAGCGATTCATCCTGGTCAACATTTATCCAACCGTCAATTTCTGACTGCCAGTCATTGGATTGGTCTGTTCCTCCAGCGCCCCCTGCAATATGAGAATCCAGTTCATAAATCACCAGTTTTTCATTGGTCTGCTTCAGTTCAGATTTTAACCGGTCAATTTCAGCCAAAGCAAGCACCAAACCGGCGCTCATGGCGGCACCATCACTCATCCCGGTTTCACTTGAAATTGGCTTAGCGACAGGGGCACCTTGCGGGAGTAGACTAAGTTCCGGGGCGATATTGTACATTGGAGGTTAGCCTCTCAAGGATTTCGCCGGCTTTTCTCACAGCGGTATGGAAAAAGTATTGTTCCCCGGCATTCCAGTAACGCAGGGTATATGGCGAGAACACCAGGATGCTTCCCCAGAGTTGCCTATTGACTGTTACCGGAGAGACCAGGATATCACCACTCTGATCGAAGCCGAGAATTTCTGGAAAAATAAAAGCATCTGCCGGCAAAGCTCCCGCTGCACTTAAATAGAGTGGTTCACCCCTTTGGAACACACCGGTTATGGTCGGGATATAACCCTTCTTTATCTTTCGGTTAGGTATATGTTTTTGTTGAAACCGGTCAAATCCTTCAATGAGCAGATTTTCATCCTCTGGCCGGGTTAGCTTTGCCAGTAAACATACATCTGCCCCCATGGTATGGGCTATCGATTCTGACAGCAGAGGCAGGATCTCTTCGAGACTGGACGAAGCAGCCACCTTGATCCAACTATTCAAGGCAGCCGGATCTCCTGCGGGCTGGGGATAGGGTTGATAACCGGCTGGATAAATTCCAACGGATCGGGATGAACGGGCTCTCCTATCCTGGAGACGGCTGGCGAGCAATATAAGCAATGGAAAACTGAAAAGCTGGCCGATTCTAACAACCGTGGAGAAATCTGCAGACCTATTTCCAATCAGGATATACCCCATATGTCCTGCCAGATTGATTAAAACGATGAGCAGTCCAAAACCCCAGAAGCGCTTCTGGTTTAAAGGGATTAGCAGCATACCAGTTAGTAACGCAGTAATTATTAATATCTGCCATATCCAATCCCATGAGGAAAAATTAAAATAGTCATCCGGTTGGACGAGACCCCAGGAATAAATGCTGAAACCAAGGAGTACCAGAATGCCGATGTTCAGAGCGATGAGGATCCTATCGGCTGTTCCAGATATGCGGGAGGATGCCCACATCCAGATCATCCAAACGTATGCCATGGCCGAAACTCCCCGATCAAGCGGTGGAAGTATGTGACCTGAAGGGAGGAGATTTTGCCAGTTGAGACCGTGAAGGATGGCAAGGATGATTTGACAGAACAACAGCAGGTACAACCCCTGTATGATACTCTGGGTAAAAATGGGTTGGCGAACTTTCTGGATAGGATAAATGAGCAATATGGTTATCACCAGGATAAAGAATAAAGCGAGGTGGAAAACCATGCTTGGAAAAGGCGAAACCATTATGTCAAGGAGCGCTTGAGGTAGAATATTCATATGATTGCATCCATTTTTAAGATTATAGCATGTCAATATCCAAGCCTATCCAATTCATACCCGTGATTGGTTAAAAAATCAAGGGGATAGAAAGATATCTGAACAATATATCAAGGACCAGTATTTTGTATATTGGCGGTTTTCACAAGCCAAGTGGTTCATTAAGGTTGACAAAAATAGGTTTTCCGATAAAATAAACAACACTGGAAAAGTTGCCGAAGTGGCGGAATTGGCAGACGCGCTACGTTCAGGGCGTAGTGGGTGAACACTCGTGTGGGTTCAAATCCCACCTTCGGCACAAAGCTCTCCGATGTTGATGGAGAGCTTTTTTTATTCTTGCACCTCTGGTAAGTTTCGGGTAAGATAAAAATATGCAGCGGATCAAGCAAATAGTCACCGATAAAAAGGTCATCATCCTGGTTGTTTTTGTGGTGTTTATTTTCCTGATGATGGATTTAAACTCACGCCTGTCGGATCTGCACAGGCTCAGTAGTCAGCGTGATCAGATACAGACAGATGTATACAAGCTAGAGGAAACCAAGGCTTCCTTGATGAAACAACTTGCATACGCCACATCTGAAGTTGCTGTGGAAGAGTGGGCCAGGGTATACAACCGGCTCTCCCAACCCGGGGATCAAATTATCATTCCACTGGAATCTGGCGGGATCACTCCTACGCCAGTTGCTGCAGAAACCCCGGTTGCCAGAGATGTACAAAAGTGGGAAGTGTGGAAAGCATTATTTTTTAATGAATAAAGAAATCCGGGGGACTATCGAATACCTGTAGGTGATGGTTATTTTATAACCGCATTTTCCTTCATTTTAATATGATGTTGTCGATCAATCTTGTTTTACCAATAAATACTGCCAGAGAGAGTAATCCCTCCTCTATCGGACCATCCAATTCTGTAAGGGTGTTCAAGTCCGCCAGGGATACATATTGAACTTTAACCAGGGGCTGGCTGCCCAGCATATTCATCACTAAATCCTTAAGTGTTCCGGCGTTCTTTTCGCCGTTATCAAACGCTTCCCGGGCATGTTTGAGGCTTTTATATAAAACAGGAGCTGCATTCCTTTGTTCGCCATCTAAATACTTATTGCGGCTTGACAATGCCAGACCGTCGGGTTCACGGACAATCGGGCACACCTCAATTTTTACTGGAAAGTTTAAGTCCTTCACCATCCTCTGGATGACGATGGCTTGTTGTGCATCTTTCTGGCCGAAGTATGCAAATTGGGGTCGTGCGGCGATGAACAATTTTGCCACTATGGTGGTTACACCCTGGAAATGGGTAGGTCTGCTTTTGCCTTCCAGGTGGCTGGTCAATTTATCAACGGATACCCAGGTTTGAAATTCAGCGGGGTACATTTCGCCATCTTCCGGCATCCAAACAAGATCAACATCTTCTGCTTCAAGCAAAGCCAAATCACTTCCAATATCCCGTGGATAGGTTGACAGGTCTTCATTCTGTCCAAATTGAGTGGGGTTTACATAAATCGTTACGATGACAGACAAACAATTTTCCTTTGCTTTTCGGACCAGGGAAAGATGACCCTGGTGGAGGTATCCCATAGTTGGAACAATTCCCACCGGGTCAGGCAGTTTTTCTCGTTCACTCAGGAATTCTGCAATTTTTTGTACCGTTTTCATTCCGCATTCTCACTCAATATCGATGGTTTGTCGAGCCTGCAATTTGGTTTTAAGCAAGGCATAAACTGCCCGGTTAAATGGGGTTGGAATTCCGGTTTGTTCGCCATGGATGATAATTTGCCTGGTTATTGCTTCGATTTCTGTTTGCATACCACGGGATAGATCTTGCAGCATAGAAGAGTGATTATCACTGGTTTGCTCAATGACCTGACTGACATAGGCAAATGGGTCCCGGTAAGGTAAATGGACAGCTAATTTTTCTGTAATTTGGACTGCTTCTTCGATGATCTGTTTCATAAAATATTGTAGATGGGGGTATCTCAGGAGATCACCATTATTGATTTCCAGAATAGCAGTCAATGGATTGATGGCAGCGTTGACGATTAATTTACCCCATAATATACCATTTAGATTCTGGTCAAGTTCCACTTCAAAACCTGCACTTATGAGCAAGTCTTGTACAAGAGAGATGGATGGATGCCTGGCGAGAATTATCCGCTTCTCGCCGTGGATTTGTGCCAAACCGGGCTCTATCAGGAATGATCCAAGGGTGGTTGTTCCTGCAGTTGAACGGTGGTTTCCCAGGACGTCATTGAGAATTTCGATATTCCCCAGGCCGTTTTGAAGCGTTACACATAAGCCATCCTTCGAAAGGCATGATTTAATATTCTGACATGCCTTTTCGGTTTGCCAGGATTTGACCAAAAGCAAGGCGATTTTAACCTCAGGAATTGTATTTATAGTATTGCTGGCTTGTACTTTTACAGAATGGATTTTGCCATCAGAATCGATATAACGTGCTCCCATACTGGTGAGAGCATTTATCCCATCAAACCAATCATCAACCACAAAAACACTGAAATTACTTTCAGCGAGAATTGCGCTGAATAAAACCCCCATTGCCCCACATCCGGCAACCAAAACAGCAGGGTTCATTCCACTTCTTCAAGTAACTGAATCAGTTTTTCCCATTCCTGGTCATTGACCTGGTAAACATGGTCCTTTGAAGGAAAAGCACCGGAAATGACTTCTTCTTTATAGGATGCAATTGCATCGATCATGACCTGCCTCAAATTGGCATATTGCTTGGCAAATTTTGGTTTGAACTGATCGTAGAACCCAAGGACATCATGGATCACCAATACCTGGCCATCACATCCTCCTCCTGCACCAATCCCGATGGTAGGTATCGCTAATCTTTCTGATATCAGGCTGCCCAGTTTTTCCGGGATAGACTCCAATACAAGGGCAAAAATTCCTGCTTGCTCCAGAGCCAGGGCATCACGGATCAATTTTAGGGCAGCATCAGCAGTTTTGCCCTGGGTGCGAAAACCACCCAGCTGATGTACACTCTGGGGGGTTAAACCTATATGTCCGATGACAGGGATTCCGCAATCAACAATTTTGCGGATCACCTCAATTTTTTCCTGGCCTCCCTCCAATTTGACAGCGTCCATGCCGGCTTCCTGCAAAAATCTTCCAGCATTTCGCACTCCTTCCTCAACGGAAACCTGGTAGGACATAAATGGCATATCCCCAACCAGGAGGGGATTTTTTGCGCCTCGTGCAACCGCCTTGCAATGGTGCAGCATATCCTCCATGGTCACCGGCAGGGTGGTTTCATAGCCTAAAACAGTCATCCCAAGTGAATCCCCGACAAGAATGATATCTATTCCAACCTCATCCATCATTTGTGCGGCAGGAAAATCATACGCAGTCAGCATGGTTATTGGAATTTTCTGCTGTTTCTTTTCAAGTATCGATCTGGTAGTTACTTTTTGTCTGACCATGGAGTATTCTTTGAAAGTCAAGTTTAGTTATGAATATTATACATAGGGTGACTAAAAAAAGTATGCAACCGCAGGTTTGCATACTTTAGAAAGCGATATTATTCCCAGTGGCTGGATATTATTGATTTGCATTAACCATTGTTGTTATATGTACCCCGTCCTATCCCATAATAAACGAAACCCAGGTCTCTCATTGTCTTTGGATCCCAGAGGTTACGCCCATCGATAATGATTGGCTGGTGCATCAGGTTATGAATCCGCTTAAAATCAAGCTGTTTGAATTCATTCCATTCAGTTGCCAGGACGAGTGCATCTGCATTTTCTACAGCTTGATAAGAGTCCTCACACAATGTTACCCGGTTCAGTACCTTATGAGCGTTATTCATGGCCTGAGGATCATAAGCCCGGATAGAGCCGCCTTCATTCTGGATGAGGTGGATGACTTCAAAAGCAGGTGCTTCCCGGATATCATCCGTATTTGGTTTGAATGAAAGTCCCAATAAAGCGATGGTTTTATCGTTTAGTCCGCCCAGTGCTTTACGCAATTTGAAAACAACCCTGCGGCGCTGGTTGCGGTTGATTTCCATAACCGCTTGCAGGAGTTGTGGATGGGACCCGTGAAGGACTGCCATATGGGCAAGGGCTTTTACATCCTTGGGAAAACAACTTCCTCCCCAGCCTAATCCGGCATCTAAAAATGCACTGCCAATACGTTTATCATGGCCCATCCCCAGAGATACTTCCCGAACATCTGCGCCCACCTCGTCGCATATGTTGGCAATTTCGTTAATAAAGGAAATCTTTGTCGCCAGGAAAGCATTAGATGCATACTTGATCATTTCAGCTGTGCGCAGGTCGGTAATTTGAACTGGACAACGCAGAGTCAAGTATAGCTGGGCTACCTTGGTGGCTGCATCAAAATTAGTGGATCCTAAGATAATCCGGTCCGGGAACATAAAATCATTGATTGCAGATCCTTCACGCAGAAATTCGGGATTGGAAACAACACTGTAGTCCAACGGTTTTCCATTGCGTTTTTTCTTGATGATTTCAGCAACCCAATCTCCGGTACCAACAGGAACAGTCGATTTATTAACAATGACAATGGGATCATCAACAATTTCGGCTATTTTTTCAGCTGCCATACGGACATATTGCAAATCCGCCTCACCGTCCACCCCGGATGGCGTACCTACTGCAATAAATGCAAATTCAGCATTTTGCAAAGCTGTGTTTGAATCCGTGGAAAAGATAAGCCTGCCTGCCTGTACGTTTTGTTCAACGATTTGTTTTAAGTCCCGGTTCATAGATAGGCATAATCCCCTGGTTTAGTTTTTGAATGCGATCTTCGTCTACATCCATGCAAACCACTTCATTTCCCAGGTCTGCAAAACAGACACCAGTTACAAGCCCAACATATCCGGTTCCGATGACACATATTTTTCCCATAGCTGTTCTCCTGAGCGTGAATTATAACGTAGAAATGCTTTCAAATATCGGGCCAGAAAGGACAGATGGAAAATTCCAGCCGTGGATAATGTATAATTCAGGGGTGTATGCAATGGCAAATCACGAATACAACTTCGATAGAAATCCCATTTTTTAAATCAATCAGGAGATGGTCATGCCCGCCAAAATAATAGATGGAAAAGTAATTGCCGAAGAAGTGCGAAACCAGGTGCAGAAAGATGT
Source organism: uncultured Chloroflexia bacterium (assembly GCA_963841845.1). Taxonomy (GTDB): domain Bacteria; phylum Chloroflexota; class Anaerolineae; order Anaerolineales; family Anaerolineaceae; genus CAVVGZ01. Next base: position 697,079 of record CAWJEG010000013.1, on the reverse strand, counting down.
GCAGGGTATTATTGAAAAAGGTCTCCGGAGACCAGCCCTGGCAACTGTGCTTGTGGGTGATAATCCCGCCTCGCATATCTATGTGAGTTCGAAGCACAAAGCCTGCCAGCTTATCGGTATTGAATCAATTGGTCACGAACTGCCTGCCGGTGCAACACAGGACCAGGTGATAGAACTGGTGCAGATCATTGAATGAAAATCCAAACGTGGATGGAATATTAGTTCAAATTCCGCTTCCAACCGGAATTGATGAAGAGAAAGTGCTGAACGCTATCAGCATTGAAAAAGATGTAGATGGATTACATCCCCTCAATATTGGACGCCTGGCCCAAAAGGGAAGGGAACCATTGTTTATCCCGTGCACTCCCGATGGAGTAATGTACATGCTGGGTAAACATCTGGAAAGCTTTGAAGGGATTCATGCTGTTGTACTGGGAAGGTCAAATCTTGTCGGGATGCCGGTATCCCTATTATTGTTGAAAGCCAATGCCACGGTTACAATCTGCCATTCCCGGACGCGTGATTTGCCCTCAATAATCAGGCAGGCGGATGTATTGGTAGCAGCGGTTGGAAAACCGGAGATGGTGCGTGGCGATTGGATCAAACCTGGGGCTGTAGTAATTGATGTAGGGACAAACCGTGTGGAAGACCCTACGAAATCTAAAGGTTACAGGCTGGTTGGCGATGTAAAATTTGATGAGGCGGTAGAAATAGCCGGAGCAATTACACCGGTGCCTGGCGGGGTCGGGCCGATGACAATTGCCATGCTGCTTCGCAACACGGTACGAGCTGCCAAACTGGCTGTCCGGTAATACGATGAATAATTTTTTGTCCGAAATTTACAAACCACCCTGTTCCTGTTTCACAAGATGGGATGTGATTGGGATTATGTCCGTTATGAATTCCCTTGTAAAATAGGATTATAGAGGAACCCATAAATGTCTACAATGCTTGTCCGAAATGCACAAATTTTGATAACCATGGATGCAGATCGCCAGGAGATTAAAGACGGCGGGTTATTCATTGAGGATGGATTTATCCGGCAAGTAGGAAAAACTGAGGAACTACCTGAAACGGCAGACCAGGTAATCGATCTTAAGAACCATATCGTAATGCCTGGCTTAATTAACACCCATCATCATTTTTATCAGACCTTAACCCGTGTGGTACCGGGCGCCCAGGATGCCAACCTGTTTAATTGGCTAAAAACCCTCTATCCGATCTGGGCAAACCTTAACCCTGGAGATATTTTTATATCCACCCAGACCGCCCTGGCTGAACTGGCATTATCCGGTTGTACTACTGCATCTGATCACCTCTATTTATTCCCTAATGGGTCAAAATTAGACGATGAAATTTCGGCTGCCAAGGAAATTGGCTTGAGATTGCATGCGTCGCGTGGTTCGATGAGCCTGGGAGAAAGCCAGGGCGGGTTGCCACCGGATCGGGTTGTGGATGATGAAGATTTAATCCTGAAAGACAGCCAACGATTGGTTGAGCAATACCATGATCCCAATCCGGGATCTATGCTCCAGATTGTTCTTGCCCCCTGTTCCCCCTTCAGTGTAAGCAGTGAATTAATGAGGGAAAGCGCTAAACTTGCCAGGGAGTATGGAGTCCAACTGCATACCCACCTGGCTGAAACAGAGGATGAGGAGGCATTTTGCGTAGCCAAATTTGGTTATAAACCCGTTGCTTACATGGAGTCCTTGGATTGGGTAGGAGATGATGTATGGTTTGCCCATTCCGTATATGTAAATAAGGAGGAAATCAACCTTTATGCACGAACCGGATGCGGGGTTGCACATTGTCCATCCTCAAACATGCGGCTTGCATCCGGGATTGCACCCATATACGAGTTGATAAAGGCAGGGGTGAATGTTGGTTTGGGCGTAGATGGTTCGGCGAGCAACGATAGCTCAAACATGATCATGGAAGCACGCATGGCGATGCTCCTGGCGAGAGTCCGGGAGGGTGAAAGGGGATTTTCCCTTACTTCGATGGAAACGAGACCGTTAATGACAGCCCGCAAAGCCCTGGAATTGGCGACAATCGGAGGGGCGGCAGTCCTTGGGAGACCTGATATCGGTTCTCTGGAGGTGGGTAAATGTGGGGACTTTATTGCCGTCGATATGAATAGATTGGAATATGCTGGTGGATTTCATGATCCGGTAGCAGCATTGCTATTTTGTATAACCTCCAGGGTTTCCTGGAATGTTGTACATGGCAGAGTGATTGTAAAAGATGGACTGCTCGTTCCGGTCGATCTGGATAAAATTATCCTGGAACACCAGAGGGCAGCAAAAAGGTTAATCAATCCATAAAATATAATTCTATTTCAAGGAGAGGATTCTATGCGTAGTTTTTCAGGTAGGGACATATTATCACTCAAGGATTTTGAACGGGCGGAGTTTTTCAGGGTTTTTGAGGTCGCCAAGGACTTGGAGCCCATCGCTAAAAATCGTCGAAATTCTGACCTATTAAAAGAAAAAACCCTTGTAACAGCATTTTACCAACCCAGCACCCGTACCAGGTTAGCCCACGAGGCAGCCATGCACCGCCTGGGCGGCCATGTTCTTGGTTTCTCGGATGCAAAAATGACTCGAGCCGGGGATTTTTACCAGGAATCCATCAAGGATACCGTTCACATGCTGGAGTATTATGGTGATGCAATTGTAATGCGCCATTTTAAACAGGGGGCACCTGCTGAAGCTGCTAAATGGTCAACAGTTCCGGTGATTAATGCCGGTGATGGCTGGGGAGAACATCCAACCCAGGTATTAACCGATTTATACACAGTTCTACAGGAGAAAGGTCAAATTGATGGATTGACATTCTTGTGCATCGGAGACATGCGCATGCGGACAATGCATTCCATTTCGTATGCCCTTACTCAGTTTGACTGCAAAGTGATTTATATTTCCCCTCCAGAGATGTCTCTCACCGAGGAATTCAAGCAAGAATTGAATGATTACAATCTTCAATACAAGGAAGCAGAGCATGTTTCCGATGTGATAAACGAAGCTGATGTAATTTATATGGAACCGGTGGTTCAACCGGATTATACAAAATCAAGGGATGAAAGCCGCGAAAAATATGATTTGACTGCATCAAACTATAAAGTCACCCGCCAGCTTCTAAGAGAAAAAGCGAAGACAGACTCAATCATCCTCCATTCCTTACCCAGGATGGATGAGCTACCTCAGGATGTGGATATTACCCGCCACTCCCGCTATTGGCAGGAAGCTTTTAATGGCGTTGTGGTACGCATGGCATTACTGGCATTAATCCTTGGGGCGACGGAATAAACCAGATAAATAAACACGGATTGGCAGGAGGGGGCCTGCTAATCCGGACGTAAAAATCCATTCCATGCGAAAAATTCCTCTGATTAAATCCTTACTTCAATCGGAAGCATTTGCCTTCCTGGTAGCTTCCCTGATAGCTTATGGCATCTTCATTCCCTGGTTTAGCCTATATGGAGATGATTGGATTTATTTGTATGCTTACCACCTGCAAGGCCCTGGTTTTTTTATTGATTTTGTAGCCCCGGACCGACCCTTTTCGGCCTGGATTTATATCATTACCACCTTCCTGTTTAGAGAAACATACTGGCTGTACCATCTCCTGTTATTGGTTTTACGCTGGCTTAGCGGTGTTATTCTCTTCCGGGTCTTATTGGAAATCTGGCCACGACATAGAGAGAAGGTATTTTGGACCTCCCTTTTGTTTTTGGTTTTTCCCGGGTTTTTACAACAGCCGATACCAATCCAATTCATCCTCCATTTCACAGTGCTGGATCTATTTTTACTCTCCCTTTGGGGGATGATTTATTCCGTCCGAATAAAGCAAAAATACTGGCTTTTCACAGCTCTTTCCTTATTGGCGGCATCTGGTATGTTTTCCATTGAATATTTTTTCGGATTGGAATTGCTCCGCCCAATTTTCATTTGGATGGCTCTGGGAAAACGCTTTTATACAACAAGGGAAAAAGTTCTGCGTGTAATTTTAGTCTGGCTTCCTTATCTTCTGCTAATGGGGGCATTTCTTTTCTGGCGTATCTTCATTTTTAGTTTTAAACATTATCAACCGGTCCTGCTGAATGAACTGGTTCAGACTCCTGCTGAAACACTCAAGTCACTATTTCTCACTATTTTGGACCACCTGCGCCTGGCAGTTTATGGAGCCTGGCGACAGGTATTTCAGGTGCCAAAGGATTCAGAAAGACCCCTGGTATTTCTAATCCTTGTTGCTTGCGCTTTGGTAATATCGTTTTGGTATGCAAAATTCAGATATAAATCGCCATCCATTCCAGGTCCGGATGATGGTGGATCCTTCAAATCCTGGATTTCAGAAGCATTATTGATTGGCGGTGTCAGCCTGGTTATCGGAGGGATACCGATATGGATCGTGGGTTTACCTTTAAGTCTCTCTTTCCCCTGGGACCGCTCCATACTTCCTTTTATGCTAGGCTCCAGTTTGATTCTGACCGCCGGAGTATTTGGTTTGCTTCAAATCCGATTTCAAAGGGTCCTTCTGGCACTGATCTTTGCATTTTCAATTGGATTTCATTTCAGGAATGCTATGTTTTATATTGGAGAAGCCCAGGCTCTCCGGTCATTTTTCTGGCAGCTTACCTGGAGAGTGCCAGACCTGAGACATGGTACAATTGTGCTATCAGACAAGATTCCACTTTATAGATTCTCTGATAACGGGTTAACCCCATTGCTGAATTGGACATATGCACCAGGCCTAAAATCTACAGAGATACCTTTTAAACTATTTGAATTAACGGGAAGGCTGGATGAGGGGATGCCTCTGCTTGAAAACGGGGTTAAAATTTCACATCCTTACAGGGGGATCCGGTTTTCTGGAAATACTTCAAATTCGCTGGTTGTTTATTATTCTCCTCCTTCCTGTTTACGTGTTCTGGGTTCTGAGGATGCTTCAATCCCCGGACTACCTGAAAACATTATCAATGCATTGAATATCACCAATTTAGACCAGGTGAACCTGGCTTCTTCCACCCAAGCAGAACCACCAGATGCACTGGGTGCGGAACCTGAACAGGATTGGTGCTATTATTTTCAGAGAGCGGATTTAGCAAGACAGCAACAAAATTGGGTTAAAATTGCAGAGTTATGGAATTTGGCTGTCGATAATGAATTGACACCGGCAGATCCGACCGAGTTGTTCCCATTTATCGAGGCGTTTGTTCAGTTGGGAGACCTGGATACAGCTATAGAGTTATCCGGAATACGACTTGAAAATAGTGATTATTCAAATGCATTTTGTGAATTGTGGAGTTCACTGACCGGCGAGCAGGATTTATCTGAGCAAGATTTAGAAAAAGTATCCATATTTATTGACCAGCTGGGTTGTAGTGATTGAGCAGGATATCGATTCACATAAATTTCATTCGGGATTGGTAAAGGGAAAATTATGCAAACATTTCTTCGAGGTAGAGACTTAATTGGAGATTTGGATTTCAGTAAAGAAGAAGTTGAGACAATCCTTGAGGTTGCAGCAGATATAAAACGTAAAAGGGCATTAAATGAACCTCATGCATATCTTCGGGATAAAACGCTGGCGATGCTTTTTTTCTTCAGCAGCACCCGCACCCGTGGATCATTCGAAGCGGGGATGGCTCAATTGGGTGGTCATGCGGCATTTATTGAATCCCGGACAACACAAATATCTCATGGTGATACCGCAAAGGAGATCGGCGAGATATTTGGACAGGTATTTTGATGGAATAGCCATCCGAAATATCGATTGGGGATCAGGAAACCGGTACATAAATGAGGTGGCGAAAAATTCTCGGTCCCCAGTATTTAATATGCAGTGTGAAATTTACCATCCATTCCAGATTCTGGCAGATTTATTGACGATCGTCGAGAAAAAAGGAAGTAATTTAAAACGTAAAAAAATGGTGGTATCCTGGGCATATGCGGCATCCTATCAAAAACCCATGTCAGTACCACAAAGCCTGATCCTGCAAATGCCGCGATTTGGAATGGATATTGTTTTGGCACACCCCCCCGAATTTCGCCTCATGCCGGAAATTATGGATCAGGCGCGTGAGCAAGCGCGGAAATTCAAGGTTGGATTTGAGGTTGTTGATGATATGACTGAAGCATTTAAGGATGCAGATATTATCTATGCAAAATCATGGGGTGCCATGGTTCATACACAGGATGAAAAGGAGGGTGCGGAGATTATCAAAAAATATTCCGACTGGATTACCGATTCACGAAAAATGTCCCTTGCCAGGGAAGATGCAATTTATATGCACCCATTACCGGCAGACCGTAATATTGAGGTGACCGACGAAGTGATAGACGGACACCAATCCGTGGTGTACGATGAAGCGGAAAATCGATTACACGTTCAAAAGGCTGTAATGGCTTTATCTATGAATTAACTAAAAAATATTATTTAAGGAGCATGAAAGATGACAAAAGGAGTAGCGGTAGTAGCAATCGGCGGTAACTCATTGATCAAGGATAACCGGACAGCTATCCCTGACCAATACAATGCAGCAAAAGAAACGACCATGCACATTGCGGACATGATCGAACAGGGTTGGAATGTCGCAATTGGCCATGGCAATGGCCCACAGGTAGGATTTCTGTTGAGGCGGTCAGAAATTGCTGCAAAAGTGGAAGGAATGCCGGAAATTCCACTGGATTGGTGCGGGGCAGATACCCAGGGCGCCATTGGGTATGCCCTGACCCAGACGTTGCAAAATGAGTTAAGAAGAAGAAATATTGAAAAATCCGTTGCAACAGTCATCACACAGGTACTTGTAGATAAAGATGATTCGGCATTCCAGCATCCCACAAAGCCTATCGGGGGTTTCATGGATGAGCAATCTGCCAAGCATCGCGCCGAGACAGAAGGATGGTCGGTAGTTGAAGATGCCGGGACGGGATGGCGCCGGGTTATTGCTTCTCCGACTACCAATAGAAATTATCGAACTTGAATCTGTTGAAAAACTTATTGAAGCAGGTCATATTGTGATTACTGTTGGCGGTGGCGGGATTCCCGTTATTCGTAATGACGATGGAGACCTCGAAGGAACGGCAGCAGTCATTGATAAAGACTATGCTTCCAGCCTGCTGGCACGCAAGGTGCATGCCGATATGTTCGTGATCTCCACTGCGGTCGAAAAAATTGCCATCAACTTTGGTAAACCAAACGAAAAGTGGTTGGATCGAATGACCCTTTCCGAAGCCAAAAAATATCTTGCGGAAGGGACGCATTTTGCAAAAGGTTCAATGGCTCCGAAAATCCAAGCCATTATCTGGTTCCTGGAGGCGGGTGGTAAGGAAGCCATTGTGACCAATCCGGAAAACATTGGCCGTGCCCTTAGAGGCGAAACTGGAACCCATATTGTCCAGGATTAATTAGCTGTTGAAAGAATTAATGCCCCGATTCATCCATTGCATCGGGGCATTTTTCTTATGAAATTTATGTGATTATAAAAATGTCCAGAAGGCAACAACAACAATATTCCGGACAGACTGCTAACCAAATTCGACAATGAATAGTGACATATCTCTGAGTACAAAATTTCCGTAGATCGAAAAAACAGTTAATTTTAAGGTAAGTTATTAAAATATTTTATTAGAAAGTGGATACAATAATTTAAAGGCGCCGGTTTTTCCATTATTCGTTAATCAAAAAATTTTCAATTTAACCTAGGTGATCCTGTAAGGAGGTATAAACTGGATAATCACAAAATCAAGTATTTTTATGTGACCATAATTTGAATTAAAGAGGAGAATACCATGTATAAAAAAACTTATTACACCCTGTTTGTTATTGCCGTTACTGCTGTGTTCGTACTTTCAGCATGCGCACCGGCTGTGTCCCAACCCATCGCAACACCACCGGAGGCAGAAGCAGCAGTCCCAACCGAGCCGCCTGCTGCAACAGAAGTCTCCGCGCCCGCCGCTACCGAGGCGCCTGCTGCAACAGAAGTTACCGCGCCTCCCGCAGAGGTAGCCGAGAAATACACCTTTGGGCTGCTCATGGTGGGTATTTATAATGACCGCGGTTGGAGCCAGGCTCATTACGATGCCGGTCTATATGCCCAGGAAAAACTACCCAATACTGAAATGTTGTATGTTGACAAAGTAAATGTTGCAGACCGCCCTGGAGTAACCCCGGCACAACTGGCCGAAGATCTTGTGGATAAAGGCGCCCAACTTGTGATCTTCAACTCAGATGATATGAAGGACAGCGCGGTTGAATTTGCCAAAGCCAATCCAGAGATTTTTGTGATCCATGCCTCTGGTGACACATCCTGGAAGGATGGCAAAAATTTTGTCGAACTTCCCAATCTGATCAATTTTATGGGTCGCATGGAATATGGCAAAGATGATGGCTGGCTGCGCAGCCGCCCTGACTACCCAGACCGGTCAAATCGGGTACCTCGGACCTCTAATAAATGAGGAAACCCGCCGCCTGGCAGCCTCGGTATATCTTGGTGCAAAATACTGCTGGTCGGAGTATCTTGGGAAAGACCCGGCTGATCTGAAGTTTAAAGTAACCTGGATTGGATTCTGGTTCAACATCCCTGGAGTTACATCTGATCCTACCCAGGTTGCAGATGAGTTTTTACAACAGCGGGTATGATGTTGTGGTTTCCGGGATTGATACGACGGAGGCACTTGTCCAGGCAAATAAATCTACCGGCGAAGGTAAACCAGTCTGGGCGGTTTCCTATGATTATATTGATGGCTGCGCCGAAGCGCCTGCGGTTTGTCTTGGCGTACCCTTCTTTAACTGGGGTCCTTCCTATGTAAAATGGCTGACAGCAGCCCAGGATGGCAGCCTTTAAATCCACCTGGGAATGGAATTCGCCCGATTGGGGTGACCTGAATAATCCGGATACCAGTGCTGTTGGTTTCAAAAAGGGTGATGGCCTATCTGCAGATGCCTCGGCGAAATTGGATGATTTCATCAATGAGCTTGCTGGTGGTTTAAACCTCTGGAATGGTCCAATCAACCTTCAGGATGGATCGGAATATATACCGGCTGGAACCACAGCCACAGATTTCCAGGTTTGGTATCTACCCCAGTTATTAGAGGGGATGGAAGGTCAAAGCGCTTCTGAGTAATTGACAACGAGTTTCTATTAAGGGGAAGGTGATAAAAACCTTCCCCTTAATTGGTTGGGAAATCTATGGACGTAGTTCTGAAGAACATCAATAAAAGCTTTGGAAAAGTTCAGGCTAATTTAAATATCAATTTATCTATCCCGGCAGGCAGCATCCAAGGTTTATTGGGCGAAAACGGTGCTGGAAAAAGCACTTTGATGAAAATCCTATCGGGATTTATCCAACCAGATTCAGGGGAGATTATTCTGGATGGAAAAAGTGTAAAAATTCAAAATCCTGCAGATACCATTCAATATGGTGTTGGTATGCTTCATCAGGATCCGCTTGATTTTCCACCCATGCAGGTATTGGAAAATTTTATTATCGGACAATCCGGTTCTATCCTTTTTTCCAATAATAAAGTGGAGAAGAAATTTGACCAGTTACAACAACAATTTGGTTTTGCATTAAAACCTCACTCCTATGTTGATACCCTGACAGTAGGCGAGAGACAACAGTTAGAGATATTACGTTTATTACATCTTGGAGCACAGTTGTTGATTTTAGATGAACCAACGACCGGGATCAGCTCACAACAAAAACAGCTTCTATTTTCCACCCTCAGATTACTTGCTCAGCAAGGCAAAACGATTATTTTGGTTTCCCATAAATTGGAAGATGTCGAAAGCCTATGCAGTCAAATTGCTGTCCTGCGCAAAGGGGAACTTATCGGGGAAATTAAACCACCCTATTTAACCGAGAATCTGGTCAAAATGATGTTCGGCAAGAGTCTCATGGAGTGGCTGGGGGTAGAATGTGCGAGTGACACCCCGGTTATGACACTGGAAAAGATGGAAATATCCGATCCCCGCCTCACGATTGGACCTGTGGACTTGGAGCTTTGTAAAGGGGAGGTAATTGGTTTGGCTGGTATGGAAGGAAGCGGCCAGGATATTTTCTTGAGAGCTTGTGCCGGATTAATTCGTCCAACCAGCGGAAAGATATGGATTAATAATCGCAACATGATTGGTGAACAATATCATGTTTTTATGAAGGAGGGAATTAAATTCCTTCCGGCATCGCGGTTGGAGGAAGGGCTTGTCCAGGGATTAACTGTGGGTGACCACTTTGTTTTGGTTGATAAAAGACAGGGTTTTTTCATTGACCGGAAAATTGCCGACGAATTCGCCCGAGAAGGCATAAGAAATTATGGGATAAAAGGATCGACTCAAAATGTGGTGGAGTCCCTTTCTGGAGGTAACCAGCAAAGATTAATGCTGGCATTATTACAAACTCCTTTATGGATTTTATTTTTAGAGCATCCCACCAGGGGATTGGATATTGAATCCAGTATGGATGTGTGGTTAAAATTGAAAGATCGCTGCAAAGGGGGGACAGCAATCCTCTTTTTCTCGCCAGACCTGGAGGAAATCCTTCAATACAGCGATCGAATTCTGGTGTTTTACAATGGTCAGGTCTCCATACCATTAAAAAAAGGTGATATCACACTTGACCATTTAGGCCAATTAATCGGTGGGAAAGGCTGGCAAGAAATTCACCAACGGCAGGCACCAGAGTGAATAATAAAAAACCTTTCTGGCTAAATGTCGGTTTCCAGGTGGTTGGAATCTTCCTTGCATTTCTTTTTACGATCATGATTTTAATTCTCTCCGGTTCCTCTCCGCTGGAAACCTTCCGCCATATTGCACTCGGTTCGTTTGGGTCTGTCAAAAAGATAGCAGACGTGTTCGTGATAACGATCCCTCTTACCATTATCACGAGCGGATTATTGATTACATTTATGGCTGGCCTTTGGAATATTGGCATTGAAGGCCAGATTACCCTGGGAGCAATATTTACAACATGGATAATGCGGCTTCTGCAGGATACACAGGGACCACCCGCTATGGTTATTCTGCTATCGGTATTGGCTGGAATGGTAGGCGGTTGTATTTGGGCATTACTTGTTGGCCTGTTAAGGGTTTTTGGCGGTGTTAATGAAATATTTGGCGGCCTTGGTTTAAATTTTGTTGCAATGGCCCTGACCTTATGGCTTATTTTCGGACCATGGAAACGTCCTGGAATTGGCTCAATGAGCGGGACTGTTCCTTTCCCAGAAGAGTTGTGGCTTGGGACAATCCCCGGGTATCGGTTAAGTATCTGGGGGCTGGTTCTGGCATTTTCTGCCTTTCTGGCGGTGTATTACTTATTGAAAGACACAACTATTGGATTAAGGCTGAAAGCAATCGGAAAAAACTTGAGGGCTTCATATCAGGTAGGTATCCCTGCCTGGCAGCATATGATTCTTGCATTTCTCCTGTGTGGTTTGTTGGCAGGACTGGCAGGATCTTTACAGGTTGTCGGCTTTCACCACCGTCTCGTACCCTCAATTTCGGGCGGGTATGGATTTTCAGCACTGCTCATTGCCATGCTGATCAATTACCGCGCTTTTTATATCATCCCCGTGGCCATTTTTTTTGCTGCATTGAATCTTGGTAGCATACAGCTTCCTATTGTATTAAAGATTGATTCGTCCCTGGCAGGTGTATTGCAGGGATTCCTGGTTTTATTTGTAATCATAATGGAAGGTATTCGCCTGCGGATAATGGAAAAAATCGAGAGAAAACAACATGATCAATGATGCCATCCTGATGGGTCTTGCCGGCGTACTGGCTACAGCCTCACCAGTAATCTTTGCGGTGATTGGTGAGACAATATCGGAACGTGCTGGTGTGATCAATCTCTCATTAAATGGTGCAATCCTACTTTCAGCGATGGGCGGTTTTGCTGCCGCCGTCTATTTTAACAGTACAATTGCAGGTCTGTTGGCTGGAATGCTCATTGGTGCTTTAATTGGTTTGATAATTTCTATAAGCAGTATCACGCTTTTCCAAAGCCAAGTAGCTGTAGGGTTTGTGCTTGCATTAACCTGCAGGGACCTCAGCTACTTCCTTGGGAACCCATTGATGAGTGTCACCGGTCCTACGATGAAAGTAGTACCAATACCTTTATTAAGCCAAATACCCATTCTTGGGGAATTGTTCTTCCGGCATGACCTTATGACTTATGCCAGTTTTATCCTCATTATATTCAGCTGGTTTTATATATTTAAAACCCGTCCCGGATTAATGCTTCAAGGAATAGGTGAAAGGCCAGCTGCAGCCTATGTTAGAGGCGCTGATGTAATTCGTTTACGCTATATTTACACAATTATTGGAGCTGCACTGGTCGGATTAGCCGGGCCGATGTACTCCTTAAATATAAAAGCAGGTTGGAAGGGGACTTTATCTGGTTTAGATGGTATTGGATGGATTGCACTGGCCATCACCATATTCGGAGGGTGGAATCCTCTCCGGGCAGCATTTGGGGCTTACCTTTTTGCATTACTCCAATGGCTGGGTCTGGTATTACAACCGAGCCTTCCCAATATTCCTTCACAATTGTTGCAGGTGGCACCATTTCCTTTAATGATCCTGACATTATTATTGGTTAATTTTGGCAATACAGAATGGTTTGCACGTCTGATGGCGGTGCTGCCACCCCGTCCCCGTGTAATAATTGGCAACATCCTCCGTTCTTTGCGCGCAGCACCTCCAGCAGCCCTGGGTGTTCCATTTAAGAAGGAATAATTATTTACCAAGTAAAATTAGGCAAAGATCTCGATTTTACAGGAAAGATTATGACTCACTTACCCCAATATTCAGGATTTGTTTGCAGCGTTTGTGGTGAATTTTATGGAAAGAACTCTGTCCAGTATGTATGCCCAAGGGATGGCGGTAACCTGGATGTTTTGCTGGATTATGAAAATATCAAAAAAAGATATAGACCAGAAGATATTTTCATCCAAAAAAACAACTCCATGTGGCGCTATTTACCACTTTTACCTGTAAACGACCCTGGATGGGAGGAGACCCCTCTACGTTCGGTAGGCTGGACGCCGACGTATCAAAACCGGTTGTTATCAGAGTCACTGGGTCTAAAAAACCTGTGGATCAAAGATGAAGGTCGAAATCCGACGGCATCCTTAAAGGATCGCGCTAGTGCGCTGGTGGTTGCCAGGGCGATGGAACTTCAGGCTGAAGTCATCGTGACAGCCTCTACCGGAAATGCCGGTGCTGCCCTGGCAGGCATGGCGGCTGCGGTTGGACAAAAAGCAGTAATTTTTGCGCCAAAAACCGCACCACCCGCAAAAGTTGCCCAGCTGCTTGTATTTGGTGCAAAGGTTGTTCTGGTGGATGGTAATTATGATCAGGCGTTTGACCTTTCCTTACAGGCATCCAGTGAATTTGGGTGGTATTGCCGGAATACAGGCTTTAACCCATTTACCCTGGAAGGAAAAAAAACTGCGGCTTTGGAAATTTGGGAAAATCAGATTATTGGTTGTCATTTACAGGAAAAACCTCTGTCGATCTTTGTCTCGGTGGGAGATGGTAATATTATTTCTGGTTTACATAAAGGATTTAAAGACCTGGTACAACTGGGGTGGCTGGATAATGCCCCTCGCTTATTTGGCATCCAGGCTGAGGGTTCAGCTGCTGTTGCTAATGCATATTTCAACCATTCTGAGGTTATCAATCCGGTCTCTGCGAACACCATTGCAGACTCAATCTCAGTTGATTTTCCCAGAGATGGCGTTCGCGCCGTCAGGGCAGCGCACCAGACGGGGGGAGAGTACTTGACGGTATCCGATACCGAAATCCTAAAATCAATCAAAGAACTGGGCAGATATGGCATCTTTGCCGAACCTGCCGGTGCTGCCTCTTATGCCGGTTTAAAGAAAGCAGTCCATGCTAAAATCATAAAATCGGATGACCCGGTTTTAATATTGGTGACTGGCAATGGGCTAAAGGATATAAAGGCTGCTAATCTGGCAGTAGAGCCTGCACCAATTATTGAGCCTAGCATGGCTGCTCTGAAAGAATTGATGAATACAGGTAATTTTTAGAGAAGAGGATCAGTGGAAGAATGAAACCAACATTTACAGTTGTTGCTCCCGTTTTCAATGAAAAAGACAATGTAGGGGAGCTTCATCAACGCATAACCGAGGTGATGGAGAGCACTGGTGAACCGTGGGAATTAGTAATTGTTGATGATGGCTCAAGCGACGGATCTACCGAAATGATAAAGGAGTTATCTAAAAAGGATAATCATATTCGGCCGGTGATTTTTGCGCGTAATTTCGGCCATCAAATTGCTGTTACAGCTGGATTGGATTATTCCCGCGGGGATGCGGTTGTTGTTGTCGATGCTGACTTACAGGATCCCCCAGAGACAATCTTACAGCTGATCCAAAAATGGCGGGAGGGGTATCAAGTTGTATACGCTGTCCGCACAGAACGTGAAGGTGAAACCTGGTTTAAAACTTTCACGGCTTCTCTCTTTTACCGGATCATTTTTCGCATCACAGATGTAAAGATTCCGATGGATACCGGGGATTTCCGGCTGATGGACCGCAAGGTTGTAAACGTGATGAACCAAATGAGGGAGAAACATCGATTCCTGCGCGGGATGGGTGCCTGGGTTGGCTTTCGGCAAATCGGTGTACCATATAAGCGCGCTGCCCGTCATGCCGGTGAGACTAAATACCCGTTTCGTAAAATGCTGAAGTTAGCAATCACAGCGATTACTGGATTTTCATATTTCCCTCTGCAGATGGCCACCTATCTTGGTTTCATCTCTGCTGGAATCAGTATTCTGGCGATCCCGCTTGTGGTTCTATTGCGTATAATTGCAGGCCAGGCATTTTTAGGGCAGGCAACAACCTTAATAGCAGTTCTATTTCTTGGGGGAGTCCAATTAATTTCACTGGGAATTCTCGGTGAATACATTGGCAGAATTTATGATGAAGTAAAGGGAAGACCGCTTTATATCGTAAGTGAAGAACCAGATTAGGGTATAACATCAACTGATAAAGGATAAAAAATGACTAAGATAGATTTATCGCTTTTTGAAGACCAATTAAAAAGTGCAGTAAAACGTTCAAGGGACAGGAATATCATCATTCCCACTTTTGAACAAATGAAGAATCCGAATTTGGTTCCTGAAAAGATTCGCCAAGAATTAAGCCAGATTGGTTTATGGGATATTACTGCACGCAATCTTTTCCGGATTACCTGGAAAAACCAGCCCATTCCGTACGGAGGGGGTTTTAATGGGGTAAATTATATTGAATTTCCACGACAGCTTACCGGTGTTGATGCGCGTATTATCGCATTAGTTGGAAAATGGTTTCCCACCGGTGCGCACAAAGTCGGGGCAACATTTGGATGCCTGGTACCAAGGTTAGTTACCGGACAATTTAATCCGGAAATCCAAAAAGCAGTCTGGCCTTCAACAGGCAATTTCTGTCGCGGCGGGGCATATAATTCAACCCTGCTTGGATGCAATTCGATTGCGATTTTGCCGGAAGGAATGAGCAAAGAAAGATTTGAATGGCTTTCACAGCGTGGCAGGTGAAATCATTGCCACTCCTGGGAGTGAATCCAATGTAAAGGAAATATTTGATAAATGTTGGGAACTGCGGGCAAGTGGTGAGAATTTGATGATCTTCAATCAATTTGAAGAGTTTGGTAATTATCTATGGCATTATGATATTACTGGTCATGCCATGCAAGAAGTGTTAGAAAAAGAATTAGGACCAAGCGGCCAATATCGCGGGGTTGTATTAACTACCGGATCAGCTGGGACAATTGCCTGCGGGGATTACCTTAAGCAAGTCTATCCTTACAGTAAAATAGCTGCAAGTGAAGCATTACAATGTCCAACCTTACTTGAAAATGGCTTTGGCGCTCACCGGATTGAGGGGATTGGAGATAAACATGTTCCCTGGATTCATAATGTAAAAAATACCGATATGGTTGTTGCTATCGATGACAATGCTGTGGTCAGCCTGGCAAGACTATTTAATGAACCGGTTGGACAGCAATACCTGGCTAAGAAAGGTGTCCCGGCTGAATTTATTGACCGATTGGATTTATTAGGTTTTTCGGGGATAGCCAATATGTTATCTGCCATCAAATTTGCACAGGTATTACGAACTTGGCGAAGAGGATATTGTTTTGACTGTCCTTACAGACTCAATGGATTTGTATCAAAGCCGAAAAATCGAGATGCGGGAGACATCCGGTGAATACCAGGTAACGGATGCAGCTGCTCATTATGCACAATATTTACTTGGGATGAGCACGGATTGCTTGAAAGAATTAACCTTTGAAGACCGGCGGCGTGTCCATAATTTGAAATATTACACCTGGGTGGAACAGCAAGGTAAAACCTATGAAGAAATTATCGACCAATGGAAAAAAGTGGATTATTGGACGGAGATCCAGAGCCAGGTACCTGAAATTGACCATTTAATTATGGAGTTTAATATACGGGTAGGTTTACAGGACAATCCAAATTGAAATGAATTGAATTTTAAGGGAAAGCCTATCGGAGGACTGAAAGATTCCCGATAAAATGAAAGAAAACATACCACCGGAAGCAATTATCCTCGTTTCCGTAATGCCTTCAATACGAGATTTTGAAATCGCTCGCTTGCTGGGATGGTATCGCATACCCTTGCGAACAGCCCCTAAAATTATTGAAGTTGATTTTTTGGCTTTTTACCAAACAGGGGTTTTCGGAGTTGAGCACCGGTGGAAAATTGAATATTTTGCCGAATGCAAGGGACACGAATTGCAGCGCCGTAGGATTTATTTAAGGAGTCACCGGATCATCCCCGTGCCAATGAGGAATATTACAAGATTCAAATAGGTTCATTATGGTCCTTACCAAACCCGATAATTGCCGAGGGATGGAAACGGATTACTTTTTTTTATACGACGGGTATGTTATTCAGGAATGCCCGAAAGATATCGGATCTGGTGCTTAACAACGATGACCGGATGGTTGTTTGGCGGACTTTGCGAGAACGAGCCGTACTAGGCGGAAATTACCAGGTAGATTCATTGCCTGATCTTCCAATAGATTCCGAGTTTTTAATTTTGTTGAGCGGATTACCGAAAAAATTTCCTACTTAAAGATCATTTCTCCCTGGAAAAAAAGACCAATTAAAAAAATTGATATGTGTAATTTATGATTGGCCCAATATATTCCTGGGAAAAGAATTCTGATGGTCATTTTTGGATGAGGAATAGAGGCAGCTATGTTGTTAATAAAAGGCGGAACAATTATCACTGCGTTGGATACATATCCCGCAGATATCCTGGTGGTTAACGAAAAAATTGCCCAGATTGGATTGGAAATAAATATTTCCGAGAATATTGAAGTTGTTGATGCTGATGGCATGCTCATTATGCCCGGAGGTATTGACGTTCATACTCACTTTGATTTGCCTATGTTCAACACCGTGTCATCCGATGACCATTACAGTGGCCACAAAGCTGCAGCGTTTGGTGGAACTACCACCGTGATTGATTTTGTGCCGCTAGAATCACCCTCTTTATTTACCAGTATTGATAAGTGGCATGAAAAAGCAGATTCAAGGGCAGCGGTTGACTTTGGATTCCATATGAATATCACCCGCCTGGATGAACAGATTATTAAGGAGATTCCGCTACTTCCTTCTGCTGGTATTACCAGTATTAAGGTATTTACTGCATATAACAACCGTTTACGGCTGGATGATGGGAATATCTTCCGGGTTTTGAGAATTGCCGCTGAACAGCAATTATTGACTATGCTCCATGCGGAAAATGGGGATATCATAGAAATCCTGGTTGAAGAAGCGCTTTCTCAAGGTCATACATCTCCGGAATGGCATGCCAGGACACGACCAGCCTGGGGGGCAGTGGAGAGTTTCCTTAAGGCGGTTTCGCTGGCTGCCCTGGCTGACGCGCCAATTTACATTGTTCATATGAATACCCGGGGAGAAGTCGATATGTTAGAGTATGCCCAGAAACAAGGAATCAGGGTCATTGGCGAAACCTGTCCCCAATATTTGCTGTTGAATGAGAATTATCTCAACAGACCCGATGGAGCGAAATATGTCTGTTCACCGCCACTACGAACAATTATTGACAATGACGCCTTATGGAACGGTATCATTAATGGGAGCATTACCGTAATAGGAACCGACCACTGCTCTTTTTTCTTTGATGGGACACAATCCATTACCTACGAAGACAAATTTATCTCTATTCCCGGTAAAGAACTTGGGAAAGAAGATTTTACCAAAATACCCAATGGTTTACCTGGTGTAGGGGACCGGCTTCCGGTTATTTGGACTTATGGAGTAAATACCGGAAAAATTACCCCCAATCAATTTGTGGCTTTAAATTCTACAAATCCAGCCAAATATTTTGGACTTTACCCCTCCAAGGGCTCAATACAGGTTGGTTCGGATGCGGATATTGTTATTTGGGATCCAATAAAAAAGACATCGTATGGAAAAGATGTGGCTAAACACCGGACCGATTACAATCTGTATGAGGGGTGGAGCCTAACAGGATTCCCCCAAAAAGTGCTTTTACGTGGGAATACCATTGTTGATGATGGCAAGTGGTACGGACGTCAAGGAATGGGCAAATACGTTAATCGTTCGATATTCCAATTCAGTAAATAAAGAAGAAAACGGATGTTAATAATCATCGGTGGAATCATCCTTTGTCTGGCTGGAGTTATTGTATTTTTACTTATTCAATTTAGACCAGAATTCCCATACACCTGGTTAATATCCGCAGGTGGTTCATTAACTGCCTGGCTGCTGGTATTAATCAGCCACTGGCTGCCGTCGGATCCAGTTCGTGTAGTCGGATTAATTCCGTTCAGCCTGATAGGCTCAACAATATTGTTTGTGAATGATTCTGTTTCATGGCCTTATGCTTTCGGTTTGGCATCCGTTCTTCTGGCTGTCATATTAACTCTAGCAATTAATATGCTGCCGAAATCGGGATCAAAAACCTGGGCAGGCAGTTTAATCATCACTGGTATTGGTTTAGTTGTGGTACTGGCGGGTAATGCCCTTACACTAGTTTTTGCCTGGGCAGTCCTAGATATTGTTGAATTTATCATCCTTATCCGTAGTATCAACGGAACAGAAATGCTCAACCGGTCTGTCCTATCATTTGCTGCCCGGATTCTGGGAGTTTTTCTGGTAATCTGGTCGATGTTAATGAGTTATAAAGGGCAAGATGTCCTTACCTTCAATTTTTTATCGCCGGAAGTCGGTGTCTTTATGCTGCTCGCTGTAGGACTGCGCCTGGGAGTTATCCCATTACACCTTCCATATACGAGAGATCTTCGTCTCCGAAGGGGATTTGGAACACTGCTGCGTTTAATTTCAGCAGCCTCCAGCCTGGTTGTTCTTGGCAGGCTGCCTGAAACTGTTGTGCAACCTACACTGGCGGTATATTTGTTGATATTTACTGCTTTAGCAAGTCTTTATGGTGCATTAATGTGGGTAACTGCCCGGAATGAATTGGATGGCAGACCTTATTGGTTGGTTGCATTGGCCGGAATGGCAATTGGCAGCGTTATTCGCGGTAAACCAGAGGCCAGTATTCCCTGGGGGCTCGCTGTGATTTTGGTAGGAGGCCTGGTATTCCTTTATTCTTCCCGAAGAAGGGAAACAGTCGTGATTTCTTTCCTGGCTGTCCTGGGATTATCCGGTTTACCATTTACTCCTTCAGCAAGCGGTTGGTATGGATTGGTTGTAATTCCATTCAGCCTCCTGGACGTTATATATATTATTGCACATGGATTCCTTATGCTCGGGATTTTGAGGTTAACATTGAATCCGGGAAATCCATTAAAAGGAACGGAGCGATGGCTTCAAATCATTTATTTATCTGGTCTCTTAATCCTTATCATTTCTCATTGGATTATTGGTATATTTGGCTGGGAGGGATCCTTCACACAGGGTACCTGGTGGGCGTCGAGCCTTTCCGTTATCCTAGCAGTGATGACATATATCCTATCCCGGCGGAGTTTTAGCAAGGATGGGGAAAAGGATGAAATTCCAAACCTGTCATGGATTACATATTTGTGGAATGTTTTTGGGATTAGGGTTGCTGTTTTATTTCGTTTAGAATGGTTTTATAAATTAATTTATAGAATCTTTAGAATCCTACAGGGGATCTTGACCAATTTCACTGCCCTCCTGGAGGGGCAGGGTGGCATCCTTTGGACATTCTTGTTGATGATCCTCGTCGTGACCCTGCTTGGCGAAGGAAATATTCGTTGAGCGGAAATCTATTTTCCACTGGTTGTTTAGTCATCCTACTAGTGACTTCTCTCATCATCCTGTTATCAAATAACTGGCGTATGATTATCCTCGCATTAGTTTTTCAATATGTGGGGGTTTTTGGACTTGTGTCTCTCATCTGGCCGCTTACGTTAGCTGCTGTGAAATTAATTGTAGGTTGGATGGCATGTTCAATATTTAGCACAGCTCGAGTTTTGGAAATGCGGGATAATGACAATGGGGAAGAGTTATCCGGTAATTTGTTTAAAATAATTTCTGCCAGTTTAATTTGGGTATTTGTATTCATCCTGTCGCCAGAATTAGCATCGCTGATTGGCATTCCAATTGATATTGCCAGGGGAAGCCTGTTATTAATTGGAATTGGATTTATTCAGATTGGAATGAACCAAGACCCACTGAAAATAATAATTGGATTGTTGACTGTCCTGGCTGGTTTTGAAATCCTCTATGCTTTTTTGGAAGCATCAATTTTGGTAACCGGTTTGTTAGCACTGGTGAATCTCGGAATTGCATTTATAGGTTCCATTATCCTGACCCAACCAAATATGGAGGAATCCATTTGAGTTCTCCCATAATTTGGATAATTTATCCAGTTATCTTCTCTATATTTCTCTGGATTTTGAGACAATATACAGTTTTTGTAAAGATTTCTGCAGTGGTTTTTTGCGGATCATTATTATTGACCGGACTACTTCTCCCGATAAATACTTTTTTTAATATCGGATCTTTTTCCTTTGAGATATCGGATGAGTTGCTAATTTTAGGAAGAAGATTGGTGTTGGATGACAATGACCACCAGGCAATCCTTTTCTTTTATGGGTTGGCTACCTTCTGGTTTGCGGGCACGATAATAATTGAGATTAATGAGCATTTTGTTCCAATTGCATTGGCAATTGTGGCCTTATTTATAAGCGCAATAGCAGTCGAACCATTTTTATATGCTTCAATTTTGATTGAAATTTGCGTATTAATGATCATCCCAATAATTTTGTGGGATAGAAAAACCGTGGAACAGGGTGTCCTTTTATTTCTGGTTTTTCAAACCCTGGCAATGCCACTAATCTTACTCGCTGGCTGGTCTTCAAGTGGTTTTGAAGCAAATCCAACGGATCAAACATTACTACAGCAAACAGTAATATTATTCGGTTTGGGATTTGCCATAATGTTAGCCATTTTCCCATTTCATTCCTGGCTTCCGGTTTTTGTCCGCCAAAACCATCCATACATCACCGGCTTTTTTCTTACCCTGCAACCTATCCTGGTAATATTCCTGGCTTTAGATTTCCTGAATGCATTTGTTTGGCTCCGAAATTTCCCCCAACTATTTGAAGGAATCAGATTAATAGGAATAATGACCGTGGTGATTTCTGGTTTTCTGGCGGCTTTCACACAGGATATGGGAAGAATGTTTGGCTATGGAGTCATGCTTGAGAATGGCTTTGCGATTTTAGCCCTCAGTTTAGGTAACCAGATAGGTCTCAATATCCTGGTTTTGTCATTTATTCCCAGGGTTATTGGATTATCCGTTTGGGCTCTATCATTATCCGTCTTAAAATATATACCAGATACAGGATTTGCTCCATTAATTGGATCCATCCGGAACCATCCCGTAGCATCATTCGCATTGATTTTGGCAGGTTTATCCATCAGCGGATTGCCTATTTTACCGGCCTTTCCAATTCACCTGATGGTTATTGAGAATATCATCAGGCTTTCGCTAAACCAAGCTATCCTGATTTTTATTGGCGCAGTGGGATTTTTGATTGGAATTCTAAGGATGATAAGATTATTGGTGGTAAGCAATAAAAATGAATGGCATTTTGGAGAAAATTGGTCCCAGATTCTATTCTTAATCGGTGGTATTGGAATGATGCTGATATTTGGTTTATATCCCAAACTCTATTTTCCAATATTGCTTCCTATCCTCAGCGGGTTTGAGTATTTACCATAAACCGTCTATAGATGCGGAAAATCAATTTATACTTGTTGGTATAATGCAACCTCTTAGGAAAAACAAATGATCCAATTGGCTCTGTCAGGATCCACAACAGGAACACATATTCCGGACTCTGTTAGTGAATGGGTTCGTTTAATTCGCATATAACGAGGTAAGCAAATGGAACTTGAGCAAATTATTAAAAGGCTGGACTGGTTGGAAGATGAACGCAGGAAAGATAAGGCGCAAATAGCATCACTGGCTGAAAGGATTAATCGCTACGAAAACAGTTTTGGTGATCTTAATACACAAATTCAGGAAGTTAATGGTGAAGTTGTCCGGTTGACTTCTAACTTAACAGCAATCGAAGGAATTGAAAATTTAGTTAATGAGCTTCGGGTTGAGTTCAACCGGTCATTAGAAGGTTTGGAAAAAAAGAGAATGGACAGGGAAAGGGAAATTGACAAAGTCCATATGGAAGAAATGATCCCTATCAATAAATCTTTATATGACTTGAAGAAAGGTCTGGAACCAATCCAGGAAATCAAACGGGGGATGCAATTGAGGATCGATGAAGAGTATCGCTTAAGTACACTCATCGAAGAGTTGGACAAAAAAGTTGATAAAGGCCACAGGATGGAGGAAGATTATTCGCTGACACAGCGGTTGTTTGAAGAAGGACGGCGTCAGGATTCCAAGCGAATGACAGATGTTCAAGGGGAACTTGCAGCAGTCAGGAAAAGGGTGGATGACCAGCGGGGAAAAATTGATCTGGCTTTAGATTTGACCCATAAATTAGAAGCCAAATTAAATACTGTGCAGGAATCAGATAGAGAGTTGAGGCAGGTTCAAAGCAGTATTGTGGAGAAACAAAACCTATTCATTGTTGAAAGGGATCGACAGTGGAAGGAATTAAAAACAAAAATAGAAGAAATGTCCAGTCAATCTGTCAATTTGGATACCCAGATTGTAGCCCTGGATACAACCCACCGTACCGTTAAAAAAGCAATCGAGCAATTGGAAGAAATTATCCAGCACTTTGACAGGCGTGCAAATGAAATCACCGAAATGCAACGGTTGATGGAAGAGAGATTCCGCCAGGATTGGGTAACCTTCAAGGCAGATGATCAAAAACGCTGGGCAAATTACTCAATCGCTCAAGAGGAGAAATATCGTGATACGGAACGCAAGGTTGACAAAGACTCCGAACGGCTTGAGCTACTGGAAGATTTGGCTCAAGATCTGAAGGATTCCTTACAACAGGATTCGGAAATCATGCTGGAAAATCTCCTTCAACTGCAGGGTACGCTTAATGGATTTGTAGAACAGATAGAAACCAGAATAAAAAGCTGAGATGTGGGGAAAGAGGTAAATGCGGGTTATAGGTACAGCAGGTCACGTTGATCATGGGAAATCTACTCTTGTTTCGGCGCTTACTGGAATAAATCCAGACAGGCTGAAGGAAGAGCAGATCCGAGAGATGACCATTGAACTTGGATTTGCCTGGTTGACTCTCCCCAACGGGGAAGAAGTGGGGATTATTGATGTACCTGGCCACCGCGATTTTATTGAGAATATGCTCGCCGGGGTTGGGGGGATTGACGCAGTGATTTTTGTTGTTGCTGCAGATGAAGGTGTTATGCCGCAGTCAAAGGAACACCTTGCAATTCTGAATCTGCTGCAAGTTAAATCAGGGATCATTGCTTTAACGAAAATAGACCTGGTCACGGATATGGAGTGGTTGTCCTTAGTAGAGGAGGATGTACGTTCGGTTGTAAACGGAACTTTTCTGGAAAACGCTCCATTGATTCACGTGTCATCAAGAAGCGGGGAGGGGTTAAAGGAAGTTGTTTCCCATTTGCAGGAAGTTTTATCTGAAAGCACCCAGCGGAAAGATATTGGTAAACCACGTTTACCAATAGACCGGGTATTTTCAATAGCAGGTTTCGGGACGGTAGTGACAGGAACCCTTCTGGATGGAAAATTGGAAATTGGCAAAGAAATTGTGATTCTACCCTCCGGGAAAAAGGGGCGGATTCGCGGTTTGCAAACCCATAAACGAAAAGAAGAAAGTGCAATTCCCGGATCACGGGTGGCTGTCAATGTCACCGGTCTGGAAATGAGTGATATCAAACGCGGGGATGTTTTGTGTTATCCGCTGCATTACCAGGGTTCGCAACGTGTGGATGTCTATTTTAAAATGCTTCCCGACTCAACCAGAGAAATGAAGCATGATGATGAAATGAAGATTTTCATTGGAGCAACTGAATCGCTTGTGCGGGTGCGGCTTATTGGAAAGGAATCCGTAAAACCAGGTGAGGAAGCCTGGCTGCAAATTGAAGCAGAACGAGACCTGGTTTGCTCCCGAGGAGATCATTATATCTTTCGAAGACCCTCTCCTGGTGAAACCATTGGTGGTGGAATAATCCTGAACCCAAATCCTGGCAGGCGTTATAAACGTTTTTCTCCAAACGTAATAATGCAATATGAAACACTATATAAGGGTACTCCAACAGAGATTTTATTCCAATCCCTTCAGGAGATGGGAATCACTACACTGTTGAGCAGCTTATCAAAACCTCCACGCTGCCTAAAGTAAATGCGACTGAATTAATTAACAACCTGGTTGAGTCCAAGCAGGCAATTATTTTGGGGGATCAAAATGGTAAATGGAATGAAAAGAGTGTCCTAATTGCAGCAAATACCCTGCTCTTATTCACAGAAGAAGCGAATGAGATCATTTCTGCGTACCACGCCAGGCATCCACTCCGAATTGGTATTCCTAAAGAGGAATTAAAAAGCCGGCTAAATTTACCGGTAAAATATTTTAATTTCCTTCTAGATAACTGGATCAATAATGGATTATTGATCGAAAAAAGCGGCAGAATTCGTGTTGCGGAATATCAGATATCCTTATCTGCGAAAGAAATTGAGTTATCAAACAAACTCCTGGAAACCTTTAAAAAATATCCTTACAAACCTCCATCAGTGAAAGAATGCATAAATGAAGTGGGGGATGAAATTTTCAACATGTTGGTTGATCAAGAAAAACTCGTTTTAGTTTCCGAGGACGTGGCTTTCACCCAGAGCGATTACCAGAGCATGATCCTCTATATAAAGCAATATCTATCCGAGCATGAAACAATCACTGTGGCTCAATTCAGAGATGCCTTTGATACCAGCAGAAAATACGCTTTAGCATTGTTAGAATATCTGGATGAACGAAAACTGACCATCCGCCAGGGTGATGAGCGTAAATTGGTTGGTGATCATAGAATAAATCCCAACAAAGGTTGACAGGGTTAGAACGACCCTGTATAATGTACCCTGCTTTGCCCCGGCAAATCGGCTGGGGCACTTATATCTATCCCCAACTTCCCCGGGATCAGGCGTAACTCATGCGCAGGAATCACGGCGAAGTGAAGATTGGAGAAATTAAATGAAATATGCAGTTATTGAGAGTGGTGGGAAGCAGTACCGAGTGTCCGAAGGTGACGTAATCCAAGTGGACCGTCTACAGGAGGAAATTGGTAAGGAAGTAATCTTTGATCAGGTTTTATTAGTGAAGAACGATGATGATACCCTTGTAGGTATGCCTTTGATCAAAGCGGCTAACGTAAATGCTACAATTGTTGATCACTTCAAAGGTAAAAAGGTTATTATCTTCAAGTACCGGGCAAAACAACGATACCGTGTAAAAACCGGTCATCGCCAGAATTATACAGCAGTAAAAATTGATTCAATTAATTTGGAGTAGATGAAATGGCACATAAAAAAGGCGGTGGCTCAAGTCGTAACGGGCGTGACAGTAAATCCAAACGTCTGGGTGTGAAAGCATATGGCGGAGAGACAGTAATATCCGGTAATATAATTGTGAGGCAATGCGGCACAAAAATTAAACCCGGAAAAAATGTCGGACTCGGCAAGGATTACACAATATTTGCTGTTGCTGATGGTGTGGTTGAATTTGAAACCTTACCTGGCGGTCAGAAACGGGTAAATGTTGTTCCTGCCGTTTAATCCATACAATATCCTGACTTGGATCGTATCGAATTCAGGGGTATTCAGCATTAAATCATTTAGGATGGTTGACTTATTATGAAAAACAATATTCACCCGAAATATTACACGGATGCCAAAGTTATATGCGCTTCATGCGGTACAACCTGGACAACCGGTTCAACAATAAAAGAAATCCGTACTGAAGTTTGTTCAAACTGTCATCCTTTTTATACTGGACAGCAACAGCGTATTTTGGATATAGAAGGACAGGTAGATCGTTTTTATAAGAAACTTCAAGCCAGGCAGGAATACGTGGATTCGAAAAAAGCCCGTGAGACTGAGCGGGTATCACCGGATAGACCTATTGCTGAGCTGAATCTTGGTAAACGGGCTGTGGATGCTCTTGCAAATGCTAATATTACCAATGTTGGACAGGTCCTGGATAAGCTAGCTCTGGGAGAGCAAGCTTTGTTAGATATCGATGGTTTTGGCAGGAAATCTTTAATCGATTTAAAAAAGAATCTGCGCCAACTTGGATACACACTTCCAGAGGTTGAGCAGGCGTAAACCTGGTAACAAACTAGCAAACAAAATCACAAAACAACATATCACTTCCGGCTGTTTTCACGCCGGAAGTATTTCATTAATATTTAAAATATTCTAACTCCTTGTAAGCTTGGTGTAAAATCATCTTATATCCATATGAATGGAGACACTTATAATGATCCATAAAACAGGTTCTATTGAAGTTATTTGTGGTTCGATGTTCAGCGGGAAAACCGAGGAGATGATCCGCAGACTTCGGAGAGCAAGAATTGCCCGCCAAAAAGTGCAGGTATATAAACCTATTGTTGATAAACGATACGGTATCAACAAAGTAATGTCGCATTCCGGCACGGATTTTGAGGCTACTCCAATCAAAGAAGCCAGGGAGCTGTTGGATCAATTAAACGAGGATACAACAGTGGTTGGTATTGATGAAGCTCAATTTTTTGATGCAGCAGTAGTGAATGTAGCCAAGCTCCTGGCAAAAAGGGGAGTGAGGGTCATTATTGCGGGTTTAGATCAGGATTTTCGGGGAGAACCATTTGGCAGTATGCCGATATTGATGAGCCTGGCAGAAAATGTGGACAAATTACATGCAATTTGTATGGTGTGCGGCGAACCAGGGACGCGTACACAGAGATTGGTAAACGGCAATCCCGCAAATTATGACGATCCGATCGTGATAATTGGTGCCTCTGAGATGTACGAGGCGCGATGCGGTGAACACCATCAAGTACCGGGAAAACCTGAGGAGTCGGAAATAAAATGAAACCTTACCTTGAATTTCTGGAGGAGATCATAATTCCCGAAGATATCCTTCAAAAACGCATTAAGGAATTGGGGACACAGATCAGCGTAGATTATTATGGTCAAAATTTGTTGTTGGTGTGTATTTTACACGGCGGAGTGATGTTCCTGACTGACCTCATGCGGCAAATTACTATTCCTCACGCCATTGAATTCATGGCAGTTTCTTCATACGGGATTGGAAGACGTGAGTCGAGTGGAAATATCCGTATCACATTGGACTTAAATACCGATATTGGCGAAAGAGATGTGCTTTTAGTTGAGGATATTGTTGACAGCGGTCATACCCTGGCCTCTGTCATTGAACTGCTTACCACACGTAATCCCCGCAGTGTTCATGTTTGTACTTTGCTGGATAAAATGGATCGTAGAGAAGTGATTGTCCCGATTCGATACCGGGGATTTATTATTCCAAATAAATATGTCTTCGGTTATGGATTGGATATTGATGATTATTACAGAAATCTGCCCTTTATTGGCAGTGCTGATCTTGTGAAATATAATCAAGAAGACCACCCAATCGTTGAAGAATGATACTTAATGGGATATGTAAAAATCAGGAACTGCTGGAGAAAATAATTAGTATTGTTCACAGGGAGAAGGCGCTCTACCTTGTGGGGGGTGCGATACGGGATTATCTGCTTGGTAAAGAAAGCCATGATCTAGATTTTGTGGTTGTGAAATGATTTAATAAAAACAGCCCGAGCAGCAGCCGAAGCCGTTGGCGGCGCTTTCTATGTAATGGATAAAGAAAGATTGACGGCACGGGTAATCTATCAGGGTCAGGAGCGATTTATCCTCGATTTTGCCCAAATGAGGGGGAATACTATTGAGGAAGATCTCTATAAACGGGATTTCACGATAAATGCAATTGGATTGGACCTAAAAAATCCATCACAAATACTCGATCCATTGCAGGGTGCCCAGGATTTGCATGATAAAGTGCTCCGCACCTGTAACAATGAGGCATTCCTTGATGATCCTGTACGAATTCTGCGGGCAATCCGCCTGGCATTTCAAATTGACCTCAAACTTGAAAAAAAGACCCTTCGGCAACTTAAAAACGCTGTCCCTAATTTAACTTTGGTTTCTGTGGAGAGAGTTAGGGATGAACTTTTTCGTATCCTGGAAAATAAACATGTCCATTCTTCTATATCTACGCTGGACCTACTGGGTGTTTTAGATGTCATCTTCCCCGAATTTATTGCACTCAAGAAAAATGAAATATCTACAATTCCAGAGCAAAGCAGCTGGAATTTCACGCTATCAACGCTGCGTCACCTGGAATTATTATTCAGTATTTTATCTGGGAAAGGACGGCCCACCAATGCAGAAAATCTTGTTTATGCAGTCATGATTTCTTATTTGGGTAAGTATCGGGCACGTATAAATGAACATTATTTGAAGACTCTAGCTGGTGAAAGACCGCTCCTTGCAATCATCATGCTTGCATCCATTTATTCGGTGTTTGGACAGATCCCGGGGGATGCTGACGGAATAAACCACTATCCCCCAATAAACCCCATTGATCATGGAAAACTCTCCATATATTTCAAAAATAAATTTGCATTAAGTACCAATGAAAGTGATAGGCTGTCAACAATCCTTCGATATCAAACAGTATTGGATAATATGGCTGACCAAATACTACAGCAGGACCGGAGGACTATTTTTCGTTATTTTAAAATTACCGGGGAGGCTGGCCTTGACCTTGGTATGATAAAACTTGCCCGATATCTCTCTCTTAACCAGGGGAGTGAATTTGGGGCAGATCTGGAAAAATGGGTATCCTTACTGGATATTCTCTTTGACAATTGGTGGGAAAAACAGGATATAAGCATTCATCCGCCCCGCCTTATCACCGGTCATGATTTGGATCTGCACGGGGGGATCAAACCGGGTCCGGTGATGGGTATGGTTCTATCTGACCTGGAAGAGGCTCAAGCTGCCGGGGAAGTACACAACCGCGAAGAGGCATTAACATTTGTAAATAATTGGAAAATCTCCCACAAGACTTAAGAAATCAGGCAAGATTTATGGGTGCTGAAGCAGTTCGATTGAATTATATCGAACATGGACAGGGCTTACCGGTCATCCTGATCCATGGATTTCCATTCAATGGCTTAATCTGGGCTCAGGTATTAAATCGGCTCGCAGGATCAGCTCGTTATATATGCCCGGATCTGCGGGGTCATGGATTGTCCCCAGCACCAGATGGCATCTATACAATGGAGAGCATGGCGTTGGATATCGCATTATTAATGGATACCCTATCCATAGAGGAGGCGGTTCTGGTTGGTCATTCTATGGGAGGGTATATCAGCCTGGCTTTCGTTGCAGAATTTCCACAAAGATGTATTGGATTAGGATTGGTGGCAAGCGTGGCCAATGCAGACTCACCAGAAAAAAGACAATCCAGATATCGGACAATTGCAGATCTCGAGGTAAATGGGACCAATACTATACTGGCAACCATGCCATCGTCATTAACCAATTCGCCTGAGGTAAAAAGTATGATCACGGAAATGATTTGCAAGACACCAATGACCGGTCTGGTAGGTGCAATAAGAGGTATGGCAGAAAGACAGGACCGGATGAATTTATTACCTGAAATCACAGTTCCAACCCTTATTGTTGCCGGAGATAATGACAAAATCGTCCCAATAGAAGTGGCGAGCAACATGGCAAATAAAATTCCCGGTTGTAAACTGGAAATCATACCAGGTGCATCCCATATGCCAATGTTGGAGACCCCGCAGGCCTTAGGCAGGGGTTTGAGATATCTCGTTGAGAGGGTCCAGAATGATAGCCGCTATCCGAAGGGGGTCACTTGAGGTTCTGGTGTCAGGAAAGGTAAATACGGGGTGGGAGTAATCTCGATATCAATAATTGGTGTTTCAAATTGCTGGTTGTCTTCCAACGTTTCCTGGTATTGAGGAAATTCGTCGGGGGATGAATAAACATTGTCAATCGGACAAACTGCTATATCTTTTTCAACAAAACAGGATGCAAGGGAACCGCTCTGATAATAACCGATTAGAATTTTCAGTGTATCAAAGCTATCTGCGACCAGGTACATCTGGTTTTTTCCTTTTTCCGTGGAAAATAGAAAAAGACCGATATCTGGCATAGAAAAATCGCCGATTTCGGGAATAGAAATTACACCTGATCCATCCTTAATATTTTCTTCTTCAATCAGGATACCAAATTCATTAAATATCCCGGACAATAATTCACTCTGGTCATATGTGGAAAGAATCAATTGGTCACTCCCTTCCAAAATATCCCTGCTTAATTGAATAGACTGGTTGGAATTCTGGTTAGATGATTGCAAGGAACTGATAACCTCCAGCCAATCATTATCGATGATTACATCTTCGGGGATAATGATATAGAGTGTTTCAGAAAATATATTGGGGAAATCATCTAAAGAATGAACGATTGTTCCGGTATCTAAGAATTGCGCAAGATTGCGGATTAATATTGGATTATCGGCAACCTGATAATAGGGATGAGTCAAAACAGTAAAATCTCCGAGAACCAGGATATTTCCGTCCTCGGATCTGGCAGCCACATTAATGTCTTGACCCTGGATAATCCCTGATGATCTCATCGTATTACTGCCAATAATCAAACCGTTCTGCTGTGTCCTGATATTGTGGGTGCTGTAAAAAACCACCTCATTGATCCCATTGGTAATTTCGTCATCCATAAAATTCCTGAAAATTACATTTCGAAAATTGCCATCATTTTCTACCTGGTTATATACATACCCTTCCTCGACCATGATGCCGTAGGTGACAAGGAGTGAGTTAAGGATATCGACACTATTTAATGGCAGAAGGAATTGGCTCAAAATATTCTGTCGTGGCGAATTTTCGGGTAGGTTCGGCAAAGACTAACAGCCGTCCTCCCCGACGAACAAAACTTTGGATAGCATCCATCTCTTCAACGGTGTAATTGAAGGACGGAGCAATGATTACAAACGCATCAGCCCTGTCCAGTTGTTCCTTGAACAATTCCTGGTAACTGGTATATGCAATCGTAGAATTTTGTTTACTCAGTTCCACCAGAAAAGGTTCAATTTCTGAAGGTTTAAAGTTGTTTTGATGGGTTTGATCTATCAATACCCTCTTTCCGGGCGATTGATTTTCCGGGAAATTTTGACCTGGTTCAGGCGTGGATATATCAGGAGTAGGAATTGTGTAATCCATGTACTCAGGAGTTTGGATATTCTCAACTGGTTGGTAAAATCCTTGATAAAACCAAAAACCCCGGACAATGATCGGAATAGAAAAAAGAGAAATCGCAAGGAGAATCTGGTTCCGATTCATTCCAATCCCCCATAATCTGGAATAAACAAATGGTAGATTCCCGCTTTTCTCGGGTAAGCAGTTATTATACCGTTCACTGTCTGGTAAAAGGAAGTATCTGAAGCAGGGTCAGGAAGTCCAGCGAGGTGGCGTAGGTCAACAACCTGATAATGGGAGATTTTACTCATTGCTGCAGCTTTCTCGTAAGCCTGGCTGTGACCACCTAATTCATCCACTAAACCGAGTCTGACAGCTTCTGAGCCTGCCCAAATTTCTCCCGAAAGTATCTGCTCATTATCAATTTTGAGGCGGTCCCCTCTACCCAGCAGTACTGCCTGCAAGAATCCATTCTTTAGCATCTCAATTTCTCTAACATAACGGTCACGCGGAGCACCCCACAACTTATAAGGACCTGTTGAATATGTTTCTTCCATTATCTCCGGAGATGAGGGGAGATATCCTATTACACCGATATTACCGACTGATGAACTTGGTTTTGCAAAGATGTAATCCGTTCCGGCTGCCAGATAATACCCGCCGCTGGCTGCCATAGATTCAATTATCGTGATAACAGGTTTTTTTTGCCTCAGCTTCGCTAATTCCATATAAACAGATTCTGTATCGCTTACCGTTCCACCGGGACTGTTCAGTACCAGAACAACTGACCGGATATCTGGTGTTTGTCCGGCGAAGATAATTTGTTTAATTAATTCCTGTGCACTTTGATGATAAATCGCATCGTTTAGCTGGATCATACCAATCTTTGGACGGGGGATTAGAAATGATATCACCAGTCCCAGGGCGAGTGGGATGAGAATCCAAACCAACCAATGTTGATAATTTTTTTTGGTTTTCGAAACAGGTTTATCCATGATATTGATTTGATTGGGAATGGTCATTTATTGATGAAATCCTTCCAATCGAGTAATCTGGAAGAACTCTTACACATCAGAGTAAATTCAGGGTTTGCTATTTCCATTCACGGGAAGATTTCATCCAGTACGGGTTTGTAGGTACAGCGACAACCCAGGGGGTGTGAGCAACCTTTAATTGGAAGGAGAGGGACTGTGTCTTTGTTGTATGATCCTTCGTATCTCTGGCAGGCAGGACAGGCGTCTTCTGCGACGACAAAACGGATCTTACTTACCCGGGAATTCGCTTTCAGTAAATTTAAATTAGCCAAATTTTGAGAAAATTCGGTTAAATCTGCCTGGCAATTTGGGCAAATTATCTCGAGGTCATTTACTTGAGTATGGCAAATTGAACAAAGTTGCACAATAAATCTCCCTCATGAATTTATTTGCATTTTACTACACTTCCACTTTGTAGAATGGCGGAATAGAGGTTCAAATTGAATAAAATGCAGAGGATGGATACAACCTTCTTGAATTAGACAGGAAAAATCTTCCCTGGGAGTGTATATTACATTCTGCAATTCCTTGATGGCTTTTATCTGGAGCCTTTATGGTAAAATATAAAATTGGGTAAAATTCTGATTTTTTGCAATCATAACTAAAAAAATTAGCAGGAGGCTATTCGATGGCTGAAAAGAAATGGGTATATTTGTTTCAGGAAGTAGACGAAGCACAAAGATATGTGGGTGGGAACTGGAATGACGTGCGTGCATTGCTTGGTGGAAAAGGTGCTAACCTTGCAGAGATGACACGCATTGGTGTCCCGGTTCCTCCTGGTTTTACAGTTACGACAGAAGCTTGCAATTATTTCTCCGATAAGGGGGAATTTCCGCAAGGACAATGGGACCAAATGATGTCATCCTTGAAGGTAGTTGAGGTGAAAGCCGGGAAAAAATTTGGAGATCCTCTGAATCCCCTCCTGGTTTCCTGCCGGTCAGGGGCCAAATTTTCGATGCCCGGGATGATGGACACTGTTTTGAATATTGGTCTGAATGATGAAACCGCCAAGGGCATGATTGCATTAACTGGCAATGAACGTTTTGTATTTGATTCCTACAGGCGTTTGATTCAGATGTTTGGATCTGTGGTGGTTGGGATACGTGATGAAGCATTTGAGAATGTTCTTGAGGAGTTCAAGCGGAAAAAAGGTGCTGTGGTAGATACCGATCTTACCACAGAAGACCTTAAGAATCTCACTGCAGAATTCAAGAAGGTGTTTAAACAGGAAATGGGATTTGATTTCCCACAGGACCCCTTTGAGCAAATTAAATTGGCTACCGAGGCGGTATTCAAATCCTGGAATGGTAAACGTGCTGTAGATTACCGGCGTGCAACGAACATTCCCGATAACCTTGGAACTGCAGTTAATATTCAAACGATGGTGTTTGGAAATATGGGCTGGGATTCCGGCACCGGGGTAGCGTTCACACGAAATCCTGCCAATGGTGACAAGGATTTGTACGGCGATTTCCTGATGAATGCCCAGGGTGAAGATGTTGTAGCCGGCATTCGCAATACGAAATCGATCAAGGACCTGAATGAGGATTCCCCTGAAGCATATAAACAGTTTCTTGACATTTGTAAAAAACTGGAAGACCATTACCGAGATATGCAGGATGTTGAGTTCACCATTGAACGCGGAAGACTATGGATGCTGCAGACTCGTGATGGGAAACGAACAGCAAAAGCAGCAGTAAAAGTAGCCGTGGATATGGTAAATGAAGATTTCATTACAAAAGAACAGGCTGTAATGCGAGTAACACCAACCCAGGTAGATGCGCTGCTCCATCCGCAATTTAACGCTGAGATGGTTAAAAAGGCCAGAAAATCCGGGCAATTTATGGCAAGCGGTGTAAATGCATCTCCGGGTGCTGCGGTTGGACAAATTTATTTTGATGCCGATAAGACGGAAAAAATGGCCAAAGAAGAGCACCAGAAAACAATCATGGTGCGCCCTTTCACAAAACCTGATGACGTGCATGGTATGTTGGCTGCGGAAGGTATCCTTACAAGTGAAGGCGGGGCCACATCCCACGCGGCTGTTGTCGCCCGCCAATTTGGTGTACCCTGCATTGTCGGCGCATCCTCGATCCGAATTGACATGGAAAAGAGGATTATGACAGTTGGCGGTAACACCTTTTCCGAAGGAGACTGGATCTCAATAGATGGAACCACAGGTGAAGTATTCAAGGGAAAACTTGAATTATCTGATGCAAAACTTGAAGAACAGGTTGATTTACTGACCCTCCTTACCTGGGCAGATGAAATTTGTGCTAAACCCGGCACCCGCCAGGCACCTGAAGGTTGGCCAACCACGGGTTTACAAGTATGGGCCAACGCGGATTATCCGGCTGATGCCCGTCGTGCACGCTCGTATGGTGCAGTAGGTATCGGCTTATGCCGGACCGAGCATATGTTCTTTGACCCCGAACGCCTGCCAACTGTGCAAAAGATGATCCTGGCAAAAACCTCTGCAGATCGAAAAGCAGCCCTTGATATCCTGCTTCCATACCAGCGCTCCGATTTTGAAGGCTTATTTGAAGCCATGGATGGTTATCCGGTCATTATTCGCCTGATTGACCCGCCTCTACATGAATTCTTACAGGATCCTGATCAATTATTTGAAGAAGTCATCACGATGCGAGTTAAAGGTGAAACTGAAGGACTGGATGCAAAAGAAAGTTTACTTGCGAGTGTCCGTTCCATGCATGAATCCAATCCAATGATGGGTTTACGCGGTGTGCGACTTAGTATTGTTATGCCAGAAATTGTTGAAATGCAGGTTAGGGCTATCTTTGAGGCTGCTGCTAACATGGCCTTGAAGGGTCACGAAGTAAAACCCGAAGTAATGATTCCCCTCACCGGGCATGTAAACGAGTTGACAATCATCCAGCCACGATTGGAGGCAATTGCCAAGGAAGTCATGCAGGAGAAGAAAGTTAGCTTTTCTTATAAATTTGGAACAATGATTGAAATCCCACGAGCAGCAGTCACAGCTGCAGAAATTGCCCAAATTGCTGAATTCTTCTCCTTTGGAACCAATGATCTTACTCAAATGACGTATGGCTACAGCCGGGATGATGCGGAAAGAAATTTCCTGGTAACCTATGTTGAAAAAGGCGTTTTGCCAAATAATCCATTCCAGACCATTGACCGTGACGGGGTTGGAAAATTAATGGATATGGCAATAAAATCGGGCCGAGAGACCAGGCCGGAATTGGAAGTTGGAATTTGTGGAGAGCATGGTGGCGACCCGGATTCAATAGAGTTTTGCCATATTATCGGCAATAATTATGTCAGCTGTTCCCCGTTCCGGGTTCCGGTTGCCCGCCTTTCTGCTGCGCAGGCTGCAGTTAAACATTCAAGGAAGTGAAATTAAATCTATCCGGGTGAAGTGTTTCCCGGGACAGAAACCATGGTAATCAAACGAGGTCGTTCGTATTTGAAACGACCTCGTTTATTATTTTTATTATGCCCTGACCAGCCTATTCCCAGTAAGAGCTGAAAATTGTATCGTTCGTTGGATTCCCCCTTTTTCTGAGAGGTTATGGGCAGGTTCCCGGA
Organism: uncultured Chloroflexia bacterium; assembly: GCA_963841845.1. Lineage (GTDB taxonomy): Bacteria > Chloroflexota > Anaerolineae > Anaerolineales > Anaerolineaceae > CAVVGZ01. Next base: position 660,684 of record CAWJEG010000013.1, on the reverse strand, counting down.
CTAACCATATTGAAGATGAATCCAAAGAAATCGCACCACATCGCATTTGCATCGATGATAAATAGAGCAACTGAGCAAAGGCACACGATAATAATGATGAAAATCAGCATTATGATTATCCAGGTTGGAAAACCACTCTCTTCAACAGGTGGTTGAGCCGCGGGGGTACATATCCCGGATAGCCTGGAGCTGCCGGGTAGGGCTGCTGCGGTTGATAATACTGAGGAGGTGGTTGATAAGCCTGCGCAGGAGGCGGATAGGATTGAGGTTGTTGGGGAGGAGGGCTACCGGTAGAATATGCTTGAGGAGGGGGAACAGTTCTTGAATATGGCGGCGGTGCGGGTGGTGGCTGAACTGCTGCGGCGTATGCTATGGGAGCAGCGGCGGCTGGAGGATATTGCGGATTGACCGGTACCGGTGGTACCACATTTTGTGATGGCGGCTGCAGCGGGTCGGCAATTGCAACGCCTGGAACCGGCTGGAAAAATTCATATACCATGGTAATACTTTCACCCAGCATGATCAACTCTCCCGGGTGAAGCTGGTAGGCTCCTGAAATCCGTTGTCCGTTGACCGAGGTGCCATTTGTCGAATTGAGATCCTCGATAAAGTAATTCCCATCGGTGAAAAACAACCGTGCATGACGCCTTGATACCTCGGAATCATTTATAACAATATCATTATTATTTTCTCTTCCGACAAAAAGTTCGGATTTTTCCAAATTCAAAGTCTGACCCGCAGTGGGTCCGGATCGAACCAAAAGCCTGAAATTCGTTGCCATTTTTTCCTCCTGGAAAAGCATGATTGCAATAATAGTTTACAGAGTTTGTTTTTTAATGTCAACTTTAATGACCTATTTATACTATTAATTTTATAACCAGTTAAAAATGAAAGTATTGGATCGCCGGAAATTGTCAGTTTATGCACGAGCAGAATTAAATTATGCCTATTTGTTAAAGTGCGTATGGGAAAAATGACGGTTTACCGGGTAATAAGTGATTTTGTGGGATAGTCAATTATGCACAGTGCTAGACGCAAAAACGAGGATATACTCTTGGTTAATAAGAGATGGATCTGGTTTTTCCTGATCCATCTCCTTGTTACTGCTGTATCTTAACGGTTATTTTATGCTGTTTCCAAATAGCGGGTTAATTCCCAGTCCGTGACGATCAAACGATATTCTTCCCATTCGTTATATTTCGCCCGCTTAAAAGCATCATAAATGGTTTCTCCAATCGCAGCCGACATCACTGGATCTTTATCCAATTCATCAAGTGCATCAATCAAGGATCCTGGAAGATTCTCAATCCCCATGCTGACCCGTTCTTCAGGAGTCAGATGATAAACATTGATATTATTTAATGGTTCGGGGCATACCATTTTCTTATTGATACCATCCAGACCGGCGGAAAGAATGGCAGTAAAAGCGAGGTAAGGATTGCTGGATGGATCTGGGCTCCTGATTTCAGCACGGATTCCGCCAGCCTGTCCTGGTTTTACTTTGGGAATGCGGATCAGGGCAGACCGATTTTCCTGTGCCCAACCGATATAAACAGGAGCCTCATAACCTGGGACCAGCCGTTTATATGAATTGATTGTTGGAGCAATCAGGGAGGTCATTCCCTTGGCATGCGCAAGCTGCCCGGCAATAAATCGTTTTGCCACATCGGACAAATTTCTTGAATCATTTGGATCATAGAAGACATTATTACCATTAAGATCGGACAAGGACTGGTGGCAGTGCATTCCCGGAGCCATTGATACCAAAAATTGGTTTTGGCATAAATGAAGCAATTAAATTATGTTTGGCAGCAATAGCCTTCACGGTATATTTAAGCGTGAGAACATTGTCTGCAGTTTTTAAGGCATCTGCGAAACGGAAATCTATTTCATGTTGTCCGAGGGCGACCTCATGGTGGCCGACTTCAATTTCAAGTCCCATGCCTGATAATGCCTCCATTAACTCGGTCCTCACCTGGACTGCCTCATCGCTGGGTGAGAAATCAAAGTAACTGCCAATATCATGCGGGACAGGATAAATGGAATCCGGACCATTCCGGCGAAAGAGGAAAAATTCTGGCTCCGGACCAACGTTATAAATCCAACCGTGCTCTTCCTTGAGTTTTCTTAAAGTCCGCTTTAACAAACCCCTGGGATCACCCGGGAAGGGCTCTCCATTAGGTTGGTGAATATCACAAAAGAATCGTGCCCGTTGTAATTCCGGGGGAGACCAGGGTAGGGTTGCATATGTATCCGGATCAACCACTAGGTGCATATCACTTTCCTGGATGCGGGCAAATCCTTCGACTGATGATCCGTCAAACCAGATGCCTTCATCCAGTGCATGTTCTAGCTGGTATACCGGGGCATCCAAACTCTTTATGGTACCTGTGACATCTGTAAACTGAAATGAAACGAACTTGACATTATCCTGTTTTATTCTCTCGAATATCTCTTTCTTGTCCATCATCTACCTCCCAATATATCCGTTTTTAGGCGATTCTGTACACACTGGTTTCGACTTAAGCTTAAATAAGCTCAATAGACCATAGATAAAATTCAGCAAATATTGTAGATTACAGTATCTGCTGACCACTATGGAAGCCTTGTTTAAGACGTCACCATCTAATTTTCGGCTAGCATTTATAAAAAGTGGAGATCAAAGCCCGTGATCAGGCTTTGGAGGCATCCGCTGATCTTTCGATTTTCCCCGGGTGATCCGGGTTAGCAAATCCCTTGCGGGAAAGAACCTCCTCCTCGTCATCTTGTTATTGACACACAAGATTCAGCCGCTCATCTCCTGATGAATATTATTCACTTTTTAAGGTATTTTTCAAAATCAATTAATGCATAGTATCATAAGTTGATTAGAAAAGTCAAGACTATAATTAAAGAAATAACATGAAATAAGTATATGATTGTTGGTATATTTCAATGTTCGATTGCTTGACGAATTGAACAAATGTACTATAATGAAAAGACATGAATATGAAATAAATCAGTAGTTAATTCCTCTATAATAATCCTGAAGCAAGGAGTTAGATCGAGATGGTTCGAAAAACAAATCCAACCTCAAAAATACCAATGGATGACTCAAAACCTGATCAGGAAGATGCACGCCGGGCTGTTTTGGAAAAGGCACTGGGTGACATTATAAAAAGATATGGGGAAGGATCCATCATCCGGATGGGGGAGTCCGCTCACCTGGCCGTGGATGTTATTCCTACCGGTTCGCTTTCCCTGGACATTGCATTGGGTGTAGGGGGAATTCCTAAGGCAAGGGTTACAGAAATATTTGGGCCTGAATCTTCAGGAAAAACGACTATCTGTTTGCATGTGACTGCTGAAGCACAAAAAAAAGGTGGGACAGTTGCCTTTATTGATATGGAACACGCACTTGATCCGGCTTACGCAACCCGTCTGGGTGTGGATATAAATAATCTCCTTGTTTCACAACCAGATACAGGTGAGCAAGCCCTGGAAATTTGCGAGACCCTGGTACGCTCAGGGGCTGTAGACCTGGTTATCATCGATTCAGTGGCTGCTCTGGTTCCACGCTCTGAAATTGAAGGAGACATGGGGGATTCTCCCATGGGAATGCAGGCACGCTTGATGTCCCAGGCTCTGCGGAAGCTTTCAGGTGCTATCAACCAGACCCGTACAGCAGTGATTTTTACTAACCAACTGCGCCAAAAAATCGGGATTATGTTTGGTAATCCAGAAACAACAACAGGTGGTCTTGCTTTAAAGTTTTACTCATCTGTGCGCCTGGATGTACGCCGGATCCAATCCATAAAAAGTGGTGCTGAAATAATTGGAAACCGGGTACGAGTCAGGGTAGTCAAAAATAAAGTTGCCGCGCCTTTCCGAGTGGCTGAGTTTGATATCATGTACAATGAAGGCATCTCAAAGGTAGGAGATATTATTGATTTGGGAACGGAACTGGAATTGATCGCAAAACGTGGAGCGTTTTATTCTTATGGCGATATCCGCCTTGGCCAGGGAAGGGAAAATGCCAAGGAATTTCTCCGGCAAAATAAAGACCTTTGTGATGAGATTGAGTTTGCAATTCGTGAAAGAAGCATGCTGGGCGACATCCCCATCCATTATAGCGGGGGCGAAGATTCTTCTGAGGATGAATCTCCAGCAGGATTGGAAGAATAATCCAGAACCTTTGGTGAGAGGAGGTTGAACTTCTGAATCAGTATGGGAAATAAACCATCTTCTATCAGGATCATACTTCTATTAATTCTAGGCTTGGGATGTACTTCCGGTCTTATTGGATGTATGTTTTCTTATGAGAAACAAGCACCGGATGCCAGCCAGAATCAAATTTTTATCCCTCCAACTATTGAACCCATCAAGCCAGACGTTACAGCAACGACTGAAGGTGAGGGTAGATCGAAGGAAAAAATTGTATGTGAGGATAAATTATCTTTTGTGGAGGATCTTAATTATCCGGATGGTATGGTTGTTGCCCCATCTGCGACGATTGAAAAGCAGTGGAAGGTCAAGAATATTGGAGTCTGCAATTGGGATGATCGTTATAAATTGAAATTTATCGAAGGCGATGCAATGGGGGCAAATCCAGAACAAAGCCTCTACCCTGCCAGAAGTGATAGTGAGTTTATTATTAAAATTAAATTCACCGCTCCTGCACAGCCTGGAAATTATCGCAGCATCTGGCAGGCGAGGAATCCGGATGGAATGCTTTTTGGTGATCCGATATATATTGACATAATTGTCTCAAGATGAAATCCTCAGGTGATGATTCGCAGGCTTTTTTCAAACAACCATGTAGTTAAACCCTGGCAGTTCCTTATCATCTGTCTCCTAGCCCTGGTAAGCTCTGGATCGTTCCAATATCCAAAAACAATTTCATATAGTATCCCGGCTGGAGTCCCCTTTGCATGCAGCAAAAACCCTGAATTAAGCAGCTGCCCCGCAGGGTTACCGCTTTCGACACACCCTTCTATACCTTCACTTCCTTCAAGCACCGGGATTCCAATAAAAACACCAATGCAAACACAAACTAAGTTACCCCGGAAACAAAACTCTACCCCTACTCAAATTCCCGCATTAACACCTTCTCTAATAACCACAGAAACGCTTGATAAAGTACCTGACGCTAAGGAATTTCCGGTAGGTGCAAAAATTGATGGCATTAAGGGGTATGCCCAATCCTACCCGCTGGATTGTGAATCACGTTCAGCAGTAGATCTTGCCGCATTTTTTGGCATAGAAATTGATGAATTGGGTTTCCAACACAATTTACCTGTATCTGATGACCCGGAGGAGGGATTTGTTGGGGATTACAAGGATCCTTCGGGAAAAACGCCACCAGAATCCTATGGTGTTCATGCTCCCCCGGTGGCGAAATTGCTGAGGTATTATGGCTTGAATGCCGAATCGGCGAAATTTCTTACCTGGGAAGATTTACAGAAGGAGATTATTTCCGGTCACCCTGTCATGGTATGGGTTGTAAACAATCCTTTAGGCAAGCCGATTTCCTATACAGCATCAAATGGGAATTCTACGATGGTTGCACGATTTGAACATACCGTCCTCGTCACAGGGTACCATTCCGATTATGTATATCTCCAGAATGGAAGTTATTATTACGCTATCTCCAAAATCCAGTTTCTCAAATCATGGTCGATATTACAATTTATGGCGGTGCGCATAGGTTATCCACCGGTTTTAAGTGATCCTTTTGAAAATAAAAACTCCCGTTATTTGCGCAATAGCGGGAGTTAGTTTTAATATCGGATGGGTGATTACTAAGTCCCCTCCTGCCAGGAGTTTAAATATTGTACCTGTTGAAGGGTGAGGGTATCAATATCAATACCCATAGCAGCTAATTTCAACCGGGCAATATCCCGATCAATTTCTTCCGGAACGCTGTACACAATATTTTTTAGCGAAGAAACATTCTTGATCATATACTCAACACTCAATGCCTGATTGGCAAAAGACATATCCATAACACTGGCGGGGTGACCTTCGGCGGATGCCAGGTTGATTAGCCTTCCCTCCCCAAGTATATGGATATTACGTCCGTCCTTGAGTTCATATTGTTCAACGTATGGCCGAACAAGTCGTTTCTCGATTGACATTTCTTCTAAAGCCGGGATATTTATCTCCACATTAAAATGTCCTGAATTAGCAACAATAGCTCCGTCCTTCATAACCTCAAAATGATGTCGATCAATCACATTGATATCACCGGTTAAAGTGCAGAATATATCACCGATTCTGGCGGCCTCCTCCATTGGCATAACCCGGTAACCATCCATCACCGCTTCAAGGGCAGGCAGCGGTTCAACCTCGGTTACGACCACGTTTGCCCCGAGTCCGCGTGCCCGCATGGCGAGCCCGCGCCCACACCAACCATATCCAGCAATGACAAATGTTTTCCCTGCCAGGAGGATATTCGTTGCACGAATAATTCCATCAATAGTGGATTGGCCTGTTCCATAGCGGTTATCAAATAAGTGTTTGGTCATGGCATCATTTACTGCGATTACAGGAAATTCGAGGGCATTATCTGCAGCCATAGCACGCAATCGGATTACACCTGTGGTCGTTTCCTCAGTACCACCCAGCAAGCCTGGTAATAATTCCCGGCGATCCTTATGCAGGGTGCTGACAAGATCGGCACCATCATCCATGGTAATGTTTGGTTTATGGTCCAGGGCAGCATGGATGTGTTTGTAGTAGGTAACATTGTCTTCCCCCTTGATTGCATATACGGGGATTTCATCATGGGCAACAAGTGAGGCGGCCACGTCATCCTGGGTTGAGAGCGGGTTGGATGCAGTTAAGATAATATCTGCTCCACCAACCTGCAGGGTTTTCATCAGATTTGCGGTTTCACTGGTTACATGCAAACAAGCAGAAATGCGAACACCTGTGAGAGGACGTTCTTGCTTAAATCTTTCATAAATTAAACGCAAAACGGGCATCTCGCGCTCTGCCCAATTAATTTTCCGCCGCCCGCCCTCTGCCAGATCCACGCTTTTTATTTCATAGTGAGTCATATAATTCCTCCATCTTATTTATTATTATTCTCCCTCAATAAGGAGGTCGATTTTTCCTTGATCATCAAAATGCTGCCTGTATCGAGATATAAATGATCCAATCGTGTAAGTGTGATTTTGAGTTCCCCTTTGTTCCAGGCAGTAAGTAGCAGCTACAGCTCCTAATTGTCCACAGGTAATCCAATCCAGACCCTTCATGTACCCACTTAAAAATCCCCCGCGGAAAGCATCCCCAACCCCGGTTGGATCGGCAATAAAATCCGGTACAACAGATCCAATGGTGTATTCTTTCCCATCCGCATATATAACAGCACCTTCCTTACCTTTAGTGACCACATAACATCGGACAAGATTAAGGATTTGATTATGGGATAAACCAGTATGCTTGATTAGTAGTTGAGATTCGTATTCATTCAAAAACAGGAAGTGAGCTCCTTCAACTCCATAACGCAGTTTGTCATGATCCATCCTGACGATTTGCTGACTGGGATCGTATGCGTATGGTATTCCAACCTCCCTGCATTCGGATACAAAACGATCCATTGCTTTTGGATCGTTAGGAGAGATTACAACCAGATCGATTTTTTTACAAGCAAGCTCAAGAATGGATTGTTTGGATGCATGAGCCATGGCTCCCGGGTAGAAACTTGCGATTTGGGAATTTGAAAGATCAGTATTTGCAAAAAAGGACGCCGTGTATTCACCAGGAATCAATCTGACATATGTAGTATCAATCCCTTTGGATTCTAACCAATTGCGGTATTCTTCAAAATCTTCCCCTACAGTTCCCATCACAAGGGGTTTTTCGCCTAATAATGCAAGTGTATAAGCGATATTTGGCGCATTTCCACCCCGTTGACGGATCATTGAATCGACCAGAAAAGATAAACTGAGGTTGTCAATGTGTTTTTCCAGGATATGATCACGAAAATAACCTGGAAAAGTCATCAGGTAATCGTAAGCTATTGATCCAGTACAAATGATCGACATAATCTATTCATCCCGCAATTCCATGATTAATTATTTTATCCCTTTTTTGGGCTAAAAAATTTGTCCATGAAATATTACCCCAAAAAAGATGGGATATTTCGTTAATGATTTACATTAAAAACGCCCTCTTAAGAGAGCGTTATCCTCAATGAGATTTTTAGTTTAACAGACAATGCCAGGATTGTCAAAGATTTAAAAATATAATTAAGTTTACCATTGACACAATTTTCAACCTCCAGTATAAGGCATCTATGCTCAGAAAAATTCTCTACATTTGGTTAATCCTGCCGGTCATCATTTCTTCATGCAGCCTATCACCTGGAATGGTTCTTGGGGAATTTGTTAATCCTACACCAACCCCAACCCCGCCCCCTACCGCGACACCGTTACCCACACCAACTCCCAGTCCAACCTCCGTCCCTGTAGTCAAAGTCACCCAGGGAGACCAGGCTCTGGCTGAAGGAGATTATGAGAAGGCGCTGGCAGAATTTCAGGTGGAATTAACTACGGCGGAGGATATATCTACCCAGGCTGCTGCCCTAACAGGTATGGGAAGATCACAATTCCTGAGGGGTGATTATCTGTCAGCAATCCAATCCTTATTAACTGTTATAGATAACTACCCGGAGAGTGACCAAATTGCTATATCTTATTATTATCTTGGCAGGGCTTATGATATTTTGGAGCAGTACGAGGATGCTGCCGAAGCCTATAGACAATATATCCAGGTTAATCCGGGAATATTGGACGGTTATTTCCATGAATACATCGGAAACTCATATTTGAATGCCGATAATATCGATTTGGCTATCTCGGAATATGAGAAAGCTGTAAATTCAAATTCACATCCGGATCCGTTATCCATCCAGGTAAAAATTGCCGATATATATAATCAACAAGGACAATATGAGCTTGCGTTAGAAAAATATTGGTTCGTTTACGAAAATACCAGTAACGATTATGTAAAAGCACAAATGGATTATTTGATCGGGGAGCTTTACATGATTTTGGAGGATCCTACACAGGCATATGAACGTTATCAAGATGCCGTTATCCAATTTCCAAAATCCTATCATGCCTATCTCTCGCTATTAATCCTTCTGGATAACGACCAAGCGGTTGACGATTATTTCCGGGGATTGGTTGACTATTACGCCGGTCAATACGGGATGGCCATTAATTCTTTAGACCGGTATATGGATATCAATCCGGCCCATGATGGAACCGGGCATTATTATAAAGGACTTGCATACCGTGCCCTGGAACAAGCTGAGGATGCTATATCGGAATGGGATACCTTAATTAATAACTATCCGGAAAATCCTCTGTGGGAAAATGCATGGGATGAAAAGGCATACACGCAATGGGCCTATTTACAGAAACACCAACTGGCTGCTCAAACCCTTTTAGACCTGGTATCCCAAAGACCAGAATCGAAAGAAGCGCCTGAATACGTCTTTGAAGCGGGGAGAATTTATGAAAGAAATGGTGATTTATTAGAAGCAGCTGCAATTTGGGAACGGATGATGGTGAATTATCCCGAAGATGATATTAGTTTTCGCGGATTATTTTTATCAGGAATTATTTATTATCGACTCAATGATTATGAAAAAGCGCTAAATGCATTTCAAAGAGCGCTTGTTCTTGCCACAAATCCAAAAGACCAATCAGCTGCCTACTTATGGATTGGAAAAACTCAAAGAAAACAAAACGATTTTGAGGGTGCATATTCATCATGGGAACAGGCTGCATTGCGGGATCCTACCGGCTATTACAGTGAAAGGGCACGGGATATTCTGCTGGACCGCCAACCTTTCACACAGGTGACAAATTATGATCTCGGATATGATCTGGAGGCTGAGAGGAAGGAAGCGGAAAATTGGATGCGTCTAACTTTTTTCCTGGACGAAAATGTGAATATATCCTCTCCAGGCGAATTATTGGATGATTCAAGAATCATACGTGGAATAAAATTATGGGAATTGGGTCTTTACCAGCAATCCCTTGATCAATTTGACCTGGTAATTGAAGAATACTGGCTTGATCCAGTCAATAGTTTTCGTTTATTAGACATATTATACGATCTTGGGTATTACAGGAAAGCCATCCTGATTAGCCGCCAAATTCTTGATCTGGCCAACCTGGATGATATATCAACCTTGAATGCTCCAATCTATTTCAACCATATACGATTTGGAGCCTATTTTAAAGATCTGGTGTTGCCAGCCGCTAAGAAATATGGATTAAATCCGCTCTTATTATTCAGTGTAATCCGGCAGGAAAGTCTCTTCGAGGGTTTTATAACCTCATCCGCCGGAGCACAAGGGTTAATGCAATTAATGCCAGCAACAGCCGAGGAAATTGTAAATAGGCTTTCCTGGCCTCCGGATTATTCCGAAGCAGACCTCAACCGTCCCATGGTCAATATTCCTCTTGGGACTGAATACCTCGCCACGCAATGGGATTTATTTGACGGGAACATGGTTAATGCACTGGCAGCCTATAATGCTGGCCCCGGAAATGCACAAATATGGGCTGAGATGTCAGAGGGGGACAGCGACCTGTTCCTGGAAATCATTCGTTTTGATGAAACCCGCGCTTACATCATGCAGATTGCTGAATTTCTTAATATTTACCGGACAATTTATTTCCGATGAATCACTTTTGGAATTCATCAAATAATCTAAAAGGTGGAAATCCCGCCATTTTCTATTTTCAATAATTTAATAAAAATATTACTGGCCTCTAGTTCATTGAGTCGCTATTCCAGTGGTCCGATAGATGTTAATTATTCAACGTTACAACAAAAGCAACTTCGGGTTTTCCAAATATTTAGCAAGGGTTTGCATAAAGAGGGCAGCCTCGGCTCCATCCGTCACACGATGATCTGCCGAAATTGTGGCTTTTAATCTGAATCCAATTTTAATTTCTTCCCCGACAATAACCGGCATTTTTTGGGCTGATCCTACAGCCAGGATTGCTGTTTCCGGGGGATTAATAATAGCGATAAAGTGGTCAACATCATACATACCCAAATTGCTGATAGAGAAAGTGGATCCCTCTATGTCCTCGGGATGAACCTTACCTGAGCGTGCCCGGGAAACAATTTCACCGATTTCTTTTGAGATAAGCCGGAGCGGTTTCAAATCGGCATCTTTGCAAACGATTGTTAAGAGACCATTTTCGATCGCCACTGCTATTCCGATGTTGATATGACCATGCTGAACAATTTTATCCCCTTGAATGGATGCATTAATATTTGGATATTCTCTCAAGGTCAAAGCGGCTGCTTTCACTATGTAATCATTAACAGAGATTTTTCCTTCTTCTGGCAGCAAATCGTTTATTTCTTTACGCAGACCTAATAAATTGTCCACATTGTATATGTGCGTTACATAAAAATGAGGTATTTCCTGTTTTGATACCGTCATGCGTTTCGCAATGATGGATCTCAGCCGGGAGATCTCAAGGATATTATCCCCTGGTACATTGCCTTCTAAAAAAACAGGTTGAGAAATTTTTACATCAGCAATGGATATTTTTTGACCGACTGCAGGCTCTGGAATTTTCTCTTTGGGTGGTACTATGGGGGTTTTTGAACCAGAAACAACCTGCTCGATATCTGTTTTTATTATTCTTCCCTGCGGTCCTGTCCCTGAAATTTGATTTAAATCAAGACCATGTTTTATTGCCATACGTTTTGCAAGTGGTGATGCCCGTAGCATTTCATCATCTGTTGCTTCTGTTAAGGATTTCTCGTTTTCTTGATCCTTTGAAATTCCTGAAATGGTTTTCCCGGTCATATTTTTGGTTATTCCTGAATCCGCCTGGACGATCAGGTCAATTTCTTCCCCAGGCTCCCCAAGGATTGCAATTGGCTCGCCCACCGGGACGGATGTTCCCTCGTCAACCAGGTGTTTTAAAAGAACTCCGGATGAGTAGGATTGGACTTCAACAGTTGCTTTATCGGTCTCAATCTCTGCCAGAATATCACCCTTTGCGACCGTCTCCCCTTCTGCCTTAACCCAACGGACCAGAGTTCCTTCAGCCATATCAAAGCCCAATTTGGGCATGTCAATTTTCTCAGCCATTTATGGTCTCCTTAACGGCAAGTATCACATCCTCAACCTGTGGAAGAGCTAATTGTTCCAAATTCCGGTTATAAGGGAGTGGAACTTCTTTTTGCGCAACACGCAGGATGGGAGCGTCAACGTAATCGAAGGCTTTTTCATAGATTTGAGCCGCAATCTCTGCTCCAACCCCAAAAGACTTCCAGCCCTCTTCGACAATCACAGCCCGATTCGTTTTCTTAAATGAATTTAAAACCGGTTCCATATCAAGCGGGCGCAGGGTGCGAAGATCAACAATTTCTACTTCAATCCCATCTCTGGATAATTCTTCGGCTGCTTTAAGGGAGATACCTAACATTTTGCTGTAGGTAACCAGGGTAATATCTTTCCCAGCGCGTTTTACAGAGGATTTTCCGATCGGAACCGTATATTCTCCATCCGGAACCTCACCTCTAACCTGGTACAAAGTTGCATTCTCAATAAATAATACGGGATCGTTGCTTCGGATAGCTGATTTTAATAGACCTTTTGCGTCATAAGGGTCACCCGGACTTATGACTTTCAAACCTGGAAAATGGGCAAATATAACATCCGGTGTTTGCGAGTGAGTAGCTCCCAACTGGCGGCCACCACCCCCGGGAGTGCGGATAACCAGCGGGAGATCCATCTGGCCGCCAAACATATAATGCAGTTTGGCTGCCTCGTTGACGATATGCTCCATGGCGGAAAAGGCAAAGTTGATTGTCATTAATTCGGCCACAGGTCGAAGCCCGTTGATCGCCGCTCCAATCGTGCTCCCAATAATTGCTGCTTCAGAAATCGGTGTATCACGAACGCGTTTCTCGCCAAAATGGTCATAAAATCCTTTGGTCACTGCATAGGTTCCACCCCATACTCCTACTTCCTGACCCATAATAAAAACATTGGGATCTCTTTCCATTTCCTCCCAAAGGGCCTGGGAGATCGCTTCGCGCATAGTTATCCTGGCCATATTAGATGACCTCCCCTTCTTTTTCGTTGTAGATATGTGCAAAAAGGTCTTCAGGTTCCGGTTCCGGACTGGATTCGGCGAACTTTACTGCTTTAGTAATTTCCTGTTCTGCATTCCGGTCAATTTCGTCTAACTCCAACTCCGTTGCCGCCTTCTCCTTTAGCAAATATTTCCGGTAGATTCCGATAGGATCGTCTTCCCTCCATTTGGTCACTTCCGCCTGGCTGCGGTACCTTTCCGGATCACCCATGGAATGCCCGACATATCGATATGTTTCCACTTCAAGCAATTGGGGACCACCCCCGGCGCGAACCTCAGCAAGCATTCTGCCTGCTGTATCGCGGACTTCGATGATATTCATCCCATCCACATGGTCAGATTTCATATTATATCCGCTGGCTTTTGTCCGGATTTCAGATACTGCCGAAGATCGCTCAACTGATGTACCCATGCCATATTTATTGTTCTCGCAGACCCATAAAACAGGAAGATTCCATACTTTGGATAAATTAAATGCTTCGTGGAAATATCCAATATTGGTTGACCCATCTCCAAATAAACAAATCGTAACGGAGTTGTTGCCCCTGTATTGATCGGAAAGAGCCAATCCGGTCAGCTAACGGGAGATGAGCCCCGACAATGGCGTGTCCACCATAGAAATTCTTTTCCACATCCGCCAGATGCATTGATCCGCCCTTACCGGATGAACACCCACTGGCTTTTCCGAGGAGTTCTGCAATTATTTCATCAGGCGAAATTCCCATATTAATTGCTACACCGTGATCCCGGTACGCAGTTATGACACGGTCATCCGGATGCCGTACCGAAAGCAGTCCAGTACTCACAGCTTCCTGCCCGATATATAAATGTAGAAATCCGCCAATTTTCCCTTGCTGATAGAGTTCCGCCGCTTTCTCCTCCAGCCGCCTGATGATTACCATTTGATAATAAAGATCCAGGGATTCATTTTTTTCCATGCGTAGATAACCCTCCAAAGGAAAAAACTCTATGTATAATTATATTAGGTATCTGAATCGAGCCATACATACTGGCATTGATCTTAAGCAATGTTGAAAATTAAATTATACCAGATCAGCATTGTTCGCAAATCTCACCCAGATGATTGTATGTTTCTTATGATGGAATTGAGAAATTACGAAAAAAATGGAAAACGAAGGACTTAAAATATCTCCGAAATGGAGCAACACCACCAAATTGGTTGTGGCATTAACCCTGGTTACGTTCTTCATGGGTTTGCTGATCAGTTTTCGCAACATTGTAATGCCGATCATTTTAGCGATTTTGTTAGCGTACCTGCTCCATCCCGTGGTTGGGTTTATTTCTAGAAAATACAGGATTTCATGGCGGCTTTCAGCCCTATTAATTTACTTTTTACTGCTAGTTTTAGTCGTTGGTTTATTAACCTGGGGTGGAATTGCAATTATTGACCAATTTCAAAACCTATTGGGATTCCTGCAAGGATCCTTTGAAAATTTACCAGGAATGCTGGAAAATCTTTCCCAACAAAAATTCCGAATAGGATATTTTGTAATTGATTTTTCTACCTTGGAAATAGATGGACTGGTAGATCAGGCTTTATCTTCCGTTTCACCCCTTTTAACCCGCACCGGGTCAATTGTCGGAAATATTGCATCAGGCGCTGTATACACCATCGGAATAACGTTATTTGTCCTATTGATTTCTCAATTTATCCTTTCGGGGACTGAAGGGGGCATTCGGAATCTTATACAAATGGATATCCCGGGTTACTCGCAAGATTTGGACCGGTTTGCTGAAGAACTACGCAGGATATGGCATGCGTTTCTAAGGGGGCAGTTATTTATAATGAGTGTAACCTTCGTTATCTATCTAATCGTTCTCAATGTACTCCAGATAAATTTTCCGGTGGGTTTGGCTCTGATTGCAAGCATTGCCCGTTTATTGCCGTACATTGGCCCGGCGATTGCATGGACAACCTACGGTCTGGTTGCAATTTTCCAGGCGGACACACCATTTAATTTACCTCCATGGGGTTATGCAGCCCTTGTTGTTGGGATTGGAATAGCCATTGACATGTTCATGGACAATGCCGTTGTCCCAAAGGTCTATTCCGATGTTCTTAAACTCCACCCCGCGATGATCCTGGTTGGTGCAATTATTGCTGCCAGTTGGTTGGGATTGATTGGTGCTTTTCTGGCTGCCCCGGTTGTTGCTACAACGGTATTAATGGTCCGTTATGCAATTCGAAAGCTCTTTGATATGGATCCTTGGCAAAATATTGCGCATGAACCCCATGAACCTGCGCTGGTACCACCTCCTGTAAGAACACTGGAGAACTTGCCACAAAAAATCATGGTCTGGATCAAAAAAAAGAAAATATAAACTCAACCAATTAAGAAATCTTAATATTTTAAATTGACCGGAAAGGTAAAAGGCTAACAATGGCAACAGAACCTGTTACAAAGACGATTGCTGAAACTGAAAACTATATCGCATGGAAAGCTGAGGAGCCCGATGGGGAGACTACATACCATATCGAACTCCAAAGTGTGACTTTACATTTTTTTTCCGAGGAATGGTCGGAATTTCTTCAGCTGGTAAACAACCTGGAATAATCCCCAAAAAGCAATAAATATTAAGAAATTAAGATTATCCTCACCGGATTAATAATGCAAATAATAACAATTTTGTTATTATGGTCATTAATTAATTATTAAGGAATTGATTTTTCACTTTCTTATTTGAAAAATTTTTCTTCCAATCTATGTGTGGCAGTCCATAATTTCGAATAATTATGCCGGATTGAGCGGCATTAAAGTCAAGGAGGTGGAAAACAGGATTTATATCAGAACTATGGAAAACACCAATTGTGATTTGAGCATATTGGCTGTTCTGGCAGGTTGTAAATCTTCCCGGAAGGGTAAGGCTAAAGCATTAATTCCCTTATTAGGAAAACAATTAATGGAAAGGATTGCATGCCGGCCAAGCCAGATCACCGGCAAAATAATTCTGGCAATGGATAAAAACCGGGTTTGTATCCCACCTTTGGCTGGAAACGTCGTTGTAGATGAGGTAGGACTGCTTTCTGGTTTTTATTCCTCATTTATTGCATTCGATTTTCCTCAGGGGGCTGGTTTTGCCCGTGATGTAATATTTGTCAATGAGTTGATATTCAAACAATTGAACCGGAAATGCCAGGACAAAAAGACTGATAAGGCAGTGCCAACTTCTTCAAGAAGATTAGAACCATTTCATACCGTGTTTTGTAAAGAATCCTACATACAAGTTATCCAGGAGTTAATTAAAAAATGGAACATTGGAGATAAGGAAATAGATCAATGAATTAAATATATTGGTGTTTGGCAACCATGAGGTTTCGCAAATTGACCCTAATTACGATATATTTGTGAATATTAACACCGAGGATGAATTCTCACGCAGGAAGCAATACTTTTTTTCACCCAATTAATTACACCATTTTTGTATAGAAATAAAGTCCATCTGTTTTGGATTTATAGAACCTTAGATTATTGGTTCCTAATCCTGGGATTGAAATTATAAAATTTCGTTGAAGCAGTTGTACCAGTGATGTTTTTCGCCAGGGCAGATTTGGGGTAGAATTTGTAACAATGTGTAAAAATTGGTTAAATCATGTATTACTTGGTTTCGGAGTAATCGGGCTTGTTTTGCTGCTTCCTGCCTGCTCAGAAACGGATGTTTCCATCCCAACCATTTTAACCGGTGTGGTTAACCTTTCTTCCAACCAATTATCACCAGTAACAACGGTGACTGCCGTGGCTGAAAAAATTAAGGAATTGCCCCAGGCTTCCTCAACAGAGAATCCAACAAATGTGATTGGTGATGCAATTATCACACAGGAAGAATCTCTTACCAATTCCAATGAAGGAATTTGCGATCTTGCTGGTCCAGGCCATCCGCTAGATGTAAGCATTCCAGATGGAACGATTCTCTCCCCGGGACAATATTTTACAAAAACGTGGCGCCTTGAAAACCTTGGCAGCTGTCCCTGGACAGAAAATTATTCACTGGTATGGTTTTCGGGGTCGGAAATGGGGACTACTCAATCTGTCAATCTTGATACCCTGGTTTATCCAGGAAGTTTTGTTGATATAAGTGTGGATTTGATTGTCCCCTTAAATCCGGGAGTTCACCAGAGCAATTGGAAGTTGAAGAATGAGGATGGGATGTTATTTGGAATTGGGCCCAACGGGGATTTTCCAATCTGGATTAGCGTTGTGGTGACTGATATGGTTACCCAGACACCAGAAGTAGTTGTTGATGATCGAGATATCCAACTTGTTGTAACAACTGGTGAGCAAAAACTATTCCTGGAGGAAGCATTAGACCTGGATAATATTGAACTTTCCTCAAACCTGGAAGGAGATTTGGCTTTTAGTACCAATCAGGATGGACAACCTGAGCTCCTGGCAATTAATGGTGCCAGTCTGGTTCCATTCGGTATGGATGAACCGGATTTGGAGCAGTGTCTGACATTACAACCTGACCAAACCGTCTACCAAGTCACCGAGAATAGTAACCAGTATATCTGTTATCAAACCAACCTGGGTTTACGGGGTTATTTCAGAGCCATATTGTTAGATTTGAATGAAGGCTATGTTCTTGTAAATTATCTAAATTGGCAACAGCCATAACAAAGGACCTTAAATATGAATCTGGATGATTTCGCTCAATTTTCACGACTAGATTCACAAAATATGTACCAGGAAATTCATTCTTTACCGGATCAATTATCCAGTGGATGGGACCTTGGTCGATCACTCCCTCTAACGCAATTGGAACCGATTAATAAAATTGTCATTAGTGGTATGGGGGGATCTGCTATTGGGGGTGATCTACTGCTTGAATACATTCAAGAAAAATGCCCGGTTCCAGTTTTACTCCACCGGGATTATGATCTTCCAGGATGGGTTTCAGGTGAAAATACGCTGGTCGTTGCGTGTTCCCATTCCGGAAATACAGAAGAGACTCTGTCTTCTTTTAGAAAAGCCCGGCATAACGGATGTCAGATAGTAGTAATCAGTACCGGTGGCGAATTGGTGAAGCAGAGTCAGGAATTTGGTTATCCATCCTGGATTTTCCAGCATAAAGGGCAGCCGAGGGCTGCAATCGGGTATTCTTTTGGTTTATTATTGGCGCTTTTTCATCGCTTAAATTTAATCGATAATCCAAAAGGTCAGGTAGAAGATGCATTAACCGCCATGAAAACTGTTCAACAAGAATACCTGGCTGAGATTCCTGTAATTCATAATCCGGCTAAACGTTTAGCGGGGCAGCTAATAGACCGGGATATTACCATTATGGGAGCAGGATTCCTAAATGTGATTGCCCGCCGGTGGAAATGCCAAATCAATGAAATTGCCAAAAGCTGGGCTGCGTTTGAATATCTTCCAGAAGCGGATCATAATACCGTGGCAGGACTTACAAATCCTGAGGATATTTTGTATAGGAGGATAGTTATATTTTTACAATCATCCTTGCTGCACCCACGTAATCAGTTGCGCTCAAGAATAACCCGGCAGAAATTTATGGTAGAGGGACTGAACACAGATTCTATTGATGCCAAGGGAGACACAATCCTTGCCCATCTTTGGTCAACCTTACTGTTAGGTGATTATGTCGCTTTTTACCTTGCCATGCTGTATGATATGGATCCAACGCCTATCCCAACAATACTCGAATTAAAGAAGGCATTATCGAATGGATAGGAATCCTATTTGTGTCAAATCCAGATGCTAATTTATGACGAGCTACATTTTTTCCCGCTTTTTTTTCTTAGCGAGCGTAATAGATATTGAAAACTCTTAATGACTTTTTTTTAGAATAATACAGAAGCAAGCTCTGATCGATATTGTCTGGCGGTAGTATTCCCCTCGCCAAGTAGATCAATTATGCTCAAAAATACTTTTCTGGCTGAATCGTTGCGGTAATGTTTATCCTGCCTGAGTAAATCGAGAAGGCCATCCAGGGCAGCTGGAAGATTTCCAATAAGTACCAGGCGAATACATCGATTAAATGCAGAATCCAGATCATTTTGCTCTGGAAGGTTTCCCTGCTGATATGCCTGGATTGCCTGTGCTAAGGGGATGAGTACCTGTACTTGGGATTGATCCCGAATCGATTTTATTCGTGGAATAATCTCAAAAACCTGATCGGCTTTTCCCTGGGCAAGCAGTGTTTTGGCCAGGCCTCTTAATGCAGGATCAGAGTCTGTATTTTGATCCAAGATTGAAAGGAATATTTCTTCTGCCTGATCCCATTGGTGATCAGCTAACATTGAATTTGCTTTTTCCAACTCCAGGTCTGATTGGCTGGGTGGTTTTATTTTTAATAAAAACTCTTTAATCCGCTGTTCGGGTTGTGCGCCAAGAAATTCACCAACAACCTGACCCTGGCTGAATGCCTTCACAGTGGGGACGCTGCGGACATTAAACATCAGGGCGAGATTTGGATTTTGATCAATATCGACCTTGGCTAATCGAAAAGCACCATTGGCGTCCCTGGTCAATTTTTCAAGAGTCGGGCTGAGAATTTTACACGGTTGGCACCAGGTTGCCCAAAAGTCCACTACTACAGGTACATTTCGAGAATATGATAGAACCTCGTATTCAAAATCTGATTCGGTTACATTGATTATGTTTTCATATGTCACAATTTTTTCTCCAATGTCAGATCACACACCAATAATGGGATTATTCCTCATCAGAACCGGGAATCCCGGGTTGAACAACATTCGTTACTTCTCCATGAACGTTGATGACAATTTTAAAACCCATCATCCCCATATAGGTTTTGCCTTCTTCCGGAATTCCATTGGTTAATATAGTATCTAAGTGCTGATCAATATTCTTTAATTGGTTCTGAATCATAGCCAGGGTGAATATGTCCTCCTGGCCAAGCATCTTTGCGGTTTGTTCGACAAGCAATTCCTCATGATCCTGAATCGACTCCTTCATTTTTTCGAGTACCTGCCTGTCCACATATTCGGAAGAAATATGTCTCTGGAAGCCAAAATCATCCACAACATAACACGGTTCATCACCAACATAGGAAACATCTACAACCTGGTCAGCTTCGTCATAAATTAATCCCCGAAAAATTGGTCGATATGTCATTTTACCTCGATACATCTAATCCTAATAATTAATCTTGTAAAGTGTATACCTATTTTAATAACAAAATCTATAAATAATATTAATTATTTATAATACTTTCCTGAATATCGCAATGAATAATTTTTTGGATGATTATTTAATAATGCACATAAACATAAGTACCGACATCCGCCCAATCATATAACCATTCAGCGTCTGATGTGAGCATATTTACGCATCCATGACTGGTTGGCGTTCCTAAATTTAATGGCCAGGTTACTCCATGGAATCCATAACCCTCATAAAAATACAGAATATACGGGATCTCAGAGTAAAAGTAATCTTCCCCCTGCATCGGAGCAGCTTTTATTTTGACGTAGATAGAAAAAAGCCCGGTTACAGTTGGGGTCTCATCTTTTCCGGTAGAAACCTTGTAAGAATTAATTGCTTTATTTCCCTCAAGTGCAAATATCATCTGTGAGCTTAGATTTACATCGATCCATTTTTCCCCAGTACCAATACCCTCGGGAATCCGTTCAAGACCAGATGGAAGCGTAGGGGTTAAAGTTATCGTAGGGATAGAGGTTTGAGTAGGTGTTTGGGTGTCTGTTGGTGTCAGGGTTGGTGTTATCGTAACCGTCGGAGAAGCGATTGCTGTGGGTAAAGGCGTAACCGTATTGGTCGGTGTTAATGATGGCTTAATTAGCACATCATAAGGTCGTTCCCTTGAAAAATTATCAGCGAAAACTACCATTTTGGTTGGGATAGAAATCCAAACCAATAAACTTGCAAGAAGCAACCCCAAAATGAAAAATATTGGAAAAATAAATGGAATTCCCCGGGGCTTTCGAGGTCTTTGACCGCTCAATGTTTTGTGGCTGAAATTTCCTGGGGAGGGGATTTGCTTACCTTCCGGGATTTCTGGTAATACACTGACAGGATCTTTTTCCTCCACCAGGCGGTCATAAGCCCAACGAAGTCCACCCTTTGCATGTAAACTGTCGGGATGGTTACGAAGGGTTAACTTTAAGTAAGCGATACTGGCACGCGGATTTGAAAGAGCTGCAAGAATCAACCACGCTTCCTCTAATGATGGGTCTTGCTGGATAGCTATTGATGCCCATTTTTTAGCTTCCAGCTTTTCACCACGCTGGAAGGCAGTCTTGGCGCAATATAATGCTGAATGGGCATCCGGGGATTGATTTTTCATGGAGAAGGAGTCTCTAAAGTCTGTTGCGGTATGGGTTCATTGCGGATATAACAAATTAAACCTGCAGTAATGCCCTGTGCAATTATTTCAGGATGTTCTGTTAATATCTGACGATCAAGATTGAGAAAACCAGTCTCAATGATAGCTGCAGGGGTGGTACTGTGAACCTCATTAAAAGCATGGTAACTGGTCATGTCTGGTGTAATTGTATTGGCGTGATAATTCATGTTCGTAGCCGCCTGGTAGCGATGAATTAAGCAGGCAGTCAGGCGTTCGGCTTTTTCCGGATATGCGTTGGATAGTGCAGCAGCAACTTTAAAACCGGTTGCCTCCGAATTTATAAAATCACAGGAATCATTGTGGATAGATACTAATGCCAGAGCCTGATATTGGAATAGCTTCTCATCAAATTCTTGCAGTAAATCCACTTCAAATCCTTCAGCAATGAGCCGTTGTTGAACAAAACTCGCAATCTTGAGATTTGTTTCGACTTCTGTTAAACCATCTGAACAAACCGTGCCGGGATCATTTTCGTTTCCCCAGTGTCCTGCGACTATTCCAATACGTGGTTTAAAAGACGGTGTTGGATTTACCGGAGCAGCTATTGGCTGATCGGTGGCCTCTAAAATCAAGAGCATCTGATCGAAAAAATTATTTGAAAAGAGATTGCCGGGAGTCCACAGGGTGAATAGTGTCGCCATGATGATGGCAACACTGATCACAGATTGCAGCGCACTCCAGATATTATATTTTTTGGGGGTCGTCTCTGGTAAACTCATAAAATCAATTTGGTTTATTTATGTATTTAAAATTTTATTGATATTACCTTATTTTAGTTAAAAATGTGTGAAATAAATAAATTATAAAAAACTACCATTGGGAGTCCTGTTGATATAATAATGGGTGAGAAATAATTACTTTCACTCTGGAATTATTATGGCATTAATTGCTGAAGAATTACGGGAAGTAATGCGCTTGTGGGCGTCGGGGGTTTCTGTTGTAACCTCCTGCTTTGAAGGGAATCAACACGGTATGACAGTCAATTCCTTCAATTCCATTTCCCTTGTTCCGGCGCTTGTGACAATAACCCTGGCAAATTCAACAAGAATGAAATATTTAGTTTCAAAATCATCGGTCTTCGCATTGACAATCCTCGATGAAAATCAGCGTGAACTGTCAGAATTATTTGCAGGTAAAGTCCATAACATCGAAAACCGTTTCTCTGGCCTGGAAATTTTTACGCTAATCAGCAATTGCCCGCTGCTGAAAGAAGGAATTGCCCATTTAGATTGCCGGGTTGTCCATCAATATGAAATGCCATCTTCAACCCTTTTTATAGGTGAGGTGTTGGCAGCTGAATATAGTTCAAATAAATGGCCATTAATATACCTGAAAAGGAATTATTTCATGGTGAAAAGATGAAAGAAGATTTATTAAATTTAGAGGATCGAAAATTTCTACTCAAACTTGCCCGCAAGAGCCTGGATAGGGGTGTCAAGCAGTTAGCCGTTGAAAAGATTCAATTAGACGGATTATCCACAAAATTAAGTGAAAATGGGGCATCATTTGTCACCCTTACCAAAAGGGGGCAATTACGCGGATGTATCGGGACACTAGAGGCTTACCAACCATTGGTACTCGATGTGTGTGAGCACACGGTGGCGGCTGCACTGGAGGATTACCGCTTTCCTCCAGTTGTCGAAGATGAGATAAACCAAATTGAGATTGAAATTTCCTATCTTACGGCTCCTGAGAAACTGGATTATTCAGACAGCGATGACCTATTAAAAAAACTCCATCCATTTATTGATGGAGTCGTAATAAGAGATGGGAGCCGTCGGGCTACATTTCTACCGCAGGTTTGGGAACACCTGCCTGACCCCGAAGATTTTTTATCCCACCTTTGTTCCAAGATGAATGCGGTTTCTGATCTATGGAGGAAAAAACATCTGGATGTTTCGGTTTATCTTGTCGAATCTTTTTCAGAGAAAGATTTCTTATGAAAAAAAATCCGGCGCCATCGCCGGATTTTTTTGTGTATGTTTTCTAATTAATCAGATGTCTTAGATTGTGCTTCCCGGAAAGCCTGGCCAGTGAGATGTGCAACAATTGCTTGTGAATATGCAAATGTGAAGATTGCACCAATGATACAGGCAATAAACCCAAGCCCGGCGATGAAAGATGCCAGCATACTTCCAACCACAACAAGCAGATAGGCAACCGGAGCAGCCTTTACCAGGTTGAACAATTCACCCAACCTGAAACCAGCGCTTAGAAATCCTTTGTCAACAAAGTTCCCAAATGCTGCCGGGAGAAAAAACGCTATACCAATGCTGTAGATTAATTGAATCCCACCGCAGCAAACTGAAACCAATACGATCATTGTTGAAAGGGTTTGTTCATCAAGCTCAACTGCTTGTCCGAGGGGCGCTACAGCAATACTCGGGAGTGAAAATAACATCGCCGGCAGCGTAAATACCAATGCAATCACAAATCCCTTAAAGCCCAGACTTAATTGTTCTCCAAAGTGTAAATCGGGAAGGTTGAAAACCTCATTCTTAATTATTTGCCTGGTGATTTGCAGGGACCAACCCAATATGACCAACCATCCGATAATTGGGATTAAGGAAACCAATCCAAGAATTAAGATTTTCTTAATCCAATTTTGATCACTAAACACGAATGTAAATGCTTTACTAAATTCCATCATATCTGCTCCTTTTTTATATAAATGATGATTATGCTTTTTGGATGAAATAAATATCACAAACCAATTTGAAAATCCATAACAATAAGGAGTTCAAGTTTTACTGTATGCAATCAAAAATGCACGTACTGATCCACCTTTAACACAAAAATTACAGCCCGCCTCTCTCCAGTTCCGGTGATTTCTCCACAATTGTCCCGAATGATTTGAAGTGCCTGGTCTAATTTTTCATCCTCGAGACCAATCAATAAAGTTGAATTACCCCTTCTGAGAAAACCGCCGGTGGATGCTACATAAGTAACCCGAAAATTGGCCGATGTCAGACCATTTGATACAGACTCATTAACAGAATCATGGACGATGGCAATAATTAATTTCATGTTACAACTCCTCAAAATATTCGATCTCTAATCCGAATATGGTTGCTCCGCCAACCGTAACCGGGGTAGGGGTTGGTAAAGGGAGCGGGGCGCTTTCCAGTGGTACTGCGATATATTCTATTCTCTGGCGGCAGCTTTCATGTAATACGTCGATCGCCTTTTGAAGGATTTTTTCCGGAATCCTGACTAAAAGAGTAGCATTCCTCAATCCTAAGAATCCACCGACACTGGGTAACTGTTCACTGGATAACCCCAAATTGGAAAGAACATGTTGGGCATTATCGAGATCTTGAGCCTGGATCACAATAATTAGCAGTAAGTTTTTTTCTTCAAATGAAATAATGGGATCCATCTTCCATTATCCTCCTTTTACCAAGTTATTCTAACTCAATTCGATGAGGACCGGGACCATTGATGCTAACCGATGCCCCATTTGGGGCAACCACTTGAAATTCCTTTCCTTCCACAACAATTCTTATACCTTCATATTTTACAGTAATCGGGTAAGGAAAAGGAGAATGTCCATCTATTATTATATCTTTTTGTGTAAATTTTTTAATACCAATAAGTTTTAAGAAAAAATCTACCGGTGCTAAATTTTGAATGTTTGAACCCCAATGAATATGGTTGGGAGCGATTATTCGCATCTGCTCCGGAATTTAAATACTTTATCAAAATTTCAGCCACTAATTCCCGATAACCATATTCGAGAAGACCCTCAAGTACCAAAAAATTCCAGACAGGGCTCATCTCCAATGATTTTTGTGAATTAATATGTGTGGAGTTTGGATAATTGGAAAGCCCCTGGTCGAAAAGGTATGACTTCTTAAGCTTTTCGACCATCTTTTCCCGTGAAATTTTATCCGGTACGGCATGTGCCCAGAGAGGAAGGAACAGGGAGATATCCTCCATTGTATAATCGATTGTACTCAATTGTCCCAGGTCATCTTGCTGTAAGCCATTAATGTCGAACTTTATAATTTTTGAAAATAAATTCCTGCTCGTGTAAGTAGCTTTCCCTAAAATCCAAACAACATCGCGGGTAGTAAATTTTTCTGTAATTTCCTTTCCATTCACTCCCTCTCCGAAAATGGATGCCACGATCGTTCTTGTGCTCTCATTAAGATTCGTAATTACCAGTTGAAGTCTCTCGGGAATATTTTTTTTGTTTTTTATTGAATAACTACCGGGACCTGAGAATTCTAATAGTGTTTCCCCTTTACAATTGGTGTGATTCTGATAATCCCGATAAAGGTAAAGAGAATCTTTTTGGGACCAAAATTCAGATAATCCTTTTTCAAGTATGGTAACTTGATTTTTTATCCAGGAAATTGCTAATTCCTGGTCAAGTTCCTGTCCAATGGCAATTAAACTCTGGCACTCGTGTAAAAGGAAAGCAAGCAAAGCCGGGCTTTCCACAT
Organism: uncultured Chloroflexia bacterium; assembly: GCA_963841845.1. Taxonomy (GTDB): domain Bacteria; phylum Chloroflexota; class Anaerolineae; order Anaerolineales; family Anaerolineaceae; genus CAVVGZ01. Next base: position 634,742 of record CAWJEG010000013.1, on the reverse strand, counting down.
ATTCAATGTCTACCCCAACAGATTCAGGTAACCAATGGTCAAGTAGAGGGTGATTTTCTAACCCCGTTTGGATAAGATTTTGCCACTCAGGCAATCCATCACCATCCTTATCGTAACGGTCACTGAACCAGCATTGCAGGAAGCGGATTAATCCGGGAAATATTCTCTCAAGCCATTTTTTTTCGCCATTGTGGTAGTAAATTTTTAAAGCTAACCGCAGCCAATAATGGCTGAGCGAGGTATTTACAGCGTTGTCCAGCTAAACCCGGGTGGGCATCGATGAATCCGTTGTCTTCCTGGACGCTGAGAAAATTGTCTATTATCCCTTTTATCAAATCCTTACTGTTCGGTGGAATTAGATCAGTTATTAAGTAGGTATCCAGCAAACCCTGACCATTCCAGGAATAGGGATAATCAGAACCATCTCCATTGTATGAATAGCCCTGATCAGGCTTCCGGGATATTACAAACGACGGATTTGGAAGGTGTTCGCTGCCAGGGAAGAAAAGGCTAAATACAATTTTCTGGGAAATCCTGAAGAAATTATCCCACTTATCATTTCCAGTATTTATTTCAACCATTTGCCAAAAATTTTTCCGCTCGATTTTATTAAAATTCTGCGTCGAAGTTCCTGCTAACGATTCCTTTTGCCATATCAATTGCCATATCGGAATTTTTCATAGAGGCATTTGCCCAGCTACACACATAAGGAACGTTCGGTTCCAACTGAATGAATAATTCAAGGGAAGGGAATGTCCCAGTTCCAGGTACTGGACCACCAGTCAGGAAACAAACCGGGTATAGGTTATATGTAAGTCCCTGTAAGATATAATTTTTTTCTTTCTTTACCGGTATAAGCCCGTTTCCTTCAACCACAGGATTGAGTATGCCAGTCCACTCAAAGGTTAATTTTCTGATTTGGTCACTTAGATTTTGGAAGGTAAACCTACCGGCAACACATTGAGAAGATGGCACCCAGTATTCAGCTGTGGTTTCAATTCCTTCAAACGGTGAGAATTTAAGCTTAATAAAGTTTGGAAAGATCTGCTGGACAATTGGTTTTAAAAAGAAATCTTCCGGATCGCTAATCCAGGTATTATCCAGATTAAAACGCGGGAAAAACCTCATCCAATTTGCTCTCATTCCATATGTTGTCTCTAAAACCAACGCCCTGACTGATGTTGTTCCCCTGGAAATTTTCCAGATTTGATCATCAAGGTAATCAGGGTTGCTGAACCTTAGATCGGACATAATGATTAAGGATTCTGGTGGGAACAAATAATCGTCTAAATTCGTCATTAAAATAATTTTACGGGTTCAGGTAGACAAGGTCAATCGGAATGTTCATTTTTATAATAGTGAAGTGTGCAGTATAAACCATATTGGACATGTTTCCATGTTAAAATCATAAAATTATTCAATAATTAAAAAAGGTGAATCACAAAAAAGCATAACGCATGGAAAATTTTAGCGACGAAAAAGATCAAGATGATGGGAATATCCTCGAGGGTGAAAACCAGGATGCAGGAAGTAATCCGACTGGCGAAAGATTTCGCCGGTTAATTCTCAATGGAGAAGAGAGTGAGAATTCCCAGAAAATCCAACAAACGGATTCTAATGGATCCACTCTACCGCAGGAGGCAATTTCGGGATTGCCTTCTGATACCAGCACAAGTATCGATGATACTAAAGAAATAAAATTGATTCCGGAAGATTCTGCTGGATCCAGAGGAACACAAGAATCTAGTGGTTCAACTGATACTTTTTCAAATCCCGATTTGTCAGGCAATACCATTCCTCCGGAATATTACGACATCCGACAGACTCCGTATGTCGGGCCGTTGAATGAGATTGGTTATCCAGGTACAACAGCGTTTCCAGAGGTTATTGGTCCTGTAAACCAGCCATCTAAAAATCGGATTACTTCATCAGGAGCCGCTGCTGCGTTGGCTGGTTCAGCCAAAAAGAAAAAACCAACACAATCTCTCAAATTACAATCAAAGCCACGCACAAAGAATCCCTCCTCGAAATCAAAAAGACCTGGAGCTAGGGCTGGCTGCCTTTTTAAATCCATTTTATTATTGGTTTTGGCCGGGATAGTTGGCGTTGCCGGGGTCTTCTCCTTTGGAATTTTTAAATATTTTTCAATTGCTGCATCTCTCCCTAACGTATCCGAGTTACGGCAAAGCGCCTCACAATTTGAAACAACCAGGATATTGGATCGTGATGGAAATGTTTTATATGAAATATTAGATCCAAACGCCGGCAGAAGGACTTATGTAACGCTTGATGAAATTTCTCCAAATGTTTTGGCAGCAATAATAGCGACTGAGGACAAGGAATTTTATAACAACCCCGGCTTTGATGCATTTGCAATAGCCCGAGCCTTGTTTCAAAACTACACATCGGGGGAAATTGTTTCTGGAGCGTCCACGATTACCCAACAATTATCCCGGATAATATTACTTGATCCTGCCGAGAGGTATGAACAAACAGTAGAAAGAAAAACCCGGGAGATTGTATTAGCTGCGGAGATTACCCGGCGTTACAGCAAGGATGAAATTCTCGAATTGTATTTGAACGAAATTTACTTTGGTAACCTGGCATATGGTATCCAGGCTGCAGCTGAAACTTATTTCGATACGAAGGCAACTGACCTCACTCTGGGACAGGCTGCATTCCTGGCTGGATTACCACAGGCACCATCCGTGTACGATATTACTAACAACCGGGAGGCAACATTACGCAGGGCGAAACAAGTTCTGGTGCTGTTATACCAGGATAGTGAGGAAAAAGGGTGTATCGAGGTAAGCAACAGTGATCAACCGGTATGTGTTGATGGTGAAGCAGCCTCAATGGCTGCCGACGAATTGGAAAATTATCCTTTTGAAATAAAACAAATTTCTTATGAGCATCCTCACTGGGTAAATTACATCCGTGCCCAATTGGAAGATCAATTTGACGCACAAACGATATACCGTTCCGGATTTTCGGTGTTTACGACCCTTGATCCTGAACTGCAGGAGAAGGCAGAGGAGATAGTAAAAGAACAGGTAAGTGCCCTGGCGGACCGGAATGCAACCAATGGGGCGCTTGTGGCAATGGAACCTTCTACCGGGGAAATCCTGGCCATGGTTGGATCGGCAGATTTTAATAATGAAGCGATATCCGGCCAGGTGAATATGGCTATATCCCCCAGACAACCTGGATCCTCGATAAAACCCTTAACCTACCTGGCTGCTTTTGAAAAAGGGTGGACACCTGGTACATTGATCTGGGATGTCGAGAGTGAATTTCCACCATCCGGTGACCCGAATGATACAAGGGAACCCTACATTCCTGTCAATTATGATGGTGAGTATCACGGTCCATTCACTGTCAGGACAGCGCTGGCAAACTCGATAAACATGCCTGCTGTGAAGGCATTGGACTTCGTGAAAATATATGATGACCCTGATACTCCCGAAGAGGATGGGTTTATTCATTTTGCCGAAAAAATGGGGATCACTACCCTGGATCAACCGGATTATGGATTATCCCTGACGCTGGGTGGTGGTGAGGTAACCCTGGTTGATTTGACTTCAGCTTATGCTACTATGGCTAATGCGGGTTTAAAAATTCCTCCTTTTGGAATTTCTAAAATTGAAGATTATCGCGGAAACCTGATATATGAATACGAACCTCCTGAAGGGATTCAGGTCATTCGGCCGGAATACGCCTACCAGATCAGTTCTATCCTTTCGGACAATGAAGCCCGGTCACTTATGTTCGGTCGAAATTCAGTTCTTAATCTTGGATTTGATATTGCGGCCAAAACAGGCACAACAAACGACTTTCGAGATAACTGGACGATGGGCTATACTCCAGATCTGGCTGTTGGTGTTTGGGTTGGAAATGCAGATTATACCCCTATGAACAATACGACCGGTTTATCCGGTGCGGCCCCAATTTGGTCAGAATTTACCCAATATGCAATCGATAAATTGACAGGCGGCAATCCCACCCCATTCTCCCGCCCGGATGGGATTATCGAAAAGGTTATATGTGAGATATCTGGAACCGAGCCTTCCGAATGGTGCCCTTCCCAGAGAAGTGAAATATTTGCATTTGACCAGCCACCGCATGAAAAAGAGGATGATCTATGGCAAGAGGTAAATGTAGATACCTGGACTGAATTAAAATCCTCCTCCTATTGTTCTGAATTCGTTGAGGAGAGATTTGTTTTGAACGTTGAAGATAAATGGGCAATCCGCTGGATTGAAGATACAGACAAGGGGAGAGAATGGGCAGAATCAATTGGATTTGAGGATGATTTTCAATTTTCCCCTGAGCGAGAATGCAATCAGGATGATCCTCGACCAACCATCATTTTTGCAGGTCTTCAAGACGGCGATACAATTGAACAGAATCCATTTGATATCTACGCTGTAATCAGGGCAACGGATAATTTTGAAAAATTTAGGCTTTCATATGGTCTTGGTGATGATCCGGATGATTGGGAAACGCTCATAGAAGACCAGGAAGACCAATACGAGCAGCCGGAAATGATTTATTCCTGGGATTTGTCAGAAATAGGATCAGACGAGATTACATTACGGATATATATGGAAAGCACGGAAGGTACTTTTGCGGAGAAAAAGATAACCGTAAATCTTGATTTGCCAAAACCGACTCCAACGGAAACTCCCTTACCAACTGAAACACCGCTTCCAACGAAACTCCCCTTCCAACCGACACCCCAATGCCAATCATCCCAGATACACCAGAACCTCCGTTTATAGAAACAATTGAACCGATCGTCGTTGAGGAGCCAACGGAAACACAACAACCCCCTTAATCTCAAATAAAGATTAATCTGGCAAATTGAACATTTTTAATTGTGCTGGTTCCTCTAATGAAAATGGATCCTTATCCAAAAGATCACTGAATGAGTCCAGGGTTAGATCCTTCCAATCCAGGATATTTCTGATTTGACGAAATTTTAGGAATTTCCAGGTACGGGCAATTTCCGCAACTCTCCCGTCTCTTTTTAATTTTAAGGATACTAATAGGGATCTACTACCCGGCAGGACCACCAGTTTGGTTGCCCCCGAAGGGACCCTGGTTTCCTGGTGATAAAGGAGGAAATCGCTAATATTTGCCCATGGGAGTGATATGGAATGAATAAACTAGCTGCCCTTTATCATCAGACCATTGAACTGGTTGTTCCCCTTTGACTTGAAATCCCAAATTACATCCAATTTCAATTAATGATTTCTGAATAAATTGGATTTCTTCATAACGTTGGCTGGACAATTCTTTGTCGTTTAATACATAGACTCCTTTTGTCATTGGTTGGCTGCAATAAGAATCGAGGCAGGCTTTGATTAAAATTGGAGAAGGTGTGGTAATCCCGGGAAATTGATTCGATATGAGAGATACCGTGGTGAACGTGTCAATTTTTTTGGTACGTTCAAGTATTTGCACAATAGATTTTTCCACCCTGTCACTCAGCGGAATATCGACGGGTTTTATATCAAAACGCGGCCAAAAAAAACCCGAATCAATATTTTGTGATTCACTGCCAAAGCGCCTGTAAGCAAAATTGTTGCCAAGGTTTTTCTGAATAGAATCCTCAGCCAAATCAATTTGGGCACTCAATTCTTGCGGATCACAATTCAAAAAAAAGTCATTGGATCCAAGCAGGGCGAAGAAATAAGCATGAAGATGATTATAGGTCAATGGTTCATTTGCTTTGGCGAAAATCTCAATCAAAGCGTTTTCGCATAGATTATTTAAGAGGTGGCGGTCTGGATTGGTAGTTTGAATGGAGGGTACCCAGGTAATTTGTGCGGTACCTTCATCATCACAATACGATACTCCTTCCAATTTAAAGCCTGCATTATTTAATGAAGCAATTACTGAGGAAAAAAAACGCGGGACCAGTTCGGGAACTATCCCAAGATACATGACACGATTTTGCAGAGGTTTCCTGAGGTAAAAATTTATGCTATGCAAAGCAAAAGTATGCCATCTCCAATCATATCTTCGTCTTTCGATGGCACTCTTGAGAGGAATGACTGCATTGCGGCCCCATAACCAGCCTGACCAGATTGCAGAAAATGTCCAAAAAGCCTGGTTGGGTCGGGGAATTGCAGAAATTATCCCCTTTACTTCCATTTCACCAATATGGGGGGATAAATCCTTGAAATCGACCCGGAAAAATACAGATACCAGCTTCGACAGGTAGTTCAGGCCAGGTTGTTAATTGAAGCGGTTGGTTGTTGGATGTCCAAACCATATGGCTGGTAATAATTTCCTGCCATAAATTAACTTCTCGAAACTGGGATGGGGTGACCAAAGATTTAGGTCTAGTCCTGCTAACCGGCCAATTCCATAAAATATTTCCCTTATCAAATAAATGTAAGAGCATGGCATTGATAATACTTTTTTTCCGGTCTTCAAATTGGATACTCTCAGATTTATTTAATAAAGTCATCAAAAAGTAAAGTTGTCTCGGGAGATATACTCTAATCGCTTCAGCAATTAGATCGGATATTTCCTCGCCTTCCAGTGCTACCCGACTAATTGCTCTATGACGGAATAAAGGATCATTACTGACCATTTCGAGCTGCTCCCTGTCATAAGTATCAATTTTCCGCACACCGGTTTCCCCACAGTTTAGACAATTAATCTGTTTGGCAAAGGGTTCTTCTTCATCCTTGCGCCAGAGATATGCCTCCACCTGGATTGTTTTTCCACATCCTGGACAAAGGGTTTGGTAAATCGCCTGTAAAGACTGCTCAAGTCGTAGATCACCGCGTTTCGATGTTAGAAGTTCCGAGATAGTAGTTTGATACTCATCAACATCCGGGGGGCAAGCCAACATGTCCGTCATCAGACGGATCAATTGGATTGTTACAAGCCATCAATACTTTATAACCGGCCCTGGCAGCTTCAATGGGTAACCATGGATGACTACCGTATGGATCAATGATCCAGCCCTCTTTATTCAAATGGGTTTGCAGCCATGTACCAACGATCCCTTCTGAAACTGGGGGAAGATACCGCTCCAGAGGTATAAATTGGGAAATTGGCTTCCCGGGTATGTAGGGAATTTCAGGAAGGTCCACCATCTGTAGTGATAGTATAGGCTATTCGGATTATTATTACCAAAAACAACTCTAAGATCCTGGTACGGTTTGATCAGAACGAATTTAGCAGGTGAAAAATGAAGATCATTTGTAAGTTGGCACATCCTTTTTTATAAGGTTATATACAGACAGCTCTTTTCGGTTCATTAAAAAGAGCTGTCTCGGTAATAATGATTCGGGTCAATTAATAGTTGACCTGGGGAATGTGGTCTTTGATTTTAGCAATTTCATTTTCCGGAAATACATAATCCTCCAATTTGTTATTGTTAAATGCCGCATAAGCAGATAAATCAAAATGACCATGCCCGGAAAGATTAAATAGGATAACCCGCTTCTCTCCGGATATTTTTGCATCAAGAGCTTCGTTGATGGCTGCCTGGATGGCATGTGCTGATTCCGGCGCAGGCAAAATTCCCTCAGATATGAGCAAATAGCACAGCACCGTTGAAAATGCTTATCTGAGGCAGGGCAACGGCTTCAATATAGCCAGCATCATACAATCCGCATAACGAAGGAGCCATACCATGGTAACGCAGACCGCCGGCATGGATTGGAGCCGGAATAAAGTCATGCCCAAGAGTGTGCATTTTTACAATGGGAGCCGTTTGAGCCGTATCACCATAATCGAATGCATATAATCCTTTTGTAAGGGAAGGGGTAGCAGTTGGCTCAACAGCGAGCATGCGCGTATTGCGACCATTTGTGAAATTTTCCCTCAGGAAAGGAAAGGCAATCCCCGAAAAATTGGAACCGCCGCCGACACAACCAATTACCACATCCGGATATTCGTTTGCCAGGTCCATCTGTTTCAAGGCTTCTTCACCGATGACGGTTTGGTGCAAAATGACATGGTTTAAAACCGATCCGAGACTGTATTTTTTCCTGCCATCGGAAGTGGCGGCAACTTCTACCGCTTCTGAAATCGCTATACCTAATGAGCCCGAACTTTCCGGATCTTTTTCCAGGATATTCCTTCCAGCCTGGGTGCGATTGCTCGGGCTGGAAAATACCTGGGCGTCGAAGGTCTCCATAATATGGCGGCGATATGGTTTTGCGTCGAAGGATGCTTTTACCATATAAACTTCAAGATCCATCTCAAAAAATTTACATGCCATGGCCAGTGCAGTACCCCATTGTCCGGCTCCAGTCTCAGTGGTAAGGGCTTTTGTACCCTCAACCTTGTTGTAAAATGCCTGGGGGACCGCCGTGTTTAATTTATGGCTGCCTGCAGGAGATACTCCTTCATATTTATAATAAATATGAGCCGGTGTATCCAATGCTTTTTCAAGCCGGCGTGCCCGAATCAGTGGGGTAGGGCGGTATAAGCGCAGGATCTCACGAACTTCCTCTGGAATCTCAATATATTTTTCAGTACTCACTTCCTGTTCAATAAGAGCCCGAGGAAATAATACGGACAGGAACTCAGGAGTTACCGGTTCTTTGGTTCCCGGATGCAGGACAGGAGTGGGGGGAACAGGGCTGTCCGCAAATATGTTGTACCAGTATTTTGGTAAATCCGAATCACTCAAATTGAAGCGAACTTGTTGAGACATTTTATCCTCCATTTTATTAATTGATTGAATATGTATTCTTTCCTTGAAGATGAGTCCTCAAAATCATTTTTATTAATCGGTTGAATATTCCATTCGTATTTTTTGTGTTTTTTTCCCTTTACCAGGGTTAGCAATTATGGAGACACATTTCTAATTGCTGACCCTTGAAAAAGTAGCCTATTGTGGTGAATGGGAATGTCAGCGTAAATAATTTATGAATGTAATTTCCACAAAACCCAATCTCTCCAACCTCACAGATGCGCATAGGTATTGATAATACCAGATTTCTATTGTTAAAGGACAAAGACTTACTGGAATGTTCGGCTAATTGATCTTTTTCTTACCTCCTTTCTTAAATAAAAAACTCGTCCCGATTGGGGACGAGTGTATTACCCGTGGTGCCACCCCAGTTAAGCTTTAACAAAAAACCCCTGTGATGAAACACAGGGGGTGATTAGCCAGCTTCACTTTAGGAGGGTACTGCATTATATTATCTGCTTATACCCTTTGCCATTATAACGGTGGCAATTCCGGCTCGAGCTACTTGTTTGAAACTTTCGCTCTGCAACTCCGAGGTCCATTCTGCACCATTGTATGCACAGGTTCTCACCGGTTCCTGTTCTCTGTAGCGCCTTGATGATGCTTACTCGTCCTCATCCCAGTTATTCAATATTCAATTGTTGTTATTATATCCGAACGAAACTTTTGTCAATACTCATTTTTTTGCATTTGTTTACTTAAATTTAAATACATTTTTCATGGTACACCAACCTGGAGTATATATTTTAAAATGGACATCATTGTTTGCAGCAGTAAGAAAGATCACATTTCATGTCTCCCCGGATAGAGTAAAATGATAAGAGATTAGCAAAAAAATTCCGGTAAGATGGTCTGCGAGAAGATGAAAACAATTGGTCTGCTTGGCGGGATGAGTTGGGAATCTACCATTGAGTATTACCGCATCATGAATGAAGCGGTAAGAACCGAACTGGGAGGATTCATTCAATGAAATGTATGATCTACTCGGTAGATTTTGCTGAGATAGAGGAACTCCAGCATAGTGGAGACTGGAAGAAGGCTGGACAAATACTAAGCGGTGCTGCCCTGGGGCTGCAACGGGCAGGAGCGGATATGATACTGATCTGCACGAATTCGATGCACATCCTTTCCAGGAGATTCAAAGTCAATTAAATATCCCGGTGATCCATATTGCAGACTCTACTGCTGAAATGATTCTCGGAAAAGGAATCCATCGGGTTGGTTTACTGGGAACTCGATTCACTATGCAAGGGGACTTTTATAAAGGGCGATTGGAATCAAAATTTGGATTAGAAGTCCTGGTGCCGGAAGAAGGTCAGCAAGATCGAGCTCCACAGGATGATCTATCAGGAACTCTGTTTGGGAACAATCCTGGACCAATCCAGGATTACAGTACAGAAGATGATAGATGATCTTAAAACAAAAAGGCGCCCAAGGAATTATCCTGGGATGTACTGAGATTGGTTTACTGATTAAGCAAAAAGATAGTAACTTGCCAGTTTTTGATACTACTCAGATTCATGCCGAACATGCAGTCAGATTGGCATTATCAACCGATGATTCGTAACACGACGGAATATTTTTTTAAAATAATACTGACATAAGGAGGTATTTATATGATTGAAGATTCGAAAAATTTTGGATCAAAAAGGATGGCTTTAATGATCGACGGTGACAATGCCCAGCCGTCTTTGATTGAAGATATGATCGTTGAGACGAGCAAATACGGGATGATCACTATCCGGAGAATTTATGGTGATTGGACTGAAGTAAATATGTCAGGATGGAAGGATAAGCTGCAGACCTACGCAATTCAGCCCATTCAACAGTTCCGCTATACTACCGGAAAAAATGCTACAGACAGCGCCATGATCATCGATGCAATGGATACACTCTACACCGGGGGAGTGGATGGATTTTGTCTTGTATCCAGTGACAGTGACTACACCCGCCTGGCAACACGGATTCGGGAAAAGGGATTTTTTGTGATGGGAATTGGCAAGAAAAATACACCCAGGGCATTCGTAAATGCCTGTGATGTATTTGTCTATACCGAGAACCTGGGTCCTGCTGAAAATATCTCAAAGAGAAAAAAACCTTCCAAGACAACGTCCGATAATTCGGACCATGTTCCCCCTGATCCGATTCCCTTGTTGAAAAATGCTTTCGATATTGCTGTTCAGGAGGATGGATGGGCTTTCCTCGGAACAATGGGTCATCACCTCAGGCAAATTGATCCCGGGTTTGACTCCCGCACATATGGTTACAGGCAATTGTCACAGTTGATCCGGGCATATCCGAAAATATTTAAGACAAAGGATGTAAAAAGTCAGGATGGCACCCTGGTGATATATATTACTGTGATCGAGTAAACAGGCAGAAGACGTGTATTATTGGTTATTAATTATGGATTTTCGGTGAATATTTGTATTCGGGAAATGACACTCGAAGATTTCGATGAAGTCCATACTTTGTGGCTTTCGACACCCGGATTGGGGGTGACCAGTTCTGACAGCAGGGAAGGCATTAACACATTCCTTCAAAGAAACACCGGTTTTAGTTTTATCGCCAGGGATGGTGACAAATTGGTAGGCGCTGCCCTGTGCGGGCATGATGGCCGGCGGGGATACCTGCACCATATGGCAGTTGACCCACAATACCGGCAGCAAGGGATCGGTAAGTGCCTGGTTGAACGTTGTTTAGAAAAATTGCGATTGGCAAATATATCGAAATGCCACTTATTTGTTTATACAGATAATGAAATTGGCCAATCCTTCTGGGAAAAAACCGGGTGGATAAAAAGAGGGGAGCTTTTCCTCTATTCAAAAGAAATCGAGCTTGGTTAATTTTGTTATCAACTGGTATGTGATTTGGATATATCGATCAATCCTCAGGAACAAATTAAAGCAAAAAAATATGCCAGAATTCGAATCATAATGATGCTGGCAAATTTGGCAATCGGGATCCTGTTCCTGTCGGGATGGCTTTACCTTGACTTATCTGCCAATTTGCAGGAACAATTGAACCAGATTACCAGGAGTGTTTGGGTTGAGGTGGCACTTTTTGGACTTGTTTTTGGCGGGCTTTATACTCTTATTGAGTTTCCCCTATCGTATTATTCGGATTTTGTTCTTCCACAACGGTTTGATTTATCGAACCAAAGCATCGGGCAATGGCTGTTAGATCAATTGAAGGGCCTGATTATCAGCATCCCGATGGTGGTCCTGATTTTGGAGTTCATTTATCTGGTATTGCGGGATGGTTCCGGATACCTGGTGGTTGTGGACAGCCATTTTTCTTTTTATTGTTAATATTCTTCTGGCATTTATTGCGCCTATCCTGATATTTCCAATCTTTAATAAGTTTGAGCCTTTGGAAGAAGAATATTCGGAGCTTGAGAAACGATTATTCCAAATTGCAGAAAAAGCCGGGGTGGAAGTAAAAGGAGTATACAAATTTGATATGAGCCTCAGAACGAGGCAGGCAAATGCAGGTCTTACCGGTCTGGGAGGTTCCCGCAGAATCATTATTGGTGACACGCTTCTTACCAATTTCACAACGGATGAAGTGGTGACGATTATGGCGCATGAACTGGGACATCAGGCCAATAAAGATATCCCAATTGCTATAATCCTTTCCGGAATGGTAACTTTTGGCGGTTTATATATTGCAGATGCCATGCTTCAATACGGAGTTAACTTTTTTGGCATTAACCACATCAGTGATATTGCAAGCCTGCCGTTATTTGTAGGGATTCTTGGGTTATTTAGCGTTCTAAGTCTTCCAGTTATGAATTCTTACTCCCGCTGGAGAGAAAAAAGGGCAGATGAATTTGCATTAAGAGTAACCGGGAATGGGGCAGCGTTTGCATCAGCTTTACGCCGCCTGGCAAACCAAAACCTCTCTGATATCAATCCTGACCCCTGGATCGAGTTTTTCCTTTATTCCCACCCTTCATTGGGAAGGCGCATTCAGATGGCCTTACCCACAGATAAGTAGATTTTGGTAACCTAAATTAAATAATAACCCCTCCCAACTCCGCAGAGGTAAGAGAATGAGAGGGGATTTGTATTTGTGATTTCATCTTTCAATTTCGATTAATGCAGGTTGAACCAGACCGTGTGTGCTGAGAATAGAATTCAATAGCATCGGTCTTGCGAAACTCCTGTATTCAGGAGTCCCATCATATATTTTCCTGCCATCTGACCATTCAATTTACCGGCGGTTTCTGTTCCTTAAAAACGCCGGAATATCCAGGTCATCTGTATTCATGACAACGGTTTGATATTCAACAGCATGTTTTACGGCACTTACTTCCTCATTTTCTTGTACTCTGGGACGTGCTGCCGGTTTCATTTCTTCTTTACGAAATTTTGGTTCAAAAGAGCGCGTCATATTTGCCCGATCGAATCCTGTGGCGATAACGGTCACCCTGATTTCATCCCTCATTTCCGGATCCACTACGGCACCAAAGATAAGGTTGACATCCGGGTGGGCAGTCTCTTTAATTATTGCAGCTGCCTGATTAACCTCATAGAGGGTTAAATTTGAACCACCAGTGACATTAAACAGGATTCCACGGGCGCCATCAATGGTAATGTCAAGGAGCTGGCTGGAAATTGCCATTTCGGCAGCTAACCGTGAGCGATCTTCACCTGATGCGACTCCGACAGCCATCAATGCTGCGCCACCCTCGGACATGATTGTACGCACGTCAGCGAAATCCAGGTTAATTAATCCTGGAACAGTAATTAATTCGGAAATTCCCTGAATACCCTGGCGTAAAACATCATCGGCGACATGGAATGCTTCCTGGAGGCTGGAACGTTTATCCACTATCTGGAGCAGCCTGTCATTGGGGATAACAATCAATGTGTCTGCCTGTTCCTTTAATTTTGCAATACCATTTTCAGCGCTCATCATACGGCGAGAGCCTTCGAATGTAAAAGGACGGGTGACCACACCAATCGTCAACGCCCCGCTTTCTTTTGCAATCTGGGCAACTATCGGTGCAGCTCCAGTCCCTGTCCCTCCGCCGAGTCCTGCTGTTACAAAAACCATGTCGCTGCCTTTCAAAACTTCGTAAAGCTCCTCCGAAGATTCCTCTGCAGCTTTTTGACCAACTTCCGGATTTCCACCGGCTCCTAAGCCGCGGGTGCTTTTTTCTCCAATTCTGACGCGAGTTGGAGATTTGGAAAGCAGCAAGGCTTGAGCATCTGTATTAATCGTAATAAACTCGATTCCCTGCAATCCTTCGTTGATCATCCGATTGACGGCATTACAGCCGCCACCGCCGACACCGACGACTTTGATACGTGCAAATGATTCTGACTGGGGTTGAACTGGTTTTTCCATGATATTAATCTCCTCTGCATTTGATTTTCTTGGTTTCAATATAAATTTTGAAGAATTATGGCAAAAATCGACGAATAAATGATTTGATATTTTCCCAGAATGCAACTTTGTCGATGGATTTTTTTGTTTTCGGGGTTACGGTATCCCGCATTAACAATGCCCAGGAGAGCAGCCCGACACTTGTCGAATATGCTGGTGAATGAAGCTGGTCAACCAATCCGATCATATTTTCTGGTTGAGCCACCCGGACCGGAAGACCAAGGACTTCACTGGCAAGTTTGCGAATTTTTGGCAATCTACTTGTTCCACCTGTCAGTACCATGCCGGCTGGCAGCAATCCATCATAACCAGAACGTTTAATTTCCTGAAGGACAAGCGAAAAAATTTCTTCAACCCTGGCATCGATGATATGAGAAAGGTCCTTGCGATTTACAACGACAGGCTCATCCAGACCAAATGAACGTATCGTGAACGTTTCATCTGTCCCGATTTCTGTTTCCATGGCACTACCATATTCGATTTTTATTTCCTCCGCTTGTGAGAATGGCACCCTTAAACCATGAGCTATGTCATTTGTGATGTGATTCCCACCAACCGCTAATACCATCGTGTGCCAGACGTCATTATCAATATAAATAGCCATATCGGTTGTTCCACCCCCGATATCGCAAACAACTGAGCCCATCTGGCGTTCGGTCTCATTCAGAACTGCTTCACCCGAGGCAAGCGGATTCAGGACAAATTGAGATACCTGAATTCCAGCATTTTCCACACATTCGCGAATATTTGCAACGGTTGCCTTGGCGGCCGTGATTACATGCGCTTCCACTTCCAGACGGTAGCCATGCATCCCGACGGGCATACGGATACCCTCCTGCCCATCTACAACAAAACCGCGTTGGATGATATGGATGATCTCGCGGTTATGAGGGATAGCGACTGCCTGTGCGGCTTCGAGTGCCCTTTCGATATCATCATGGTCAATGACTTGTCCGCTGATCCCAACAACTCCACGGCTGTTTACCGAAGCAACATGGGATCCTGCCAAACTGACCAGGGCAGAGGTTATCTCCAACCCGGAGGTTCTCTGGGCTTTCTCTACAGATCTCAAGATGGATGTCGTGGCAGCCTTTAAGATCGACAATATTACCTTTGCGGATTCCTGCTGATGGCTCGATGCCAACACCAAGAATTCTCTGGCTGCGTTCTCCCTCCAATCTCGCAATCAAAGTGCAAATTTTTGTGGTCCCAATGTCGATCCCAACTACGATAGGTTCATCCATCATAATAATTAATCCGTTCGATAAAATGGCGCATGAAGATGTGCTACGCTGATCATGCTGGGTTGGACGCCTTTATTTTGTAGATAGGCTTCAATTTGCGAATACATATTCAATTTTGCATCGATATCATCCATGGAAATACCAATAAATACTTTCATCCCATTTTCGTCAATCCATCCGAGACCATTCCGAGGGTTATAGGCAATCGTTTCTATATCCGGAAATGCTGCTTTTAGCTTTACTGCAGCTTCGAAAATATTTGCATCGATCTGTTTTCCAATATAACTTGCCTCATTTCCGTCCTCTTTGACCAGTGATCCTATCTGATCGGAATGGGTAATCATCAGTGGTGGGGGTTCCTCAGATTCGATGGTGAAGATGAGATCAGCATCTCCACGCGGCGGGAATATTGAACCAAAGGCATCAATCCAAAGGACATCCTCGTTATTTCTCCAGGCGAACAATGGATCTTTTTCTTCAATATGGATGGCAACCTGGGCCGGCATGTCAATTTCGACTGAGACGCCGGTCAATTCTGGATAAGCTTCCGCCAGCTGTTCCTCAATGGCACCTGGATTAATGAAAAAGATTGGTTGATCATTGACCTCGGAAATTGATTCGATGTCAACGGGACTAATGCGATCTGCCCCCGAGATAACTGCTTCAGAAACCCTGAAATTCCGGTAAAGTGACCATGCCGTATATTAATGCACCCATTAATAGGAATAGAGGGGTCGATAAAACCCTCCATCCGGGATGAATTACCGGGATTGCCGGTAAGAGCATTTCCACCCCGTTGCCCAGGGTTAATGTATATTTTTTCCTGAGCCGGTTATTTGTACGCTTGATTACAGGAATACCAATCGTATCACTCCGCACTGTGACGCCGGGAGTATTTGTAGACAGCCTTTTCCGGTTCTTATAGGCTTTTAATTTGTCACGGCTTTCCTGTGTACGTCTTTGACGTACCCGGTTGGATCGTGGCAAATCCGGTATCGCAATCGATCTCAAGGATTCCTCCCATAACTTCGTATTGTTCTATCCCGCTCTGCTTTTCTCTCAAAAGCCAGATCAATAAGGTAGTTTATCAAACTGGCATAGGTGATGCCTGTATATTCCCAAAGTTTTGGATACATGCTGATGTTGGTAAATCCCGGAATCGTATTGATTTCATTAACATAAAATTTTCCTGTATCCTTATCAAGTAGAAAATCCACCCTGGCCAGGCCTGCACAATCAATTAGCTCATAAACCTTAATCGCCAAACTCTGCAGAGTGAGCTGATCTTCTGTTGATATTTCCGCAGGGATTATGAGGGCAGTTTTGTCGTCCACATATTTAGCGAAATATGAATAGAATTCCTCAACCGGCCGGATTTCTCCTGCAATAGATGCCCGAGGATTTTCATTTCCAAGGACACTTACCTCGATGTCCCTGCCATTAATGCCCTGTTCAACCAATATGCGCCTGTCATAGGAGGCTGCGTCCATTAAACCCTCCAAGGAGATCACCCCGGCTATGGCATTTGCTGATTCCGACAGATGATCCAAGATTGGCAGGCTTGGTAAATATTGGGTAAGCAAGTTTCTCTTCGATCCTTGTAATGATACTTTCTGCATTTTCTTCCAATTCTTTCCGGGTAACAATGAGATAATCGAGAACAGGTATCTGGTTAGCGGACATGACAAATTTAAACAATCCCTTATCCATTCCAACAGATGAGCCAAGCACCCCCGCCCCAACATATGCGATATCTGCCATCTCAAGCAAACCCTGAAGGGTTCCGTCTTCTCCATACGTACCATGGAGAATTGGAAAAATAACATCGAGAATTCTGGGTTCCATTAAAGTTGATTGTTTATTGATTGTTTCAATCTTATAAAGTACGGCGTTCCCTGGTTCTGGTATCAAAACAACCGGGGTCAAGCCGCTTAAATCCCCGCCGACCAATTTGGAGTGGACATTTTCTCCGGAAAACCATTTTCCGTCACGGGATATTCCAATCATGGTAATGTCATATTTTTGCCGGTCGACTACTTCCAGAACTGATTTTGCAGACATCAAAGACACTTCGTGTTCACCGGATCTTCCGCCAAAAATCAAACCTAGATTGATTTTCTTATCAAGCATCATTGCTATCTCCATGTTTGTCCAAATTGACGGTGTCATCTATCCCAATCCCCAACTAATTCAATTTCCAACTCAAGCTGAACGCCAAACTTCCTGGCAACCGTTTCCCTTGTTAAATCTATCAAGGCTTTCATGTCCGCTGCACTGGCATCTGAGTGGTTAATAAAAAAGTTGGCATGCACCTGGCTGATTTCGGCACCACCGATTCTTGTACCCTTTAATCCTGCAGCCTCGATAAGACGACCTGCGTAATCTCCCGATGGATTCTTAAACGTTGAACCCATGCTCGCACCGGGGGGCTGCGATTTTCTCCTTCTGGTTAATAAATCATCCATTTTTGCCTGCACCTGTTCTTTGCTGGATGATCCCAGCTTTAGCGAGGCGGAAAGAATCACCGCCGTGCCGGGATTTCTTTTTAGCACGCTGGTGCGATAGCCGTACAGCATCTGGTCGTTTGACCAATGCTGTAATCCATTTTCACGGTGCAAGATTTCTGCCATAACCAGATCTTTATGAATATCTGAACCGAATGCCCCGGCATTACCATAGACAGCCCCACCCAATGTGCCCGGGATTGTTGAAGCCCATTCCAAACCAGAATAACCTTCCAGGCCAACCCTGCGGCCAAGGTTAGAAAAATTCACCCCAGATTCCGCCCAAACAACATTCGGTTCCTTGTTTTTTTGAATTTCAAACGCCTTTGTCTGATTTGACAGGATTACCCCATGGAAACCTTTGTCACTGATGACAACATTCGATCCACTGCCTATCACACGGAATACCTCATCGTTTTCCCAGAGAACCCTTGCTGCTTGAATAAATTCATCCCGTGTTTTGATGATTATTAATGCTTCAGCTGGACCTCCAATTCGGGAGGTGCTGAATCGGGATAAAGTAACATCCTGTTGTAATCGTTCCCCAAATATTGTTTTCAGTTGACTGAGGGTATCAGGTGATTTCATCTAATCTCTCCTGTCCCTTACATTGCAGGTTATCGAGAACCATTCTACAGATTTGATCGGCATCCCCGGCAGAAAGAACAATCAGATATATCGTTAGGCTGCAGCTGGGATGCCAGGTAGTTTGAAATCTCGATTTGATCTGATAGATGCCTTGCATCCGAATGATTCATGCTTTCCAAAAATTCCTGATAGGGGAATTCCTGCACAGCTTCACGAGCAGGATAAACATCCATCACAATGACCTTGTCTGCTTTGGTGAATGCTTGAGAAAATTCCTTGATACAGCAACCTGGTCCTTGAGTACGTATGCGGCTGCCACACTGCCCATATTCTTGCATTTGGGAACCGGTCACTGGCTGCATCCAGGGTGACCTTGATTTCAGTCGGGTGATGGGCATAATCGCTTATTATGACGATGCCATTCACTTCCGCTTGAATTTCAAACCTCCGACCGCTGCCGCTGAAAGAACTCAACGCTTCTGCTGCCTGTTCAACAGAAAGTCCCATCTGGTGAATCAAAGCCAATGCTGCGGCAGCATTGGCAACATTATGCTTGCCTGGGATATTGAGTGCTATGGAATAAAACGCTTGTCCATTAGCGGTGGTCTTTGGAACAGCCAGGGTAAACCTGGATTCACCAGAGGTGATATCTATCTACCTGTTCTATCCGATAATCTGCTTCAGAGGAAAAACCATAGGTGATAATACTAATTTCATTGGACAATGTTTCAGAGAGATTTATGGAGCCGGGATCATCCAGGCAGAGAATTACAAGACCATCCTTATCCACCTGGCTGACAAATTGAATAAAAGCATTCTGGTAATCCCCTATGGTTGGAAAACAGTCTGGATGATCGTGTTCAATATTGGTTATGATGATGTGGGACGGCCGTAAACCAAGGAACATCCTGTCGTATTCATCAGCTTCGATGACAAATAAATTTCCTTCACCGGAATGCGCATTGCCTTGCAGATCTTTTGAAATGCCCCCAATAATATAGGATGGATCCAGACCCATGCTGACCAATATCCATGCAACCATGGCTGTAGTCGTTGTTTTTCCATGTGTTCCACCAACTGCGATTGTTTGATAAGGATCTAATAATTTTTGCATGAAATCCGAGCGTTTCAGAACAGGGATATTAAGCGCCCTGGCAGCAGTCACTTCGGGATTGTCATCCTGAATCGCAGATGATCTAACAATTATTTCGGCACCTTCAATATTTTTGGAATCATGGCCGATCATGATATTTACACCCAGATTACCCAATCCTTCTGTGGATGGGGAGGCAGTTTTATCAGATCCGGAGACCTGGTAGCCCTTCTCGACCAGAATCTGGGCAATTGCCGAGAGACCTGTACCTCCAATTCCAATTAAGTGGATGTGTTCCATTATATAAATACCACCAACACCAATATGAATGCGATTGCAACAGCAAAATAAATGATGGGATGCCCCAACCATGCGGGAGGCATATACGGCATCATCATTTCAGTAACGGATCCAATTTCGGTCCCCGGAACGGGAGGGATGATTAATCCCAGAGGGTAATTCGATTGATTCAGGAAATACCAGACCGTTCCCCAAATGAGATAACCATTCAAGGCACCCATGAAAAATCCTAATAACAGATCCTGGAATCGTTCCTTTACGAAACGATCAGATTCTGCAAGCCGCGGTAGATTCGGGGATTGATACCCAAATACAACTAACACGCCGAGAATTATGATACGCATCCAGAAAAGGGCTTCTGCTGAATAAGCAGCGAGAATGTCCCGAATAACCGGTACAAATGCTTCTAAAACCGTGATGATGAATAAAGCAAGTAGTATTGCAAATGTTACGAGGACTTCCTTAGCCCATCCTCTCATTGAACCTATGACGGCAAACAACAAGATAAAAATATAGAAAAGAACATCCAGGCTAACCACGGTTCACCCCAATCCGAGAACTTGATGATTGGGAAGACTCCTTGATTAATTGCCCAATTTTCCCGGCAGCATCCTGGATTCCCAGTTCAACCATGGCATTTTTCATTTGTTGAAGTTTTTTAGGATCGCTTAATAGGGTTCGTATGGCTGGAAGCAGTTGTTCATTAATGTCTTCATCCCGAATGACAACAGCCGCTTTGTGATCCTTAAGGTATTCCGCATTTTGGATCTGATACCGCCACGCATACGGATAAGGAACCAGGATAGCAGGAATGCCGAAAATGGGATATTCTCCGAGGGTGGACGCCCCTGCTCTGGAAATCACCATATCCGCTGCTGCAAGAGCAGCACCCATTTCATGCAGGTATTCATACGGATGATAATTACTCCTTTGGTTAGCGGGTAAGGCTTCGTATGCATTTTGAACCTGGTCCCAGTCCAGTTTTCCACTTATATGAATTACTTGAACAGTTTCCAGAAGGTCCTTGAGGATATTAAGAACAGTCATGTTGATCGAATGCGCACCACGACTGCCGCCGAACACAAGCAGTGCAGGCAAATTTGAATCCAACCCCAACCATTCCAATGCTTTTTCTTTAGACCATTTGGATAAATCTGAGCGGACTGGATAACCTGTCACCCTAATTTTTTTTCCAGAAGGCAAGATACTTTTTAGCTTTCCTCCACCGTTACAGCAATAGCGTCTGCAAGTCGAGCCAGTACTTTTAAGGCCAGTCCGGGTTCAATATCAGGTACAAAAACAATTTTCGGTACTTTTTGTGCTGCAAATGCCATTGGAATTGCCACGAAACCGCCAGTGAAAAAGATACACTCAGGTTGAAATTCGGAAAGGATTTTACGTGATTCAAAGAATCCCTGGAGTAGTTTATATAGATTTTTTGGGAGTTGGTACCAGGCGACACCATGTACTCCGGCTGCAGGAATTTCCATGTACGGAATACTGGCACGTTGAATCAGGTTAGCTTCGAGGCCACCCTGACTGCCAACCCACAAAACCGAATCCATACTACTCCCCAGTTCCTGTAGTACGGCTAGAGCGGGGTAAACGCCTCCGCCCGTCCCGCCTGCGCAAATCAACAACCGCACTTTGGGTCCTCCGTTCAGATGTTTGAGTGACTTTATAAGAGGTTCTGGCAACGCTCATAATGATGCCGATTGCTGCCAGGCTCATGACCATATTAGAACCACCTGCGCTAACCATCGGCAGTGCATTACCAGCAATAGGCAGGAGATTGATCATCACTGCAATATTTACAAAAGCCTCCAGGCAGATCCACAGTGTCATCCCGGCGCTGAGCAATTTTCCGAGCATGTCCGGGGCTCTTTTTGAGATTATTAATCCCCGCCAAAGAATTACAAGAAATAATGAAATAGTAAAAATGGATCCAATTAACCCTGTTTCTTCTGAGATAACTGCAAAAACACTATCTGTCCAAGGTACGGGTAACCCGGTAAATTTTGTATTACTCTTACCAATTCCCACACCAAATAATCCCCCGTTCACAACCGCTTCCATAGCTCTCTTTACATGGTAGGACGCATTGTCTGGACTTTGCAGACCACCCAAATAACTTGCAATACGGGTTGATCCAGTAGGGGTTAGCGTTACAACCGCCCAGCCAAAAAGAATAATAACCAGAAGGATGATAATGATTTGTCGAAGGTCCACACCAGCAAGGAAAAATAACAGCCCACCGAGTATGACAATGGTTACTGCCGCACTAATATCTGGTTCCATCAGGATAAGGCTGCCAATCAAAGCAAGAATACCTGCAACTGGTACCAATCCAAATCCGATATTATTTAATAACTCTCCTTTGGCAGCCAGAAAAACAGAAAGGTATATTATGACAACCAATTTGGCTAGCTCGGACGGCTGAACCGATCCACGGAATAGGGTACGGGAAGGTCCGGTAGGATTATCATTAATGATGAGAACAACTATAAGCATTAATAATGTAGCAGCCATCATCGGAATAACGACAGGGACATATTTTCTGTAGTCAAGGAGGCACAAGAAAGCAGCTATCACCTGTTCCAATAATTACCCAGATGACCTGTCTGGAGAGGATAAAACTAACCGGCTCATCAGATCGCAGAGAATAATTCCAGCTTGCTGAATAAACCATCAACAAACCAAATACAACCAGTACGATTACAGCAACCAGCAACGGTAAATCAAGATCCAAAATATTGAATCCATTTTTGGAATAGTTGGATGGCCTGGTACCCGGTTTTACGTAAGTTTGCATACCCATTCCCTGTATTTAGCGCCTCGTTCTTCAAAATCTTTAAATTCATCAAAACTGGTTCCGCCCGGAGCCAGCAGTACAATATCTCCCGGTTGTGACCGCTCCGCAGCGATATTTACAGCCTGCTCTAACCGTTCGCATTGATCAATGGTTTGAGGAAAAGCGCAATTCCTTTTACCCTGGTAAAAACCCATTATTTTTTCAGCAAGATGACCGAATACAATGAGGTGATCAACCCTCTGGTTTATTAATGCGATCAGATTATCCCAGGGAAGATCTTTATCCTTACCCCCTACCAGTAGAACTATCGGTTCGGTAAATGATTGAATTGCTGCTATTGTCCTCTCTGGAGCGGTGGCGATCGAATCGTTATACCAACTCACGCCGTTCAAGCTGCGGACTAATTCCAGGCGGTGTGGAGCGCCTTTAAACTCACATATCGCCTCTTTCATTGCTTCGATTGAAAACCCGGCAGAGAACGCAATAGCACAAGCACCAAGAACATTAAATATATTATGCCTGCCTCGCAATTGAATATCTTTAATGGAAAGGATGGGCAACTCCCGATTCCCGTCATTTAGGAATATCTGCCCATTTCTAGAATATGTTCCAACCTCGTTTTGGGAAGCAGCTTCCAACCCGTAGGTGACCAAATTCCCTTTTATATAGGGCAGCAAATTCCATGATCCCGGATCATCCCGGTTGAGCACAGCTGTATTACCAGCACCCTGAAACCGAAGGATGTTAGCCTTGGTATTTGTATATGCCTGCATGGTACCGTGCCGGTCCAAATGATTGGGGGTGATGTTTAATACTGCTGCAACTGCCGGGGATGAATGCATTAATTCAAGCTGAAAACTGGACAGTTCCAGAACCACATAGTCATTCGGTTGAATTTCATTCAGATAATCTATGAGCGGATTGCCAATATTTCCACCAATCCAGGCTTTTACAGGCGGCTGCACCCATTTTTGGGCAATTAATCCAACCAGGCTGGTTGTTGTTGTTTTTCCTGCTGATCCTGTAATACCAATCACCAAAGCCTTGATATTGTCCAAAAAAATCTGGGAATCGTTCGAGAATGGAATTTTCCGACTGCGGGCTTCCTGAAGTATAGGCAAATCCAAAGGAACCCCGCCAGATGGGCAAATCAGGTTTGCATTATCAAGAATCTCAAAAGGATGACCCCCCAAAACCCATTTCAGGTTGTGGTGATCGAGGTTAGCCATTTCATGGGTAAGACTGTTTTCCGCCCGCAGGTCATTCAGGATAACCTCAGCCCCATTTCTGATTAAATATCGAGCTAATGCCAACCCCTGGCGGGCGGCACCAATAATTACTACCCGTTGACCTTCCCATGCTGTCGTATTCATACCAAAGTTACCGCAATTCCTAACATTCCAAAAAGCAAGCTGACAAGCCAGAATCGTTGAACAATCTGGGTTTCGCTCCAGCCTTCCAGTTCAAAGTGATGGTGTAAAGGCGCCATTTTGAAAAAACGCTTTCCTCTGGTAGCTTTGAAGTAAATAATTTGGATAATTACACTTAAGGTTTCACTGACCGGAATGATAGCAATTAATGGCAGGACCAACCACTGACCGGTCATCAGTGCAGCAACTGCCAGCACTGCTCCCAGTGAGAGGGAACCGGTGTCACCCATGAATAATTGTGCCGGATGGACATTGAACCACAGAAATCCAAACAGGCTGCCAACTAAAGTAAAACAGAATCTGCCAAGGAAAACCTCCTGCTGGTAAATAGCGATTGCCCCATATGCTGCAAAAGCGGTCGCAGCAATAAGTCCAGCCAATCCATCCAGCCCGTCTGTAAAATTAACGGCGTTTGACATACCAACGATAATAAAAACGGCGATTGGGATATACCAATTTCCCAGTTCAAATGGCACCCAAAAACCCGGCCAATACAACTCCGGAACCTTGAGAATATATTTAAGGGCGTACGCTGCGCCGATAGCTAAAAAGATCTGCAGTATGAATTTTGTAAGGGCACGCATGCCTAAACCGCGCCTGGGTCCGCGGATACCTTCCCAGTCATCAATTGCACCGAGCAAACCAAAGCCCAACATAACAAGCAGAGGGAGCAATACGGTCTTCCCCAGAATATCGAAATTGCCACCGAGAAGTGAAACTGCATTAAGCATCATCGTAATGAGAACAACCGGCAGGATAAACATCACACCACCCATTGTTGGGGTTCCCATTTTTGTAAAATGCCGGTCTGGTCCTTCTACCCGAATTAGTTTCCCAATTCGAAAATATCTTAATACACGAAGCAAAGGACCTCCCCATATAACTGTCATCATGAAACTTAGCATACTGAAGGCAATTGCCAGGGAGTTTTCTTTCATTCCGGAACCTCCAAGGCAGATACAATGCGGTCCATCCTCATTCCATGAGAACCCTTTATCAGAACGACATCGTTTTGCTGTAATTTGGAAGAAAGATAATCGATGGTTTCTTCTACGGTCTCAAACCATGTAATTCGATTTTTTGGCATTCTTGCAATTATGGCTGCTTCAATAATCATCCTGCTGCGATTTCCCACTGCAACCAATTCATCACAGACCGCGGCTGCGCGGATGCCAACCATGGAATGGCCGCGTTCTTCGTATTTTCCAAGTTCCAACATTTCTCCTAAAACAGCGATTTTATTTCCTTCCATTTCGGAGAGTAGATTTAATGCTGCAATCATAGATTCCGGGGATGCGTTATAGGTATCATCCAGTATAAGGGCACCTGATTGAGTGTGAACAGCTATCATGCGGAGTTGAGATTGACCCCTCTGCAGACCATGGACTATCTCATCCCATGAAAGCCCTTCAACAAGGCCCACGGCTGCAGCACGTAAAGCAGTGTGGACTGAATGTCTTCCGATTAAGGGCACTTTCAGGTATATCTTTTCTTTCTGATAATGCAGGCGGAACCTGATACCTTCCAATCCCATTCCATAAATCTCGTCAGCCCAGAGATGAGCAACGGGATTTAATCCATAGAAAAAGACCTGGGCGGATGTATTTTCAGCCATCGCTCGAACAAATGGATCATCGAAATTTAATATTGCCGTTCCATCAGGGGCAGGTGGCAGAGATTGTACAAGTTCGGCTTTACCCCTGGCGATGGTTTCCTGAGAGCCGGCTCTCTCAGCATGGACAGTACCAACATTGGTAACGACCCCTACATGCGGTTGAGCAATATCACAAAGGAAGGTGATTTCCCCGGGTACATAAAATCCCATTTCAAGGACTGCCCGCTGATGTCCGCGCCCAATTTGTAAAATTGTCAGCGGTAAGCCAATTTCATTGTTGTAATTGCCCTTATTTTTAATTGTTGAATACCGCTGGGAAAGCACCGCAGCAGCCAATTCCTTGGTAGTAGATTTTCCCACACTGCCAGTTATTCCAATTACCCTGGGATTAATTTGGCACCGCCAAAACTTTGCAATAATTTGTAACGCTTTAAGACTGTTTTCAACCAATAAGCAAACCGGTGAGGAGATTTGCTGAATTTCCTGGAGGGAGTAGACTCCCCGCAGGTCTATTGTTGGGAATCTGTCGGATAGGTCTTGTTCTACTAAAGCGATATGGGCGCCATTTTGAAATGCATTTCCGATATACTGGTGCCCATCAACATTTTCCCCGGGCAGCGCTACAAACATTGATCCGGGAATGGCTAGACGGGAATCAATACAAGCCTCACTGATTATCATCGAAGGATAATCAACCTTCAGACCTATTAGTGCTTCCAGAATGATTGCCAGGGTTATCAAGAGGATATCCTTTTATTGGTTAGATATACCAACCTGTGTGCCATCAGGAGGAATATCCATATATGTCACCAGGTTTTGTACGATTTCGCTGAAAACCGGGGATGCTACAATAGAACCCCAGGGTGAACTGGAAGGTTTTTCCAGCCAGACAAAAACAACAAATTTTGGATCAGCAACTGGTCCCCATCCGACAAAAGAGGCATTGGTTTGGTTGGTGGTGTATCCATATGGTCCAGCAATTTCTGCCGTACCTGTTTTTCCAGCCACCCGGTAATTTGGTACAAGGGCGTTGGACGCCTCTTCCTCTAATGAAACAGCCAACATATCGGTTAAAGTCCGGGATGTTTCTTTTGAGACCGGATTACCAATTATCTGGGGAGTGTAATCGTATTGCCTATCGTTATCGATAACCGATTTTAAAACGTGTGGTGCCATCATTACTCCGTCATTTGCAATGGCTGAAATGGCGGTAATGAACTGGATGGGAGTTACTGAAACGCCCTGTCCAAAGGAGTTTGTACCAAGGTTAGCCTCCCACCAATTTTCATCCCCAGGAATGCTTAATGGCCAGGTTACTTCCCCGGCCAGGTCTATATTGGTTTTCTTTCCGATTCCGAAGTTTTGGAGGTATGTATAGAAATCCTGATTGCCAATTTGCATGGCTACCCAGGTCAGGCATACATTCAATGAATGCTGCATACAACCCAGCATTGTCTGAGGTCCCCAGGCTGCTCTATCCCAGTTGAAGATACTGATTCCACCAATTGTGATGGTCCCTGTATCCAGGAATGGGGTGTTGGGGGTAACCTTCCCGGTATCCAACGCCGTTGCCATGGTAAGCACTTTAAAAACCGAGCCAGGCTCGAAGGATGCACCGACCGCCCTATTGAACGGAGTGGACTCATCAAATTGTTCCGTTAATTTCCAGTATTCATTAAGGTTCAGGCGTGGTGTGGTTGCCATCGCCAGAATCTCACCAGTCTCGGGATCTATAACAATAGCCGTACCGGACACAGCACCGTTCTGTTTTACTGCCCTGTCAATAATGCTTTCTACATTGGACTGAATCTCTCTGTCAATTGTAAGCACCAAACTGGCACCGGGGGGGGCAGTGGGCAGCTCTTCAATCAAATTCGGATTGTTTGGAACCAAGACTTCAATTGTGCTGCCTGAAAGGATATTGTCATACTTTTCTTCTATCCCAAAATAGGGTTTCCCCTTTACCATATCCCGGAACGCATAAAACCCTACGATATTTCCACCCACATCATTTTCTGGATATGTCCTTTGTAAATGTGGTTGCCATGTCAGACCGTTCAGGCTTGGTCTTCTTTCGCCCTTCTTTATTTCAGAGCTTGGAATTTCCCAGTAAGAATCTCGAATTTCCTCCAAACGGGCGATATCTTCGGGTTTTACGAAATTCGCCAGAACAATATATTCTGAAACCCCTTGTTCATACTCTTTTTTGGTTTCCTGTAATATATCTCCGTAATCTAAATCCAGAACCTCTTCAAGCACACTGGCAATACTTTCTGGATTGGTTACGCTGTTCAGATCAACCCCTACCTCATAAACCTCCTGATTTCCGGCAAGCAAGTGTCCCCAGCGGTCATAAATATATCCCCTTTCCGGGTAGATGATTTCCCGGCGGTATTCATAAACCCTATTTGCATTCTCGCTGAAGGTCCTTGTAACGGAGCTAATATTGATCCTTAATAATTGGCCAATAATTGCGATACCAACTACGGAAAATAATAATCCCACAAGGGTTGTGCGGGAGAATTGGGAACCATTTCATTTTAGAAGACTCCCGTATTGGTTCATTCGAAAATCAACCATGTTTTCATACAGCCACTCCCAGAGGGATTGGGTATATATCGGTTTTAATATTGATTCAGGAAGCTCAATCTGTGTAATCGGGGGAGCGGAAATTTTTGTTTGTTTACCTGGATACCCTTCAACCAACAAATAATTAGAACTCTCTGCATCTGGTAATGAGAAACCAAGCTCTTCAGCCCTTTTCCGCATTTCCCTGGCGGAGGTGATAACACCAATTTCAGTTCGTAAGGAAGCAATTTGCCGCTGCAGTGTATCCCTGGTATAGCTCAGTGATTCGGTTTCAATGGCTGCAGATGCAGTCTGTGCGGATACATTCAGGTATATACTGGCAACCAGGGCGGTTGTTACAAACCCTAAGAGAACCATCCCGAGGATTTGCAGCTGGACCCGCCATGGTGCTTGTTGAAATGCCTGGTTTTCTTCTGTCGACATCTTTATATTATCCGTGCAACTCTTATGCCAAGTCTAGTTTCTCCGCCACCCGTAATTTTGCACTGCGAGATCTTGGATTTTCCTTTATCTCATTTCCGTCGGCAACTACAGGCTTTGCGGTTAGGATTTTAAGGGAAGCCTTGTGCCCACAATTACATGCCGGTTGGTCCGGGGGACAAATGCAATCCCTGCTTTCCTGCTTGAAATACTGCTTCACAATGCGATCCTCTAATGAGTGAAACGAAATCACTGCAATTCTGCCGCCCGGAGTAAGCACAGCAACTGCCTGCGGCAAAACCTCGGTGATAGATTCTAGTTCACGGTTGACGGCGATGCGCAGGGCCTGGAAAGTTTTCGTCGCCGGATTAATTCCTCCCCGGGTTTTTCCACCTGCCTTGCGCACAATATCAGCCAGTTCAGTTGTGGTTTTCAGCGGCCTGGAGG
Organism: uncultured Chloroflexia bacterium; assembly: GCA_963841845.1. Classification (GTDB taxonomy): domain Bacteria; phylum Chloroflexota; class Anaerolineae; order Anaerolineales; family Anaerolineaceae; genus CAVVGZ01. The sequence continues at coordinate 605,581 of CAWJEG010000013.1, read as the reverse complement.
CAACGACAGCCCGGGCAATCCTGCGGGAGTTTCGCTCTTCCCCGAATTTCCAGAGGATTTCAGCAAGTCTATCCTCTGGCAAGGAGTTGACCAGGTCCGCAGCCGTAGTATTGCTGTAGGGATTAAAGCGCATATCCAGCGCCCCATCCCGCATGAATGAAAAACCCCGGCTACTGGAATCCAGCTGGATGGATGAAACCCCCAGGTCAAGGATGATCCCAAGAACCCCGGTAAAACCGAATTGTTGAACGTTCTCCAATAAAGTGGTGTATGAGGCATGCACCAGGGTGACTCTCTGTCCGAAAACAGAAAGACGCTGGTGTGCAATTTCCAGCGCCTGTGAATCAAGGTCAAGTCCGAGTAATCTCCCTTCAGGAGAACTGGCTTCGAGAATACCCCAGGCATGACCCCCGGCGCCCACGGTAGCATCCACATAATCTCCGGAGCTTTTGGGTTTTAAGAAATCTAAGATCTGTTGGTAAAGTACAGGTTGGTGCGCAATCGAATTTGCGGCATCTTCGGAGATCATTCTTCATTCGACCGTTAATTCCAAGGGAGCGAAACGCTGGTTGTTTGCCTCTGTATCCTCAAGTTCCAGCATGTGTTTGTTCCAGCTTTCAGGGTTCCAGATTTCTATATAATTTCCAGCGCCAACAACCACAGCAGCACTTTCAAGGTTGGCGGCCTGCTTGAGAAATCCCTGGATGAGAATTCTACCGATTTTATCGAATTCAACCTCATTAGCACTTGAATAAATTAACCGGAACAATTGGCGGGTATTGGGATCGGTTATACTTAACTGATTGATGCTGCGGGAAATTTTCTCAAAGGAGTCTCGGGTTAAAAGGATTAAGTTTTTATCAAACCCCCGGGTCAGGTATGCGCCATTTTCCAGGGTTGCCCGAAAGCGGGCCGGGATGGTGATGCGTCCTTTTTCGTCAATGGTGTGCTCGTATTGTCCAAAGAACATGCGTTCTACCTTGCCTTCTTATGCAGAACGCCGGTAAACACCGGCGTTCCACTTTAATCCACTTTTAACCACTATTAACCACAGTATATACGAATTGAGCCCAATATGCAAGTATTGTGCCTACCAATTTTGTCCAATTTGCAATATTTTAAGGTTAATTGAGATTTATAAGAGGAAAATGATAAAAAATATTTAAAATAATAATTTCCAAAATATTCGAAAGGATTTCTGCAACCAATCGACTCCAATTAAGCATGGAAACCATGCATTCCAGAAATATATTTCCGGATGATTTTTTGGGGATAAGTTATTTCAAATAAGAATTTAATCGAAGAAGCAAGGGGCTCTGAATTATGCTAATTCCATTATCCGTGGGCGATACTGAAGTGCTTCAGCCAGGTGAGGCGTCTGGATGGTTGGAGACCCGGATAAGTCGGCAATTGTACGGGCCAGTTTCAACACACGGTGGTATGCCCGGGCAGACAGCAGCATTTGTGCCATCGCTGAACGGATGATCTTTTCCCCGGACTGGTCAAGTTCGCAAAATTTTCGGATATGCTCCGGGCGCATATCTGCGTTACAAAATAGTCCGTTATTATTAAACCGATTTATCTGATGGTTTCGGGCTTTATCCACTCTCTCTTGAATTGCCCTGGATTTTTCTCCCAACCTCTGGTCGCTTAATTTTTGATATTCAATGCGCGGTACTTCAATATGAATATCAATCCGGTCTAATAGCGGACCTGATATACGTTTCTGATATTTTTGAATTACCTGGTTGGAACATGTACAGGGTTTGACGTGATCACCAAAATATCCACAAGGGCATGGATTCATGGCGGCAATTAACTGGAAATTCGCCGGGAATGTCAATGATCCCTGTGCCCGGCTGATTGTTACGACCTTATCCTCCAGCGGCTGTCTGAGAACTTCCAGCACACGATGACCAAATTCGGGCAGTTCATCCAGGAACAACACCCCGCGATGCGCAAGTGATACTTCACCTGGATGCGGCCAGTTACCTCCACCAACAAGCCCTGCGTGAGAGATGGTATGATGCGGAGCCCGGAATGGCCGTGCCTGAATTAGAGGGGTATCAGCGGGCAGGCTGTCGGCTACAGAGTATATGCGGGTGACATCCAATGCTTCCTCTATTGACATCAATGGCAGGATGGCTGGCAGCGCACGCGCAAGGAGTGTTTTTCCGGACCCGGGAGGACCTACCATTAATACATTGTGGCCTCCTGCAGCGGCTACTTCAAGTGCGCGCTTGACATGCTCCTGGCCTTTTATTTCCTGAAAATCGGTTTGAGCCGGGGATTCAATCCTCTCCATGATGTATGACGGAAAAGCCTGGATGGGAGAAACCCCATTGAAATGATTCGAGAGGTCCATCAGGTTATTGACCGGATAGACGGTTATTCCAGGAATCAAGGCTGCCTCTGCAGCATCACAGGCAGGTACAAAAACTGAGGTAAATCCTGCTTCCCTGGCACAAGCAGTCATTGGTAATATTCCGCTGACATGGCGGACTGAACTATCGAGTGACAATTCACCGATAACCAGGCAGTCAGCCAGATCCTCTAATGGAATTTGGCCGCTGGCTGCTATTACTCCTAATGCTATTGGCAGATCGTAGGCAGGGCCTTCCTTGCGTACCGATGCCGGTGCCAAGTTTACGATGATTCTTTTTCGAGGATAATCCAGTTCGGAATTTTTGATAGCAGATTGAACTCGTTCGCGGCTTTCCTGCACAGCAGTATCCGGCAGTCCAACAATTACCATCACCGGAAGTCCCCCCTGACCAATGTCAACTTCAACTTCTACAATCACACCATCCAAACCCATCACTGCACAGGAAAAAACTCTGGATAACATGCTTAAAGTTTATGATGAGATCAGTTGGGATGTCAAACAGGCAGAATTAGATTAATAAAGGATTGCGTATCAGGCTTGAAGCCCGAGCTTATAACCAATGATCCGGAGATACTCCTGAATGGTTGCCTCCCAACCGCGTTTACTGACAAACCATGTGTCCGATCGGTACCAGGATCCGATAACCGGCCTGACATTCACATTAATGTCTGTGTTCTGAAATACATCCTGGAATATCATTCTTGCACGACGGGTATGAAAAGGATCAGTTATGACAACAGTTGATTTTAGCTCGCTGTTTTCCAACAACTTTTTAACTGCAATAGCTTCCTCCTGAGTATTAATGGCGTGTTCCTGGGTGATCAGGATAGCGTCATCAGGAATTCCCATCTGGATAGCTTCTTGTTTTAGGATCGTGGAATAATTTACCCCCAGGTCTGACACGGTTTCGCCAGTCTCAGTGAGTACTAATATTTTTGCATATTTCTCTTTGAATAACTTAGCACCTTCTTCTCTGCGTGACAAACCCCCGCCGCTCAGAACAACCACTGCATCCATCTGTTCGAGGTCGTCAGCTATGATCAGGTAAGCACCTAAAGCACGCAGGAAGAAGTAAAAACCGATTGTTCCAAGGACAGCGATCAGCGAAAGTGCTATTACACCTGCAGAAAAGGAAATACAGGAGCCACGGGAAGATTTATTCTGGATACTTAAACCTTGATTCATATTTTATACAATTTATTACGCTTATCATCTCATCTGGATAATTTATCTACCGCTGATTTCATCCTCTGCAGTCCATCAATTAGCAAATGTCTTGGACAGCCAAAATTTAAACGTACGAAGTCTTCCCCACCAGGGCCAAAGGTTGTACCATCCATCAAGCCCAGGCGGGCTTCATCCAGAAAGAACTCACACGGCTTAGAATTTAATTTTATCTCCTTGCAATCGAGCCAGCTAAGGTATGTGCCTTCTGGTTTTGGGAGGCGGATTTGTGGCAGCTCGTCCTTGATAAACGCCATCATGTAATCCCGGTTTCCTTCCAGGTAGACAAGCAGCTCACTTAACCATTCTGATCCATGTTTATACGATGCATAACCAGCAACCTGGCCAAGAATATTTGCCCCCCCAACCAAGCCACACCTGGCTTGATTAAATTTTTTGCGGAGTTCGGGATTTTTAATGATTGCAAATGAACAATCCAAACCGGGGATATTAAAGGTCTTACTTGGAGCAATCAAGGTAATTGAATTCATTTCCAATTCTGGAGACAGGGATGCGATTGGGATGTGCCGCGAGCCGGAAAATACAATATCACAATGTATCTCATCTGAACAAATCATTATTCCATTCCGTAAGCAAATTTCACCAATTTTTTCAAGCTCATTTTTTTGGAAAACCCTGCCAGTCGGGTTGTGCGGATTGCACAGGAGAAACACTTTCGATTTGATATCAATAATCGAATTCAATACATCGAAGTCGATGTAATATGCCTGGTTTTGGCGATCCCAGACCAATTCCGTTTGCTGTTGAATAAGCTGCTGATTTTGGCACACGTTTAAGAATGGTGGATATACTGGGGTTTGAATCACTATTGCTTCACCGGGCTGGGCAGCAGTCCTTGATGCAAGGTTGAATCCTGTAACAACCCCCGGCAATAATACCAGATCATCCGGTTCAACCTTCCAGTTGTAATGTTCACCAATCCACCCTGCTGTTACTTCCATGAGTTCAGGAATTATCCCGCCATATCCGAATAATCCATGCTGGACGCGCTGCTGTAACGCCCGGGTGACCTCGGGGGGAGAATAAAAATCCATGTCTGCCACCCACATGGGCAGTACATCTTCTCCAAAAAGCCGCCACTTTATGCTTTCACTCTGCCTGCGGTCTGGAAGGATATCAAAATTGAAAGAATTTTTCGCCATGTTTTAAGGTCTCCAAGGACATAGGGTTACCAGACATTATAATGCCCATACATCATGGATTTCAAAATTTTTCAGGCAATTATCTTCCATTTAAACCTGATATACTCAGTAGGATTTGATTTTTTTTGAACCTCCGGGAAATATATCGTGAACAAAGTTACTCCTGATACCATCATGTCTCCCAGAATTCATTTGATTTCTGCTTCAGGGTGGAAGGATTATGAATTATTGGATAGCGGAAACGGACGGAAACTGGAAAGATACGGAAAATATATATTAGACCGTCCCGAACCGGAGGCTTTTTGGGTGAAGGCTTTACCAGAAAAAACCTGGCAAAATGCAGATGCAGTTTATTATCTGGGAGATGGCCTGAACTCTGGCAACTGGCAAATTAAATCGCAAATTCCGACACAATGGTTTATCTCATACAGAAATTTAAAATTTCTACTTCAATTATCCTCATCCAGGCACATCGGCGTTTTTCCAGAACAAGCTGTCCAGTGGGATTGGATTTCTGAGAGTGTTTCCCATGCTCAACATCCAATTAAGGTATTAAATTTATTTGGTTATACCGCTATTGCTTCCCTGGCTGCTGCTCAGGAGGGTGCGAAAGTAACCCATGTGGATGCCTCGAACAAAGCAATACTTTGGGCAAAACAAAACCAACAGGCTGCAGGTCTTTCCGATGCCTCTATCCGATGGATTCTGGATGATGTCTTAAAGTTTATTCAACGAGAAGTCCGGCGTGGTTCTAATTATGATGGGATAATCCTTGATCCTCCAAAATTTGGGCGTGGTCCAAAAGGGGAGGTTTGGGATTTTTACAAATTATTTCCACAACTAATGGAGATTTGCAGGCAGGTTCTTAATCCCAACCCATTATTTATTGTATTGACTGCCTATGCTGTGAAGGCATCCGCACTTACCCTGTACTATACAGTAGACCAAATGATGAGAGGTTTTCATGGTGAGGTTACGGCTGGTGAGACTGTTCTTGTGGAAAAAAGTGCCGGAAGAATGATCTCTACAGCCATGTATGTTCGCTGGAATGCATTGTAATGGAGAGGAGAAGGGAGAGGTAATCGATGAAATCAGAAAAAAACCTGACAATTTCCGTATTGGGTCTGGGAGTTATGGGAGAGGCTATTATTGCCGGTTTAATTAGAAATGGATTGATCCCTCCTGAAAATATCCATGGCTCTGATCCCCGCCGGGAGCGGATTGAAGAAATGAAACTCAAATTCCAAATCACTCCTCATGTTGATAATGAGCAGGCGATTTTAGGGGCCAATGTAATTATTATCTCTGTGAAACCGCAGCGGCTAAATGGGGTATTAGATGGGTTAAAAGGAAAGATTGATCCTAACGCACTCATTCTATCCATCGTAGCCGGAGCATCCATAAATCAAATATCTTCAGGTACGAATCATTCCATTGTCGTACGCGCTATGCCCAATACACCCGCACAAATTGGTAAGGGAATTACCGTTTGGACGAAATCTGCCCAGGTTACGGAGAAACAGATGGATTACACCCGCCAGATCCTTGGTGCGATGGGTGAAGAAGTATTTGTGGAATTTGAGGAATACCTTGATATGGCAACGGCTTTATCCGGCAGTGGTCCCGCGTATGTGTTTTTATTCATGGAAGCGATGATCGATGCCGGCGTACACCTCGGCTTCCCCCGTCGGATCTCTGAAAAATTGGTTTTGGAAACCGTGCGAGGCTCAGTGGAATACTATGATAAAAAATCGGCACACCCCGCCCAGCTTCGAAATGAAGTGACCTCATCAGGGGGAACTTCCGCAGCGGCTCTTTACTATCTTGAGAAAGCGGGTTTTAGAACAGCTGTTTCGCGTGCGATTTGGGCTGCTTATGAGCGTTCTCAGGAATTAGGTAAAGGGAAACCAGGAGAAACTCCCAAATAGATTGTCTTATTCAAATTGTTTATAGGATTCAGAAAAATGAAACAGAAAGTAGTTGGAAAAGTAGATACTGTTTTATTGGGTGATTTACCGGATACCCATATTACCAGGCGTGTCAAGCCAGGTTGATGTTGATTTCTCCGGTTTCATTGGAGATCATCACTCCGGATTGACAATCAATTCCGGGGATCGGACTCCCTATTATCCTATCGGTACAAAGATTAGGAACTACCGCCAGGTTACCATCCTTTCACACGAAGAGTTAGCGGAAACACGTGAAGAACTCGGTTTAAGCGTACTTCTCCCGGAATGGTACGGAGTTAACCTCGTACTTGAGGGCATATCAAAGTTGACCACGATCCCACCCTCTACCCGATTGTTTTTCTCATCGGGGGCAGTCCTGGTTGTGGATGGGGTGAACTCTCCCTGCAATACGATTGGGAAAACCATTCAGCTACATTACCCTGATCGGGAGGGTTTACAAGCGAAGTTTATAAATATAGCAAAACTACGGAGGGGAATTGTGGCATGGGTGGAAAAATGCGGATTCATCACCAGCGGAGATGAGGTAGAAGCGCTAATTCCTGGACAATTCATATATGGGGGTAACCAGCTGTAATATGTTATTGAACCGTGTAATGACAGGAAATCAACCAGATTGAGCCGTGTTGAAGAGTATCCTTCCAAGTTGAAATTCCAATTAAGGTGATACAGTGGTAACACCGATTTGGATAGTTCAACATTCAAGCGAAAAAAAGAAGTTCAGGTATTTTGGATTATTTTTTCTAACCTTGTTCATCGCTTTACTTACGGGTTGCAACAGCTCCTCCCTTCCAAGTAATACACCGGAAGCAAAATCACCAGCCAGGGAAATCTTTCGTGATGATTTTTCCAACCCGGCCAGTGGCTGGCCGACTATTCAGGATAATGGGTCAATCATTGAGTACCAATTTGATGGATTCAGATTTTTTGTAAACCAACCCAATTATGATTATTGGTCAGCGCTTGTAGATAATTATAACAATGTGTTACTTGCTGTCGAAGCTGCCAAATTAGGCGGACCGGATGATAATGGTTTCGGTGTTATCTGCCGGTTGAGGGATAATGATAATTTTTACGCCTTTCTAATCAGTAGTGATGGTTATGCGGGGATCATAAAAGTAAAGGATGGTAATTATTCCATTTTATCCGATACAGAAATGCAGTATTTTGAAGCCATCCGAAAAGGTGGCGCCCGTAATGATCTCGTGGTTGGGTGTATCGGTCCCAACCTTACATTTTCCGTTAATGGAGAACGGATATTGGAGGCCAGCGACAACGAGTATTGCATCTGGACGTGCCGGTTTGCTTGTCAGCAGTGGTAGTACTCCGGGAGTAGAAATCTTTTTTGATAATTTTGTTGTAAGCAATCCTTAAAGGTCAAAGATGAGAGTATTTCTGGAATCAATTGGATGCCGCCTGAACCAAAGTGAGATTGAGAAAATCGGATATCAATTTCGCCAGGCAGGCTGGGATCTGACAGCGAATGCTGCGGAAGCTGACCTTGTAGTCATTAATACCTGCACAGTGACCGCCAAGGCTGCTGCAGACTCACGCCAAATGATTCGTAAGACTCATCGAGAGGGAAATGCCGGGATTATTGTTACCGGATGCTGGTCAACCATTCAGCACTCAGATGCAGCTCAACTGACCGGTGTTGTGCGGGTGGTTGATAACCAGGATAAGGAGGAAATTGTCCAAACCTGGTTGGGACTTCCACAATTCCTGGAGAAAGGTTTTGAATACCGGAGAGAACCACTTCCAGGATCGAGAAAAAGGACACGTGCATTTATTAAAGTCCAGGATGGTTGTGACCAGCATTGTACCTACTGTATCACCCGGGTTGCCAGGGGAAAAAGCCGGAGCCTTAGCCTTCAGAAAATAGTACAGGACGTTCATTCCGCCACTTCGGGAGGTACGAAAGAAATCGTCTTAACAGGTGTCCAGTTAGGATCCTGGGGAATGGATTTCTCTACCCCTTTGGTACTTCGGGATCTTATAACTACAATACTGAATGATAGTGATATCGAGCGCGTCCGGTTATCATCCATTGAGCCCTGGGATGTAGAAGAGGATTTAATTAAATTGTGGAATAATCCCCGCTTATGCCAGCACTTACATATCCCTATACAATCTGGTTCCGAATCGGTTTTAAAACGGATGGCTCGCAGGTTTTCCCCTTGTAATTATGCAGAGAAGATAAAAATGATCCGTGCTTATTTACCCGAAATTGCTATTTCTACGGATGTGATTGCCGGGTTCCCCGGCGAGACAGAAGGCGAGTTTAATGAATCACTGGATTTTATAAGGAGTCTCTCTTTTTCTGGGGGCCATGCGTTCACATTCTCATCCAGGCCCGGTACACCAGCGGCATTATTGAACAACCAGATTCCGGAAGAAATAAAGCGGCAAAGGAACTCAGTTTTCAGGATGATTTTCAACGAATCCTCAAAGGTATATCGAGAGAAATTTGTTGGGAAAAACACGATCGTCCTTTGGGAAAAAGCTGAGGCGGATGGAGGAAATGGATTTACGCTTAGCGGACTATCCGATAATTACATAAGGGTGACAGCTACACATGATAAAGCCATTACAAATACGATCTCGAATGTGAGGTTTACGGGTTTATTACGGGATGGTATGACCGGGGTGCTGGACTATTCTTAATAATGGCTGGTTAGCTGCTTGAACAATATTTTTTCCGGTCGTAATGCTTCCATCAGATCAGCATGGTTAGATAATTCTATGAAATCCTAAAGAAATCAATCACTTCCTAATTTCCATACAATTGTGATTTTTACTCTGTAAGGATGATTAATATGCTGTTTGAGATTTTTCCCTCCTTCCTTACGATGCAACCAGCGTTTAAACCCGGATAATATCCAGAATTCAAATGATCGGGGATTTTAGATACGCCCGGTTGGGAAAATTCGCTTATAATTTGGCTATTAAAAGATAAATATTATCTTTATAATGCCTTATAAAAATTCTTAAATACGTTAGAGCGGCAAACCAACAATTAAACATGGATTTAAAATCATCTGATGGTACCAATGTACTGAAACGCCAGATAGAGTACACTCCGCCGAGATCATGGCGGACATGGTTGATGGGCAGGCCGTTATCGACTGCGGATGCCCCACATCAGACAATTGGTAAACTGGTTGGCCTGGCTGTATTTGCATCCGATGCACTTTCCTCAACAGCATATGCAACTCAGGAAATGATGGTCATCCTCGTGCTGGCTGGTACAGCAGCGCTCCAATATTCAATCCCCTTATCATTGGTAATTGTCGCTCTACTGACAATTCTGACCATATCTTATGAACAAACCATACATGCATACCCTGGCGGGGGTGGAGCATATATCGTTGCCAGAGATAACATAGGAAGCATCCCAGCCCTTGTGGCTGCAGGAGCGTTATTAACCGATTATATCCTGACAGTATCCGTATCAATTTCATCTGGAGTTGCGCAAATTGTATCTGCTTTTCCGGATTTATTTCCCTTTCGGGTTCAACTTGCGGTTTTTTTTGTTTTTTTTGTAATGCTGGTAAACCTTAGGGGTGTTCGTGAATCGGGGATTGCTTTTTCTATCCCGACATATTTTTTTATATTTGTGATGTATATAACAGTATCGGTCGGTTTATACCAGTATTTTTCTGGTAACCTAGGAACTGTAGTTGATCCGCCGCATCTAGAAAATTCTGGAATCACCCAGCCGTTGACCTTATTCCTGGTATTGAGAGCATTTGCCAATGGAACGGCGGCAGTTACCGGTGTAGAAGCGATATCCAACGGAATAACTGCATTTCGGGAACCCCGCAGTAATAATGCAGGGAAAACCCTCATCATCATGTCATTAATCCTCGGTACATTATTGGTGGGGATTACATTTTTAGCCGTCCAAATTCAGGCTATGCCTTCGGAGACTGAAACTGTGATTTCTCAAATTGGAAGAACGATATTTGGGAGTAGAGGTGTGCTCTATTTGGCAGTAATATCATCAACTGCGATTATCCTGATTATGGCTGCCAATACCGCCTTTGCAGATTTTCCCCGTCTTGGTGCGCTGATTGCTGTGGATGGATTTCTACCTCGCCAGTTGGCATTTCGAGGCAGCAGGCTGGTATATTCCTATGGAATTGTTGCCCTGGCTCTAATTGCCAGTCTATTGATTATAATTTTCAATGCCTCTGTTACAAACCTGATCCCTCTTTATGCAATCGGGGTGTTCCTATCATTTTCGCTATCCCAGGGAGGCATGGCTCACCGTTGGTGGAAGTCTGGTAAATTATCTCCGGATGAGGAGTTGAAGGAGCGCGGCTCAACCCTAAAACATGAAAAATCCTGGTTAACAAAAATGATTATAAACAGCGTGGGATGCGTCACCACAATTATTGTAGTTTTAATATTTGGAATCACGAAATTTCTTGACGGCGCCTGGATCATCATCCTGGTTATTCCGATCCTGGTTTTTACCTTTTCAGCGATACATAAACATTATGCCAGGGTAGCCAGGAAATTGTCCCTGGATAATTTTGGTGCTCCACCACCCATGGTGCGCCGCAGGGTAATATTAACTGTGGCTGGTGTACACCGGGGCACGCTGGAGGCTTTGCGGTATGCACGCACTATATCGGACGATATTACCGCAATGCATGTAAGCATCGATCCGGATGAAACCAATAGACTGATCGAGAAGTGGAAAAAATGGGGGGATGGGGTCCGGCTGGTGATTCTTGAATCCCCGTACAGGTTGTTTATTGAACCACTTCTTGGATATATTCATGAAATGGATAAACTTCGCAAGCCAAATGAAGCGCTCATCATCGTTGTGCCACAATTTGTCTCCAGGCATTGGTGGAACAATTTGCTGCATACCAGGACAGCCGACACCCTGCGAAAGTCCTTGCTCAACCAACAGAACATCATCATTACTGAAGTTCCCTACCAGGTTGAAGAAAATAATAGGAGTAAAGAATAGATGAATGTACTTGTCGTAGGCTGTGGAAAAATGGGTTCAGACCTCGCTTACCGCTTATTTCGAAATGGCCACGTTGTTACCATAGTCGATAAGGATCTCACTGCTTTTAATAGACTGCCGCCTGATTTCCGGGGAAGAATGGTCGAAGGGGATGCCCTGAACGAGGATATATTAATCAGGGCTGGAATACAAAACGCAGATGCTCTTACAAGTCTGACTGATTATGATTCTGTCAATATGGTAGTTGGCCATATTGCCCGCCATAATTTTCACATCACAAATGTGGTGGTAAGAAATAACTATCCAAACTCCCTCTCTTTTTTTGAAACTTTCAACTTGCAAGTTATCAGTGCTTCCCTATGGGCTGCGCAACGTGTAGAGGAGATGATTCACCATAATGAGATTCGGTCTGTATTTTCAGCCGGGAATGGTGAGGTAGAAGTTTATGAAATCCTGGTCCCTGAAGGCTGGTCAGAATGCACCATGGAGGAGTTATTCTTGAACCAGGATTGCCAACTGGTGGCAGTCACAAAAGGTGGCAAGGCATATATGCCATCCCCCAATCAAAAACTTGAAGTTGGGGACATTATCCATGTATCAACCACATATGATGGAATCAACGCCATCCGTGAAAGATTATCACACAGCCGTTTGGAAGGTGTCTCATGAAAGTTGTTATCATCGGCGGAGGAAGAACCAGTGCGCAATTGGCGAAGCTACTTCATGAGGAGGATCACGAAATCCGATTGATAGAATTCCGCAAGGATATTTTAGGCAGCCTGCATAAAGAGCTGCCCACAGAATTAATCGTGGAGGGCGATCCAATTGAAACAGCTGTGTTAGAGGAAGCCGGGATTGCACAAGCAGATGTCCTGGCAGCTACTTCCACACTGGATCAAGTTAACCTTGTCTTATGTTACATTGCCAGAGAACGTTATAAGGTTCCCCGAACTATTGCCAGGGTGAATAATCCCATCAACGCCTGGCTATTCAATGAGAATTTTCACGTGGATGTGGCAGTAAATCAGGCTGAAATTACAGCTGCACTTATCGGCGAGGAAATGTCCCTTGGGGATATGGTTACATTAGTAAAAATTCGCCGTGGTAATTATGCAATAGTTGAAGAAAAAGTAATAGACGGAGCCCGGGCAATCGGTGTTGAAATTCGCAACCTGGGATTACCGGAGAATTGCGTCCTGGCAGCCATTGTCCGGGAAGGTAAAGTGATAATCCCTAGAGGGATAACCGCAATTGAGACTGGAGATGAAGTTATCGCAATTACCGATCCAGCTGGAGCACATTTTTTGGAAGATCTCCTATCTGGTAAGGGGGAAAATTAGATATTAGAGCTATTTCTAATTGACCAGGTAAATGCGTTGCGGTATAATAATCCGTCTGATTTAAATAAATGGTCTAAATAACTGGATTATATAAATTTTTTTGAAAGGAAGTTAAATGCCAAAACGAACATATCAACCGAAAATTCACCGCCGATTACGAGTACACGGTTTTCGTTCGCGGATGGCAACGTCTGATGGTCAAAAGGTTATCAAGCGTCGCCGATTGAAAGGCCGTCGTTTGCTCACAGTAAAAGCGAACAATCATGTGAAGCGCATTCGGTGGTAGGAATAATCCTTCAATTCAGGGTTCATTCTGTTTTGCTGGACGATAAGATATCATTGTCATCCATCTGGGAGGCACAAACCTAGGTGTCCGGGTGAAGCGAGAAAATCGCCTTACCCAGAACACTGATTTTGAGCGGGTGAGGCGCTGCGGTAAGTCTTATGCCCACCCGCTGGTTTTATTGCAGGCAACGAAAAGAGAGGATGACGAACTCAAAATTGGGATTGTAGTTAGCAGAGCAATCGGAAGCGCAGTAATACGAAACCGTACAAAACGCAGAATCAGGGCATGCATATCGGAAACGCTGCCATCAATTCGAACTGGATGGAATTTGGTTTTTATACCCAGGCATCAGGTAACCATTACAAGTTACGAAGTGTTAAAACGAGTGTGTTTAGAGCTGCTTACCAGAGCAAAAGTAATCGATTTTAAGAGGCATTAAATTGAACAGTAAGGAACTATATTCAAGCGAACCCAAATTAAAAGATATGCCGGTTACTTTTTTGAACTTGCCGAGGATTATTTTACTAGCATTGATCAGAGGGTATCAAAAATTGATTTCGCCATCCCTACCTCAAAACAGCTGCCGTTTTTACCCGTCCTGTTCACATTACGGGTATCAATCAATTTATAAATATGGTGTTATAAAGGGGTCTTTTATGGCTGCCTGGCGAGTAATGCGCTGCAATCCATTTAATCCTGGCGGATATGACCCGGTGCCATGAACCCGGAACAAATTTGTAAACCAATTAACAGGATACAACAATAGACAAATGAAAACATTTTTGAACTCATGGATTTTTCTTTTGATCGGGACAGCCCTGCTGCTTACGGGATGTTCTGGTGGCGGGGTTGTTACAAACAGCTGGCCTGGATTGTCTGCAGCAGGTGAGGTTGCATACATCGCAAATGGAGACAGTGTCTATGCCGTGAATACCGGCAATGGTGGATTGATCTGGCGTTTTCCAGCGGAACCATCCAGAGGAACTGCATTTTTCTCCACACCGGTTTTAGATAACGACCAATTAATTGTCGGAGATTATCAATCAAATCTATATGGGATTAATCCCAAAACCGGAGCCCAACTGTGGATATTTGACGGGGCGGAGGGCCTTTATATAGGGCATGTGCTGGTTGAGAACGATAAGATCTATGCTCCAAATTCGGATTACAACCTCTACGCATTAGATGATCAACAAAAAGTTTTGTGGAAGGTTGAAACCAGCCAGGCATTGTGGGCAGACCCAGTAAGTGACGGAGACGTAATTTACCAGGCTTCCATGGATCATTTTCTTTATGCCCTGGATGCAAACACCGGCCAAGAAATATGGAAAGTCGATGTGGGTGGGGCACTGGGATATGCCCCAGCTCTAAACGGAGAAGGAAAATTATTTATTGGGACACTGGCAAACGAGCTGATCGCCCTCAATAAAATCGATGGCCTTGTTGAATGGCGTTTTCCAACAAATGATGCTATCTGGTCGAGACCCCTGCTTGATGAGGGTATATTATATTTCGGTGATATATCGGGAAATTTCTACGCAGTGGATGCAGTCTCCGGAACCTTGAAATGGAGTTCGCAAAATGGCGGCGGGATTGTCGGCACACCAGCGGTTATCCAGGATGGAGTCGTGTATGGGACTGAAATTGGTGAGATTATTGCTGTAAATTTTAATGGCGATAAATTATGGACAAAAATTGTAGACGGAGAAATTTACACACCGCCAATTGTTGTTGGAGACTCAATTCTTTTTGCAATTACTAAAGGTGAAGAGTTGCTCAAGGCATTTTCAATGAACGGAAATGACCTTTGGTCTTTTTCAATACCTAAATAAGACAGACTGGCAGGATAGGATATGTGGGATACACTAATAATTAGTCCATTTGTAAATATTTTATTATTTATTTACCAGCTATTCACTAATTTCGGAATTGCGATCATCCTTTTTACAATCCTGATCAGGCTGGTAACCCATCCTTTGACTGTTAAACAGCTTAAAGGAACACAGGCCATGCAGAGTCTCCAGTCTGATAAGCGCTGGATTGATATGCAAAAAAAATATAAGGGTGAAAAGGATAAATTAGCTGCAGGAGCAAATGAAGCTCTACAAGGAAATGGGAATCAATCCGATGGCGTCATGCCTGCCAACTGTTATCCAATTTCCAATTATTATTGGTCTCTACCAGGCCATTATCCGATCCCTGGCGAATACACCTCTTCAGATGTTCGACCTGATAAAAGTAATCTATCCATCCATAATTAATGTGGCAACCCTCATTCCAATCAACAATCAATTCTTGTGGATGGATTTAAGTCAACCGGAAAGACTTTACATTCCAGGGATTGCAATAGGAATCCCTGTGCTGGCAATACTGGTGGTTATCACCACTTATTTTCAATCGAAATTAATGACACCCCCTCAAGGTAATCCACAGGACCAGACTGCCATGATGGGAAATATGATGTCTATTTATATGCCGTTCCTGATGGGATATCTTGCCTATACACTGGCATCAGGACTGGCTTTATACTTCATCACATCAAATGTGGTTGGAATTATCCAATACTCCATGCTTGGAAAGGTGAATTGGCGCAACCTATTGCCCGCACGAAAACCTGTTCAAACCAAGTAAGGATTTCTCGACAGAATGAGGTAAAGATGGGAATTGAGAAAACTACAATCGAGATAATT
Source organism: uncultured Chloroflexia bacterium (assembly GCA_963841845.1). Classification (GTDB taxonomy): domain Bacteria; phylum Chloroflexota; class Anaerolineae; order Anaerolineales; family Anaerolineaceae; genus CAVVGZ01. The sequence continues at coordinate 589,541 of CAWJEG010000013.1, read as the reverse complement.
GCCCCGAATATTGAGGAAGCCATTTCCAGAGGGGTTGAAGAACTGGGGGTATCAAAAGATGACGTTTTAATCGAAGTGTTGGATGAAGGAAGCCGGGGACTGTTTGGATTGGGTGGCAGACATGCCAGGGTCCGGCTGACATTCCGCTTAGATAATGAGAAACATGACGACATTCTGAAACAGAGTAACGAAGACTCAACTGTTGTTGCGTTGGCGGATGAGCAGGTTTTTGAACTGACCCCGCTTGAAGTGGCAAAAATGGTTACATATGACATGTTAGACCGGATGAAAGTAAAAGCCCAGGTAGATGTTTGCTTTGGGGAACCAGAAGAAGGCCATGACCAGAAAGCCATCAATGTGGATATTAAGGGGGATGACCTCAGTATCTTAATTGGAAGGAAATCCGAAACACTCAATGCCCTTCAGTATATTGTTGGCTTAATTGTCAGTAAGAAGCTTGGATATTGGGTTCCGCTCATGGTTGATGTTCAAGGATATCGATCTCGGCGTGAAAACCAGCTGCGCAGGTTGGCGAGAAAAATGGCTGAACAGGCCATTCAAACCGGGAGGAGGCAATACCTGGAGCCTATGCCGGCTAATGAACGCCGGATGATCCACCTGGAGCTATGCGACAATGAATTAATAAAAACCGAAAGTGTTGGAGAGGAACCCAGCCGGAAAGTAACGATAGCATTAAGAAAATAATTCGAGAGAATATTTAATTTAAGGCATTTCTTCTGTAGTAAGCAGAAGAAATGCCTTTTTTAATCTATGCAAAATAGATATTTTGTTTAATTTTATAAAAATATTAAGAAATGAATGCCACTAAATCAGCAAACAATTGAATAATCGATTGAAGAATATATTTAATATTAAGCTGGAATTCTTAAGACCGCGTCAGAGAATAGGTGGTTTCTTTGAAGGATATGGGTGTTAAGGGAACGGCCGAATTCACTTTGGACACAGCCTTATCATGCGATAGTCCCGAATTTGATTTAAAATTTTCCAGATAGACGTGAATTGACATTCACTTGGAGTGAAGTGTATAAAACTTTATCTTGTTTTCTGGATGACACAGGGAAAGACTGTTTATTCATCACGTCATCACCCAATCAATTAATGGTAAATACCAATATCCAGTTTTCTATGATGAAACATGGTTCACAACAATACCAGCAAGGCATTATTTTAATGATGTCCAAAAATGATTGATATTTTCAAGTGATTATGGCATAATCTAAGAATCTTATAAAATGCATTGATGGAAAAGAGTAGGCTTGGGATTTTTGTCAGCGAACCCGGGATGGTGTGAGCCGGGGAAAAGAATAAGCCGAAAATCCTTCCGGAGCAGCAAACCGAACACAGCAGAGCCTGTAAGTAAGTGAGACGGTTTCACCAAACGTTAAATTGGTGCAGGTTTATCCAGAAATTGGACGTACCTGATAGAGTGTTCACCAATCAGGTGAAAAACAGGGTGGTACCGCGGGAAATCTCTCGTCTCTGTCAAGGGTCGGGATTTTTTTTATTCAACAAGGAGATATGATGTTCAAACCTGTTTCATCAAAACTTGATGTCAACCAAATGGAAAACGGTGTGCTGGATTTTTGGAAAAGCAACGACATTTTTCACAAATCCATGGAACTTCGTGCTGGTCAACCAGAATATGTTTTTTATGAGGGACCGCCAACCGCGAATGGTAAACCGGGAGTGCATCATGTCCTGGCGCGTGCCTTTAAAGACGTATTTCCCCGCTTCCAGACCATGAGGGGTAAACATGTCATCCGGCGCGGCGGGTGGGACACGCATGGCCTACCGGTTGAAATTGAAGTGGAAAAATCTCTTGGATTTACCAATAAACAGCAAATTGAATCCTTCGGAATTGATAAATTTAATGAACTGTGCAGAAAATCCGCATTTACATATATTCAGGAGTGGGAAAAACTCACTGATCGTATTGCCTTCTGGGTAGATTTAGATACGGCTTATGTAACTTTTAAGAATGAGTATATTGAATCAGTGTGGTGGATCTTAAAAACCCTTTGGGAGAAGGAACTTCTTTACCAGGGATATAAAGTTGTGCCCTATTGTCCACGCTGTGGTACTCCTCTATCTGATCACGAAGTAGCTCTGGGTTATGACCAAGCGGAAGATCCTTCCGTTTTTGTTAGGATGCCGTTGGTTAATGAACCGGGCACATCCCTCCTGGTCTGGACAACAACACCCTGGACGCTCACTGCCAATGTAGCAGTAGCTGTGCATCCAGATGTAACCTATGTGACTGTTGAACATTCCCTGCCAGACGGCAGTTCAGAGAAATTGATTCTCGCCGAGGAACTGCTTGCTTCTATATTTATTGATGAAACGGTGATGGTTCTGGAACGCTATAAAGGAAAACATCTTCTGGGAAAGAAATACCAGCCGCTTTACACATTTATACCAACCGTGAAACCTGCCCACTATGTTGTTTTGGGAGATTTTGTGACCACCGGTGATGGCTCGGGTCTGGTGCATATTGCCCCGGCGTTTGGGTCCGAGGATATGCAGATTTCCCTTGAGAAAGATTTGCCAATTATCATGACGGTAAGTCCAGATGGTAGCTTCATTCCCGAGGTGAGACCGTGGAGCGGCTATTTTGTGAAGGATGCCGATCCCCATATTATTCAAGACCTGGAAAGCCGTGGTCTTCTTTTCCGGGCTGGAACCATCATCCATACTTATCCTTTTTGCTGGCGGTGTAGGACTCCGCTGCTGTATTATGCGCGCCTCACCTGGTACATCCGCACCAGCCAGTTAAAAGACCGGTTGGTGGCTTTGAATGAGAAGATAAACTGGTATCCGGGTCATATTAAGAATGGTAGATTTGGAAACTGGCTGGAAAATAATGTCGATTGGGCTTTGGGTCGTGAGAGATACTGGGGTACGCCGTTACCGGTCTGGGAATGTGAAAGGTGCCATAACCAATCCTGTGTTGGTTCAGTTGCAGAATTATCCGATTTAGCCGGTAAGGATCTGACAAACCTGGATTTACATCGACCTTATGTTGACGAGATAACGTTTAAATGCGCTGAGTGCAGTGGGACTATGAACAGAGTACCCGAATTAATTGATGTATGGTTTGACTCTGGTGCCATGCCAGTAGCCCAGTGGCATTATCCTTTCGCAAATCAGGATGAATTTAAAAATCAATTCCCTGCTGATTATATCTGTGAAGCAGTAGATCAAACGCGGGGTTGGTTTTATTCTTTGCATGCAATTAGCACTTTGCTCTTTGATAGTGAGTGTTTTAAAAATGTGATCTGTCTGGGATTAATCCTCGATGCTGAGGGACAGAAAATGTCCAAATCTCGCAAAAATGTCACTGATCCTTGGGATGTCATCAATCAACATGGAGCGGACGCTATGCGCTGGTATCTATTATCTGCCAGTCCGCCAGGACAAGAAAGACGCTTTTCCAGTGATCTGGTTGCTGAGGTGGTTCGGGGATTCACATTAACAATTTGGAATACATTCTCATTTTTTGTTATGTATGCCAACCTGGACGGATGGAACCCGAAAAATGATGGATTGGTTGAATACAGTATGCTTGATCGCTGGCTGCTCTCAGCATTAAATACCCTGGTCAGGGATGTCACCCAGGCAATGGAAACGTACGACGTACTCGGGGCAACCAGGCCGATCGAAACCTTTGTAGACCAACTTTCAAACTGGTATTTACGAAGGTCCAGGCGCCGTTTTTGGAAAAGCGAATCTGATGGTGATAAAAATGCAGCATACACCACACTCTACCAGGCATTGGTAACGGTCTCTAAACTCCTGGCACCATCAATGCCATTCATCGCTGAAGAACTTTATCAAAACCTGGTGCATAAATTGGATGAAGATTCACCTCTTTCAGTCCATCTTGCGGATTGGCCATTGTATGATTCCGATCTTATCCAGGAGGATCTGAACAAAGAAATGACATTGGTTATGAAACTGGCTTCCCTGGGTCATGCAGCGCGCAACAAAGCCAACAGGAAAGTCAGACAACCCCTGGCTGAAGCTTCTTTTTCAGTTGGAAGTGCCGAGGAAAGGAATATCATTGGGAAATATGCTGATATCCTTGCAGATGAATTAAATGTAAAAAATGTTCGCACTCTTGGGAAAGCTGGAGAAGCGGTTACATATACAATTAATCCATTACCCAAACAATTGGGTCAAAAATATGGCAGAAAATTTCCAGGTATCCGGGAAGCTTTATTTAAGCTGGATGGTCAGGTATCAGCAGAACAACTACTGGAAGGGAAATCAATTTCTGTTGAGGTGGATGGTGAAATCTTCCAGATTCAACCAGACGAAATTGAAGTACGGGCACAATCTCGCGAGGGATATGCCATCGCTTCTGAAGGTGCTTATCTGGCTGCATTGGTAACAGAGCTATCCACGGAATTAATTCATGAAGGATTGGCAAGGGAATTCGTGAGGCGTGTGCAGGATTTACGCAAGGATACAGGTTTGGATATATCCGATCGAATTATTCTTTACTATAAAGCCTCTGAAGGATTGATTGCAGCGGTTCAGGCATTCGATGAATATATAAAAGGCGAAACTCTCAGTAAAGAGATTTATGAAGGCAGTATTCCAGAGGATTTATCAAAATCCCAGGATGATTTTGACGGTCAAACCCTGGAGATTGCCGTTCAAAAAGTTTAGGGTGAGATAAAACGGACCGGGTTCTGGAACACCAACAGTTCCAGAACCCGAAAAAAAATTTAATACTGCAACAAAAAAAAATTTTCTGAGTCCATGAATTGAAGTAATTCCGGAAAAATAATTTCGTAAAATTTCAAATTTGGTTTAATGCTGAATCAAGTGAGTAATTATATAAAATATCAATTGGGATACGGGGTGGTCTCACTATCCTCTTCAATGGTTTACCAATTTTTAGTTGAAAAGGACAATCGGGGACAAATTGGTAGTAATAAATCGAAAATCGGGAAGAAATCCAGGGAAATTTTACAATCATCAAATCCTTCAAGAGAATAATAAGCGCAGATAATTGGTACTTTTCAAAATTATTATATTATCTGGTTGGGAAACGGTTTGCGCTGCCTGAGGCTCCGGGTTGCAATTGATTGGTTTATTAGCTTCCGGATTCCTTAATTATTTCGATTGGCAGCCTGGGAGAATCGATAAATGCGGGCAGATACGTCAACTTTGATAATGCATTATGCCCAGGGAATTTTCGTGCCCAAATCAAGCATCATATTTTACTGAAAAGAAAGTCCGCTGGCTAATATATTTTTTTTTACACAATGAAATTACGAATTCTTTGGTCTGGCATCAAATTGGGGTAGCATCTTTTGAATGTGATGGTCTCAAAGTATTGGTCGATAATAAATCAAATCCCCGACTATTGGATTTGGCTGATCGGATTGTCATTCTGGCTGTACTGGACATATATTAAAAATACTGGAAGAAAATCCCAACAGAAAGATTGGTAATGTGCTGATGCGTGTTTATGAAAAACCGATCTGCCCTATTTAGCAGGGGATCTCTTATCCAAACACTTGATATTAAATAGAATGGGGTAAAATCAACTAAAGACAATTCTGGAGGAATGCAGTTGTATAAGTATGTTAAGAAATATGTTCTATTAATAATTATTGCAAGTGTAATTCTCATACTGGACCAGTATACAAAGTCGCTGGTTAGAACTAACCTGGCAGTTGGGGAAGTATGGGCTCCCTGGGAATGGCTTATACCCTATGCTCGAATTGTAAACTGGAACAATACAGGCGCAGCGTTTGGAATTTTTCAGGGGGGAGGCACTATTCTTGCGGTATTAGCTGTTTTGGTAGTATTGGTGATCCTATATTATTACCCACGAGTTCCCACCGCCGAATGGGTGTTGCGCATAGCCTTGATTCTGCAGCTAGGTGGTGCAATTGGTAATCTTACCGACCGGATAAAATATGGACATGTGACAGACTTTATTTCAGTGGGCACATTTCCGGTTTTTAATATCGCTGATTCGAGTATTTCAGTTGGAGTAGCGGTATTGATTATCGGATTGTGGTTTCAAGAAAAGAAAGAAAGGAAACAGTCCATTGGGGATGGGAATATAAATCCCAATGAGGCTGCTTCTATTAATGGAGAAGAATCTGTTTGAACGATAATTGTTACAAATTTACCTTTGCAGGGGAGAAAGGATTCCGGCTGGATAAATTCCTTACGATCCAAGTCCATGAAATATCCAGAAGCCAGATTCAAAACCTGATTGGACAAGGATGGGTAACGGTAAACAACATTGTTACAAAAAAAAATGGATTTGCGCTGGAACCGGGAGATGAAATTCTATTCTATTTACCTCCAGTACAGCCTGTTAATCTAATTCCAGAAAACATTCCCCTTGATATAGTTTTTGAAAACAAAGATCTGATCGTAATTAATAAACCAGCCGGTATGGTTGTGCATCCCTCTGCAGGACATTCCAGTGGGACCTTAATCCATGCGGTACTGGCCCATTCCCCAAATATTGAAGGCATTGGTGGGGAATTAAGACCGGGGATTGTTCATCGCCTGGATAAACAAACCTCGGGTTTGATTCTTGTGGCAAAAAATGATAGAACGCACCGTTTTTTACAGGAACAATTCCGCAGCCGGGCTGTAACCAAACTTTACCATGCCATGGTTGATTCTCATCCACCAACACCTTCAGGGAGAATAGAAGCCTCTATTGGAAGGGACCCAGCCAATCGTAAACGGATGGCCGTTGTCCAGGAGAACAAGGGAAGAATTGCAATAACAGAATACTTTACGAAAGAACGATTTGCTCACCATACCTTTTTAGAAGTTCATCCTATTACGGGAAGGACACACCAAATACGCCTCCATTTAGCTTATTTGAAATGTCCTGTGGCGGGTGATACCTTGTATGGATATAAGAAATCAAGTTTTGAGCTTGATCGCCATTTTCTTCATGCATCAAGTATCACAATACGCATCCCTGGAACAACCGAGCCGGTACGTTTTGATGCGCCGCTTCCGGAAGAACTTGAATTCTGGAAGAAGAAATTAGCTTCCTGACAGGGATTAGGATAAAAAGTTCGCTGTTTTTTTATGAAATTTGAGAACGTATCTGGGGTAAATTTCTAGAATAGTGGGAATGATTTACAATTAGATCGTTCATTACGCAGGTACAGATATTCCTGCATCACTTACCGGGTTTACTTATGGATTGGGAGCATTAATTACCTACGATTTGAACACGAATTATCTGGCGGATTTTATTAGGAAATACAAAAAAATACCATGATGTCCTAAGTATTGTTGACCCAATCCGATTATTTTTCAAGTGCAATTTTGGATTTATTCAATTAAAATTAATAATTACTTTAGCTTGTGGAGGATTGAATGGAAGAATATATCACCCTACAAGACATCGACGAAGCAGTAAGTTCAATTATGTTAAAAACAGAATGCCGGCCAAACATTGGATTAATCCTGGGTTCAGGATTGGGGGAGCTGGCTGATTATGTCATGGATCCCGATATTATTCCAACGATTGATATCCCCAATTGGCCTTCGTCCACCGTTATGGGTCATAAAGGGCGCCTGGTTATGGGGACCCTATCCGGGAAACAAGTATTCGTATTACAGGGGAGGTCCCATTATTACGAAGGATATAGTATGGGGCAGGTTGCCTTGCCGGTTAGGGTGATGCTGCGAATGGGTATAAAAACCTTGATTGTAACAAACGCTGCTGGTGGAATAAATCCTGATTTTAACCCGGGCAATGTAATGCTCATTACAGACCAATTGAATCTTATTGGTATGGCAGGATTAAATCCTTTACGAGGTCCAAACCTGGACATATTTGGCCCTAGATTCCCAGATATGAGCCAGGCTTATGATAAAAAGTTAATGGATAAGGCCAGGAATTCTGCCAGGGATGTGGGTGTTGACCTAAAAGAAGGGGTTTATGCCTGTCTGGCTGGTCCTTCATTTGAATCACCTGCAGATCTAAGGTTTCTTCGAACAGCTGGAGCAGATGCAGTTGGAATGTCGACTGTGCCTGAAGTAATTGTTGCCCGGCATGGGGGGATGTCTGTACTAGGATTTTCTGGAATTAGCAATAAAGCCAACCTTGACGGATCTACCATTACTACACATGAAGAAGTTCTGGAAGCGGGACGCATCATCGTTCCAAAATTAAAATCCATAATAATGCAGGTATTATCTGGGATGGAATAAGTAAAAAACCATCCTAAAATAATTTCCGGAAAATAGAAATTTTTGTATGGAAAATATACTCAATTTTTTTGTAAAATTTGAGGTGTGGATTTACCTGCTTTTATCAATTGTGGGATTCTATTACATTAGAAAAGTCTTTTTAGCCCTACAGGAGTGGCGTTCATCCGTTTTTGGATTGGAAAAAGAATATGCACAACGTAGGTTTAGTGGGGCGATGAGCATCATTTTGCTATTGTTGTTCTTTGGATTTGCTGAGTTTATTTTCGTAACATTCATCGCACCTGGTTATCCGAGTATGAATCAGATCACCACGCCAACAATCGATCTTTTGGCAACCAGACAACCAACTCTTGTAACACTGTCAGGGACAATAAATCCAGCATCAACTGATCTTCCAGCGGAAAAAATTCCGAATACCGAGGGGTGTGTGTCCGGACAATTGGAATGGGTTGATCCCATTCAGGGAGGGGAACTAGCTGGTATTGTCGAATTAAAAGCAACAGTCAATTTGGACAATATCGGTTTTTTCAAATACGAATTCAGTTCAACAAATGGTGAAAGTTGGGTCACAATAGCAGCAAACACCGGAAAGAAAATAGAGGAAGTGCTTGGGGTTTGGGATACGTCCCAGCTCATTCCAGGTGATTACTTACTGAGATTGATTGTTACAGACAATAAGGGAGATAATCTCCCGGAATGCCGGATATCGATTCGGATCATAACACCGTAATCTGGAGTAAAAAAAATGCCAAAAATTGAAATAAGAACTGCCACAAAATCCGAAATAATGGAATTTGCATTAATTTCTCAAAACTATGAAACGAGCCATGTATGGCAAATGAACAGGATCATGGATGAAAACGACGTATCCATCAATTTCAGGGAGACTCGCCTACCTCGATCTGTAAAAGTGGAATATCCCTATCCTATAACCCAATTGGAAGAAGAATGGGATCAATCGGCAATAATTTTAGAAGCAAGAATTAAGGAAAAAGTTGTTGCGTATCTACGGATAAAGGATGGAGTAAACAAGAGAATCGCATGGATTGTTGACCTGGTTGTAGATGTGCGTCATCGGAGACAAGGAATTGGCACCTCTTTAGAGATGGCGGCCTATGAATGGGCAAGAAGCAAGAATTTCGATCAAATTATGCTGGAGATGCAATCCAAGAATAATCCAGCGATCCAATTCAGTAAGAAATTAGGTTATGAGTTTTGTGGTTATAATGACCAATATTATGCAAATAAGGATATTGTATTATTCTTTACCCGACCTGTACGGAAGTAAAAATACCCCAGGTAAATCATGCCAAATGATATAAGCCAGGCATTGCTGGTCTTTTTTAGAACTATCAGCCAAATATTAACCGCTGGGATTGCGATTACGGCATTCTCCCTGTTCTTATTCTTATTAACTCTAAATCTCAAAGATAAAGTTATCCGGGCGTTTGGCATCATATTGATTGCCTTTGTAATGATCTATACATCGGAGGCATTTGGAAGCACCGCTTCTTCGTTGGGACAAATTAACTTTTGGTTACATTTCCAATGGATTGGAATAATAATTTTACCTGCAGCTTATTTCCAATTTTCAGATGCAATTCTTGCAACCACAGGGAAACCCAGCCGCGGAAAAAGAACATGGACTTTACGGATTATTTATTTCATATCCTTTATTTCCCTTTTTCTATTAGCGAGTAATAGATTTGTTGGGTCCCTGGCCGATAGTACAGATCCAGTTGTCCGTTTAACCCCCACATTATTCACGCATCTATTTTCCGCTTTTTATCTCCTGGTTATGGTTCTTTCCTGGTACAACTTTACCAGGGCTTACAAAAGGACAACGACTTATACAAGCCGGCGGAGGGTGGCATATATTCTTATCGGGGGATTTGTCCCGGCAATCGGTTCTTTTCCATTTTTATTATTTGGATCTCAATTTGCTGAACAACACTCCTTATTTTTCTGGATGGTAGTTGCATTCCTGAACTTGATCTTAGGTGGTTTTATCGTCATTACAGCATATGCTGTAGCATTTTTTGGGGTTTCCTGGCCGGATCGGTTGGTAAAAAGCCGCCTCCTGGTTTGGATTTTACGCGGCCCAATCATCGCAAGTTTAGCTCTGGCAATTACAACCATCATTCGCCGTTTTGGGGAAATCTGGGGCACCAGCTATAATGCATTGGTGCCTGTAAGCATGGTTGTTACGATAGTATTGGGGCAATATTTGATCACGATACTTGCTCCCCTTTGGGAACGCTGGTTTATTCCATCTCAAATGCGGGAAGAACTATCGATCGTAAAGCGTTTAGAGAACAGTTTCCTAACAAAGCAGGATTTAAGTCAATTTCTTGAAATGGTGTTGGCAGCCGTATGTGACCAACTTCAAGCACCAGGTGCCTATTTAGTGTCACTCGATGAAAATGATCTGGAGCTTGTAGTTACTGTAGGTACCAACAACTTTGATGATTTAAAGAATTCAGAAGACATAGGCAACATACTTTCAACAAATGGGGTAGAAAATGGCATTTTTTCATGGAGTGAAAATTTGCTGGTACCCCTAATTCATTACCCACAAGATGATAAGAAAAATTTATTAGGATTTTTGGTGGTTTGCGGCGTCGGGAGCAAAATATTGGGTTCAGAACAACGCGATACACTTCATATGTTAGCTAATCGGGCGGAGATGGCTTTAAGGGATCGGGAGATACAAAAGCGAATTTTTACATCGGTTGAAGAATTAACCCCTCAAATTGATTTAATACAGAAGATGCGGGCTGCCGGAACCTATGATAAAAATGTACTGCTTCTGGATGATGGACCGTTAGGTCAAAGTGACCTGGTTCAAATTGTTAAGGAAGCCTTAACCCATTATTGGGGGGGACCAAAACTAACGAACAGCCCGTTGATCAAATTACAGATTGTTCAAGAAGCATTAAAAACGCATAATGGTAATGATGCCAACGCACTTCGTTCAATTTTACGGGAGGCAATCGATCGAATTCGACCGGTGGGTGAAAGGCATTTTACTGGTGAATGGATATTGTATAATATCCTTGAAATGAAATTTATGGAGGGACGGAAGGTAAGGGAAATTGCCCTTAGATTAGCCATGTCTGAGGCTGATTTGTATCGCAAACAAAAAGTAGCCATTGAGAATGTTGCTAAAATTATTATGGAAATGGAAGAAAAATCCAGAGTATCGGTGAATTAGCGTCTACTTATTGTGGATTGTTTTTTTGGTTTATTGATTTAATTTATTCTCCGATCCATTTGAGAAAAAGGTTTCAGGATAATGGTAATTGAGAAGGATGTCTTGCCTCGGAGTAATCAAGAGAATACTCCAGGCATGGATGAGGGTTGGTGGGAGTCTGTCATGTCTGATGAGGTGTTTGTGGAGGAGACCAGTTCACGTTCCCCCTCCAAACAGCAAGATTTGGATATTGAAGAAAACAATTTGGATTGGATAAGAGTCCAAAACCTTTTTGAAAATGATGAAGTTGTGAAATTAAGGGTTAGCGGATTCAACCGGGGGGGATTACTTGTCCAGGGATTTGGCATCTATGGATTTGTGCCTGTATCTCACCTGGTCGATTTCTGTGATGCGGATGGTGAGGAAGAGAGAAAAGAAAAATTATCCCAATATTCCGGAAATTTCCTACATCTAAAAGTAATTGAGTGTCAACCCTCTCTAGATCGGATTGTCCTATCCGAGAGAGCAGCTCAATCTGGTGAGGGGAGCAGGAAGAAATTATTCCAAAACTTAAAAAATGGAGAAATAATAACCGGAATTGTTACAAATATTACTGATTTTGGAGTTTTTGTTGATTTGGGTGGGGTGGAAGGCTTGATTCATGTCTCCGAATTATCTTGGGGCAGGGTGCAACATCCCAATGAGGTCTTACAGATTGGAGCTAAGGTTAATGCAGTTGTTTTGAAGATTTGCATGGAAAGCTCCAGGGTGGCACTCAGTCTAAAACGGCTCTATCCCAACCCTTGGGAAAAATTATTGGAAAAATATTCCTCAGGCGATATTGTTGATGGAACCATAACATCGATTATGCGTTTTGGGGTATTTGCCCGGATAGAAGAAGGCGTAGAAGGATTAATACATGTTTCTTCTATTGATTTATTACCAAATCAAGGCGGTATGAACGATATCCTAAAAATTGGACAGACCATTAAGGTGGAGATTTTACACATCGATATAAATCGCCGGCGCCTTGGATTAGCGTTGTATATTGATAAAATCGGGTGAGGAATTGGCAGCATTGAACAAAAAAGAAACAAATTCAAGTAAAAAAAAAGAACCGCAGATTAACCCGGAAATAACATCGACCGCACCCCCTGCCGGTAAATTTTTATCTTCATTCTTGCGTTTTGAAAGATTTGGATGGGATATTTTTGGAATCATCCTTATCACTTCAGCCATTGTTTTACTCGCCGGTTTACTTGGCTTAACCGGAGGCTTTATCATTACCCCTATTGTTCGGGAATTAAGCCTGGGCTTGGGATGGGGAATCTACCTTGCAATAGCCTTATTATTCCTTTTTTCTTACATAATCCTTAAACGTAGTTATCAAAAGTCCCATATCTCTTTGGGCCAGATTCTTGCTCTTGAAGGATGGCTATTTGTTATAGTTGCTCTCCTGGCTGAGTTGGGTGGTCATTCTCTTGAAAGAGCCGAAAGTGGTCAGGATGGAGGAGTAATTGGTTGGGGATTGGCTGAGTTTATTTCACAATTCCTTCCATCTCCCTTACATATAGGACTATTGCTGGGATTTTTCGTGTTTTTACCAGTCTATGGATTTGGAATCCATAAACCACTCGTTGCTATAATTGAGGATTGGCTTCGAAAAACTGACGATCATAATGATGGTTCTCAAGGTTTGGAAAAAAAACCAGTACTCGTTGTAACAACAGATAGTGCTGTAACAATCACTACGGCTAAGAAAAGACAAAAATCCAACACACTGAAGGGTACAGCTGATACAAAAAAAAGTAACCGGCAATTACAAAATTTGCCACCGTATGACCTGCTAATAAATGAACAAGTGATAGTTATGGATGAAGGATCAATCCACTCCACTGCCCAGCTTATAGAACAAACATTGGCTGAGTTTGGTATACCCTCAAGAGTTGTAGGTTACCGGGTGGGACCTACAGTGACCCAATTTGCCGTTGAACCGGGATTTATTGAGAAGGTAGATTCGGATGGGCAATTGGTAAAGCATAAAGTGCGTGTGTCACAGATTTCCGGGCTGGGAAGGGATCTGGCATTAGCTCTTTCTGCCCACAGGTTGCGGATAGAAGCACCAGTCCCTGGAAAATCATTTGTGGGAATTGAAGTGCCAAATGATAAGAATGCTGTTGTCCGATTAAGACCCCTGCTGGAGTATGCTGACCTCCAGTCAGATAAATCTCCTCTAACGATAGCCTTGGGAAAAGATGTTTCTGGAAAACCTTTGCTGGCGGATCTGAGCCGGATGCCGCATTTATTAATTGCTGGAACGACGGGCTCCGGTAAATCGGTGTGTATTGCCTCAATTACAATCAATCTTGTGATGAATAATCCACCGGAAGATCTGCGCCTGGTGATGCTGGATCCAAAAAAAGTGGAACTCTGGCGGTTTAATGACCTTCCGCATTTAATCGGTAAGGTTGAAAATGAAGCAGGCCGAATGCTGGCTGTATTGCGGTGGGCACTTGTTGAAATGGATCGGAGATATCGATTGCTTGAACAAGTCCATGCCAAGGATTTAGAAAGCTATAACCAAAAAATGACTCGCAGGAACCAGGAAACCTTACCAAGAATTGCAATCATTATTGATGAACTTGCCGATTTGATGATGTCTGTTCCAGATCAAACCGAACATGCCTTGGTGCGACTTGCACAAATGGCAAGGGCGACAGGGATGCACCTGGTTGTTGCTACCCAGAGACCGAGTACTGATGTGGTCACAGGATTAATCAAAGCCAACTTTCCGGCACGGATATCATTTTCGGTTGCATCCTCCATAGACTCCAGGGTAATACTGGATACCAATGGCGCAGAAACCTTACTCGGCAGGGGGGATATGCTCTTTATTAATGCTGAAATTGGTGCACCGGTACGTGCCCAGGGGGCTCTGGTCACCGACATGGAAATGGATAGGATAATAAACTATTGGAGACAAACCATTCCAGCCGGAGAACCCGAAGTGCCATGGGAAGAACAGGTCGGTGAGGATGTTGAAGGGACAGATAAGTTGATAGACAAAGCCATTGAAGTGGTAAAAACCGAACAACGAGCCAGCGCCTCATTACTTCAGAGAAGGCTGCGAATTGGATATCCAAGGGCAGCGCGCCTTATTGATGAATTGGCACAGATGGGTATTGTTGGGCCATCGCAGACAGGAGGTAAAGACAGGGAAGTTCTCATTCCACCAGATGAGAATGAGGATGACGGTGAAAGTGAATAAATTAATTTCGTTATATTCCTTTTTCCTCAGGATATATTAATGGTTAATCTATCATTTGCTTGACAGTTCTGGGGCTGTGAGATAGGATAAAACGCACTGAATTCAATGGAAAGGATCGAATGTGGGAAATATCAATAACGAAAACAAAGCAACTTTTAGCGATCTCCTACGAGCAAAGTTTAAAAATATAATTGAGTTTGCGGCCTCATCATTACTCAAAGTTGGTTTGACCGCTAACACTGTGACATATTTTGGTCTGGTCGGTCACATAGTTGCAGCCTATTTGGTTGCCCGCGGCATGATCACTCAAGGCGGATTGGTTCTTTTGCTTATGGCCCCGTTGGATTTTTTGGATGGCACAATGGCCAGGCTTCAAGGAAAATCCTCGAAGCTTGGTTCGTTTATTGACTCTGTTACTGACCGCACAGCAGAATTTGTCATTTATGGCGGGCTTCTAATTTATTTCCTGCAGCAGCAAGATGATCTTGCCTGTATCCTCGTTTACATGTCCGTTGCCGGTTCAATCCTTGTCTCCTATATCCGAGCGAAAGCAGAATCACTCCAATTGGAAGCCAAGCGTGGTTTATTAAGCCGGGTTGAGCGATACATTATCCTAATCCCTTGTTTGATCTTAAATATTCCAATGGTATCTCTTTGGACCATCGCAATTCTGGCAAATTTAACCGTGATTCAGCGTTTTATATTAGTCCACCGGCAGGCTAGTAAAGAAGTCAACCTGGCAAATACCCAAGATTAACCAACAAATTTTTTAGAAGGGATATTTATATCATGCAGCAAGGTTTTTCAATTGGACCATTGTATATTCATTACTATGGGATATTGGTCATGTTAGGTGCGCTTGCTGGTACCTGGCTAGCAAGCACAGAAGCCCGCCGGAAAGGATTAAATCCTGAAATACCTTGGGATGTCCTACCCTGGCTCCTCATTGGAGGAATAATTGGGGCAAGATTATGGCATATTCTTCTTCCCCCCAAATCCATGGTAGACGCTGGGATTACTGCCGGTTATTACTTCACACATCCCTTGGATGCAATCGCAATTTGGAGGGGGGGATTGGGTATACCGGGTTCTGTCATCGGCGGTGTGATCGCACTATATATCTACACACGCAAGAAAAATCTAATATTTGCACAGTGGTTGGATGTTGTTGCCCCCGGAATTGCCCTTGGGCAGGCGATTGGTCGTTGGGGTAATTACGTTAACCAGGAAATCTATGGTGCCCCTACTAGTTTGCCATGGGCGATCTTTATTGAATCAAAATATCGACTCCCAAAATTTAATAATGTCGAGTATTATCACCCATTATTTTTATATGAATCGTTATGGAACTTATTAAATATGACTATCCTGCTGTATGTGGGCAGACGATATAAAAACAGATTGAAGAATGGAGATATTTTTCTTCTGTACCTTATTATTTATCCTGTCGGTAGATTTTTCCTCGAGTTCCTTCGCCTGGATAATGCTTTTGTGGGATTGTTAAATTTTAACCAATCATTCATGGGAATAATTGCAATTGCTGCAGCTGGTTTCATGTTTTTCAGGCACCGGCATGATGGCGGTACAGCAGTGAGAACCAAAAAAGGAGATGGAGTTGATTAGCCGAATCCTGGTAAAGATATATATTTTCGATCCCAGGCGAATAGTGCCGTGACCAGGTTGGTGTTTCTTGGATCAGCCAGTGCATCTGCCGATCAATATCATGAAAATGCTTCCCTGGCGATAATTTCCTCCGGTCACACAATTCTGGTTGATTGCGTCGGCAGTCCTCTTCCAGTACTAAATAGAGCCCAAATAAATCTTGATTCAATTACCGATATCATTCTGACCCATTTTCATCCAGATCATGTATCCGGAATACCTTTGTTGTTATTGGGGATGTGGTTATCAGGCCGCGAAAAACCGATCAGCATTTTTGGATTGGATTACACTAATACCCGGATGAAAACACTTATGGATATGTATGGTTGGAAAAATTGGCCGAATTTTTACCCAATTATCTACAAAAATATTTCCAATGAAAAATACCAAGCAGTCCTCAATTATCCCGATATAAGAATTATTGCCTCTCCTGTTAAACATACCATCCCTACCATAGGAATTCGAGTGGAATTAATTGCGGAAAAAAATTCATTTGCATATTCATCCGACACCCAGCCAGATGATGCTGTGATCGAACTCGGCTCCCAGGTTGATATCCTCATCCATGAGGCTACCGGGGAAGGTATAGGGCATTCATCACCGGGTCAAGCAGGAGATATAGCAACCAGGGCAAAGGCAGGGCAATTAATCCTGATTCATTATCCGGTGAAAAGTGAAAATATTGATGAGCTACTAAACCAGGCGAGGGACAAATTTTCCGGTAATGTCCGGTTGGCCGAAGATTATTTACAGATAGAATTTAATAAATAGTTTACCAACCAATTAGATACGGTTCCCATTCGGAAAATTGATCAAGGTGTTTTCCGTAAATGTAATAAGCCGAATTGGGCGGTTCTTTCGGAATTCTTAATAATTTCATGTTGGATTCCAGCAAGGACCGTCCGCCTTTCAGGTGATTGCATAGCGGACAAGCGGCAACAACATTCTCCCAAGAATGCAAACCACCACGGGACCGCGGGATTACATGATCAATTGTTAAATCATGGGTTTGTTTTCCACAATATTGGCAGATATAATTGTCCCTGCGAACAACCTCCAATTTGGAAAAATGGGCGTGTAACCTTGGCCGGTGACACATCCTTTGTAACTGGATAATAGATGGCCTGGGGAAATTGGTGTTGATCGTTTTTATCTCGCCGCGCCCATTTAGAACAAGGATGGCTTTTTCGGTGAGAATTAATCCAATTGCCCTGCGTTCCGTGCATAGATTTAGGGGTTCAAAATTAACGTTTAGGACAAGCACTCTTTTGTTCATTAGTATAATAAAAAAATTATAGCACGAGAAAAATCCATTAATTATCCCCTAATTATCGGCGGGGATTGGAGTGAGATAAATGAAGATAATTATTGCGGGGGGCTCCGGGCTTGTTGGTACTGAATTAACCAAACAACTTATTACCAGAGGTCATGAGGTTTGGATCTTGACCCGGGGCTCAAATAGCAAGAAAACCCATTCTCAAGTACATTTTGCCCGCTGGGACGGGATGACTTCCAAGAATTGGGGACACCTGGTTGAAGACACGGATGCAATTGTTAATTTAGCCGGGGAAACCATTGAGTCTTGGCGTTGGACTACCAAGAAGAAGAAGGCTATTGTAGAAAGCCGCAAAAAGGCTGGCTCGGCAATCGTCGAAGCAGTTAGAAATTCGATTCATAAACCAGAAGTCGTACTGCAAGTCTCCGGTGCGGATTATTACCCATCAGACCTCAATGAGGAATTTAACGTAAGCAGTCCCCCCGGGACTGGTTTTATGGGTGAGGCAGCAGTTTTCTGGGAGCAGTCAACAAAACCGGTTGAAGAGTTGGGGGTACGGCGAGTGGTAATGCGTTGTGCCCAGGTTATGTCTCCGAGGGGAGGGTCACTGGCAAAAATAATTATCCCATCTAAGTTATTTGTCGGTGGTCCGCTTGGTTCCGGAGAACAATGGTGGACATGGATTCATATTGAGGATGCCGCTGCGGCAATGGTTTTTCTTATCGAAAGCAGGGATATCTGTGGAACCCTGAATTTATGCTCTCCGCAACCAATAAAGATGAAAGATTTTGGTAAAATCCTGGCAAAGGTAATACACAGACCTTATTGGTTCCCAGTTCCTGAATTTGTTCTAAAAATAATCCTTGGTGAAATGAGTGCCCTGGTATTAGCGGGCCGGCAGGGTATATCCAGATACACTCCAAAATTCCGGATTTGAATTTAAGTATCCTGATCTACACCAAGCATTGAATTCATTGTTAAAATAGGTGGAGCTATTATATTTTCCGCATTGATACTAAGTCATCCTGGATTAATAAAGGCTGGAGAAATAAATGAATATTGAAGAACAGGTCGCATATTTTATGCAAGGAACCGAGTATGGGGATGAAAACCTCAAAAAGGTGATGGCAGATGAATTGAAAGAACGTCTCAAAGAGGCGGAAAGGGAAAATCGTCCATTACGGGTTTATTGTGGTTATGATCCCAGGAAGGCTGATCTTCATCTCGGCCATACGTTGACCATGCGGAAATTACGCCAGTTCCAGGAACATGGACATGAAGTAACATTTCTTATTGGCAATTATACTTCCTTGATTGGGGACCCCTCGGATAAGGACATATTGAGACCTCAATTGACTCCACAGGAGGTTGAGGAGAATGCCCGAACTTATGCGGAACAGGCATTTCGTATACTCGATCCACAAAAGACATTCATCCGCTATAATGCCACCTGGCTTTCCGGTTTATCATTTGAGGAGTTAATTCGTTTAGCCTCCAATTTTACAATCCAACAATTTATGGCAAGGGAAAATTTTCGACTTCGGTGGGATCGGGGAGATGCAATTTATTTACACGAGACATTTTATTCCATTATGCAAGGCTATGATGCATATGCGATGAAAAGCGATGTACAGGTTGGAGGAACAGACCAACTTTTTAACATCATCACAGCCGCCAGAAAAGTGATGACATTTTTAGGGGAAAAGCCTAACATCGGCATAATCCTGGGAATTTTGCCAGGCACAGATGGTGAAATTAAAATGAGCAAATCGCTTGGAAATCATATTCCTATTAACACAAATGCTCAGGATATGTATGGAAAATTGATGTCAATCCCTGATAAAGCAATGCCAACCTACTTCCGCCTGGTTACCAGATGGACCCCATCTCAAGTAGAGAAGATGGAAAATGAAATGGTTAGCGGGCTGCTCCACCCCCGTGATGCTAAAATGCAGCTTGGTTACGAGGTGGTCTCAGCGTTCTACGGTGATGACTCCGCATTATCCGCTCAGGAAGAGTTTATCCGAATGTTCCAAAAAGGGGATATCCCCGCAGAGATTGAAAATTATCAAATTGATTCCCCGCAGGATATCCTTGATATCCTGGTAAATGCCAAACTGGTTACCAGCAAAAGTGAAGGAAGAAGAATTGTAAGCCAGAATGGTGTTCGTTTTGATAATATTGTCATCGATGATGCTGCTAAAAAAATAGATAAACCAGGGATTATCCGGGTAGGGAAAAGAAAATTTATCCGGATCGTATTAGGATAACCATGGGTTTACAGGTGGGGTGAATTATTGGGGTTTGGTCATTAAATCCGCAATGCGAAGCCCCAAATTCTTAGCTGAAATTGCATCCGCCTCTTCGAGGACTATAGCTGTTACATATGGGGTACCCTGCCATTCTGGGATCGAACCTCCAACATACCATGCGATGGTTTGATTGGAATCTATACCTTCGCCATACGATTGCCAGACGGGCATTCCGTCAACCCTTAGTAGCCGAATTATCTCGTTTGCCGTTTGCGATGTGAATAAAGGCCGGTTGATGTTGCTTCCAAGGGTGATCCAACCTTGAGCTGGAGTATTCACGGAGGAAACCATTTTCGGATTGGGCATGTTTCCATTATTGCTAATAGCAGCTGCAGCCCTGGCAACATGAAGGGGAGATAGGGAAACCCCGCTAATCTGGTAAAGTGGATCGGTTTCTGTGGTAATCTCTTCGGGATACTCCCCCTTGATGGTCGGAAGACGGATATCTACTTCATCGAAAAAACCCAACTCATTGTAATAGTCCTGTATTTGATATTGTTGGAATTGTGAACCCATTGCGACCAATGCACTGGGACATCCCTTCATTACAAGGTTACCCCACTCATTTTCTTCCGGTTTTTCGGCACAATCCCATGAAACACCCTGGTAATTGATAGCCTGGTTATCCGGGATGGTCGGCAGGTAGGAATCTTGTATTGTTTTTGCTAACAATAATGGCCCTGCGGCAGCACCGAGTGGATACCTACCCATAGTCACCCGGTTCAACATCGGTAAGTCAGGAGATTCAGCCCATTCTGACCAATTCTTATCCAACTCGTTGGCATTGAATGTTGGAGAAGTGGCAGATGCGAGGATTTCACCATTTTGGGCGTTGATTATTACAACTGCTCCTTTGGCATCCTCCAGAATTTCGTCAACCGCCGCCTGTAATGATCCATCAATGCTCAACCGTACATCAAGACCTGGGGGATGTTGGCCGAATAATAAATGGTGCATCCAAACCAGGGATGAAGGTGTCCCTTGCAGACCCCTCAGGTATCCATCCATCGTACTCTCAATTCCGGATTGACCATATATCTGGCTGGAGTAACCAAGGACTGCACTCAAAGGCGGATAACTTGTATATCGTTGATAATCTCCCGATGTGCCAACCGTACTGGTCAGTGGATCATTCTTTCGATCCAGTATGGATCCTCGTTTAACATAACTATCTGAAATTGCCAAACGTGGATTGTCCTCCCTTGAGAGCAATTCGTCCGAGAAAATGACACTCCATAACCCATTTCCGATTCCAAGGAGGGTAAGTACTATCAGGAAGAGGAAACTGGCAAACTGCAGGCTTTTTGTTGCCTGCAAAGTCAGCGGTTCCTGGTCGTGCTTACTGCTAATTAAAAGGAGCAGCAGGATTGAAAAGAAAGAAATTACCAGTGAAGACCCGCCATAAGAAATGAATGGTAAAGTCAATCCGGTTATTGGAAGCATGCCCAGATTGCCACCAATGATGATTATGCTCTGAATAAGAAGCAGGCATACAATTCCTGCTGCCAGGAAGCGATGATACGGATTGGATGCATTGATAGCGACAATCATTCCTCTACCAATTAAAAGACCAAATAAGACGAGTATACCAACCGTACCGACCAAGCCGGCTTCTTCAGCAATTGCCGAAAAGATAAAATCTGAGTGAGGAATTGGGATTAATTCTGGATTTCCAATTCCCGGTCCGCGACCTATTATGCCGCCATTGGCAATTGCGATGAATGACTGCACAATCTGGTACGACTTGCCGCTGGCGTCAGCCCAAGGATTCAGCCAGGAATCGATTCGAGCCTGGATGAGGTTGATATTCTGATATCCGATGACCCCAGCAATAAGAAGGGATAATCCGCCAATAATAAGGATTCTGCGCTTGGAAGATGCAATATAGAGCATGGTGAAATAGAACAACAAGAACAGGGATGCTGAGCCAAGATCTTTTTGCACGACAAGAATTCCCAACGCAATTATTATCATTACGAATGTTGGGAACAATATTGGCATAATCTTCAAGTGCAAGGGAAGTCTGTCGGCCAGGTATGAGGCAAGATATATTAAAAACAGGATCTTTAAAAATTCAGAGGGTTGTATATAAAGCCCACAACAACCAAGCCAGAGTTCAGGTCCTACTCCCGATGGATAGACCCCGAGAAGAAATGTAAGAGCAGTTAATCCAAGGGCAAGGATTAACCAGATATATTTATACCTTTTTAAAATATCTGGCAGGTTTGGAAACTGAAGCCCTACCGCAAAAAAAACCATACAAATAATCAACCATATTGTCTGCCGGGCCGCGAAATAGGCATCCAACCTCCATATGGTCAATAATCCCCAACCGCTTAAAAGTCCGATTACCGGTAAGATGTAAGGGTCACGATCCTCCAGCTTCTTTTGTGAACGGTAATTGAGGTAAGAAAATCCAATCAGCCATACAGCAAATCCAAACCAGTGCTGCCACCTGAGTGGAGCACTGATCGATCCGGTCCGAATATTTGGGCTCAGGGTCAGTACAATGCTATAAAAAAACAAGAAAAGGGAGGATAAAATAAAAAGGATGCTTTGCAGGCTATCCCTCTCTTGATTTGAGGGTGGGAATAAACGGTTCACTGGGCTATATATTTTTCCACAAGAATTGATAATTTTTTCTTCATCTCAGATGTAATGGAGTTTGGATGGGTAATGATCGAAGAGGCTAATGCATTTTGACAATTGCAATCTGCGTCCTCCAGCGGGGTTTTTGTCAGCTCGATGATCGATTCCTGGGCAATTTCTAAATTCTTATTCAGTGTGTTTATGACCATCTCAACACTGACAGGTTCCTCACTAATATGCCATACATCATAATCCGTCACATGTGCCATTGTAGCGTAACACATTTCGGCTTCCCTGGCTAAAAATGCTTCCGGGCAGGCAGTCATACCAATAATTGACATACCCCATTCCCTGAACAAATTGGATTCAGCCTTGGTGGAAAACCGTGGTCCTTCAATTACAATAAAAGTACCCCCTTGATGAACACAGGCACCCGATTTATTGACAGCATTAAAAACCTGGCTAGATAGGTTTTTGCAGAATGGATCGGCTGTACCAACATGAACAACCAGTCCTTGTTCAAAAAAGGAGCGTTTGCGCCCTCGAGTGAAATCGAATAATTGATCGGGAATTACAATATCGCCTGGTTTATAGTCTTCCCTAAGTGAACCGCAGGCACTTATACTTATTACGTTTTTAACACCTAAAGATTTCAGCGCATAGATATTAGCGCGGTAATTTACATCGCTTGGTGGTATAAAATGACCAAGTCCATGACGTGAAAGGAACGCAACTTTCCTGCCAAACAGGTTACCGATGATAATTGGACTGCTTGGGAACCCGAACGGGGTTTCAATATCAATTGATTCCTGATCACTGATTGCAGAAAAATTATACAATCCAGAGCCGCCAATAAATGCAAGGGTTGGGTTTTCATCCATGTTAGTAGTCCTCCAAGATTTGAGATTACAAATATTCTGCTAGCCTGGAAAGGCCGATGCAGATAAATGCTTTCCAGGAACACCCAAATATTATTATCAATATGATTAAATAGTATCTGCAAAAAGTATAATATATTTCTTATGGATACGAAATGCTGTTTATTCCTGATAACCTATGCATGGCAAAGGTAATTTATGTCTGAAAATCCTGCACAAAGCTATGATCCTGATTATTTTGAACCTTTGGCCAATATAGAGGAACAGCATTTCTGGTTCAAAAGCAGAAACCAGCTTATCCAAATGTTCTTAATTCGCCTGAGAGACAAAATAACCAGAACAGAACGAATTCTTGAGGTAGGTTGCGGTACAGGCAATGTGCTGCGTTCAATAACGGGGGTATTCCCTAACGGATCAGTAGTTGGCATGGATCTATATCACCAGGGATTAGTGTATGCTAAAAACAGGGCTTCCTGCGCGTTATTGCAGGGAGATATGCATAATCCGCCATTTGGGAATCAATTTGGATTAGTTGGATTATTTGATGTTATGGAACACCTGGAGGATGATAACCTTGTCCTGAGAGACTTAAACCGGATGATCTCAGAGGATGGTTATTTAATACTAACTGTGCCTGCATTTTCTTTGCTGTGGAGTTATTTTGATGAAGCTGGTCACCATATCAGGCGGTACCAAAAAGCTGATTTAAACCGGAAATTAGAGTTGGCGGGATTTCGTGTTATTCAGTTGAGTTATTTTATGGGTATATTATTTCCAGTGGTCTGGTTAAGGCGAAAAATTTCAAAAAAACATTTGAAGAACAACCAGAATAAAGGACAGATTTTTCAATCAGCAGTGGAAGAATTGCAGATAATACCGGTAATTAATGATATTTTATGCATGATTTTAGGTTGGGAAAATCAGCTGATAAAAATTGGTGTTCAATTACCATTTGGTACATCCTTAATTGCTGTAGCCAAAAAGAAAAATTCCATATGACTAAATCCTAGCCGGGCTGTTCAATATTGACTGATATTGGGACATCTCCACAGAGGATTGTATCTCCGTCCACCAAAACTGTTGCTGTTTTAACCTGTTCTTCATTTAAGATTGTGCCATTGGTCGAAAGCATATCGTCAATCCACCAGTTTTTGTGGTGATAACTCAAGCGCGCATGGTGAGCTGATACAGTTTCCCGTGAAATGGATAAATCACACTGAGGGTCTCGTCCGATAATTATTTCGGAATTTGTAAATTCCTGGATTGAATTAATTTCCTGGTCTTCAATACTGAGTATTATTTTTGGGATCTTGATTTTTGAAACTTCCCTGCTAGTAACCTCTATGTTTTTCCAAATCATATAAATTGCCAGAAATAGAAATGCGTAAAGGCTGAGAATAATCAAGATTCGGAATACTAATACGATAATTCCACTCATCATTCCTCGATATTATTCGATGGATCGGAAGAATTTATCGTTGTTGTATACCCACCCGTATCCAGAACATTCGTTTGATACTCTTCGTTATAAATAATGGATACTCCTGCAAGTGAAATAACATCGCCAGGTTTTAATTGATGCTGATAAACCCTTTGACCATTTACAAAAGTGCCGCCAGTGGAATTTAAATCAAAGAGGATAAATTTATTTCGGCGTGCCCTTATCTGTGCATGAACCCGGGATACGCGAGGATCTTC
Organism: uncultured Chloroflexia bacterium; assembly: GCA_963841845.1. Lineage (GTDB taxonomy): Bacteria > Chloroflexota > Anaerolineae > Anaerolineales > Anaerolineaceae > CAVVGZ01. The sequence goes on along the minus strand of CAWJEG010000013.1, from coordinate 564,430 downwards.
TAAGACGAGGTGGTTGTCCGGGCGCCGCCCAATATTAAATGTCCTCTGATTTATAAGGACGGTTTTTGACCCATCCCGGATGAGAAATGCTCTCAATGGATAGTCGGATTGTATTGAGGCGCCATCATCCGAATCAAGAATGATTGCAGAAGTTTGCCCAACAACCTCTCCGGTCAATGAAGCACTGACATCAATTTGATCTGTATTTAGATTTTTATCCTCAACCAGTCTGATCACAGGGGTGTATGAAAATTTAATCCCATTCTCTTCTGCAGCACCCATCAACTCTTTCGACAACCGGTCCAGTATGCCTTGCTTTTTTTGCCACACGGGTAACATCTCCGGACTAACTTTAATGGTGTAGACATGTGCAGCGGTGAGTGTTCCATCCTGTTTTATAAAGGTTGATTTTTCCAGGCAATCGATCAGCTCATGGATGACCACATGGCTGTAATCCACATTAGATAAAGGATTAATGCTACTCTCAAAGAGTATTTGTAGTTTTTTTTCGATCTTATCCAGGCTGTTTTTCATACGCTATAATTATTACCAAGGAGGGATACGTTCATGGTGCCAGCAGGTTTTCTTGAGATATCCCATACCGCAGACCGCGCTCTCCAGGTTTGGGCTCCAACGATAGACGGGTTATTTTCCCAAGCAGCGAGTGGCATGTACCAATTAATGGGCACCATGGCTGAAGACTCAAGTCAATATTACCGCAATATCAGCATTTCTGCAGGAGATCAAGAAGGATTGTTGGTTGCATTTCTTACCGAGCTTCTCTATCTACTTGAGAGCGAAGGACTTTTTTTTAAGGAATTTGTTTTCACGCACGATAAAGAATTCCTCCAAATCCAAATGGCCGGCAATCCAGCCAGGAAGGATTATTCCGAAATCAAAGCTGTAACATATCATATGCTAGAAATTCAAAAAAAAATGGGAATTTATGAGGTGCTCATTGTATTTGATATTTGAGATTTACCGGTACTGTGGAAATAAATTGGAGTAAAAAAATGATAAGGGTATCAGATTTTATTAAAATATCCGATTTCGAATGGGAAATTCCAGTTAGTTTCAATGCTGATATAAAAATCCCAGTGAGAGCATTTGTCTCAAGAGATTTATTGGAAGATGCATTGGGGGATTTATCCTTTGAACAAGCTATGAATGCGGCTATGCTTCCAGGTTTTATCAAGAATGTGATCGTGATGCCGGATGTTCACCAGGGATATGGATTTCCAATCGGCGGAGTTGCAGCGGCCGACTTTGAATGCGGAGTGATTTCTCCGGGTGCGATTGGGTATGATATCAATTGCGGGGTACGCCTGTTAGGCTCCAGGATTTGTCTTGAGGAGGTTGAGCCTTATCTTGATGATTTAATCCTGGCTCTTGACCGGTACTGCCCGAGCGGTGTGGGAACTAAAGGCTCCTTGAAATTAAATGATAAGGAATTATCCAAAGTGCTAGAAACCGGGGCGATATGGGCAGAAAAACAGGGGTTCGCGTCTGCAGCTGATCTCCGCCGGACAGAAAATGGGGGTTCTCTCCAAGGAATTCCGGGTAAGGTAAGCGCACGTGCAAGGGAACGGGGTGAATCGCAGCTGGGCACCCTTGGGGCAGGTAACCATTTCTTAGAGGTGGGGGTGGTTGACCAGATATTCAATCCGTCGGTCGCCTCAGTTTGGGGTTTAACCAAAGGTAATCTTACATTAATGATTCATTGCGGTTCTCGCGGGCTGGGTCACCAGGTTTGTACGGATTATGTCAAATCTTACCAGGGACTCGATAAAAGATATGGAATAAAACTGCCTGACCGAGAACTGGTCTGTGCGCCGATAAACTCTCCTGAAGGTCAGGATTATCTGGGAGCGATGCGTGCCGCTGCAAATTATGCTTTTGCAAACAGACAGATACTTGCCCACCACGCACGCAAGGCGTTCGAGGAGGTTCTTGCCGGCAAAGTTGCAAACTGGCACCTACACCAGGTTTATGATATCGCTCATAACATGGGAAATATTGAAACCCATTCTATTGATGGAATTCCAAGGATGGTTTGTGTTCATCGTAAAGGGGCAACGCGAGCTTTACCTCCAAATTCTCACATGTTACCGGATGAGTACCTTCCCACCGGGCAGCCGGTGTTAATCCCGGGCAGCATGGGGACAGCTTCCTGGATCCTGTCAGGTACTCAAACCGGTTTGGAAAAATCGTTTGGGACAACCTGCCATGGAGCAGGCAGGGTGATGAGCAGGAATGAGGCTAAGCGAAAAGTACGGGGATCATGATTTAATTGAAACTCTAGGAGCCAGAGGTATCCGCATCCGAGCTGGATCACTTTCCGGGCTGGCCGAAGAGGCACCCGAAGCATATAAAGACGTTGACCGGGTAATTGATGTGGTATGCGGGGCAGGAATTGCAGCAAAAGTTGCCAGATTATTGCCTGTGGCTGTGATTAAAGGTTAGATCCTGGATATTAAGTACTGAACATGGTGATCAATATCAATAATCGTCTAAAATATGTGGCAATAACCCACATGAATGTAATTCGGGGGATTCGTCCATTATTACCAGCTGATTAGGCCTGATATAAATAGTATAAAGACCTTGATTTTTAGTCCTCGAGATCTATATTTTTTTGACCTGTTGGGTAAAATTACAAAGGTATTTTTTACACCAGGAATTTCCGTTCCATATTCCTGCCCGGAGTGGATTATTCATACCTTGAACAGGATACCTGGCATCAGTAAATAGATTATATGTTATTCCTGGTGATGATAAGGCTGCCTGCTACTTCGTAATTGTTATTGGGTTGCTAAAAATCCATCCCCGTCTTTTCCCCAGGTAATCCAGATAACACTCAACACGATATACTCCAGGATCTGTAATTGTCTTCACAACCCCAGGTTGTTCGTATACATTAATTACCCTACCATCTTTAATCAGCCTGCACTCAGCCTTGATTGGCAGGTGGATTTTTAATGTGATCCCACCATCAAGTTCAATTGTATCTCCCATGATGATTTCCTTTTCGATATTCATTGCGGAAAATCGGAAGCCTTTTGCTGGAAAAGGCAGATCATAGGCAACAAAAACGTGACCTTTTCTGAATGAATCGAGAACCATCTGCTCGTCAACTAAATGGTCATCTGAGAGGGGACGATCCACGAGAAGGTGAGTGGTTATCCCCTGAAAATGAAATCCGTATGGGAATATTCTTTTTGTAAAAGGACCAATATGTTTAACCAATGCATGTGCATCAGCTCCCCCGAAGGCTACAATTTTCCGTCCTTCGGCGAGCAGGGAGTCCCATTGTTTAAGTGTTTCCGGATGGGGTTGATTAGCGATGTATTGTGGGAAAAAGACCAGGAATATGGTGTGCAGCCAGTTTCTGGCAGTGGTTTTGAGCTCACTCAATTGGTTCCAAATCTCTATACCATGGATATTTTGGACTTCCCAGTCATCCCAACAAATCTTGGGTTCATGAAAGGAAGGCAAGGCATCCTCAAATGGGTGCGCAATAAACGCCAGTCCTCCTTTCATTTCAACCTGCCGGGTAAGGGTACTTAAATCGTGAGCGAACTTAGCAATCTCTTCATTTACACCCAGGACGATAAGATGGTTTTTTTGAGGATTCTGGTATGGATTGTGGATCTCTTCTCCGCACAGCATGATAACCTTTTTATCTCCTGCACGGTAGTATCCTTCAATACCCTTTACGAGGATATTATGATCCGTAAAGATGATGACATCAATGTTGTTTTCCAAGGCAATCCGGGCAATCTCCGCATGATTCGAACTCCCATCGCTATATTTTGTATGGATATGAAGGCTGGATATTAATTCTTCCATATTGTTTTGGTTGACTAAATCCTTTATAAAAAGGTATAATCTGTGCTGCTTTGTACTTTAAGGAGGATACGATTGACAATACAAAATTATTTTGAAATCGCATTGATTATAACTTCAGTAGCACTCATCATCAGTGTTATTTTACAGAACAAGGGTGTTGGACTTGGTGGGCTGACCGGCAGTGACAGCGGTGCTGTTTTTACTAGCCGTCGTGGGATTGAGAAAACGCTATTTTGGATAACGATTGGTTTGAGTGTCTTGTTTTTTGTTTTGACACTGGCCACTATAATCGTTGGGCAATGAACCCCCATTATTCATGGGATTAAATGAATAATCCCAAGGGTTTGGGGCGACCCAATAGTAGGGGGCTCGCCCTAATTTTTTAATTATGAAAAAAATGCGCTGGCAGTTAATCATCATTTTCCTCACCGGTCTGGTGGTGGGGATTTTGCTATTAAGCGAACAACCAGTTATCCAACAAATTATTCCCGAACCTGTCAGAGGTGGAATTTATACCGAAGCACTGATTGGTTCCCCGCAGCGCTATAATCCGCTGTTAGATTCTTTTAATTCAGTTGACCGGGATGTCGACAAATTAATCTTCAGTGGTTTATTGAGTATCGGAGAAAATGGCGTTCCTCAGCCTGATCTGGCAGAATCATGGGGCATATCACAGGATGGCAAGACATATAATTTTGAGCTGCGTCCAAATATCGTTTGGCACGATGGAAATCCTTTAACGACGGCAGATATTCTATTCACAATCGAATTAATCCGGCAGGGAGGCGATGTTGTTCCTGCTGATTTGAAGGAGTTTTGGAATAACGTCGAGGTAGAAGCGCTCAGCGATACTACCATCCAATTCCGCTTGCCGGAACCATTTGCGCCATTCACTGACTACCTGACATTTGGAGTCTTGCCCAGCCACCTTCTTAGTAATTTTTCAATAGACGAGATAATTAATCATCCATTTAATTTAGCACCAGTTGGAACCGGACCGTTTAAGTTCGATCAATTGGTTGTTACTGACGGAATAATTAGCGGGGTTGTGCTTAAAGCTTTTGATGAATTCTATAAAGAAAATAAACCTTTCCTCGAACAAATAAATTTTTTATATTACAACACGGCGCAGGAAGCGCTGCAGGCATATCGCGAAGGTATTGTCCAGGGAATATCCAAGGTGCCCCCAGAACTGGTCTCCGAAGCACTTAAGGAAGAAAACCTTGGGTTCTATACAGTAAACTCACCAGAATTGAAGATGATCCTTATTAACAATAAAAATCCGGATACCCCATTTTTTCAGGAGACAAACATCCGTAAGGCTTTGTTACAGGGAATAAACCGGCAATGGATCATTAATAACATCCTCAACAGCCAGGCAATATTAGCTAATGGTCCCATCCTACCCGGTACATGGGCTTACTATGATACGGGTACCATAGACTTTAACCTTGAGCAGGCCAAGAATACCCTTCAACTTGAGGGCTACTTGATCTCTGGTGAAAGCAGCACAGTTCGAGAAAAGGATGGAGTACCTTTAGCGTTTGAATTGCTCCATCCCGATAGTGAACAGGACCGCTTGATCGCAGAATCGATCAAAGAAAATTGGGAGAAACTTGGTGTTCAGGTTACCCTCACTCCATTGCCATATGATGTACTCGTTAATGAGCGTCTGGAATTGCGTAACTACCAGGCAGCCCTGGTCGACGTAAATTTTTCCAAAACACCCGATCCGGATCCTTACCCTTTCTGGGATCAGGCACAATCAACAGGCGGCCAAAATTATACGCAATGGGATAGCCGGACTGCCAGTGAGTTCATTGAGGAAGCCCGCATCACCAATGATTTGGCGGAGAGAATCCGCCTTTACCGAAATTTCCAAGTCATTTTTGCCGATGAAGTTCCTGCATTACCACTTTATTACCCTGTTTATAATTACGGTGTCGATTATCAAATACAGGGGGTAAGCCTTGGTCCGTTGTTTGACAGCAGTGATCGGTTCTCCACCATACTGGATTGGTTTATGGTAACCCGTAGAAAAGCTCAATCAACACCAACTGAGAATTTGTCTGAATAGAAATCTGGAAATCAAGGGGAGGGATAATTGGACTCTAAGGAAATAGAGCGTATTTATGCGGTATCCAGCCTAAATGCGCTAAAAGATTATCTTCTTTCTCCAACTCAATTCTGGCCAATTTCCCTGCCCGGCTTGAGTAAGGATGAACAATCATCCGTTCCGAAATTAACCCCAGGAAACCTATATTTGTGTTTGAGAAAAATTAATACCTACGACTACGCACCAAATTTAATTAGTGGGGTGAAAGACATTGAAGAGCGAATTTCTTCTATTCTTGATGCCTGGCAAGCGAACTGGAGGAAAAAAGCGCAACTCGAAATTCCGATAAGGATTAACTTATGGGATTCATACCTGAACGAGCTGAAACGAAATCCAGCTTTAAATATGGGATCTTATAGTTACCAAGTGCGAAACCGGGTTATCCTGGATCTTCTTGAAGAAGAATTAAAAGTAGCCAAAAATGATGATATCGTTAGCATTCGATACCTGGATGAAAAGTTGAAGAATCTGGTAACGGATGGTGATTTTATCTGGCAATCTGACCTGATCAGAGGATTTCCAAAAATCAATTACTGGTATCTTCATATCCAACTTTGATAAGTACCGAGGGAATAAATATGGCTGCGTTTTATACGGGCAAAGGGGATGACGGGACGACGGGTAGATTAGGAGAAGGACGCCTATGGAAATCGGACCCGGTTATAGAAACAGTTGGTACCATTGATGAACTAACTTCGATTATTGGTATTGCGCGTAGCAATGCTGGATCCGAAACCATAATATCCATCCTCTTAAAAATTCAACGCGACCTTTATAAAATCATGTCGGAGGTTTCCGCAACTGCGGAGAATCGGAATCGATTTGAATGGATAGATCAAAAACAGGTTGGATGGGTAGAAGAACAAATACAATCATTTGAAGAAATGGTTGGGTCACCAAAAGGATTCATCATTCCAGGTGATTCCCTTTCCGGAGCCTACCTGGATTTTGCCCGGACGGTTTGCCGTCGGGCAGAAAGAAAGATTGTTGACCTGGTTCTAAATGGCAAGCTGACGAATCCGTCCTTATTAAGTTATTTCAACCGCCTTTCCACGCTTTTTTTTATCCTCGAACTTGCAGAAAATGCATCCGGCGGGATCGAGTCTCCAACATTGGCTAAAGAAAAGTAAATCAATGACTGGAACGATTTTCAACGTGATTACAATTATTGTGGGTGGGGGATTGGGAATTTTCCTGGGAAAACGTTTTCCTGAGCGCTTAAGGGAGACCGTCATGTCCTGCCTCGGATTATTCACTTTTGCTTATGGGATCCATTTATTTTTAAGAACAGAAAACTCATTAATTGTCCTGGGTAGTTTATTAATTGGAATTTTACTTGGTGAATGGATGCAAATTGAGAGAGGTCTGGAAAATATTGGCGGCTGGTTGGAAAAACGTTTTAACCATAGTGATGATGCTGGCAGCCAGGCGCGGTTTATCAAGGGATTCCTGACAACTTCACTGCTTTTTTGTATTGGACCGATGGCGATTTTAGGATCCATTCAGGATGGATTAACTGGGGATTACAGCCTGTTAGCAATTAAATCCATTTTGGATGGATTTGCTGCCCTGGCATTTGCCTCCAGCCTGGGGATTGGTGTATTATTTTCCTCCCTTTCTATCCTGATTTACCAGGGAGCAATAACATTGACTGCAGCCCAAGCTCAAGCCTTGATAACACCCCAGATGATGAATGAGATGACAGCAGTTGGCGGGATTATTTTGCTTGCTTTAGCTATATCAAGTTTGCTTGAATTGATGAAAATCCGCGCCGGAAATTATATTCCTGCTCTATTTGTAGCCCCTTTCCTTGTTTTATTATTCAATGCACTGGGACTTTAATTCGATCATAATCCCCAAATTCCTGAGACAATCTAAATTACTAATCAAATTGACAATATTTATTTAGCGGGGTTAACGATTACCTGGATTGAATGAAAACACAGGATATAGATCACCTGAATGTTTAAAGCCCAACCTCGAGTATAAAGCAAGTGATGCCCTGTTGTCATCCTGAGTGTTGACAGTCACCCTGGATATACCAGTCATTAAATAATATTCGAGCAGATTCCTGACTATTAAATAAGCAATACCTTGCCGCTGAACATCAGGCAATACAGCCAGCCTGGATAGGTGGGCATAATTCAGAACTGATGAGCTGATTTGATATCCAACAATTTTATTTTCCAATTCAGCCACGATCGAATACGTTGACTGGTTATATGCCAGCTTTAAGCTTTTCTTTGATATTTTCCAAATATCATCAAAGCAAAGATGATCCACGGTGAGCACACTACCTATGTCGGAATCAGTCATACGCCGTAGAATTATCCCCTTTTGCGTTTGGGCAGCATCAGGAAGACCCCCGTTCCATTCCAGGATGATAATATTCTGGCAGATGTTAAAATAATTTGCTTTCAGGATTTCTTCAAACCAATCCTGCACAGCAAGCGAAACTATCTGTATATCTGCATAGACAGCAAAATCCGCCAGCACTTTTTCAAATAATAATTCCCAGGCAGCATCGGGTTTTATGGATGGTGCAACAGCAAAAAGCCTGATCCAGGCAGCCGGTAAAATTTCCTGGATACAAGCAAGTCCGGCAAGAAACTGCCCCTTGTTTTCGGCTACCCAGAAAGGTTGGGATCCGAGCCATTCATATGGGGTACGCCAGTCTAAATGCTGATGGATGTAGTTTTCCTTCACCAGGAGGTTGGCGAGGAGTGGTTGATCAATCAGTGAAACGCGACGGATATTCATCAGGGGGATTTCCTAACCTGAAATGCAATTTATTGCCTGTTACCAGGCTCATTTCAAAATCCGGACAGTTGAGATTGAAGATATGGAATCATGGATTAAATTCCAGTGTTAACGGTTTATAAAATCCCAACAGGTACTCCCTGGATAATCAGTATTTATGAGGTTTCCGAAGATGATCCCAATAATAGGAAGATACCAAATAATCATATTTTTTGATAAGCAATTTACCAGGGTCATTACTTAAGTTATCAGGTTGACAACACACAGGTGCTCAATTTGGATTTAATGGACGTTTATTGCTCATTGACTTTCCCTTCATTAATCACTTTTTCCATGATTTCCTGCAATTTGTCTTCCGTAAGTTTGCTCAACTTTAATATAATTTCAAGAAATCGTTCATTTTCAGGGTCTGTGATAAGTGTTTGAATCGATGGAGGAAGCTTGGTGAACCTTTGATAGATTTCTTTTTCTTTTCTCCATTCCATAATTCTGCCAATGTTATCCAAAAAATCCTCAATTGGAAGTTCGAGGATAATTCCCAGGGCCTCAAGTTCCGGTAAGGGGATGGATTGTTTAGCCATTTCATAACTTTTTAACTGAGATGCTGAAATGGAGGTTGCTTTAGCAAGTTGCTTTACAGAAATGTCAGCATTTTTCCTTGCCATGCGTAATTTTGTGGCAATTATCCGATCCCTCAATTCCTGACGAATTTTCACCGAAGATTGAAAACTTGCGATTAAGTCTGTTGGTTGAATCTGGCTTCCCCAATAATGGTCAATTGGAAAATCAAGGAAATATGCCAGAGCTTCGAGCTCCGGCAGGGAAGGAGAACCAATCCCTTTCTCATAGCTTTTGAACTGCTGGACGGTTATTCCGAGAAATGCGGCACATTCATCAATGGTCCGGCGTGCAACGATCCTGCTGTTATAAATCAACACCCCTAATTTTTTTGCACGCAACCTAATCTTTAGCATAATCATATCGGTCATTAGCAATCTCATCCAATATTTATTTTTTCATTCCCGGTTTATGCAAGGAATTGGTTTCACACTAATAAAAAAATTATAGCATTTTTATAATGACGAGACATTTGGAAGATTATTCGCCGGCAGGTCAATAACAAACGGTAATGCTTAATTATTTACCGGTAAAAAAAAGCGAGAAATCCGTTATTAATTAGGTCAAGCCCGAAAACCTGAATACGCCGCCAGAGAATAAACCCGGTTTCTATTTTAAAAAACTGGCTGTGATATTTTCTCCAACAGTATATCCGTCCCCCCCAAAATGGACTTAATCAAAACTGCGATAGACCCATTTTCCAGAAACCATTGTTCCAAGGGGGATTATTTTTCTTAATTCCTCTGCAAGCATTGAAAACGGATTTTCAGGTAAAACGATAAGGTCAGCAAGGTATCCCGGTGATAATTTCCCCAATTTCTTTTCCATACCACTGGCAAATGACGGGCCGCTTATAAATCCACTAAAGGCTTCTGTAAGGGTGATTCTTTCCTGAGGATACCATCCTTCCGGACCGGGAGTGCCATCCACCCTGCGGCGGGTTGCCGCAGCATAGATTCCATGGAAAGGATTGGGATCTTCAACCGGGCTATCAGATCCAAATGCCAGGCAAACCCCGGCATTCAAAAGGGATTTCAATGTATACGCTGATTTGCAACGATGTCCCCAATGCTTCTGGGCAGTTTCCATATCTGACAGAATGTGGGTGGGCTGAATCGATGCGATGATGAAATTTTCAGCCAGGCGGTTGATATCTGGCGGATTTAACAATTGAACATGTTCGATTCTATGCCGTAGTTGAGTAAGATCATTTTGCCTTTCATAAATTCTTAATCTCTCAAGGGCATTGATGACCAAATTATTCGCCCTATCCCCTATTGCATGAACTGCCAGTGCCAATCCACTCCGGACAGATAATCTGCCGTATTCAAAGAGTTGATCTTCATCAATCAGCAGAATGCCCGAGTTCTCCGGATCATTCTCATATGGTTCAAGCATAGCCGCAGTTTGTGGTCCGAGAGCTCCATCTGCAAAAATCTTAACCGGGCCAATTTTTAGGATATCGTCACCAAACCCCGATTGCAGCCCAATCTCGTCAGCAGCGTGTAATGATTCCACCGGAATACTTTTATAGACTCTTAATTCCAGCTGCTGTGATTGGTGAAGTGCCTGCAACGCCGAGAAACAACTTTTACGGTCAAAATCATGAATACCGGTAAGTCCCATTTGCAATAATTGGTGCTGAGCCTTTAATATTGCACTCTGCAACATACCAGCAGTAGGCTCCGGGATTGCCCCCTGAACCAGGGATGTTGCAGATTCAAGCAATATTCCGGTTGGATTACCAGAACTGTCCCGTTGGATAATCCCGCCTGGCGGGTCGGTGGTAAACCGGTTGATACCGGATAATTCGAGTGCTTTCGAGTTAGCCCAACCGGCATGCCAGGATTTTTGGGTCAGATATACCGGGTGATCTGGAGCAACAGCATCCAGTTCTGCCAGGGTTCCATACTTATTCCCCCACTCATTCTGGTTCCAACCGTGCCCAAGGATCCAACTGCCTGGCAGTTGCGATGCGGCCTTCTTCCTTACCCGCTCCAGGCATTCCTGCCTGGATTGGGTGGCACAATCCACACGTTCAAGGTTGAGCGCATAATACGACAAGGTGCAGATGGGCATCGGTAAGTCCGGGTAATATTATTTTTCCCTGCAAATCTTCTTTTGTAGTGCCTGGAGGGGCGATAGATAAGGCAGTGGTGTCATCGCCGGTATAGATAATCTTCTCACCATCCATCACCAATGCAGTGACAAATGGATTTTGGGGATTAAATGTATAGATTCTGGCGTTGAATAGGATATGCATGCACTAACTTCCGAGGATTTGGTTTACCAGTGTGTCAAGATCCTCATCCGAGAAGTAATGAATAATTAGCTTCCCGCCTTTTTTCCCATGCTGTAGGGTTACTTTGGTTCCAAAGTGGGAACGCAGCCTGCTTTCAAGATCAAGCTTATCAGGGGATTGTGGCGGTTTTACCTTGGTTATCGGCCGTTCCCCGGACAGTTTTCGCACCAGTTCTTCGGTTTGGCGGACATTTAGCTCGTGTTTCAGAATGGTCTGTAATACAGCAATTTGGGATTGGGAGGAATTGAGCGATAAAAGTGCTCTGGCATGGCCTTCCGATATTTGATTACCAGCCAGGGCTCTACGTACGGTTTCCGGAAGTTTAAGCAGACGTATGGTATTTGTAACGGTCACCCTGTTCTTTGAGACACGTTCGGCTATCTCTTCATGGGAGAGGTTGAACTCCTCGATGAGCTGTTGGTAAGCATCTGCTTTTTCCAGTGGGGCCAAGTCACTGCGCTGAATATTTTCAATTAATGCCAATTCGAGTCTTTGCTGATTGCTTGCCTGCCGGATGATTGCAGGGACGGCATCGAGACCAGCCAATTGGGCTGCCCGCCATCTCCTTTCGCCTGCTATCAATGTATAGGCGCTGCCCTGTTCATCCAGGGTAAGGATAAGAGGTTGTAATATGCCGTGTTCCCGAATGGAATTAGCCAGATCAAGCAAATCCTCCTCGTTGATGTTTTTACGGGGTTGGCGGGGGTTTACTTTAATGCTGGAAATGGGAACAAAATTTACACCACTTTCACCGGGAGATGCATCATCCGAAGGTATGAGAGCTTCCAATCCCCGACCAAGTCCAGGTTTACGAGCCATTGCTGTGTCCTTTATGTGCTGATTTGGGTGATATGGATACCATCTTGTTTCAGTATTTCTAATGTTAGAGCCTGGTAACATTGAGCTGCGGCCGAGTGCGGTGCATATATATTGACCGGCTGTCCATAAGATGGTGCTTCAGCCAGCCTGACAGAACGGGGAATGATTGTGTCAAACACTTGCCCCGGGAAATACTTACGGACCTCGTTGACAACATCCTGGGAAAGATTGGTTCGTCCATCGAACATGGTTAAGATGACCCCGCGGACCTTGAGCTTCGGGCTGAGGTTAGTGCGTATCTTGTTCAGGGTCTGGGTTAGTTGTCCCAGTCCTTCCAGAGCTAAGTATTCACATTGTACAGGGATAAGAACCCCATCCCTGGAGGCGACCAATCCGTTGATTGTCAGGAGACTTAAAGATGGGGGGCAGTCAATCAGAATATAATCATATCTTTCTTCAACCGGACTTATGATCTCCTTTAGTCGAAATTCCCGATTCGGTATTTCAATCATTTCTATCTCTGCTCCGGCGAGGGATGGCGAGGAAGGCAGGAGGGAGATTTTGAAGCGGGGATTATGCAGGATTTGAGGGGTGATTGGCACCGAACCGATGAGTACTTCATACGTTCCGGTTTTGACCTTCCTTTTATCAACGCCCAATGAGGATGTGGCATTTGCCTGTGCATCCAGATCAATTATTAATACTTTTTGTCCAAAGTAACCAAGCATTGCAGCAATATTAATGGCAGAAGTGGTTTTTCCAACACCACCTTTTTGATTTACAAGAGCGTGTATTTTCGCCATTAAACCGTTTTCTGACTTCCAAGGGCTATTGAAAAGTTTTCAATTTCTTTGATTGTTGGAATGGATGCAATTCCGAGTCTGGTTACGGATTCGGCAGCAACCAGGGTGGCAAATCTTCCCGCTTCCCATGGATCGTACGTCTGAATATACCTGCCGAAGAATGCTGCAGCGAAAATATCCCCTGCACCGGTTGTGTCAACAACATCTTTTTGGGGCGGTCGAAATCTGCGGCTATCTCCTTTCCAAAATACGCGAGCTCCATCGCTTCCTTCTGTTGCCACTACGATAGGAATAGCCTGGGTGATTCTCTCCAAAGTAGATTCTTCACCATTCACGTCTTCGGTACTCAATATTACAATCGAAGATCCAGCAATAAACGATTCCAGTTCAGGAGATTTTTTATAATATACCCGTTTATCATCTCCCCATCCACGCAGCAGACCCTGGACGGTTAGACCAATCAAAGATCCAGGAAAGCAATTAAGAATGTCCCGGCGTATCTCATTTGCAACAGGTGACAAATGCACAAGTTTTGGATTTTTCCATTGATCGGGTATGGTGTTCGACTGGATGATATCGGCGTGGTGATATATGTACTGGTCGCGTTTGTCACCCTGAGAAATGTTTTTGAAGGTGGTCGTGGCTGGTGATGGTTGGGAGACTACCTCAATATCTCTTAATGCACTTAAATCGGTACCCTGGGGCACAGGATGTAATTATCCCTACCTTAAGGCCCATTGCTTTTGCGGTCAAGGCGGAATATGTTACTCCGCCTCCCAGCATTACACCCTGCGGTGTGATATCTTCGGTTACATGGCCAACTACTAAATAATCCAAATCCATCATTTTGTCTGCTCGATTTTCGGAATTCATAAAACCTCGATTAAAAAATGATTTATCCCCAGAATATATTAAATATTTTCGGGTAATTCTTCTACCAAATTATCATCAAAGTTCAAAACCGGAGTGGGTGTTTCGCAATAAGGGCATATATCCCAAACCAGTTCCAGGAGGCGATTGCAAGTCTGGCAATGCGTTTTCAAAAGGGTATGACAACTTGGACAGATTGTCCAGTCCTCATCGATTTGCCGGCTGCATCCGGGACAGACTGCCCTACCTTCGATGGTTTGCAGGAGAGTTTCGTCCTCCAGCGTACGCTGATATTCTTCCTCAATCGTCCGCCTGGGACGAAGGATCAGATAAATAATTATTCCCGGCAAGAAAAAGACTAATGTGATCAGGGTTGCCAGAATTCGAAGAAGTGGGTCTTTACTCCTTGATTTAATGTCCCGGTATGTCCAAAAAATTAAACCGAGCCAGAGGGCGGCAACAAAAGCCCCAGCAAATGCAGTACCGACCATAATTAAGCTGCTGAGAGTTGTGGGATCAATTTGCATTTCTGGCTCCAATAATCGATTATAGCATGATCAATCCTATCGAATAATTGATCATGCGGTGATGTGGAAAAATTTGCATTTTTAGATTGGAAAAAAATATAATAGATAGAGAATTTAATTTGGATTGAATTTAAATTATGCATTTAGGAGCTTATTTCTATGAAATTTGGAGTTTATTTACCACCGTTTGGAAAATATGCAGATCCGCACAGACTGGCAGACCTGGCAATTCAGGCTGAAAAAGCCGGCTGGGATGGTTTTTTTATCTGGGATCATATCCTTTATAACGAGAAATTTCTACCGGGAGCAGACCCGTGGGTTGCCCTTGCGGTGATTGCCTCCCGTACGGAAAACCTTCGTATCGGACCGCTGGTGACCCCGCTGGCCAGGCGACGGCCCTGGAAGCTGGCCCGGGAAACGGTTACCCTGGATCACCTGTCCAATGGGCGCCTGACAATTGGTGTAGGATTGGGCACTACCCGCAAGTGGGATTCCGGTGTATTTGGTGATGAGATGGACCTAGCCAAGCGGGCAAAATTATTGGATGAAGGATTGGCAATTCTGGCTGGATTCTGGAGCGGCGAGCCTTTCCAGTACCACGGCAGCCGGTATGATATTGAGGAAGTGCAGTTTCTGCCGACGCCACTGCAGCAGCCAAGGATTCCAGTCTGGGTAGGTGGAAAATGGCCGAATAAAGCACCGATGCGCCGGGCGGCGAGGTGGGATGGAGCCTGCCCGGAAAAGGTCGATGGGGAGCTGACCCCTGCAGATTGGCGTGATATTATCCATTTCATCCAGGATCAGCGTGACTCCGCAACGCCATTTGATTTTGTCCACCTAAACAAGGTGCCTGAAGGAAATATTCCTGCAAACCCTGAACAGACAAAGCCATACAAAGATGCCGGAGTGACCTGGTGGTTAGAACATTTCCACCCAGGACGCCCGGATTTTCCAACCTGGGAGCAGCGGAGTGAGAAAGATGATTTTATCCTGAGGGGAATCAAGGCAGGGCCGCCCCGGTAACCAGCATATTCATCGAGGTATCCAAATGACCACTTACCGTATCCGGGATCTGTATGAATCAGAACGGCCAAGAGAACGATTGGCCAATGCGGGCGTTGAAAGCCTGAGTGAATTTGAGTTGCTGGCAATCCTGCTGCGCACGGGAATAAAAGGGGAAAATGCAATCCAGATGGCCAACAGGCTTTTAATCACTTTTAATGGTTTGCGCGGGCTGTATGCTGCAAGCTATGAACAACTCCGGGCTCAAAAAGGAATGGGATCTGCGAAGGCAGCCCAAATCAAGGCTGCCCTGGAATTGGGTAAACGGCTGCAATCCATTCCCTCCGGAATTGAACCGGATAATCTCAACAGCCCTAAAAAGGCAGCTGACCTGGTAATGTATGAGATGAGCACCCTGGCCCAGGAAGAGTTGTGGGTGATCGTGCTGAACACGCGCAACCAGGTTTTGAAAATCATTCACCAGTATAAAGGAACGGTAAACCAATCCAACGTACGGATTGGGGAACTTTTCAAGGAAGCCATCCAAATCAATGGTGTCTCAATCATCCTGGCACATAATCACCCCAGCGGAGACCCGCAGCCCAGTTCTGAAGACATCCTGCTCACCCGGGATGTAATTCGGGCAGGAAAATTGTTAAATATAGAGCTGCTGGATCACCTTGTTATTGGCAATTTCACCTTCCTTTCCCTGAAAGAAAAAGGATTGGGGTTCAACCAGGTGGTATGATCATCTCTGGATAAAGGTATGGTTTGACAGAAAATTGAGATCATAGTCAAATCCGTGATCGTCAGGCGAGGTCAGCTCAGTGGAAGAGCAGGGGACTCATAAGCCCTTGGTCGTGAGTTTACAGGGCACTATGCAAATTCCACTCCTGCCACAAAAGAAAATTGTATTTTATATCAGAATATAATCCTGTTTCGCTGTGGAGCACTTGTTCATTTAAATCACTTGAGCCTTCAGTAATGCCAATTTTCCCTTACCACGCTCTCAAAAAATTGCCTTAAGTTTTTCAACTGTATCCTAACGGTTCACCCTGACTTTGTGATTCTCCATCATCGGTTGGACTATATGACAACTTTATTATCAATAGGCGTAGAATGGTGAGTGTTTGTCAAAGCAATCACGGTTTTTACAAGGACTTCATTCTTTTCACTAAACTACGGGATGGAGGGTTGGTGAGGTTTGTTTCATTCTATTTTTTTAATATTTGCGATTTGATAAACATTATGGTATTGCTATTTCCAGCTACGGAACACAGCGAGGTTGTCATTAAGGGCAGACGGATTCCTAATGTTAGATCTATAGAAAATTGAAGATTCTCCCGCTAGTGCCAGGAATTGTTTATTTTTGGTTTAGTAATTTTTATTTTAGTGAACCAACTACTCGGCGTGGACCCATCACGATATTCATTTGTTATATCCGCATCAGGTAATATGTGGGTTGAATAAACATTACCATCGAAATACCAAGCCTCTTCCAAAAAAATATACAAATAGAACGAATTTTGTCACCCTTGCTTCACTCGCTCATCCAACTTATAATATAAGATGTAAAAGATTATATTTGGCATATTAATTCCTGAACATTAGGCTGGATGCACAGCTACTCCTGGGAGACCCTTGAAAACGAATCCAAAAACATCGATTGGCGAAATCTCACACGGGGCAATTGATGGAGATTGCCTGCCTACACCTTATCAAGTACCAACCCTTCCTTCAAGGATCCCGGGATATGCCGAACTGGACAGAAGCATCGGTCTGCATGTCACGGGCAGGTATCAAGTCATTGCACCTGAAACATACCGGCTCAAAGTAAGCGGCATGGTGAATAACCAGCTCGATCTAACCTACGACCAAATCCGCTGCCTTCCCAAGGTAACTGCCGAACCCCTGCTGGTTTGCCCTGGTTTTTTCAAGGATTCTGCATCCTGGACTGGAGTGGCAATCAAATCAATTTTGGATCTATCCGATGTTACAGATGGTGCAGAGGATTTAGTACTTGTCAGTGCGGACGGATTCCGGGTGAGAGTTCCTCTCCTTGAGGTACTGCGAAAGAGCAGTTTTTTGGCATACGAAGTCAATGGGCAGATCCTGCCTATTCTTCATGGATTTCCATTAAGAGCAATATTACCGGAAATTTTGGGTAAAAAATGGATTAAATGGCTTTTAGAAATTCAAGTAAAATGAACCTCTCAACATTCTTCCACAAATTTCAAGCATCTAAGGTCAATCTGTTTTAATTATTCCAAATGTGCCACAACAGATTTTATTTTGCGCGATCTATTTTTATTATAAACGCAAGGGTTTGCATTTGAATTCATCAAATAAATAAAATCCTTTCCAAAATCTCCCCGTAATAAATAAACAGGAATTATGTCATATTGCTTCATCCGCCCATCCCACTTATAATATAAAGATGAAAAAGGTGATATTAGGTGTATTAATTCTGATAATTCTGGCTTCATGCAACGGAGCTTCCACCCAATCCCCACAAGCGAGTCCAATCCCATCAACCAGCCCATTCCCGCAAGCCAGTCCAACTCCATCTATCAGCACAACCCCGCAAGTGAGTGCAACCCCATCCATTAGCCCATCTCTTCTAGTAGCAGCCATTGAGAATTGCCAGCCGGTACAATATACAGTACCTACCCTCCCGGCTCCAATCCCGGATTATGTTGAACTGGATGAAAGCATCGGCCTGCATATCACCGGCAGCTATCAAGTTGTTGACCCTGAGACCTATCGGCTCAAAGTCAGCGGCAAGGTTAACAACCCGCTGGAACTCACCTATGACCAAATCCACTGCCTTCCCAAGGTGACTGCCAAAGCGTTACTGGTTTGTCCCGGTTATTTCGAAGATAACGCCGTCTGGACGGGAGTGCCATTAAAAACAATTTTAGACCTGGCTGGAGTGCAAGTTGGTGCAAATGACCTGGTACTTGTTAGTGCCGACGGATACAAGGTTAAGATTCCTCTCCTTGAGGCACTGGAACAGGAAAGTTTATTAGCTTACGAAGTCAATGACCAGGTCCTGCCCATCCTGCATGGATTCCCATTAAGAGCGGTATTTCCGGGCAGGACGGGTGGTGAATGGATCAAATGGCTGGTTGAAATTCAAGTTAATTAAACATTTACCCCCCCCATTTAGGATATATTCGATCGCAAGGTTTTAATAATACTCAATCTGTCAGAACAGTTTCTTCTTCTATGTATTGATACAATTTTCGGGTTATATAATATATCCACAGATAATGAATTCATGGGTAACAGTACAAAGACCATGATTCTCAGCGTGTAATTCATAATCAGCTGGTTTGTATTTCAACTTTGGATCATTGAAGTTGCTTATAACCTGGAGATCTACGGTTCAAATCTGCCTCCCCCGTAACAATTATCCCCAAAAAAGATCCAGAATGGGGATATCCTGTATCTGAAAATGATTGCCGTATGATTCCAGATCACGAAAATTTAAATTATTATCCATTTTTGAATACATATCCATCAGGGTTTATGCATAGAAATGCTATTGCATTAAACACCGTAATAATATACAAATAATTGTGGATTTTTTTCTGGATACCGATCTAATCAAACCCAACTAGTATCTTCCCCTGGGTGCATAAAGATTTTGATCCGGAAGCTCTTCCAGGGTGATTTTTTCCACCTTGACTGTGCATACCTTGTATTCTGGAATTTTCGCCAACGGATCCAGGACATTGTTGGTTAAAATATTTGCAGCCGCTTTTGCGAAGAAGAATGGAATGAATATAACACCCGGATTTGTCTTTGTCGTAACCTTTGTTCGGAGTGATATTGATCCACGCCTTGAAGATACTTTTACAGGGTCGCCATTATTTATCCCCAATTTTTTTGCATCTTCCGGGTGAAGTTCCATCAAAGCCTCCGGATAAAGGTCATTCATCCAGGAATTTCCGGTCAGTGTACCCCCATGCCATTGCTCCAGAACCCGACCCGTCGTAAGGATAAATGGGTATTCATCGTCAGGAATCTCAGCTGATGGTATGTAATTCAGGGGGTGGAATACAGCGCGGCCAATTGGAAAAGAGTCTCCAAACAGGAAGGGAGTTCCGGGATGGGTCTCATTCCAAACCGGAGTCTGAAGCCCTTCCTTTTCTATTCTGGAATATCTTATCCCTGCATATTCGGGGACAAGTGTGCCCATTTCACTCAATATTTCGGATGGGTGCTGGTAATCCCAATATGCGGTTTTCCCTCTCCCAAGACGATATTCTATTCTCCGAGCCAGATCACAAATAATTTCCCAATCCGGGCGGGACTGTCCGATTGGTGTGATTGCTTTTCTGACCATTTGCACCCGCCGGTCGGTGTTCGTAAATGTGCCTTCTTTTTCCGCCCATGAAGCTGCTGGAAGAAATACATCTGCATAGGCTCCGGTTTCATTAATAAAAAGGTCCTGGACGGCGAGAAAATCCAATTTCTTAATTAGTTTGTGTGAATGATTCAGGTTCGGTTCAGACATCATAGGATTTTCTCCCATGACGTAAAGGGATCTGACCCCATCCAGACCAGCGTGCTCCAGGATTTCGGTGGTTGTAAGACCTAAATTGCGATTTAAACCTCCAGGCTCGATATTCCATGCTTTCTCGAATTTTTGAGCATTATCCTCTTTCGTAACCGATTGGTATCCAGGATAATGCCAGGGCATAGCCCCTGAATCCGAGGCTCCCTGAACATTATTTTGTCCCCGGAGAGGATTCAGTCCTGTCCCCCTCCTGCCAATGTTTCCGGTCATTAATGCCAGGTTTATTATTGATAGAGCATTGTCCGTGCCATGAGAGTGTTCAGAAATTCCAAGTGTCCAATATACTGCTCCATTTTTTGCATTTCCATATAACCTGGCGGCTTGAATGATTAATTCCTTATCCACCCCAGAAATGGATTCAGCGTACTCAGGTGTAAATTTCTGCATTGATTCAGCAAATTGATCAAAATTCATTGTACGGTTGCTGATAAACTCGTGATTAATCAAATTTTCATTGAGAATTACATGTGCAATACCTGAAAAAACCGCAACATCCGTCCCCGGTTTTAATGGGAGCCAGAGAGAAGCCCAATTGACCATTTCTATCCTTCGAGGATCAATTACGATCAATTTAGCTCCATTTTTATCAACTGCAGCTTTCATTTGCAGCGCAATAATTGGATGATTTTCTGTTGTATTGGATCCAGTAAGAATAAATACATCATTTTCAATTACTTCAGCGGCAGTATTACTCATCGCAGAAGAACCCAGGGCCATCAGGAGTGCAGTTACACTGCCAGCGTGACACAGCCTCGTACAGTGATCAATATTATTTGTACGGAATAAGGCTCTTAATAATTTCTGTAATAAATAATTGTCCTCATTTGTAGCTTTTGCACATGAATACCCGGCGATGGCGTATGAACCAAATTTTTGATAAATTTCTACCATTTTGTCGGTACAATAATCCAGAGCATCGTCCCAGCTGACTATATACCAATCATTTAGGTCAAATGATTGGCTCCGATTCCCCGAAGATTGGACTTTTTTTCGAATGAGTGGTGTAGTTATACGATTCGGATGATAGACAAAGTCGTATCCAAAACGCCCCTTTACACACAGGTTTCCCCGGTTAACCACCGAATCAAATGGAGATGTAACCCGGAAAATAAAATTATCCTTTATATGCAGCTCCAATTTACAACCGACTCCACAATAAGGACAAGTGGTTTGAACAATCGAATCTTCTTCCATCTGTCATAACTCCGAATTTTAATCTGCTAATAAACTGCCAAATTTTTCCTTCGTTTTTGCTTTGCGCTGGCTGCGGGTCATCTTCATGATTTCGCCGGGTGTATAACCAAGCTCTAAGAGCCACTGCCGTTTTGGTTTGAGGGCTCCGGTTGGGCATACTCCCACACATTGACCACAAAAAACACAGGTTGTATCTGTCAACGGCAAATCATAATAGGTGTTGATGAGGGTTTTGAATCCACGGTTTGTAAAATTGATAGCATAGGTATACTGGGCATCCTCTGCACAAACTTGAACACATCTCCAGCACAGGATACATTTTGCATAATCCCGGATAAACATGGGATTATCATCCAAAAGTGGAGGATTTCTTTTATTCGTGTCCGGAAAACGATGCACATCAGCCTGGTATTGCCGGATAAGGGCAATTATTTCAGGAGCATCCGATAAATCTACGCTTGAAGCCATCATCTCTAAAATCATTTTTCTGGATAATAGCACACGAGGAGTGTTGGTTTTCACATCCATGCCTTCTGAGACTCTGGCAATACAGGAAGGAATAAGTGTACGGGCTCCGGTAACTTCGACGACACAGATGCGGCACAATGCATTAGAGGTGCAGTAATCATGGTAGCAAATTGTTGGAATTTCCAATCCAACTTCTCTGGCAGCCTTGAGGATCGTCATTTCAGCAGGCACTTTCACCTGAATTCCATTTATCGTTAATTGGACATTTTCATTCATCCTTGGACCCTTTCGTATCTATCCCGGAAAAACATTAGAAAATTTATCCGGCCAAAGCCTGATTGCACTCTGAATTGCCGATGAAGCCGATTGCCCAAGCCCACAGAGAGAGGAGTCGGTCATTGTTATTCCAATATCCTGGAGCCTTTCCAAATCTCCGGGTAAGGCTTTCCCGGATGCAAACCTTTCCATGATTTCATATTGCTTTTGAGTACCCAACTGGCATGGGTAGCATTTTCCGCAGGATTCTTCTGAAAAGAAATGTGCTAATCTGAGCAAAATATCAAGCATATCCCTTGTTTCATTAAAAACAGTTATGACGCCTGCCCCCAGGCTCAGACCTGCGGATCTTAAGCCTTCGAAACTCATCGGTACATCCAGGTCCTGTTTATCTGCGAACATGCCGGCTGCTCCTCCGATCAAAGCAGTGTGAAAATCCTTATTCCCTCTGATTCCACCAGCAAGGTCATATATCATGTGCTTAAGAGGCACCCCGAGTGCTACTTCATAAAGCCCTGGTTTGTTAACATCCCCTGAAATGCAAAACAATTTCGGACCGGGTGATTTTTCGGTACCCATTTTGCGGTATTCAACACTGCCAATTCTTAATATTAGGGGAATATTGACAAGGGTTTCAACATTATTTATAACGGTTGGTTTTCCAAATAATCCGTGAGTAGTAGGAAATGGTGGTTTCGATCTGGCGAAACCACATTTACCCTCCAAGGATTCTAAAAGAGCGGTCTCTTCACCGCATATATAGGCCCCGGCGCCCTGGCGAATTTCGATTTCGAAATTAAATTTGGTACCAAAAATGTTCTTTCCGATAAAACCCCCATCCTGTGCTTCTTGAAGCGCTTTATTCATCACGTCAAATTGGTAACCATATTCTCCCCTGATGTAGATATAACCTTTTGATGAACCAATTGCGTATCCGGCAATCAAAATACCTTCCAGGATACTGTGCGGATCATCTTCCATCAGGATTCGATCCTTGAACGTTCCTGGTTCAGCCTCATCTCCGTTGCACACTATGTATCTTGGGGTATCATCAACATTTGCTGCAGACTCCAGTTTCACCCCCGTTGGAAAAGCTGCTCCCCCACGTCCAACCAAACCTGACTCCTTGATTTCATTGAGGACGGATGCTGGAGAGGTATTTAAGGCTTTTTCAAGAGATCGATATCCATCATTGGCAAGGTATTTATCCAGCCAGGTTGTCGCCCCTTTGCCACAATTTCTAGTTAATAAGAGAAAAATCACCTCCTAGAATTGTGTGAGGATGGTCGAACTTCCCCGTATCAAGATCCATCCATGTTTTCCTTCCGACTGACGGGACTCCAATCCCCTGGACCAGGATAGCAGGTGCGTGTTCACAAAGTCCTAAACAGGGGGAGCGTTCGATTGTTATCGATGATTCTGAGGATAATTTCTGCAAATGCCCCTCATATTTTCGTGTCATCCTTTTCATAACTCCATCCGAGCCTGCAATTGCACAGGCAGGATCATTACAGACGTGGATGAGTGTTTTTCCAACTGGTTTCCGGCGGAAAAGGGCATAAAAATCGATTACACCGCTGATTTCAGACAGGGGAATATTTAGGGTTGAGGCGATCTCCCGGGTAACTGGCTCAGGTAAATAGCCGTATATTTTCTGGGCAGAATGTAATACTGGAAGGAGCGCTGTTCTCCCCATAGAAGCATATTTGGCCAGGACAGGCTGCATTAAATCAATATCTGGTTGGTCCATACAACCCCACTTTCAGAATTTTATGCAGGAATAATTTACTTATTCGGCTATGGAACATTTTATTTTATTGTAAGGAATTATGTAAATAAAAGCAAAAATAATTGAAGTTATAATTTCCCCATGGTCACCCTAGCAGTACTTGCCGGAGGAAAATCATCCAGGATGGGAGAAAATAAAGCATGGATACCATTCCTGGGTATCCCGTTGATTGAGAGAGTAGTAAACCGGTTACATAGAGTAGCTGCTGAGGTATTAATCGTTACAGGGAATCCAGATGAAATTCAACAAAATAATTGGAATGCAATAAAAGACAAAATTCCCGGTAAAGGGCCATTGGTTGGATTATATTCAGCGATTTTGGAGGCACAATACCCCCTGATAGCCCTGGTTGCCTGCGATATGCCATTTGTCAATCCAGGACTTATTTTTATGGATGCTCAGCCTAAGTATAAATTCCACCTACGATGTCATCATTCCAGAGTCCCGTATTGGTTTAGAGCCGCTTCACGCGGTTTATAAAAAATCAACCTGTTTTCCTGAGATCCAAAAATCGATTGAGCGGGGGGACTTCCGGATGATTTCCTGGTTTTCCAAGATGAATGTCCGGACAATTCGTTCTGATGAGGTTGCCAGATATGATCCGAATTTCCACTCATTTATTAATATAAATACCCACGCAGACCTGGACCTTGCAGAAAAAATTGCATTGGAACTGGATTAATCAAATGATCCCGATGATCGACATCCTCAAGAAGAAAAGTTAGTCAGACGCTCAGGATGTGTATAAACATTAAAATGGTTGGGCTTCGCATAGCCAATTAGTGTGATGTTATACTTATCAGCAAATTCAATTGCCATGGAGGTTGGAGAAGTGAGCGTTGCAGCGGCAAACGCATTCATTTTGTAGGCTTTTTGTATCATTTCCGAACTAATTCTGCCGGTAGTAAGAAGAATCCCATGACCGAATATGTCATTATTTCTTAATCTCATTCCTGTCAGTTTATCCAGAGTATTGTGCCGGCCAATATCCTCTGATACTGTATTTCATCTGTTCACCTTCAAAGTAGGCCGAACAATGAATTCCCCCGCTGGCCTTATAAATATCCTGGCTCAAATAAAGTTGGTGGATACACTCGAAGATTGTTGAGGGGCTTATAGATTCTGTCACCTCGAAAGGAATAATTTCATTTTCCACAAATCCGGTCAAACCCCCGGAACATCCGGTTGTTTTGGTAAAGATTGCAGGCGGATTGACTGCCGTTTGGGTCCAAACATCAACAAGGGATGACTGGTTACAAACCCTGATGTCTGCGATATCAGTGATGGTTTTTATTATGTTCTCATTATAGAGGAATCCTAAAGCGAGAAAATCCAGATCAATTGGCGTACAAAGTAATTGAAGCCATATCTTCCCATTGAGAGAAAGGGCTACCTGTTTTTCAGCAATAATGCCAGCTTGAAGTGATTGCCAAATTCCTTCGCCGTACCTGAAATAAGAAAATGGATGTCTGCTAAATTTTTTGGGGTCCATAATTTGATTCTAAAAGTATACTATCCAACTTATTTAGAGTCTATTCACAATCCATGGATTTCAACCGGCTGGTATGATGTATTGTGTAAAACTTTTTAGTTTGACAGAATATCCTGATCATAGTAAAATCCGTGATCGTTAGGCGAGGTAGCTCAGTGGAAGAGCAGGGGACTCATAAGCCCTTGGTCGTGAGTTCAAATCTCACTCTCGCCACAAAGGGACCCCCCCATTTTTGGGGATTTTTTCATAATGTGAACAGCCTTTGGTCGTGAGTTTACTGGAAGAACATCCAGTACTTCGCAAATCTCACTCTCGCCACAAAGGTAAACCCCCACAACCGGGGTTTTTTTGTCCCCTGCTTGTGAGCATCCAGATCATTACAAAAAATCCCACTCTCGCCACTAAGCTATTCAATTATTAAAAGTTCTGAAATTGATTTTTCTTTTATCTTAGCAGATTCGTTATTTTTTTCAACCCTTTTAAAACTAGTTTACCCCTAATATTACCTATTCGCTCAGCCTCCGGTCACGTTTCGCCCATGCCTTCGCTTCGGTGTAAAGGATGATTTGAATCGTTTCTATTCGTTTTTATCCATGATGGATGAATTCAGGCTTTGTGAGATCCGCGTTGAGGAAGCCCGGCCTGTTTGGTGCCGGGATGAGTGCTGGGGCTCCATGCGCTACGTGAGGTCACTTCAGCAGGTGCCGGTCGCATCCGAGGCATACACAATGCTTCCACCTTCTAATTTGCCCGGTTGGGGTGGCATTTTCCTGCGGTGGTGCATTTCGCTCTCTTTTTCAACATTCATTTCAGGTTCGATCGGGAGTTCGGGCTAGGAATTTGTATGTATTTCATATAATTTATCGCTTTTCATTCCAGCCCTCTCCCACTTGGTGAGGGCTGAGGCGAAGGATCTTTCTTCTTTTCATCCGACTCTGCTCCGATATTTTTCCCCTATTATTAATGGTTTTCCTAAGTCAGCCTATGGATACTACTTATAATAATTGAGTAACCAAAGCATCAGATTTATGGCTTCACTATCAATCCGAAAATTTTACATACTCGATATTAGCCAAGAGAGTTGCTTGGCTTGAGAGGTGATACCATCTGCGGATATACCAATATAGTTTTCTTTTATCTTATTCCAGGAGGTTGTACTTCCCCATATTCCAATGCCATAATCATTACCACTAATCACATTTTTCTCAATAAGGTTATTCTGGCCGCCGCTGATCTGAATTCCAGGACCAGAAAAATTGACAATTGTGAAACCGCTAATAATATTGTCGTTTGAAAGAGCCTGGAAGGCACTATCCCAACCATCCGGCATCTTGCTCCCATCAAGGATTACACCGGCACCGTTGGCATCAATTGTCAACCTTCCTTGGTTCATGGGAGGTAAAATCGATCGCAAATAAATGACTGTCGGTTGATCAAGTGGGAAGATTCTTGGATCAAAATTGATAATGTCACCAGCCGTGCTTCTTCCAGTGCCTGTCGAAGCGTACCCGGTCCGCTATCCTTCGCACTGGTAACAACAATGGTTTTACCGATAGGGATGGGAGTCATTGCTGAGGTTGGGGATATGGATGTTAGTGAAGGTGATAATAGTGTTGATACATCTGCCGTTGCTGTAACTGTGGGAGATAGATTTGATCCACAACCATTTACGGTCAAGGATAGAATAACTAAAAGAACAAATATAATCCATATTTTTTTCTTTATTCTCTCCCGGTTTTGCTACGTAATAAGCTAATACCTATTTCGACAAACGAATGAGGATGGGATAATCCTTGATAAGAAAGTTTTGAATTACTAAGTTACCTGTCTCACTTGTTGTAATCAATTGTTGTTCAAATCCATGCAGGACATCTAATCCAGTGGCAGTCCAACCGGAAAATCCAGAGAGTGTTACTGTCGATGGAATACCGGGGTCGTCATCCACAGCCACGCCATCTGTCCACAACGCAACTAGCCGATCCCCATTGGGCAAAGAAAAGCTATAAGTTTTGATAGTAAATGCTTCGCTTTGGACTTCTACATGTAGATTAATCGGATTAGCCCCCGCCATAATAGTACTAATATTTCGAACCACAGAAAAAGCAACTGGCTCATCGTCAGTGTCCAACACGGTTCCAACACTAACATCCATGCCCAAATTCATAAGGATTCCTCGCGTGTAGTATTTGGCATCAGTTGTTCACTGCAAGTACAAGGAGAAGTAGGATTGGTTTTTGGGGTTTGCCAATGAAGTTCATCAGCAGAAAATTCTCCAGTAAATCCATTCACATTGGCCAAATTCGTTATTTCTTGAACCATAGGTGGGTATTCAGGAAAAATCTCCATTGCATTCGTTTTTACCTGGTATCAGGTCTATCATAGGGTGCCAGGCAATTACGTCTACCATCGGCATCAAATCCGATTTGAGAATTGTAGTCAAATAGTCAGGGATTCAAAATCGTGGATGTGGACACTACCAACGACAATTTTGGCTTCAGGCTTCACTTCTCGAATGACGGCAATGGTTCGCCTTGTGAGGTCGATATAGTCAGCGACATCTATATCCATGATCGAATTCTTGAGCTTTGGTTCGTTCCGATTTTCATAGTATTGAACTCGATCGCCGAAATCCTAATCACAAACCGAACATAATCAAAATAGCGTGTATTTATCTTCTGCTCTGAATCTTGGTGAGCTCGACCTCTCCTCCTGCATTATGATATGCCTTATCCCAGTAGATGAGGTTGTAAATAATTCGAATGTCATTCTGGGCTAAATTAGTGATGAACTCGTTGTAATTTGGTTTAAAAAATCTTCGGGCGTATCCCATCTGACCAGGTAGGAATCGGGTTCATTGATCGTAACGCGAGCCGCTTGAATCCGATGATTGGTCATTTCATATTTGGAAAGTTTCAAACTCAAGGTTTAACCAAAAATTCATCAACTGCTCGTCCACCAATACGATTATCTACCAAGTTCTGGTGAGGTTTTAGCGTGAAGCAGGGTTCTTGTTGAGTTGTTTCCATCCTGAATGGTCATCAATGAAGGAAGAGGTGTTTGTGTCGGAGGAATTTGTGTCGGTGTCACGGTGGGCGCCAACGGCGCAGCGGTTGACGAAATAGGGGTGTCTATTAATCATTTGGAGGTGGTTGCATGAGAACTGCACCCAACCAAGACAATAATTAATGTCACGCCAATTACATGCTGAAATAATTTCTGACGGTACATTTTTCATTCCCTTTCGAGATAGTCAGCAGCCGAACGAATTGGCTTAGCGGCAGCGTCGGGTGGGCTAGACACCTATCAATATTAAAATATATTCTGGCACTCCGTTTTGAGGGGGAGTCTGGCCTCTAGTTAGTGTTGTAATTTCTGGCATGTTTCCCTCAATTATTAGACCTTTAAAGTGAGAATGATTAATGCGTCAGAATATTTTTCTAATGTTCATACATATTTTGGGTTTGTATATCTGAATTAATAAAACCTAAATCGTTATTACTATATGAACCCACTTAGGTGTTAGGGTCATTATATAATTAATAGTTATCAGTAGGTAATTTCAATATTTTTTAAATATAGAATGCATGATAAAACGGAATGCGAAATTGATTCCGCAACACATTTTTCTGGAAATTTGAGTCAGAACTACCCTTTTATCCCGTATTTTTTAACTCAAGATCCCATTCGTAACTTAACCTATTAAAAGATGCACATTACCAATTGCATTAATTAAATCTAGAAATCTAACATAAAAATATTTCTACCTGTACACATCAAATTGTGCCCATGTCACTCGATCGGAGCCAGGAAATATATGGGTTGCAGCGGAAAACGCTGGCGTGCCTCCTGGGTAAGTTTTTCATAATGCTGAACCCATAGGTCAAATAATCGTTCCAGGTCAAGCAGAGTTATCCTGCTTCGTTCCTGGGCTGCTATTACTGCTAACTGTAGTGCGATGGTTTACGATAGGGGGTAGATGATGGGGTGAGAATTCTCATTAAATATTTCCGGATGCTCAAAAATATTACCGCCAAGAAGGCTATGATACTGATTATATCTTGGGAAGGTTGGCAATAGAACCATCGAAACGATCAATCATACAATTATTTGGTTTAAATTTATTATTTAAAGCCCTAAATGATCTAAAAAGGACGAAAAAGATAAACGAACCCTATGGCTTCTATCATAAAGATTTTTCGCTCTAACCAAGAAATTTGATATTCTTTCGGTTGAATTGGACCGTGAAATCAGTTAAAATCGAGTCTGGAGAGCAGCCAAGTTTATCCACCGTATCCGGTTATTCTTTCTTCCGCCTGGCAGTCAGCGGGCCAGGTTAATTCGGAGAATTAACTCATTAATAATTTTCCCATTCACATACCTGAATAATCATAAAACCTGAAGTGAAAAATTACTGGCTTATTATATTGACTTGTTTGATATCGGAAAAACCCCGGTATAGTTCATGCTGACCTGTGAGTTTAAAACACCTGAAAGGTAATAGTTGAATAAAGGTCGGCCAAGGGCGTTTTAGACTCTTTCAGTTTTTTATTGCTTACTATCAAATAACCTTCTTCATCCCAATTCCCCTGATCAGTCAGATCATATCGCATCTATTTATGGAAGGAATTATTCCCAGCCATTTTTTATTATTTAAACCTCCCCACAAACTGATTGTTATGTAAATTGGGTGGTATCATCACAATTAAAGGATAAATTGGAAAATAAATCGTTCTAATCCAATGAGTTACTTTTCCTAACCAGCGAGGGAAAAATGCGAGAAGCTTTATTTTATGAACACATCGAAAGTGGACGCAGTGCACTGTAACCTGTGTGCCCACCGGTGTGTCATACTCACCGGGGAAAAAAGGTATCTGCCGTGTCCGTGAAAACCGGGATGGAAAATTATTCAGCATTGTTTACGGAAAGTTGATCGCTGCCCACGTCGATCCGATAGAAAAAAAACCGCTTTACCATTTTTATCCTGGCTCCAAATCGTACTCGGTAGCTACACCGGGATGCAATTTTCAATGCCAGTGGTGCCAGAATTTTGATATTTCACAAATGCCACGCATGACGAAACCATATAGCTCCAGGATTACATCACCGGATGAAGTGGTTAGAAATGCCATCCAGAGTCGCAGCCAGAGCATCTCCTATACATACACGGAACCCACTATCTTTTTTGAATATGCATATGATATTGCCCGAATTGCTCAAGAAGAAGGGCTGAAGAATGTGTTTGTTTCAAACGGGTACATGACGTCTGAAATGCTGGAGTTTTTTCATCCTTACCTGGATGCTATCAATGTGGATTTAAAATCTTTCCGTGAGGAGGTTTACCGCCGTTATATTGGGGCAAAACTTCAGCCAGTTTTGGACAACCTGGTTTGTTTGAAAAAAATGGGTAAATGGGTCGAAGTTACCACCCTGGTGGTTCCAGGTGTCAATGACAATATGGATGAAATGAAGGATATAGTTAGCTTTATCCTGGATGAACTTGGTAGGGATACCCCCTGGCATATCAGCCGGTTTTTCCCGAACTACCAGATGGACCATATTCCTCCTACAGATGTCCAATTCATGCATTCTGTCAGGGAGACCGCCCTTGCCCAGGGGATGGATTATGTATATATGGGTAATGTTGGAGAAGAGACGAATACTTTTTGCCCTGCATGCAAAAAGCCGGTCATCCGAAGGCAGGGATATTGGATTGTTGAAAACCATGTCCAAAATGGGAAGTGTCGATTTTGTGAAAATCCAATTTCCGGTGTTGGATTAGGGTAACTCTGAATTTTTCGGACGGATTCAAACAATCAATTATTTTCAAGATTTGCGCATAGCCATTTAGACGATGGAATCAGATTTGGATTTTTTAATGAGAGCCATCCGAAGGACCCGGGGTACCAAGTTAGAAAATACCATGAGGAAACCAACATTATTCGCAAGGTTATATTACTGGGCAGCCAACCGGTTGTACGAGGAATTTGCCTGGGCATACGATTGGGTTAGCTGGCTGGTCAGCTTTGGTCAATGGGATGGTTACCGAAGCCAGGTTATGGATTATGTACAGGGGTCACGCATTCTGGAAATTGGATTTGGCACAGGGGAGATTCTCCTGAAACTGAGCGGGAAACCTTATTTTGTTGTTGGGGTGGACAGTTCCATGCCTATGCACAGGATTACAAAAAGGAAATTTGAAAAACTTGATCTAGCCAGTATAACAGTTCTAGGTAAATCGCAAAGCCTGCCATTTCATGGTAACTCATTTGATTGCATTGTTTCGACATTTCCAGCAGAATACATATGTGATCTGGATACATTCCTAGAATTTAGACGGATCTTAGACCATGGAAATGGTAGTAGCAGGCAAACACCTGGCAGGTTGATTGTATGCGGAGCGATTTTCCAAAGGGATGACGGACTAATCGACAAGTTATTCCGAACCTTGTTTGGAAAACCTGATCATCAGGAAAAAGAAATGTTTTCCGGATTAGCCAGGGAAGCAGGTTTCAGTTTTTCCATCATTCAACCAAAAGACGATAAAATACAGCTGCCTGTAATGCTCTTTGAGGCAAATTCAACAGGAAATGGGTCATGAGTATAAATTATGTTAGATATTCAATATTCGTCGATCATAAATCGTTTATCAACCCGGCGATATGATAAAAATCCATTGAGTTTAGAAGAGATTAATAAACTTGAATCAATTCAGGAAGCATTGAATGTCCTCGTTCCTGAAAATCAATTTGATTTCCAGGTGCATAACTTTAATGGTAATTTCTCCCCGATGGGAATCATGGGCGGATATGGCCTCATTCTTAATCCCCCCCATTTTATCCTTCCTACAATCATCGGAGCCAAACATCAACTTACAGATCTTGGTTTCCGCCTTGAACAGGTCGTATTATGGCTGCATGAAAACAGGATTGCCAGTTGTTATGTAGGTGCACTTGGACGTGAAAAAAAATTATTGCAACAATTTCACCTGCCTGAGGAAACCCGGATAGGCTCACTTATTGTGTTCGGTAATCCACCGCATTCCGGCTCCGGAGAGACCACCAACCACTTCATCCGGAAAACAGCCGGGGGAAAAAACAGAAAATCAGTGGATTCAATTTTCTTTACCGATGATTTTAACCAACCAGGCATACCACCAAAATGGCTGTTACCGATTATTGAAGCTGGCCGATGCTCACCTTCTGCAGTAAATGCACAGCCCTGGCGATTTTTATTCGATGGAAAATCCCTGTATGTCTATATCACCCGAAACAATTTAAAATATGGTTTGGGTTTGCATGAGGAGTACTGCTTTTTCGACGGAGGGATTGCATTGGCAAATATCCTTCATGCTGTTCATTGTCTAGGTTTCGTGGCTTCCTGGTCAATGATGGATTCTGCAGAGGATTTCGACCGAAACCATAATCCTCCAAAAAATATCCAACCACTGGCGAAAATGGATATTAATTATCCTTAATTACTGGGCCACAAAGAGGAGAGGATTATGAAACCACAAAGAATAATTTCCTGGAATGTAAATGGCATCCGTGCAGTGCAGAGAAAGGGTTCCTTAAAGGAGCTTTTTGATCTCAACGCGGATATTTATTGTTTACAGGAAACAAAAATTAATGAGGAAACCCTGACAGAGGAAATATCAACCATAAATGGCTATAATTCCTATTTTTCTCATGCCGAAAAGAAGGGGTACAGCGGGGTAGCGATTTATTCCAAAACTGCGCCAAATTCCATCCAGATGGGATTCGGGATTGACATTTTTGATAGCGAGGGACGAATCATCATGGCTGATTACGGCACATTCCACCTGCTGAATATCTATTATCCAAATGGGAAAGCATCAGCAGAACGTCTCCAATACAAAATGGATTTTTATGATGCGTTCCTGGATTATGTTGAAATACTCAAAAAAGAAGGAAAACCCATCATTATTTGCGGGGATGTCAATACGGCACACCAGGAAATGGATATCGCCCGGCCGAAAGAGAATTCTAAAGTCTCCGGATTTCTTCCAATAGAGAGGTCCTGGATGGATAAATTTGTAAACCACGGATATATTGATACATTCCGTTATTTATACCCGGATGAGCAAATATACACCTGGTGGGATCAAGTAACCCGGGCAAGAGAGAGGAATGTTGGCTGGCGGATCGATTATTTTTATATCAATGAGGAATTTAAAGACCTCCTGGTAGATGCATTTATTCTAAATGAAATGATGGGTTCTGATCACTGCCCGATCGGTATTGATGTTATGCTGGATGATTGAAGATAATTCTTAAAAATATAATCCTAATAAAAATTGAGTACTGAGATATGACGGTTATTTAAACGGATTGTGATTGGGAGTAGTTCATTTTGTCCTGTGAAGAGATTTTTCTAAAAGAACTTCGGGCAAGGGGGTACAGATTAACCCCGCAACGCGAAATTGTGTTAGCGGTTATGCACCACATGGATAGGCCAGCAACCGTTGATGAGATCTTCCAGAAGGTTCAGGAGAGAAGCAGCTCCCTCGATATATCTACTGTATACCGTACTTTGGATTTACTGCAGGAATTCGGGCTGGTCATGGCTATGGATAAGGGTGAACGGCAGATTTTTTATGAATATGTCGGTGTTCATAAACCACATGTCCACCTGACCTGCAAATCATGCGGAGATATCATCGGAGTGGAATTGGAACCATATGCCGAGGCAATCCAACAGGTACAGGCTGACTTCCATTTTGAAATCCTCCTGGACAATATGACAATTCCTGGAATCTGTGAGAAATGCAGAACGAAATTTGAACCTATCAGTAATTAGGCTTCGTTCAAGACCGGATTGATTAAATCCCCAATATCCTCAATTGAGATTTTAACCAGATCGCCAGCTTTTAGAAAAACCGGTGGTTTACGGACATGACCAACACCTGCAGGCGTGCCGGTTGAAATGATATCACCGGGCTCCAGAGTGAGAATCTGGCTAAGATAGGAAATGAGAAAAGGAATTGAGAAGATCAAATTTTTTGTGTTTGATTTCTGCATAATCTGACCATTGAGTGATAATGTTATATCCAGATTTCCGGGATTCGTAATTTCGTCGGTGGTCACGATGGCTGGTCCCATTGGCGCAAAAGTATCAAATACTTTTCCGCTTGTCCATTGAGTAGTCCGGCTTTGGTAGTCTCGAGCGCTAACATCATTCAACGCCGTGAAACCTGCTATACAATCCATGGCTTGTGATTCGGTCACATGCTTTGTTTTTTTTCCAATAACCACAGCCAGTTCCACCTCATAATCGATTGCCTGGCTAACCTTTGGGATGCGGATTGGCTCCATTGGACCGATGACACAGTTTGAATATTTTGGAAAGATGGTTGGGTAGTCGGGCAGCGGTTTATTCGTTTCTGCTGCGTGATCCCTGTAATTCAAACCAAGGCAAAGAATTTTTCCGGGATTAACGATTGGAGCACACAAGGTGACTTCCTCTAATGGAATTAATGAAGCTGGTTCAAAGTTCTCTACTGCCATCCTTGCCAGAGCGATTCCAGTTTCCCCTGATTGCAGAAAGACTTTCATATCTGTTGGAAGGTCCGGATTTTGATGGTTTATATCGAGGATAAATGTCCTTGAATCGATATCCACAAGACAGCCAATGCGATTAGATTCATCTTTCTGATAAGTAACAAGCTTCATTTTCTATTCCTTTTTATAATAATATGGGTATGATTAACCGCCTCCGGTTGGACGGAAAAGGTGAATCTCACTATTTTCTGCAAGAAGATCGTCAAAATTTCCAATTATCTGGTTGTTCATTGATACATTGATAGGAGGATCGATCATCAACCGGTCCAAAACATCCTGTATGGAGCTGTTTTCTGGCATATCCAGCGACAATTTTCCTTTGGTATCCTTTGCCAGTTTATACCTTAATAAAGAATACAGAACAACCCTGATCTGCATTTTACTTTCTACCTCGGAATCCGATTTTCCAAACCATCTTTGATTTTACCATTTCCGTTCATCGCTGAACTTGGCTGATTTTCATTTTCCTGGCTGTTTTAGAAGTTTAGACCTTCCTGTAAACACTTAATCCACTTCATCTGAGTGTCAGACATTGGTGGATTTGTCATTAGAAGGACAGGAAATCGATCAACATCATCCATTAACCCTCGAATTGGAATTATGCGGACTGCGTCAGTTACCAGACTCTGAGGAATTGGACCAATGGCTCGGATTTGTTGAGAGATAATTTGTGCCAGAGCAGCAGGATCGGGGGCAATCGTAATGGAAGGATTCATCAGGCGCGGGATGGATAAATAACTGAGAAATGCGGTGCCAATATCACTGCCATCGGGATATGCCCATGGCTGAAAATCCCCTGCAGAATCATTTGCACTCACCCCCCCTGAATTTTTTGTGTATAGATTTATCAACTGGGTAAGATCAAGTGCTTGAATAGGGTTATCGGGGTGAACAATTATTACAAGCCTGTCTTCTTTTATTACTGAGGCAGCACTGTTTTCGAGGGGTGGCGGACCCCAGCGAAGCACAAAATCAGCATCCTGCAAGGACAGATCAGGGGCAGGGGTTTCAAATGAAAGCAAAGCAACAGAATCCAAGATGTTTGTACAGCGATTCAAAAATGGAGCAAAGTGAGCGGTTGCCGGGGAAAATTGGACCTGCCATATCTCAGAGATCGGTATTGGAGGGGAAACCGGATGGGTGCATGCGGTAAGTAAAACAAGTCCCAACAACAAAATGGATAGATTACGAAGCATAGCTGAAGATGATCACTGTAACACTAAGGATGATACAGTAGATCCCAAATGGAATTAATGAACGATGAGATAAATACCTCAAAAGCCAGCGTATAACCAAATATCCGACTATCCCTGAAGTGATAAAACCAACAAGTAGTACCGGTAAGAAATCTTTCAAGTCTGGAATTTCGAACAGGTCAAACAGTCCAAAAATACCGGCAGCAATAAATATTGGGATAGAGATTAAAAAGGCAAACCTGGCTGAGTCAGGACGATTGATATTACGATATATTCCGGCTGAGATAGTGGACCCAGAACGGGAAATGCCCGGGAAAACAGCCAGTGCTTGAGCACAGCCTACCCATAAAGCGTCTTTCCAGTTAAAGGATTCCAGGTCGCGGTTTTTATTTCCTATTTTTTCGGAGGTTATCAGTAAGGCGGCTGTCACTAATAAAAATAACGCGGTGATAACCGGGCTGTGAAACGCATCCTCGATTAAATCACTAAAAATGATGCCAAAAATCCCAGCGGGAATTGTTGCGATGATGATCCACCATCCCAGACGCTGATTTTCGGTTTCCCCAATTTTTCCTGATTTCAATTGTGCGAGAAACTCAACCACGATCTCTATTAGATCATGCCAGAAATAAATGATGACGGATACCAATGTGCCCATTTGAACCAATACATCGAATGGAAATATTTGCTCTTCCGGAATAGACCAACCTAATAAATATGGAGCCAAAACGAGGTGAGCAGAACTGGAAATTGGTAAAAATTCTGTAATTCCCTGGATAATTCCCAGAATAATTGACTGGAATATGGTCATAAAATCGCCTTTCTAAAATTTATTCAATGGGTTTGATTTCCCCAAATTATTTTCAGTAAATGATTTTGCGAAATCAGAAAAATTGTTTTCGATAATTGCCAGACGGCAAAGCCTTGTAATTTTTTGGAGGGTGTATAAATTGTGAATCGATAATAGTGTACCAGCCAGTAATTCCCGGGCTGTAATTAAATGCCGGATGTAGGAGCGGCTGAAATTTGTACATGTATAACAACCGCATTCTATGTCAATTGGGGAAGAATCCCTGGTATGGACAGCATTCATCATGTTGATTCTTCCGGTAAGGGTCATTGCTGAATGATGGCGGGCTAACCTGGTGGGCAAAACACAATCAAAAATATCAATCCCGCGCAGTATTCCTTCGATTATATCCCTTTGAGTGCCTACACCCATCAAGTAACGGGGTTTATGCACCGGCAGGATTGGCATGGAAATATCTAACATTTCCAGCATTTCCTGCTTGGTTTCACCGACGGATAAACCGCCAATAGCTATTCCATCGAAAGGCAGTGAAGAAATAAATTGGGTTGATTGGATTCTTAAATCAGGAAAAATACCACCCTGTGTAATTCCAAAAATTGCCTGGTCATTTCTGCTCTTTACATTTAAGCATCTTTCAGCCCAGGAGTGGGTCCTATCCATGGCGGTCTCAATATAGCTGCGTTGATAAGGATCAGCGCACTCATCAAATGCCATGATTATGTCTGCACCCAGCTTTTCTTGTATCTGGATGGAAGATTCCGGAGTTAAGCGTTTTAATGATCCATCTATATGGCTCCTGAAGGTGACGCCATCCTGATCCACTTTTCTGATTTTTGCCAGAGAGTAAACCTGGAATCCCCCCGAATCTGTGAGAATTGATGAAGGCCAGGAAGCAAATTGATGTAATCCCCCCATATCAGCTATCACATCTGCACCAGGCCGTAAAAACAAGTGATAGGTATTGGCCAAAATCATTTTGGCTCCTAATTCACTTACCTGGTGAGGTGTTAATGATTTAACGCTGGCCTGGGTCCCGACAGGTGCAAATATTGGCGTTTCGAACGTTCCATGGGGAGTATGAATAATCCCGGCCCTGGCTTGATGGTCCTGGTGGATTAATTCGTAAGTAAAAGAATTTTGATCTGCAGTATGGTTATTCAAGATTAGAGACCCCAAAATAATCTCAGTCCGATAATAATGACCACAAAAATTATGATTGTCAGGGGAATCCCCAATAATAAATAATCTCTCACCGAATAACCACCCGGGCTCATAACCATGACATTTACCGGGTGTCCAAACGGTGTTGGAAATGCCAGGCTACAGCCCAAAGCTACTGCCATCCCCATACTGCGAGGATCAACTCCCATGGTTTGAGCTGCCGTAAGGGCAATTGGCGCCAGCACAAGAGCGGATACCTGTCCGCTCATTGCTTGTGTCAAAATGAAGGTAAGGATGATGAGCACCCCGGCAAAAATTAGGGGTGCAGATGTATCAAACAGAATAAATAATTGCTGAACGATAAGATCGGACAATCCCGAAGTGCGTATAGCAATGCTCAGAGGCCACATTCCAGCAATAAGGAAAATTGCCTTCCATTCCATTTTCTCAAATACGTCGTTCATGGTAGAGGCATCCTGTTAGTAATAAAAGAATGGCTCCAGTCATGACTACAAGGGCAATTGGCAAGTAGCCAAAAGCGGCGATAAAAAGGGTGATTACGGTGATCCCAATTGCGATTTTTTGTTTTTGAGGGTTGAGAACTGCATCGGGATCCTCTTCAAGCAAAACCAAATCTGGTACGTTTCTAATGAGGCGAATCTGTTTTGCACTCCCCTGGATCAGGAGCGCATCACCTCCCTGAAGGGGTAAATCAGGAAGATCTGATTTTATAGCGTCACTACCTCTCCAGATTGCCAGCACGTTTAATTGATATTTATCCCGGAATTTTATCTCCCCCAGTGTTTTTCCAATGAAACCAGAATGCGGTCCAATTACTACTTCAGATATACCTGTATTGAGGCTTCCGGTATAACCAAGGTCCGTTTCCTGTGGAACAATCGATATGTGATAGAAATCAAATGTTTCCACGTCATACTCACCATGGACGAATAAACGGTCTCCGGCCTGCAATATGAGGTCTCCTCCAACTTCTGAGATCAACTCTTTATTCCTTTTTAAAGCGATAATATTCAACTCCAACAGTCTGACGCCAATTGCAATCTTCCACTGATTTTTTTATTAAGGGACTATTCTCCAAAATTTCAATCTCAAAAAGGTTTGTGTCCATTTTATATAATGAAAAGAGTTCAAGACTATCCTTGATTTGATTCTCTTGCTTGGAAATGGATGGTCGTGAGTCTAAATATGACTTCCCAACCGTCACCATATAAATTATTCCTGCCAAGATGATGGGAATACCGATTGGCAGGAAATCTAGAAGACCGTATGGTTTATACCCGGCATTCGCTAATGAACTGCTCATAATGATGTTGGATGTCGTTAAGAGGGTTGCCATACCACCCAAAATTGATCCAAAGGCGAGTGGCATCATCAATTTAGAGGTGCGAATATGAGTTTTTCGAGAAAGAGTCATAACTGCAGGAAGTAAAACCCCTACAGCTGCTATGTTATTCATAAAAAGGGACAAAGCAGCGGAGAAGATCATAACCCAGAACAAAATCCGCCGTTCATTTTTTCTGCCAATCTTTTGGATAATCATTCCCATTTGATTTGCAGTTCCAGTCTGGTAAAGGCTGGCGGAAATGATAGAAATTCCAAGGATTGTCATAACCGGTGAACCACTAAAACCGCTAAAGGCTTGATCCGCGGAGACAAGCCCGGTGAGACCAAGGGCAACCATCACCATCAATGCGACAAGATCGGGGCGGATTTTATCGCTGATGAGCAGAATGGCAGCGATGATCGTGATCAAAAGTGTCAGAAACGCTGGATTATTCATGGGTTTGTAGAATTATACTCACTCTTTAATTTTGTTTGGAATTAGGATGTATTCCAATCCAGGAAAGGAAAAACAATTTGGAATAATCCTTGAAGGATGGGCTTAGTGAGGATATACTCTTTCAAATGGAAAAAGATCAAAGTTCGACCTGGTTAGAAATAGACCTTGGGGCAATTAAACACAATATCCATGAGCTACAGCGTATCACTGGAACCCAGGTGATGCCGATTATTAAGGCTAATGCTTACGGGCATGGACTAATTGGTGTAGCGAGGGCAATTGAAGAATCCGGAGCAACCTGGTGCGGGGTAGCCAGGCTGGAAGAAGCAGTTAAGCTTCGCAAAGAAGGAATCCGGACCAATATCCTGGTTCTCGGGTATACAGATTATCTTCGGGTTGGTGAGGCCGTTGCAAACCATATCAGTTTGACATTGCACAATCCTGAAATGGCAAAACAATTTTCGGAGCAGTCACGCGCAAACGGATCTCACTTGCGGGTTCATGTTAAATTTGATACGGGAATGGGCAGGTTAGGTTTATCCCCGATGGACGGAATTGAATTTGTGCGCTGGCTAAGCCAGCAAAAAGGGATTAACGTAGAAGGGGTTTTTACTCATTTTGCCTGTGCTGACGAACCCGAAAAAGACACGACTCATAATCAGATCAAACAATTCAATGTACTCATTGATGGTTTGAAGGACAGCGGTATCCGACCTAAATATGTCCACGCTGCTAACTCGGCTGGTGCGCTCTACTTCCCGGAATCGAGATATGATCTAATCCGTCCCGGGATAGCAATTTTTGGATTACATCCTTCACCGAAAGCATTATTACCGGACTCTTTCAAACGTGCCCTTTCCTGGAAAACACGCTTGATATCGTTAAAGGATCTACCTCCCGGGCACGGTGTAAGTTATGGTTACAGCTATATTACGACAAAAAATGAACATATTGGGGTAATTCCTGTTGGCTATGCCGATGGATACCGTAGAGTTGCAAATAATTTTGCGCTTGTCCACGGTAAGCGTGTTAAGGTAATTGGAAATGTTTGTATGGATCAGTGTATGCTGCAAATGGATAGTGTACTTGAAGCAGAAATCAAAGATGAAGTTGTATTGATTGGATCTCAAGGTTATGAGGAAATTACTGCCGAGGATCTTGCACAATCCTGGGGGACGATCAATTACGAAGTTATCTGCGGGTTAGCCCGCCGGCTTCCCAGATATTACAGTTCATAATTTTATTATCTAAAGGAATTGATTTGTCTCCAACGTCTATTCAGAAAAAATGGGAAATTGCGCCGCTGATACCTGCCGATGCCGATGAAGCTCTCAACGAGTACCCATCTATTCAACGCCAATTACTGTTTAACAGAAATATAACAGATGCGGCAAGTGCAAATCTCTACCTGGGAAAAACACCATATACTCATGATCCTTATCTATTATCCAGCATGGATGTTGCGGTGGATCGATTGCTAAACGCTATTGATCAAAACAAAAAAATTGT
The DNA here is from genome assembly GCA_963841845.1 of uncultured Chloroflexia bacterium. GTDB lineage: Bacteria > Chloroflexota > Anaerolineae > Anaerolineales > Anaerolineaceae > CAVVGZ01. The sequence continues at coordinate 522,904 of CAWJEG010000013.1, read as the reverse complement.
GGTTTATGGGGATTATGATGTCGACGGAGTAGCCTCATGCGCATTAATGGTCAGCCTTATCCGGGGAATGGGGGGGGATGTACGTCACTATATCCCAGATCGATTTGAGGAGGGGTATGGTCTAAATAAAGAGGCAATAATTTCCCTGGGAAAATCCGGAGTTGACCTGATCCTAACGGTTGATTGTGGTATCCGCTCCCCGGAAGAGGTATCTCTAGCCCTTGAACTAGGGATTCAAGTTATCATAAGTGATCATCATGAACCTGATAAGGATCTCCCTGGAGAGGCTGCGGTAATCAGTCCGAGAATGTTTGGGAGTGAGTATCCGGAAAAAAATTTAGCTGGTGTGGGGTTAGCTTATAAAATCGCCCAAGCTACAGTAAAAAAACGAGCCCTTCCGCACCAAAACGTTGAGGATTTCCTAGATCTTGTAGCAATTGGTACAGTGGCCGATTTGGTTCCCTTAACAGGTGAGAACAGAATCCTTGTTCGGGATGGTTTGCAACAAATTCGAAATAAACCCAGACAGGGTGTATTCTCATTAGCTCGTGCCTGCGGGTTGATGGTTAATGCGATTACTGCCAGGAATATTGGTTTTATTATTGGCCCGCGCTTAAACGCGGCTGGACGTCTGGAAACAGCACAAGAATCGTATCAATTATTGATGGCAACGGATGTGCAGGAGGCGGGCGAGAGGGCACAGAAATTAGATGACTTTAACAAGGAAAGGCAGAAACAAACACGCGAATTGGTTGAGAAGGCTTTATCCCAAATTGCGGAGGATGACGGTGCGAATTTGCATTTTGCATTGTTGGATGATGGGATAAATTCTGAACCGGAGTCAAAATCCAAAATTGGGATTCTTGGACTGGTTGCCTCGAGGGTTACTGAATCCTACTACAGGCCTTCCATAATTGCATGCAATGATAAAGATGTTGTCAGGGCATCATGCCGAAGCATACCTGAATTTCATATCACAAAAGCCCTCGATAAATGTTCCGACCTGCTCATAAAACATGGAGGGCACGCCATGGCAGCTGGATTTACTACTAAGAAAGAAAGTCTTCCAGAATTAAGAGTTCGTATGCTTAATATTGCAGCGAATGAACTCCTAAATGTTGAATTGAATCCCGTGATTCATATTGATCTGGAAATCGCACTAAAGGATTTACGACCAGAGATTTTAAAACAACAAGATCAGCTAGAACCAACAGGCATGGATAATCCTGAAGCGGTTTATGTCAGCCGGAACTTGAATATTAAACATTCAAAAGCGGTTGGGGCTGAAAAAAATCATCTTCGAATGGCGTTATCAGACGGCACTATCACATATGATGCAATCGCATTTAACCTGGCATACATGGTTGATACACTGCCAGATTGTGTTGACGTTGTTTATAAATTTGAAAGGAATAATTTCCAGGACAGGACAACTTTGCAATTAAATATTTTAGACATGAAGCCGGCAGGTTCTGGATAAACCAGAAGTCCTGATTACCTTTTACCGCTTAAGTGGGTGGCTGTTTCTTTTTCTTGCTGATTATGAAACAGGCTCCAGATCAGGGGAACTACAGCCGATATCCCAAGGATCAATGAGATCGTTACTAAAATAAATCCGACAACAGGGAGAGGGGGAAGAATACTAGCGAAGGTCATAGCGAGAATTCCCGAAATAAACATAATGAAGGCGAAAATACCGCCTATCCCAGCCAGGGTTAGTGCCTTGCGGGTTGAGGCAAATCTTAACCCATGGATCTGTCCAGATTGCCCGTTTATATATACAGGTACCTTTTCCCCGGTGTCATTTATATAATAGGTTGCAATGTATGGGAGCAGAAGCAAAGTCCAATTTGGATTGGTGTATTCTGCAGAATTAGTAAAACCCCGAATATACTGTGCATCACAGGCACTTTTGCATTCATTTTCAACTGCTTTGTCCAACTGTAGTATTGCCTGATCCCAAACTTTTTGCGGATTTATAGCCGGGGCAACAACCATTTCCTGGAGGTCAATATCTGATATCGGCGAGACATATTTTAGATCATAATCTCCAATCATTCGTATAAATTTTCCATGTTGGTCTAAGGCTGGCAGATTAATGTTTTGATACATGCGATGAACCTCACCCATTCGTGATTCCCAGCGGGTCTTAATATCGATTTCATCTTTGGAATCCCAGGTCTGATTCTTGAAAGATTCAACACTACTTTTAATCTTATAATCAAAACCCATCTCAGCCTTCCAAAATCCATCTACCTGTGCATCCATCAGCCACATTATCCAATAATTAAAGGAGGCGCGAGACTGAAGATTGGCGGGATTGAGGTCGTTTGGATTAAGCCAAAAATTATCCAGAAATCGTTTAAAAATGCCCGCTACTTGTTCATGATTAATTCGAAATGGCAGGATCAATTCCGGTTTTTCCAAAAATGTTAAAATAGGATGGATTTCAAAACCAATTTCAAAACAGATAGGGCAGTACCGATCGAGAAGATTTGGTTTCATAAAGAAGGACTGGTTACAATGGCAGCAGAAAGCAGGGATTAGCTCACCATACCATTTATTGCTTGATGCACTAACGATCACTAAATCTTCAGGATCAGTGATATTCATGACTCTGGCTCCGATTCTGCTGCCTGTTGGAAGATACGAAAACCAATAACTGCAGCAATAATCACAAGAGATATCCCCAAAAGTATAGGAAATATTCCAATTCCCCCAAGCAGGATCAAAGGAATTCCGGCTAATCCAATCAGCAGGCCCGGGATAAATAGAATGGCGATAACCAACCAAACCTTTGGCCAATCGACTGGTTTATGTCCAGAAACCTTGCCGGAAATTCCGTTTACCATCATCTGGTAAATCTTTTCCATGTAACGATAAGAAGACATATACACTGGCAACAGGACATATCTCCATTTCTCTTCAGAAAAATCTGCCACCATTGAAAAATTTCTCACCCTGGGGGATTTAATTTGGGCGTAGCATGCCTCTTTGGCGGATGCCCGCATTATATTCTTGGCTTCGTTCCAGGCATCCGGTAAACCAATATCAAAAGAATGCGCCTGCCAGCCTGCCAAATAATCTGTATCGTAATTTGCCAGGTTATTCATATCAAATGGAAGTAATTTTACAAGTATCTTTTTATTCGCATGGCTGCTTCCAATGATTGTTAAATCATCAATGGATAATTCGGTCCGGTTACTTTCCCAACGCCAATCAATTTCAACCCTTGTTTTCCATTCCCCGCGATGGCTATCAAAATACTTATTTTGACGCTCATAACCAACTTCAGCTCTCCAGGATGCATTGATGATTGAATCAAAAGTCCAAAAAGGGAGGTAGATTCCGACAATACGATCGATGAAAGCTTGCGTAGATAATTCTTTGGGGTGGTACCATCCTTTTCCAAGCCATGATTTTGATAGATTCCTGGACTTTTCAGGATTGATTTGAAAAGGCATGAGAAATTTCGGTCTGAGGACTGCCTGAGTGGATGTGCGGATATTAACCTGGTTAGAGGCACAAAAAGGACACGTACTTGTTATAGCAACGTCCGGGATGGATATAACCGCACCACATTGGGAGCAAAATAATTCTTTACGGATTATCCCCCACCCTTTTTCCGCCTCGTTCCAGGTGTCTAAATTAAATTCCTGCTCCGGGGCAGCTCGGCCTACCGGCAAACCCACTTCCGTCCGGGTGTAACCACAGTATTCGCAGGCAACACCCCTGGCAGTTACGTCGTAAGCGACAGAAGCTCCACAATTGGGACAGAGATATATTTGGGGCCCTTCTCGTTCTTGCACTTCTGGAGCCGGTGCAAATACGGTAATGCCTTCGATGTGAGAAGGGACGGATTGGTAGTTTTCTGGTATTTTCAAAATTTCCTCCACAGGATTATTTATTCAAATTCGGAATTCTTGTGAGGGAGAATGGTGGAAAATGATAAAAAAAACTAGAATATACAAGGAAATCAATCAACAAACCGGTATTTTATGAGTGCCCACAATGCTTCAAATGCATCCATTAATTTGATTTTTTTTCCTTCAGAATAATCCCTGGGATTAAATGCAATCGGTACTTCGTAGATGCGGATTTTCTTTTTTAATATTTTTGCTGTAAATTCGGGTTCAAAGTTAAATCGTTCTGATTTAATTTTAATCCCTTCAACTGCAGTTCGTTTGAAGACCTTATAACCGGTTTCCATATCACTCAGAATATTGTTATAGAGAATATTGGTAACAAGGGTTAAAATTTTATTAGCCACCATATTCCAGAATAAAATTGGTCTTCTGGGAGCACCAAGGAACCTTGAACCATAAACCACATCTGCAATATCCTCTTCGATTGGCTTCAGCAGATTAGGATATTCACGTGGATCATATTCCAAATCGGCGTCCTGGATTAATACAACATCACCAGATACAAGATTAAACCCGCTACTTAGGGCAGCGCCTTTCCCCTTATTTTTTTCATGCAAGATTACCCGAATTTCTTCCCCGGAGGATAATTCCTTGAGGACTTCCCTGGTACCATCCTTGGATCCATCATCAATGATGAGAATCTCCGAGGCAAGGCCGGTCTTCTGCACCCTGCGGACAATCTCCCGAATGGTTTTTACTTCGTTATAAACTGGAATGATTACTGAAAGTTTCACGAAAAGAATTATATGATTGCGCCTTCAATTTGGCAAGAAATACTGAACGGTTTTCCCATGCTATAATGTTGCCGAACATAGATTCAGCGCATGATTCTGGAATCATTTAGTGTTGAATTGACCAGTTGACTATTTATCCGGATCAAATATTCCGGTTGATACTGTCACCCTGACGATTTAAATAATCGCCATGTGGATAAGGTTCAGGAAAGTCTAAGTTATCACTAATGTTAGATGTAAACAATTTTAGCCATCCTATTATCATTGCACACCGTGGTGCCTCTGCTGTTGCTCCGGAAAATACCTTAGCAGCATTTGATGCTGCGGTGAGGATGGGGGCTGATGCAGTTGAAATGGATGTCAAGTTGACATTCGATAAAGAAGTTGTCATTATCCATGATAAGAGTGTAAACCGGACAACAAACGGCAGCGGCGAGGTAAAGTCCTTAACCTTAAAGGATATCGGAATGCTCGATGCAGGGAGTAAATTTTCATCCAGATATGCCAATGAGAAAATTCCCAGTTTACGAGAAATATGTGGGAAACTGAAAAACAAACTTCTGCTTAATATCGAATTGACAAATTATGGGAGTCATCTGGATTCACTGCCGGTAAAAGTAGCAGAGATAGTAACGGAATATGAGATGCAAGGTGAGGTACTTATTTCGTCTTTCAATGTATTTAATTTAATCCGGTTTCACCAATGCATTCCTGAAGTACCATTGGCGCTATTGGTCGGGCCTGACTCCTGGTCAAGAATATTAAGTATCGTCTTCGGGGGAAGATTTACGATTAATTCCATCCATCCCCATTTTTCTATATTATTGCCGGAAATTCCGGAAGGTTATCGAAAAAGGTATTCCCGGATACACCCCTGGACGGTTAACAAGGTTGGGGATATGCGTGCTTTGTTAGCCTTGCGGGTGGATGGGATTATTACGGATTATCCTGATATTGCCAGAAGCCTGATTTATGCTGACGAAAAATTCGCTTCGAATGATACTTCCTGATATGATTATTTTTATGATTTAATAAAACAAAACATGGAAAATATTAAATTGATATATGAAGGTTAACTTTGTCAAGATGGAGTAAGTTGAAATGGAATCATTCGAGTTATGCCAATATTTTGGTGTATCTCCTGTTATTTACATTAATGATTCCCAATGGGACATCACTGGTCAATGCCATGCAGGAGGTAGTGGACCCCAAACAGAAGGCATTTGATCTGCTCGTCCAGATGACCCCGGAAGAGCGCATCGGTCAATTGATGCTGATTTCTTTTGATGGCAGGGACATAACTCCCACTACCCCGATTTACGATTTGATTGTTAATCATCATATAGGGGGAATCGTCTTGAGGGCAGATAACGATAATTTCATAGGACCAGAGAATACCATTCCAGAGAGCTACCGGCTCATCAGCGGTCTCCAGGATATCGAGTTTTCTGCCACATCGAATGAGGAAGCAAAACCGGATGATCAATCCACGACTACAGCAAACTATATCCCCCTTTTTATCGGCATCTCCCAGGAAGGTGACAGTTATCCTTATGACCAGGTAATCAATGGAATGACACCTCTTCCCAATATGATGACAATAGGGGCCACCTGGAATCCGGAGATTAGTAAAACGGTGGGATCGATTTTAGGAGATGAACTTGAAGCAATCGGGTTTAACCTGCTGCTTGGCCCATCCCTGGATGTTCTGGATATTGTTGGTTCAGAGAATTCAGAAGCATTGGGTACACGAACATTTGGGGGAGATCCATACTGGGTTGGTGTGATGGGGAAGGCGTATATAGAAGGAATTCATTCGGGAAGTGAAAACCGGATCGCAGTAATCGCCAAGCATTTTCCGGGAAGGGGTGGATCAGATCGCCAGCCGGATGAAGAAGTTGCCACAGTTCGCAAATCACTTGAACAATTGAAGCAAATTGAATTAGCACCTTTTTTTGCTATAACCGGAAAAGCCGAATATCTAAAAACCATGACAGATGGATTGTTGATTTCCCACACTCGCTACCAGGGTTTTCAAGGCAATATCCGTGCGACCACGCGACCGGTTAGTTTCGATCAATCTGCACTCGATTTGCTGATGAGTCAGCCTCCTTTGCAAAGCTGGTACCAGGAGACTGGTGTCCTGGTAAGCGATGACCTTGGGAGTCTTGCCGTGCGAAGGTTTTATGATCCTACTGGTATGTCTTTCAATGGGCGGCAAGTTGCACGGGATGCCTATCTTGCAGGTAATGATCTGCTTTATTTAAATGATTTTGTTGAAACAGGTGATCCTGACGCTTATACTACAATCCTGAGGACGCTTGAGTTCTTTACTCAAAAATATCGTGAAGACCCGATTTTCTCTAAAAAGGTTGATAAATCAGTTGAGAGAATTCTCACATTAAAATATACCTTGTACCCAGAATTTGATATTAATAAAGTTATCCAGGATGAAGAATCATTAACAAAAATTGGTCAATCCGGCTTTGATATCCAGGAAGTTGCCCAGGATGCTGCAACATTAATTAGTCCGGACCAAGAAGAACTGCGCACGAATATTCCAGTTCCACCGGCGATTAAAGACCAGATTATCTTTATTACAGACGATCTAACTGCAAGGCAATGTTCACAATGTAATTTACAGGAAATTCTTCCAGTCGATGGATTGGAACAGGCTGTTTTTCGTTTATATGGCCCAACATCAGGTGGTCAGGTTGTAAATTACAAGCTATCTTCCTATTCGGCAAAGGATTTACTTGCATATTTGAACAGCAGTTCAGAAATGCCATCCACCATTGCAGCTGATCTATCCTCACCAGGTTGGCTTGTATTTGGAATTCGGAGCATCACTAATGATCGTCCGGAATCCCAGGCTTTTAAAAGATTCCTGAATGAACGTCCCGATCTATTATTAAATAAGCAAATATTGGCATTTGCCTTCAATGCCCCATATTTCTTTGATGCGACTGATATCTCAAAATTTACTGCATATTATTGTTTATACAGCCAGGGTGGGGAATTTGTTGATGTTGCAGCCAGGCTACTTTTTCAAGAGTTTGCGGCAAGAGGATCTTTACCAGTTAATGTTGCTGGTGTTGGGTATGATTTAATTACTGCAACCTCACCTGACCCTGATCAAGTGATCCCTTTATCTGTGGAACTCCCTTGGGGGGGAATAGTCTCTGAAGTGGGTCCTTTGGAGATACCGACAGAGGAACCTCTCCCTATGCCTACCCTGAGCGCCGGTGAAATGATACAAATTAGTACAGGAATTATTTATGATCATAACAACAATCCGGTTCCAGATGGGACTGTAGTACGATTTTTGTTCTCGTATCTCGGTGAAGAAGGAGAAGATCAAAGCCTGGACGCAATAACATTAAATGGGGCTGCCAAATTAAGCTATGAAATTCGCCCGCATGGTTTACTAGAAATCAGTGCAATAAGTGATCCGGCATTAATTTCTGAATTAATTCAATTGAATATTTCATCTGGCGAGGTAGTCAGCCTTGCAGAATTGCCGCCACCGCCTCCGATGACAGTGACTCCAGAACCAACACTAACCGTAACAGTTCCAGTACAAATCACAGCCACGGAAGTACCTCAGACAACTCAGAGTTCTACAGCTTCGGTGGGATTCTGGTTTTTCTCAAATTTCCTGACCTGGGGCGCGGCGGGGTGTATTTTCGTCCTGGCACGGAAAAAGGTTTCTTCCCGCTGGGGAGTTCGTTTGGGCTTATTGTCTGCTCTGGGGGGGATTTCTGCCTATTTATTATTAGATATATTAACACCAAATCAATTCGATTTGATAGATAATAAAGGTGGCGGGGGTAACATTATTTATATATTTTTGGGAGTAACGCTGGGATTTATATGCGGTTGGTTATGGTACAGATGGCATTACCGGCGCCCGTAATAGAATGCTAATTTATCAATGTAGTTATAAAACTTAATATCGTTAGACTAATAGCAATCCACCATAAAACATTCTCGGGCGGATTCTTAATGATTTCTGAAGGTGTTAATGGGCGTGTTATTGGGCGCGGGAAATCGCGCCTATTCCCGGTTAAAAATTTTATGAACTCTTCAATTGAGGATGGTCTTTCATCCGGATGAAGCATCATCGCCCATAGGATTGCTTCATCGGTATGAAGGCTAATATCCCGGTTAATCTGGCGTGGTGGGATCAGCGATTCAGGAGATAGAAATCGTAATCTGGCATCAGGTGGGGGGGTATTGGTTAATAAATGATAAAGGGTTGCCCCGAAGGAAAAAACATCACTACGTCCATCGGTATGACCCATGTCGCCGCCATATTGCTCTAATGGAGTATATATAGCAGTGCCCTGCCCCTGTATAATTGTTATCGTAACTTCACCAGGAGCCATTAATTTTACAAGGCCAAAGTCAACCAGCTTAACGATACCATTCGGAGTCAGTTTAAGATTGCTAGGTTTAATATCACGGTGAAGTATTGGAGGGTCCTGTTTATGCATATAAATCAATGCATCTGCTAATTGATTTGCCCAATCCAGCACTGTATTTTCAGGGAGGAAAATCCCTGCATGATGAGCCTCTAACATTAAATTCCGTAAATCTTTGCCTGGAATATAATCCATTACCAGGTATTCTCTGTTCCCAATGGAAAAAAAATCCGAGACTTTTGGTAAATTAGGATGGTCAAGGCGAGCCAGCACGGTGGCTTCCCGTAAGAACTGGTCTCTCGCTTCTTTAAGCAAATCCGGTTGGACAGAGCGATCATGCTCCACTTCCTTGAGGGCGCATTTTCTTCCCTCAAGACGGAGGTCGTCTGACAAGTAAATACTGCCGACTCCACCCTGTCCAATGATGCGGCGTATCTGATAGCGGCCGCGTAATATTTCTCCGGCTTTTAGAGGTACCGGCATCTGGCGATTCTCTTCCTATTTTCTCAAGATTCTCACCCCCGGTTTTTAATCCAGAATAAACTCAATATCGGGGGTTGTTCGATAAACCTTCTTCTTCCATTTATATTATACTGGAAGAGTAACCGGCTGCTCGATGCAATTAAGGAAATTTTTCAATACTTGAGGTTAATAGATGGCCCCACTAGATTTTCCAGAGTTCCCGGTATTAATTGGACAAACCGGTCCGAATAACGGTCAAAAATGGAATCTCAAAGATACCCTTCTGATAGGTAGAGATCCAGAATGTGATGTGGTTATTCCAGACCGGCAGGTGTCCAGATATCATGCCAGGGTGACAATTACAAAAGAAGGAGTACAAGTTGAAGACCTGGGAAGTAAAAATGGGACATTCTTGAATGGCAGGGTTGTGCAAGAGCCGGCTTACTTACTGGATGGTGATCTTGTACAAATTGCGCTTGTACAAAAAATTGTGTTCCTGAATTCGGATGCGACTTTACCGATGGACTTAGAAAATTCTTCGAATACAATCCATAAAGGACGGTTATATATTGATCCAAAATCGAGACGGGTGTGGATATTAGATCAGGAAGTTATTCCCCACCTATCTGCCCCCCAATTCAGGCTTCTGGATGCCCTATACCAGCAGCAAGGGCGGGTTATTCCACGACAAGAAATCATTCATATTGTCTGGGAGGATGAAGAAGCCGAAGGAATAACCGATCAGGCTTTGGATGCCTTGATTCGCCGACTTCGAGAGCGTATTACGGCAATTGATCCCGATCATAACTACATTGCAACCATCCGAGGACATGGATTAAGGCTGGACAACCCCAATTAATAGCTATTAATTTACCTTAAAATCAGGCCTTCATTTGATTTTTCATGGACTGTTTTAAAGCACTGCGGTAGATATGCTTTATGTGATTAAGCACCTGGTCGGGTTGTCCCTGGGATTCACTTTGAAGGATCAGGTTATTCATCATTTGGAGAAATTCAGGGGTAATCTGTTCCTGGTTCTCTGCCAACTTCTTGTGGATATCAGAATCATCCTCCAATTCCAGGAGTTCTTCGATAAAAACCAATTCCTTAGGAGGAGGGCTCATTTTTTGCAGGATAGTAATTATTTCTTCCAGTTTTTTCAACCTATCGCCTTGATTTTTTTGTTTGGCTTTTTCAATTTCCATCTTTAAGATTTCTATGAAGAAGTCATTAATTTCACCAATGTTCTCCTGGACTGATTTTTCTATGTCTGGACTCTTGATAATTCGCTCAAGCACTTCCAGTGTGTGATTTACCTGAGCCTGCATCCGTTCGTCAATTTCTTTGGTCATATTCAGCAATTTTTCGCGTAGATCCAACAAGACCTGTTTCTCAGCTCCCTGGGATTTATCCATCCTTTCTGAAAGAATCTGGAAGAAAGTGTAATCCAATCCCGCACGTGCATAATTGACCAGAGTCCTCAAACGGATTTCAGATGGTGCATTGAGGAGAAGATCCAATAATTTCTCATGAGTTAATCCATCCTTGCTGGCTGCCTGAAGGGATTTGATGGCTTCTTCGGTTTCGGATATCTGATTTTTTATAACCTGACCGAACTTCGACTCAAGAATCACCTGCTGCTGCAGCTCTGCAAGTCGTTGACTGGATGCCTTATCCCCCTGGGCTGCCGTTGTCTCCATTACTCTAGTAAGGATAGCAAAAAAATCCTGGTCAATCAATTCATCATTTTGTTTAATAATTTCTGAACGAGCTTCCGGATCCTTCTCGAACATGCGCTGTAACAATTTGAGGCGTTCTTGCTGTGCTTGAATCATCTCTTTTGAGATCCCATCCGCTTCTAAAATCTTATCAACCATGGTTTGCATGGTAAGCATGGTTTGAGGGCGCAAGAGGTATCCTTTGCGTTTATCTGGGGGCAAATTATCCATAACACGTTTGAGCATTGGACCAATACGTCTTTCCTGCTCATTGATTGGTACACCCAGATCGGGGGGGAAGAAGGTAAGAAGTAATTCTTTCTCTGGATCATGGTAAACAATTGGTAAACTAACCGGGCCTTCATACCTGCATACACCACAATGGATGATATTTACTGCCCCACTTAGAATTCTTTCCTTGGCAGCTGGGTCATTATTTACGTCAAATAACTGCTGGATATCAGCTATAACAGGCGATTTACACCTTGGGCAATTTGTAGTTGTATTGGGCATAATTCCCTACTTCCTAAAAAATATTTTCAAAATTATACCATTTTCAGGAAGCCACGAAAAATGTTTTAATAATTCCTTGGATTGGAAGTTGCTTTGAACAGGTTTTTAAACTCTATTCACCGTCCACCGGATAACGGGGCAGGGAGAAACAGATTCTTACTCCTTGACCGGACTCCGGGTCCACCCAGATTCGTCCCCCATGAGCCTCGATGACTGCTTTGGAGAGGTATAATCCCAATCCAGCTCCTTTTGTAGTTCGAGCCAGGTCGGGGGCGCGATAGAACCTGTCAAAAACATGGGGAATATCTTCTGGAGGAATGCCTGGACCCTCATCCTTAATACAGACCAGGATGCATTCTGTCCTAACCTGTCCCTTGATCGTAATCAATCCTTCTTTGGCATACTTGATGGAATTTCCAAGCAGGTTAGAAAGGACTTGATTGATACGAATCTCATCGGCAAGAATAATTGGGAACTCTTCAGCAAAATCCATCTTAATTTCATGATGATTCGATTGGGTTTGAAAACGTTCAACCAATTTTTTTACTAATTCTGGAATGTTTACGTCTGCGCGATTTATACTGAGTCCACCAGCTTGAAGGCGGGATGCGTCCAGAAGGTTTTCGATCATCATATTCAAATGATCCGATTCTTCTTCGATAACAGCCAGGCTGTCCTGAATGATAGCAGGATCCCAATGCGCATCTTCCCTACGCAGGGTACTTACATAACCTTTTATCAAGGCTACCGGGGTTTTTAGTTCGTGGCTTACAATCGAAATAAAGGTGCTTTTTAATTCTTCTGCCTGGCGAAAGCGGGTGATATCCCTGACACTGGCAATAATATTTACTAAAACCCCGTCCACAGTTAAAAGGGGAGCATACGTGATTCCTACCGGCAAGGGGAGCTGGTTTGGACGATTGAGATCACCTTCTATATATAAGTGGGCGTGGGGAGTCAGCGGCCATCCTCCAGCCACAGCTTCTTCCAGGGTCAAGCCATTTGTCCGATATTGCCATGAGATGATTTGCTCATGGGGTTTGTTTTGAATTTCGTTCTCCGGTAATCCGTAATGTCTAGAGAAAGCCTGGTTACACCTCTCGATGATGTTTTCCGGAGTGAGAATTAAGATCCCATCTGCCGCCGAATCCAGTAAAGCATCCATGCGTTGCTTTTCATATTTAATCTGCCTGTATAACTGCGCATTTTGTACAGCAATGGCTGCCTGGTCTGCAAAACTATTGAGCAGCTGGCGGTCATTTTTGGAAAAAATTTCTGGATAACTCCGGAATATAAAGATAACCCCAACAACTTTCTTCCTTGCTTTCAGCGCCAATCCCACCCCGGTTAGCAAACCCATCGAGGCTGCGAAGGTCAGTTTTTTGAGTAGACGATTGATTTCCGGGATTTCCGTAATCTCAGAATCTTCTGTTTGTGGAGGGATTTTTTCCAAATACGGTTCAAGATATTGTAGAAATGCCTGTGATAGACCGTGCGAAACCCTTACATGCCAATGGCCATCATCTGATCGGAGGGCAATTAAACCAGATTGTCCGCTAAGCATTTCTATTGAGATGTGTAATATCCTCCCAAGCAGCTTATCAAGATCCAATTCCTCTGTCAGCGCCCTTGTGATCTCCAGGAGGTAATCTCTTTGTCGTACTCGATAATCAGGTAGCATCATCTATATCCCAGGTTATTAATAATAGGTATAAATATTGTAACTGATAATAATGGGGAAAATAATCATAGCAGATAGATTGTTCACGAAACCCGGATCTCTTTTTTAGTAACCAAATATTTTTCCCCAAATGAAAATTATGGCGAAGGGTAATGGATGGTCGTATGGAAGGGTAGGGTAATAGACGGTTGTAAGGAATATTATTGACTGCAATAAGGAAGACTGCTATTATATGGGGATGAATGTTGTAAAGAAAAATCGTTTCCAGCGGATATTGAATAATCTCCGATCAAAATTAAGATGGTTTGTACCAGGGATCCATGTGAAGCGGTGGGTGGGATTGATCCTGATAGGCACAACCCTGCTTGGAATAGGGATCGCGGTATTGATATTGGATATATATCGCACTGCACCTGAAACTTGGTGGCTCCCAATCCTTTCCACCCTCTCCCTACGGTTCCTGGATCGCACTTTACGAGCAATAATATTTGGAGGAATTGGATTTAGTTTCTTGATTATGGGTATCTGGGGATTAAACCAGTCCTTGTTAAGACCTTTTCTTCACCCGGGGAAAAATATTCTCGATGCTGTATCAACCTACCGCCTGAAGGAAAAGGGTTTAAAAATTGTTGTAATTGGCGGTGGAAATGGTTTGTCATCACTTTTACGTGGTTTAAAGGCTTTTACCCACAATTTAACGGCAGTTGTAACCGTTGCAGATGATGGGGGTTCTTCAGGAAAGCTTAGAGAAAAGATTGGAATTTTACCGCCTGGAGATATTCGCAACTGCCTGGCCGCATTGTCGAATGACGAGGCGCTGCTTAACCCAAATTTTTCAATACCGGTTTTCTGAAGAAATGGGTTTAGATGGTCACTCCCTTGGAAATTTGTTTATTACTGCTCTCACAGGAATTACCGGGAGTTTTGAAGAGGCAGTGGCAGAATCTGGAAGAGTCCTGGCAGTACAGGGAAAGGTATTGCCTTCCACGCTGCATAATGTTACATTGGTTGCTGAGGTTTCAGTTCCGCAATCTCCTGATGGAATTCAAATTACAGGTGAGAGCAAAATTCCGAGAACAAACGGGAGTGTCCGGAAGGTGTGGCTGGAACCTACCAATCCGCTGGCGTTCCCACCAGCCATACAAGCGATTTTATCGGCGGATTTGATTGTAATAGGACCGGGAAGCCTGTATACAAGCATCCTGCCGAATCTTCTCGTGCCAAATCTGGCAGATGCCATCCGGGTAAGTCGTGCTAGCAAGTTTTATGTATGCAATGTTGCAACACAAGTCGGAGAAACTGACAAATACTCCTGTGGTGATCATGTAAGAGTCATTGAGAAGCAACTTGGTGGAAGTCTATTTGATGTTATTATTTGTAATAAGAATTTCGAAGCAGACCTTCCTGATGGACCCGAATGGGTAAGGCCGGAAATAGATTTTGAAGAGAACTACACATGTTATTTTGCGGATTTAGCAGATAAAAACAATCCCTGGCGTCATGATGACAATAAGCTTGCCAGAGTGGTTATCGATTTATTTTACGAACGAACTGGTCCCTTAATGGCAAGAGATGACCAACAAATTACTAAGCCATTCAACACCATAAATAATAATTAGTATATCAAATCAACAAGGAGAATTAAATGAAAATCAGAGTGGGTATCAATGGATTTGGTCGAATAGGCCGCCAGGTTTTAAAAGCAATAAATGAAAGACAAGGGGAAAAGTTAGAAGTAGTTGCTGTCAACGATTTATTTGATGCAAATGTTAACGCCCATTTATTCAAATACGACTCCAATTACGGAATATATCAAGGAACAGTAGGGGTTGATGGAACTGATCTGGTTGTTGATGGGAAAAAGATTAAAGTCTTCGCAGAGAAAGATCCCGGTATGCTGCCCTGGGGAGATCTTGGGGTAGATATCGTAATTGAATCAACTGGAGTTTTTCGCGACAAGATTGGCAATCCTGCAAAAGGAAAACCGGGTGTGATTGTCCATATTGAAAATGGTGGTGCCAAGAAAGTGATTATTACTGCACCAGCCAAGAATGAGGACATTACCATTGTTTTAGGGGTGAACGAAAATAAATATGACCCTGCTACACATCACGTGGTCTCAAATGCCTCCTGCACAACAAACTGCCTTGCGCCAGCTGCAAAAGTGGTTCATGACCGGTGGACGATCCAACGCGGCTTGATGACTACGATTCATTCCTATACCAACGATCAGCGTATCCTTGACCTGGCTCACTCCGATTTAAGACGTGCACGTGCAGCAGCAATGAACATCATCCCAACAACCACTGGCGCTGCCAAAGCATTGGCGTTAGTCATACCGGATCTCAAAGGTAAATTTGATGGTTTTTCATTGCGCGTACCCACGCCAACTGTATCAATTGTTGACTTTGTGGCAAACCTTGAGAAATCGACATCTGTCGAAGAAGTAAATGCAGCTTTCAAAGAGGCTGAGGCTGGACCTTTGGCAGGTATCCTGGGATACACTGATGAACCACTGGTATCCATGGACTTTAAGGGCGATTCCAGATCATCCATCATAGATGGCCAATCGACCATGGTACTGAATGGAACAATGGTTAAGGTAGTTACCTGGTATGATAATGAATGGGGTTATTCCTGCCGGACGGCTGATCTTGCTGCATTCATGGCAGACAGATTATAAACCCTGCATTTTAGAAACTGAAGGGATGCGTAACAGACAAACCGTTGAGTTCATGGATGTTGCGCATCTTTTTTCTATATATTTTTGGAGGCGGTTATGAACGCAAAAAAAACAATTAGAGATATTGATGTGAGCGGTAAGAAAGTATTGGTACGGGTAGACTTTTAATGTCCCGGTTAAGGATGGTGTTGTGGGGGATGATACCCGTATACGGGCTGCATTACCCACCATCGAATACTTGCTTGAGAAGGGCGCGGCTGTGATCCTATGTTCCCATTTTGGAAGGCCTAAAGGAAGCCCAGATCCAAAATATACACTTAAACCCGTGGCTGATTACCTGGGTAAATTAATGAATTTGCCCGTCAAATTTGTTGAGGATTGCATCGGTCCTAATGTCCAAATTGCAGCGGACAATCTAAAAAGTGGAGAACTGTTACTACTTGAGAATACCCGGTTTCATGAAGAAGAAACCAACAATGACCCTGGAATGTCCAAGCAATTGGCTTCACTGGCAGAGGTATATGTAAATGATGCATTTGGATCAGCCCACCGAGCCCATGCCTCCACGGAAGGAGTAGCGAAATTTCTCCCAGCGGTTGCAGGCTTCTTAATGGAAAAGGAAATCCAATACCTTGGGCAGGCAATCCAAAACCCAGAACGCCCATTCACTGCCATTCTCGGGGGAGCAAAAGTAAGCGATAAAATTGAAGTCATCCGCAATTTACTCAAGAAATCTGACCAGATACTGATCGGCGGAGGTATGGCGAATACATTCCTTAAAGCACAGGGGCACCCTGTAGGTGATTCCCTGGTAGAGGATGATGTAATAGACCTGGCGAAAGAGCTGCTGCAATCGAGCGGGGATAAGCTGAAGCTCCCTGTTGATTTTGTTATTGCTGATAAATTTGATGCAGATGCACAGTCTAAAATGATACCAGCAGGAGCAATTCCCGATGGCTGGCGGATTCTTGATATTGGTGAAAAAACTGTGGGGAATTATGGGGAAATTCTTAAAAATTCAAAGACAATCGTATGGAATGGACCAATGGGAGTCTTTGAGTTTGAAAAATTCGCCAAAGGAACATTGGGAATTGCAAAAGCAGTAGCAGACAGCAAGGCTGTAAGTATCGTAGGCGGTGGCGAATCGGTTGCTGCAATCAACCAGTTTGGTCTAGAGGATCAAATTACGCACATCTCGACAGGCGGAGGAGCATCCCTTGAAATGCTGGAAGGGAAAGTTCTCCCGGGTTTGGCTGCCCTTATGGATTTATAAAAAACCTTAATTTCATGGGATATGTAAGGTATCCAACTAAATCCAAAGAGGACTTTCTTTCTTGGTAATTATTGATACTAAATTACTCAACAAAATTTCGCTGGACAAATTGGGCTGATTCGGGTAAAATCTAGCACTGCAAATTATGGATAGAGTTGTAAATGGAGGTTGGTTTTGGCAAATATTAAATCGCAAATAAAACGCAATAAGCAAAATGCGAAACGTCGTACGAGAAATCGAATCTATCGCGGGACGGCTCGTTCAATGGTTCGAAAAGCAGAACTGGCGATTGCAGGCACTGATAAGGTGCAATACGAAGAAAGCGTAAAGAAGGCTGTTATTGCTTTGGACAAAGCGGCGGAAAAAGGAATAATCCACAGGAATAACGCCGCCCGGCGAAAAAGTAGATTAATGAAGAAAATGAATGCTAAGTTGGCTGATTAGTCTGGTTCAGAAAATTCCAATTTAATTCCATTCATCAAATTTATTTCAAAGCTAATTAAAGCGGGAGGTACCCACTCCCGCTTTAATCTTGTTATTAATTAATTATAGCTACCAGAAGTGATGTATACTTCAAAAGATATGGCAAAATCCTGCGCCAGGGTCAATTATGTTTGATAATGAACAAAAAAACGTAACCCAGAGAATTTACAAATTTTGTATCCAGAACAACCTGCCTGAAACGAAAATTCAATGGAAGTGGATTCCATTTTCGGGTCATTGGGGCATCTCTACTTCCTTTTTTCAACTGGCTGCCCAAGAGGCTCACACCGGAAAAAACATCGTTGTGAATAAAAGAGCTCAGGAACTGGCTGTGTTGGTGGCATCTGACCTGGATAATTTAGAGGGTTTTGCACGTATTGAGGCAAAAAACGGGTATTTAAATCTCTACTTTGATACCAGAGAATATTCCAGGCGGGTGATTGACCGGGTCCTCCAGGAAGCGGCACAGTTTGGCAGGGGCGGCGCCAGAAGAGAGAAAATAATGGTTGAGTTCTCTCAACCAAACACTCACAAGGCATTTCATGTCGGGCATCTAAGAAATGTTATCCTGGGTGAATCCATCTGCCGATTGCTGGATTTTGCTGGATTTGATGTCGTGCGGGCAAATTACATTGGCGATATCGGATTACATGTAATCAAGTGGCTATGGAACTATCAATCTAACCATTGCGGGAGAGGCTCCAGGTGAAGATAAAACACGCTGGATGGGTGAAATCTATTCCGAAGCCGACCAAAAGTATGAAGAATCAGAGCAGGCTAAAACTGAAGTCCGCCAATTATTTGTGCAATGGGATAAGCGGGATGAGGGTGTTGTGGCCTTGTGGAGACGAACAAGGCAGTGGTCATTGGATGGATTTGAGCAGATTTATAAACAGTTAGATGTTCATTTTGATCGGATCTATTTTGAAAGCGAGGTGGAAGAAATTGGAAAGGAATTTGTCCAGGAACTAATCGCGAAAAAGATAGCCAGAGACGAGAGACCTGAGGGAGCAGTTATTGTCCCGCTGGATGAGATTCTCGGGGAAAAAGAAAAATATCGGGTCCTGGTTGTCCTGCGGTCTGATGGAACTTCACTTTATTCAACCAAGGATCTTCCACTCGCAAAAATGAAATTTGAAGAATATCAACTATCAAGATCTGTCTATATAATTGATGTCCGGCAATCGCTTTATATGCAGCAAATCTTTAAAACACTGGAATTAATGGGGTACGACTGGGCTAAATATTGCTACCATCTGGCGTATGAAATTGTCAATTTACCAGGGAATGTGACCATGTCTTCCAGAGATGGAACGGTTGTCCTGCTCGAGGATCTAATCCAGGAAGCTTCTGAACGTGCGCTAGAAATAGTCAAGGCAAAAAATCCGGATTTACCCCAGGAAGCACAGCGGAAGATTGCTTTGGCTGTTGCTATGGGGGCAATTAAATACCCAATGCTTTCAAGGGAAAACACAAAAACTGTAACATTTGATTGGAATACCGCTTTGGATATTAATGGCCAGGCGGCTCCTTACATCCAGTATGCATTTGTCAGAGCCAACAGTATTTTGAAAAAAAGCGGGGGCGAGTTATCAGAAACCTCCCACCTGAAATATGAACTAAGCGAGCCGGAAATCCAATTAATTGATTTGATATCGCGGCTCCCGGACGAAGTGGAAAAAGCCTCGAATGAATTTCGGCCGTTATACATATCCAACCTGGGTTATGATATAGCACGTGCTTTTAATGATTTTTACAACCAATGTCCGGTGCTCCAGGCTGAAGAACACGTAAAAATTTTCCGTTTAAGAATGGTGGCTGCAGCAAGGCAATCGATAAAAAATATTCTTTTCCTTTTAGGAATTGAGGCTCCGGATGCCATGTGACGATCAATATTTAATAAAAATTGTTTAGGAGAAAAAAATATGGAAAAAATTCGAACAGTAATAATGGGTGCTGCCGGGCGGGATTTTCATAATTTCAATGTGTTTTTCCGTGGAAATACTGCTTATGACGTGGTTGCCTTTACTGCAACCCAGATTCCCAATATTGATAACCGGAAATATCCAGCAGCATTAGCCGGGGATTTATATCCGGAGGGGATACCCATATATTCTGAAAGAGACCTGGGTGAGATCATTCAGGAAAAGAATATTCAACAGGTGATTTTTGCGTATAGTGATGTTCCCCACAAATACGTAATGGAAAAAGCATCAATCGTTTTAGCATCCGGGGCTGATTTCCGTCTTATGGGAACGAATTCATCCCAGCTGAAATCTACAAAACCGGTTGTATCCATATGTGCAGTCCGGACCGGGTCTGGAAAAAGTCAAACAACCCGCAGAGTCTCACTTATATTGAGGGATATGGGGTTCAAAGTTGCAGTCATCCGGCATCCTATGCCTTATGGGGATTTAGTAAAACAAAAGGTACAACGATATTCAGATTACAGTGATTTGGTTAAACACGAGTGTACGATCGAAGAACGGGAAGAGTACGAACCTCATATCGATAACGGCATGATCGTTTACGCAGGTGTGGATTATGGCGCCATTCTTGAGCAGGCTCAGAATGAAGCGGATATCATCCTATGGGATGGAGGAAATAACGATTTCTCTTTTTATAAATCCGATTTATCGATTGTAGTCGTTGATCCTCATCGTTCAGGACATGAAAATACCTACCATCCCGGTGAAACCAATGTACTTCTGGCAGATGTTTTCGTAATCAATAAAATCGATACAGCCAATCCAGAAAATGTGATACAGGTTCGGAACAATATTCGTAAGATGAATCCGGATGCAGTCGTTATTGAAGCGGCTTCGCCCCTCTTTTTAGACGATCCAGCAGCTATCCTTGGAAAACGTGTTCTTGTAATTGAGGATGGTCCCACTCTCACACACGGTGAAATGGCATATGGAGCAGGCTGGGTAGCGGCTCGCCGCTATGGAGCCAAAGAAATTGTCGATCCACGACCATTTGCAGTACGCTCGATCCTCGATACATATAATAAATATCCGACAACTGGAGCAATATTACCAGCTATGGGATACGGGGAAAAAATGGTGGCTGATCTGGAAGAAACCATCAATGCAACTCCGGTTGACCTGGTTATCTCCGCAACACCTATTGATCTTACCCGGATATTAAAAATTAACAAACCTCTCCAGCGGGTACGCTATGAACTTCAGGAGATTGGTTATCCGACCTTGAAGGATGTTCTTACAAAAAAATTTGAGCGAACAATTTAGATTTTTATTGGCTAATTAAAAATAATGGAAAGACAAAGAATTTTACTACTATGTTTATAGATGAAGCCCAAATTATGGTCAGGTCTGGAAAAGGTGGAGATGGTATGGTTCATTTCCGCCGGGAGAAATATGTTCCCAGGGGAGGACCTGATGGCGGGGATGGCGGCCGGGGTGGGGATGTAGTCATTGAAGTTACAATTACCCTGAATACCCTTTCACACTTCCATTATAAAAAGAAATATATTGCCGATGACGGAAAAAATGGCGGAACCTCCAAGAAAACCGGTCGATCTGCGGAACCTCTTGTTGTAAATGTTCCTCCCGGAACAATTTTATATGACTCAGAATCAGGTGAGATTCTGGGGGATCTTACCAGCGCTGGTCAGCAATTGGTAATTGCCAGCGGTGGGCGGGGCGGGAGAGGGAACGCCAGATTTGCAAATTCAAGAGATCAAGCTCCCCGGGTTGCTGAAAGAGGCGAACCGGGACAGGAGCGTTTGTTAAAACTCGAATTGAAACTAATTGCTGATGTGGGAATAGTTGGAGTGCCAAATGCCGGAAAATCGAGTTTGCTGGCGGCAATAACCAAGGCCACTCCTAAAATTGGTGATTATCCATTCACCACAATTGAGCCAAACCTGGGTGTGGTTGAAATGGACCTGGATAATTCATTCGTTGTTGCCGATATTCCCGGTTTATTAGAAGGTGCTCATGCTGGTGTAGGATTGGGAGATAGTTTTCTGCGTCATATTCAGCGCACGCGGATAATCATCCACCTGTTAGATGGTCTTTCACAGGATCCCATTGCCGATTTTACTCAGATTAATAATGAAATGGCATTATTTGATCCGAACCTTCAGGAAAAGTATCAAATTGTTGCAATTAATAAAATTGATCTTCCAGAGGTCCAACAAAAATGGCCTGATATCAAAGAAAAATTAGCGAAATTCGGGTATTCTGCTTTTGCGATATCTGCTTTTTCAAGAGATAATCTGGATTCGCTGCTTAAAAAAACGATGGAACTGCTTACTAAGATTCCTCATGAGGAACAAGTATCTGAAATCCCTGTTTATCGGACGAAGAAAGATATCAGGGATTACCAGATTGAAAAGACCGATGATGGCTGGCGGGTAAGTGGAGAACGAATTGAACGTTCGGCTGCAATGACTTACTGGGAACATGATGGTTCAATCCGCCGTTTTCAAAGGCTGATTGGGACAATCGGCTTGGAAGACGCGTTGAGGAAAGCAGGAATCAAATCGGGAGATACGGTTCATATCGGAATGTATGAACTGGAATGGCAGGATTAATTTGCGCATAGGTATTTTTGGTGGGACTTTTGATCCCCCTCATATGGGGCACCTGATATTAGCAGATGAGGCCCGATTTCAACTTGGGATTGATTTGCTGTTGTGGGTACTGACCCCAGCTCCTCCCCATAAATTGGGTCAGAGTATCAGTCCAACGGATCAACGATTGAAACTGGTAATAAAGACAATAGAAAAAAATCCAAATTTTACATTATCAACGATAGAGCTAGACCGCCCAGGACCCCATTATGTAATTGACACAATACGCCTTTTAAAGGAAAAATTTGTCAATGATGAGATTTATTACCTAATGGGTGGAGATTCTTTGCGAAATTTGCCAAAATGGAATGAACCCATTGATTTTATCTGGTCCTGTGATGGGTTGGGGGTAATGCGCCGCCCTGGCGATAGAATCGATCTTGAGGATTTAGAAGAAAAGATACCTGGAATCACCACAAAAGTGACTTTTATTGATGCTCCGTTGCTGGAGATTTCCTCTTCCCAAATTAGGGAGAGGATCTCCCAGGGAAGACCCTTTCAATATTATCTTCTTCCGGAAGTCTACCAGATGATCTTAGACTCCAGGTACTATCAAGCGTAAATTCTACTAATTAATATTAATCCTGGTGGATTAATATTAATTTTCCAAGATTAATGTCAACAACAATATCCAGGATGGGGCCCTGGCCATTGGTCTTGTATATCCCCTCTTCAATATCCCAAACACCCTCAAATTCTACATTTGTAAGTTCCCCATTGAACCGAATGTTCTGCGGAGATTCCATCCGGTATGATTATTGTCATGGACCCAACTCCCAGATCAACCTCTACTTCAGCGTCACGTTTTAATGATCCCGCAAAATCAAGCAGATATGAACCAGCTCCTCCTGTGAAGGACATCTTGCTGAAATTGGCGTTGGCAAGACCTTCCATCGTGACATTGGAGGCGCCGGTAGTGTAGGTAAGTACCTGCATGTCTGCTGGATTTAATTCCTGGAATACGATTTTATTATTACTTGCTCCATCATTAATGGTTAAAGCAGTCAGGGGTATGCCGGTTAGGTCGCAAATTCCGTTGTAAGCGCCGGCGTTGAGAGTTAAACCTGTAGCAACATCACCAATTTGCAAATCCCATTTATTAACTAATTTTCCAATCGGTAATGATGCAGATACTTCCTCAGTTTGACTTATCTGAATTTCATTTTCAAAAATAGTCAGAGATGGCTTTAGTGCTTGAAAGTTATAATCAATCGTCCCGGTAAGAATTTTTCCTGACGTTTTACTGATGATCAATTCACCAGCCCCCATATTTATTTCCAACTCGATGGGAGCCGCAAAATCCTCCAGGTCTTCGCTTATTTCAAACGTTTGTATTTCACGAGTCACGGTTTCTTTAATCGGTATTGTAAGGGTGCATGATAAGGACAATGCAGCGAGGATCATAAGAATTATCAGGGTGTTTTTTTTCATTTTATATCTCCGCTTTCAAACAATGTTGTTATTTCGAATCCCCGTTATTTATCTCAATTGGTTTATCTATTTGATTATCCAGTATCTCTGATTGGGGAGCATAAAATCCAAAACGGCTTAGGATTACACCTCCCAATCCCAGAATTCCTAAAAGCGCTCCTGGAATCCATCCAACGCAGGGAATCCATCCGATTCCACGTGACACAAATGTAAGCAGCATGGTTCCTAATCCTGCGCATACAGGAGCAGCCCAGGTCTGGTGAACACCGGTTGATAGGCGCCTGCCTACCTCATAACCCATTGCGATCCAACCGGCGATATAAGCCATGCCCAAAATAATAATCCCTAAAAAACCTAAAGGAATCAAAATGATTGTTATCATCAGGATAATCAATATTCCGGGGGCAACAATCGCAGTAAGCAATCCCAAACTTCCGGATTGGATTGGCTGCCTGGTAATCGCATTACCCATTCTGGCGATCGGTTTTTCAAAGAAAAGGGCTGAAAGTGCGGCCAATGCTGCTATTACAAGTACCTGAAATACTCCCCAAGAAAGATTTCGAATAGGTGTGATAATTCCATTAATTACAGGATTGACCTGTTTATCTCCAGGTGCTGCCCCAGATGTGAAAGGTAAAATTTCGGGAATATTAATTCTGCCAGGAAGCTGAATAGAGGTATCACCCCGAATAATTGCTCCATCCGCTTTTTTAAGAGAAGTGCCAACCGTATTTACATCACCATCTACAACAGAAGTGTCCCCGAGGTTCACCGTCCCGCCGATGGCTGTGACGCTGCCATGTATGGTACCTTTTACATCCAGTGATCCACCAACAAGAACAACTTGACCATTTACCAAGGATCCTTGCTGCAGCATAGCGGCTCCCCCAAAAATTACGAGATCGCCATTAAGCACTTCGTTGTCAAGTAATTCATAGTTTCCACCCAATACTATTTTGTCTCCATCCGGACCCTGGGCATATACAGGGGAGGGTGCTGCCAGTGCAAAAAAAATGATTAGCAGCAAAATGAAACGGGTGATTTTATAAATTCTCATTTTGTATTAACTCCTTGAGTAGAAAGCCGCCAGATTGAAAAAATCCATAGAATAGTCAACAGGCAGAAAGTGGAGGTAATAACAAGGGTGTAATAGAAAGGTATGATGGGTGGAAAGATCTTAAATACCGTGGTAGTGAACATACGCAGCAGGTTAAAGAATAAGACTAAATTATTCAGTGATTTGACAAGGCCGACAATGAGATCTGCAGGAGAAGCCAATACCATTGTCAACCCAAAAGCAATCAACAATGCCAGGAATGCCCCAGCAACTGTAAAAAGGAGCATTTTTTTAGCCTGCATGTCACGGGCAAGCATTTTGCGGTTATCGAGCTCCAAATTCCACTTTTCAACAAAATTGGATGACGGGTGTACCACTTGCACCAATTGGATTTGCTTGTGTATATCCTGCCAGGAATTAAATATGGTTTCGCACTCTGGGTAAGCTTTGAGATGTTCAACGAGGTAATTTTGTTCAGCTGGAGTTAATGATTTTCCTGAGAAAATCAAGGTCTCAAAATGCCGATGACTGGTCATGTCCCCTCCGTTGCGGGTGAAAATTGTTTTTCGGATAGCATCCATAGAGTTGCCAGTTGTTTACGGATACGGTGTAAACGACTTTTTACCGCACTGACCGATAGGGAAAGCGCTTTACCAATTTCCAGCTCTGAAAAATCGTACCAGTAAAATAAAATTATCATTGCCCGGTCCTCTGGTTTTAATAATGAGATCACCTGCTGCACCTGTACCTGTTTCATTGTATCGATTACTGATTTTTCGGGATTCGGTGAAGGATCCGGGATGTTCCCTTCCGGTAAAACATCCATCGAGAAACTTGGTAGACTCCGGTGACGGTGCAGGTCAATACAATAATGCGCTGCAATGGATAATAGCCAGGTCGTGAAAGAACGGTTTGGGTCATATTTGTTTATCCCCTGGTATGCACGCCAGAATGTCTCCTGAGCAGCATCCTCTGCTTCCTGCCTGTTGCCAAGCATTCGAAAACAGAGGTTGAAAACCGGTGCCTGGAAGCGATCCAACAGGGTTGTAAAAGCAAGGTCATCTCCCTGCTTGATCTGCCTGAGCAGATCTGCATCTAGTTTGGTCACCGATTACTCCTGAATTTTCTATTCATATCATATACGAAGCAGTTGTCATGCGAGTTTCAAATTAACAGGTCACAAATGAGGGTATGTCAACGGTTAGGAATTTTGGAAAAGAATCGGAAATTTAAAGTATGCCTGAAAATCGATAAAGTTTAGAATTTGACTTTTTTTTTAATCTCCCTATAATGATCATAATGATTGTCATAAGCAGATTGTGAATACTACCCAGGTCTCTTGCGTATCTAATTTGTATCGTAATGATGATTAAGTATAATGGTTTTACAGTTGGTTTTATTTACATCTTGATTGGAGTAAATGGTACCTTATCGATCTGATAATCGTGCGAGCCGTTATTAACTCCATTAAATTACTTCGAACGATAAAACAACAAAATATAATAAGCGATTTTTTTAGTTAATGGTGGATATGTTGGCGAACCTGATTGAAAACTAAATTCGTGTCGGACATCTGGTGTTAATTCAATCTGCCTGATGTTTAAAAATTATATGTACAATCTGAATTAGGAGGATAAATGAATAAGAAGACGATAAAAACCCTACTGGTATTCACAACCATTTTCATGCTGCTCCTGAATGGTTGTGGACCGGCACCGACCCCGCAAGTTGTTGAAGTTACAAAAATAGTTGAAGGAGAAGTCCAGACAGTGGTGATCACAGCAACTCCAGCACCAGTCGAGGAAGAAATGCCGGCAGAATTACCGGAAAAGATAATTGTTGGCGCATTGCAACCCCTGACTGGCACCCATGCCCCATTCGGATCCGAAGCAAAAATTGGAATCGAGCTTGCTGTCAAGCATATCAATGAGGCAGGTGGAATTAAATCAATGGGAGGGATCCCGCTGGAGCTGGTTGTTGAAGATGCGGGTGAGAATGCGGATTCGGCACGTCTCGGTGCTGAAAGCATTATAAGCAAACACCATCCAGTTGCGATCTTTGGAACCTACATCTCCCGGATGACCGCCGCTGCTTCGGAAGTAACCGATCGGGAGCAGGTTTTCCTGATTGCCGATGCACTTGTAGACAGCATCACCCAGATGGGACGCCGCTATCTCTTCCGGCCTGGACCAAAAGCCAGCCAGCATGGTATGTCATCCGTGCGGTTTGTCATGGAAATGGCGGAAAAACAAGGACTGGAATTCACCAAGGTAGCCATCATAAATGAAGATTCTGCTTTCGGGCGTGCCAATACAATGGGCGCATTGGATGAAGCGATCAACTGGGGTTTAACGACTGTGTACCAGAAGGAATATCCCTATGACATCACAGATGCAACCACCATTGTCAATGAGATTGAAAATTCCGGTGCCGATTTTATTGTTCACTGCCCCTATTTCAATGACGCAATTGTTTTTGCCAAGGGCTTCAGCGAATCAGACAAAATCCCCAAATTTATTGCAGGCATGGGCGCCTGTGGGTACACTGACCCGCAATCAATCGAGCAGTTAGGCGATATGGCAAATATTTATACGAACACCTACAGCTATAACCCTGCCAAAGATACCGAACAAAACAAGAAATTTGTGGAAGAATTCAAAGCCCAGATGGGATACATCCCCACTGAAGGGGCAGGCATGAACTATTATGATGTCTGGACATTTAAGGAAGCCTTAGAGCTTTCCGGAACGATGTTCCCAGATGATCCCTTGAATCCTGAAAATCTGCGCGCGGCAATGCTTGCTTTGGATTTGACAAGCGGACCAGCTGTTGATACCTTCCCCGGAACCCGCATTGCCTTCACCGAGGCTGGCGACAATCCGGATGCGATTGCAGTAATCTACCAGGTTCAAGACGGTCTGATAAAAGTTGTCTGGCCGGTTGATGTTGCAGAAGCAGAGGCGATATTCCCAAGGCTGGATTCAACCTACTAATAGGCAAATTGATTTTACCTTCGCATTGAGAGATCGACTCAGAAAATTTTGACAAGTTTTTATGTGTACCTGGCTTCAACTTTTTGGATAGAAGCCAGGTACACACGCATATTATGTCCAGGAAATGGATGAGACTATAATGGAAAATCTTGCTCAGAATATCATTAATGGATTGATGATGGGAGGGATCTACGCCTTGATTGTGCTTGGCCTTTCCATCATTTTCGGGGTGATGAATGTTGTTAATTTCGCCCACGGTGATTTTGTCATGTTATCCATGTATGGGACCTTCTTAGTCGCAACCTGGTTGAACTGGGACGCAATAGCCACACCGCTGATAACCTTTCCCGTTATGTTCCTCGTTGGCGTTATAACATATTACGTCCTCATCCAACCGACCCTTCGTGAAAAATATGTAATGCAAATCGCTGTAACTGTTGGATTACAGTATTTATTCAGAGCCCTCACACAAATTGCATTTAAAGCCTCCCCGAGAGCATTAAACTTTTCTATCATCCAGGGAAATATTGAAATTGGGGGCTTGACCATACTTTCCTCCAGACTTATCTCGTTTGCTGTCAGTCTGCTAGTCATCCTGGCAGTATATATTTTCCTGTCCAAATCCTGGGCAGGCAAAGCAATCCGGGCTGCATCGGATGATCTGGATGTAGCCTCGCTGGTTGGCGTGAATTATCATCGCACTTATGCGATCACATTTGGTCTTGGAACCGGCTTGACTGCAGTTGCCGGGGGATTACTAATGACCTTCCAACAAGTAGGACCATTAATGGGGATGAGTTTTGGCTTATTGAGCTGGGTGGTCCTGGCAATGGCTGGACTTGGCTCCACTACCGGGGTATTAATTTCTGGATTAATCGTTGGTGTGGCTGAGTCACTCGCAATTGCTTATTGGGATCCCCGAGCCCGCCTTCTGGTTGTATATATGCTTTTCATCCTGGTGCTCTGGATAAAACCCAGGGGATTGTTTGGGAGGAAATAGTGAAATGAGATATCAATTGACCCCAAAAACAATATTTCTAACAGTTGGCCTCTTACTGGCATTGATTTTGCCGCTTATCTTTGGGAAAAACCAATATACCACTCTACTGGCGACCAATGTATTGTTGTATGCAACCCTTGGAACCGCATGGAATATTATTGGCGGTATGGGCGGCCAATTTGACCTGTCAGCGGGTGCTTATTTGGGAATTGGCTCATTTGTTGTCGGGACATTATTGATCAGGTTTGGATTAAGCCCCTGGATTACAATGTTCCTGGGTGCATTAATTGCTGTTGGCTTATCCCTGATGGTTGGTCTTCCGTTATTCCGGTTCAAGGTACGGGAAGTATGGTACGCACTAGCTTCCGCTGCTCTGGTGGAAGTGCTCAGGGTGCTCTTCGTCATGTGGGAGGAAGTAGGAGGAGCTACCGAGCGGTTTTTGCCCATGTATTACGATGATTTTTCAAAGTTCACCCATATGCGTTTTTCATCCTACGTACCCTATTACTATATCCTGCTGGCAATGTTGGTCTTTGCATATCTTGTTAATGTCCGTATCAGAAAAACGCGATTGGGTTATTCCCTGCTGGCATTGTCAGAAGAAGAAGATGCCGCTGCCGTGCTGGGTGTAAATGTACGCAGGTCGAAAATTAAAGCTCTCATGACTTATGCATTTATAGTCGGCCTGGTTGGGGGTGTAGATGTGTGCATCAAAGGAAATCTGCATGCAAGTTCGTTTAACGCTTTACAAAGTACAGAAGTTGCCATTTTGGGGATTGTTGGAGGTATTGGTATTACCCACGGCCCCTTATTAGCGGCTTTGTTCATGGTAAGCATACGTGAATTGTTGCGTGCCCAACTGGGGGGAGGGATGGAAGGGCTATACATGGTGATATATGCGGTTGTATTAATCCTTATTGCAATCTTCCGGCCAGATGGTATTGCCGGGATATTGCAGAGTATATATAACCGGATTAAACCGAAATTTTCGGAGGAAAACAATGGCGGATTATCCGATGCTTAAGGTAGAATCCCTGACCGTTAAATTTGGTAACCTTGCGGCCGTGAACCATGTATCGTTTGAGGTTGAAAAAGGGGAAATTGTTGGATTGATAGGTCCAAATGGAGCCGGTAAGACAACCTGTTTTAACGCAATTACTGGATTAATCAGCCCGCATTCCGGCCGCGTCCTGTTTGAAGGTCAAAAGATAACTGGTGTACTTCCACATGTGATTTGTAAGATGGGGATGTCTCGTACCTTCCAGGTAATTCGTGCATTTAAAGACATGACCATTCGGGAAGCAATCCGGGTGGGTGCCTATAACCGGACTGCTGAAAAATTTGTTGATGGCAAAGTGAATGAAATCCTCGAGTTTACCGGGTTGACCAATCAAGCTGAACGAAAGTGTGCTGATTTAGGTCTTGCAACCTTGAGAAGGATAGAACTTGCAAGGGCGTTGGCAACCGACCCAAAAATGCTCCTCCTGGATGAGGCTGGGGCAGGATTGAATTCTTCTGAGTTAGATGAATTCATGAATCTTTTACACAAAATCAACACGAACCGCGGAGTCACCCTGTGTGTTGTTGAACATATCATGCAAATGGTTATGGGGATTTGCCAGCGGATTTTTGTTCTTGACTCCGGGGAATTGATTGCCACAGGGACCCCTGAGGAAATTGGTAATAACAGCAGGGTAATTGAAGCATACCTGGGAAAGCGAGAAAAACTATGATCCTTAAAGTGGAAGGATTGCATTCAGGGTATTCTAAAGTCCCGGTAATCAGGGATTTGGAAATTGAGATTGCTGAGCGTGAAACCGTGGCGGTCATTGGTCCCAATGGTGCCGGGAAAAGTACATTGTTGAAAACACTCATGGGATTAGTCAAAGCGACCTCGGGAAAGGTATTATTTGAAGGAACGGATATCACCCATCTATCCACAGACCTCATTACAAAAAAGGGTATTAGTTTGGTTCCAGAAGGCGGTCGACCGTTTCCTAATATGTCTATTTATGATAATTTGGTTATGGGAGCATATGGAAATCGTGAGATTCTCAAAAGCAATGTGATTGAGGAAATGTATGAAATATTCCCTATATTAAAAACACGCCAGGATCAATATGCACGTACATTAAGCGGCGGAGAAAGGCAGATGCTTTGCCTGGCAAGAGGATTAATTTCAAGACCAAAAATAATCATGCTTGACGAGCCTTCCCTGGGGTTGGCACCCAAATTAGTTGATGAAATTTACGAAAAAATCAAGGTTTTAAGGGAAGAATTTGGCTTGACTGTCCTATTAGTTGAACAGAACACCAGTTATGCTCTGGAACTGGCAACCAGAGCATATGTTCTTGAAAATGGTCAAATTCAAATGCACGGTATGGCAGAAGAACTTCGCACAAGTGAGCATATCAGGAAACATTACCTTGGAATATAGGATCTCTTATTTTGGTTTTAAATAAAATTAATAAGGCCTGGCTGCCGGGAAATCAGCTGCCAAGCCTTATTTTTTTTAGAAACATCATGAAAAAATTAACTCATCCTTACCTTCTAACTTCTCCAGAATGTGGTTGACGACTATGTCCAGATGATGGGATTTGTGCACAAAGTCCAAATCATCCGATTTTATAGTGAGTACGGGACAACTTTCAAAGGTGTTGATCCAATCATCGTAATAACTATCCAGAAGTTCCAGATATGCCGCATCAATTCCTGTCTCAATATCCCTGCCCCGCTGGTGGATCCGTTCTAAAAGCACGCTCACTGGTGCCTTCAGGTAAATTAGGAGGGACGGGGATGGCAATCCCTGAACGACAAGATTAAAAACACGCAGATAGGCTTCGTAATCCATATCTGAAAGATTATTCAGTTGATGCAATGCCCTGGCGAAGATAAATGCGTCTTCATATATACTGCGGTCGATGATGGCGGAATGAGGATCGTTCCACAAATCTATTTGTTGTTCTGCGCGATGTCCTAAAAAGAAAATTTGTAAATGGAACGACCAGGTTTTCATGTCTGCATAAAAATTGGGAAGATACGGATTGTCTGAGACAGACTCGTAAGCGGTGCGCCATCCAAGCCGTTCGCCTATCCTTTGGGTAAGGGAGGTTTTTCCAGATCCAATATTACCAGCAACAAGTATCAGTCTTTTTGCCATAAATTATCCTCAGGCTATGAAAAAAGGTTCGTTATAAGTAAAGACTCCGGTCAGTCGTGCATCTGGAATGCTGTGAAATTTGTTTATTGTGAGGCTGGTTGTATGTGATTCCTGCAAATATGGTGATGATTTGGACGATCGGGAAAGGATTATATCGTTGTGATAAAAATTTAGCCAAATCGTCCTGCCAGGTAATCCTGTGTCTTCTGGTTGACCGGGTTAATAAAAATTTGTTCACCTTTACCGAACTCAATAACCTCCCCTTGCAAGAAGAATGCTGCATAATCAGCCATGCGGGCAGATTGTTGTGAGTTATGGGGTGCCAGAATAATAGTAATTGTATTGGAAAGATCATTAAGCAGCGACTCAATTTTTTTAGTCGAAATTGGATCCAGGGCTGATGTTGGCTCATCTAAAAGAATTATTTCAGGATTCAAAACAAGCACCCGGGCAATGCAGAGGCGCTGCTGCTGCCCACCTGAAAGGGTATTGGCAGGATCGTGCAAGCGGTCAAATACCTCTTCCCAAAGGGCAACCTGGCGGAGTGCTTTTTCAACAGCCGAATCCAAAACAGTTTTTTTCCTTTCGCCGCCAACCTCCAGCCCATAACTGACATTTTTGTAGATCGTTAATGGCAAAGGCACGGGCCTGGAAAATACCATACCAATCTTTCTGCGTAATTGGATCACATCCAACCTGGGATCAAGTATGTTTACTCCATTTATCGTTACAGTACCGGTAATCGACCTTACATCGGCAAGATCATTCAACCGGTTGAGAACCCTTAGGAAAGTTGATTTTCCGCCACCCGATGGGCCAAATAACACGGTAATTGTGTTGGAGGGAATCCTAAGGTTGATGTTTTTAAGGCTTTCTGCTCCATCACCATAAGCCAGGGAGAGATTTTCAACGATGACTTTATCCATAATTTATTACCACTGCCTCCTTGCCCTGGCTCTTGAGCGGATAACTGTGGCTATAATATTCATCCCAAGCACAAATGTGAGCAAAACGAGAGCAGTCCCATATTGGATCTCTACTGACATTCCTGGGACCTGGGTGGATATGACAAATAAATGGTAGGGAAGGGCCATGGTCTCGTCAAGCGGTGAGCTCGGCAACATTGGCAGGAAAAATGCCGCTCCGGTGAAAAGGATGGGGGCGGTTTCTCCAGCCGCACGTTCCAGACCCAGGATTACCCCTGTAATTATGCCAGGAATACCCTGTGGAAGTACGATGCGGCGGATTGTCTCCCATTTGGTGGTGCCGAGAGATACACTAACCACACGGAACTCGGTAGGCACGGAACGAAGAGCTTCCTCCGAAGCCGTGATAATTACCGGCAAAGTCATTATTGATAGTGTTAATGAGGCAGCTAAAATACTGCTGCCAAAATTTAAGAAAATCACAAACAAGCCTAGACCAAAAAGGCCAAAAACGACTGATGGAATACCGGCGAGGTTGATCATCGAAACACGGATCAATTGGGTCAGACGATTGTCAGGTGCATATTCCGATAAGTAAATTGCGGCTGCAATCCCGGGAGGGACAGAAAATAATGCAGTCCCCAAAGTGAGAAAGATTGTCCCCAATATGGCCGGGTAGATACCGCCAGCCTTCATCCCATCACTTGGAAATCCGGTGAGAAATTCAAGGTTGATAACTGAGAGTCCCTGGATAAGGATATATATACCCAGGGCAATAATTGGTACAACGGTAATCAATGCCAGCAGGGATAATGCAGAATATCCGATTATTTGTTGGGTAATTCTCCTGGAGGTAGGCTTTTGGTTCATTTTTCTCTACTAGGAAAGCAGTCTTTCTGAGCGTTTTACGATTCGGAAACTTACTAAATACGCAACAATATTGATAATTAGTGAGAATAAGAAAAGAATGATTCCGATCAGGAAAAGCATTTGATAATGGACACTTCCCGTGGCAACTTCTCCCATTTCTGATGCAATGGTAGCAGTCATTGTCCGAACTGGTGAGAAGACTGCCTGCAAGCCCTGGGGCACAATCGGAGCGTTGCCTGTGACCATCATAACAGTCATCGTTTCCCCAATTACCCTTCCAATTCCTAACATCACCGCTGTAATTACCCCCGACCGACCAGCGGGAAGGGTTGCTCCCCAGATGGTTTGCCATGGTGTGGCTCCAAGTGCCAATGAAGCCTGCCGGTAAGAACCAGGTACTGTATTAAGAGAATCTTCCGTTATGGAGACGATTGTTGGAATTGCAGCCCAACCTAAGAGAATGGACCCAGTAAATGCTGTCAATCCGGTTGGCAGATTAAAGGATTCCCGGATGAACGGAACGATCACCTGGATGCCAATAAACCCCAGGACTACTGAAGGAACCCCGGCAAGTATCTCAACAAGTGGTTTAAGGATCTCTTTTGCCCATTGAGGGGCAATTTCAGAAATATATATTCCTGTCCCTATACCAAGGGGTACTGCAACGAATGTCGCTCCAATCATGACTGTAATTGATCCCAGGATTAATGGCCAGATGCTGAAATATGATTCAATCGGGTACCAGAATTTTCCAAAAACACTATCGAATGGGACACTATAGATTGCCGGGAAGCCCTCTTTAATCAGGAAAAGGCTGATGAGACTCACATAAAGGATACTGAGATATCCAGAGAACTGGATGATGCGGGTAATGATGAATTCAGTTTTGGATTTCTTTCTCACCTGAGTGAATGACTGGTCCATTAATCACCTGAAATTCTTGGGACAAAACCAAGGTCTAATACGATGTCTTGAGCTTCGGATGATAATATCCAATTGATATAATCATTTATATAGTCCTTAGTATTTTCGTCTCTATAAATATAGAGGTCTCTTGAAATTGGATATTGGTTATTATTAACTGTCTCAACACTTGGTATGATATATGGAGATTGTGAGTCCTTTGCTACGGCAATCAGTTTTACTTCATCGGTGATATAACCCAACCCATCATAACCGATGGCATGGGGATTGTCGCGAACCTCGGAAATAATCCCCTCTGATGATGGCAGTAGTAAAGTTGTTGGTGAGAAAATTGATTTGTCTTCGGAATCACCCAGACGAACGACTGTTTCCAGAAAATACACATGCGTGCCTGAATTGGTTTCTCTAGAGAGGCGGACAATTTGAAGGTCTTCGCCGCCGAGTTCTTTCCAATTATTAATTTCGCCCTTATAAATACCGGATATTTGCTGTAATGTTAATTCATTGATTGGATTGGAGGGATTTACAATAACTGCGATTGCGTCCCTGGCGACAACTATCTCCTCAGGTGTAATTCCATTTTTTACGGCATCATCATATTCGATGGTTTTCATTTCCCTGGAAGCATTTGCCAGATCGGTGGTTCCATTAATAAGCGAAGTGATCCCTGTTCCGGAACCACCTCCGCTAACGGAGATATTAACATCCGGATTAACCACCTGGTACTGCTCAGCCCAGGCAAGGGCTAAATTGACCATTGTATCCGAGCCCTTGTTTTTTATGGTATAGACTTCTGAGGACGCATCGGCCTGTTCATTTGCTCGGTCAGAGCACCCGGAACAGATAAGCGTTAGAAATCCAATCAGGATATAAATAATTGATGATTTCACCGTTATGATTATATCGAAATTCTGGGAAGAATATTTAATAATTTAAAATATATTCAGAATAAATAATTACTTTCCAAAATAATTAGAAATTTATAAGGCAAAATGTGATAAGTCGAATTGCATAACCCCTGGCTATGCCAGGGAGGCGTCACGCAGGATCTCTTTTTCCTTTTTTTGACTCTTGCCACGCTCATCGGTATTCAAAATCTGCTTCCGAATGCGGAAATTTTGCGGGGTTACTTCAAGCAGTTCATCCTCGGCAAGGTATTCCAGTGCCTGGTCGAGTGATAAATCTCGCGGCGTAGATAAGCGATATTCTATATCCTTATTCGAAGAACGCATATTGGTCAGGTGCTTTTTCTTGCATACATTGACGACGATATCTTCAGAACGCTGGGTTTCTCCGACGACCATTCCTTCGTAAATATCCACGCCTGCACCAATAAATAGGGTACCACGTTCCTCAGCATTCTTAAGGCCATAGGTTGATGTTATCCCCGCCTCCCAGGCAACTACCGAACCGGTAGTCCTCGATTCAATCGTACCTGCCAGGGGACCATAACCATGGAAGAATGTGTTCATAATACCCATGCCCCTGGTTTGGGTAAGCAGTTGATAACGAAATCCCAACAGCCCGCGTGTTGGAACAAGGTACTTCAAATGGACAGAACCATCCGGGTTGTTTATCATATTCAACATTTTTCCGCGACGGGTACCAAGCATTTCCACAACTACCCCAACCGTATCAGGACTCGTATCTATGAAAACATCTTCATAAGGTTCCAGAACTTCCCCCAGTTCATTTTCCTGAAATATCGCCTTAGCCCTGGTGACTTGAAATTCGTACCCTTCACGGCGCATGGTTTCGATGAGGATTGCCAGGTGGAGTTCACCGCGCCCCGCAACAATGAATGTGTCTGGATTATCCGTCTCCAGAACCTGTAGGGCAACGTTGTTGCGCAATTCGTTGAATAGGCGTTCACGCAGCTTGCGTGAAGTTGACCATTTTCCTTCACGACCGGTGAACGGTGATGTATTAATTCCGAAAGTCATTCTAACAGTGGGATCCTCAACCTTAATTTGTGGTAGAGGAATAGGGTTAAGGACGTCAGCCAGTGTTTCACCAATTGCAATATTTTCCAGACCGGCAATCGCAATAATTTCGCCTGCACTGGCATTTTCAACTTCCACCCGGTCCAATCCCTGGTGAATATACAAATATCTTGCCCGCTCAGGCAGGATTGATCCATCCAATGTTATGCGCGCCAATGGTTGGTTTAGGCTTATCTTGCCCGCATGGATTCTTCCTATCGCATAGGTTCCCTGGTATTCATCGTAACCCAAATTTGTCACCAGTATTTGCAATGGAGCTTCTATATCTACCATTGGGCATGGTATCTGATCGAGAATGGCTTCAAAAAGTGGCTGCAGATTTGGGCTTAATTCGGGGGTCATACCTGCCTGTCCACTAACCGAATTGGCATAAACGATTGGAAATTCAGCCTGATCTTCCGAAGCGCCAAGCTCGATGAATAAGTCAAATGTCTGGTTGAGCGCACGCATAGGATCGGCATCCTTGCGGTCAATTTTGTTAATCACCAGGATAGCTTTGATCCCCCTTTCAAGTGCCTGCTTCAGTACAAAGCGGGTCTGGGGCATTGGACCTTCTGCAGCATCCACAAGCAGGAGCACACCATCAACCATATTCATGATTCGCTCAACTTCACCACCGAAATCAGCATGTCCTGGTGTGTCTACGATGTTTATTTTGACCATCTCGCCGCTTTTTGGGTCAGGAATCAAGATAGCCGTATTTTTGGCAAGAATGGTGATACCGCGTTCCCGTTCCAACGCGTTGGAATCCATAATACGTTCCTGAACCTGCTGATTTTCCCTGAATACCCTGGCTTGCTTTAGGAGACCATCAACAAGCGTGGTTTTTCCATGGTCAACATGAGCTATTATCGCAATATTTCTAATATCATTTCTTGCTTTTAACATTTATTAAAAACCCTTATTATTTATTTAAATACCGCTTGACAGGCGATGTAAAAACGACTAGTAATCATATCATAATTCGTTCCTTAACCATGGAATTCATGGGTATGAAGATGATCTGGTATTTTCCGAAATTGTATTAGAAAAATTCGGGGTATCGAAAATTCTCAGGGTAAAATAATTTGATCAGGATGCTATACTTGTTGAAATTCTTATTTCTTGACGAGGATAATAATGCAATACAGAAAATTTGGAAATCTCGATTTGCAAGTATCAGCACTGGGATTTGGCTGTATGCGCCTACCGGTGCTCGATGGAAAAAGAAATTGTATTGATATTCCTACCGCAACCCGCATGATACATTCGGGTATAGATGGCGGGATCAATTATATCGATACAGCTTATACCTATCATGATGGTGAGAGTGAGAAGCTGATTGGTAGTATATTAACCGCTGATCATCGTCGAAAAGTTAAATTGGCAACAAAGATGCCGAGTTGGCTGATAAAAGAAAAAGGTGATTTCGACCAGTACTTCGAGGAGCAGCTAGGCAGGCTGAAATCTGATCGGATCGATTTCTATTTAGTTCACGCATTAAACAGAACCTATTGGGAAAATTTACTCCGGCTGGGTGTTCTTGATTGGCTGCAGAAAATGAAAGACAAAGGGGGGATTGGTGCTATCGGGTTTTCCTTCCACGATGAATTTCCAGTTTTTAAGAGAATAATCGATGAATTTGAAAACTGGGATTTTTGCCAGATACAATACAATTACCTGGATATTGAAGAACAGGCAGGCTTATCTGGATTAAAGTATGCAGCCGATAAAGGATTGGCTGTAATTGTCATGGAACCACTCCTGGGTGGAAAACTGGCCGTGCCTCCTCCTGCCATCCAAACCATTTTTAATTCAGCGGACATCCATCGTTCACCAGTTGAGTGGGCGCTGCAGTGGATTTGGAATCAACCGGAAGTAAGTATCATACTCAGTGGAATGTCTTCACTACTGCAGGTCAAGGAAAACCTGGAATGTGCGAACCGGTCCAAGGTCGGCAGTTTCTCAAAGTTGGAGGAAGAAGTAATCCATAAGGTACAGGATGCGTTTTATAAAATTTGCCCCATTCCCTGTACAAACTGCCAGTACTGTATGCCTTGCCCGCATGGGGTGAATATTCCGCTCAATTTTGATATTTTTAACCGTGGGATTATGCTGGATGATATAAAATCAATAAAATACAAATATCAGGAACTGGATGCGGCTGAACGTGCATCAGCCTGCCAGCAATGCCATGATTGTGAAGAAAAATGCCCTCAGCGAATACCCATCAGTGATTGGATGAGTTATATCCACCAGGTACTTGGAGAAAACCGGACATATTCTTGCGAAGAACAACCCTCACAAACCAGGACGTCATAATTAGTTATAAGGAATAACCGGTAACACGATTAAAGAGGCTAATTACACGAGGTCTTCAAAATATCATGGTTAAATGAGACACAAACAAAATTTTCCATCGAAGGTGATTTTGAAATTTACGGGCAATTGTACAACGATCCGTTTTATCAGGGTATTCTGCGGGAAATTAAATAAAACTAAGCCAATCGATAATTTGATAAGTGCTTAATAATTTCATCGGCAGACAATTCAATGGTTTTATCGGTTACATCAATAACCATAAATCCCCCCTTTTGAAATATTTCCATGGCAAAATTGATCTCTTCGGTGATTTTTTCAAAATTATTATAATCGGATTTATAAGGTATTCCCATGCGTGCCAGCCGATGAGAACGATAAATATGAAGTTGTGCCGGGTCTATGGTCAAGCCTATTGCCCGTCTTGGGTCCAGTTCAAAAATTGATTTCGGGACAGGCAATTGAGGAATTAGAGGGATATTGGCGACCTTCCATCCAAGGACCGCCAGATACATACTGAGGGGAGTTTTTCCTGAACGTGATACTCCCAGAAGAACGATATCGGCTTGTGGCCAACCAGGAGGATTTTTACCATCATCCTGGGCGATGGCGTAATGAATGGCATCGATTCGATCAAAATATTCACGCTGCAATTTGCGGTATCGACCTGGTTCTTGCAATGGCTGCTGATTAAGATGTACAGACAACCATTCAATCAAATCCCCCATCATATCCACTTCAGGAATGTCCCTCTTTTTTGCCTCCTTGATCAGGTAGCTGCGCAATCCTTTGTCCACCAATGTGTGAACAAGGAAGGCTTTTTCTTTTTGCGCCTGCAATAGGATATATTGAATTTGCAATGTCCTTTGCACATGTTTCTTATTTTCAATAATTACATTCTGTCCGGGAAATTGAGCTAAAACCGTATTTACC
This sequence comes from uncultured Chloroflexia bacterium, assembly GCA_963841845.1. GTDB lineage: Bacteria > Chloroflexota > Anaerolineae > Anaerolineales > Anaerolineaceae > CAVVGZ01. The sequence continues at coordinate 482,812 of CAWJEG010000013.1, read as the reverse complement.
AGCTGTTCGCCGCTGGCTCCAACACCCCCTGAAATAATATATATCTTAATGGATGGAATTTTCTCAGTAGCAGGCATAAATTACCTTCACTACCCAATATATTTGGATTTTACCAGTCCATGACCCAAATAAATCGCCCTTGTATCATTTTAAGGTAGGCGTAATATCAATCCTTACCATCATTTATATTACACCGATTCTAAATATTAAATCGATCAGGTTTTTATTAAAAATAATTTGCAAAGATGGTTGGTTTCTTAGGACCAACCATCTAGAATTCTCCGGATTATGTAAAGAAAATATCAGCGATTACAGTTGGATGAAAATAATCAACATTCGCTGTATCCGCAGGCATAGCATTTCTTACAACCTTCCTCATTCACCAATGCCGCCTGACCACACTCCGGGCACAAGTCACCAATTTTTAATTGACTGACTTCCTCCGTTTCGTATAATGAAGATTCTTCCCAATAAAGGTTTGGCTGATTTTGAATGTGAATATTTTCGGGTGGTTTGTGATCCAACTGTCGATTGCTGCGATGCTCCAGGTATTCTAACAACACCTGGGCAACACCATCCGGCAGGGATCGAACCCTGTTGGGACCAAAACCAAGCGGTCTGCCACCACCAATACCGGCTAACTGGCGTATTACTTCCCTGAGACGGAGACTCGGTTCGATCCTGGAACTGAGCCTTAAGTTATATGAGATCATGCGTCCAATCGCCTCCGAGACAGCCGCTGTATCAGAACCTGCCTTGGCAGTATTGATGAATACCTCAAAAGGCTGATTGTCGCCATTTTCATTGATTGTGATAAATGCCTTGCCAAGCGGAGTCTCAATCGAATATGTGTATCCTGGCAGGTTACGTGGTCGTGGTTTCTTGGCTTCATTCCAAATGTACAACTGGTCTGGGTTTTCCTTATCCTGGAAATCCCAGGACTCCTGGGATGAATCCCTTTCCAATGGTTTTTTCTTATCTGCTGTGGCGCGTGTTTCGAGGACAACTTTTTCCCGCGACCCGGTTACATAAACAGTTATCCCTTTACACCCCAGCTCCCAGGCAAGCATATATGCAGTTGCCACATCATTTTCTGTAGCATTGGCAGGGAAATTAATGGTTTTTGAGAGGCTGTTATCTACAAAGGCTTGCATGACAGCCTGCATCCGGACATGTTCTTCTGCAGATATATCTGCGGAGACTACGAATATATTGCGTATAGATATTGGAATATCGGTTATGCCCTGGCAATTCCCTTGCTCCAATACTTGTTGAATGATTTCTTCCTTTTCGCCTTTGGTCATCCCGGTTTCATCCAACGCCATTTCAAACAAGAGGACTGGTATAGGTGAGCTGCAGGTCTTTTCCATTATCGTTGACATGGCGGATATATGCCAGAGCAAATACAGGTTCGCAGCCATAACCTTCGATGCCAGCAACTGTGGCTATTGTGCCGGTGGGAGCAATTGTCGTCTGGGCGGCGTTGCGAATACCATGCTGGCGGATGCCATCAATAATAATCTGCCAGTCCAACGCCGGACGGCCCCAATCATGCACATGCATAACAAGCGGGGTAGGAGGCTGCCAGGTTAAATTATTTGGGTCATAAATGCTTCCCTCGATAACAGGGAACATGCCGCGTTCCTTTGCTAATTCGATACTTGTTATCATGGAAAAATACCGGACATATTCCATGACCTGGGAAGCAAATTCCTGGCCTTCTAATGAACCATACCTGACTCCAACATAGTACATCAGGTCAGCCAGGCCCATAATCCCTAATCCAATGCGCCTTGCTTGAAGGGCTGCTTTTTCCAGCTCTGGAACAGCCGGTACATACTTGTTGGCATTTACAACATCATCCAGAAACCGAGTCGCCAATATTGTAGATTGGCGTAACATATCCCAATCTACCTTATGATTAATCGCAAAATGCTGGGCGAGGTTAATCGATCCTAAACAACAGTTCTCATACGGTCCAAGCCATTGTTCACCACAGGGATTGGTTGCTTCCAATTCATAAAGATGAGGTACAGGATTTGTACGGTTCGCTGTGTCCAGGAAGAGCATTCCCGGTTCTCCGTTATGATGAGCCTGGTGAACAATTTTATTAAACAAGTTCCTGGCTGGTACTTTATTGTGGGTATAGACAGGAATTCCTAACTTCTCAGCCTGTTCAATAGACCCATTAAATTTCCGGTATTGTGAAGATAAAACATCAGGGAAGCGAAGATCCCACATTTCATCATTTTTTACTGCGAGCATGAATTTATCTGTAACCCCAACTGAGATATTGAAGTTTGTGATGGCATTTTCGTTTGTCTTGCAGGTTATAAACGATTCAATATCTGGATGATCAATTCGTAAAACAGCCATATTGGCTCCACGCCGGGACCCACCCTGGGCAACCTCGCCAAATGCGTGGTCATATACACTTAGGAATCCTACCGGTCCGGTTGCCTGTCCGGCCGATGATTTCACCCGGGATCCTTTTGGACGAATTCGCGAAAATCCAAATCCGTTTCCTCCACCGGTTTGCTGAATCAAAGCGGCGTTACGCAAGGTCTGAAAAATCCCGGATTGATCGCGGCCCATATCATCACTGATTGGTAATACAAAACAAGCTGCCAATTGGCCAAGCGGGGTTCCAGCTCCTGTAAAAGTAGGGGAATTTGGAAAGAATCTCTTTGAAGCCAGGAGTTCATAGAAGTTTTTTGCATGACTGATGGTATCTTGATTCCAAGTTTCTTCTACCCTGGCAACATGATAAGCAACACGCCAAAAGGTCTGTTCTGGCGTTTCTGCCGGATTACCGTCATCACCTCGCCGTACATACCGGCGTATAAACACGGAATGTGCATTTTCGGAAAATTCGACTTCTGGCAGACCCTCCGGTTTGGGAGGTGTAGGTAAGACACTATTTTTAGTGCTAATGGTTGATTTATCCATTCTCTACCCCATAAATTGTTATATTAATCGTTAAACCAGTAAGCGGTCAATTTCTTTACGTATTTCCAGCAAGTCGTCCAGGCGTAAATAGACGATCGCATAGCGTATGTATGCAATCTGGTCCATCCCTTTTAATCCAACAATTACCCGGTCGCCAATCACCCGCGAAGATACCTCTGCTCGACCTAGTTTTTGAAGCGACGATTCAATTTCCCCAACAAGGTGTTCGATATCAGCAGCCGAAACAGGTCTTTTTGCACAGGCTATTCGAATGCCGCGCAGTAGTTTTTCCCGGTCAAATTCTTCGCGAGTACCGTCCTGTTTAATCACCATTGGGGTTGCCAGGATAGGTCTTTCATACGTACTGAATCGCTGATGACATTGCCCGCACTCTCTCCTCCGACGGACACCACTGCGGTTATCATGGGTTGTATCAATTACATTTGTATGTTCATTTCTGCAATATGGGCAACGCACAAATAACCTCCTGGAAGAAATCACCCCTTATCTGGTGCTTATCCCGATTTAGACGAAGAACCCCCACATATGGGGGGTTGCATTGATGACAGTGCCATATTTAGGTATGATAGTCACATTTTAGCATAGAGAGATTGTCGATTCAAGGATAAGTGACCTTAAATACCTTAAAGAATTGTATATTTTAATAAACCATAAAATATGACTCCATAACCCAATACAGCCTGGCAAGGGTATAATCTGGGACATAATGATCAATCAATCCAAAAGATTCCAGAAAGTCATTCTGTCCGTTTTTGTTCTAATCTCTGCATGTTCTCCAAAAATCGAAACAACTACAGCAGCCATCCAATTGACAGGCACGCCAACGGTTGTTGCGTCTCCAACCGTAACCGCAACCGCACCGCCATTAGCATTCTCGGTAAATGGGGAGGCAATTCTGCTATCCGAATACGAGGGTGAACTGTCCCGATTAGCAAAAGCCAATGAAGGGCTTGTCAAACCATTGCTTGATGATGAGATGGAAAACAGGTTATTGGATGAATTTATTGGTCAGACTCTGATGGCACAGGCTGCCTACGAGAATGGCTTCAATCTATCCAAGGAAGAATTGGATTCCTACCTCACCGGAATTATCCAAAGCGCAGGCGGTGAGGAAGTATTTCGAAATTGGATGGACGAAAATGGATATCAGGACGAGAGCATTAAACTTACCTTAAACCGGCAATTAGCAGCTGCATGGCAAAGAGATCAATTGATCGCTCAGTTTCCGGATACGGCTGCCCAGGTTCATGCCAAACAAATTCTCCTCTACGATTTAGAGACTGCCCAGGATGTGTATACCCGCCTCAAGGCAGGAACTGATTTTGACGAATTGGCGAAATTATATGACCCTCTAACAGGGGGAGAATTAGGCTGGTTTCCAAAAGGGTACATGATCCAACCGGAAGTAGAGCAGGCTGCATTTGAATTATCCCAAGGGCAATACAGTGAAATCATTGAATCCGGGATCGGATTTCATATTATTCAGGTCATTGAAATGCAGGATGACCGTCCATTAATTGGAGATGCCAGGCGAATATTATTACAAAGATATATCAATTCATGGATTGCTGAGCAAAGGGAAAAGGCTGAAATTGTAATATCCCTCCCCTGATTTCTGTTTTTTTTCCCAACCAAAAACTGAACATTCCACCAACAGCCAGGATTGATTAACCACTGATTTTTTCCCTCTGACGGACAACTTCGAAAAGGAGGATACCACCCGCTATGGCCGCATTGAGCGATTCGCTGCGTCCATTCATGGGTATGGTACACCTCCTGGTGGCATATTTCCCGGCGGAAATACTTGCTCCAAATGCTTCGCTGCCGATGATGATGGCGACAGGCTGACGTAAATCCAGGTGCCATAATGAAATTCCCTGCTTTGTATCGGAAAGAATTAATTCAAACGGTATTGAGCTAATTTTATCCAGTATCAATAAGATGCTCTCCCAATCAAGAGGAAATATTGGCAGATGAAAATGTGCCCCCATCCCAGAACGCAGGACTTTCGGTGAGAATGGATCGGTTGTGCCGGGGGTAAGGAAAATTGCCTGAACCCCGGCAGCATCCCCGGTTCGCAGCAAGGTTCCAAGGTTTCCGGGATCCCTGATTTCATCCAGTATCAGCACGAAATCGAGTGAATGTGGCACGACCGGAGTTTTGTCTTTAATCATCATCAATATGCCTTGAGATGTTTCTGTATCCGATAGATCTGCCAGCAGGGAGCTTTTTACTTCCAGGATGTTTTCCTTAGGGATTGGGAGATGATCAATGAGGCTTCTCCCTCTTTGATTGATATCTTCACTGAAGAGAACCTTTTCTGGCAACCAGCCTGCCTCAACAGCTTCTTCTATTAGACGAATTCCCTCAATGATAAACTGACCCGATTTCTTTCTTGACTTTCGACTTGAAATTATTGACCGGAAATGGCGAATATTCTCATTTTGGGGTGAAGTTATCATTCTAATTGGTCTCCACTCTCATAAATCCGAAACTAATCCACAATAATTATCCACTATTTTGCTTGATTTCGAACAGTATTAGGATTTAGCAGCGTTATGCGGGCAGGACTTATTATGTTCCCGAATACTATTGAAAAAATCCTGGTGGCTCTATGACTTCGAAAAAAATACCCATTATTTGTGGCGGGAAAAAGATGATTTTATGGGGTAACTGATCCTGAGGAATTGTACATCGGTGGATGTTGAATCAGGATAGATTATCCCGTCTCCCTTCAACCAACCAGATCCGGCAATCTGGCGAATATTTCGAGAAGGCAATGATCCTCAAGAAGGCACCTCTGATTTTGAGATACCGGCACCATGATTTTTCAAAGCCTGGATTTTCCCCAGGAATAGATTTTCAGATCTTTTGGGAAATCATGGCGGATAAAACCCATCCACTCAGTTGATGAGAATAGGCTGATTTTTTAGGGTAGCATCCAGACCAATGGATGGAATATCCCGGGATAAATTACCTGGTAATTTCCTGTGTCCTGGTAAAGAAAATCAATGAAAAAGATTATTCAAATGAAATCCCAAGTTTTTAAATAAAAAGATCGACAGTTCTGAATGAACTGCCAATCTTTTTTTCTTTCGTTTACAACGACCTAACCGTATCCACCACTGCCGTAAATGCCTGTGGATCTCTTACTGCCAAATCTGCCAGCATTTTTCGATTCAAAGTGACCTGTGCTTTTCTTAATGCATCGATCAATCTGCTGTAGGGCATACCATTCAGACGGGAAGCTGCGTTAATCCGGCTTATCCACAATCTGCGCAGTGTGCGTTTTCGTACACGCCGGTCCCGGTACGAATACCATAGACTTTTTAGCATGGCTTCATTTGCACGCCGGAATAAAACACTCTTTGATCCGTACTGGCCTTTTGTAATCTTTAAAACTTTTTTATGTTTTCGGTGGGAATATGGTCCACCTTTTATGCGGGTCATGGTTCACTCCTTTGCATGTCGAGGGACGTCGGATATTTCATCCAGTTGTTTACATCCAAAGACTGCAGAATTAATTGACAGTTTCAGATCAACCCTTTTTTTTCAAATATGGAGCTAATCTTAGAACAGTGTCTTGAATACCGTCTCCCAAAACAGGAACGGTCTGATCGAATAGTCTCTTCGTCCGTTTTGGTGTGCGCCTGCGCAGATGACTTTTTCCACCTTTGGTACGCATCAATTTGCCTGAACCCGTAACTCGAAACCTTTTCGATGTTGCTTTATGGGTTTTTAATTTGAATTTGCCGGATGTCTTCTTTTGGGTCACGGCTGATAACTCCTTTTTCCAAGATATTCGGTTTATAAATGCGACAGCACATTATACTACCATATTAAAAATAATGGGTAGTGGATTATTGAAAGAATTTTCAATACCAGGAATATTAATTAATGTATTAAATCTTCAAACGAGGCTCATTTTTTCTTGCCAATTTTGTTAGGGGCAAGAACCATTACCATGACTTTGCCTTCCAAACTTGGCGATTGTTCTACAGTTGAAACATCTTGAAGCTCTGCAGCAATTTCTTTCATATCCTGCATAGCAATTTCCGGGTAGGAAATTTCCCTTCCCCTAAATCGAATATCAACTTTCACTTTCATACCATCTTCCAGCCAGCGTCGTGCATCACGGGTTTTAAAACCCCGGTGGTGGTCGTTCGTTTTAGGACGAAGCCGGATGGTTTTGATTTCGATTTTTGTTTGTGCTTTCCGTGCTTCTCGATCTTTCTTGGTACGTTCGTATAGAAATTTACCGTAATCCATCACCCGGCAAACTGGGGGGCTAGCATTAGGGGCAACTTCTACCAAATCAAGGTCCGCTTCCTGGGCTATTCTTAAAGCCTCAGCGATGGGAATATCTCCGAGATTTTCACCTTTTGGATCAATTACGCGTACTACTTTTTCCTTGATAGTTTCGTTTACACGATATTCTGTTGCGCTTATTTTTTATCTCCTCTTATCTCAAAAACGTTAATTAATAATGATATTATCGATACGCAATTAATGAAAAATAGAATCATTAATATGCCAATTAATCTATTTCTAACATAATACATTATTCTACAACAAATTGCCTGTTTTGGTTTGTTTTTTAATATATTTAGTCCAAACAATGTTTTGTTAATTTATGGCATTTCTATTCTAATGCCAGGATTAATTGTGATCTGAAATATCTTTCATAGCAATGCCTAGAAATTGTTGGAGGGACATTGCACCGGGATTTTCACCAGATCTTAATCGAAGGGCGACCTGCTGGTTTTCAACTTCCCTATCTCCGATAACGAGCATATAAGGAACTTTCTCTTTCTGGGCATTACGAATTTTTGCATTCATCCGGTCGGACGAATCATCCACCTTAACACTAAGCCCTGAATTCCTTAAATCCCCGGCGATTTGATGGGTATAAGGCACATGTCTGTCCGCAATCGGGATCAGCACAGCCTGGACTGGCGCCAACCAGACTGGAAATGCCCCAGCATAATGTTCGATCAGTACACCAAAGAAGCGTTCCATGCTTCCCAATAAAGCCCTGTGAATCATATAAGGGCGGTGCTGCTGACCGTCCTCACCAATATAGTTCAAGTCAAAGCGATCCGGAAAATTAAAATCAAATTGAATTGTAGTGAGCTGCCACTCTCTGCCAATAGCGTCTTTTACCTTTAAATCGATTTTTGGACCATAAAATGCGCCACCACCACGATCTACCTGGTAGGGGAGTTTTTCTTTTTCCAATACTGATTGCAGAGCCATTTCTGCCTCATCCCATAGATGGTTGTCGCCAACGGATTTTTCAGGACGTGTACTCAGAAATGCCTGAATTTCTCTAAATCCAAATGAACGCAGAATATGCAGGCTGAATTTGAGCACAAAATCAATTTCATCAGGCATTTGTTCAGGGATAGTAAAGTGATGGGCATCGTCCTGTGTAAAACCCCGCACCCTTAATAAGCCATGTAAAACCCCGCTGCGTTCATAACGATAGACAGTCCCCTTTTCAGCAAAACGCAAAGGCAGATCCCGGTAAGATCTGGTTTTACTTTTATATATATGTACATGGAATGGGCAATTCATCGGTTTTATATAATATTCCTGTCCTTCAATATCTATGGGGGAATACATATTTTCTTTGTAAAATCCCAGATGACCACTGGTTTCCCAAAGAGATGATTTGCCAATGTGCGGAGTATAAACGAAATCGTAACCAGATCTTTCATGTTCATCCTCCCAGAAGCGCTCTATGATGTGGCGAATCTTTCCACCCTTTGGGTGCCAGAGAATCAACCCAGCTCCTACTTCCTCAACCGTACTATATAAGTCAAGCTCCCTGCCAAGTTTCCGATGGTCCCGCTGTTTGGCTTCCTCAATTTTTTTTATGTAGTCATCCAATTCTGACTTGGAATTCCAGACAGTTCCATAAATACGCTGCAGCATAGGGCGATGTTCATCACCGCGCCAGTAAGCACCTGCCACACTGGTCAGTTTTATTGCCTGAGGGTTAATTTGGGAAGTCGAATCTACGTGAGGACCACGACATAAGTCAACAAAATTATCATGCCGGTAGATTGTTAATACGGGTTTTTCAATAACTGGCAGTCCATGTTCGTCCATGCCGCCATTTTCAAGGTCATCAATCAATTCACGTTTAAATGGCTGATCCATAAAGATGTGTTGTGCTTCTTCGGCCGAGATAACCTGGCGTGTAAAAGCATGATTACCCTGAATGATGCGGCGCATTCTTTTTTCAATATCTTCAAGGTCCTCCGGGATTAGGCTGCGCGGCAGGTCAAAATCATAATAAAAACCATCTTCAATTGCTGGTCCAATAGCAATTTTTGCATCCGGAAATTTTTCCAAAACCGCCTGTGCCATCACATGGGCTGTTGAATGACGAATTCGATACAATAGGGATTCTTCATATTGATCATTATTTTTGTCCATCAGATTACCTCCTGAGACTAATTTTATGTATAAATAAACAAAAAACCCACCCACATTGGGGCGGGAGTAATTTTCACGCGGTTCCACCCAAATTCGCCAAATTTTCGACGATCTCTGGTTGACGGATAACGTCGTCAGCCGCTCCCCTTAATTGTGGTGGAATAAGCCACTTTCAGGTTTTCGCTCGCAGAGGGTTTTGGTTGAGTCTACGTCCAAAAGCCATTTCAGCCTTCCTAGCTTTCTCTCTGTGGGTTATTCTCAACTACTCGTTCTGGTCATTACGTTTTTAATATTAAATTTGGTACCATCATTATAATATTTTTGTGCAGACCTGACAAGTGAATCTTTTCATTCGAGTGACCGGTGAGAGAAAAAATACTGCCGCAAGTCCTTAGTGGCAGTATTACCCCTATAAATCAATTAAGTGGGCGGTATAGGACTCGAACCTACGACCTTTGCGATGTCAACGCAATGCTCTAACCAACTGAGCTAACCGCCCGAGATCACACATTATACACACGTTTTTTTATATCTGCAATGGCTCCAAGGTTTATCCGGTTTTAATGGATACCCATTTTCCATTCGATAAACTTTCCAGCTCGCCGGGTGTTAGCGGAAAAACTGCAAAAGGGGAACCGGCAGCAGCCCAAATTTCATCCTGATTGTTCAGGTCCTGATCAATAAATATCTGGATCGGGAATAAATGTCCGATTGGTGGGACCCCGCCAATGGAGTATCCAGTTTTTTCCCGCACAAATTCTGCATTCGCTTTGACAATATGCTCACCTAATAATGAACATAGTTTCTCTTCATCCACCCGATCGCAACCGCTAATAAGAACCATAACGGCATCATTCCCGACCTCCGTTTTGAATAATAGGGATTTAACAATTTGAGAAATATCCACTCCAATTGCACCGGCAGCCTCTTGAGCAGTGCGTGTACTCCGCTTGAACTCAAAAACCCTATTGTTATAGCCCATTTGTTGTAATAATATTTGAAAATCCTGCGCCGATTTGCTTAAGTTTTCAGTGGTGTTTTCCCGAAGTACCATATCTTATTCCGGTTTGGACATAGGATAAACATCATAAGGTATGGGAACAGATATGCGGCCCTGAAAAGCAGGTTGATCTGAATCAACCGGGTATATGGTGTATTCAATCCAATCATCTATGCGGGTAAGTTCGCCAGAACATACCAACCGGTTGGGATTTGCAGGGAAAACTTCACATTTATATTCTTTTTGCCTGTATTTCTCGCCTATGAGGGCATAATACTGCCCCATGACGGGTTTCGCTGTTCGTATAGACACAAAAAACCGCCAATCCTCAAGAAAGCCATAATTGTAAAATTCTGCCCCTTCCAACTCACTGGTTTTAAATGTTATTGTCGGTGTGGGTTCTATGGTGCCAGTAAGGCTTGGTATAACCAAGGAAGTCCGGGAGGCTGTTGGGGTGCTTGTGGCTGTCGCGTGGGGGCTTGGCTGAATCGTTGATGTATACGGGATAATTATTGACGGAGATGGACTGACCGCCAAAGGAATTTCCTGGTCCGGTTTTTGAGAACTGCATCCCACCACGATTGTTAAAGCAGTCAGATAAACGAAAAGTGCTTTTTTCAAGAAGCGTAAAGGCATGATTGGATACTCTATGATCATTTTATTCTATGGCAAAGAATTATTCATTTACTTTATCTTACCCAATGATTATACCAATCATGAGCATCTAATGGTTTAAATATGGACTGAATTCCGCTGTGAAATAATTTTGATTGACGTTTCTGGCGAATAATCCTCCTGGGTTGGCATCCAATTATTTTGTAATAATCTATTTTGCTAATCGGGAATTTTTCAATTAAATATCCAGATTTGGATATTTATAGAATATGGGGAGCGTTATGACCTGATTGTAATATGATATAATTTTCCCTGCTCAGGGGGAAATAATAATTTAATTGGAGAGGTAGCGTAGTCTGGCCTAACGCGCGCGCCTGGAAAGCGCGTGTACCGCAAGGTACCGCGGGTTCGAATCCCGCCCTCTCCGCCAGAAAAAATTCCTCCTTTTCGGGAGGGATTTTTATTTATTGGGAATTTTGAACAGAACGGATGTAATTGACAACATCCCATCGATTTTCCACTTGTGGAAGGTTTTGAGCGAGGGAGGGCATTTTTCCATCCAGACCATAGGTAATGACAACGAAAATATAACCATCACTGGCAGTAAGTGAATTACCAGTTAACAAATTACTGGGTTTATTTTGTAAAAAGGCAGAAAATGTGCCATTACCATCCAAATTTGGTCCATGACACAGGGAACAGTGGGTGGTGTACAAGTTATTTCCCTTGTCAATTGAAACTGGATCCGAATCAACAGGATTCACCGGAGTTCCCAGTTCAGGGATGACCGATAAGCCTTGTACTGGAATTGAACTTGCTGGTAAGGGTAATGGATCTTCCATTGGACGGTAGGATGGTTGAATTTCCATAAGGCTGACCCATTCAAGTTTTATAATATCATAAGTAAAAAGCATTCCAATGATTAATGGGCTGGAAACGATGATGAAGACGATAAGTAGACGTTTTATTATGGCCATAGTTTCTTATCCTCTAAGTGATAAACCATCTCTGCTCCCAATGCATCCATGGATTCATGCAGGACCAGGTCTGCGCCGCCGGGACAATTGACCAGGACTCCTATATAGCCATCACTGATTTTTGGATGGTATCCTTTTGGACCGAAACTGGGTGAGATCATCTCTATAAATACGCCTAAAAATGTGCTGATGAGCAGACCCAACATGGATAATTCGAAAACAACGATTATGGCAATTGGAATTGCAAACATGGGTTGCCCGCCCACAACAAGTGGGTATTGCACGATGGGGATGATGTTCAAAGCCATGGCAGCCAGAAATCCAACCAGTGCACCAGCAAGGCCAAAGGTTGCCACTCGAGACCAGGACATCGGCCTCCCTAAAATTTTTTCAGAAAGGGGAATTCCGGATAACACCGAGATTTCCTTGTCCGGAAATTGTAATTCATGTAATCTGGATACCGCCGCAGCTACCTGATCAATTTCCTCTTCCTTGAATAAAGCTAAATGTACAATCTTGTCTTCATCCATAAACCTCACCCTGTAATCCTAGTCCAACTCGCTCACAGATGGGATTTCTGCTTTGCCCACCTTGCGAAGTCTATGCGCCATTTGACCTTCCTGCACTTCCCAGACCGGGATGATAGGAATGACTCTAGAAGCCAATGTATAGAGCAAGAGAAATAATGCTAAAGATCCAAGAGCAATAGCCACCTCAGTAATTCTTGGGCTGTAGGCACCCCAATCAAATGGGAACCGCTGGTGTCCCATTGTAAGGGGAATTATCGTATACCTTTCCGCATACATTCCAACGTTAATTAATAACGAGATGATAAAAATTAACCATGGCGTCCGACGAATTTTACGATTCCACAAAGTCAACCATGGGATCAAAACATTGCAAATCAACATGACATACCAAATCCATGCATCGGGTCCGGTGGCATGGAAGGTAAGTAAATTCTTGATTACCTCCTCACCGCCGTACCAGTGAAGAATATACTCATTGAAAAAGAAATAAGCCCATGCCATAGAAAATAATAGAACCAGTTTGCCAAGGGCATCAAAATGTTCCAGACGGATGAAATAATTCATGTTCACCATGGTTTCACGTAAGATGAACAATATGCTGATTACAGCAGAAACACCTGAAAGGATAGCCCCTACAATAAAATACGGGCCAAAAATTGTTGAATGCCATCCGGGAACCATCGACATCGCAAAATCCCAGGACACGACAGTATGAACCGAAAACATGACGGGTATGATGGCATAGGCAAAAATATTGATTCCTTTGCGAATGCGGAACCATTCCGCTTCGGTTCCTCTCCAACCAAGGGCTAATAATTTATAAAGCGTATGGCGCCAGCCTGTCGTCCGGTCACGCGCCATTGCAACGTCAGGTATTAATGGCAGGTACAAATAAATTGTACTTCCCAGAAGATAGGTGGTAATTGCCAGAAAGTCCCATACAAGCGGTGAGTGTACATTTGGCCATAACCATCGGGCATTTGGGTATGGGATTATCCAGTAAACCACCCAGGGCCGGCCTAAATGTGCGAGAGTAAATATTGCGCCGGCTGCTAATGCGAATGTGGTCATTAATTCTGCGGCACGGGTAAACGGTCGCCGGAACTCAGCTTTGAAAACCCTTAAAATTGCGGATACGAATGTACCGGCGTGGCTTATACCTATCCAAAACACAAAGGTTATGATGAGGATGCCCCACATATTTGGCCGCCGGATGCCAGCCATGCCCATTCCTGTGGCAATCATATTCCCCCAAAACCCAAAAAGAAGGATAACTGAAAGCAGCCCTAAGCTAATTGTCCAGATCCAGAATTTTTTTGTTGTCGACTGCATCGCTTCAAGAACCATTCTATTCATTTCTTCGCGCGGGCGAGGGTCCAGCATAAGGTGTTCGCGGTGATCAACATAGTCCTCTTCAAGAGCTTGATTATTCAGGATGGGTTTTGCTTCAGCTACCATAAGTATTACCTCCCAATAAATAATAAACCCTGGATTCCGTGCCAAGATGTTCGAGAATTCGCATCCTACGCTGATTGCGGGCAAGTATGCTGACCTGGGAATCCGGATCGGTGAGATTGCCAAATACAATCGCACGCGTTGGGCATGCCTGGACACAGGCGGGTTGGATTTCCCCATCTTTTACCTGTCTACCCTCATTCTTTGCCTGGAATTGAATTCTTTGTATCCGTTGAATACAAAATGTGCATTTTTCCATGACCCCCCTGCGCCTTACCGTTACATCCGGATTCAGGTAGCTGTTCATCGGAACAGGATATTCATAATCAAACCAGTTAAATGTCCTGGAAAGGTAGGGACAGTTGTTTCCACAATATCGCGTCCCGACACAACGTTGGTAAACCTGTAAATTAATTCCTTCGCTTTTACTATGCACCGATGCAAAGACCGGGCAAACCGGTTCACAAGGGGCATTTCCGCATTGTTGGCACATCATCGGTGTGAAATCCGGTTTTATCCCTGGAAATTCGCCTGTCCAATAGCGCTGGATGCGAATCCAATGCAATTCCCGTCCGTAGGCAGCCTCATCTTCACCAACAAATGGGACGTTATTTTCCATGGAGCAAGCGGTGATACATGTCTGGCAGCCTGTACAAAGATCGAGATCAAAAACCATGCCCCATTTTTTAGTGGTTTCTTCAGACATAAGGAACTCTCCTATTGATTTTAAAAATTGCTAACCTTGCGTATCACCATAGACTCCATGCTGGTCCTCAAATCTTGCTAATGGGTAGCGTTTACCGGTAGGTTTGAGGATAACCCATGTATCCCCGAAAGCTAAACCTCCTGCCTGGTCGATATTTAGCTCAAAAAGGATGGCAGGATTGCTTCCACGCTGATCCGCGTAACGGCTGAATGATGTATGACCCTGCCCGAATGGGATTGCAATTGTGTCCGGGCGGATTCCCGGATAAAGATACGCAACAGCTTCAATTTTTCCCACTGCAGAGGAGATTTCAACAATATCATCATTTTGGATGCCGAGTTTTTCAGCGGTCATTGGGTGGATTTCTACCCAGGAGTTCCAGACGACCGTTGTCATTGGATCTGGTGTTTCCTGAATCCACGGTCGATTTGCCTGACTGCCATCACCTTTCTGTGTTGAATACACTAATAAATGATAGTCACTGTCACCGGAGGTTTGATCCGGGGATATTCGATCCGATAGACCCGGAATGTTAATTGTGGAAGGTGAAATTAATTCAGGTTCCATGTGCCACCACCCACCGTATTGGAGCCAGGATGACCAGAATGCTGGTATCACATCTGCCTGGTAAAATCCTTTCCTGCTCCCAAGAAGGGGTAGTAGTTTTTGCTGGATGAAGTCTACTTCATCTGTATAGGGAATTTGAGATTTTATTTCCTCACCCATTTGGCCAACCGCGGCGAGCATTATGTCTGTAGTGGAACGGGTATTGTAAAGGGCAGATACAACCGGTTGAAATGATGTAATTATTGGACGATCTGCCCCAGGTGAATTTCGCTGATATCCCCACGATTCAAGCGGCGAATGGTCTGGAAACACATAATCGCTCAAATGGGATGTTTCATCGAGAAAGGTAGCAAAAGAAATTATATTTTCAACTTTCATCAGGGCATTGGGAAAATTTAGAGCCCCTGGCAGCTCAAAAACTGGATTCCAGCCGTGAATAAAAACGGATTTGATCTTTCCTTGCTGCATATCTTCTGTCAGTCTTTGCATATCCGAAAATGGATTCATGGATGGGGTGGATGGAGCCAGGAAAATTCCGCCCGGTTTTCCGATATTATTCCCCAATATATTTAATGCCAGGATGGACTTCGCAACCGTTACTCCATCCTTATGAGAAAGGGCAGTGCCCCCTGGAATGCATATTGGGGCGCCGGCCTGGACAAAAAGCAATGCAAGATGCTGCAGGGTTTCGGGAGATACCCCGGATAACGCTGCGGCTTGCTGGATATCCACACCTTGGAAGTATGGAATTCCAATTTGCATCTTCATTTCTTGAATGAGATTTCCCAGGGCCATTGCTACCAGGTTTTCAGATCCGGGAATGATAGGGATCCATTCATCTGCACTTCCGGAGGTTAATGACATGCGAGGTTCGAAGGAAACATAATATCCCCGCTGATTTTGATTACCCTGGCGCATCTCACCATATGCCCGGCTGTAAGTAATCGGAGATAACCAGGTTTCAAGGAAATTTGCTCCAAAGGAAAATACTAAATCGGATTTCCCAAAATCAAAGTATGGGAAGGATTTCTGATTGAATATTTGACTGACAGCTTCTGTGAGGGTCGCCTGGGCATCAAACATACCCAGAGCGCCAAACCTGTAAGGCATTGGGGCACCAAGCGCTTGTGTAATCTCTTGAACAAGATCATATAAATGATCTGGAGCCATGCCCAGTAAAAAAACGATTTCATCCGGCGGGGTATCTTGCAAAATGGCGGTAATTGTGGCTATGGCAAGATCCCAATTAATTTCGGTGGAGGTTTGATCCCCTTTCCGGTTTTGTTGAATAGGATTAGTCAACCGGTCTGGATTATACAATCCTTGCTGGGTGGTCAATCCTCTTGAACAAAGCTTCCCATGGTTTATAGGATGGTCAGGATTTCCCTGAACTCCGATTGCTCTTCCTTCACGAGTGCGGACAATCAATCCACATCCAGCCGGGCATTCTCTACAAGTGGTTGCATAATATGTACTGACACCCGTTTGATTAAATTCTGGCATTTCAGCATACTGCTGACGGACAACGTATCGTGAAACAGGTCCACATCCGGTAAGGATCGCTGATGCAGCTGTACTAATCCCAGAATATTTTATAAAATCCCTGCGTGAAATTGTTTTAGTCATAAATTATCCCTATTCTAGATCATGACTCAATAATGACAAAGCGCACAGTCTGAAAGTCGTTCAAATTGACCAGGAGACAACTTTTTGTGGCAGCTCAGGCACCATCCCATATTCATCTGTATTTCCGATTCGGCCACCGTCATCTCTGAGACATGTCCATGGCAGGTTTCACATGTAATCCCAACCGATAGATGCGCCTGGTGGTTGAAGTGCACATGATCTGGCTGGATAGCCACCGGTACCCACGGAATTGATTCGTTATTCAAGGCATATTGGGAGAGCTTATCTAATTGTTCCGATTTTTTTGTAATTTGTTGATGGCAGCCCCAGCATTTATCTGTAGATGGTAACCCTGCTGAAGGTCCAAAGGGAGCCGATGAATGACAAAAAGTGCATTGAGCACCGAGACCAATATGCAGGTTGTGCGGAAATTGAATCGGTTGTTCAGGAGTGATTTGGGTCAGATATATTCCCCCAATACCCGCACCAATAAAAATAAATAATACAAGTGCCAAACCGATCTTCACTCCCGGGTTCTGCCATAGAGCTTGTGGATTTGTCATAAATTACTTCTCCTTGCCGTTATTCCTTATTTATTTGATTGTCCACGCAGAACCCAGACAATCAATAAGATAATCGCAATCAGAACTGCACCAATAATAATTACAAAACCAAGCCAGGTTGCCATAGTACCAAGAGCTGTAAGAATCCCAGTAAAAGTGTTTTGTGCAGGACCACCAACCAGTTCAGCTTCTGTGCCTGTTTCATCGGCCATTGTTAATTCATTATCTGCTGGTCCTAATCCGGTAGGCATTGATTGGGAAAATAGCAGTACATCCCGTCCCTGAGCTGGTGTCCAACCCAAGGAATAACCTACCGGCATTTCTGTACCAGGGGTTCCGAAACGGGTTTTGTGCAAGTATCTCCATGGATCCAAAACAGCCAAAGTACCAAGTGAGGCATCCTGTCCCTCAAACCTGAAAGAAATCGATGTCCCATCCATTCCATGGCAGGATGCACATACTTCATCATAAGATTGTTTGCCTTGCTCCAAATCTCCACCCAGCACCTTGAAGGTAACAGGGTCAATAAATTCACTATCAAGGATTAACCCATTTTTTAAGAAATTTGCCAAATCCGCAAGGTCTTGTTCCTCAAGATAAACTGAAAAATCGTGGTCGGGGTCATTGGCACCAGATAGAATCTGTACAATCGATTGCTCATCCAGTTTTTCTACCGCTTCATAGATATTTGGAAAACCGGTATAGTTTGACCCTCTTCCGTATGCACCATCCTTACCCAGATAATCCCAACCATGGCAGGTGACACAACGCCATGTGTCTGATCCACTACGGGTATTGGTTGTTTGATTCGACCAGATTGGATGATCACCAGAGGGTGGGTTTTGTCCCAAATAGGCAAACCAATTATCATACAGGGCGGCGCCGGTGGGAATTGTTTTATCTATTTGAAAGATCGGTTTTGCGCTGGCATTTATGGTTTCAAGGAAGAATCCCAAAAATAATATTGTTATTGTCAGGCAGGTAAAAAATAATAATATCCTTCTCATCGAAAACTCCAAATTTTCAACTACGAAGATGATGTATTTATGAACACAGCGATTCTTGATTCTTGTTGCTTATTATGCGGTTGTGAAAATAAATTATTGAAAACCAGAAGTTAATACCTTTTTAATATTCTATCTAAAAATTTAAAAAAAGGAAGTTGCAAATATCACTATGTAACTAAAAACTGAATGAATCTCTTTAAACCTGAACCATATTCTTTAGAAATAAAATAACCACTGGAGGAGGATGGTTTGTTATAATTTTTTTAATTTATCCTGGACAATCATTTTATTAATTATGTGAAAAGACGGCGGGTGGTTCAATAATTGCATCCCCAGTAATGAAGGACTCTATCATTGATTATTAGATTTATTCAAGAATTTTATCTATAATAGAATCAAAGAAATTAATGATTATTCAAATTTATTATTTCCAAGCCCAATTGTCAGGAGGATGCAAATGAAACAAAGGATCCAGTTCTACGTCGGCATTATCTTGACAATGATGATTTTTTTAGCCTGTAATTTCCCAACAATTTCCCAACCACCGCTGTATGAGTATACAGTTACACCAATGTACACTAAGACTCCTTTATCCTGCCCTGTATTCTTTCCAACCAGCCCGCCAATCGGGATCACAGCTACTTTAGATTCAAATGGTGGGATTGAAAACCAAACAAACACACCTGTACCCCTCACTCCAACAAATACTACCGCTGCAATCATATTTACAAGTACTCAAAAACCAATCATATTTACAAGCACAGTAAAACCCATAATATTTACCCTCACACCAACAGCAACAAAAACATTAACACGCACCAACACAATAGCACCAACTCGCACCAACACAATTGCACCAACTCGCACCCTGACACGCACCCCAACAAAGACTTATACACGGACCCAAACACGCACCTCCACTATTACACCTACACGAACGCAAACACGTACACCCACGATTACACCTACGCGGACACAAACACGCACTCCTACAGAGAATGTGAGCCAGAGCCGCCCAGGGTTACATCATTTCGCACAGTATATGAGTTCCTCACCGGACCTTGATGGGCAATGGGATGAATACGACTCCGAAACCTACAGTGTAACCAGTATTGTTTATGGATCTGATGAGTGGGAAGGAAGTGATGACCTATCCGGATCTGTTCGATTCGGTTGGGACGAGAATTATCTCTATGTTGCAGTCAAAGTAAATGATGATAATTATGTTCAAAACTCGACTGGATACGATATTTATCTGGGAGACAGCCTGGAAATCAACCTGGATGTAAATCTTCTTGGGGATTTTACCGCTACCGATCGGTCCGATGACGACTACCAGTTGGGAATATCACCAGGCTTTGGAGATGTGAATGGAGCAAAAGAGGCTTTCTTATGGTTTCCAAGGGACAATTCAGGCGGAAAGAGCCAGGTGGAAATCGCTTCCTCCGGTGAATCCGATGGCTACAATGTGGAATCAGCCATCCCTTGGAGTGTGTTCGGTATAGACCCTGATGATGGGGACCGGTTTGGTTTTGCATTTTCCATTTCCGATAATGACGATTCCGATGAGAATGTTCAACAGTCCATGACCTCCTCCGTAAGCGGCCGAAAACTATTGAATCCCACAACTTGGGGAGAATTGATCCTTGAAGATTAATGGGGATTGCTTATAAGAGCTATTTCGAAAATGTCCTATATAAATAGCTAACCGGTTATTAATAGAATTGTCTTACAGGAAGATACTACATATTGATCTGGACGCTTTTTTCTGTTCGGTTGAGGAATTATTCCATCCAGAACTGAAGGGAACAGCGTTTGCTGTTGGTGGACAGGCTGAAAATCGGGGAGTGATTTCTTCCTGTTCCTATGCTGCAAGGATGTTTGGGGTTCATTCGGCAATGCCGACCGGAAAAGCCAAGTTATTATGCCCAGATTTAGTATTGGTTTCCTCAGGCTATTCCAGGTATCAGGAAGCATCACAGGATGTAATGTCTATCCTGAGTGAGGTTACTCCGCTCGTTGAGCAAATCTCTATCGATGAAGCCTTCCTGGATGTTAGCGATTTACCCCAAAGCGGGTTGGACATCGCCCAATCACTCCAACAAAGCATACTTGTAAAAACCAGATTACCCAGCTCCATTGGAGTCGCCAGTAATATGCTGGTTGCAAAAATTGCGAATGATTATGGTAAACAAAAACACAAAGACAATAACCCCCCAATGGCTGTCACAGTTGTCCATCCAGGAAAAGAGGCTGAGTTTCTGGCACCCTTACCGGTAACCTCACTGTGGGGAATTGGCCCAAAATCGGCTGTAAAATTGGAAGGTCTCGGGATAAAAATGATTGGGGATTTAGCAAAAACACCGAAAATTCAACTGGAAAAATTGTTTGGAAGGAATGTCCACGAGTTATTATCCCATGCAAATGGAATTGATAATCGTCCGGTTTTGGTTGAGCATGAAATAAAATCAATAAGCCAGGAAATAACCTTTTCCAGGGATCGTTCTGAAATTTCTTACTTAGAGAGTATTCTCAGAGATATGAGTGAAAAGGTGGGTTTACGTTTACGGAAAAATGGATTTTGTGGATATACGATCAGGCTAAAGCTTCGCTGGCCAGATTTCAGGACGATTACACGCCAGGTAACCTTAAGAGAAGGAACAGATCAGGATGAAGTTATTTTTCGGTCTGTGCAAAAGCTATTCTTGAATAGTTGGAAACCCGCTCAGAGGGTGAGGTTGTTGGGTGTGGGAGTAAGCGGTTTGCAAAAGAATTACCAGCAGCTTACTTTATGGGAAACTCCAGAAGAAAAAGAAAGACGTCTTTTACTTGCCCTGGATAAGTTGCGTTCGCGATACGGAAATAAAATTGTGTCAAGAGGAAGTAAGATTTAGGTCAATTTAATAATTGAGCTATTTCTCTGATCGTATCGTATTCTTATAAAGGTCAATCATCATTTGAGAAATTTTTTCCCAACGGTATTTATAGGCTAAATGGACAGCATTTTTTCCCATACTCTCCCGCAATTCTACGTCACATAACATTTCAGTGATTTTTTCCCCAAGTGCCATCGGATTATTATTGGGAACAAAATACCCGGTTACACCATCCTCAATAAGGAATGCCAGACCCCCGACCTGCGAAGCGATCACTGGTGTTCCACAAGCCATGGATTCAAGGGCAACCATGCCAAATGATTCATATTGAGAAGGAACAACAACAACCTCTGCAGCTGAATAATAATAGGGCAAGGCGTCCTGATCACGTTTTCCAATGAAAACAACCAGATCATCCAATCCCAATTCTTCCCTTAATTTTTGCAACCGGACCATTTCGCTGTTCAGGTCATCTTCGCTCTCATCCGGGTCACCACCGATGACGGTCAAGTAATGAGGACATTTCCCGATAATCGCATTATCTTCAATATGATAGATTGCCCGGATCAAAGTATCAATCCCTTTAAGTGGATCAATTCGTCCTACAAAAAGAATCATCCGGTCATTTTCAGGAATTCCCACCACTTCTTTTGCTTCATCCTCCTGAATTGGATAAAAGTGGTTGACATCCACACCAGGGGGGATGATAACCAGGTTGTTCGTATTGGCATGGTAAAGGGATTCCAATTGAACCTTTTCTGCGGGAGTGGCGATTACGATACGGTCAGCAATTTCAAGGACCTGTTTTTCTCCATTCACCCTGTATGAACCTTCAATTTCACTGGCATGGCGAGCAATCCGGTTTTTCATTAATCCAAGAGTGTGAAACATATGGATTACGGGAATATTCCATACAGCTTTCAGGTCTTTTGCGGCTAATCCGGACATCCAGTAATGGCTGTGGATCAAATCATACTTAAGGCCTTTTCTGGAGGTGAAGTCAATTATTCCTGCAACGAAATCAGGGATGTAATTTGACATCTCTTCCTTGGATATATTGGTTTCTGGGCCAGCTGGAATATGCACAATGCGATTTCCATACCCAAGGTCGTGAAGTACATGAGGCACATGTTCGTCTTGTGACCTTGTGAATACATCCACATGTACCCCCAACTTGCCCAGGTGGCGGGTAAGTTCCCTGACGTACACATTCATACCGCCTGTATTTTTTCCGCCGAGTGTTGCCAGGGGACATGTGTGATATGAAATCATGGCAATTCGTATCATATTGGTACAGCTCCGAATTTTTAAATTTGGTCTAATTAATGCCTGTGAAAAAAATCAGGTTATCCATTCATTTCTACTTGATCCATTAAAGGAAACCTAGATAAATTCAATATGCTCAATTTTGCCTAGTGATTGCTTGTCTGTAAGAATTTGCTCCTGTTATAATAAGCCATGTGCCACCGTAGCTCAGCTGGTAGAGCAGACGATTCGTAATCGTCCGGTCAAGGGTTCAATTCCCTTCGGTGGCTTTATTAATTTTTATTCGTTATTGTAATATTAAAAAGCCTCCGGATCATTTTATTGATTTGAGTCTTTTTTTAATTTATATTTTTTTGCAAAAATCCAATTCCATACGATCAATTGAAAAATTCCTTTGTTTCTAATTAAATTTTGATTTTAATCGTATTTTGCCACCTCTCTGGCTTTTAAGTAACATAAATGATCCTGACATTTTTCATCGAATATTTTCAGCGATTTCATGCAGATTAAGTCCATTTTTTGCAAACACTATTGAATGGTGGGTAAATACCGAGTTGCTTTTCATAATATCCATGATACCAGTCCAATTGCCATCTCCCTGTTGTATAATCACACAATAATGGCGAAAAATCAACCACTGGTGATTGGAATTGCGGGAGGCACTGGATCGGGCAAGACGACGGTGGCGAATGTGATCCTGGGACGGGTCGGCGCACATCGTATAGCCGTTCTCTCACATGATGCATATTATGAGGATTTAAGTCATCTTTCTCTGGATGAGCGGGTAAAAATTAATTTTGACCATCCCAATTCTCTGGATACTGCATTATTAATCGAGCAGGTTAGAAAATTAAAAAAATGGCAATCAATTGAAATGCCAGTTTATGATTTTACAAATTATTCCCGCACAACAAAAACAATTCATATTGAACCTTCCAAAGTCATCCTTGTAGAGGGCATTCTCATATTTACCGAACCAGAGCTGCGCAAATTATTTGATGTAAAAATATTTGTTGATACAGATGCCGACATTCGTTTCATTAGGCGATTAGAAAGGGATATCTCTGATCGAGGTCGAACTACTGAATCTGTTATCCGCCAATATATCAATACTGTACGACCGATGCACCTTGAGTTTGTTGAGCCATCCAAACGGTACGCTGACATAATCATCCCCGAAGGTGGATTAAATGAGGTTGCCCTGGATATGGTAGTAGCTCGTATTGTCGAATTGCTCCATCCTGGTTAGCAACCGACATGGAATCCATTAAAAAGTTTCCCTATTTGCGTGTACTGGCGTTGCTTGCAGTAATTGGAGTAACGATATTTTTGGTGGTATATGGATCCCGGATAAAACAACTGGGAGTCTATGGGTATCCTGGAATTTTCCTGTTTTCAATGTTATCCAATGCAACAATAATCATACCGATCCCGAGTGTTGTATTGACCTCTGTTTTAGGATCGGTGCTTAATCCATTTTGGGTGGCGATTGCAGCCGGTATGGGGGCAGCAATTGGAGAGCTGTCTGGATATCTGGCAGGATTTACCGGCAGGACTGTTTTACAAAAAAATATTACTAATGATCGAATCGTTACCTGGATGAATAAATATGGCGGGCTTACCATCCTTGTTTTAGCCTTGATCCCAAATCCGGCATTTGATATAGCAGGAATTGTTGCCGGGGCGTTAAAAATGCCCGTCAAATATTTCTTAATTTGGTGCATGTTTGGCAAAATAATAAAAATGCTTATTTTTGCTTATGGGGGTGATATGTTCAATCAACTTTTCATACTTATTCAGCCAAATTAATAGAAACCCTCATTGCAATTATCCTTTGTGTAAATGAGGGGAATATGTCTTATTTCTTTTTCCCCTTATCTTTTTTCATTTTAATCCCATGCGTCTTGATAACCTGCCAGGCACTCTCCACCGATTTACATTCTTCTTCTGTCTCCGGTAATTCTCCATAGCGAATGCGATTATAGCTGGATGTAAGAAATTTTACTTCATTTCCACAACCAGTGAAAACGGGTACAACCTCATAAAGGAATTCATTGGGAGTTAATGCAGGATTGCGTGGGACACCGATTACTGCGCATAGCGAAAGGAAACTGGCATAAATTGCTCTGATTCTGTTGGCATAGTAACGTCTGCGAATATTTCTGGCAAAAAATAGATTATCAAGCCACCCGTTTCTATGTTTCTTTTTATGTCCATCCTCTTTAATACCAATTGAATGATTATCTTCATCCACTTTGAAAATAGATGATCTATTTTGCCAGCGGAGTCTAAACATAATTAACAACACTGTTGCAAGCAGGATGACCCCAAGAATCGTAACTATTACAATGTCAAAGAAATTGGATGTTCCAGGGATAGTGGCATCGATCCGATTAAGGTAATCATTCAACAATTCATTACCGGTTTCCAGAGCGGATGGCAAGGCGATCTGGGAGGGAAGAAGTTTAGCCAGCTGTTCGAATAATACAAGAGACGCAAGTAAAATTGGCGATAGGAGGATTCCAATGAGAATAAACACAATCGATATGACTGAAATCATTATTCTTTGCGAAACTCCTCCAAGGGGATAACCAACCAACCACCCTATAAAAATGCCTGCAAAGACAATCAATAATACAGCCCTGATAAATTCAACTGATCTACTCCAACCAGGTGGGGGGATTTTCCCGCCACGCTGGTCATTTAAATTATAAATTCGTGAAATGGTTGATCCGATCAAGCCGATTATTAAAAAAAATGCGAAAGTGGATGCTAACCAGACAACCGGAGAACCATTGTAGTACAGCCCCAGTATTCCAACAGCAACCAAACCTAGTTTAAAGTTCCCCTGGAAAAATACCGGATCAAGGTGATTCCTGGCTATATACAACCCGCGATAAATGACCAGTATTGGAATGAGTAATCGAAAAAAGTGGACAAGTTGTACGTCCCCAAAGGTATCCATCCCGAACAGCAACATCCCGGGGCTTGGATTTATCCAGAAATGGAGGGAGTTAAGACCCCAATGGCAGAGCAGAAGGTAGAGGCAGAGCCACCCCAGGTAAATTGCTCTGTGGTGGCTAATTTGAACACTTCGATGATTTAAAAAACGACCCAAATAGAAACTGATAAAAATTCCGCTTCCTATAATTGTTATTACTATCCAATAAGAGGAGACAGGATTTGCCAGCAAATAATATGCAAGACCCAACCAGAGCGAATCCATGATTAAAAGTGACAGGTAACCAAGCTCCTGCCAAACATTGGTTTGAGAGAAATGGTAACTCAAGGAGTAAGTAATTCGTGATTTTTTCATTATCAATTACCCTTTACTCCTGGAATGGAAGGTGAAGGCTATAAACTCCCGGGATAGCAGGAGGTTTTTCCAATTCCAGAGATACCAGCGCAATTTGATTTCTATGGGACTTCAACCGGACAATTGTCTCAAGTAATAACGGAGTGATTAAACCAGTTTCGACCACAATAGTAGATCCATACGGAATTCTCGGTATCGATTGACTAAAGTATTCCTCAAAGGGGGTTGTAATATAGGGAGTCACTGCAGCCAGTGACTCTAAAAGCAATCCCAAATGTTCCCGTGATTTCCCTGGCATAATCATAAAAGGATGGTCAGCATGTGCAAGACAACCGTTTGAGATTATTCCAACCGAATAACCCCTCTGAAAATTTTGATAAGCCAAGGTTGCCGCTACCTGGATAAGCCTTTCAATTAAATCATGGGAGGTCCCCAACCAGGGTTTTGCAGTTGTTGAAATATTCAGGACTATCACCATCACTTTTGAGAGGACAGGTTGGAATATTTTTGACTGCAGTTCGCCGGTTCTAGCAGTTGCATTCCAATGAATTGTCCGGAAGGAATCTTCCCGTTGATACGGACGTACGCCAATGGGCTGATTGACGTCCTGAAATAGGGAGTGGGTTGTTTGCCGGATTCCAGTGGGATCTTCGGCCGGAATCTCAAGGTTCACATCAGTCAGAATAATTGGATAAACTGTCAGGTAATCCTGGGAGGTTTCCTCTATACTCCTCTGGTAATAACCGAAAATATCTCCAGATTCTAACCGCAATGGACCAACAGGATAAACCCCTCTTTTCTGGAAGGTGATATTAAATTTTCGAGTGATTTTCTCCCAGGGCCGCATACTAAATATATTTACAAACTTGTTTATTTCATGTGATTGTAAATTGATGACATGATTTTTTTCATCGAGATCAACCTGGGCTGGCCAGGGGTCAATAGTACGCAGCCAAGAAATCGGTAATTTTTTGCGATTTTCTACTTCAACGAAAAAATTGGTTTTCTCCCCCGGGAAGCCTTTTTTATAATGCCATTTTCTTCGGTATTTAACCCCCTGGAGGGAATAATCCCGCCATCGCATTGCCGAATATTGGACAATAAGAATTGCAATGGAAAATAGGATGGCCCATGGTTCATTAAATATTATCCCAAGGATGAGCAAGATAATCAGAATAATTGGCAGGCTGTCACTCCTGGATTTCAAATTTCCACCGGGACAGGGACATTGGAAACGATATCTTCCACAAGTCTTTCTGGTGTGCGACCTCTTAATTGAGCCTGGGCAGAGATCAACATCCGATGGCAGAGTACATAAGGTGCTAAAAATTTTATATCATCCGGAATAACGTAATCGCGTCCGTGGATAGCAGCCCATGCCTGGGATGCATGATAGAGTGCCATCGTAGCCCGGGGGCTGGCCCCCAATTGAATTTCAGGATTTTCACGAGTCGTTCTTGCTATCCTGACAGCATAATCCCGGACGCTGGCTTCAACCTTTATATTTTGCCTTTGTGTTTGCAATCGAAAAATTTCATCCCCAGTGGTGACCGGTTTAAGATTGCTCAGAATATCCCCCGCCTTAAACCTTTCGAGGATTTCGTTTTCCTCCTCCTGAGTAGGATATCCAACAGGGGCACGCAATATGAATCGATCTAATTGTGCTTCAGGCAAGGGGAATGTTCCCTGTAATTCGATAGGATTTTGGGTGGCGATCACAAAAAATGGTAACGGAAGCAACCGGGTTTCTCCGTCGATTGTCACCTGTCTCTCCTGCATCGCTTCCAATAGTGCTGACTGGGTTCGAGGCGTGGCACGGTTAATTTCATCTGCCATCACGATATTACTGAATATTGGTCCTTCACGATATTCAAATGCCTGTTGTTTCTGATTAAACCAATTAATCCCGGTGACATCTGAGGGCAGCAGATCTGGCGTAAACTGAATCCGTTTGAAAGTGGCTCCGAGGGAAAGCGAAAGGGCTTTTGCCAGGGTGGTTTTTCCTGTCCCTGGTACATCTTCCAATAATACATGACCTTCACATAAAACTGCTGTTAGGAGTAATTTAATGGTTTGGTCCATACCGACAATTGTTTGTTGAATATTTCCTATAATGCGATTGCATATTGTTTCGATCACGTGGAATTCCTTATTTGATTATGGATTTTTGGACCAGGAAATTGGACGATTATGTAATTCCCCTAAATAACAACCTCACAACTCCCGAAAACCTTCTCCGGTCAAGATGATTTCTGCAAATTGCTCAGGTAGATTATACCTTCGGATTGATCCGGCAGCTTCTAAATAATCATAGGGGATGCGATATGGGTCAAAGCTGACAGAATGTCCCTGGAATTTGAGAATTGCAAACGACGCACGAGGATCTCCATCATCCTGTCTTCCCACACTCCCTGGATTGAGGAAAATTTTATCTCCGATATGCTTAATAAAAGCCTGGTGAGAATGCCCGCAAATAATAATATCCGCATTCACCATATTTGCAAGAAATTCAAATCTCTCAAAAGAAGTAGAAGGGTTAAGAGGCTCTTCAGTTGAGGCTGGACTACCGTGAAGGATCAGCACCTTCATATTGCTAATCTCTAACTTGACCTCTTCAGGCAATTGGGCCAGAAATAAACGGTTTTCCTCAGATAGGTTTTCATACGCCCAATTGATGGCAAACCATTTAATTGGTGATTTCGAATTCTGCCAGGTGGATTTCTTTTTGGGGATTTTTAGTACCTTTGTATCATAATTTCCGCGTATATTTACAAAATCCTCAGATCTCACTATATTTAATACTTCATTTGGATAGGCACCATAACCAATAGAATCTCCGCAATTCCAGATTTGGGATACATTTTGTTGATGGGCGTGGGCAATAACTGCCTGAAGAGCATGCAAGTTGGCATGAATATCACTTATAAGACCTATATGGAGATTACTCATCGAGTTGATTAAAATTCAGATTTGTTTCTGGTAATGGCCGTGCAGAAAAATAATCCCATGTAGGAGGATAGAATTCGCCGAAAGAGTGAACAGGCCTTTCAAACGTATCCCTTAATTTTTCCCAAATCCCCAAATAATTAATTTCCTTCCATTCATCTAGAAACGACAGGTAATGAGTATCCCGTATTGTTAATCTATCATCGTGAAAATAATTTATTCCCGGAAGGATACGATTGAATGGCCCATCGTTACCAAAATAAGCAACTATCCGTCCTCTTTCTTCTTCAATAAACCGAGGGATGAAATCTATCCAGACATCGCAGTCATGAATTTCTCCCAACTGGTCCTGGCATTTCTTCGTGGTCTGGATATACGGTTTAAGTTGATCCGCATACAGGCTGGAAAAGACTTCCAGGATATACCGCAATTTCTTCGCTGAGATGCGCATCTGGTGAAGTTCAACCATATTTGCAGGATCGAAAATGTATGCCTCGTGACTGAATAATTGATCTAATGCTTCCCTGATTGTATCGGCTGCGATTTTGTACAGGGCAAAAGTATATGGATAATTGGCGCTATTCAACTCTGCCAGGGGGATTATTAGTTTCTTGATATCCTCTGTGACCCCGGATTCATTAAAACCAAGGATAGATTGGTTGACATCATTTTGCAATGCCTTTCGATGTTGTGATAAACGCAGAGACAATCTTCGAATACCTAATTTTATTTTTGGATCGATATCTTCTAGCAAATAACTATTTAAAAGGTCTAGTTGAACATCCCGGTCACGCGCTTCCCCAAGTGCCCGGGTTATATTCCGAATATTTTTTTGCCATCGACGGACATTTTTTGGAGGAAAGCAATCTTTGAAAATGGGGATAGCTGCTCTTAGACGGCGTGATGATACCCGCATTCGATGAATATATTCAATGTCCTCACCCATTAATACTCCCTCAACCTCAATTAACAGGGAATCTAGATTTTGAAGGATGATCGCCGCCCCATATTGGCAGGTGCAGTCATCAGGCCTATATTTCATGTACTTGCTCCAGATCTGTTAAAACGAAAAGATATTATGAATATTTATCCATTTTTTGGAAGAATGATTTATATGCAACCTAACGGTGAATTAGGAATGGGACAAATGTCCAATGAAGAAGAATTCCACAATTTGCACCAATAATTCATTATTCTGTATTCCTTAATTTTTCAGTTCTATAACAAAATTATGAGGACAAAATATGCTGGTATATTCGCTAAATTTCTAAAATATATATATTTTGTAAAAAATAATTCTGCTTAGATGCTCATGGAAATAATTTTTAATAAAGGAACCGGAATAATACATGACAGGATAAACTTGCGGGTAGGAGAATTATCAATAGACCACCAACAAATGAGATTGGAAGCCGTACTTATTCTGTCTCTTCATCATCGGTGCTATCCAGCTCAAGCAATTCCCCGGTAGCTATGAATACAGTTCTTTCACAAATGTTGGTGACCCGGTCCGCCATACGTTCAAGGTTATGGGCAATCCAAAGAATCAGGTTGCTGCTATCAATTTTCTGAGGATTGGCAATCATATCCTTGACTACTTTTTGGTATATCTGCTCGTAAAGCGAATCAACCTCATCATCCTCAAGCGGGATCAAGCTGGCCTGGTTGGGATTTTCATCAATAAATGCTGTTAGTGAGCGATGAAGCATGCTGATGCCCAACTCGGCCATACGGTCAATTTCTGCCATCGGCAAGTTAATCTCGGAGTCAGCCAGTTTGATATTGACTTTTGCAATGCCTTTTGCATAATCCCCCATTCGTTCTAATTCAGTCGTGACCTCCAACATAGCTGTTAAAAGACGCAAATCATGAGCGATGGGCTGCTGTGTTGCAATCAAAATGAGGATGCCATTCTCAATGGCGAATCGTTTTTCATTGATGAGATAATCCGTATGGTAAACCTTATTAGAATCATTAATATCCCTGCGTCGGAGGGCATCAATTGAATCTATCATCGCCTGCTCTACCATGCTTCCAATCAGTAGGATTTCATCCTGTAATTGATGGATTTGATGATCCAATGTCTCACGTGGCATAGTAATCCTCACCTATCTGTTTAGATTTATCCAAAACGACCACTAATATAATCTTCGGTTTCTTTATTGGTCGGATTTGTAAAGATTTGTTTTGTTATTCCAAACTCGGCTAAATACCCGGTTCGACTCTCATCTGTATTCATAAAGGCGGTAAAGTCCGATACTCTCGCAGCTTGCTGCATATTATGGGTTACGATAATAATTGTGACATCTTCTGATAAGCTGCGAATCAGTTCTTCAATTTTATATGTGGCAATTGGGTCAAGTGCTGAGGCTGGTTCATCCATAAGTAAAATTTCTGGAGATATAGCCAACGCTCTGGCGATACATAGTCTTTGCTGCTGACCGCCAGAAAGGGAATAGGCAGCACTATTTAGTATATCCTTTACTTCATCCCACAATGCAGCCTGATGCAAACTCTTTTCAACTATCTGGCTTATTTCAAATTTGTTATTTATTCCATATAATTTTGGACCATAAGCGATATTTTCATAAATTGTCTTTGGAAATGGATTTGGACGTTGAAATACCATCCCAACCCTGCGTCGAATATCTACCACATCAATACCCTGTTGGTAAATATCCTCCCCATCAATTTTTATTTTTCCTTCTACCCTGGATGAGCTAACCAGGTCATTCATCCGATTGAAACAACGGATTAATGTTGATTTTCCGCACCCGGATGGGCCAATAATTGCTGTAACTTTCTTTTCTTTAATAGGAAAACTTACATCCTGGATGGCGTGAAAATTTCCATAATAAACATGAAGCTGCTCAACCTCTATCTTTGTAGATAGTTCATCCAGGATTAATTTACTCTCATCACCAATATTGGTGAATGATTTGACTTCTAATTGACGAATTTCCCGCCCTTCCCTGAGAATGGTTTCTTGCATCCAAAAACCCCAATATTAATTTTGTCCTAATTTATTATCACAATTACTTGCAAGTATCTGATTTACTGATTTTACTATATTCTTATGATGATAATTTTTGACTCACCATATATTCAGTGTCTCAGTCCCTGGCTATTATATTAACGGTACGCTACAGTTTGAGGTTGATAAGGTCCTGGTCGAGAATGTTTAGCTGGACGTGCAGGAAATTAGTATGAGATAGATAACCAGGAAATTTCCCATTATCCCCAAAATTAATTTTTAATATTGCCATAAACGAGTTGGTGTCTAAAAATTAATGAATTAATTGGTTTATTAAATGTAGTTAAATTTGGGTGGATAAAGCTGTCAAAAAAAATTAAGACGAGATATTCATGGAAATAAAGGGAAAAGATATTGAGAAGCGAAAAGATTAAACCGCTGATTATTATTGTTAGACCATTCTTTCGATCACGGAGACAAGCTGTTCAGCCAGTATTTTGCGATCAAAATGGGTCTCAATATATGCTCTACCGGACCAACCCATTCTTAAACATAATTCCCGGTCATTGAACAGAACCATTATCGCCTCTGCCATTTCATGATGATTTCCCGGGGTCACAAAAATTCCTGCCCCAGCGGCCTCAACAACCTTTCTAATTTCGCCGTCTATAGCCAGTACGATTGGGCGGGAAGCTGCCATATAATCAAAAACCTTGTTTGGGTAGGTTGTCTTATATAGATCCAGTGGTTTTAGAATAGCAATACATATATTTGCTGCATGGAGGACTCCCGGCATCTCCATTTTTGCCACAGCTGGTAAGAATATTACATTTCCCAATTGCATGGATTTTGCCTTCTGTTGGAGATGCTCTTTTTCCTTGCCATCCCCAATGAATAGAAACACGATCTCATTAAATTCCTGAAGCGAATTTGCCGCATTTAAAATCACATCCAGGTCATTAGAAATACCATGAGCTCCAGCGTACAAAACGATGAATTTACCTTCAAGACCATAATTCTGGATAACCGATTCATTAGAATCCGAATACTGGAACATAGCGAGATCTGCTCCGTTGGGTATTAATTCCACATTTTTAGCGCCTTTACTGGTTACATGCTGGATATAACCCGGGGAATTAACGATGATTCGATTTGCTTTTCGATATAGAAAATTTTCCAGCCATAAAGAGGCTCTAATGAGGATTGGATTCTTAAGTACACCCACACCGATAGCAAATGCAGGCCATAGATCGCGTACTTCAAATAAAAATGGCCGGCGTTTTAGTGCAGAAATTAACCAGGCGCTGTATCCCTGGAATATCGGTGGGGATGTTCCCCAAACCAGGTCAACATGACGAACATTCAATCCGACAAGAAATGATGAAATCATGAAACTGAAGAAGCTGATAACCCGGTGAACAAAACTACGGTGCAGAGCTGGATAGGTATACGTTCGCAAGATGGTTATCCCTGTTTCCGGATATGACTTTTCCAGCCATTTGATCCTGTTGTTTTTTGCTTTTCCGGTGATATAACTTACAGGGCTGGCAATAATCGTTACCCTGTGACCTTTGCTGGCCAGATACTGAGATAATTCATAATGCCGGGTCCCCCCAGCCTCATCCAATGCAGCGAAAGCTTGATGGATTATAAGGATATGCATGCCCAGATTTTACACTATCCGGTTATGATCTTGAGTAATTGGCAGGATATGCCATCTGCTCAAAATTGAAATTGCTGATTTTGTGCTTAAATGATATCGGATTGAAATAGCAGGTATTTTTAGTCCGTATGTGGGGGAAAACCAACCAAAATTTGGGAGGGATTGATTTTTACCGGACAAGATTTCCCCGCCCCGGATTATTTGAATATTGGATCCGGGCTGAAAATTTTTTTCATATAACCCGCTCTCGATTTCAATGGATAATACAAGCCTGAATATATCTGTTTCAATGGCAAGTTTGGATGAGTCCAAATGCCATACCCCATCTGGCAGCAGCCAATGCAGGGTTATTTGAAAATCATCGCTCATTGGATGGTATGGAGTCAATTCATCCCTGATCTCCCAGATTGAATCATCTACCATGGATAACTGCCTTTGATACTTGACGCCATCTTTTTTATATCCATCATGTTCGGCAATGATTTCTCCATACGATGGATATTTTCTGGTGATTTTTGCCTGTGCCCAATCCAGCCATAAAAACCGACCAGCCTTTAACATTTGATTATTTTCATTGATAATTATCGTGTTATGAACAGCGGTATCTGAAAGTGAGTTATTCCATGGAGGAGGAGCGGTGTATCGGTATGTTCCTGCATCAAGAGCGATATTCCGACCGCGCCACCATAGATCAACATTCAATTGGTCGGCATGTGCCGGGCGATCCTGGAATCTAACCGCCCGTATCATTCCCCACCCATTATTATTATTTATCCTGGAAAGCGGTATTTCAAATTGATGTAAACAAGCATTACTGATAATAGGTTTGTGATTATCGTCCTGTGAAAAACCGAACCAAAGACCAAGTACGTCCCATACACCCGGGTCCAGGGCTGGCTGGTTAAAAAAACACAAACTTGCGGATTGAAGGGTAGGCCTGTAATCCTGGTAGTCTAATGGTGCAAGCGGCAAAATGTTAGAGCCATCGTTATGGCCAAGGTTTGGGGTACCACCGGATATTTCATCCATCATCCCAAATAACCATTGCGTGGCAAGTTCCAATTTATTTGCCAAGGATTCTGGCAATGCCATACCTGCTTTCTTGCCTGTCTGAACGGCCAATATGCATAAATGCAGCATCATGCGATGATAATTTGTAGATTGTTGGATATAACTACCATCGATGAATACTTGCTTATCAATTCCTTCTAAAAAGAGCTTCCAACCAAGTTTCCAATAATGATTTGATTCTGGTATTCCTTTGAGCACTGAACCGGCTATGATTAACCCAACAGCCTCACTTATGAGATGGTTGTTATTTTGTGCCCTGGAGTAAGATAGAGTTGCTGGAATGCGTGCTGCATGCTGGTAAATGGACCTAAGAATATTTGCTTTATATTGATCTTTAAACCCTGAGGAAGTCTGAAAAACCTGATAAGCAAAGCAGAGCGCAATTATCCGAAGGGCAACTTCCTGAGCAGAAATCCAGTTGGGTCCAATGTTAGGTGGGTTATTTTCTGAAAAATTCGCATAGTTATCGTAAAAAGTTTGGGCATATCTTTCATCACCGGTAAGGATGAATGCACTACCCAGAGAATAAACCCAGCAAAACCGTGAGGATTCCCAAATATATTTCAGGTCTATATCTGATTCAGGCTGGTCATAAAAATCACTCCAGTGTTTATCACCCCCCTTCCAGGAAAAGTCCAATTTTCGGATTTCCCCACCAAAAAATCTCCAATTACCAGCCACAATCTCATCTGCAGACATGAGCAGCGTAAATTTATAACTTTCCAGGCAGGTGAGTAATGCATTTTTCGAAGGAACCGAGAAAGGGAACAGGTCCAATGATGGAGAAAGTTGATTGAAAAAATCAATAGGCGGTTGGTTGGGTTTATAAACAGGACAGCGAATACGAAAATAATTCGATTTTAGGAGGAGCTGATAAAGGGAAAAATTGGCTACTTTAAAGAATCCAAGCTCTACAAGAGCTTTTTGACCTATCAGCAATTTTTTAAGAAGGCTGGTTGACATATCAGGGGAATAAAATCTTTCAAAATGAATAAAAGCCCGCTAAAAAGGGGGGATTGAGATTCTTTGCTTTGTACGCAAAGCTTCCAGAATCCGGAATGTTGATTTGCTTACTCCCCAGATTTGATCGTATGGGATTATTGGATCTTTTGATTCTATAATACTATTTACGAAACTACTCCAAATCTCTTTATGACCTTTTTCCTGGCGAAAACGGGAACGGTTCTCTCTTTTCTTATTATCCTCAAATAGGATGAGAGAGCGGAAATCATTGAGGACAAATGACTTACCGCAATAAAAAATTTCGATATGCTCCTTAGATTGGATTTTGCTCCCATTAGCCACATATTCTATTACTGCTATGGAACCATCTCCAAATTCCAGCGTAATCGCAAGGTTGTCCTGCAAGTATTTATCAGAGTCCGACATTGCAGTTGAAGCTCCGCTGACCGGTACCATCCCAACTAAAAAAACACACAAATCGATGAAATGACAAACCTCCCCAACCAGCCTGCCACCACCCTGGAGGGGATCATGAACCCAGTGATCTTTTGGCAAGTAGCCCGCATTAATCCGATAATTTATAAAAATTGGTTCGGATCGATTATGCAGATGATTCTTTATAGAAGCTGATAAAGGGAGAAAATCTGCGGTTAAAACCAACAGTTAATTGCTGGGATACGGAATCTTGATAGACATTTGATACTTGATCTAATTCTTGCTCAGAAATTACGAGTGGTTTTTCACAAAAAACATGTTTACCATTCCCTAATGCATTAATTACCTGGGTGCTGTGCATATTGTGACGGGTTAATATCACGATTGCGTCAATTTCGGGATCTTTGTATACCTCATCTTCATCGCTGGCTGCATATTGAAAATTGAATTTTGATGCGGTTTGACGGGCACTCAGTCCATTTGCGGATGCGATTGCAACGAGTTCTGTATGTGGATTATTTTTAATGGCTGGAAGAAAAACAGCATTGGCGTAATTACCGGCACCTAAAACGCCGATTCTCAGTTTACCGGTACTATGGGTATGGAATTTTTTATGGATAAGTTGTATTCTTCTATTTGGCTGGTTGACCTGATCATTGAAATCGTAGGTTAATAAGACACCCAGATAGTTTTCATCGGATTTGTTTTTGATAAGCCGGTAAGCATCGGCACCATTTTCGATTGGATATCGATGAGTAATTAGGGGATGCAAGGAAATTTTATGATCAGCTATCAGATCAAGGAACGCAGAAAAATTTCTACCTTCAGTCCACCGGACATAGCCTGGTGGATAATCGATTCCCTTTTCTTCATAATTAAGATCATACCTGCCGGGACCATAAGATCTTGAAATTAACAATGTCAGTTCTTTTTCATAATACATCTTGCGGGGAATTTCCAGTCCAATCGCTCCAACAGCGATAATCCTGGCACGTGAACGCGCAAGATAGCCAGCCAACTCAATTGGATCGTTAGAACTGGAATCAGCACAGATAAGGATAATATCAAAACCGTCCCCATTGGTAAATGCAAGTCCATCTGACGGCGAATCTTCACGGATGGACGCTTCAATCCCTGATCTTTTACACAAATCGACCCTTTCAGGATCGAGATCAATTCCAAATACTTTACATCCTGCGACACTGGCAATTTGCACTGAAAGCATCCCTAACAGTCCAAGCCCAATTACAGCAACCCGATCTCCAATTTGCGGTTCGGCTAATCGGAAGCCGTGTAAGGCAATTGCGCCTACTGTTGTAAATGCTGCTGATTCGTAATCAACTGAGTCAGGTATTTTGGTTAGTAAATTTTTGGGAATAACCGCATACTCGGCATGCACAGCGTGACCGCTACCAGCGCACGACACACGGTCACCTATTCGAAAACCGGTCATACCTTCACCTAACTCAAGAATTGTTCCCGCCGATGAATAACCAAGGAACATGGATTGATCAAGACGATTAAAAACTGTTTCAGCTGTCTGAAAAATCCCATCCTTGCGTGTTTTTTCCACAACTTGCTTCACCAAATCCGGCCGGGAGCGGGCTTTTCCCAGGAGACTTTTTTCAGCAAATTCTGCAATCATTCGTTCCGTTCCGGATGAGACTAAAGAGACAGCTGTTTTTACCAGTGCAGTGCCCGGCCTGACTTTTGGGGTAGGGACATCAACAATATCGGTGATTCCATTCCTCATATTTTGCACTAATTGTTTCATCAGCTGAGATCTGCCTTTCTCTTCCTTTTGGAAATTTACATTGTTTTCATCATGGTTTATCATTATATTACACTCGGGGGCACGTGTTATAATTTTTTTTGATTATGTTGATCAATATATGATCAACACTTTCCTATTAAAAATAATAAATTTACTGATAAAAATGGGGCAATTATGGAAGTACTTTTGCTTGGAAAAGATCGGGAAGATTTTTATTTCCAAAAAGTAATGGATTTCCTGAAATTACACTTGACAGATTTTTCATTCCAACTGGCAAAACCCGGCGAACCATATCCTGAATCTTTAAATGAATGGGAAGGTGATTATTTACTTTCCTATCTTTGCCCATGGCCGTTGCCGGGAAAGTTGTTGAATAATGCGAAAAAGGGTGCAATAAATTTTCATCCGGGTCCGCCAAGTTACCCAGGAACAGGCTGCACGAATTTCGCTATCTATAATCAAGAGACTGTTTATGGGGTTACATGCCACTATATGGTTCCTGTCGTTGACTCGGGGAGCATTATTGATGTTAAACGGTTTGATATCCTCGAGAACGACAGTGTATATTCCCTGACTCAGCGATGTTATGCGTATATGTTAGTTCAATTTTACGAAATTGTGACCCGCATCATTAAAGGTGATCCGCTTGAGGTATGTTCTGAATCCTGGACAAGACCGGCTTACCAACGGAAGGAATTGAATGAATTAAAAAAGGTTGATCTCTCCATGACAGAAGATGAAATAAAAAGGAGAGTCAAAGCATCAGCCTACCCAGGGACCCCAGGAGCATATATTACCGTCGCCGGAGAGAAATTTGAACACCGCTCAGAGTAGTTATTTGAGCAATAAATCCAAAAGATTTTTCCAAAATCAAAATTGATCCCGATTTTTTTGGCAAGCATCTATAAACACCTGGATTTCACCTAAAATCCATTTACCCCGAAAAAATTTGTTTGATTGGTATATATCCTGCAACGCATCCTTACTGCAGGATATTAAATTTATTTAATCGAAACAGGAGCCAATCAATGCGCAGAATAATCGCACTTATTTTTGTTTGTGTTTTCTCCTTGTCATCCTGTGAAGGTTTACCTGTTGAAATTGTAATTACATTCATACCCGCTAACACTTTAACTCCTACACTCGACATTCTTGAATCTGAGACTCCTGTAGAGGAACCGACTACGCAGCCTACCGAAATAGAATCCACACCATCCCCAGTTAATGAAGATCCCCTACCGTCTGTTGAACCCACCAATACAGTAAAACCGAGTTCATACCCCGACTTTAACGTCAACCAATGTACCAAGTGCTACCCCTACAAATACATCCACCAAAACAAGTGTTCCAACATCGACCTCTACAAGCACTCAAACACCAACTTATACACCAACAATTGTAAACTGGCAGTATCAAATTCAGCCGGAATCACCGGTTTACATACAAAATTTCGCAAACCCTGATGAAGGATGCGATTGGCTTGGAGTTGCCGGACAGGTTTTTGATTCTAATGGAGATCCCTTAAATAATATGGTTGTGCTTGTTGAAGAGGAATACAATGGGGTTTATTATGAATATATTGGAATGACCGGTACGGCAAAGGATTACGGACCCGGAGGATATGAAATTATTGTCAATGATGAGGTATTCGACAGCGAGGATGTATTATCAATTTCTTTGTATGATATAAACGGGAACCAGCTGAGTAATCAGTTATGGCTTACAACCTATGAGGACTGTGATAAAAACCTCCTGCTGATTAATTTCATCGAAGAATAAATATCTGAACGGATTAATAATTAGGCGTTCTGTTGGGCTTATCGATGGACGCCTATTTTTATTGGTGGATACAGTATAATTTCCCTCAATTGGAGAATAATAACAAAATATGGAATTTCAAGGGCGGTCGTATCAATGAATGAGAAGGTGGACACCATTGTTCCCAGGGATGTTTTGCTGCGTTCCTTAAGGTATTGGTGGCTGCTTGCGCTTATTTCCCTCGCTGGTGCTGCTGTTGGTTTTTTAATTTTTCAATTAAAACCCCCGCTCTATGAATCAAGAGCCATAATTTCAGTGGGGATTGACTTCACCCAAACCGGATATCTGACTGATATTGAGGAAGACCAGATGATTGGGATGGTCGGGGATGTTATTTCCTCACCTGAAGTGATCAATTCTGTCGAAACGATTGCCAGAAGTGAAAATCTAATCGGTGACGATGAGGCTGTAAGGGATTATTTGCAGCTTGAGCGATGGGGATTTCGCTGGGCAACCCGTGCCCAGCATAGTGACCCCCAAACAACCGCAAAATTGTCCGACCTTTGGGCTCAAATAGCTATGGACACTCTGGAAGAATCTTATGAACATTCGATAATTGCAGAGGGAATAAGCAGATATATCCTCTCACTGGAAAGCTGCCTTCAATATTTAGTAGTCGACGAACCGGTCCATGGTTTGTGCAGTATGGATGACCTGGATGAGTTACAAACCGAATTTGGGATTGCAGCAGAAGAATTAAAGGTTGAAATGTTAAAGGCCAAAGGAATTTCACCAGCTACACAGTTGGCAATAAGTGAGAATGCATCCATTCCGGAAAAACCAGTTCGTTATGACCAGAATCTGTTGGTTTTTTCCGGTGCAATCATCGGGTTTATTTTCGGTATTCTTATAATTGAATTCTCGATTCCCTTGAAAACCAACAAGGAGTGAAGGGTGATCCAGCAGATTTATAAACGATTTCTGGATTACTCCTGGGCTTTATTAGTACTGTTATTACCGATTACCAGCATGCCGTTAATTGTACGGGTAGTTGGCTCGAACACGGTAGGGGCATTATCGGGCATTTTTCTATTTCTCCTACTTGTTTTGTGGTTTTTACCACATCTATTTAAAGGCGGGAAAATTTCCAGGCAATTTATACCCCTATTTGCATTCACCATTGCCGCAATTATTTCTACATTATTTGCATCATTTTCTCCGATACCACTTTATAAGGAATTCAGTTCAGTAAACAATGAAATCACCAGCCTTATCACATTATTTATTGGGATTGCTTTTTATCTCATAACTTCGACCTGGATAAAAGATCAACCTGGGTTAAGGAAAACACTACGGTATCTCAACTGGGGCGGGTTGGTCCTGCTGGTAATTGCTGGAATCCAGGGTCTATCCTGGTACACCCTCGGGGGATACCCTGAATGGATGAGGGATTTACATAACATTTACTCTGTAGGACCATTGTTTCGCCAACGTCCGACAGGAATGAGCTATGAACCATCCTGGCTTGCCAATCAGCTGAATATGTTATACCTACCATACTGGCTTGCCGCAACAATAAAAGGATATTCGTCTCATAATTGGAGATTCAAAAAAATCTCAATAGAGAATCTGCTGTTATTTGGCGGGGTGATTATCCTGATGCTAACATTATCCCGGGTGGGGATGATTGCATTTTTCCTTATGCTGTTTTATGTACTCGGAATTTTTGGGATGAAATTGTTTGCCTGGGGAAATCAAATATTTATTCGGAATAAACCAATCAATGCGAATCAAGGGAAAATTAATCGGACCTTATCACTGGTTCTCATTTCGGGACTGTTCATCATTGTGATTGCCATGATTCTTTTTGCTGCTGGTTATGGATTGAGTCTGGTGGATAGACGTATGGCACAAATTTTTCAATTTTCTCCGTTCCAGGAAAATGCTTTTCTTAAGTATGCAGAGAATTTGGATTTTGGATCGCGAATCATCTATTGGGAAGCAGGGTGGCGTGTATTTAATAAATTTCCTATCATTGGGGTTGGATTAGGCAATACCGGTTTTTATTTCCCTGAAAACATTCCCAGTTATGGCTGGAAGTTGATGGAAGTGCGGGAATTTATGTTTAGATTAAATATTCTTCCAAATCTCAAGAGTATCTGGATCCGAATTCTTGCGGAATCTGGTATAACGGGGTTTATTTTATTCCTGTCATGGCTGTATGTTCTCTGGCAGGCAAGCAGATTCCTGATCAGGCAGCGATTACCACTGCAAGAATCTATAGGATTGGCTGGCCAATTCACCATGATTGCATTAATTGCTGAAGGATTCTCCCTGGATTCATTTGCCATGCCATACTTGTGGATATCCCTGGGAATAGTAACTGCCTGCTCTACCTGGGTTTTATCGATTGAATAAGGAATAGGAATACATAATGAAATGGATACTGGTCTTATTGGTATTGCTGTTAGTCTGCTGTTGCAGCATTTTAATTGTTGTCACTCTGATTGGAGGGACCGGGGTCTTTAACATCGGAGAGGTTGATCAAACGCCTATTAATCCGATTGTCGATGTTGATCCACCATCAAACGTTGGTGAAATCAATCCGAAAGCATATCAGACAGAAGATACTTTACGTCTGATGATAGTCCCGGAAAATGATCCACTAGAGCTGGCATCACGCCTTCAAGGGAAAACCAATATCCCCAAGACTCTGGCATCAAAACCGGTTTTATACGATATTGGAATGAAAGAGGATTTCTGGGTTACCAATACGGATACAAATTTGAGCTCGACAGTAAATGCCGCTCTTGAGTACAAAACAGAAAATGTTTATTTCTGGGTGGATCAAAATATTGATTTATCCAATAAAGATATGGCCGATATCAAGAATCTGGTGGACACATTTGAAAGCAAAATAATTCCAAAGAACCGTCAATTTTTTGGCAGCGAATGGACACCAGGAGTAGATAATGATGAGCATCTTTTTATTCTTTATGCCAAAGGGCTTGGAAACAGTATTGCAGGTTATTTTTCATCCACCGATTCAATCCATCCGCTTGCGCACGAATATTCTAATGCCCATGAAATGTTTATGCTAAGTGCCGATAATACCGAACTAGATGAGGCTTTTACGTACGGCGTATTGGCCCATGAATATCAACATATGATTCATTGGAATGGAGACAGGAATGAAGAATCCTGGATAAATGAAGGATTTTCTGAACTGGCTGCTTTCTTAAATTC
This sequence comes from uncultured Chloroflexia bacterium, assembly GCA_963841845.1. Lineage (GTDB taxonomy): Bacteria > Chloroflexota > Anaerolineae > Anaerolineales > Anaerolineaceae > CAVVGZ01. The sequence goes on along the minus strand of CAWJEG010000013.1, from coordinate 440,064 downwards.
GTATTATTTAGGGGGCTTTGACTATTATTTTATTAATGATCCCGACATTCAGTTGACTGATTGGCCAAACGACCAATATAAAACTACTCCCCATTATGGTGCTTCGTTCTTGTTTTTAAATTATTTTCTGAATCGCTTTGGTGATGAAGCCACCCAATCTCTTGTTTCGAATGATGAAAATGGGATGGACAGCATAGATATTGTCTTAAATGATCTTGAAATTGTTGATGAATTAACCAAGGAGAAAATCACCGCCAATGATGTTTTTGCCGATTGGGTTGTGGCATCATTTTTGAAAGATGAATCAATTGGGGATGGCCGGTACACCTATAAAAATTATCCTGATGCACCCCGTGCGGCCCCGACTGAAAATATTAATAAATGTCCCGTTGATTGGCAGGAAAGGACCGTAAACCAGTATGGAGTAGATTATTTACAGTTTGACTGTAAGGGCGATTACATCCTTGAACTTCAAGGAAATCCCGAAGTGAAAGTTTTACCGGAAGATAGTCACTCCGGAGAATACGGTTTTTGGTCCAACAAAGGTGATGAATCCGATATGACATTGACGAGGATGTTCGATTTTACAAATGTGGATGGTCCGATCACATACCGATATAAAACCTGGTATGACCTCGAGAAAGATTATGATTACCTTTACCTTTTGGTGTCTGAAAATGGGGAGGATTGGACAATAATCACAACTCCATCTGGTACTGCAGATGATCCATCCGGGAATAGCTTTGGTTGGGGATACAACGGAGAAAGCGGTGGATGGATTACAGAGGAAATTGATTTATCCCGTTTTGCAGGCCAGAAATTATATATCCGATATGAATATATTACTGATGCTGCGGTGAATGGTGAAGGATTCTACCTGGCTGATGTTGAAATTCCAGAGATTGGATACCGCGAGGATTTTGAAAACGGGGCAGGTGAGTGGCAAGCGGAAGGCTTTGTAAATATATATAACCGCATCCCTCAGTCTTTCATCGTTTCTGTTATATTTGAGGGTGATCAAACCGATGTTTTGCGATACCAGATTGCTGCAGGGGAAAAATTAGAAATCCCATTGACATTTGGGGAAGGTATTAATAATATTGTCCTGGCAGTGAGCGGAACTACCCGGCACACAAGGACACCTGCAACATATTACTTTCGCGTTAAATAACAAACACAGAGCCAATAATTTTTTACTATAACAAACAGGGCAAACCGTCCCTTTGGGATGGTTTGCTTTTTTAATAAAACATAAAAATATTTAAGACCCGCTTCTCAATTTCTTTAATTCGCCCTCCAATTCCTGCCGGCGCTGCTGCGCAACAGATTCAAGGTTGCTTCGAAAATTTTCCATTGAACCGGTTAATTGAGAGCGGATATTTTCGCCGCTTGCAGGGGTAAATAATAATACAAGAACAGACCCTGTTAATCCACCTAAGATGATACCACTCAAGAAATAAGATGCACTTCTCATACTAATCCTCCTGTTGATTTCTCTAGACAATTATATAAAAAAGTACAAATTAATGGTAGTTTTGGAATAATAACTCCAATAAATTTTTCCGTGGGATTATATTATTACCGATTTTACACCCATGGTAAATCCTCCAGGGATGTGTTTTACAAAAATTCGTATAACCCAAAATGAAATCAATCATCAGATATTGGAATAATTGCGTATAGATATTTGTCATTTTGGGAGTGGAAACATAAATTTTGGGATAGACTGCATTTATTAACTCTCCATATCTGTAAAGCGTGAATAACGATACAAGTGAGATAAAATTAGATGAGTAATGTCAGAATTAGTATATTGGACATATCCATATACGAAACCCAGTTAGGCTAACGGGGAGAATTTTATTATTTCTTGAACAAAATGAAGACAGATAATAAACGTTATTGGGATGTTTTATCCCTTGTTTTATTATTCGCTGTGCTCACTATTTCATCGTACAGGCTGGAAATTACCAATTGGGCAGAATCCCTTTATTTAATTGGTTATTTAGTTTTAGCGGGGTATATAATCGGGATACTCCTCGGAAAATCTAAAGTAAATTCCCGGCTTGGATTATTAATAGGCTTTATTGTTGGGCTAATCCTGCTTCCATGGCTGCTCGGGCAACTTCTAAGCAGTTATCCGGATTATTTGGAAAAAGTAATTATCTTATTCCAACGTTTGGAGATTGCGTTAGCAGAATTTTTGAACAACCGTCCAGTCAATGACACAATATTATTCATTTTTGTGATGGCTGTTTTATACTGGACGATAAGTTTTCTGGCAGGTTATGAATTAGTCCGTAGAGCCAATCCCTGGATTCCGGTAAGTATTTCCAGCTTTATCTATTTAGTCATTAACCATTATGATTCATCCCAGGAATACAGAAATTTCTATACTTTCCTGCTTATCTTTTTTATTCTCATACTTTGGGGAAGATTATTCTTTATTGGCAGGCGTGAATTCTGGAAACAGAAAGGCATAAAAGTTGAATATGAAACAGGATATGGACACATCAGGACAACCTTGATAACGACAATTGTCCTGGTTGTTACGGTTTGGAATATCCCCTTTATTATTCAGCTTTTTTCAACAGACTCACCGGTTCAGGAATCCATGATACGAGGATGGGAGAATGTCCGGGAGAGATTTTCAAATGCTTTTGTCGGCTTAAATTACCCTGATCTATCCGCCAGTGACTATTACCGAAGTGGTTTATCCCTGGGATCAAGGGCTGTGACTGGTGCTGAACCAGTATTTGAAGTAAAGGTGCAATCAGATGGAATAAAAAAAATGCGCTACTATTGGCATGGATATAGCTATGATACTTATTATGACGGCAGGTGGGTCAACCTGCATGATACAAAAGCGAATGAGTAATCCTTCGGATTGGCCTCTTGGGACTCCCGAGTGGAAAGACCGTCATGAGGTATATTTCGAATTTTCCGTTGATTCTCCACTGCTTTTTACCTATTATTCCCCTGACCGGATAATCTATATTGATCAACCCAGTGAGATTGTTTTTGATAATCGATCTCTTGAAAAAATAAATCTAATTGCCGTTCTGGCAAATCCTGCGCTCCATCGTGGGGAGAAGTACAGGACTGTATCCTTAATCAGTTCACCAACAGATCGAGAGCTAAGAACAAGCGGGCAGAATTATCCGAAAGATATTCTTGACCGTTATATTCAGCTACCAGAAAATTTTTCTAAAAGCATAATTAACCTGGCAGCAGATATTACAGTAAATGAAAAAAACGCATATGACAAAACAATTGCAATCACACGTTATTTGAGATCCAATATCACGTACTCGGATACATTACCTCCAAAACCTGCGGGAAAAGATGTCCTGGAATGGATCCTATTTGATCATAAAGAAGGATTCTGTAATTATTATGCCTCCCTGGAAGTCCTGATGCTTCGTTCTATCGGTATTCCGGCAAGACTTGCGGTTGGGTACGCCGAAGGGGCTGAGCAAGAAGGGGGCGATGAGTATCAGGTTTTAAAGAAAGATAGCCATGCGTGGCCTGAGGTATTCTTTCCTGGTTATGGATGGATTGAATTTGAGCCGACCGCTTCTCAACCACCGCTCGATTATCCATCTGGCGACCCTACCATTGATGAAAATCCTGATTCTATTATCAATCCCGGAGACTTTCCCTCAGGGAATCCCGGGGTAGGTCGATTGGGGCAAGAAGAGGAGGAAATTTTCCTGCTTGATGAAGTACCAACCAATCCAATAAATACAGTTCAAGTTTTCATTCTTACTGTCATTTTAATAGGCTTGATGGGTCTTGGGATATTCCTTTATAAGAGGATACAGTCATCACCATCCCACCTATTTCTCGTAATTCGGAAATCATTAAAAAATTTCGGACTTCATGTTCCGGATTGGCTGGAATATCTCACAGTTATGACCCAAATAACACCCGTTGAGCAATACTATCTAAAAATCCTCTGGTTGGAAAAATTACTCAAGGTCCAACAAAAGGAAGGATGGTCACCAGCCGAGAGGTTAGCAGCGCTTTCATTGGTATATCCATCCATTTCATTACAAAGTGAAATTTTGTTAGAAGAATATCAAAAAAGGCTGTACAGTCAATCTGGTGAGGATTCAGCCAGGGCTTATGATGCCTATCAGATATTGTCATCCTACCTGCTTGGCGCATGGCTCCGGAAACTTCTAAAAAAATAACCATCCCAGGAAACTGAAAGTTGCCCCTGTCAGGATTTCATTTTTGATTTTCCCATACACCGGCAATAATACCTAACAACTGTTGAAAACCAATCATAATTGGTCTTATTTCAATATACTCATCCAGGGTATGCATCCTTCCACCATGAGTCAATCCAATACAGATTGCGGGTATTCCTCTACTGAGGGGAATGTTCGCATCCGTTGATGCAATTCCCAGGTGATGGGGTATCCCGAGGCTTACTAGAGAATCAACAGCAAGTTTGACAAGAGGATGTGATTCTGGAATTGACCCGGAAGGTCTATCACCGATGCTGATGATTTCGGTCTTTACGCTGTCACTTTGATGTGATTGGGTTAGAGAGGTAATTGTTTCATGCATATCCCTAAGGGATTCTTGAGTCACTGACCGTAGATCAACTTCAATCGTTGCAGTGGATGCAATTGAGTTTATGGTTGTCCCTCCACGGATGGTACCAACATTCAGTGAAACCCGGGATTTTTCAAGCAACGGCAAATCATTTAGAGATGTAATTAACCGGGCAATCTCATGAATCGCCGAAGGTGTTCCATAGTTTTCCCAGGAGTGTCCTCCCGGTGTATTAAATGTTATGCGATACCGCTTTATCCCAAGACCGGCGTGGAAAATATGGCCTAATCCTATTCCTTCCAGGATGATATAGGCAAGGGCTTGATCCTTCAGCGTTTCGACGACCTCAATCATACCTCTGAGATTACCCAATCCCTCTTCGCCTACGTTGGCAATAAACCAGATTCCTCCAGGTAATAATGTTTTGGATTTAATCAGGTGCTTAGCTAACCCGATCATCGCCGCTGTGGACAGTGAATTATCACCGATTCCAGGCCCTATTAGCCTTGTGCCAACAGTTTTCAGCGGCAGGGGAGAATCAAGGTCATGGACAGTATCGATATGTGCACTGATTACAAGTGGTTTTGCAGATCCACCTGGTAAAAACCCCCAAACATTTCCAACCCGATCAATTTGAACTTCGTTGAGCCCATATATTAAGAATTGGTCAGCAATAAACAATCCACGTTTCTGCTCATTACCCGTTGGCGCAGGAATTTTCTGGATTTGAGCTGCAAGATGAAGGATAAACGGCAGGTTTTTTTCGAAGGTCAATTATTATAACTTTCTAACAAGATCACGAATCCGACTTAAACGAGCCTCAGGGAGGCCTTTTAAACAATTTAATGCGTAAAAGGGAGTATTCCCTTCACCCACCAGGGAGCCAGAAATACTACCAAATAAGGCTGCTTCCAATGGATCATAGTTTTTCCTGAAACCTGCCAGAAACCCACCTGAAATGGCATCCCCAACGCCAGTGCCGTTTTTTATTCTGGTTGGATAAAGTGGCACCAGCCATTTTTTATTCCCTTTATGATCATAAATTAACTGACTGCCTGATTGAGATTTTATTAATACAATTTCACAACCTAGGCCAGAAATTTTTTCGGCCATTTCCCATAAATCATTTAACCGTGTTGAAAATAATTTCCTGATTTTTATTTCATCTGTTATGAAAACAGTCAGTCCATCAATAATAATTGGTAGTTCGTCCAAAAAGATGGAATCCATTTGCTCGGTGGAGGATTCCAATAAAATGCTTGAAATCTTATTATTCCTGGATATGGATAGAAGCGTTGTCTGGCTTGTGTAATCGAGTGAACCAATAAGAATAGCAGATGCCTCCAAATAATCCAATGGGAAATCACCAGGCATCAATGTGGTTTTATGAACCAGCTTGATGTCCTTGGATGGAGCAAATGGATTTGTATATCCAAGAAGAGATGTTGGAAATGTGTAACCATAATGGATAAAGTAAGTAACTGGATTGTCGTGGATCCCTGAAATGAGATTTTGATGGGCGGTAAATAAGCGGTGGTCTATTGCTACAGGAAGGATCTTAATGCCGCGTATGTCAAATCCGGATGATTCGATATCAGTCAGCCAATCATGGGGATAGTTCTCGCCGACCCGGCTGATTAACCCGGCGTCTGTTTCCCAAATTCTATAACCAATTGATGCATATAGTAGGTTACCCCCCGGAATATCAAGGCGTGCCTTTCCATCCGCACTTATATTAAACTCACGGAATAATTGCCCGGCGATGATTGACCTGATAAATGAGCTTGGGGACACGTTCAGGATTATAACATTGCCAAAAAAAACATAAGATCTTTTTTATAAAATTTGGGATCTTATGTATATTTATTTAGGATAAAAAAATTGTGGAATTACAAGTGATCTAAGAATTACAGATAGTTCACTCGGAAATCAATTTCAGGAGGCCGAGGATTCCCAGACCTAATTTCACCCCTTCACCAGGGGTCATTAATTTGGTTGAACTTTCGTCATTGGCTCTTTTTATTAATAAATATGCTCCAAAAATTCCAGTTGCGGCTCCAATAGCTGCTCCTAAAATGATTATTTTTCTACTATCCATTTGGTCCATTTTGATCTCCGGCTCCAATTGATTTAATCCTTGATTTCGGTTGAAAAATACTTCTCACAACTGCATAACGAATTTTAATCTGGATAATTGGATTAATCGATTTATCAGCGTAATTTGAAATCAAATTGAATAGCCGGTTAATAAAAATATCACCAGCTTTCAGATAAACAGGGAGAATACTTAATCCTTTAGATAAACCAAAAATCGATCCAAATAAGAGACCCATCAAAAAAATGCACCCAATCATGCAAGGAATCAGTAAAATGATTATCGAAATACTAGCCCAGTATGTTAAATCCCGGTTAGCTGACCCACTGCTTGTACCAATAATCAGGAGTATCGCAATTCCAATAACGATCAAACAGGCAATGGCAATAGGAAGTCCCACCTGCCAGGAAATTTGATGCCTGTGGGATTTGAAAAAAGGGTCCTGCTTGTAACTTGAATCGAGATTATTTTCCATTGATGCTATTTTAGCATGCATTTTGATGGAATATATAATTAATACAATTCTGGATTTCTATTTTTCACAATGCTGATTAATGATTGCCGGTATGCTGATAATTCAAATGAGACCCTGGCCAGGTTTTGTTCCACGGCGGTTTTTGCGACAGCATAGGATTCCTCTACAAATAGCCTTGGATCGAAAGGCTTTGGGATGATATAACCGGGGCCAAATTCCAAATGGTCAACATTATAAGCACGCAGCACTTGTTCAGGCACTGGCAACTTGGTTAACTCAGCGAGAGCTATTGATGCAGAAATTTTCATCGCTTCGGTGATTTTTCGAGAGCGAACATCCAATGCTCCTCGAAAAATGTAAGGAAATCCAAGAAGATTATTGATTTGATTCGGGTAATCGGATCTGCCTGTAGCTACGATGGCATCTGGTCTAATTTGTTTGGCAAGTTCATAAGAAATTTCAGGGATTGGGTTTGCCATGGCGAAAACGATTGGAGAACTTCCCATTGATAAAAGCATATCCGGCGTAAGGATATTCCCAACAGAAAGTCCGATAAAGACATCTGCTCCGGGAATGGTTTGAGCGAGAGTTGCAGGAATATTTCCCTGGGCAAAAACCGATTTCTCATTAAACATTTCCCTAATCCTGCCGTTATATACCAATCCTTCTATATCACACATCCAGATATTCTCACGCGGAATTCCCATCCGGAGCAGGTGCCTTGCACATGCCACAGCAGCAGCGCCTGCACCCGAGAATACAACTTTTATATTTCCCCATTTCTTTGATGTTAACTCAAGGGCATTCATGAGTGCAGCGCCCAAAATAATCGCAGTCCCATGCTGGTCATCATGGAATACCGGTATAGACATTTGCTCAACAAGCTTTTGCTCAATGTAAAAGCACTCTGGAGATTTTATGTCTTCAAGATTGATTCCACCGAAGGTTGGTTCTAAAGAGAGGATTATTTCTATTAGTTTGTCAGGATTTGATTCGTTTATTTCAAGATCAAAGACATCAATGTAGGCAAATTTCTTAAATAGTGCTGCTTTTCCTTCCATTACTGGTTTCGATGCCAATGGCCCTCTATTGCCAAGACCAAGGATGGCTGTCCCGTTTGTTATTACAGCAACTAAATTTCCTTTGGCTGTATATTCATAAGCATTTAAGGGATCTTCTTCGATAGCTAAGACTGGATATGCCACTCCCGGTGTGTATGCCAGGCTGAGATCTTTTTGATTCTCAAGGGGTTTTGTCGGAACAACCTCAATTTTTCCGGGTTTGTTATCCAGGCGGTGATAAGCGAGTGCCTCTTCTTTTTCATATGGTTGCATAGGATACCTGATATATAGTGCCGCTAAAATTGCATAGGTGTAACAAAAATTAAATAAATTCTTCGAAATCCAAATCGCTTAAATATCCTTACGAACCAGGATTGTAAAGTCATAGAGACCATAATCATGGAGTAAGGCAATATTTTTAGAAAAATGTTTTTTGCAGTAATCAAAATAAAAACAAGGATCTGCATAATATAAATCCCTGCGCATATAATCTTGATCCGAATAGGATGTTAAGAGGTTGAACGAGAATCCCAAGGATGAATATTCGTTCATAATTTGAATGTTCTTTAGTACAAAATCCTGCCATTCCTTGTTTTCATAATCCATTTTCATATTAAATGTTCCGCTGGCAACCGCATAATTAACTCGCGGGATGTTCCCTAAGGAGGCTGAGAAAAAACAATGCAGATTATCCTTATATATATTTTTTCCTTCCTCAACCATTGTTTCCAGAATATCATATCCATAGTAGGTTAGATCGTGTCCAAGACGACTTAAATATCCGTAAAGTGATCCATAACCGGAACCGTAATCCAATAACGAATATTGTTTATCAGGGTTTAAGATCTTAATTAACTGAGCAAAACGGTGTTCCTGGGAATGCGGTGAGTTGTAATCAACTCCCTGGTGAGTTGTTCCAAATTTCTGTAATTTTTCATCAAAATAGCTGCGTATATCATTCAGGTTGATATTTTCATCTGACATTTCTGCCCTCTTCTCAGGAATTGTTATTACCTATTTCCGTTTTGGATATAACTAAGGGCATCACTTCCAACCATAAATATCAGATCTAGAATGGATACCTGTGCCTCGAATGGTGGATAGAACTGAGGATATTCTGGATAATCATAAGCTATGTATTCAATATTGATCCCGGCTTTATTGAACATTTCATCGTCAATATAATTTCTTGCAGAAGGTCCGGAAAGATAGTGATTTGCTCCCACTTGCTCCAATATTTGGATTATTCTTTCTGTTTTTTCACCATGGATATTTTCCAAATCTGACGAGCATATAAACTTAACCGAATGTATCCCAAGCAGTTCAGCAATCTTAATGGTAAGGTCAATCGTAAAATCGGCTAATCGTACTGGTTTTTGTTGGTAGAAAGGGAATAATTCACCAGAAAAAAGGTCAAAAAATGGGGCTTTATGATAAGACATTTCAATGGTGTTCCAATGGGAGGTAATCCAGTCCCTGTCCCAATTTATCTCGACCTGGTTGATGGGTTTCTGGTTACTCTCGATTCCTTTTTGATGAATTGGTATGGTTAACCATTTTAACCCCTGAGGTGTCTTAATCCGGTTACGGTTTCTCCATCCATTTTTATCATACTTGACATCATCATAAAAAATGAATAAATCGGCCTGGAGTATTTGATGAAAATATCCACGCCAAGGAATGTAAGATGGTTGCAAAATGACACATTTCATAATATTCCAGCCGAATAAATTAAACAGGAAAGAATTAGAAGAATCATTCTTTATTCTTCAACGCAATTAAATTTGGTCAGAGCGCCTATGATTTCCGAATCATCCTTACCATCAGAATTCCTGTCCATTTGAACTCGTCTCCAGGTCTGGCAAATTCCCCGGGAAAACTCAGGATTTGATTCTAATACTTCAATAGAGAGTTTTTCAGCTTCATCCCATAATTCCTGATTGGCGAAACCTTCAATAAAAACAAATAATTCAGAAGGTGATTTTGGAGATAATCCTTTGCTTGCTGCTTCATTTGCCAGATCGACAACCTGTTTAAAATTTCCATCCTGGCGTGCCAACTCGGCTTTCTCGAAATAATAGCACCAATCAGGCTGGGTTGAGGTCTTGAAAATCTCCGAAGGAAGTGTAGCGGATTTTATGGGATTTGAAATAATCCGCTTAAGGTTATTTAATGGAATTAAATCTTCATACACTCCTGGCAACCCTGGGAGGATATTCTGGTCAGTAAATTCTTTGTCCAGGATGCGTAAACATTCTCCAACAGGATAGTAAATAGATAGTGTGTCACTTGTATTGCCATAAAACTCAAATGCCCGGAAATTAAAATGAACTGGTTGGTCTGGAAGAATATTTTCCAGGGATTGGCCAAGCCGTATTTTTGTATATATTAGGATATATGGCATTTGGTTATCATTCACGGCCAAGTCTGTATCGTATATCCAATTCAATGGAGCTGTGAGCGAATTATCCGAATAATACTTTAATGGAAGTTCATGAGTCATAAGAATTGTACCGGGTTCTATCGCTGGAATTCTCCATGATAATTGTTTAAAGAATTCTGTTTGATTCTGCCAATCCCTACGGAATGTATTGCTTGTATAAAAATTCCATCCGACTGCCATGGCGAGGACTGCTGCCATAATTACTACCCTGCGTTTTCCAGATTTTGCTAGAAAGATAATCAATCCTGAAATGAGCAAGCTTGCACCGAATCCGGTTGATAACATAAACCGGTCGTAAGGAAATTCCAATCCGATAGGCAACCCAGCTATCCATGAAGGTAACCTGCCCAGTAATATTCCGGCGAGACCCGTTACAATTGCGAAAATCCCCCACTGGTCATCAAATTCTTTGGATGAATCATGTTCCTTCTGGGAGCGGAATCCAAAAAAAACAATAATGGCGAATGTAATTCCCATCACGGAGAGGTACATCCAGGTTGAAGAAGCATCTATGGGAAATGAGAATAGTCGTGAGGTTTGTGTCCAGGCAGTTATCCCGGCTTTTTGGATGGTTGAAAATATCTCCTGCACAAATCCTATTGACATCCACATGAAACTTTGTGAAGAACTATCCAAAATGGAGAATTTATAACCCAGGTAATCTGGTGATTGGGTTTGTATGTAACGAAAAAGGATATAAAAGAAAGAAACAATAAGGTAAATACCCCAATTTTTTAATGTGATTTTGAGGCGATCAAGTGCAGATTGATTCTGGTTTGTTGTAAGTAACCAGAGAAAGAATGGACGCAAAAATTCCAGGCCAAAAAAATATTCGGTAGAAAAGTGACAGATCATCGCGCTCATTATTGCGATTATTGTAAATATATGAGAATGTTTTTCAGACCGGACTGCAAGAACCATGCATATCATTGAGATTAAATAAAAGCTATAAAGAATATATGCCTGGCTATAAATTACCGAGATCGAATGCTGACTAAAGCCAGGATAAACTGCATGGAAGAGACTTGCCATTAATATTGGGAAAGAATACTGTTTTTGAGGCCATACCAACTTTAGGAAAAACCAGAATAATAGTGCTGTACCCCACTTTGTCACCAATCCGGTTATTTGCCAGGCAACTGGATTGTGGCCCAGGATGGACGTTGTAATCATGTATATCAGGCTTAAGAAAGGCCGGTCGTTTGCGAATGCTTTTTGAAATCCTCCAGGACCAAGGACATATCCGAACCAGGAGTAAACCCAATCGTCCCAGTAAAATCCTAACCAGGGTATTAACAAACCATAACTCAAAAAGCAAAGCAAGAGGAGTGCAAGGGGGATTGAAAATTGTTTGAGAGATCCGATTTTCATTATTGATATATTTATATTATGTTTCGTGACCTGGTTTATTTGGTGCCCAAAATACTATGTTATCACTTTCTGCTTTTTCAGCAACCCCGAGAGGAGAAATTTTGCTGGTTTAAGAGTAAGTTGGAAAAACTACCGTTATAGAGAATGGTTATTATTTCAATATCCATATACAAAAAAATAAAGTATAATATTTACAATATAGATAAGAAATTTGGAACCAATAAATTTTCTGATAGAGAAAATGGATGGTTATGGACTGAAAATTATAGGATCTAGATATTGCCATTTACATTCAAGGTATCTTATCTTTACCTGGCAATAATTGAAAAAATCTGGATGTTGAGATATTTATCTGGTAATTGGAAACGGTTATTAATGGAATCTGATTGGGGAAACGAGTTTAGGAGCATAAATTAATAGAATTATTTGGATTGTCCATCAGATCATTATGAGAATACCATAATAAATACCTAAATATCAGCAAGCACCGAAACATCAGATAATTATGATGTTCCGGCTAGCACAAGCATCCAGAATTTGATAACCCTGATTATTCAGCCGTGACCACTCCATGGTGGATCATCGGCTTTTGTTATTAATTATGGAAAAAATTATAAGTTCGATGGAATTGCAAAAGAATAATCAAAATAGGGTAAGTGTTTACCTGAATGGAGAATACGCATTTTCACTTGCACGAACCGTTGCGGTCTGGCTGAACGTTGGATTAGCCCTCAGTGAAGATAATATTGGCAAGTTACAAGCAGCTGACATGGTTGAAACAGCATACCAGAAATCACTTAAATATATTTCTTACCGACCGCGAACTTCAAGTGAAGTCAGAAAACGACTTGAAAATAGCAATATTCCTCCGGATGTCATTAACAAGGTCGTTGAACAATTAAGTGAAAAAAAACTTATAGACGACAATCAATTTGCAGAATTCTGGGTTGAGAACAGGTTGGCTTTCCGTCCAAAAAGCCGGAGAGCACTGAGACAGGAATTACTTCATAAAGGTGTCGAAGACGAAATAATTGAACATGTTCTTCAAGATATTACAAGTGAAGATGATATTGCTCTTAAAGCAGGTTTAAGATACCTGCACCGGATTGAAACAATGGACAAATATCTTTTTAAACAACGAGTGGGGGGGTATTTAGCACGTAAAGGCTTCACTTTAGAAACAATTGGAAATGTACTGCCCGTTTTATGGGAATCTTATTCTGCTGAATTGAATCATATTGAAACTAGATAGGTTCAGGATAAGGATACAGGAATGAATGAATTTGGAATAATAGTAATGGTGTTGTTGATTATAGGGTTAACTGCCGGTCTTACAGTGATCTTTACGAAAATTTTTGTCGGCCGTTACCAAAAGGAACAAAATTTAAAAGCTGATAATGTTATCCTGACGGCAAACGAAAAGGCGAAAGTGGTTGAACTGGAAGCCCGGGATAATGCATTAAAGGTGCTTGAAGAAGCCGATTCGGAGGTAACACGCAAAAGAAATGAATTATCACGCGAAGAAGATCGCCTGCAAAAGCGCCGGGTGGATTTAGATCAACGGATGGACCGATTGGAACAGCGTGAGACAGCCCTCAACAAGCGGCAGAGTACGATAGATAAACGAGCAAATGATATTGACAAGATGTATGAGAAAGGTATTGAGGAGCTTCAAAAGATAGCTGAGATGACGATTGAAGATGCCAGACAGGAACTTTTAAACCTGGCGGAAAAAGAAGCACGAAATGATATGGCAAGAATTATTCGCGGAATTGAGGCAGAAGCGCGTGATGAGGGCGAGAAAAAGGCACGCATGATTATTACAAATGCGATTCAAAGGATTGCCTCCGATCATGTCAGTGAAATTACTACCTCCCTTGTTCCACTGCCGAATGAAGAAATGAAAGGACGCATTGTTGGCAGAAATGGACGGAATATACGGTCATTTGAACAGGCAGCCGGAGTTGATGTTATTGTAGATGACACACCGGAGGCGGTGACAATTTCTTGCTTTGACCCGGTTCGAAGAGAAATTGCCAGGCGATCACTTGAAAAACTTATCCTGGATGGTCGGATTCATCCAGCATATATTGAGAAAGTTTTGCATGAGAAGGAAGTAGAGGTAGAAAAGGTAATCGCGGAAGCTGGTGAGCAAGCTGCATTTGATACCGGCATTGCTGGATTACACCCCGAAATATTAAAAATACTCGGAAGACTAAAATTCCGTACTTCTTATGGACAAAACCAGCTTGCTCACGCAGTGGAAACCTCCCACCTTGCGGCAGCGATTGCTGCAGAGGTAAATGCTGATGTTGAAGTTGCACGTACAGCGGGACTTTTGCATGATCTTGGAAAAGCCCTGGATCACAATACCGAAGGGACCCATGCCACAATTGGAGCGGATTTTGCAAAAAGGTATGGAGTAAATGCAAGAGTTGTCAATGCCATTGCTTCGCATCACCATGAAATTGACCAGGAGAGTGTGGAATCAATTATCGTTGAAGCTGCGGACGCGATTTCTGGAGCAAGACCGGGTGCCAGACGGGAAGACCTTGAACATTACATCAAGCGCCTGCGATCTCTTGAGGAAATTGCCAACTCATATAAAGGAGTTGAGCAAAGTTATGCAATTCAAGCAGGACGTGAGGTTCGGATTCTTGTCAGACCGGGTGATATTGATGATCTCGATGCAACCAGGCTGGCGAGGGATATTGCTAAGAAAATTGAGGATACAATGCAATATCCTGGACAGATAAAAGTAACAGTGATCCGGGAAACCCGGGCGATAGATTATGCAAAATAAAAGAAAATTTCAAAAACCTGGTGGATACGTCCACCAGGTTTTTTGATTAAATAACCAATGTTTTTGCTTCCCGAATAGATGTCTCCGGGCCGTGACCTGGATGAAGCCTGGTTTCTTCTGGAAGAATCAAAATTTTGTGGAAAATACTGTCCATAATCTGGGTCATGCTGCCTCCCTGGAGGTCAGTGCGTCCGATCCCTCCCTTGAATATTAAATCTCCGCAAAAAATTTCATTGTCAGAGATGGAATAATAAACAACATGACCCATACAGTGGCCAGGAGTGTGAATTACCCGAATCTTGGTTTCACCTAATAATAAAATCTGTTCGTCTTCGAGAAGTATGGAAGGTTCAGGTCCCCTGTCGAAAATATATCCAAATTCCTGAGCATCACCACCACTTTGCCAGAGTTCCAGATCATGCGGATGCAGGGCTACCGGTGGGATGATTCCGTCCTCATTGGTGATTTCGCTGACCCCACAAAAATGGTCGAAATGTGCATGTGTCAGCCAGATACCAATTATCTGGTATCCGTTTTCATTTGCAATCTCGGATATGATTTTCGATCCGGTTGCAGGGTCAATGACAACTGCCTGATTGGTGTTTGCATCAATTACCAGGTATGAATTGTTGAAAAAAGGCTGCAGAACGAACTTCCGAATGATTAACGGCATAATTTTTCCAGATTTCCCCTATTACAGAATCCTTAAATCGCGTGGAAAATCTGAAAGTGATTCACAACCGGAACCGGTAATAATTACATCATCTTCAATTCTTACACCCCCTTTACCTTCGATGTAAATTCCGGGTTCCACTGTAAACACCATGCCTTCTTCCAGGATATTTTGATTCTCCGCATAAATATAAGGGGGTTCATGTACTTCCATGCCAAGACCATGTCCAGTTCTGTGGGTGAAATATTTGCCAAATCCTTCAGCATCAATAATCTTCCGCGTAGCCTTATCGACCTCGCCTGCAGGCAAGCCTGGTCTGGCAATCTTTTTCCCCTGATCGTTGGCTGCCTGGACTGTTTCATAAATCTTCACCAGTTGCGGATCAAGCTCACCAATGGCAAATGTGCGGGTAAGATCTGAATTGTAGCCTTTATACTTTGCACCCCAATCAATCATAATGAGATCACCTTTTTGTAATAATCGGTCTCCTGGCCCGGTGTGATTTTTGGCGCTGTTCGGTCCTGCAACAACTGCTGGAGAAAACGCAAATCCGGGTTCGGACCCTGCACGAAGCAGCTGAATGGATAATTCCATGGCAATTTCGACCTCTGAAACACCAGGTTTCATATATGGAATAGCTGCCTCCATGGCATTCTGGGCGATTATAGCTGCCTGCCTAATATATTGTTTCTCCGATGGATCTTTTAAAATTCGCAAATTATCTAAAACCATATTTGCGGCAATGATTTTTGAGTCCGGGGCAGCATTATTTAAGAATTGAAGCTCCAGGAAACGGATATGTGTAGGTTCGATCCCTATCTTTTTCCCATTCATATTAAGGTCATGCAAAGCGGTTGAAAATATCTGCCCCCATTTTTCCGGATTCTCGCCATATGCATACCCTTTCAAACTAATTTTCGAATCGTTTAGCTTTGATGATTCCAATTCGGGATGAACAAGTACTGCGTTTCCATCCCGGCTGATAAGCAGCAAGAATGGCCTCTCCATCAAATGGAAATTTAAGTCGGTAAGATACTTTAACGTTGGCCCAGGATTGAGGGCAATTCCATCGAGGTTATTGTGAGCCATAAGTGTTAATAAGCTTTGCATGCGATGTTCATGAACCATATAAAATATTCCTTTCAAAGTGAGCTTCACTTAATGAGTTTTGTGCCTAATAATTATACACTTTTAGGACGACCCTCCAGAATATAACATTTTCCGGTTGGAAGCAAAGGGGCGCTAATCACAAATCCAGCAGCGCAACAGGCATGGTCACGTTATGTGCCAGAAACCTACAAAAACTTGACATCCATAAACCCATCGAGTAAAATCCTCCTACCCTGATAATGGGCCTGTAGCGCAGTTGGGAGCGCGCTTCAATCGCACTGAAGAGGTCGAGGGTTCGAATCCCTCCAGGTCCACTGGGGATGGAAGGACTGATCAAAGCCCTTTAAATTTATGGGCCCATAGCGCAGTTTGGGAGCGCGTCTCAATGGCATTGAGAAGGTCGAGGGTTCGAGTCCCTCTGGGTCCACTTTGATGAAAAACACTCAGATCAGTAAATGCTCTGGGTGTTTGTATTTTTGAATAAAATAGAATAAACGACCTTCAGGAGTAGTAAATCATCCAGCAGCGAGCCAGAGAATGGTGAAAGTCTGGCAGGCACCCATGGAGTGCAGCAGGTTGAACTCGCCTGGTAAGCCATATTATTGGCAGGTTGTACCGGTGAAACAAGTAGCTGGTGCCGGATATGTCCGTTATCGCATGAGAGCGGTCTGGAGATATTCAGACAATTTGGGTGGTACCGCGGAGAATAACCTTCGTCCCTATCGGGAGGAGGTTTTTTTTAAATGGAATCATGGAGAAGAAAATGCCAAAAATTGAATATCCATTTTATGATCCAGGACAAATTGAAGCAAAATGGCAGAAAACATGGGAGTGAGGATGGACTTTATCATTCCAATATTGATCCCAACCGGCCGAAATACTACGCTTTAACAATGCTTCCATACCCATCCGGCGAACTTCATATTGGTCACTGGTATGCAATGACCCCTGCTGATGCCAGGGCCAGGTACCTGCGCATGAAAGGCTACAATGTCCTTTTTCCGATGGGATTTGATGCGTTTGGCTTGCCTGCTGAAAATGCAGCCATCCGCAATAACATTCATCCCAAACAATGGACCTATCAGAACATTGCACATATGCGGGACCAATTGAAAAGCATGGGTGCCATGTTTGATTGGCGTCGGGAAGCCATCAGCTCGGATCCAAAATATTATAAATGGACACAATGGTTCTTCTTGAAACTCTACGAACACGGGTTGGCATATCGGAAGAAATCTCCGGTTGATTGGTGTCCAAATTGCAATACAACCCTGGCAAGGGAACAGGTCTGGGGTGATGACCGGCACTGTGAAAGATGTGGAACACCGGTTATTAAGAAGAATCTGGAACAATGGTTTTTTAAGATCACAAATTATGCCGATGAACTATTGGATTTCAGTCACTGCGATTGGCCGGAACGTGTCCGTTTGCTGCAAACAAACTGGATCGGGAGATCGGAAGGTGCCCTGGTCAGTTTTATAACTGAACAAGGAGATTCGCTTGAAATCTTTACCACCCGTCCGGATACACTGTGGGGAGCTACCTTCATGGTACTCGCACCCGAACATCCGCTGGTAGAGAAAATCACAACTAAAGAACAATATCAATTGGTCCAGGATTACATTAAACAGGCGGTACGCCAGACAGACATTCAAAGGGAATCCACTGACAAGGAGAAAACCGGTATATTTACTGGAGGATATGCCATCAATCCAGTGAACCAGGAAAAAATTCCCGTCTGGATTGCCGATTATGTGCTAATGACATACGGAACAGGCGCCATCATGGCAGTTCCGGCGCATGACCAGAGAGACTTTGAGTTTGCCAAGAAATTCAACCTTGAAATTCGTGTAGTTATACAGCCAGATGGGATTCCCGAATTGAATCCTGACGAAATGACGGAAGCTGTACCAGCATTTGGACGAATGATAAATTCCGGACGCTTATCCGGCACCACAGGAGATAAATCTTTCGGGAGCAGCATCGAATTATTGGAAGAACAAGGGACTGGCCACCACGAAGTGAATTACCGTTTGCGCGATTGGTTAATTTCCAGGCAAAGGTACTGGGGGGCTCCGATCCCGATGATCTTTTGTGATAACTGCGGTATTTTACCTGTTCCAGAAGAGGATCTTCCTGTACTGCTGCCTGATGATGTGGAATGGCGGCCAACCGGCGAAAGCCCGCTCAAAACTCCATCCCACCTGGTCGATTACTACCTGTCCCAAATGCCACCAGGCAGCCAGGAGGGAGACTGATACCATGGATACTTTCATGTGTTCCTCCTGGTATCACTTAAGGTATCTAAGTCCAGAATTTGATGGGGGACCTTTTGATCCACAAGAATACGAGTTATTGGATGCCAGTAGATACGTACACGGGTGGTATTGAACATGCGACAATGCATTTGATCTATACGCGATTTTTTCATAAAGCACTACGTGATATGGGAATCACATATGGGATGGAGCCGATGATCAAACTGAGGAACCAGGGCATTGTGGTGGGTGAAGATTCGGAAAAGATGTCTAAGAGCCGGGGAAATGTTATTGCACCAGATGAACTGGTGCAAGCATACGGTGCCGATGCAGTACGGGCATTCCTGATGTTTTTCGCTCGCTGGGAGTTGGGTGCACCCTGGAACAGGAGCGGAATTGATGGCGTTTATCGCTGGTTGAAAAGAGTATGGTCCATACTCCTGGAGGATGGTCCAATTACAGATCGCCATTTTTCGGAGCAGGATGTAAAAAATCTTCGCAGAATTTTGCATCTCAAGTTAAAATCCATCACCCGTGATTATGAACAGTTTGAATTTAATACAATCATCTCATCATTAATGGAATTACTTAATGAAATTGGTAAAGCCAAACAAGAAGGTGCTTATCGAAATGGGGTCTGGCATGAAGTGGTGGATACATACCTGCGGATGATGGCACCTGTTTGCCCGCACATATCAGAGGAAATCTGGCATATTCTTGGAAAACCTTATTCAATTCACCAACAAAAATGGCCGGATGTCGATTTGGAAGCCATCCAATTTGAACAAATTCAACTTGTTTTACAGGTAGATGGCAAGGTTCGAGATCGAATTACTGGTTTCTGTGGATATCAGCGAAGAAGAGGCTAAGAACTTAGCATTACAGGCAGATGGAATACAAAGATTCCTAGAAGGCAAAAAGCCCAGAAAATATCATTTATGTTCCAGGCCGGCTTGTGAATATTGTCATGTAGTGGATTATTCTTATAGCAAAAAATCCCTTGAGTAAAAAATGTTTCTCACGGGATTTTTTTGCTTAAATTTAAGTATTTTAATCGTATTATACTGGGGATCATGCTGATATTATTTAAATTCCTTGCCAAATGGTAATAAAGCAAGGGGAATTAATTTTATGTGTTGGATGGAAAATGGTAAACCAACAATTGTGATGGCAAGGATTATTGCGGATGTCAGGTGTGCAATCGCAATTTCCCAACCAAAAAGGATTGCCCAAATAATATTGAAAATTGTTTCCATAATCCCACCGGAATCTTTTCGGGTTTGTATTTGCTTGCCAAATGGGGTAAGTGTTGCAACGCCTAATTTTATGGATTGAATTCCAAATGGAATCCCGATTATTGTAAGGCAGGTGAAAATTCCACCAATAATGTATCCCATCCCGCTGAAAAACCCTCCAAATATTAACCAGATAATATTACCCAATATACTCATTCTTTCTCCTAGCTTAATTCAACCTTTATTCATTCCGTAAATATTTTCTAACCTTAATAATAAATACGAGAAATTTCAACTCAAGGTTTCATAATAAGATGTGAATTTGTCCGGATATCAACAATAAATTCGTCAGAGAATCAAAATTCAATTATGCGATAATCTATCTTACAAATAATTATATATTGATTGATTTCTTTTCGGTCCGGGATGATCATTGAATGCGAATTTGGGATAAGCAACTTTCAGGATTGGTAAAACCGCAAAAAAGGTTATTTTATTTACAGCATAGGTTTTGGATTTATTATCTGCAGGGCTGTTCCTGATCCAGGTGAATATTCTCAGCCAGATCGTAAGTGGTAGTTTTATTGAACAACAGACAAGATCTGATCTCGTTCCACTCCTGTTGTCACTTGATACTAGTTTTTACATTAAGAGGTTTCTCGTCCTATTGCAGTGATGGATTTGCGAAAATGTATGGCGGCACGCATAAAAAATGATTTAAGGAAAGCGTTTTTCAGAAAACATTCCAAGAATTAACCCAGTTCGACTAAAGAATATGCAGAGCGGTGAATTAATTAACATTATTTCTCAGCTGGTATTGATGATCTTGATAAATATTTCAGTGAATATTTACCACAAATCATATTTGCGTTCAGTATCCCTGTTTTATATCTATTGTTTGTGTTCCCCAGGGATGCATTATCCGGCACGATATTATTCGTTACAGCCCCTCTTATCCCAGTATTTATGATCTTAATTGGTAACCGGGCGGAGAAATTAACCCAGGATCAATGGGATAACTTCAGCAGGTTGGGTGGTCATTACCTGGACACATTACGCGGCCTGGTTACCTTGAAGATTCTGAGTCAAAGTAAATCTTATGCAGGAACCCTGGAGAAAATAAATGATGAATACCGACTGGACACATTAAAAGTTTTAAGGGTCACCTTTTTATCAGCTTTTGTTCTGGAGATAATCGCTACGATCAGCGTAGCAATAATTGCTGTCGAAATTGGATTGCGGCTCATTTATGGCACTTTTTCCTTTCAGACTGCTTTTGTTATATTACTCATCGTACCGGAGTTCTATAATCCTTTGCGTCAATTGAGTCTCAAATTTCATGCCAGCAATAAAGGACTGGCGGCATTTCATCGACTGTCTGAATTTCTTGGGATTGAGGAATGGAAAGGTATTGATAGAGTATCTCTCGCGGATAATGGTGGCACGACAGAAAACCTGAAGGACATCATCGATAATAAATTTGTAATCAGGTTTAACCAGGTTTCGTACCATGTATCCAGAGCGGAATGAACCTGCTGTTATTGACATTTCATTTGAGTTCAATAGAGGCCAGCATATTGCCGTTGTTGGGGAAACTGCATCCGGGAAATCTACCCTGGTGAATTTATTTCTAAAGTTTATTGATCCTGACTCTGGCGATATCTTGATAAATGGGTTGCCGATAAAGGATATTAATGTAAATGATTGGCTTTCCCAAATTGCATATGTCCCCCAAAGACCCTATATCTTTTATGGAAGCATTGCATTGAATGTAGCAATGGAAAATGGATTGGAGGATGAGGATAGGATATGGAATGCCTTAATCCGTTCGCATTTAGATCAATGGGTTCAATCCCTGGAGCATGGTATCCATACGCATGTGGGTGAAGATGGGTTTAGGTTGAGCAGCGGGCAGTCCCAACGGCTTGTGATGGCAAGAGCCATTTATAAGAATGCCCCCATCATGGTATTGGATGAGCCTACCTCAGCAGTTGATCCTGAGACGGAGATGTTCCTCCAAAATACTCAACGTCTTCTTGCGGAAGGAAAAACGGTCTTGAGCATTGCCCACCGTCTCGCGACCGTATATCAGGCAGACGTCATTCTTGTAATGAAAAATGGCAGATTAATCGAGCGCGGAAGCCATTCAAGTCTCCTGGATCTGCAAGGCGAATACTCTGAGATGGTAAAGTATTACGGTGGTGTTTCTTGAAGGCGACAATTCGATTATGCAGATTCCTTATTCCATATTCAAAATGGATGCTCATATCGACGTTGCTATCATTCGGTGCTGTAGCAGCTGGCATTGGTTTATTGGGTACATCGGCATATATAATTGCTCAGGCAGCACTTCAGCCTCCAT
Organism: uncultured Chloroflexia bacterium; assembly: GCA_963841845.1. Classification (GTDB taxonomy): domain Bacteria; phylum Chloroflexota; class Anaerolineae; order Anaerolineales; family Anaerolineaceae; genus CAVVGZ01. The sequence continues at coordinate 417,612 of CAWJEG010000013.1, read as the reverse complement.
TTTCTACGCTGCAAATAGGAATTGTAGGGGTCCGATTATTTGGCATCAGCCGTGGTGTTTTTCGGTACCTTGAAAGGTTGGCGTCTCATTCAGTAAATTTAAGATTTTTGGCTGATATTCGCCTCTGGTTTTATCATGTTCTTGAGCATCTCCTGCCGTCCCAACAAATTAACTTTCAAAAGGGCGATTTATTCGCAAGGATTACTGCCGATATCGAGACCCTGGAGGATTTGTATATCCGGATTATCTCTCCTCCAATTACAGCAATCTTAATTACTGTGTTTGTAACTATTTTCATGGGAAGGATAAATTCCCGGCTCATCCCAATAATCCTTACTGGGATGATCATGGGTGGATTATGCATGTTCGTTCTGGCGGCTTATACAACAGATAAATCAGGCAGGAAATTGATTCAACTACGGGGAGAATCCAGTCGAATCTTAAAAGATCTGTTAGATGGAAATGAGGATGTCCATTCATACGGGACCTGGCAAAATAAGATCGATGAATTCAACATGTGTAAACGATGAATTTTATTCGATAGAAAAGGATTATGCATTACAAAGGGGTATAACAACTTTTTTATCCATTCTGATCCCTGGAGCTACCTTGTTCGGAATTCTATGGCTTGGGCTGGAATTTGTTGATAAACAACAGATAGATGGGGTAACCCTGGCTGTATTAACACTTGTCACCATTGCATGTTTTGAGGCAATATTTCCACTGGGGACTGCGGGAGAAATCCTCTCGAAAATCAGTCAATCTGCCAACCGCCTCATGTTGTTGAATTCTAGCAATCAGGTTGAAATTAATGCGGGAAATCCGGTTCCAATAGAATTTTCCGGTGAAATTAGGGTTTCGAATCTAAGTTTTCGATATCCTGGAGAACCTAATAGCGTCCTGAATGGCATTGATTTTTCCCTGGTACCGGGAAAAATAACCGCACTGGTTGGACCGACTGGTTCAGGAAAAAGCACTATTGTGAATATTCTGATGCGTTTTTGGGATATTGAAGAATGTGAAATATACCTGGATGGCGATAGAAATCCACAAGTACCAACAGGAACAGGTACGGAATCATTTTTCAATCATGTCAAATTCATCCTACATATTTACAAAAACTCTCACTGCCAATTTGTCCATCGCTAATCCTTCGGCTACCCAGGATGAAATTATTTCTGCCCTAAAAAATGTAAATTTGTATCATTGGGCAATGAGCCTACCAGACCAGTTAAATACCTGGATTGGTGAAAATGGATGGCAAATCAGTGCCGGACAAAGACAGCGTATCCTCCTGGCAAGGATGCTGCTCAGGAATTCGGCGGTGATGATCTTTGACGAACCTACAGCAAATATGGATGCAATTTCCGAAAACCGGTTATGGTTAGATATTAAACCAATTATTAATAAATATTCAGTTCTCTGGATAACCCACCGGCTGGTTCATATGGAAGACATGGATGAGATATTGTTTCTATCTAATGGATCAATTATTGAACGGGGAACCCATAAAGACTTGATCGATCTTGAAGGTGCATATTACCAAATGTGGAATATTCAAAACAAGCTGTTAATTTATCATGGGGAGAGCGGGGGTTAATCCATCCCCGGCTTGATTAGTTTCATTATTTCAATTTTCGATATGCCTCCCTCACGGAGGATAACAGGATATGGTTGGGTGCAATCAACTACCGTGGATGGTATTCCCCCTGGAGTTTTTCCCCCGTCAAATATTAATTTAATTTTTTCTCCCAACTGGTCGATGACTTCGCTGCAAGTAACCAGATCTTTTTGACCGGAAATATTTGCAGAGGTTGTTGCCAGGGGACCTGTAGAATTTAATAATTCAATGGCAAACCAATGATCCGGCATTCGGATGCCAACAGTTGGGAAGGGGGATAAATTATCAGGCAATCCTTCTAATTTTGGAAGTACCAGAGTAAGTGGACCTGGCCAATACTTGGAAGCCAGCATTGCGGCAATGGGCGATAGATTATTCGTGATCAGGGTGAGTTGATCTAAATTCCCAATTAATACAGCAATTGCTTTCTGATGGCTGCGGGTTTTTACCTGATACAACTTTTTAATTGCCTCAGACGAATATAAATTACCTCCAATCCCATATACCGTATCCGTTGGAAAAGCAATAATTTCATCATTCCCGAGCAACCAGGATGCTGTTGGAATACACATTGGATCAGTCAAGGGCAAGATAATTGCCATTTTATCCCTTAATGTTGAGTTCTACCCGCAGACGTGTTAATTTTTAGCAAGCGGGGTTTGCCAGCAAGATCTTGATGGATGGTTATCCACTCTGAAGGAAATTGGAAGCATGCGATTTTATAAAGCCTGTCTTCCTGCCCGGATTCGAACTCAACAAGTAATAATCCCGGATTCCGAAGCCAAATTTTTGATTTTTCGAGTAATTCCCGGATAAAAACCAAACCATCTGTTCCTCCATCGAGTGCTAAACGAGGTTCGTATCTGGTTGTTTCCAATTTATTTAAACTTAGGGTTGGGATGTAGGGCAGGTTGGCACAGATTAAATCCACCTTCCCACCAAGGAAATTTAAAAAATTCCCCTGAATGAGATGGATTCGATTTGAAAGCCCGTGTTGAAGGATGTTTCTCCTGGCCATCAGCAGCGCATTATGAGAGACGTCCACGGCCAGGAAATTTATGCCCAGAATTGATTTTGCGATGCTGACAGCAATGCAGCCACAGCCTGTTCCGATATCAGCGCATAGTTTTGCTTCCGGATAAAATTGCAGCCATTGGATAGCCTTCTCGACCATGAGCTCTGTTTCCGGGCGGGGAATCAGGGTTGCCGGTGAGACAAAAAATGGCAGGCAAAAAAATTCACGTATACCGGTAATATACGCAAGCGGTTCTCCATTAGACAGCCTGATTATTGCTTGATCAAGAAGTCCGAGAATAGAATCAGGAATCTTCTCCTGCGGATGGGCAATAATCCAGGTTTTTGATTTATTCATATAATGAGCCAGAATCACCTGGGTTTCCATCCGGGGAAATTGGGATTTTCCATCCAGTACCTGAGCGGCTGAGATCAGCCAGGCTTGGATGTTAATGTTCTTAGGCCTCCATTCCAACCATTGCAAGACGATCGGACTCTTCTTTCATGGATAACTCCCCAATAAAATCATCCAGATCACCATCAAGGACAGCTGGCAAATTAAAAGAAGAAAGGTTGATTCGGTGATCGGTCACCCGAGATTGGGGAAAATTGTAAGTGCGGATTTTCTCCGCTCTTTCACCTGTACCAATTTGAGACCGGCGGTTATCGGCAACCTCTTTCTGCCTTTTCTCTAGTTCCATATCGAAAAGCCTGGCTCTCAGAATACTCATTGCCCTTAATTTGTTTTGAAGCTGGGAACGTTCATCCTGACAGGCTATCACAATACCAGTTGGAAAGTGGGTGATGCGTATAGCAGTGGAATTCTTCTGCACATTTTGGCCGCCTGCACCAGCCGACTTGAAAACATCGATTTTGATGTCACTCTCCGGAATATCAATATCAACATCATCCACCTCTGCCAACACTGCAACAGTTATGGTCGATGTATGAATCCTTCCGGAAGATTCCGTAACAGGAATACGCTGAACCCTATGAACGCCAGATTCAAATTTCAGCTGTGAATAAGCACCCCGACCTTTTATAAGCAATACAATTTCTTTTAATCCCCCGACACCTGTTTCGCTGGCGGAGAGTATTTCAAGAGACCATCCTTTTCTTTCACTGAACCGGTTATACATTCTGAACAAATCAGCAGCAAATAGACCGGCTTCATCCCCACCAGTTCCTGCCCGGATTTCCATGATGACATTTTTCTGATCTCGAGGATCACGGGGAATAAGTAAACCTTTGATTTCTTTCTCCAATCGTTCTGCATCTGGTTTCAATTCTTCCAACTCAACCATGGGCTAAGGCTTGCATTTCCTCATCCTGGGAATTCTCGAGTGATCTGGCTTCTTCTATACTCTCGAGGACATGGTGATATTCCGTTGCTTTTTGAATGACTGGTTCCAGTTCGGCGCGTTCTTTGGATAATTCCATGGCGCGCATATAATCCTCACCGGTTTCTTCAAGTTGTTGGTTGATTTCCTGGAACCGATTTTCAATGGCTTTTAATTTATCCAACATACAACACAAACCTCAAATCATACTTTCATTTAGATTTTAATCTTTAAAAAAGGCACATTTATGCCTTATAGAAGTTATAATTATAATCAGTTTTAAATTCTGAGGAGATCGAATGGACATAACTATTCTATCCCGATGGCAATTTGGGATCACATCGGTTTATCATTTCTTCTTTGTACCACTCACTATCGGATTATCCTTCCTTGTGGCATTCATTCAAACTCAGTATGTTGTTACTGGCAATGAAATATATAAAAAGATGACGAAATTTTGGGGGAAACTCTTCCTGATAAATTTTGCGATGGGGGTAGTAACCGGTCTAGTCATGGAGTTCCAGTTTGGAATGAACTGGTCTGAGTTTTCACGCTTTGTAGGGAATATATTTGGGGCACCTCTGGCACTGGATGCATTACTCGGTTTCTTTCTGGAATCAGTTTTTTTAGGCATCTGGATTTTTGGCTGGGAAATCTTACCAAAAGGAATCCACCTGGCTTCGATATGGCTTGTAGCTGTGGGATCGACTATCTCAGCATTTTGGATATTGATAGCAAACTCGTTCATGCAGCAACCAGTTGGTTATGTCGTCGTAGGGGATCAGGCAATTATGACGGACTTTTCCGCATTGATTACCAACCCTACTCTCTGGTACCAGTTCCCTCACACACTTTTTTCCGGTTTTGTAACAGCTTCCTTCTTTATGATGGGAATCAGCGTGTTCCACCTTGTTAGAAAGAATGATGTAGATATGTTCACCCGCTCCCTGCGGATTGCCAGTGTCTTTGGTTTTATATCGGTGCTGTTGGTAATACTCGTTGGACATAGACAGGCACAACACATGGTAGCCACCCAACCGATGAAAATGGCATCGGCAGAAGCACTATGGGAAACGGAAGATCCTGCATCATTATCCTTATTTACCATCCCTGATGAAGTTGAGATGCGTGATATTATCTCGATCCGCATTCCTAATTTACTATCTTTCCTGGCATATGACCGGTTTAACGGGGAAGTAAAAGGGATCATTGATTTACAGAAAGAATATGCTGCAAAGTATGGGCCAGGTGATTATTCTCCCCCAATTACGATCACCTATTGGAGTTTCAGGATTATGGTCGGAAGTGGATTCTTGATGCTTATTGTAGCAGCATTTTATCTCTTCAGAAGTTTAAGAAAAGATGAACCAGCTGCATTTAAGTTTTCCAGATATACCCCTCTTTTTATTGCAGTTCCTTATTTAGCAAATTCTTCAGGCTGGATTCTTACGGAAATCGGTCGCCAACCGTGGGTGGCTTTTGGAGTAATGAAAACATCTGACGCAGTATCTCCCAATATTACTGTAGGAATGGTCCTGACTTCATTGATATTATTTACAACACTCTACGGCATTCTAATTGCTGCGGATATTTTCCTGCTGGCAAAATATGCCAGGAATGTCTCAACACAATCAAGCAATTTAGAAAATTCCTGAACTCCACCACGAAAAAGGAGAACTTAAATGGATTTGGGATCTCTCTGGTTTTTACTGATTGCCTTTCTTTTTATTGGCTATTTTATCCTCGAAGGATTTGATTTCGGAGTCGGGATTCTTTTACCATTTCTTGGAAAGTCTGATCATCAAAAAAGGGTACTTCTTAATACTATTGGTCCACATTGGGATGGGAATGAGGTATGGTTGATTACTGCTGGCGCGATGACCTTTGCAGCTTTTCCAGATTGGTACGCTACATTGTTCAGTGGATTTTATCTGCCTTTATTACTCATCCTGGTGACTTTAATTTTAAGGGGGGTAGCTTTTGAATTTCGAAGCAAGGATGAAAATCCCATCTGGCGAAACGCATGGGATTGGGCAATATTTATTGGAAGTTTTGTACCATCATTCCTCTGGGGGGTAGCCTTTTCAAATATTGTTAAAGGTGTCCCTATTGATCAAAATATGCAGTATGTAGGAGGATTCTGGAATTTAATTAATCTCTATGCCATAACGGGTGGATTATTTACCCTAATTGCGTTTACACTTCAGGGAGCGATTTTCCTGACTTTAAAGACGGATGGAAATCTTCTGGAGAATAGCAAATCCGTTGCAAGGAAACTCTGGATTCCGAATGTGATGATGTTGCTGGTTTTTACAATCGCCTCATTTTTTGTGACAGATATCGTGACAAAACCAGGTTATCTTCCTGAATTGATGTTCATAGCGGCAATCTTATTATCGGTATGTGCAGGTTGGTTGATCAAAACAAATAAAATGGGCAGTGCATTTGTATTAACCTCAGGTACAATCGCTGCTTATTTTGCAGCTATGTTTCTTTCACTTTATCCCAGATTGATGGTATCCAGCCTCAATCCACTATACTCATTGACAATTGCTAACAGCGCTTCTGGTCCGAAGACATTGGCTGCTATGAGTGTAATTGCATTGATATTCTTACCACTTGTCCTTGTCTATCAAGGCTGGTCATACTGGATATTTCGGAATAGAGTTTCCGAGAATTCTCGAAAATTGGAATATTAGATCAATTAAAATAAATTGGTATGTTCTAATAACGTATCATAACCGAACGATATGTTGGTATCTATCAAAATCTTGATGTCGAATTTGGAAATCATCTAAATTCAGCCGTCATTCCCGAATGATGTGTCGTTAAATCCAGCAATTGTTAATTCATCAAACCAAATTTAATTCTTTCAGGATAGGAAATTGAAACCAACGGATCTTTTTTTGCTCCAAAAAGATGAAAGCGATACTATTATTAGAGGATATATTAATAAAACAAATGAAAAATATTGCTGGGGTTAAATGCCGAAGGTATCTGTCATTATCCCATGTTATAACGAGCAAAACACAATACATTTATTGTTGGATGCTATATACAGGCAAACATTTCCATTGAAGGATTTGGAAATTATTATTGCCGATGGGGGATCCACCGATCGAACCTTTGAAAAAATTCACCTATTTCAAGAATCACACAGGAATATTGAAATTCAGGTAGTGGAGAATAAATTACGGAGTATTCCGGCAGGACTTAATAGCGCGCTGAGAGCATCCACCGGTACCTTCATTGTGCGGTTGGATGCGCATAGTGTTCCAGCGGAAGATTATATTGCGTTATGTATCAATGATTTAGAAGATAACAAAGGTCAAAATGTGGGTGGAATTTGGGAGATAATGCCTGGTGATGACGGTTGGGTGGCGAAATCAATTGCAACAGCTGCATCACACCCGTTTGCAGTGGGGGATGCACGTTATCGGTACAGCAATCAGCCCGGTTATGTGGATACAGTTCCATTTGGATCATATGCGCGTAAGCTATTCGATGAAATCGGATACTTCGATGAAACGCTTTTAACCAATGAGGATTATGAGTTTAATACCCGGATACGACTTTCTGGTGGAAAGATCTGGTTCAATCCGCAAATTAAATCCATTTATTTTGCAAGGTCGAATTTTCCATCGCTCGCAAAACAATACTGGAGGTATGGATTCTGGAAATTAAAAATGCTTGCGCGATACCCAAAAACGATTCGGTGGCGTCAGGCATTACCCCCGCTCTTTGTTGCTGGAATTTCTTTTCTCGCCCTATCTGGTATTTTTATTAGAATGGCCTGGATCTTGCTGCTCATATTATTATCCATTTATACTCTATTGTTGTTGATTGGAGCCATACCATCCGCATTTGGACAAAAAAAATATTCACTCATGGTTGGGGTACCACTAGCTACAGCAATCATGCATATATTCTGGGGAGCAGGTTTTTGGAATAGTTTGATAAAATCAGTGGTTGGAAAATGATTCTTTAGAATATGGCAACGATCAACACGGTGAATAACCCAATATTTTGGCGTTTAAAAGATGGGGAACGCCGCACCATTTTGGTAATCGGGGACCTGATTGCCGCTTTCTTGGCATTAATTATTGCGCTTATGCTTTGGGGAAACCGGGACTGGTTTAATTTCTCAACAGAGTTTTTACAATACCGACCACCGGTTTGGTATTACTCACTCCCATTCTTATGGGTTCTGCTGTTAATCGAATTGTACGACATTCGCAGGGCGAGCCGCCGGAAAGATACAATTATCGGGATTGCAGTAGCGGGTGCAATCAGCACGGTTTTTTATCTTTTTATCTATTTCAGCTCCGCACCGAACTCCCTGCCAAGGTTCAGCGTAGCGGTCTATATTATTTGTACCTCTTTATTAACTTTATTTTGGCGGTTGCTATATATCAGGATATTTAATGCACCCCGGTTTATGCGCCGTGTTTTAATCGTCGGTGCCGGCCGTTCAGGATCGACCCTTGCAAAGGTAGTTCAAGAGATTAAACCCCCGCCATTTATTCTGGTTGGTTATGTGGATGATGATATCAGTAAGGTTGGCCGGTCAATTTCAGGGGTCCCTGTCCTGGGGAAATGTTCCGAATTAATTAAAGATAAGCGAAAAAGAGAATATTTCCAATATCATACTTGCAATTTCAGGTACTATGGAGCCTGAATCATTCCAAGAGATATTTTTTGCTGAAGAGCGAGGAATTGAAGTAACAACCATGCCAATCATGTACGAGGAATTGTTAGGACGCGTACCGATTACTCTCCTGGATTCAGATTGGGTCTTGCGATCTTTTGTGGATTATGCCCACGCCAGCCAGTTTTATGAGCTGGTAAAAAGGCTTATTGATTTATGTGGAAGTCTGATCGGTTTAGTCATCTTAATCATTTTATTCCCCATTATTTCTATTGCGATTTTCCTGGATACTGGATTCCCATTATTTTATACGCAGAATCGACTTGGAAAAAATGGGTGTATGTATAAAATATTAAAATTTCGAACTATGAAACAGGATGCCGAAAAGGACGGAAAAGCGCGCCCGGCTGAAAGGAATGATGAACGGATTACTCGAGTTGGAAATGTGCTCCGAAAAAGCCATATCGACGAGTTTCCCCAATTTCTAAATATTTTAAATGGCGATATGAGTATTGTCGGACCAAGAGCAGAACGATCGGAACTGGTTGAGCAGCTTCAAAATAATGTACCATTTTATAGAGCCAGGCTCTTAGCAAAACCGGGTCTTACGGGATGGGCTCAAATAAATTTTGGCTACGCAGCTACAATTGGAGATACAGCGGTAAAACTTGAATATGACCTCTATTACATAAAACATCGAAATATAATTATGGATATAACCATCATGGTCCGGACTGTCGGACAGGTATTCGGATTACGAGGACAATAGATTGAAAGCTCAACCTCATATCCGCAACCGATATTTACTCCTGGGCGATATAGTATTAATTATCATATCTGTTCTTGGCAGTTATGTACTTCGGCTTGAGCTTGGGGCTGCATTTTTACTTTATTTGCCTTCAGCATACTGGATGACTGCCACTTCTCTTATTATTAAACCCATTATATACAGTCGCCTTGGGCTGTATCGCCGTTTATGGCTTTATGCCAGTATGCAAGAACTGAAGTTGATATCCATTGCGGTGACCGCTGCCTCCATTGTTGTTTCCCTGGTGATGATAAGTTTGTTTTATGCTGGTTTTTTCGTGGGTTTTCCAAGATCAGTATTGGTGATTGATTGGTTACTCTCCTTCCTGTTTGTTGGAGGTATCCGCTATTCCTTCCGGCTGTTAGCAGAAAGACGTATCCTTGCATCCGTATCATCCAATGGAAATATGCGGAATAAACGGGTATTAATTATTGGGGCTGGAGATGCTGGAGCTCTGGTTGTGAGGGAGTTACAAAGGAATCCTCAATTGAACTTAACTCCAATTGGATTTCTTGATGATAATCCAGCAAAACAAAAACAACAGATTTATGGTGTTCCTGTTATTGGTCCCGTTACAAATCTTGGAAAAATTGCGGAAACAAAAAGGGTTGATGAAGTTATCATTGCCATTCCAAGTGCTCCTGGCCGGGTAGTGAGATTGGTAGCTGATATCTGCCGTAAATACAGCATCCCATTCAGGACAATGCCGGGAATTTATGAGTTAATTGGTGGAAAAGTAAGTGTCAGCCGCCTGCGCGAAGTGGATATTACTGACCTGCTTCGCCGAGAACCTACCCACCTGGAAGATAATCGTGTAGGTGAAACAGTTGGCGGAAAAATTGTGATGATAACCGGAGCAGGCGGTTCTATCGGCAGAGAACTATGCAGTCAGGTTTCCCGTTGGGAACCATCCGAGTTGATCCTTTTAGGACATGGGGAAAACAGTATTTTTGAAACGTTATTAGAAATTCAAGAGAATGCCCCTTCCCTTAAATTACATCCGGTAATTGCAGATGTGCGAGATCTCAACCGGATGCAATCGATATTCAAACAATTAAAACCCGAACTGGTTTTTCACGCTGCTGCGCACAAGCATGTCCCTTTGATGGAATTGAATATCGAAGATGCGGTTACAAATAATATTTTAGGGACAAAGAATGTTGTGAATGCCTGCCTGGCGGAAAATGTTGAGCGGTTGGTTATGATCTCAACGGATAAGGCAATCCAGCCGACCAGTGTGATGGGTGCCACTAAACGGATTGCGGAGATGATTGTATTGGATGCAGCCAATAAGTCTGGTAAAGCCTTTTCGGTCGTAAGGTTTGGCAACGTTCTTGGGAGCCGCGGAAGTGTTGTACCTCTTTTCAAACGTCAAATCGCCCAGGGTGGACCGGTTACCATAACCCACCCCGAAATGAAACGATTTTTCATGACAATCCCAGAGGCAGTTTACCTAGTTCTTCAAGCGGCAAGCATGGGAAGTGGCGGGGAGACATTCGTTTTGAATATGGGAGAGCAGGTACGCATACTCGACCTGGCGGAAGATCTGATCAGACTTTCTGGATTAGAGCCTGGTAAGGATATCGAAATTGTCTTCACCGGTATTCGACCAGGAGAAAAGTTGAGTGAGGATTTGTGGGATGCCGGCGAATTATTGCAACAGACCAAACATCCTGATATATCACGGCTTGACGAAACCCAACCTTTAATGGGTATGAAATTATCACAATCTGTTGAAGAAATCATTCGCCTGGCTGAGATGGGAGACTCCAATTCAGTCATGTCTCTTATGGATTCAATAATCCCAGGATCTGCTGTTCTGGTTACACCCCCATTGGAAATTACCGCAATTCAATAACCATTAAAATGCCGATTGTAAATAGGATTGAATGGGATGATTTTATAAATGGCCAACCAGGCAGCCATATCATGCAGACATCCGCTTGGGCGGATTTGAAGTTAAATTTTGGATGGCATTCTGAAAGAATCGTAAATGGTCAAAATGGCGTCCAAATTCTCTTTCGAAGACTTCCATTTGGAAAATGTATTGCGTATATCCCGAAAGGACCGGTTGGTAATGATTGGGTTGACCTGTTGTGGGAAATAGATGCCCTTTCTCGTAATATTTAAGGCTATTTTTGTAAAAATCGAACCAGATTTATTCGAACCACTCTCGCCAGAGTACCTAAACCAATTGAGCCATTTCGGTACAGCCTCTAAACCAATCCAACCCCAGCGTACAATATTAATTAATTTAGACGGCACAGAGGATGATTGGCTGCTTCGGATGAAACAGAAAACCCGTTATAACATTCATCTGGCTAAAAAGAAGGGAGTTAAAGTAAATGAAACAAACGATGTGGACACATTCCATCAACTAATGGTCATTACCGGGAATAGAGATAAATTTGCGGTACATAATTATGCCTATTTTAAGAAAGTTTACGAGCTATTCAACACTGTTGGGAAATGTGCCTTATTAGAAGCAAGGTATGGTGATAATGTCTTAGGGGGATTAATGGTATTTTCGCATAATAAGCGTGCCTGGTATTTATACGGGGCTTCAAACGATTTGGAGAGAAACCGTATGCCGAATTACCTATTACAGTGGGAAGCAATGTGTTGGGCTGGATCGAAACAATGTAAAATTTACGACTTGTGGGGTATTCCTGATTATGACGAAAATGAGTTGGAAAAATCATTTTCTAAAGAGGTTGGAGAGCTATGGGGGGTTTATCGTTTCAAACGGGGTTTCGGAGGCGACGTTGTGCGATCGGTGGATGCGTTTGACCGGATCTATCATCCCGCATTTTACAGGCTTTACAATCTGTATTTGAAATATTTCCGAAATGCGATTGGATAACCAACTTCCAATGAAATCGATACAAATTAAGGACAAGAACCAATGGAATCAAATTGTTGAACAACTGCCAGGTCGACATATTTTAAATACCTGGGAGTGGGGACAAGTTAAACAAGCGTATGGTTGGACTCCCATTTATAAGGTGTGGGAAGATCCCGGGGGGATGGTTGAAGCTGCTGGATTATTGCTCAAAAGGACAATAAGGTTACCGTTACTTCGTTATCAAGCAAGTATGATCTACATACCACGAGGCCCCTTATTGGACTGGCATAATACCGAATTGCGCAAAAGGGTAATTTATGATCTACAACAGTTTGCCAGGGAGGATCGATCGATCTTTCTAAAAATAGATCCAGACCTGCCAATTGGAATGGGATTACCTGGAGAGAATAAATCGGGGGATGACCCATCTATCAACGATTTAATGGAATACCTAAATTCAATGGGATGGCTTTTTTCGGCTGATCAGGTCCAATTTAGGAATACAATCTGGCTGGATCTAAACAGGTCGGAAGACGATCTCCTGATGAACATGAAGCAAAAAACCCGCTACAATATTCGCCTGGCAGAAAGAAAAGGAATTAATATTCGGGAAGGTACTCTGGAGGATATCGATCTTCTATATGATCTGTACAGCAAAACAGCAATCCGTGACAATTTCATCGTCAGGACAAAAGATTATTACCACCTGGTCTGGAAAACACTTTATGAAAATAGTAAGGCGATTTTTTTGATAGCCGAATATAATAATCAACCCATCGGAGGATTAATCCTGTTCGTTTTTGGAAACATTGCCTGGTATTTTTATGGGATGTCCACGGAGGATCATCGGGAAATGATGCCCAACCATCTTCTCCAATGGCAGGCAATTCGGACTGCCAAGGCAGCGGGGTGTACACGCTATGATTTCTGGGGCGCTCCGAATAATTTTACTGAAACTGATTTGATGTGGGGTGTATATAAATTTAAAGATGGATTTTCAGGAGAAATTGTCAGGACCATCGGCGCCTGGGATTATCCATCCAACCCATTACTCTATAAATTTTATACAAGGTCTTTACCAAAATTATTGGATATCATGCGGTCTAAACGCAGGAAGAATCTCCGCCGAGAACTTTTGTGAGAATTATTCTCCCGGATTGAGATTAAACACATTTCCCAGACTCTATTTTATATTAAATTTAATGTTGAATGGGCGATTTTCTATGCAATCGATCGCCGATTTAAACCATCTTTTTCGGATGTTTGGAGAAATTATAAAAGGTTTGTCAATGTAGGAGTCCAGACGGGATCGGAATCCAGACTGGGATCTGTGGTCAGTCTCAGACGGTTTCTACCCTCAATATCCATTAAGTAAATATCGTGATTAATGCCGTCAGGCCAGCTTTCAAAAAGTATCCAATTGCCATCAGGAGATATATTTGGTTTTGCAGCCGGGAGTTCTCCACCCTCATTCCAGGGGGGTAATGGATCATCCATTGGTAATCCCCGATTTTCATAGGATAATTTTACAATTCGCGGTATCAGGGTATTGGTACTGGACCTGGTGAATAATATAAACTGTCCATCCGGTGACCAATCAGGAGCAAAATCAAGTAAATCCCCAGGTGCGCTGAATTGCCACTGGGTTTGACCAAAATCAGAAACCAGCCAGATATGGAAAAAGTCTATGTTTCTTGATACGGCAAGCTGTTTGCCAGAGGGATTCCACGCAGGTTGGATATCTGGATAACGGGTATCGGATACTTCCAATAAGGACTCATCCTCGAAATTATAGATAAAAACATGAGCAACCCCACTGCGTAAGGAAGAAAAGGCAATCCGGCTACCTTCAGGCGACCATGCCGGATCAAAATCGCCTAGCTGGCTTACCGGCAACACAGTTGGGTTACTACCATCTGAATTCATGATATAAATCAAAGAATTTGTGTATGTATAGCTGGTAATTGATTCACATGGCGAAATTACAGCCAGTTTACTGCCATCCGGTGACCAATCAGGCTGGCATGCGCCTTTTTCCATCGAGGATATCTGCACCTGTGAATTTCCATCAACATCCATTGACCAAATCTGGAATGTTCCGGTCCGCTTGGAAACGAATGCTAACTTACCAGACCCACCCCCAACTAATTGTTGAATTGGTTCCTCAATAGTTGGAGTTGGGGGCTGAATGGGTACCCCTTGGATTGGATTCTGGGCAGCAGGCGGAGACTCCTGGGGAACTATTGTCATGGATGGTAGATTTCCTAAATTAATTCCTGTCGGCTTCCCATCACTCATAGACAAAGATGTGTTTTCAGGTTTTTGCGGGGTTTCTTCTGATCTGTTCTCTAATAGGACTGGCAAGAAGAATATCAGACTCATTAGAATTAAGACCACTATTAATCCCGTTAATGTCCACAATACGGGACCCTTATCCGGTTTTTTTTGTTCAAAATTGCCTTGATCTACTGAAGGAAAGGGAGCCTGAAAATCCGGAATTTGATCTTTTTCATTTAGTATGATTTTTTGCGGTTGCAAGTCTTCCGGAGAGGGTAGGATCCTTACACTCGTTCGAAGCAATTCAAATAAATCCATGGCTTCAATTAATGCTGTCTTAAATTCTTCGGCACTCTGGAACCGATCTTCTGGTTCAATTGACAGGGCTCTTTCGATTGTTTGAGCCAATCTTGAATCCAATTTTGGCCTGATTGTTTTAAGGGGTGACAATCCAGCCTTATTAGTTGCTCTGGAAAGGCCATCCTCGGGGATTTTACCTGTTATTGCCGCATATAAGGTTGCTCCAAGCGAGTAAATGTCGGATCTTTCATCTGTCCGAGCTGTTCCATATTGTTCCGGAGGCGAGAATCCAGGTGTCATCGCCCTTGCACCAGTAGTTGTGGCCTGATTATCCAAAAAAAACTTCGCAAGACCGAAGTCGACAAGAATAATCTCCCCTTGGGGGCTAATTTTTATATTCCCTGGTTTAATATCCCGGTGAATTATGGGGGGATTCAGGGAATGTAAATAATTCAACGCATTACAAATTTCCACTCCGATGATAGCGACATCCATCTCTGGAAGCAGTCCTACTCGTTCGATTCGTTGTCGTAAATCCTCCCCTGCTATGTAGTCCATGATAAGATATTGGCCCTGTCCTTTGATAAAAAAATAATCACGGACACTGGGTAGGTTTTCGTTACGAAGCTTTGCCAAAATTGTAGCTTCCCGATAGAACTGCCGGACATATTCCTCTGAAAGGAACAGGTTCTCTTTAATTGCAACTGGAACATCAAGGTGTTCGTCCATAGCCCGGTATACTGCACCCATTCCCCCCTGTCCGAGAATAGATTCAATCCTGTATCGGTTATTTAATAGAACTCCAGGTGCTTGTGACATTTCATTTTCCAGTTCATTTTTGATTGTACACAACAGGGAATATATTTACAATAATAAGCGAATGTCAGGGACAAATTTACAAACATGCTATAATTTTTTTATCAATCGATATTGGTAATAAGTATTCATGAATCTTGATATACGAACTGCAGTACAAACTGGGTTTTACCTTGCGATAATTGGAATACTCTTCACTTTAATTATCGGAATTCGATCTATTCGCAGCGGACGGAAATTGATGTTTTACCGTAAGCGCCATGATTTAATGGTACGTGGATGGCGTCTCATATTTATTGCCTTCATACTTGTCTGCGTGGCATTTTTTCTCAACAGCTATGCCGAACCTACTGCATATGTATTTTTTAAGCCGTCACCCACCGTTACTACAACCCCTACAATCACGTTGACGCCTACCATTACTCTCACCCCGACGATTACCCTTACTCCAACCCAGACCCTGACACCCCAATTTACAAATACGCCGGTAATGCCGTCTGAAATTGCGGGAAATATCGTGTCCATCATTACCCCGAATCCAGAATCCGTTTTTAGCTTTATAAATTTCTCCTTAGAAATCGACGAGGATTTTCAAGCCATTAATCCCGCCAATGAATTTACAAATCCAATAGAAGTTGTTTACGGTACCTATTCATATAATAATATGATCGTTGGTTCTCAATGGACATCGATCTGGTATCTCGTTGGGGAGGAAACCCCCATTTGTTTGGAGTCACAACCCTGGACTGGTAGCACCGGTGGGTACGCTTTTACCGAATGCCTCCCGGAAGGGGGGCAATGGTTTGCTGGCGAGTATGAAGTTCAAATGTACGTAGGATTAGAATGGAAGCGATCAGGCCGTTTTATTGTAAGCGGAGTTCCGCCAACACCCCGACCAAGCCAGACCCTAACCCCATCCATCACACCAACAATAACACCGGGACCCAGCGGCACATCCACACCCCTTCCCACTGGCACAGTGACAAAAACCAGACAACCAACCTCAACTATGATACCTACCAGAACTCCGAGGATAACCGAAACACGCTGGCCCACTTCGACCATTACTTTAACACCAACCTACGGATTTACTCAACCACCTGTCGAAGAGGTGGAAGAATAACTTCTTAAGGGTAAAAACCTTGATACGTAATTCTTTCCCCTGAATATCAGAAGATTCCCCTCACCCTGACATACTGTAAAACATAAGATGAAACTAAATCACGAGCTCGCTATAAAGCCTGTCGAGAGTTAAACCTTGATAGACTGTACCAATATTTCGTAAAGTAAGGGTGGCAGCAGAAACCCCAAGTCGTATAGATTCATCTAACGGCATTTGATTCAATAACCCAAAAATTGTGGCGGCACTTAATGCATCCCCAACGCCAATCGGGTCAATAATTTTGGTATTAATGGCTGGGATGAATCCACTTGTTTCGGCTGTAGCATAACATACTCCGGATTCAGCCAGCGAAACGATTGCTATACGGACTCCACGACTTACAAGTCTGCGTGCAGCCTTCAGGCCACTATCGGATTCGTTGGTATACATTTCATGGTTACATAATATTGCCGCCTCATAGATATTTGGATTAACCATCATTACCTGATCAAGATAGGGGAGAAAACGAGGTGCCAGCAATGTTGAAGTTGGATCTACGCAAACGGGAACTTTTTCCTGGCGTGCAAGATGAAAAATTGTCTGGATCGTTTTTGGCGGTATATTGGCATCGAGATATACCAATCCGACCTGACTGAATAAATCAGAAAACTGCTGAATTTTCTTTGAGCTGAGATATTTAAGGATTTGCATATCTCCCATGGCCAATTGGACATTTCTTTCATGATCCAGGGCTGCCAGGTAGATGCCGGTACGATGTTTATCAAGGATAAAACAAGCGCGTGTATCCACCCCAACTTCTTCTATTTTGTTTAATAATTCTTTGCCGTAAAAATCATCTCCGACAATTGTCATTAAATACACATCTAAACCCAGACGAGCGAGGTTTTCAGCAATATTGCGTGCCACGCCACCGAAAGAGCTCCTGATAGATGCGGGTGTGGATGTGCCACACGCAGGACTTCTGACCATATTGGCAATAATATCCATTCCAGCTGCGCCAATAACCAAAACTGATTTCTTGGTATTCATAAAGGTATCCAAACTACTCATTAGACTGTCTGTATCCATTTTGTATAGAAAAAAGATATATGAAAAAGGAACAACCGAATTGTGGATATGTTCTAAGGTCGAAGGTGATTGAATTCTGGAGTATATTGTACTTGAAAATAATGTCAATACATGAAATCTCAAAATTTGTGTCATTGAGAAGCGTGTTATGGACCGCCACCATCAGGTATAATGCCCGTGCTGTTTTAGTAAATAACGAATGGAAAAAAACTTGGTAATTGAAATAAAACGATTTATCCCAGGCATTCTTCTTGGCTTTCTAGTGCTTCTTGGATTAACCCTCTTTGGAGATCTCCATCAGATGAGTGAAACGTTAATCCACTTTAACTGGTCTGTTTATCCATTTGTTATATTATTGACACTATTTAACTATTCCCTCAGGTTTATAAAGTGGAATTATTACTTGAAATTGATTGGTGTAAAGAATATGAGCCGGCGAGAAAGCCTGAGAATTTTTTTAGCAGGATTTCCATTAGCTGTGACACCCGGGAAAATCGGGGAAGGATTAAAAGGAGTATGGGTTAATAAGGAAAGTGGAGTACCTGTTGGACGCGCTTTATCGGTTGTAGCTGCAGAAAGAATCAGCGATGGATTGGGGGTGCTTATCTTATCAACTGTGGGTGTGATTGCATACCCCAAATATTGGCCTGGTTTCCTGTTTGTGCTGGTCATTTTGGGATCCATTGTGGTTCTAACTCAAATAAGACCACTTGCAATGGCTATTCTTTCCGCTGGCGAGGGTCTTCCCCTTATTAATAAATTTACCGGTGGAATTCGAGAATTTTATGAGGGGAGTTTTTCACTTTTTAAACCAAAGTCTACACTTACGGGAGTGAGTTTAGGGGTAGTCTCATGGTTTGGCGAAGGCATCGGTTTCTTTTTAATCCTGGTTGGATTGGGGTTACCTGCCGAATTAGGACCTTTGTCTATTGCCGTTTTCGTGCTATCATTTTCTACAATTATTGGGGCGATGTCAGCTCTCCCAGGCGGTTTAGGGGCAGCGGAACTTACAATAGCCGGGATGCTTGCATTTATTGCGAGGTTGGACCCGGCAACCGCATCGAGCGCCACTGTCCTTATAAGATTAGCGACATTGTGGTTTGGAGTAGGTTTAGGTCTTGCAATATGGGCTTTGTCCCCTAAATTATTAGGATTGAAAGGCAATCATGGAAACACACCTTAATATAGATTTTCACAATCATACCTGCTATTCCCATGATAGTATGCTCAAGCCGGAGAAGCTCATTCAGCTGGCAAAAAAGCAGGGATTAGACCGGGTCGTGATTACAGATCATAACGAAATCCAAGGGGCTTTAATTGCCCAAAAGCTTGAACCGGAACTAATTATCGTTGGCGAGGAGGTCCAAACAACTTGTGGTGAATTTCTGGCTGCCTTTGTGAAAGAACTTGTACCCGGTGGCCTTCCCCCGATGGAGGCTCTCAGACTATTAAAAGACCAGGGAGCATTCATCAGTGTATCTCATCCTTTTGACCGGTATAGAGGTTGGAAAACCTCCGATTTGTTGGAAATTATCCCGTATGTAGATGCGATTGAAATATTCAACTCACGCTGCATCTATTCTGAAGATAATAAAAAAGCGCAAGAGTTTGCGGTGGAGCATTCCCTGGCCGGAACGGTTGGATCTGATGCCCATTTTTCTTTTGAGATAGGTCATGGAAGAATGATTCTGCCAATCTTTAAGGATGCAGACGAATTAAGGCTTGTCATTTCAGATGGAAAATTGGAGGTGAAGTTATCCTCCCCTGGTGTACATTTTTTTACGACCTATGCGAAATTGGTGAGAAAAATTCAAGGAAAAAGCACAATTAATAATTGCCCTTGACGTTCCAAACAGATAGGATAAAATTATTTTTGCGGGGCGATGGCGGAATAGGCAGACGCAACGGACTTAAAATCCGTCGGTGGTGACACTGTGAGGGTTCGACCCCCTCTCGCCCCATAAACGTGTCAGTGTAGCGCCAAAATGACCTTTCTTATCCCGTGTATGAGGGTGTAGAAGGGTCGTTTCTTATGGCGAACAATTTCCAACTCCAACGGATTTATTTTAGACTTCCTAAGGGAAGTGTTTATAAGAGGGGTATCAATTTTTTGATTTCAGAACTGCGATCAGAACAATCCAGATCAAGACTGTACAGGTTATCGACTTACATTTATTTGGAATTGCGAAAAAAAGGTTTATATCCTCAATCTGAACAGATATTCCATCTCCATGGTGGAACTATCACATTGAAAGAATCATTGGCGATCCTTGTTCAGTCATCCAACCTCCACGAGTTGCGGTCTTTGGATCCGCGATTGAGTGAACTTAAATGAATTGTGCCACATGGGAACCAGTGACCGAATAAAGAAACAGAAACCGAAAAATATCCATGTCACGGATACCTTTCCGATAACTCATATCCTCATATCACTACCGTAGCCCATTTGGGCAGATATGGCCAATTGATTTCGGACGAGGAATGGAATGAAGTGGCAGCACCAATAAAATTGTCATTCTTTCTGCAGGAAGATTGGAAAATTTGTGACCAAAAATAATAATCCCTGACTTTGGAAGATTTGGTGCGGTCCCTTCTACGGGTTGGCAATATGGATACAGGGTGTCTTCACCGGTTGAGGAGTTAGATTACAAACCATAAGACGAATATAGAAGGGCATGTAACTTAACCTACATTACATTTATGATGGGTGTGTAGTGACCCTTGGGGTTGCAAACAATGGTTAAATCATAGTCACAAATATCGATTGAGAGGGAAAGTGGTTTGTTTTTCATGAGATATTGGTAAAAATGGACCTATGCCTTATATTTTTTGCCTAAATCGCTTAATACGGGACAGAATTATTTCAGTGATGATGTGGGTGATGTTGTGTCATTATGGCAATAAATTCCACATAATCCTAGACGATGGGGGGCTTCCTACCCATGCGCTTATACCAGGGAGTAGTGTACCAATCCAAATGACTTTCAAGCCTAGCAATCCTGACATCCTGATCAGCATTTATGACGGCCATCTCTTGCAGCATATCATCTAGCGTCCGGATTGTTTTGGCACACTCAGTGAGTGACAACAGGGAAGTGCCAGCCTCAGGTACTGGCTCCATCACCGGTAGCAGCATATCTATATTATTCAGACTAAAACCCTGTTTTAGATAAGCCTGGATCCTGGCGAAAGTGTCAAGATCCTCGGATGTATAAGACCGTTTTTTGCCAAGACGTGGCGCTAGAAAAGGCTCGAACCTTGCAGCCCATCGGCGAACGGTCGAAGATGGTACTTTGAGTATCTCTGAAACTTGCGAGGGTGTAAACATTATAAATTAGCAGTCCTGTTAGTGACCAATGATCGGTATATTTTGAAGGCATATGCTATAAAACGATCATGAGCGATCATAGGCGAAATGATGAGCGAATTATTCCTATTGATATTATAGCCATTAATTAACAAAAGTAAACCCTCTGGTCGGGATTGATAGTCTTTGCACTCTAATCTACACTACCCCAAGTGCTAATCATTCGGGTGGACAAAGCCGATACCGTAATCGGTTGCCTTACTCAATTGAAAGGATGCAGTACAAAAATAAACCATCAAATATGCGATAAGCGTCCGCTAAATAATACAGGTTTTTGTCACGCATTGACTCTGATTTCCATCAAATTATTGCACCGCTAATTGTTTTCCCTGTACCAGGTGCTATTTTCTCCTTTATGCAGTATTTAGCAAGATTTGTCAGGGTGTGCTTTTTATTGGGGGGTGATAAAAATTATGTTTGTAACAAGGCTTATCTGATTCTCTTTTTGAAGTAAAATTTTTAATAACTATTCCATCATCTTTTTTTTATTGTGGCTGATAAGATTAACTTTATCTTTTAAATCGTTTTGTAATAACAAATTTATTTTTGGAAAACTAATCATAAACAATTCAAAAGGAATACCTTATGAAAATATGTCCGTACTGTACAGGAGAAAATCCAGAGGGCGAGGCGATTTGCGTTTTTTGCGGCAGGGAACTAACTTCAATAAAAGCCCATGTGATAATCTCATGGTCCGATATTTCTTCAGGTTTGGTTGAAAAACTGGGGGTATATATGGACGGTCATAAAGCTGGAGATGTGATCATATTAAACAAGCTTGAATTTGATGTTGAACCAGGGGATCATGTTTTTTTTGTGAAAGAGGATTTCTCTGAAAGCCCCCGGAAATCATTTCGGCTGGAACCTGGAGAAATCCTGAATCTCGGAATTAAATCCAAAGGCTCAAGCGGAATTTCCAATTTGTACTATATGTTTTTTAATCCAAAAAATCATTTAGTTCTGGAAAAACTTGAAATGAACAACAGTTAATTCAGGACTGATTCTAATAATGTCTTTCGATAAAGAGGAAAATTGTTATCCAAACAGGGAACATGACCATAAATTTTTTGGCTCTGTGAATTAAGGGTCAAATCACTAAAATAATAACGTTTTATTCACTCAATAAAGCAATTTCTAACATATCTTTGCCAGGTGATAGATCAGCCTGGAAATTAACCAGGCATTCCGAATTATTTTCCCCTTTCGAAATCCCTTGGCCTTGAATTCTTATTGACATTTCTATCTTTAGATCACCAGGACGTAATCATTAATTATGGATATTGACCTTATCATTTTCCCAACATCTCATGACATATTCCTGTTTCTGTCATTTCACGCCGTTATACAAAGTCAGGCAATTATTAATTGCTATCAACAATAAACAGCATAAGAAGGCTGTAAATTTGACGGACGGTCTCATTTTAATTGTTTCAAATGCATTTGCAAAAAGTATCAATAATGGAAATAAAATTTGAGATGAGTAAAGGATTGCATCCCTTGGATTGAAATATGTATAGAATATGGTCATAGAAAATATCCAGACTAGCAAGGAGATTGCGAACCCTTGATTTCCATGTTTTTTTGCCAGGGCAATGTAAATTGCGTAACCAAGAAACCATCCAATCAAGAAAATCAGTAAAACATATGTTAGTGATTTTCCATACCCGGTCCAATCTTTCAACCCTAAACGACCGGGTAAATGGTCAACGGGACTTAATATCGAGTAAAAGAAAAAATTTGCAATTACATCTAAAATTTTTGTAAGGTCTAACAAGTTATGGATGGATGCCCATTTATCCATATAGTTTCCAATAAAGTTTATAAATTTAGATGCGTATACTTGATAGTTTGCGAAAAGGAATATTGATACTCCTATAGCAAGATTTGAGACCGTTATCATCCCCCAACGTTTTAAATCGCCCTGCAAAAAAACCATGAGTAGGTGGATGATCATTAGAGAAAGTAATGGGGGGTTGTACAGAGAAGCGAATCCAGCAAAAGCGGAGAGTAGGATACAATGTCGCCAGTTTAAAGTGTTGCGCAGCATATATAAAGCTGAGACATAAACAAGGATTGTCAGATTCGACAAGGAATAAGTTTCAGGAATGCTGAAAATGACAAGGTTAGCAAAGAGAAATGCATAGAAACAGACGAACAACAAAGCCGGGAGAGTGGCTGATAAGTATTTTCTTAAAAAAATGAATACTCCGGTAACATTTAATGCTGCCAGCAGCGCCATGGAAAGGCGAATAGATCGATTTTCGTTTAACCCCAAAAATTGCTGGAAGGAACCGGCAATAGGAGATATTGTTGCTGAGAAAAGCAGATGTTTTCTGGTATCTTCATCGAAAGTGACCTGCCGGATGAGATTGATAATATCAGACGTATCTGCACCGAAAATTTTATCCCTGGTGTCAACAACAATTGGCCATAAAAATCTCGAATTAATAAAGAAAAAGCTAATTGAAATTAATAAGACCGCAAAAACTACTAATATTTCCGCATAAAGCTTTTTATGAGCTCCCAAAGACAAAACTCTTTGATTAATGGAAATATGATTCAATTTAACACGTCCATAACCTTCAAAATAAAAGCTATTGGGTGACATCCAACGTAATCACCATTGTTAGGTTGATAAATCGTTAAGGATCATCGTCAATGCCGAAAAAACCCAAATGCAATAAATGAAATAAAAAATGGTGTGGAGGAATGTATATTCTTATATGATAACCCAAAATTAATGTTAGTTTACGAATAATATTCGTATAGACTACCGAATATAAAACTAATTTCCAGGCAATAACGTATCCAAAAGTCCTTGTTGCATTTCTTCTATCGATCGTATTCCCAGTCAATATTCGTCTATTTTGAATTTATAACCCGATTATCAAATGATTGTCTGGCTAGATTATTCTCCTGATGAACCTTGCTCCTTCACGGACATATATATCTCCTTTATCTATTTTTCGGGTTATAATTCCTGATGAATTTCAGCTGTCATTCGTATAGCAAAGGCTCAATTCGGAAATGAAGACCAACTATATACGCGTTTTTCTGGCACTGACATTTCTTGAAGGATTAATTTCCCTTTTTACCTTTTTTCAAATCCCGTCTGAAGGAGATAATGCACTAATCCTGGGCTTTTCACCTGCTAGGATTGGATTTGCTGGCCTGGTTACTTTTATTTTAATCCTGGTAGGGTTACTTCTTTTTTTGTCCCTACGCAATCGTGAACCCTGGAAGAAACTCCAGGGGAAGTTTGAAATCTGGCTGGACAGGGATGATGTGTTCATAACCCTTTTTGCAGTACTTTTATTCCTGGTCATCTTTTTATTATTCCTGGTGGGGGTTTTCAAAACAGGTAACGCACAATTATTGGGAACTCCATTTACGATTTACCAGCGCGCAGAATCAACCCTGCTGTGGTTTACTGCCTTATCGGTCCAGTTATTATTATTAATAAATGCACTCAAACGGATGAGCCTATCGAAGGTATTTTCATTAGGCGGGATTTTCTGGAAGACCATCATGATATGTGTTTTGATGGGAAGTTCCATGATCCATTGGGTAATTCTTGCCTTCCGCCTTCCGGTTTTTACCTCTATACCTGGGTGGTTCTGGTATTTCAGGATAAAAAATTTCACCTCAACAGATGTTCTATTTATCCCATTGGTTTTCACAGCATTCGTGATAATCTGGTTTATTCTCCAAAATCCAGGCAAAGAATTCCGGAACCTAGTACTCCTGGTTTTGTTGGGGTATCTTTTACAGGTCGGATTTGGATTTGTTGATGGTGGTGGTTATGACACGATCCGTGACAAAGACGCCGGAGGAGGACATAGAAGATATGCAGCATATGCCTGCGACGAACCGAAAATATTGGACACGTTATTAAATTATGACGCTTATTATCTGGATGACACCTATTTAACCACCAAACCTCCGGGAGTGATGCTTTTTTATCTCGTCGCCCAAAAATTATCCAATTTGATTGATTCAGTAAATACATACGATGCCAAGCTGCTACGCTTATTGAATTTTTCTGCCAGGGTGTTTCCGTTGATATCCTTTTTAGTAATATTTCTAATTTATTACTTATCAAAACAAATATTTTCGGTTGAAAAAAACCTTCTGGTTTATTCACCGGCAATTCTGTTTGTATTCCTTCCGAATATTATTCTTATGCCATTAACGTTATACCAGGTTATTTATCCGCTCTTATTTTCTGCTGCAATCACGCTGACCTTGATTACCTTCCTTCGAAAGGCGTTTTGGCTGGCGTTACTAACTGGAATTTTTTATTATGCTGCTCTTTATTTTTCGTTTGCATTATTACCGATAATCCCGTTTGGAATTATCCTGACTGGGATATATTATTTATTCAATAAAAGTTCATACCGGCTGGTTGATGTTTTGAAAATTTATGGCGGTATCGGGCTAGGATTAATAATTGCTTACCTGGCATTCCGGGCATTTCTAAATTACGATTTCTTTTTGCGTTACAAAGCAGCTATGGATTATCATCGATATTATGATTTTGTTATCCGTATTCAAAACCAAACCACCCCAATTGACAATTCTTTTTATCCTAATCTTTATCAAATAATGATGTCCTTAAGATTAAATAATTTAGATTTTTTTAGCTGGATAGGTTTCCCGGTTGCATTGCTCTTTATTTCACGACTTGTCAGGTCCATAAATGCGGCATCACATAATAACACAAAGCTTATTGACCTTTTTACAATCGCTTTTTTCATAACTTATCTGGCGCTTAATCTATTCGGGGAGACCCAATCAGAAGTCGGCAGAATCTGGTTGGGGCTGACGCCAGCTTTTGTTTTATGCGGCGGATACGAGATTATGGAAATATTTAATTACAAGAAGAGCGGGATATTCTTCATCATCACTTTGCAGCTCATTACCATGATGACTCTATTTAAATTTCAGGATTTTTATCTATAAATTTTTTTAAATGCACAATCCACTATCTTTAGCATAAAATAACATTCTATACATAAAATGAAAGGAATAATTATGAGTATGGAGAACCAGTCCGACCAGAAACATAAATTTTCGCCGACAAAATTACTCCGAAAGAATCCTGTGCCCTCGGATATAGAAATTGCACAGGCAGCAGATTTAAAACCTATCATTCAAGTTGCGGCAGAAATGGGGCTTTTACCCGAAGAAATCGATCCTTATGGCTCATACATGGGGAAGGTTAGATTAAGCGTGCTAGAACGACTAAAAAATGCCCCGAATGGAAAATATATTGACGTGACGGCGATCACTCCCACACCGCTGGGTGAAGGTAAAACGACAACAACGGTGGGTTTAAGCCAGGCCCTGGGAGCTCACCTTGGATACCGTGTGGTAACAGCCATACGCCAGCCAAGCCAAGGTCCTACTTTTGGAATTAAAGGCGGTGCTGCCGGTGGGGGTTATAGCCAGGTTATTCCAATGGAAGATTTTAACCTGCATCTCACCGGAGATAATCATGCGATTACTGCTGCCAATAATTTAATGGCTGCTGCAATAGATATCCGTATGTTTCATGAAAACACCCAAACGGATGAACAGTTGTTTGACCGGCTGCTGCCAAAAGACAAGCAGGGGAACCGGATGTTTCCGGTTGGAATGAAAGCCCGTGTAAAAAAATTAGGAATCATTAAGCAAGATCCAAATGATCTAACGGTTGAAGAACGACGCAACCTGGTCAGGTTGGATATTGATCCAGCCACGATTACCTGGAGGCGGGTAATTGACACCAGCGACCGTATGCTGCGTGGAATTATCATTGGACAGGGTGATCAGGAAAAAGGGAAATCCATTGAAAGATTGACGGGTTTTGATATTACAGTCGCCAGTGAGATTATGGCAATCCTGGCTTTGACAACAAGCCTGGCTGACATGCGCCAGCGTTTAGGGAGGATTGTTATTGGGGTCAGCAAGAGAGGTGAGGCAATTACTGCTGACGACCTGGGCGTTGCGGGTGCTTTAACGGTTTTAATGCGCGATGCAATCAAACCAACCCTGATGCAGACTCTTGAAGGGACACCGGTTTTCGTTCATGCCGGTCCATTTGCCAATATTGCCCACGGAAACAGCTCAATTCTGGCTGATATGATTGGATTGAAGGTTGCTGATTATGTGGTGACTGAATCGGGGTTTGGGTCAGATATGGGGATGGAAAAATTTTTTGATATTAAATGCCGATATTCAGGTTTAATTCCAAATGCTGTCGTAATTGTTGCCACAGTTCGGGCTCTCAAAATGCATGGCGGAGGACCGAAAGTTGTTGCAGGAGCGCCTCTTGCTTATGAATATGTCCAGGAAAACCTGGATTTATTACGGAATGGACTACCCAATTTACTTCATCACATCGGGATAACAAAGAAATTTGGCATACCTGCTGTAGTAGCCATCAATAAGTTTTCCCCAGATACAGAAGCGGAACATCGCTTAATCCAAAAATTTGCGATTGAAGAGGGCGGCGCAGAGGATGTTGTGGTTTGTAATAACTGGGCAGTTGGTGGGGAAGGTGCAGTCGATTTAGCAAAAGCAGTGGTAAAAGCCGCAAATAAACCATCTAATTTTAAATTCCTTTATCCACTGGAGCTTTCGATTGAGGAAAAAATTGAGATAATCGCAAAGGAGGTATACGGCGCCGATGGTGTGGATTTCTCGCCGCTGGCCCAAGAAAGAATTGATGAATATTCCCGCCTTGGATTTGGTAATTTACCTGTCTGCATGGCAAAAACCCATTTGAGTTTGAGCCACGATCCAGCCCTCAAAG
Source organism: uncultured Chloroflexia bacterium (assembly GCA_963841845.1). GTDB lineage: Bacteria > Chloroflexota > Anaerolineae > Anaerolineales > Anaerolineaceae > CAVVGZ01. Next base: position 389,589 of record CAWJEG010000013.1, on the reverse strand, counting down.
GCGTTCCAAAGGGCTTTCGAGTGCCAATTAAGGACATCCGAGCATCAACCGGGGCAGGATTTTTATATCCCCTGCTTGGTGCAATGAGCACAATGCCAGGTTTACCAACCCGACCGTCGTTTTTCGATGTTGATATAGACCTTGAGACGGGCAGGGTGATGGGTTTGTTTTAAACCACTAAATCACGACAAATTAACAACTCCATCTCTCATTTCGAGGGATGGAGTTGTTTATATATTCAATTTATCAGCCATAAAATTGACCAGATATAATCCAGTTTAGATTTGGGATCCTGGTTTGGAAGGAATATGGCAAGCATTCGCTAGGCAAATATATTTCGAAAGAGGAATTATTGTTGGTTATAATTTATTTAGACCATAAGGTTGTCCCATCCCCATGATTCACAAGGAGTAAATAATGGAGTTGCCGGTTAATGAAGCAGAATCTGTAGATGTTGGGGGACGATTAAGAAAACTAAGGGATGAAAGAGGTGTTTCAATGCGCGCATTGGCACGTCAGAGCGGTCTTTCAGCCAATGCTCTGAGCATGATTGAACGAGGGCTCACTTCACCTTCAGTCAGCACGCTGACCAAGTTATCAACCGCTCTGGGAGTACCTATCACTGCGTTTTTCAGAGAGCAACCCGACCTCCGATCTATTGTTTTTTGCAAAGCCAATGAACGATCTCGGGTCCCATTTATGCGTGGACTATGGGAGGGGTTGGGGGGTGAATCCTTCTCTGGTCAAATGGATGCATTTGTAATTACATTGGATAAAGGTGCCAGCAGCGGCCCGCACGGATTAATCCATTCTGGAAGTGAATTTGTAATATGCCTCAGGGGGATTCTCGAGTATGAGATCAATCAGGAAAAATTCACAATGGAACCCGGTGATACGATCCTTTTTGATGGGAGTCTTGTACACAACTGGAAGAATCCCGGGGGAAATGTTACACAGGCCGTTATCGTAATCGCTTCATATGAAGCAAGTGATTTTCCCAGGGAACATCATCTAGCATCGTCAAAAACCCTGCCTGAGAATTGATCAAATATTTAACCATCTGGCAGCAATACCAGGAAGATCTCGAAGAGAGCCAATTTGGGTTTTGCATTCCGGCAATGATTCAATAAAGGACCGGCCATAGCGCTTTGTTAAGATACGTCTGTCCAGAATCACAACAACTCCGCGGTCGGATTTCGTTCGGATTAACCGACCAAATCCCTGTCTGAAGCGAAGAATGGCCTCTGGTAAATTATATTCATTAAATGGATCGTCAAACAGCTCGGATCGGGCAGCGATGATTGGGTCACTTGGTACATCGAAAGGTAGTTTTACAATAACAAGGACAGAAAGAGCTTCTCCTGGAATATCAACACCTTCCCAAAAAGATTTTGTTCCGAGGAGGATGGCTTTATCCGATGACCTAAAGCTTTCGAGCAGTATGTTGGGTGAAGATCCCATACCCTGTTCGTAAATGGTAATATCTAAATCCATAAGAGCTGAACTAATATTCTGAGACGTTTTTTTTAGCTGGGCATAAGATGTGAAGAGAACCATCATCCGACCGCCAACCGTTTTCGCCAGCCGGATGATTGTTTGATCCACGGATTTCTGATAATCTGGACCTTGATTTGGTTCAGGAATATCATTCGTTATATACAAAAGAGCAGATGTCTCATAATCAAATGGAGATCCTAATGCCACAGTCGATGCATCAGAAGCAAATAGACTGTTGATGATATAGTCAAATCCTTCATGAGTAGTCAATGTGGCACTGGTTAATATGACGCTTTCTTTTTCGTGCCAAAGATATTTTTCCATTAATGGACCGATTTGGAGGGGGGCTATATTGATGGCCATTGTCCTGGTTTGCGCGCTTAAATCCAACCAATAAATATGATCGGATTTTGGTCCGGACACAAAGGATGAAAGCCGGTCATCCATTTCCTGTAATCTCTGTTTAATCCCGCCCAGCTGGTCGATAAGGTCAAACAAATCATCACTTCTCTCTACGATATTAATCGCAGATTGGTGAAGCTGATTTACTGCGATCGATAATTGGTCCAGAATGTTTCTGTTATCACCCCAGGAAATTTCCACTTTTGACCACAATGGCAGGGTACACGTAGCAGCTGTTATCCTCTCTTGCTGCCCATATACACTTACCGGACGATGTTCACGCTGTTCAGCAAGAAATTCTTCCAGGATAAGAAAAAAATCCTTCATGCCATGTTCAAGACGGAAGACCAGTTCGGAAATACCATTTACCTGTTTATATAGATTGGCGTACTCAGCAGGATTTAATATCCCTCGTAAATTTAGCAGAAAGAAACCAAGAATACCGCTGGATGTTCCCCCAAGTTCATGTAAAAGCCTGTTGATCTCTCCCTGTGTGATTCTGAAGGTCAATGCTCCAGTTGTAGCGGCTTCTATATGATGACCTTCATCTACGATTAGATAATTGTAATCAGGCAATACACGGTTTCCAGTAGCGACATCTGCCAGTAAAAGGGCATGGTTGACGATGATTAAATGTGCATTCTGTGCGGCTTGACGGCTTAAATAGAATGGACAATTACCGCTTGTCCGTTCAATGCAATTTTCAGCCTGGCATGTATCATCGGCTGCAGAAATTCGAGACCAAACCTCTCGTTCAACCATACCATTAAGGTTGATCTCATTGCGATCTCCGCATCCTCCTTCATATAACCAGACAAGAATTTTCCCCAGAACACGAAGCTGCTCGATGGATTCAGGGCCGCGCTGCCTTAGAATATCGAGGCGTCTTGGGCATAAATAATTGGCGCGACCTTTCAGAATGGCTGTATTCAAGTTGAGATCGAGTGCTTTGGAAAGATCTGGTATATCCTTCGTGATCAATTGCTCCTGCAAATTGATTGTATTCGTTGAAATTACAACCCTGTGTTGGTTTTTTATTGACCATAAAGCAGCGGGGACAAGGTACGCAAATGATTTCCCTACCCCTGTACCAGCCTCGATTAACAGGTGCTGGCTTTCTGATAAGGCAGCAGTAACTGCCCGTACCATTTCGATTTGCTCTGGACGGTGTTCGTATCCCATAAAATATTGGGCAAACTTTCCCCCATAATCAAGATAACCAGCTACTTCTTCAGGATCTAATTTTTCCAGTGTCTCTTGTGGATTAAGGGGCGGGTACTCGAGCGGAATGGTACATTTTTGGAACTGTGTGTAATCGATCTTAAATCTTGTGGAATTACCAGTCCGAGGTTGGGGTGAATGTTCAAGCATTTCATAAAAAACCCAGGAGCCTCCCCAATCAAAGGATTCGCTAAATTGGACAAGTTCCTGAACCAATTCCAGAGGAATTACTTTTGCTTTCTCCCATAACTTCATAAACACACCATGGGTTACCCTGGCATCATCGAGAGCCCTGTGAGTTGCAGGAAAAAGGATTCCCAACTCCTGACCCAGTGATTTCAGATTGTAACGGGGGACTTTTGGCAGCAAAACGGAAGCCATTTCATAGGTATCTAAAGAATCGTTAAAAATAAAAATATTATGTTTTCTTAAAAAGGAAAGATCAAATTGAATGTTATGGCCAAGAATAGGGTAAGTGCCAACAAATTTCACCAGGTTATCGATTACATCATCAATTGCTGGTGCGTTACGGACCATATCATTCGTGATTCCGGTAAGGGCAGTGATCGGAGATGGAATGGGCTGTTGAGGATTGATCAGCGAAGACCATTCGGCTTCAACCCTGCGCTCATTAAATAAAATTGCCCCAATCTCAATGATGGAATCATGATCGGGGTCCAATCCAGTTGTTTCGATATCTATGGAGACAATACGTGGCACGGAGTGATTATACCATCCGAGAGATATAAGAAAAACAGGCGGATTGGTTACCGCCTGTTTTTATCCATCAATGTAATGTTTTCTAAATTAATGCTCACTCATCAATTTTCTCTGGGGTTTCTATAACGGGGGTGGTTTCCTTGCGGTTTTTCCTCTTTCGATAGATTGAACGAGCTGCTTTCCATATCAGCCATATGGGAAGGATAATTAGCAATGCAATTGGCAGGAAAAAGAGGATGATCCAGATCAGCGAATTTACAAGAAATTTAAGGGCTTTTATCAGTGCTTGAAGAGCATCCAATACAATCCCAAATGGCTGCCACTTACCAATTGTCAGCGGCTGGATCCCTTCAGAAGCAAGGATACTTACGGATATGGCCGATAACCGAGCCGATTCATCGTAATATTGGATTTGACCTTTGATAATTTCAATTTGCTCACGGACACTGGTTAGCTGATTAAAAACCGTCATGACATCTTCAGTGGTTCTTGCCTGGTCCAGGATTTCTTTTAACTGCGCTTCTGTATCCTCCAAATTGCGCAGCCTGGATTCGAGATCTGTATATTCCCTGGTAACATCCTCTCCGGAAATATTTTCAGAAAGAACATCTTCATCGGGGTTGGCGACCAGTGATTTTATTTCAGTAAGGGTTTGATCGAGAACCTCGGCGGGAACACGGATGGTGAGATTTCCTTCCGGTACCTCAAAACCACCTTCTTTTGAAACCTTGTATAAATTAGAACTAACCACAAATCCACCAGTATCCTCCGCCATTTGGCTGATTTTTTCCATTGTAGTAGAAGGATCATCAACAACAATTGACAGACTGGCGTTCTTAATTACAATTCGATCGGATGCTTCATCATCAGACGGGGACTGGCGTGCCATTAAATCCTGTTCCATCTCTTTCACTACCATATCGCTTGGCGGGAGTGGTGAGACTGGTGCTCCTTCGCCGTAAACTTGTTCTTCAGAACTACTCGTTGCGGGAAGATTCGCAGACGCGCATGATACGAGCAGGATTGTAAATAGGGTCATTAGGACAATAATTTTATTCTTCATATAATCCTCTCCATCCGTTTGAAAACCTATTGTGAATATAATTTATAAACGTAAATATCAATCAATAAGTTCCACGATTACCACCCATACGCCAAACGTATGGCATGGTGGATTGGTAAGCCAGCATTCTTTATTCTTTTCTGGACACTTTGGAAGTCATATTCTATCCGTTTCAGCTGCCAGGTATTATTTTCTGTATCAAAAAATCCATAAGATGCCCGGCGGTCATGATCCCGCGGTTGTCCTACAGAACCCGGATTGAGGATAGTTTTTGTTGTTATTTGAATTGTTTCATCTGGTCTGAGAACATTGAATGATACATCACCATCAGAATTCAATTTTCCAAAGGCAGCAGGCATGTGTGTGTGGCCAACAAAACATAAATTTTGATCAAAATAATTAAAGTTCTCATGAGCAATATAACGATCGATCATGTATTCCCACATCGGAGATCTCGGGCTTCCATGGACAAGAAGCACATCATTGATCTTTTTCTGGGTTGGCAGCGATTCTAGAAATGCACGATTGGATGGTGTTAGTTGCGACTTTAGCCACAAAATTGATAATTTGGCTTCAAGATTGAAACTCTCTATTGAAATTGTTCCGAGAGCAGCAGCATCGTGATTACCGATTATGCAAGAAAGATTCGGTAAAGCCTGAATTCTCTCAATGCACTCATTTGGGTCAGGACCATACCCCACGACATCCCCAAGACACCATGTCAAATCGAAATCATTAGCATCCTCCAGAATGGTATTGAGTGCGGTGATATTGGCATGGATGTCAGACAGGACGAGGATTTTCATGATTATTTTTATGGAATTGAGAAAGTGACATTCCATTGTCCAGCATCATTCTCTATAACACTCGAGGAATCCCCTACGATTACTATCCAACTGTTACCGGGCTTGAATGGGACTGGTGATCCATCTGTTTGAAAAAATTGGATAGGCAAGTCTGTATCCGTAGTTTTCCAGAATATATCAAATTTTTTTCCATCCCTAAACAAAATGGCGGGTTTGCCATCCGGGTTATTCCATATATCAATCGAGTGGAGGGTAGGCGCATACTCATTATAATTGGCAAAAAGAATGACCAAATTGTTGAATCCAAGCTGCTGGTTATTATTTCTGTCAACCAAAGGGATCATTTTAATATTGTTATCGGCATCCACTTCTTCGATCCATCGTAAATAGGTCCCTGTATTCTGGTCATATTGCCAACCGGCCCGATTGTAATAATTGAACAGGACAGAGATTAAATCTCCTGGGGTACCTCCATCCGGCAGTTGTGAGTTAAACACCATGCCATCAAGATTGTATTGAGTATTTCCAGTACCGACTACATTGATTGCGTAATCACTAAATTGTTTTGTATCCGCAAACACGCTGAATACAGAAGGGAAGCCGTGGTCACAAAGGCCTGGACATGTGGCATCCGATTTTGGGATAGCGCGGATGCCTAAAGAATCCTGGATAGTAGGATCAACAAGTGTCGGATCTGCCCCAGCATATCCGAGAATACCCGCATATAAGCGTACAAGTTGTGCATCTACCAATCTCCCGGAGCGAATTGGTCCAACAAGAGGGGCATCCTGACTATAATATATTGCGAGGAAGCGATTGGTCCCTTCGCCGATGGAATAATCAAAAACAATGTCGGCGGCGGACAACCCGGCATGAGGTCGACCTTCCCGGGGAAAATTTGACACCTTGATGGTGACGGGCCTGCGCTGAAAAATTTGTGGATCATCAACTTTGAGACCGGTGAGGGGATTAATTTCGGGTGGAAATCCTTGTGGGCCGTAAACATATGGAGTTTGGGTAGCTTGGGGAATGATAGTGGCTGAAGGAATCTGGGTTGATGTCGGGGAAGGTGAGTTCGTAGCCGTCCCTGTTGGTGATAACGTCGGTTCTATGGATGGAATTACTTCGGCTTCAGAAACAGGCGCGTTGGATGAACAAGAGGTAATAAGGACGCCAGCGAAAACAAGTAATAACATGAATGACTTAATTGATGAATTATTGGTTACAACCATATTTACTCCTAACCATTAATTATATTGGTTTATTTGGTGAAATTTCCTTGGATAATCATACTGCATTAATTGCGTATACATATTATTTTTAAATAACATCCTTAATATATTTTTATTAAAGTAAAAAGCACTTATATCCATTCATTATTTTTTAGTCCATTTGTTACAAAATTATAAATCCAGTTTCCCCTGGAAGGAAAATAGAAATCCAAAAAATCAATTTGTAAAATGTAACCGATTTCGGATTAGAATTGCGTATAGTTATGGGATAAATTAATATATTTATTGTTGTAAAGGAGTTATCAGGAAAGAGAAGGGGTAATTTGATTGAATTCTATGGACTATATGATCCTGGTTGGATCATAACCAGACGACTACCTTATCAATGATGATCTCTGCAACTTCCTCTTTGGTGAGCAGTGGATATTGGTCCACCCTCCCATCCGGATAAATCAGAGCTACCTGGTTGGTTTCAACGTTAAAACCAGAGCTGCTGGAAGAAATATCATTGGCGATGATCAGATCCAAATTCTTGTTGTGTAATTTTTGGGTGGCATTAATAATGAGATTTTGGCTTTCTGCAGCGAATCCTATTACAAGATGGGGGAATTTGTTTTTTACCCGAAATTTTGCGATCTCTATGAGGATGTCCCTGGTAGGTTTCAATTCAAGTAAGATTCCGGCATCTGATTTCTTGATTTTTTGGGTTGATGTATGCGGCTTAAAATCTGCTACCGCAGCAGCCATGATGAGTACATCACAATCCTTGGATTCTTTCAGAACAGCTTCAAGCATGTCATCAGCGGTTTTTACCTGGAGGACTTTACAACCTACCGGGGGGTTGAGGAAAACAGGCGTGGTGATAAGGGTCGTAACCGCTCCTTCATCGAGGGCAGCCTGCGCAATTGCATATCCCTGCTTTCCGGATGAGCGGTTTGTTATAACCCGGACAGGGTCAATGGGTTCTTGGGTTCCTCCAGCGGTGACTACTACTTTTTTCCCGGACATTCTTCCAGATTTTCCCAGGATATAACGTGTTTCTCCGAGGATAGCTAAGGGTTCGACCATCCTACCTAAACCAAGGAGACCAGATGCAAGATGCCCCTCAGCAGGTCCGATAAAATTGACACCTCTTTTTTTAAGGATTTCTATATTTTCCTGGGTAATTACATTGGAGTACATCCCGCCATCCATGGCTGGGGCGATTATTATCGGGCAATTTCCGGCCAGTACTGTGAGACAAAGCAAATTATCGGCAATCCCTGCTGCTAATTTTGCGATGGTATTTGCACTTGCCGGTGCGATAACAATTAGATCAGCAGAATGTCCAATAGCAATATGGGTAACATGACCTTCACCTCCCCATAAATCCTGGTCTATATACGCTTTTCGGGAAGTTACGGATTGAAATGAGAGCGGTGTAATGAAGTGTTGGGCACTTTCGGTTAAGACAACATCTACATGAGCACCCGCCTGGTGGAATTTTGATGCCAGATCGGCTGCTTTATAGGCGGCGATGGATCCAGTTACTCCGAGGATGATATTTTTACCAATTAATGGATTAGTCATTGTTTGTCCTGTTCAATTCCCATACAATTCGCATGCCTTCCAAAGTCAGGAAAGGATCGACAATATCGATAATTTCCGTCTCATCAGCAATAATTTCAGCTAATCCACCGGTAGCGATGACTTTCATGTTATCACCCAGATATTGGCGGAATCTGACTACCATGCCCTCAACCAGACACACAAAGCCGAAGATGATGCCAGATTGCATTGCATGAACAGTATTCCTGCCGATCACAGAAGGGGGGCGTTTGAGATCTATGCGGGGCAACTGAGCCGTGCGATTAGATAAGGCTTCCAGTGCTATCCCAACCCCTGGAGAAATTGCACCCCCCAAATATTCTGCATCTGCAGTAATCGCATTAAATGTAGTGGCTGTACCAAAATCAATAATACAGGCAGGACCTTTGTAGATGTGAGATACCGCTACAGCATCAGCGATCCGATCAGCCCCAACTGATTTGGGATCATCGTAGAGGATTTTTATTCCTGTATTAAGATTGTGGTTCAAGATTAATGGATCAATATTCAGATAATTCCTGCATGCCTGGATGATTCTACCTGTCAGCGGGGGTACGACCGATGCCAGAATAATTCCCTTTAAATCCTCCGGAGAGCACCCGGTATGGCTGATTAGTCCAAGGATTTGTAATCCATATTCATCCGGCATGCGTTCATGGTCAGTTGCCAAACGCCAGTGGGAGATCGTATCGGCACCTTTAAAAAGACCGAGGGTCAGGTTTGTGTTCCCAATATCTATCGTTAATAACATTGTCTTTATCCATAAGTGTTTTTATGATTAATTCTACCCCGACATAAAAAAATATCCAAAGTCAAGGAAACCTTTGGATATCATACATTATTGGCAACATCAACATCCGGTAAATCATTCTAAAGCTCAAGGTATGGAAAACAGCATATCATATTCACCAGGGGCTACTTCTACCAAGCTTGATTCCTCATTTGCTATAACAATCCAAGAATTCCCGGGTTTAAGTGCAATTGGGGTACCATTTTCATCCACAAATTGAATTGGCTGGTCAGGACTTTCAACCTTCCAGATACCTTCAATAATTAATCCATCCCTGAATATTAATGCTCTTTGTCCATTGCGGTTGTTCCACAAGTCGATTTTATAGCGTGTAGGGTTATCTTCTGTATACTTTGAAAAAATAATGATTACATTGGCGAATTTCAATTGCTGGTTGTTGACACGGTCAACAAGAGGTTCCATAAAATAATCCCCATCCTTGAAATTTTCAATCCAGCGATCGTATAATCCGGTTTGAGGGTCGTAGTACCATTCACCGCGATTTCTCTCGCTATACTCCACTCCCAATTTCATAATTTGCCGGGAACTCAATGGAATATTATTATCAAAAACCATACCATTCAAGGATGGACGGGTATTATTGACGTTTAATCTATCTGCGAAAGTAGAAAGCTCCTCAGTGTTGCCAAAAACTCCAACAATGGAATCAGAATCTGCGCCGTAAATTGGAGGACTTGGGCACTTCCAGACAGGTAACGCTCGCCCTTCAAGGGCTTTGATCAACATACCATCCACTTGAGGATCTTCATTTCCATAATTCACAATCCCCTGGTAAAGGGAGGTGAGCTGTGAATCCACTGGTGATCCGGAGCGGATAGGTCCAACTTGTGGAGTATCATTTCCGTAATATAAAGCCAGGAAACGATTCATTTCTTCGCCAATGTAATATTCAAAAACAATGTCTGCGAAAGACAATCCGGCATGAGGGCGACCGTTTCTGGGAAAATTGGAAATTTTTACCATCATTGGCCGGCGATCTAATTTTTCCTCGTCAACTGGGATTAATCCGGTGAGTGGATTATCCCCTAAGGTCCAGGACCCATTTCCATATGCAGGGAGTGATACTGTCGATTGGGAGTTTTCTGATTCGGAGTTGGCTGCATCTTCCATTGATTTATCAATTTCTGGTTGAGCATCGATTGAATCATTCTGCGTATCCACAATGGCTACCTCATTCTGTACAGGTGAGGGGGATTCTGGAATGGTTTCACTTTGGGTGGGAATGCTCTCCTCAATTTCAGAAATCACCGGTGTATCCATCTGCGTGGTGACGGGTTGGCCTGGATCAGAATTATCTGGTTGATCAACATTTTCAGGCGCCACCTGCAAAACCGGTATTACCTGGTCACTATGCATGTTATCCGTTGATGACTGTGTTTCATCGGATGCTACTGGATTGTTATTCTTTTTTGAGGAATTTTCAAAACCAATGGAGATATGAGAGTTAGTCCGGTCGATCGTAAAAACTATTTTTGTATATGGTTGCTTAAATGGATCAGACAAGAATAAAACGATATTATTTAATTCCATAGAAATATTCGGAATTATCAAATCGAGCAATTTTGTTGTCAATATCCCTGTTTTTGTCTCATCAATGACGGATAATGGGAAAGTACTCGAATTATCAATTCTATTTTGGCGGTTAGGATCAAGCGTTGGAACTGAGGTTTCAAATGCTACCCTTGGAATCGACAAAAATGGGGTATCTAACTCGTCAACCCTTGCAGATATGGCAAATCCAAGGCTAACTAAAATAAAAATGGCTACAATGTCTAATAATTTAAATAGGTTCATGTCTGTACAAGTTATGGTAAATTTTTAAATATTCTTTCAAGTTGCAATAATAGTGCCAGGCAAGTCCCAGATATTCAATAAAAAAAAACGACTGGAATTATCCAGCCGTCTGGTGAAAAAAAAGATAGTCTTGTTTTACCTCATCAATTGATCAATCCGGTTTTCTCCAATTGAATAATATTTCGCATCCGGATGATGGATGATGATTGCTGCAGTTGATTGCTCTGGAACCAACTGATAAGCAGGGGTTAATTTCATCATAAGTTCATTTTCAGCTGGAAGTAAATTAAAAACCTTTATATGGTCTTCAAGATCTGGTATAGCAGGGTATCCCCAGGAATACCGTTTACCCTGTTCTTTCCCAAGATTTAATTCGCTGCGAATATGGTTATGAAGGAAATCTGCCGCAGCTTCTGCGGTTTGAACAGCCAGTCCATGATGAAAATATGCTTCGCTGTAATCACCCTTTGATTGCAATTCATCAAATCTTTCCGATGCATCATTTCCAACGGTAACAATCTGGAAAGCAACAATATCCATAACGTCAGAATCCTGAGGAGCAAAGTAATCTGCTAAACATAAAAAATCTCCCATGGTTTGACGGGGAAAATTGAAACGCATAATTTCAACCGGTGCTTTTGCATGGATAGATTTCGGATCATAAAGAATCAAGTCCTGGTCACAAGATTGGGCTGGCCAATATCCATATATCCCCTTAGGAAAAAGCCAGGGATTCAATAAGGCATCCCGACGCATTTGTTCCAATCTTTTCTCAAATTCAGCCTGTAAATGTTCCCATTCCTCCCCGTGGGTATTTTTGGCACCCCAGGACAGACGAAATAACTCGTTTTTAGATAGATGCTGAAATACTTCATCCAACGGCATGGATTGTACGACTCTGACACCCCAGTTTGGTGGAACGGGAATACTCCTGGAGTAGGATACATTAGAGGATTGCCTGGCCTGTGTCCGGCTAATTGGAGATATCACCTGGTTTACTTCACGCTCGGCTTCTGTCCGAATTTTTTCCAGGAAAGGATCTCGTTTATCCAAATCCCGGATATTTTCCATTGTTGAAAGTCCTTCGAATGCATCCTTACAATAAAAAACTCCCGGCGAATAATACTTTTCATCCTCGGTAAAACTAATCCTTCGTCCAAATTTTCGATTTATTGCAGCACCCCCAACGAGGACCGGAAATTTAAGATTCCGCCTATGTAATTCATTTATTATCAGCGGCATTTGCTTGCTCGTGCTGACCAATAAAGCACTTAAACCGATCGCATCGGCATTTACTTCAATGGCTTTATCGATGATTGTTGCTGCCGGAACCTGTTTTCCTAAATCGATTACTTCGTAGCCATTATTTACCAGGATGGTTTTAACAAGGTTTTTCCCGATGTCATGAACATCTCCGTAAACCGTTGCCAGTACGATCAATCCTTTACTAACCCCCTCAATTTTTTCGAGGTATGTTTCCAGGTGATTAACTGATTTTTTCATGACTTCGGCTGATTGCAACACAAAGGGGAGGATCAATTCGCCACGACCAAACCGGTCTCCAACCTCCTTCATAGCAGGCAGCATGAAGGAATTAAGAATTTCCACAGCGGCAGCATGTTTTGATCCCTCCGTGGATTGATCAATTATTTCATCAATGTCCTGTTCAACCCCTTCCTTCTTCCGGTGTAATATCTTCCAGTAAATCCGTTCACCAGGGAGCATTTGCTCTAATTTTGAGGGTGAGTTATTCGCTTCTGTTTCCTCAACCAACGTAAAATTTTCAAAATATGCAATCAATTCCTGGAGAGCCTGTGGATGCCTGTTAAAAATCAAATCTTCAGCAATTTTGATTTCTACCTGAGGAATTTCTGCATATGGTTTAATCTGGGCAGGATTGACTATAGCCATATCCAAACCCGCCTTAACTGCATGATAAAGCATTACGCTGTTGAGAATTGGCCGCGCTGCAGGGGCAAGACCAAAGGAAATATTGCTTACTCCCAGGGAAGTTAAAACACCCGGCAATTGATGTTTGATTTTACGGATTCCTTCCAAGGTTTCTATAGCCGAGTTGGCATATTCTGCTTCGCCGGTTCCCAAGGTGAAAGTTAATACATCGTAAACCAGGTCTTTTGGCTTGAGTCCGTGTTCATTTACAGCGATATTATATATTTTGGCAGCAATTTCCAATTTCCGATCGGCGGTCTTTGCCATACCAGACTCATCGATGGTAAGGGCAATAACAGCAGCATTGTATCTTTTCGCCAGATTGAATATTTTATCGGCCTTTTGTCTACCGGATTCCAGGTTAGTCGAATTAATGAGGCAGCGTCCGGGGGAATTCTTGAGACCAATTTCAATGACATCAGCTTCTGTTGAATCAATTACAAGGGGTGCTGAGATGGTTGGTGCCAGGGTATTTGATTAATCGCCTCATCAGCTCACCCTCGTCTGGACGTTCAGTAAGGGCAGTACATATATCCAAACCATGAGCGCCGCTATCCACCTGTTCCTGGGCAAATGCCAGAATCGAATCAAAATCTTCATCCATGATCAAGCGTTTAAATTTGCGACTTCCCTGTGTATTTAATCGTTCGCCGATTAAAAATGGGGCAGGCTCCTGAACCATTGACATGGATTGAATACCGGAGGATAACCTTGGTTCTGGTTGTACCATTCTTTGAGTTGTTTGCTTATTGGCAACCTGGTTCACGAGTAAACGTAAATGATCTGGAGTTGTTCCACAGCAACCACCAACCACATTGACATGAAATTTTTCAACAAATTCCAACATCTGACTGGCAAATAATTGTGGTTCAAGAGGATAGACCGCTTTGCCATCGATATTAAGTGGGAGTCCTGCATTGGGTATGCATGAAACCGGCAGGGAGAACATCTCACCAAGGAATTGAATCGGATTACGCATATGTTCCGGTCCAGTAGAACAGTTCAATCCAATTACATCAATAGGGAAATCTTCCAGGGTTGAAAGAACTGCACTGATATCAGTTCCTAATAACATTTTTCCGGATGTATCCAAGTGATACCTGAACCTGGATAGGTACATAGATATCACTTTCCAAAAACGCAGCTTGAATGCCATCTAGCTGGGCTTTGATTTCAAGAATATCCTGGGATGTTTCAATCAAAATTAAATCAACACCACCTTGTAGAAGCCCAATAGCCTGTTCTCGAAATACGTCGGCCAGTTCGTCAAAAGAAATATTGGAAAGTTCCGGATCATTCATTGAGGGTAGTTTTCCCGAAGGACCCATCGATCCGGCGACATACCTCTTGATCCCAGATTGGCTGTATTCATCTGCAATTTTTCTGGCAAGCCTGGCAGCCTGGTAATTTATTTCCTCTGTTTTTTCTGCTAAATCATAATCTTTCAGGGTAATCCTGTTGGCGCGGAATGAGTCGGTCTCAATAACATCGACCCCAACCTCCAAAAATGAACGGTGCACATCTTCAACTACCTGAGGGCAGGATATAACCAGGTAATCAATACATCCGTTGTATTTTTCTCCCCCATAGTGCTGCGCAGAGAGTCCTTTCTCCTGTAAACTTGTCCCCATGGCGCCATCGAATACCAATACTTTATTTTGTAAAGCATCAAGGTACCGCCGATTCGTATATTTACGTTCCATCTGGAAAACTCCGAATATTATTTATTATTAATTAAATGCCTCTCTGGATTCGAGAGGCATTATGTCCGAATAAATCAATCCTCATCTTCCTATATTACCGTGTGGTAATAAATGCCGGATTTGGCACCTCCTATTATCAGTGGTTGCCGAGGTTTCTCAGGGCCGTTCCCTCCACCTCTCTGGATGAGTCATCAGTTAAAACTCAAAACTATTAAAAAAATTCTATCATATTCAAATTTTCCGGTCAATAATATTTAGACAAAAACCATCGGGAATAAAGACACATCAGAGCCATTTATCCAAAAAACATGATTTATGATCAATAAGATATAATGAGCATAGATATTATTGATGGCGAGGATAATTTGCCTCCTTTTCGAATTTTTCTCTTTTCCGGAGTGAGTTTAGCGATTGTGGGTTGGGGTGGATTGTATTATCTCATTCAATATGAGCTTCCAACCCTTGGTCCACGATGGTTATTCTTCTTTTTATTAACCCTGGCTCTAAGTGGTATCGCCCTTGCCAGTTGCTTATCTTCTTAACTACCGATTTTCCGATCGATCAAAAGTGACCGGGGGAATGATTGCACGGCAGGCGATCTGGGTAGGAGTATTTGGGGATATCCTGGCCTGGCTGCAGCTTGGTAGAATTTTGTCATTTTCCCTGGCAGTTAGTTATTGCAATCGGGATTGGATTCATTGAATATTTGATTCAAATCAGTGAAAAAAGCAAATGGGAACCCGGGAGCGAAGTTGAATGAACTCAGGCAATTACCATCAGTAGACAAATTATTGAAAACCGATCTTGGCAAAGCAACAATTGAGGAGTATGGCCGTCCGCAAACGCTTGAAGCCATCAGAGTAACCTTAGAGGAAATCCGCAAATCATATAATCCCGGAGAACCCGTTCCTAGTGAAGGGACCATCTTTGAGCAGGCCAATGAAATAATCAGAGCGAAAATTACAAATTCTTTAGTAGAAGTAATAAATGCAACTGGTGTAATCATTCATACAAATCTTGGCCGTGCTCCATTGGCAAAATCTGCTTTACAAGCTATCCAGAAACTCTCCTATGGTTATTCAAATCTAGAATTTGATCTCGCGGCTGGGAAACGGGGTTCCCGGACCGTGCATGCCGATAGCCTCTTAACCCAATTGACAGGGGCGGAGTCAGCACTTGTAGTCAATAATAATGCCGCTGCTGTATTATTATGTCTTTCTGCGTTGGCAAAGAGACGCTCGGTAATCATTTCCAGAACTCAACTTGTTGAGATTGGCGGAGGATTTCGTGTACCCGATGTTATGAAACAATCGGGGGCAAGACTTGTAGAGATTGGAGCCACCAACCGGGTACATTTGCGAGATTACAGGGAAGCGCTTGAGAATCCGGCAGCTATGATCCTACACGCTCACCACTCGAATTTCCAATTAATCGGATTTACAAATGAACCAACAATCTCCGAATTGTCATCCGTGGCAAAAGAAAACAATGTCCTGTTAATGGATGACCAAGGGTCTGGCGCGATAATAGACACTGAACAATTTGGATTAACCCATGAACCAACCGTCCAGGAATCTTTGGAAGCCGGCTCTGATATTGTGTGCTTTTCGGGAGATAAACTTTTAGGCGGACCGCAGGCGGGAATCATTGTTGGGAAGTTAGAGTTAATCAAAAAAATAAAAATTCATCCTTTAGCCAGGGCTGTACGTGCCGATAAAATATGCCTGGCAGCACTTACTGCGACTTTGCTTCTCTACCTCAAGGATTCGTACATTGAGAATATCCCTATTTGGCAAATGATTGCAAAGACCAACAAGCAAATAAAAGACATCGCCATCAAATGGCAGAATCGTGCAGGTAGAGGGGATGTTGTTGAAGCTTTTTCGACAATTGGGGGTGGAAGTTTACCCGGGGAGAAGATCCCAACCTATAGTTTATCCATCGGTGTTCCCAAACCCAATGAGTTTTTGAAAATATTACGAAACCAAACTCCTCCTATTATTGCCAGGATTGAAGAGAACCGGGTTTTATTTGATCCGCGCACAGTATTAAATGATCAGGAGGAGGCTTTTTTGCACGGATTGAAGGCAGCTATGCTAAAAATGAATCCTTAGATTAAACCGAGGGTAAAACGGAATCCTATGAAAAAAGACTTAGACGGACTGATGATAAAACATAATGTTGACTGCCTGATAATCACGGGAGCCGGGGATCATAATCCGGACCTTTATTACTTTACAGGCGGTGTCCATCTGACTCATGCTGATATTATTAAAATAGTGGGCAGAGATCCTATAATTTTTTATCATCCAATAGAAAAGGATAATGCGGAAAAATCGGGACTAGAGTGCATCAGTTATTCACTTTATCCCGAGAAAAAATTATTGGCCGAGTGCAATAATAGCCATCTTAGAGCAAATGTGCTGCGTTATAAGCTCATGCTTTCGGATCTTGGATTAAAGTCTGGACGAATCGCTGTGTATGGAAAAGTTCGTTTAAGCCCAGCGATTGAAATTTTTACCAAATTGGTTCTGGAAAATAATGGATATGAACTGGTTTCATCAGAAGAAGGCGATGTATTAATAGAAGCCAGGGCGACCAAGGATGCCGGGGAGATCAACCGGATAAAAAAAATGGGAGAGATTACAGTCGAAGTAGTAAACCTGGTGGCTGATTTCCTCAGCGGCCATCGCGCCAGGAATAATATTTTAGTAAGAACCGACGGGAATCCGTTAACGATTGGTGACGTGAAAAATAGAATAAATTATTGGCTTATGGAACGTGGTGCCGAAAATCCTGAAGGGACGATTTTTGCAATTGGAAGGGACGCAGGTGTACCTCATACAAGCGGTGAAACCGGGCAAAAGATCGAACTGGGTTTACCCATCGTCTTTGATATTTTCCCCTGTGAAGTAGGGGGAGGATATTACTATGACCTCACCAGAACCTGGTGCCTTGGGAATGCACCAGATAGCGTTATGGATATTTACCAGCAAGTCTTGAATACATACAATACTGTGCGTTCCCAATTCAGAGTTAGTGAACCTTTTTCAAGTTACCAAAAAATGACCTGTGAATTATTTGAGGAAAAAGGGCACAGAACTGTATTGAATTCTGCAGATATTGAGGAAGGGTATATTCATGGTATTGGTCATGGTGTTGGATTGAATGTCCATGAAAAACCGTCATCCAATTTACATTCTCTAAAACAAGATATTCTCGAACCGGGGATGGTTTTCACCCTGGAACCAGGATTATATTATCCGAGCAAAAATGTTGGGGTTAGGCTTGAGGATACATATTGGATAGATGAGCATGGTAAGTTCAATATAATGGCAGAATATCCAAAAGAGTTAATCCTACCGATAAAAAGTTAATTTATTAGGATATGGGATGGTGAGCTTGAAAATTAGTAAAGAGTTCCCCGATGCACGCATATTAGCCATAGAAAGTTCCTGTGATGAAACCGCAGCAGCAATTGTTGAGAACGGCAGGTTGATCCATTCCAATGTTGTAGCCTCGCAGGTTGATCTGCATGCTGAATACGGCGGAGTTTTTCCGGAGTTGGCATCGCGCCAGCATGTTCAGTGGATATATCCAGTAGTTGAAGAAGCCTTGCAGAAAGCTCATTTAAGTCTTTTGGATGTGGATGCTCTGGCGGTTACACGCGGTCCTGGACTAGCGGGGTCTTTGGTGGTTGGCATGAATATGGCTAAGGGTATTTCTCTTGCAAGCGGATTGCCATTGATCGGAATCAACCATCTGGAGGGACATATTTATTCTTCGTGGTTGTATGAGGATTCTGCAAACGAACCAGCCGGATCTCCTAAATTTCCATTACTTGCATTGATCGTTTCTGGAGGTCATACTGAATTGATTCTAATTGAAGATCATTTACTTTATAAAAGGCTTGGTAAGACCTTAGATGATGCTGCTGGGGAAGCATTTGATAAAGTTGCCCGACTGCTTTCCCTCCCATATCCGGGGGGACCATCCATCCAGAAAGCGGCTGCGAGTGGGGACCCTGGTAAATTTAATTTTCCACGTGCAAAACTCGAAGGAACATGGAATTTCTCCTTCTCTGGAATAAAGACCGCTGTTTTGCGTGAAATTAAAAAATTTGAACAGAAAGCCGAAGAATATTCCGTTGAGGATATGGCAGCCAGTTTTCAATTTGCGGTAGTGGATATATTGGTGGAAAAAACTATAATGGCTGCAAAGGAATACAGGGCCAAACAAATTCTCATTGCAGGAGGCGTGTCTGCAAATCAACTTCTGAGGGATACGATGAGGAGCAAGTCTGCCATTCCAGTGAATATTCCTCCCCTTTCGTATTGCACAGATAATGCAGCAATGATAGGAGCAGCCGGATATTTTCGTTTTGTCAATGGTTACCATGATGATCTTGATGTGGATGTTCTGCCAAATTGGCCTTTGGTTTAAGGATATGACATCCCTGGCTCAATGATTATTTTGAGGGTTTCTTAAAATAACAATTCGTGCTTAAATTTTTGCATGTTGGTTCGCCTCAGTCCAAAATAATAAAATCCAATGAGGGTGATCATGAAGGAAATTCTAAATAAACATCTCCAATCCCAGGTGCGCGATTCATTTGTAGAATTGAAAGAACCTGTCGGGATTCTTTTATTCAGGGGAACAGATTTGGTATGTGAGGAGTGCCAGCAAACAGAACAACTTCTAAAAGAAGTTTCAGCACTATCCGATAAACTTGAATTAATAATATTCAAAACCGGGGATCAGGTTCGTCCAGAAATTGAAATTAACAATCGAAAACCTGCCTACTATTGTAATAGTGGAAAAAAACAATGATCAAATTGTTGATCAAGGAATCCGGTTTATCGGGATTCCGTCCGGGCTATGAATTTTCTTCATTGATACATGGCATAATCATGATTTCAAGGCGTGATTCAGGCTTAAGTGAAAAGACCAGGAAATATTTATCAAGCCTGAACCAAACCGTGCTTTTACAGGTATTCGTGACACCAACATGTCCTTATTGTCCTCAATCTGTAATTTTGGCTCATCAGATGGCATATGAAAGTCATCTGGTAGAGGCAGAGATGATTGAAGCCAACGAATTTCCTGATTTATCAGAAAAATTTGGGATTTCAGGTGTACCCCATACAATCATTAATGGTGGAATTGGATCGATTGTAGGGGCTGCTCCAGAGGATATGTTGATACAAAAAATTGATGAGATATTAAAGACCAGTTGATTTTTTTATCAGAAAAAATATTTCTTTCCACTAATTATCCGGAATATAAGGATTTTTATTAATAAGAGGCCTCTTATTTATTCAAGCCGAACAACCTGAGATTGGATATTGCTCCGAAAGTCTGAACAAACACATGCCCTGACGACATGGTTATACCTGGAGAGGGTTCCTTCATAGGCTTGATCCCCTTTATCTGATACCCACCCTTCCAAATTAAAACTTAATGGACCATAAGCAGGTATCCATTCCCCGTTATATTTCCGGGCAATGTGTACATGTGTTCCAGTGGATTCGCCCCCTTCGCAGGAGGGGTTTCCTAAAGGCTGTCCGGCTTTTATATATGATCCCAAACGTGGTATCGTATCGGTTTTTAAGTGGAGGTAAAAGACTACCCAACCGGTTCGTTCGTCACCATCGTTATCCAGGTCGAGCACAGCAGTCGCCGTCTCCGTACGGGCAATTATGCCATCTGCCACAGCGGTTACCCATTCATCTGAGGGAGTACACCCGCTGGCAACATTGGAAGCAGCAAAATCAAGGGCAGCATATGGTTCTCCAATTCCCCAACCTGTGTGAGGTCCTCCGGTATATGCCCAGACTTTTCCCGGTTCAAATGGCAGCCTGAATTCAGGTTGTGTTAAGCTCCCTGGAATATGATCCTGAATATTTGTCCAAGGATCACCAAAAAGCTCGGAGTAAGTCTTCATTAATCCTGATTCACTGATTACTGTTTGGTATTCAGGTGGATTTAATATCCGTGAAAAGTAATAATGCAGGGCAACTGTCGCAGCATTTTGCCAGGGGTCTGGAATTTCCATTTGCCCATCCAACAAGTCATATGATTGCAGCTGACCCATCCTCCAATTATAGTAAGCATTATTAAGAGTATTCGCTGCCCAAACCAGCTGGGAGTTCAGCCCTTTGTAGCCTGGATTCCGATATCCGAGCAAGTATGGATTATCGGAATCTGGTGGGTTGGGATTGGAAAGCGCACCGGTTTGATATTCCAGCAATGCCAGAAGCAAACGGGGACTGATTGAAAAGTTGGTAGCAATATAATCGATCAATTCTCCACCGGATCGGGTTTTTGAACCCGAATAATGGGTATAATCTTTCAACCAACCCGGATGCTCCCTGACGAATTGGTCTGAATCAAAATTTGTCTGGGCTGGTCCATTGACAAACAAGCTATCGGGAATAATTTGATATTTTGATCCCCATAATGCCTCATAATAGATGGGGATTTTCATTGGCATCCCTGGTGGTAGCGTTGTTAAATCATCAGGTAGAAATGGGTTCGATTTCCTGATTTCTTCAATTGTGGTATTAAAATGGCTTGCCAGAGCGGGCAAATTATCTCCCGTCTGAACGATATAATCCACTTCCTCACCAGGGGAATACAACGGTCTTGTAGGGACTGGCGAGATTTGTTCTTCCCGGTCCTCGCTGATGGTTGTTGGAGGGATGGGAATGGTAATTCCACTAGGTTTTCTTGGGGCACAGCCAGTGGAAATCACAGCAATAACCAATAAAACTGCTATGAATTTCATTAGAATATTTTTAGATGAGGGTAACCTGAGCAACATATTGGGAATGATATCAGATTTATATGAGAGCAAGATAAATAATTCTAGCGGGTAATCCTAGATTTAAATTCTCCCATATCACTGGAAATGACTAT
The DNA here is from genome assembly GCA_963841845.1 of uncultured Chloroflexia bacterium. Taxonomy (GTDB): domain Bacteria; phylum Chloroflexota; class Anaerolineae; order Anaerolineales; family Anaerolineaceae; genus CAVVGZ01. The sequence continues at coordinate 367,885 of CAWJEG010000013.1, read as the reverse complement.
TAGATCCTCTTTGACCAGACTGCCTTGATAAGGTTTATAACCATTTTTTGTTGTCCAACCACTTAAAACCAATGGTACAGGACTATCCGCCAACATCCATTCACCATTATATTTTCGAGCAAAATGTAGATGGGTTCCGGTTGCAGTTCCACCTTCACAGGAAGGGTGACCGATTTTTTCATCTACATTAACCCACGTACCAACCGGGACTCTTTTATCCTTAGCAATATGCATATATAGTATTGACCATCCAGTTTGTTCATGGCCATCCCCATCAAGGTCAACCAGGACAACCCCGTTTCCAGAGCGGACAACAAGACCGGATGCCACGGCAGTAACAAATTCCTCGGTAATAGCACATCCATGTTCGGTGGCGGAGGGTGCAAAATCAATTGCTGCTAATGCACCGTTAGGACCCCATGCGGAATGGGGTCCACCAGTTAAACTCCACATATAACCCGCGCGAAATGGCAATACAAGCTCAGGTTGTTGAATATTTGGGGGATACAAAGGTTCCACTGTCTGGGCACGGAACCAGGGATTTCCAAACATATCTTCATACAAGGCAACCAAACTGCTATTAGAATACAGAGCTGCTTCCCATTCCGGTTCTGTGTAAAGTTTTGCGAACATGTTTTGTAAAGCAACCGAACCAGCGTTTAGTTCTGGAGCCATCCGTAAAGTGCTGCCATCTTGAAATTCTATTCCAGTCAGTAAACCAGCTCTCCACCCATAATATCCAACCGAAAGATGCTGTACTGCCCAGCTTAATTGACGGTACAGTCCCCGGTGATTAAACGCCTCTAAACCAATGGGGTAAATATTTTCTTCAGCATTTTCAGGCGAACCAAAAACCCAATTGCTCTGGTATTCTAAAATGGCAAGTAATAATCTTGGATTTATTGAATTCTCCAATGCAACCCGTTCTACAATTTCCGCCCCTGAATAGGTGCCATCGGAAATGCTTTGTTTATAGTTGGAGAGAAATCCGCCTGAATCATTTACGAAATCGGTAACATTGAAATCAATAGCCGAGGGTGAGTTGACAATCTCACTATCAGGAAGGAGGAAAGTGTTGGGTCCGATATCGGTGAGTTCATCAGGAATGATGAGTAGTTGTTGGGGTGGGATAAATTCCCCCTGGACAATTGGACTTGAAGATTGAATTTCCTCTGGCCAGACACCAAATCGAATTGCCACGGTATCTAAAGTGTCACCTGCTTGCGTATAGTATAAAATTGGTTGGCTACCAGAATCCTGCAGTACACCTGTTACAAGGTTTCCAGACTGATCCAGGGATTGGTCAGGGGTTATAGGACCATCAGATGGAGACTTATCATCCGGCTGGATTCCTGTAGAAATCGTATCGCCTGGATAAGTTGTAGGCTTGGTTGTTGGTTCTATAGATTGAATTTGGATTATTTCAGGTGGTTGGGTTGGATTTACTTCTGCCTTAACCACCCATACTGTGGGTGCAGGTTCTGCAAGGTAAAATAGATTTTGTTCGCATCCTGTAAGCAAACAGAGCAAAAGAGAAACCAGGATAATTATTAATACTTTACCGTTCAATCTGATTCTTCGTCTCTTTACCATTAAACGCTTCCACAACAACTTTTTCCCGAATTAAAAATCCATCATACTCTTTACCATCACCTTCTGAAACCCATCTATCCATCACAAATGGTATTCCTTGATCGGCTGAAATCCATTCTCCATTATAACGCCGGGCAATATGCAGGTGGGTTCCTGAGGAGACTCCTCCTTCACAGGATGCATGGCCTATTTTATCTCCTGATTCAAGATATGTGCCAACTTCTACTCGATCCCTGGATTCGATATGCATATAAAGTATTGACCAGCCTGTTTGATACCAGCCATCCGAGTCTAAATCCTGAATCACCATCCCATCCTCAGAATAGATAATCAATCCGTCTGCTATCGCAACAACCCATTCGTCATTTGTAATGCATCCCAAATAATCTGCGGGTGGGGCAAAATCTAAAGCCGCCCAGGCAGATCCATCTCCCCATCCTGCATGTGGTCCACCCGTGTAGGACCATTCTTTTCCCAATTCAAATGGAAGCTGGAATGTCGGCTGAGTAAGGTCGTCAGGAATAACGGGTTCAACACCGAGGGTGAATGGGTATCCAAAAAGATCTTCATAGGTCCGAATCATGCCGTCTTGTTGAACAGCCACCATCCATTCATCAGAATCTAGAATCCGGCTTAATAAGTACTGAATTGCAGCTGTGCCGGCATTTACTGTGGGATCCATGGGGATGAGTATTTCATCCTTTGTAAGCAGGGCGGGTAAAGCATCAATTTTCCATAAATAATATCCCCGGTTGAGTTCATTAGCAGCCCATGATAATTGTTTATACAACCCATCCATATTTGGATCTAAAATCAATAATGGGTCTTTTTGAAGTTCTTCTCTAATAATCGGGACTGTCACCCAATTACTCGTATACTCAAGTGTTGCAATCAATACTCTTGGATTCACCGAATATTCATTGGATATTTTTTCAATAATCTCAGCACCCGAATAAATTTTTCCATTGTAATCTTCCTGATACGACCTAAGGTAACCATTTTGTTTTTGGATAAAGTTGTTAATATCGAATTGAACAACCGAAGGTCCATTGATGAGTTCTGAATCTGGAATAATTTTGAATCCTGGTGCTTTAGGGCCCGGTTCTGCAGCTGGAATAGTAAAAGTCTGACCGACTTCTATGAGGTCAGGATTGACAATTTGATTTTCCTCAACAATCATCGAAACCGAAACTTGATAATTTTTTGCTATTTTTCCCAGAGTATCACCGGGTTGGATGGTGTAGTCCACTGGTTCAGAGCGAATTGCCTGCAAATTTCGGGGAGGGTCTGGTGTAGGCGTTTGGATTATTGGAGGTTGAAAGGTTGGCGATGTTATTGCATCATTCTCCTGGACACTTTTATTTACAAATAATGAATTATTTTGGACTATTGTGACAATAAAAAAAATACAGGAAATGATTATCAGGGAAATAACAACCAGGAAAAGAATTGGCATGGATGCCCGATTGCGTTTCATTTCCCTGCTCCAGGTAAAATCATTTAAGTGCCGTCGGCATATCTCTTCCGCCTAAAAGGTGGATGTGCAAATGGAAGATGGATTGGCGCGCATCTTTTCCAGTATTAATAATCAGACGGTAACCACTTCCAGAAATATTATATTGTCTTGCGAGAAGCTTGCCTACACAAATTAAGTGACCAACCAGGGCTTCGTTTTCCTGGTCGAGATCATTAATGGATTCAATGTGTTTAATTGGCACAATCAGAAGATGAACCGGGGCTGCCGGGTGTTGATCCCAAAATGCAAACGACTGGTGATCCTCGTAAATAATATTAGCTTCGGCTTCATGTTGGAAAATTTTACAAAAAATGCAGTCTTCCATGCGCATGGATCTTGTACCGGTTTAAGGCAGGGAAGGATAACCTGCACAATAAGTTTGATACCATTCATATTCAAGCTGTTTATTCTGCTCTGCATAGGCAATTGCCTGGCTCTGGATTTCAATGACTTCATCAATTAACCGGTAACTCACCCATCTGCTCCAATACCTGGGTATAACCATCAGGGGGTCTTCCATGCTTTTTGCTTGCTCATCAACTGTCACCCAGTTGAACATTACCGGACCAATTTCTTTAGCTGTAAACCCAATTTGATAGCCTAGTTCCCGGCCAATTTCAATTGCCTGACTCGTATATCCACCACCGGCCCAGATATAGGCAACCGGTTTTTTGTTGAAATGCTCCTCAAATGCTTTTATGGACCCTTCCATCTCATTTAAAATGTAATCTTCAGCAGAAAGGATACCAGGTCCCCCAAATGCTGATGTGTCATATGTGTCTAATGATGTGTCAAATGGAATGTTGTGAATCACGCCATGAGCCTGGTGATTTACCCAGCCTTCAAATTCCAAATCTGCATTTTCATCCCATAATTCTTGAGTATTATCGGGTTTACTTATGAATGCGTTGACAACCGTCCATCCGAACTGGTCGTAATAGGGTTTGAAATGATCACGGAAATATTCTGCGAATTTCCGGTCATCCACTATGATGAGGAGTGACCTAGGTGGTATTTTGCCGTTGCTATATACAAAGTCCAGCATCTGATCCATGGTAATGACCTCAAAGTCATAGGCATGGGCGGTATCCATCAGGCTGATAAAATCCGCCTGTGTGATATCCATTGTTTCAGCAGCTTCATTGCCGTTGGACTTGATGGAATGGAACATGACCGGGACTACAACGGTCCCAGGTTCACTGTTGTCCTGATTCCAACGCAGCTCTAAATACTGGCAGTTGTCATCAAAATATTGGACAGATTCTTCGCCTGGATCAAGGATGTTTGTGTTGAACAAATCCAGGTCAGGGCGTTCTCCTGAGTAGGTAGGTACAAGCACCGGGGAAGTCGGGGTATCTTCAGGTTGGGGAGTTTCCGTTACAGCAGCCAGCGGGGAGGTTGGAAAAGGTGTTTGTGTGAATGCATTGTTTTCCTGGCCATAAGCATAGGTTGCCGTCAACAGAGCTGCCTCAAAAGCGCTGGTCCTGAGGAGATCCGGATTCTGGAGATTTTCACCTGCTGTGTCGTTTTTAAGAGAACATGCGCTGATGGTGGCTGCAAAAATACTGCAAACCACCATCAGTGAAATTATTAATTTAGTTTTTCTCATTATAAATTTCTACCAGTAAACAGTAAATATTTTATTACTTATGCATCCCCACGAATAAAGGCCTCTGTTTTTTCCCTGGCAATCTCATCCTTGTATTGTTTGGGTGGAGTTTTCATGAAGTAGCTGGAAGGTTCAAGAATTGGACCGGAAAGCCCCCTGTCCAATGCGATTTTTGCACAACGTATCGCATCAATCATTACACCGGCAGAGTTTGGTGAATCCCATACCTCAAGTTTTACTTCGACATTTAATGGCACATTCCCAAAAGTTGTACCTTCCATGCGGATATAGCACCATTTTCTGTCAGTAAGCCACGGTACATGGTCGCTTGGCCCAACATGAACATCGTCCGGATCCATTTTGTATGGAAGCATACTTGTAACAGCACCGGTCTTGGATATTTTTTTGGACTCCAACCTTTCCCTCTCCAACATATTGAGGAAATCAGTGTTTCCGCCAAAGTTCAGCTGGTAGGTATGGTCCAATTTAACCCCACGATCCACAAATAGACTGGTCAAAACGCGGTGGACGATTGTGGCTCCTACCTGGCTTTTGATGTCATCACCGATAATAGGCAGGTTTCGCTGGCGGAATCTGTCAGCCCAATACTCAGAACTCGAAATGAAAACCGGTATCGCATTTACAAATGCACAACCAGCCTCAAGAATCTGTTCGACATACCATTTGGTTGCCATCTCAGACCCGACCGGGAGATAACTGACCACGACATCCGTTTTAGTATCCTTCAGGATTTTTATGATATCGGAGGTCGGTCCGGGTGCTTTCGTTAATATTTGTGATAAATATTTTCCCAATCCATCGTGGGTCATTCCTCTGGAGACGGGGATATTCAGATAAGGGACATCGGCAAATTTGACGGTATTATTAGGATAGGCTAAGATTGCTTCAGATAAATCTTTGCCAACTTTTGTATCCACAACATCGAAAGCGGCGGTAAATTCAATATCCCGGATACGATATCCACCCAAATTGACATGCATGAGTCCAGGGACCTGATCGTCATCCTTGGCATCCTTATAAAATGTCACTCCCTGGACGAGTGATGATGCACAATTACCCACACCAATAATCGCTACCCGGATTTTTTTTTGATCGCTCATAACATCTGCTCCTAAATATTGTTGTTAGTTAGAAAAACCAAATGCGCCTATCAAGCCCTGATGTTTTTTTCTATTGATATTCTTTATCCCTCCAAAAAAAATAATTCCCACCCAATTATTTTTTATTCAGGATATTGTTCACATCTACCGTTTATATTAATTTCAACCAATTTTATCAGAAAATATAGGAAAATTAGGGAATTCCCGGTCAAAAGGAAATGCAGTTAGAACGGAAACCCAATTTTCCTTGCCTTTTATCGGGTCGGTAGGATATAATTTTGAACAGTTCGGGGCGTGGCTCAGCCCGGATAGAGTGCACGGTTCGGGACCGTGAGGTCGGCGGTTCAAATCCGCCCGCCCCGACTTCTCAATTACCACCCTGATGGGTGGTTTTTGTTATTTTATTCAAAATACTTTTCGTAATTGATCTCCAGTTATCTGTATATTAAAATAATATCCAAATTTTGTTCCGGATCATTGGTTGGATATGGAATTATCGGCATGTTATACTGGTAATAAGAATAAATCATTACTTTAAATAATATTTCAGGAGGACAGTTGAATTCCAGGGATAAATTCATTGCAAATATGTCCTTTCAGCCAGGGGCTGACAGCCTGAAATGGGAATTTGGTTACTGGGCAGGTACACTCCGCCGATGGTATCAGGAAGGGTTGGACCATGAATTTAGAAATCCCCGCTTCTCTGGGACATGGAGACTCAGTACGTGGTGAAGGTATGGGGCAAAAACCCGGGGGATATATAGAAAAAGATATTCATAAAAAATTTGGGATGGAAGAAGGGTTTTTAAGAGTTCCCATTAATAATTACCTATCACCAGAATATACCGAAGAGCTGTTAGAGGATCATGGAGACTGGGTTTTGAAAAAAGATAAATGGGGGATTACTGTCCGGGAAAGTAAATCTAAGGATACACCTAACTCATTCATCGAGGGACCTGTACAATCGAGGGCGGACTGGGAAAAAATTAAAGAGCGCTTACAGCCGGATTTAACTCAACGCTTACCTGGCAACTGGAATGATATTGTTCAATCGTATAAAAACCGGGAATCTCCGCTCATATTAGGAGGCAGCCAAGGATTTTATGGCTCCCCTCGCTATTTACTTGGTGATGAAAAAATTCTGACGACTTTCTATGATGATCCTGATCTTATTCTGGACATCAATAACCATCTTTGTAATTTATGGATTGATCTGTATGACCAAATCCTGCAGCAAACAAGTGTCGATCTGGGATTGATTTGGGAGGATATGAGTTATAAAAATGGACCATTAATCTCTCCAGCAATGTTTCGAAAATTTCTCCTTCCCTTTTACAAAAGATTAACCAGCTTATTCCGGGACCATAATGTAAAAATTATCTGGGTAGATACAGATGGAAATTTCTGGAAAATAATACCTTTGTTTTTAGAGGGAGGTGTAACCGGATTTTATCCTTTCGAAGCCGCTGCCAATATGAATGTTGCCGAAGTGAGGGAGGCTTTCCCCAAGCTTCAAATGATGGGCGGGATTGATAAGATGAAATTAGCAAAAGGCAGGCAAGAAATAGACCTTGAACTTGAACAGAAGGTAAAACCAATATTAGAAAAAGGCGGATTTATTCCATCGGTTGACCATCTCATCCCTTCAGATATTTCATGGGAATGCTTTGTTTATTACCGCCGAAAATTAAATGAAATGATCGATCGGATCGGATAAGCAATTTACTCTAGATCGGGAAAATTCAAGAATTCCACAAAAAGATCGGAAAAACCAGGGTAGGTTGTTAGATCAAGGCATTTGACATGGCGGGAGATTTGGTTGGAGATCCGGCGTATTTCCTTAGAGAGCAGCATTGCTTTTGCTCCCATTCCAGCTGCATTACCTACTTGATGGACTTTTGATACATCAATCTTTGGCAATAATCCAATTTGGATTGCACTTGATATATTCAGGTATGTACCAAATCCCCCTGCAAAATACCAAGCATCCACCATCCCAGCACTAATTCCACTTTCATTGAGTAGAATTTGAATCCCTGTGCGGATTGCTCCTTTGGCAAGCTGAACCTGGCGGATATCCTTGCCGGTAATAAGGATATCCTGCATGATATTAATCCCATCCTTAATGGCGAGCGGAAATGCTGTAAAGTGCCTGTCCTGTAATACCATAGGATGTTTCTTATTAAAAGTACCGTTACGATTTAAGATTCCAGCCGATAAAAGTGCAGATACGGAATTCAATAACCCTGTTCCGCATAATCCAGTAGGGGGCAGGTTTCCGATGGTTTTCAAGGTAATACTGTGATCCTGGATGATAATCTGCTCAATTGCACCCGCAGATGCGCGTATACCGTTCTGGATTTGGGCTCCTTCAAGAGCAGGCCCGGACGCAGTTGAACAGGATAATATTCTCTTGTCCATAACAAGGCTAATTTCCGTGTTTGTCCCAATGTCGATCAGAATAGAAATCTGCGAGTTTAACTCCCCAATGGCAGCAGTAAAAGCTGAAATATGGTCACTACCAATAAAACCAGCCAACAAGGAGGGCATATATACCAGGCCTCCCGGAGAAATATTTATTCCAACCTCAGTGGCCTTGAATTGCATCTCGTCGATAATGGCTGGAATATAAGGAGAAGTGCCTAACGGGCTTACCGGTAATCCGGCAAAGAAATGGTGCATGGTTGGATTACCGACAGCAACTATTTCCACCACTTGCTCAGGAATATGCCCAACAGTGTTGCATAGTCTCATGATTGTTTGGTTGATAGTGTCAATTAATTTCTGGTGAAGCAACTCATCACCAAGATTGTTGCTATTCACATATGCTATACGGCTAATAACGTCATCCCCAAACGGGGTTTGCGGATTTAAAATGCCATCCTGGATAAGAGTAATCCCTGTTTCTAGATCAACCAGATAAAATGCCAGTTTTGTAGAGCCGATATCAATTGCGAGACCAAGCAATGGCGTTTTTTTGGGATAAGCTGTGATTAATTGCGTGCGCAATGCTTCATTTTGCACAGCTAATCTGGCTTCCCATCGATTTTTACGAAGGATCGTTGGTAACTGGTGTATTCCATCCGGGGACGTCTCAAGTGGTGGGAAACCAAGTTCTTGGATGTGGCGGCTGATACGGGTAAAATCTGATGCCGGGTCTTGCAAGGTAGGTGGTTTTAAATGGATATCAATTGCAGTTATTGAGGGGGAAAATGTATATTCAACCACTTCCCCATCTACCATAAACTGATGGGTGAGGTAGGCAGAATATTTTTGGAGTGAAACAATGGTTTCTGAGAGTGGAATAACCTGGCATGCAAGCCGCAAACCATCATTAATTTGATCTTCCGAAAGGTACTCACGTTCATTGGAAGTATGTGGATTGGTTTCCCCCTCAATTATTTTCACCAGACATGTGCCACAAGATCCCAAACCTCCACATGCGGCAACAAGATCCACACCAGCCAGCCGGGCGGAAGCCAATGCTGTCTGGCCGATCTCGGCATCATGTGCTTTTCCATCAGGCAGAAAAGTAATCCTTACTGTTGCAGGGGATTTGGATTTGTTGGAAATGACATCACCTATAGACTATCGACTTTCGAGATTGGTAAAGGCAGTGATCACTCCTGGAACAAGTATCACAACTCCTGCTTTTAGTTTTTATGTGTTTACCGATACCAATTGCCATCGAAATGGATTTTCTGGGAACCATTTGACCTCCCTGCAGGATACGTATTTTATCGATTGGTGGCTTTAAATAATTAAATACGTCCTCTTGACCTGGTTCTAATGGCCAATCCAATCCGCCAGGGCTGGTATGGAAAAATCCAAGTTCGCGGTTTTGCGAATAATTTTCCTGGACCCGATTGCAGCTTTTAGCAGCCAGTTGATCAACAGCAATGGTACCCAGTCCATCCAAAGCAAGTGAAAGCACAGGGTCGCTTTCCCATATACCTTTTCCATACATTTCGAGTTGATTGCCTATTGAAAAAACACCGAGGATAATGATCTCTGCTTTACCCAGAGTTCTGACAATACCCTCCCCATTAAGGGAGAAACCATCCGCCAGTCGAATACGCTTCGGTTCAGAAGCTGAAATAAAACTCGACATGATCCAGACAAACGGTTGCAGCAGTTGAACACCAACCTGTACTGCCTGAATGGCGGTTTCGTATAGCTGTGGATTTCTGAATCTTATAATTTCCGGATCCGCACCCTGACCACGGATGACCATTTCAGGGGTTATGTCCAGGATAGGAGTCCAGTCATTTAATATACGCAGCGGGGTATGCATTTTTTTAATCAGATCCGTTTTATCGAAGATGCTATATGCTTAATATGCTCCGGACTTGATCCACAGCAACCCCCAATTATCCTGGCTCCAGCTTCAACCCAACCAGTGGCATGGTCCCCCATTATCTGCGGGTCTAAATCATAATAGGATTCACCCACATCGTTTAGCTTGGGCATCCCCGCATTTGGTTTAAACCAGATGGGTAGGCTGGTCGACAAACGCAACTTCCGGAGGTTGGTTTCATTGTCAACCAGACTTTTACCGCAATTTATTCCTAAAACCTGTACTCCCATGGATGAAAATTTTTCAGCCATTTGCTCAGGTTTAATACCCATCATCGTTCTGGTGCCGCGATCATAACTGAACGAGACAACAATTGGTAAAGAAGTTGCAGATTTTGCTCCCTGAACCGCAGCGGCCGCTTCGGTAAGATCATATTGCGTTTCTATCAGTAAAAAATCCACTCCGCTTGTTGCAAGAATTTTTGCCTGTTCGAAATAGTTTTGGGTGACCTGGTCTTCTTCTAAGGGACCTAAAGGTTGAATTAACTGGCCGGACGGCCCCATGGAACCAGCAATAAATACTGGTTTACCTGCCGAGGCTTTCTGGGCAATTTCCACTGCATTTTGGTTGATTATGGCTGTTTTATCACTGAGGTTATGCTGTCCTAACCGTAACCTGGATCCTCCAAATGTACAGGTGAGGATGATATCCGATCCAGCATTAATGAATTCCGCATGCAGATTAAGAATTTCCTGTGGTTTTTCCAATACCCATGACTCTGGTGGTATACCCGGTGTTAAACCGCGTTTTTGCAGGTTTGTACCGGTAGCCCCATCAGCGATTAAGGGTTTTCCTTCATCAATGCGTTCCAGAAAATGAGAGATAGCCATCCAATTTCTCCTTAATTATTTGCCATTTTTGTATTATACAACGGCAAAAGAACTGAATTGAGTAATATCTAAAAAGCAGTGAAAATTATGTAATAATTAACCAACTTATTGGATATTATTGGTAAAAATAATAATTAACTTGACAACGATTTATCAAATTGTTATTATCATCTTAATAACTGATGTTCAGCTATATACTTGAGACTAAGAAAATTGGGCAGTTTCAATAACCTGGGGGAAAAGACGTTTACTGACCTTTGAATATTTATGAAAATTACTTGCCAAGGATCTAAATTTAATATTGTTTTTCTAACAAATAGGCTGGAAAAGTGGAAAAAGATAACCTGGTAAGAGATGATCTTACGGATCGAGTAATTGACCGGATACAAAAAATGATCTGGTCGGGCGAAATTGTTCCCGGCGGATTATTACCGCCACAAAAAGAGCTAGCCGAAAAATTTGGGGTTGGACTTTCAACAATCCGTGAAGCGATAAAAGCGCTCTCACATGTTGGCATGGTTGAGGTTACACCAGGCAGAGGTACAATCATCCTTCCGGATGCAATGGAAATTTTCTCCAGTGAAAAAGCCTTTCGTTCCAATTTTTCTGATGTCGATCCTGAGGTATTCTATGAGGCAAGGGGGGTGGTTGAGACTGCCCTGACAGAGATGACGTTACAGCGAGCAACCCAGGAAGAAATTCAGGAACTCCAGGATATCCTGATGGATATGAAAAGTGCTCAATTACAAGAGGATGTTGATAAATTCTCCAAAGCAGATATCCGTTTTCATCTGGCTGTTGCCAAAGCCTCAAAGAATGAAGTCCTTGAAAAGATGTATTATTTAATTCTCAATATAATAAAAGAGATGATCCACAAATCGAATGAAAAACCTGCTGGGATGGCGTATACCTATCAAATCCATAAAGAAATTCTTACCGGTATTATCGCAAAAGATCCAAAACTAACGCAACAAGCAACAAATCCAATTAAGTATAAAAAGTTGTCCCAAATATGAAATAATAATAAGAATTTGGCTGTTTTATAAATTTTAGAGAAAAAATATTCTGGGCTAACCCAACCAGATAAAAACCTGATTGTAAGGAGTTTTGATCAATGAAGGATGCATTACCTCAAGAAAATCGCACAATCCGTATGGAACGGTCCACGCGGGCCATTGAATCCAAAGGAGATTCCCTTGTGACAAGCCTGTTTACGTTTTCAAAGGCTGAAAGGGAAGAAATTTTAGCAAAATTGAATTCCATCATGATGAAAATTGATCTGGATATGCTAATCCTCTCTGATCCTGATAATTTCACTTATGCCACTGGAGTGGACTTACCGTTTGTAGAAAACTATCCTCATAAATTGGTTACAGCTGTTATTAGCCGGGATGATAAGAAGCATGCCGTTTTTTGTGAACCGGATTGGGTTGACCTGGTAAAAGACCAGGGTTGGGAAGGCAATGTACAGCCCTTTACTTTTCAGAAAAATGGTTCTTACAGCAACCTTGTCGATAAATTGACCGAATATTTGGATAAATATCTGCAACCGGAATCAAGAATAGGGGTGGATGATGACGGGTGGCCACAAAAATTATATGAATCCGTCCAGTGCCTTCGAAAATACCAGTTTATCCCGATTACAAATAACTTAAAAGATGTGCGCATGATAAAAACGAAGTCTGAATTGCGCCTTTTAGAGGAGGCGTGCCGTCAAACAGATCGAGCCATTGTCAGTGCTTTAAACCACTCAGAAGGTAATGTTCATGATCCTTTAGGCTACGATCTTTGGGAATTTACGGAACGTATCCGCGTTCATGTAGGTGAGTTTGGAGGCTCTGGTACGGGTAATATAGTCACCTTGCAGGGAAAAGATATGAATCTCCTTTACAAACCACCGGAGGGAATTTTTGAAGAGGGAAATTGGATTCGGTCTGAAGTAACAAATCACCACCGTGGATACTGGTCAAGTGGAGGCCGGGTTTTTGTTGTCGGACACCCATCGCAAGATCAGGTGAAAATCTATAAGGAATATATTTCTCTGAAAAATTCAGCTGCTGAGTGGCTGATTGCTGGAAGAAAGTGCAGTGAGGTTTATGAACATATTGATGAACTATCGGCTCTTGAAGGCATCAGCTTATTTAATAGAAGCAGGTTTTGGGCATGGAGTTGGGGTAAGTGAAAGGGAAGCTCCTTTTTTGAGCCATGATGATGAAACAGTCCTGCAACCAGGAATGGTGGTTGTTCTCGCAATCTACATAAAAACTGAAAACGGAGAATTGATTTGTTCAAAAGAGACATTTGAAGTTACGGATCATTCTCCAAGACTGTTGAGCTGGTATAAAAATTGGGATCAGCTTTATCAACTTGTTGGCAATTCTGCACGACATGGCTAAAAATAGGATAGGTAAAGCATGAAACATCTTGGAATAAAAGAAAAAGTAATTGAAACAGTCAATAATTCCGATTTTGACGCTGTTGTTATCAATGGAACCGATAATGCCCAATTTCTGAGCGGGATTTTTCTCCCTTTTTCAAATGCCCGACGTGGTCAGAAATTAATAATTTATTGGCCAAAAGAGGATGATCCAGTACTGATCTGTCCGGCTGAGTGGGAATCGACGGTCCGTAATTCCACATGGATCAATCAAATTCTGCCATACAATGCAAGCAGTGATCGAATGGACGGAATTGTACAAATCCTCCAGGGAGAGATAAACAACCTCCTGACGAAGGTTCCAAAAATTGGGATTGATATAGAAAAAATATCTCATGATTTTTATTCAATTCTGCAGGACGCCATTAAACCTGCCGAATGGGATTCTTGTGATGAGTGGATTAATGCGTTACGGATGGTTAAAACGCCGCAGGAATTGGAGCATTTGGAGAAAATAGCATTGGACACTGATCATGGCATTAATGGAGCCATTCATCATGTAACCATCGACCGCTATCAAACCGCATTGACATTGGCTGAGGAAATTCGGGTCCATACTACTGAAAGGGAGTTGGACCTGGTTGGCTACCACGCAGCTTCACATGTGGCAGCCGGCAGTGATACAAAAAGGATATGGCCAATGCCGCCGGTTTTTGGCTATTCGCGGACGCGTGCATTCAAGGCAGGTGACCTGGTAAGGATGCGGATGCAAGCTTGCCGTAACGGGTATTGGTCGGATGCCACACGTATTATGACTGCCGGAGAACCAACAACAGAGCAGGATGAGATTTACCAACAGTGGATGATCGTGAGGGATTGGATTGTTGAAAGTTTAAGACCGGGGCTTGCAATCAACGAGGTTTATAAATATGTACTGAAAAATGCTATTGCGGCAGGGATACCATTAATGGCGGATGTTCCTTTTGGTCATGGAGTCGGTGTAACGCCAGAGGAACCGCCATTCATTACTGATAGTGATGAAACGATATTGCTGCCTAATATGGTCCTGATAATCTGCCCGATCATCAAAACCGGGGACGGCGCATTTTTTTGGATGAAAGATACTTTTGTAATAACAGATGACGGCAGCAGGCTGGCTGGTTGGTATAAAGACTGGCGTGAACCATATATTCCAATAGCAAGCATCTGAGGAGACAATGTCACGGTTTATCTTCTTACGATGTAATAGGTTTGTTTTTTACTCTCTTTTTCCTATCGCTGGCTGTTTTTTTAATGATGCACTCCATACCTGGTGGACCTTTTGACCTGGAGGGTGGTGAACGGGGTATGCCAATGCCCGAGGCAGTGAGAAAAGAAGTTCTCAAAAAAGCCGGATTAGACAAACCTGTACCAGTTCAATATGTCAATTACGTATGGAAAGCCATGCATCTTGATTTCGGGCAATCCTTTGCCAGGCCGAATGAAACTGTCATACAGTTGATTGGCCGTACCTGGCGTGAATCCTTTAAATTGGGAATGGTTGTATTCACCCTTGCTCTGGTTTTTGGACTATTATTGGGAATTTATGCCGCCCTCCATCAAAATACTCCAATTGATTACGTTACAACATCCATGGCAGTTGGGGGAACTGTGTTCCCAAACTTCGTGGTTGCCGTTGTGCTGGTTGTTATATTCGGGGTTCTATTGAAATGGCTGCCAACAAGCGGTTGGGAAGGACCCAAATACTGGGTCATGCCAGTAATTGCATTTTCTCTTTTGCCTATGAGCCAGATTGCCCGCTACACAAGGTCTTCAATGATAGAAGTGCTTGGTGAAGATTATGTCAGAACTGCACATGCGAAAGGATTGAACGGCAGGAATGTTGTCATCAGGCACTGTTTAAAAAATGCACTCATCCCAATTATTACAATTCTAGGGCCAATTTTTGCCGATGTGATAACCGGATCTTTTTATATCGAGACGATATTCAGGATTCCCGGCCTTGGATCATTCTTTACTTCCAGTATATTTAACAGGGATTACACCATGATTATGGGAACAACCATCCTTCTTGCCGTGTTGCTCAGTGTAGTCAATCTGATCACAGATATCCTTTATGCGTTCATAGATCCCAGGATTCAATTTAGTAATTAGGAAGGGATACATGCTTTCACAAAAAAAATTTCGGGCTGCCCTGAAAAAACGAGGATTCTGGCAGGATGCGATCTATCGATTTTCAAAAAATAAAATGGCTGTTTTTGGTCTTATATCATCGGTGATTTTGATTACCGTTACAATTCTGTCCCCAGTCATAGCGCCATATCCGTTTGAAAAACAAGATTATACAGCTATAGGTGAAGGGCCATCCTTGAAGCACCCAATGGGGACCGATTTATTGGGGAGAGATATGCTGAGCAGAATCCTTTACGGCGGCCTTGTTTCCATCAGTATCGGGTTACTTGTCCAGGCATCTGCTTTGATGATCGGTTTGCCACTTGGTGCTATAGCCGGATATTATGGAGGTTACATTGATCTGGCAGTGACCAGGTTGGTTGATTTCTTCATGGCATTTCCCAGTTTGATGCTGGCAATCCTAATCATGGTGGCGTTAGGTCCAGGCTATTCCAACGTATTTATTGCGATGGCGATTGTAGCCTGGCCGCCGATCTGCAGGTTGGTGCGCGGGCAATTCCTCACCCTGCGGCAGCGGGATTATGTGCTGGCTTCCCGCTCCATTGGCGTATCGAACAGGAGAGAAATTTTTAATCACATCCTACCAAATTCCATTGCACCGGTTATCGTGGCGGTTACGGTAGGGATACCAGCGGCTATTTTTCGTGAAGCAGGATTAAGTTTTCTTGGTATTGGTGTTGTTCCCCCGACACCCAGCTGGGGTCAAATGGTTGGAGAGTACTACCTGGCCATTCAGGCTTACTGGCATTTGCCTGTATTCCCTGCACTAACATTGGGTTTCGCCATTCTGGCCTTTACTTTTGTTGGAGACGGGATACAGGATGCGCTTTCACCAAGAGGAGTTGATCGATAATTATTTTTCATCAGGAGGTGAAGGAAAAAAATTTCGACAGGGTATTTAAAGTACTAACAATAAAATAAAACCAAAACTAATTAGGAGAAGGGAACACAATGAAAACTAAGTGGTATCAGTTATTTGGTTTATTGATCGTTACAGTATTGCTTTTAACGTCCTGTGCACCTGCAGCTCCACAGGTTGTAACTGTTCAGGAAACAGTAGAAGTTATTAAGGAAGTTGAAGTAGAAGTGGAAAAAGTAGTTGAAGTAGAAAAAGGTCCTGTAACAAATATCTGGGGCAAAGCCATGCCAGTTGATGCTGCTCCGCCGGAAGAACAGGTATTGACCCTCCCTTGCGTGGAAGGGAAACATATGGACATCGCTGCCAGTTTTTATGAAACCAGCAAATCCTGTGGAGCGGTTTTCCTTTGGGAGCGCCTGGTCATGATGGATGTCAATAATAAACCTGTTCCGGGTGTCGCCACAGACTGGAGCCTTTCAGAGGACGGCCTTACCTGGACCTTCAATTTGCGTAAGGATGCGAAATGGAGTGACGGCTCACCGGTAACAGCTGGCGATTTTGAATACTCGCTAAAACGCCAATTAACCCCGGAAACTGGAGGGACGTTTACCTGGTTCTATAGTGATATTAAGAACGCCAACAAAGTTGTTAATGGCGAGGTCCCACCAGATGAACTTGGCGTAAAAGCAATCGATGATTACACCCTGGAAATCACCACCGAGGCAAAAGCCCTTTACCTGCCGGAGATCATGGCATTCCCGACCAGCGCTCCAGTACCAAAGAACGTGGTAGAAAAAGTGGGAGCCAATTGGTCCATGGATCCAGCGACGGCCTTATCAAACGGTCCCTGGAAGATGACAAAATACGAACCAGGCCGAGAGATTGTGCTTGAACCGAATGAATTCTATGTTGGTGAACATACACCTTACATCCAGAAATTCATCTTCAAACCAAGCGACGGTAAAAATGACTTCCCGGCTTACCAGGCAGGTGAGGTGGATGGTCTATTTGCTGACCAGGATATTACCCCTGTTACTCCGGTAACCTACCGGTATGTAAAAGAAGATCCGGTCCTGCGGCATGAATTATATGCGTTCCCGTATTTTGCTACCCGTTATATTTATGTTGATCCTACCGTCAAACCATTTGATGATATCAAAGTTCGGCAGGCTTTCGCACATGCTATTGACCGCGATGGCTTTAATCAGCGTAATCTATGACGGCCTCGGAGATCCTTCATATGGTTTGCTGCCTGTTGGGTTCCCATCCTACGTACCGGATGCCTTGAACCAATACCAGGAATTGGATGTCGAACTGGCAAAATCATTACTTGCGGAAGCGGGTTACCCGGGCGGAGCTGGATTCCCGGAAGTTGAGCTGGCAGTCAAGACGGACGATGAAACAAAGATAAGAACTGCAGAAATGGTCCAAGCCATGCTCAAAGAAAACCTTGGGGTTAATATCACCTTACGGCCGTTGGATGCTGATATATATAATACAGACCGGGGAGAAGGCAAGATTGATTTTGGTATTGATAACTGGGAGTTTGATTATGTGGATCCTTCCAACTTCCTGAACATCTTCAACCCGAATCTCGGACGGCACAAGGATTGGAATAATGCAGAATTCAATGAACTGACCGAGAAGGCAGCCGGTTGGGACAATGCTGAGGAACGCACCAAGATGTATGAAGATGCCAACGAACTGCTGAGCAAAGAAGTCGGTGCGCTTTTCCTGTATCATTGGGGCCATGCTCAAATGTGGAAACCGTGGGTAAAAGGATTATCAGTCAATGAACTTGGATATTCCCGTGTTCCTTACTATCACCTTGGCATGCATAATGTCTACGTAACTCCTAAATAATTTTCCATTCAACAGAAGGTGGTGGTAAAACAATTACCACCACCTTCTGTCTAATCAGCCGAAAGGATTTATTTCATGCGCATTAAAATTGAATTTGAAAAGGGCGGAGTCTTCACCGCGTGTGCTTGATGAAAAGAAGGCTCCAAAAACCTGCAAAATTATTGCCGATAAATTACCTTTTGAATATGAATTTCACCACAGCTCAACCTCCGGTGAAGCAATCGTCACTTTACCCCAGGATTTAACCGTTCCAAAAGAAAACCAGAGAACGGTGGCAATCTACCCCGGATCTTTATGTTTCCTTGTTAAAGAGGAAATTTACAATATTCCTGATGAAATATACATAACCACAGGCGATTTTTTTGTATCGCGCGGGTATGCTATTGATTATCAACAGCCCATTAATGTGTTTGGGAAGATTAATGAAAAGCTGGATGAACTGGATCAAATTGGCTCACGCATATCCATGAAAGGTGCTGAGATAGTCAAGTTTAGCCGGTTTATTGAATAAATATTCGCAGCCTCGTTTACCAGCGAGGCTGTTTTCATAATTTTCTGTTATTGATAAATCACATGAATCAAACTATCAAAAAAGTTAAAGTCTACTTAACTCAATTGGGGGGCCGGCATCCTGTATTTGTAAAAATTGATACGAACGAGGGTATCAGCGGGATTGGCGAAGCAGGGATTGCATACGGAGTTGGGGCAGTCTCGGTTTGTGCAATGATTCAGGAATTAGCGAATAAGTACCTTATAGGAACAGATGCCAGTGAAATTGAGGCGTTTTTATCAAGGATTTATGACCTGGCGTTTTGGATGAAAGGCGGAGGAGCAATTATTTATTCTGCAGTCAGCGCAATTGAACAGGCATTGTGGGATATTCAGGGCAAGACCTTAAATGTGCCAGTTTATCAATTGTTGGGCGGGAAACTGAGGGAAAAGATCAATGTCTATTCCAATGGGTGGACCCTGGATGCTAATTCACCCGGTGAATATGCAAACCGTGCAGAAATAGCTGTACGGGATGGACATAAAGCGCTCAAGATGTATCCTTTTACCACCCCTGTTGGTGATAGAAAGCTGAATCTTTTTGAAATTCCGCAACTCCGTACAGCATCCAGAGATACCGAGAAGCTGGCGGTTGAGCGGGTAAAAGCTGTCAGGAAAGCGGTTGGACCTGATATTGAATTGATGATTGATTTAAGCACAGTATTGACCCCGGATGCTGTGGTTCATTTTGGAAATCAAATAGAAGATCTTGATATTTACTGGATTGAGGAAGCAGCTGAACCATTTAATATCAGTGGACTCAGGCAAATATCCACCCATTTATCCATTCCGCTGGCGACAGGCGAAAGGCTTTATTCCCGATATGGATTTAAAGACACAATATTAAGTGAATGTGTTAATTTTATCCAGCCGGATCTCGGAAATTGTGGCGGGGTCCTGGAAGCAAAAAAGATAACTGCATTTGCTGAGCCATTTGGAATCCGCCTTGCATTTCATAACTGTGCCAGTCCTTACCTTACGGCAGTATCCGCCCATCTGGCAGCGTGTATTCCCAATTTCGCATTTTTGGAATGTTTCAATTATTTAATTCCAGAACATTATCATATTTTAGATGGTCCTTCATTAGAGGATTCATTTACTGAGGGCTGTCTTGTAATTAATGGCAGGCCGGGGTTTGGATTTGAGGTTGATCCGAACTGGTTAGATAAATTCCAAATAGAATAATCCATATAATTAATGATGGATATGTTTGAAATTTCCAGTTTTATTGATTTTATTTTAGGAGGTAGGCATGCTGAGGGAAATTGATATGGTAGTGCCAAATAGTATAAATGAGGCTTTGTATATTCTTTCAGAAAAGAAAGATAAAGCTCAACCTCTGGCCGGGGGGACCAATATCGTGCTTGAATTACAAAACGGAAGCCAAAAGGAATTATTAGTTGAACTGGGAATGCTGAAGGAACTTACCGGCATTAAACGAGAAGGGGATACGATCATCCTTGGGAGTGCCACCAAGCTGGCAGATATTTTGAAAAACGAATTGGTTGCCCAGTTTGGTGTTCCGCTCCATGAGGGTGCAGCGAAATTTGCCACACCGATGATCCGGAACCTGGCAACTGCCGGTGGTAATCTTGTGGATGCTTCCCCTGCCGCTGATACTGCTCCGCCTTTACTGGCATTGGGGGCTGAGATGGAACTGCGATCAATTAATCAGACCCGTTTTGTTCCGATAGATGAATTCTTTGTGGGTGTTAATAAGACTGTCCGCCAGCCGGATGAACTTCTGGTTTCGATTCGATGGCAAATTCCTTCAAAAAATAGTGCCGGAGGATTTGAAAAAATCGGTTTGCGGAAAGGTATGGTTTGCTCAATCATAAGTACATCACTCCTGGTTGAGATTGATGAACTACAACAAGTTAGCCGTGCCAGGATTGCGCTTGGCGCTGTTGCCCCAAGACCAATCCGGTCATATCCAGCTGAGGATTACCTTAAAGGGAAAATATTAACTGAAGCGGTAATAATGGAAGCTGGCAGGCTTGCCTCGGAATCCACACGACCCATTGATGATATCCGCGGATCCGCCGATTATCGCAGAAAAATGTCAGATGTGCTTGTTCGGCGATTATTAAACAGGATTGCCAGTAATCTGGCTGGGCAGGAGCAATCGAAATGGAACTAAAAACAATCAACTTAATTATCAATAAGCGAAAACACCAGGTCGCATTTTTTCCAAATATTACCTTATTACAGGCTTTAAGAACACTGGGATACACAGATGTAAAAAATGGCTGCGAACAGGGTGATTGTGGTGCTTGCGCTGTGATATTAAACGGTAAAGCGGTAAACAGCTGCATGGTACTTGTCTGGCAGGCTGATGGGTCAGAAATTACTACTAACGCTGGTTTAGGAAACATGGATAATCCCCACCCGATTCAAGAGGCGTTTGCAGACGCAGGTGCAGCACAATGCGGTTACTGTACACCAGGAATGATCATATCTGCAAAGGCACTGTTAGACGAAAAACCCCATCCAACAGAGGATGATATACGGGAAGCAATTTCCGGTAATCTATGTCGTTGTACCGGTTATGGGCATATTATCAAAGCTGTGCAGGACGCGGCAGAGAAAATCGCTGCCGGAGGTGCTATATGAAATACAAAGCCAAGGAAATTCCAAAAGTAGAACTGCCGGAAATGAAAATCGTGGGTAAACCCTTGCGCCGGATCGATGCCCTTGGAAAATCGGTAGGGGCAACGGTTTATGCGGGAGATTATTATCTACCAAATATGTTATACGCCAAGGTATTCCGCAGTGAAGAACCTTCAGCGCAGAATTAAAAAATTGGATGTAAGCAAAGCAAAATCCTTACCTGGTGTTGAATGTATACTCACAGCCAAGGATTTACAGGGTGCAACATTGGTAACTGATTTTCCCGGTCAAACTGGCCGTGAAAAACGAGCTGGTTCGGATGCCCCTGTGCTTGCATCCGAAATTGTCCGGTTTAGGGGAGAACCATTAGCAATCATTGCAGCAGATACACTTGCTACTGCTGAGGCTGCATTAAAACTAATTGAGGTTGAATATGAAAGTCTTCCGGGAGTATACGACCCGCTTGAAGCAATGAAACCGGGTGCACCTGTTGTGTTTGAACCGGACAACATTGTTGCCAGGTGGAAAATCCGCAAGGGTGACACCAAAAAAGGGATGGAAACGGCAGATTATATCCTGGAAAATTCCTATCGGGTACCTTTTATCGATCATGCCTACCTTGAGCCGGAAGCTGGTGTTGCCTGGGTAGACGACCAGGATGTCATAAACATACGGGTAGCGACCCAGGTGGTGGAACACTTCAGGAATATTGCCAGGGCTGTGGGTGTTCCTCAAAATAAACTCCATATTATTGGGACTCTTATTGGCGGCGGATTTGGGGGAAAGGAAGATGTTACTGTAGAAATTTTCCTGGCTTTGCTCGTAAAAGCTACCCGTAGAGCAGTGAGATTGGTTTATACACGCGATGAATCAATCCTTGCTCACTCAAAACGGCACCCATTTATCATAAAACACAAAACCGGGGTAAAGAAGAATGGTCAGATAACTGCCGCAGAGATTGAGATGATCTCCGATTCCGGAGCTTACTCGTATTTAAGCCCATATGTGCTCTTATATGCGACTGTGGCGTCTACCGGTCCGTATAAAATAGATAACTTGCGCGTAGATAGTACGAGTGTTGCCACAAATAATATTTTTGCATCAGCATTCAGAGGATTTGGAGCTGCCCAGGCTTGCGTTGCTTATGAACAACAAATGGATGAAATAGCCAAAAAATTAGATATGGATCCACTGGAATTCCGGAAAATCAATTATTTAAAGACCGGAGATAAGAAATTCCACCGGTCAGGTCGTTAAAAGTGCAGTTTGGCTGGAAGAAACGGCTTCGAGAGCCTTGGAAGCATTGGGTGAAAAGTCACCGGATTCGGGATCCCTGAAAATTGGCCGCGGCTTTGCCTCCTACATGCAAAGCTATGGCCGGATTACCTGGTTCCACGATACATCGCGGGCATGGGTAGGTCTTGAACAGGATGGAACGGTTGTGATAAGGTGTGGAGTGCCCGATTTAGGAGCAGGACAGATTAATAGTCTTTGTACAATTGCTGGGGAAGTACTGGGTGTATCACTGCAGGATACAACAATTTATTATACCGATTCAGCTCTAACTCCCCTGGCTGGAACGTCGACTGCAACCAGGCAGCTCTATATGTCCGGAAATGCTGTTTTCCAGGCATCCAGTGCGATCAGGCAGGTGCTTTTAGAAAGGGCACAGAAAAAATTTGAAGAAGAAATTATCAATTTAGATCTTGGTGGAGGAATGGTATTTGTAAAAAGCAATCCATCACAGAGCATGTCCATTTCTGACCTGGCAAAATTATGTGCCAGCGAAGGATTACCCTTGAATAACCTTGCAGAATTTAAGGCCCCCTTTACCGAACCACCAGATCCTGAGACTGGTCAAGGAGATATTTATCCTGACTTCACTTTTGGGGCACATGCTGTAGAGGTAGCAGTTGATACCGAAACTGGAGAGGTGACAATCCTGAAAAGTGTTGGATGCCATGATGTAGGCAGGGCTATCAATCCTATTGCTGTTGAGGGACAAATACAAGGCGGCAGCGCCCAGGGCTTGGGCTATGCATTGATGGAGGACGTAATAATTAAAGAAGGCGTGATTAAAACCAAAAACTTCTCTGAATATCTCATACCTACCGCCCGAGATTTGCCAACGACAATTCCTATCATTTTGGAATCAGGATCCGGGGTTGGTCCTTTTGGTGCAAAGGGAATCGGGGAACCTTCCCTTACACCAGCAGCTCCAGCCCTTGCTAATGCTGTTGCAGATGCTGTGGGTGCCAGGGTTTACCAGCTGCCGCTCACTCCAGAACGGGTTTTGGATGCTGTTAGAAGGGGTAAAATCAAATAAATTAATAATTGTCGTTCGAAAAATCCCGCTTGGATGAACTTTGATGGTTGCCAACCGGGATTTTATTTTTCGTTCAGGCTTAAGATTGTCAATCAATCAGAGATAAGCCCTGTCTTTTGGCCTGGGTAAGAAATTTGGAATTGATTCGGATACGGTAGAAAAAAACCAGCCTACCAATCCTGTTCCCTCAGCGGCTGACCCGGTATTATTTTGAATATTAAAGTCGGCTTAAGGAAAGCTAAACTCGAATTTTAAAACCAGCTACCCCTTAAAATAATCGTTTAACATCTATGGTTTATCTTAAAATCAATAACCATTTGCCATCTGGTATGATTCCCACTTCTCATCATCCATTAGGGTAATAACCTTGTAAGGTTCGGCGTATTTCATTTCTTTACCGGTTGCAGCTTCTGCTGACCTGGTTTTGATATACTCTTCTACATTGAGGTCTTTGGTTTGACTTTCGTGTGCCTGTAGTGCTTTAATTTTCAAGTCAATGGTATCCTCAATGTTTATCAATAATTCTTGTTGATGCCATCCTGTCACAAAGACTTTGCGAGGCTTATGAGGATATATCCCTTCCTCCTCCAATTCCTGGAATAAATGGGGTTGTCCAGCAGCGGGGAAACAGGCGTCAATTGCTGCCAAACCAGCGGCTCTATGATCAGGGTGATTAATCGTATTATTTTTAGTAAAGTAAATTGTCGGATCGGTGCAAATAACAAGTTCTGGTTTAAATCGTCTAATTTCCCTTACTAATTTTTTTCTCAATCCCAAATTGGCTTCCAGAAGGCCATCAGACTCTCGTAAAAACACGACATCCTCTACGCCAATAACTTTGGCTGCTTTTAAAGACTCTTGTTCCCGGATACTTCTTGCTTTTTCAATGGTCACACCGTTTTCTGCAATCCCCACTTCGCCGCTGGTACAAAGAATATATGCGGCTCTAGATCCGTTTAAAATCCATTTTGCGATTGCACCGGCTGCACTAAATTCAATATCATCTGGATGTGCTGCTATTGCCATAATGCTTTTTGGTACATAGAAATGATTCAAAGGATATCCCTCTAGACTAGTTGAGATAGAACAGAAGCTATTTTAATGGATAAATACTACTTCTTACGAACCAATTTATGTTTTTTCTCTAAAAGGCATAAGACTGGTTATGCTTACAAACCTAAATTGATCAAAACACAGCTGAGGAAAATAATATTAAATTTCCTGAATATTCGAAATAGGATAGTTTAGAAATCATCGGAAGAATTTGTAATTATTTTTGGTTATGGGGCAATCCAACTCAGCGAACCTGTTGTGTGTATAAGAACAATCATTTTTAATTAATTTAAGAATTTATCCAGGTGATTCTGCCGGTCTCATGGGTCTCGTAACCACCAAGATTATTAATAGCATTCCGTGTGGCTTCCTGTGTTAGCCAATTTTGAATGGTGAGAAGGATACTGCCATCGAACTTTTTTGTCATGAATACAAGGTCGTATCTTTCAAGTGTCAGGGGAATGAAATCTAATCCGTAATTCAAAGCAGCTGCTTCAAGACCTAAACCAACATTGCCTCTGCCGGAACCTACTGTTTGGGCAATATCCAGATGGGTATTTTTTTCATTGTTATATCCAATAATCTTTGAAGATTCAATCCCAAGCCCAGTGAGTCTGGCATCCAACCAAACTCGGGTTCCAGAACCCAGCTGTCGATTTACAAAATTAACTCCGGGTTTAACCAGGTCAGCAAGATCATGGATTTTTAATGGATTTCCAGGCTGGATCATTAATCCTAAACGCCGGTGGCTGAGAGTCAACAATGCAATCATCTCCCCGGGAAATATTTTTTGAATGTACGGAATATTATATGTATCACTCTTATCATCCCAAAGATGACAACCTGTCAGATCTGCACTGCCGTCAGCTAAAGCAAAAAGGCCACCCAGGCTTCCTTTGTATTTTACAGAAAAGAAAATATCCGGGATTATTTCATTAAAATGAGATGCCATCCATTCTAAAGCCAGATCATGGCTCCCGATAAAACGGAGGATTTTACCATTGGAACTCCCCCTGGCTGTTTTTTCGGTTTTAAACATCTGTATACCGGACGCAACTGCCTGTTCAATTTCAACTGGTGTATAACCCAAATTGATGCTTTCATCGAGAAAATTTTCGACCCTGTGAAGTAAACCAGTCCGGCGTAATGCAAATGGATCCGTTTTATTCAAATTGGCGACATGTGTGCCACGCCCAGGTTCGCTGATGATTAAGCCTTGACTAGCCAGTTCAAGGTAAGCGCGTTGAATTGTTCCACTTGTACAATTCCAGATTTGCCTCATTTCCCTTATTGTTGGCAGTTTTTCCCCAGGTTTATAGCGACCTTCAAGGATATTTATCCTTAGATATTCTGCGATTTGTTCGTAATAAAATTCCTTGCGCATTATTCCCTTGAAAGATAGAAGGATATAAAATAGTCAATCGTTTATGAATTATACTTAAATCATAGCCATGATGGCATTGTTGAAAAACTATTCTCGGTAAATGGGAGGCTAAAAATGAAAATTAGCGCAAGGAACGTAATAAAATCAAGAATTATAAAAGTGACCCATGGAGCTGTAAACTCAGAGGTTATCCTCCAAACCAGCGGGGGAGAAGAAGTTGTCTCCATCATCACCCGAGAATCCGCTCAAAATTTGGAGTTAGAGGTTGGTAAAGAGGTTTATGCAGTTGTAAAAGCCTCAAATGTCATGATAGCTGTTGACTGATGCATTGAATTTAACAAAATTAATTCTTGAAGGTTAAATTTCCTTCAAGAATTAATACCTTAAATTATATTTTTGGTAGTTCAATTGTCTGCTGCTTCTGATATTTACCCTTTTTATCTGCATAAGACACCTCGCATAATTCGTCTGCTTCAAAGAATAGTACCTGAGCTATGCCTTCATGCGCATAGATTTTGGCTGGTAATGGAGTTGTATTAGAAATTTCCAGGGTTACATAACCTTCCCATTCTGGTTCGAAAGGGGTCACATTGACAATGATCCCGCATCTTGCGTAGGTACTCTTTCCGACACAAATTGTGAGGACACTGCGTGGAATTCGTAAATATTCTTCTGTCCTGGCAAGTGCAAATGAATTTGGCGGTATGATACAAACATCACCCTTAAAGTCCACCATTGATCGAATATCGAAAGATTTTGGATCCACTATCGCAGAATACACATTTGTGAAAATTTTAAACTCATCTGCAACGCGGATATCGTATCCATAAGAGGAAACTCCATATGAAATCTTTCCTGGTCGGATTTGCTGATCCGCAAAAGGTTCGATCATCCTTGTTTCCAGTGCCATCCTTCGTATCCAATGGTCAGGTTTTAGTCCCATTTTCACTCCTTTATTATTCGGTTTTCAACAAATCACTTGCAGAGAAAATCTCTTCCAGAAGTTTCGCTCTCTCTTCTGAGGTCATCGGCCTGCTTTTTGCTAAATCAACAAACATGGTTGTCAGCAGTTCTGTACTTATATGTTTTCCATTATAAATAACATGGCGGTCTAAAAAGGCTTGTTTATTTTGGTCACCCTCGAAAATTTGATCAAAGAATAAATTCCCCAAACCAAAGTGCAGAAAACTATTTTTAAAGAATTCCATTGTTTGAGGTTGATGGGATTGGCTTCCACTGACAATCACTGCGCCAGATTGAGCTACCTTATAGAAATCATCCTTTACACTTTGTGGTGGATCTGTTTTCCAAATTTCCTCATGTTGAAATGTAACAATCGGTAAATATCCGCGCTTTATTAACTGTTTGATTTCTTCATTTAGATAATCAAAATCGCAAGAAACTGCTCCGGGATTGGTCTCTGAAGCGCCAGCATAACCCTTGTCTTTCCCATTACATCCCAAAAATGCAATTTTGTTCCCATTATGTTCAATTAATAAGGGTTTTTTTGCCTCTTCAATATCCCTCCCTCCACCGTAATATTTCCAGCCTTTCTCGTCATAAAGTGAGATTGTGTAATAAACTGCTTCAGGACCCCAATCCTGGAGATGATCTCCACTTAATTCTATGATATCTGTTCCAATGTCTTCAAGAAGATCACTATATTCTGGCTTACTGCAAAAAACCAGGAGTTGATTGCTTATACGTTGGGCAGATGGTGGACATTTTGGTGAAAATGGTACTTCGTTATTAATATGCAAGATATCTGCGTCAACTAAAATATTGCGGATTTCTTCAGCAGGGTAAGTCATTCCCTTGAGTTCCATCATATCAGCAGTACCGCGAACCAGTGCAGTCACGCCAGTTAATAAAACCGTCGATAACCGGGATGGATCCCTATTCGTTTTCTGGATGATTGGATTGTCTAATTGTTCAAGATTATGTTCTGAAAACCAACTTTTAGCCGGGTCCTGTCCGGATAGGGACACAGGAACGACCAGCGGATATTCGTATTCATTGAAATATTTGGAGATGGGTGATTGTCCATCTACCGATATTACTTTCCATTTCGGTTCTAATTTCTCGAATGGAATAATTGCCCAGGTGCGGGGTGTTTCCCAGGCAGAAGACAGAAGGCTGTTTTCAGGAACCACCTTGATTTTTTTGGATGAGGGTCCCCACAACCTGGAGAATACGGAGTGCGTAGAGCCAGTAAGGATAATTTGTCCAATGTCAGCAGAGGATCCATTTTTCCATAATTCCATTAATTCATTTGAAGTTACGCCATCTGTGATTGTTGGAAATGGAGCGACCAATGTATAAACCCACTGGCTGACAATGTTTTCATCACCTAATTCAATCGAAATATCAGCTTCTTCCAGGTTATTGGTTTTGCGGATATTCTTTAACTGCGAAAAATCGCCGGAAATACCTTCGGGAAGTATTGGTGAGAGCCAAAAGACGACCGGGTTTGAAGGGGAAAATATTTCAGGTGTAATTGTCGGAGTAATTAAATTTTGCTGGGATATATTTTCTACAGGACTTGTTGAGGGTGAAACCGAGGGTTGGAAAGTATTAGAATTTGACGAAATGACCCTGGTAGTAAAAAAAACCATAACGGAAAAAAATAGGCACCAGAGTATCAAGGATGTAACTTTTTTCCAATGATTGTTCAATATTAATCCATTTAGTCCAGGTTGGTTTTAATCATATAAAATATTTTGCCTGCGCCATTTATGATTTCGGATGGATGTCAGACAATTTTTTTTCTAGAATTTGATCCATCGTAAAATCATTGAGTTGTAAATACCACAGTCCAGCATCTATTAAGGCATCCTGAGGAATCATTCCGACCAATTCGCAATGATGAATGCTTGTTCCAAGCCTTGCAGCTTCGGAGCGGACCATCTCAACGACTCTGGCAATCGATGTCCGTTTGTAGTTTGTCAGGTTCATTGATACCTGGGCGCGACCTTCAACAAACATCCCCATTGCCTTTACAAAACGAAAACCACCTGTAGAATGTCGGATAACCCTTGCAATCTGATGGGCCGTATCAACCTCACCAGTATTTAGGAACACATTGAAGGCTATTAATGGATATCTTGCCCCAATAACGGTAGCTCCAGCAGAACCAATTATTTTGGGGCCATAATCAGGTTCCCTATCCGGATTATCAGATATTTCTCCCCTAAGCCCTTCAAACTGACCTTTTCGGATAGATTCTAAATTGCGCCTCTCAGGCTTGACGGCGGCTTCTTCATAAAGATACACCGGTATCCCTAATTCAGCGGCTACTCGTTTTCCTAAATCTCTTGCTAAATTAATACAAACTTGCATATCGACATTTTTAATTGGGATAAATGGGACAACATCTGTTGAACCTATCCGGGGATGCTCACCCTTGTGTTGATTCATATCAATTAGATTTGCGGCTTCTTTAATAGCATTGAAAGCTGCTTCCGAAACAGATTCGCAATTACCCAAAAAGGTCAAAACCGTCCGGTTATGATCTTTATCAGAGTGGCGATTAATCAAATATACATCCTTTACAGAGGTAATTTGATCGCATATCGACTGGATTACATCTGATCGTCTGCCCTCGGAAAAATTTGGCACACATTCAACAATTTGATCAAGCATATTTTTTTTCTCAACAATCCCTCGAAATTTCAAGCAGTATTATAATCTACCCGAAGAGAGAAAACAGAATATACATCATTTATTGGATACAAATTTTATTATTAGGGGATGAGGAAAAGTCTATGTGTGGCAGGTTTACCTTAACTATCGAGATATCAGAATTACAACGTATCCTCAATCTGGGGGAGTTCTCGGCCGAAATTAAACCTCGATATAATATCTCCCCAAGCCAATCAATTCCGGTTGTGACTGATTATCAAAATAGAGCGATTGATAATATGCGCTGGGGGTTGATTCCTCCATGGGCAAAAGATATCAATATAGGTTATTCCTTGATCAATGCGCGCAGCGAAACAATTCATGAAAAACCCTCTTTTCGAAATGCTTTTCGCAATAAACGATGTTTGATTCTTGCTGACGGATTTTATGAATGGAAAAAAGATGAAGATAAAAAAAAGAATCCATCGATGCCGTTTTATTTTTCTCTAATGGATCATAGGCCATTTATGTTTGCCGGATTATGGGAAAGTTGGATCTCGCCAGAAAATGAAAAAATAAATAGCTGCTCAATTATCACATGTGAAGCCAATGAGATAGTTTCCCCCATACATAACCGCATGCCGGTCATTTTGGATGATAATATTTGCTGGAGCTGGTTGGAAATGAATAACCCGGATGATTTAAGAACGATAATGCGACCGTTTAAAGCTGACAAAATGGTGGTCCAACCGGTTTCTCGTCTTGTGAACTCTCCAAGCAACGATCACCCCGGATTAATAGCCCCGATTTCAATATAGTTAAATCTAATCTGCATCAAGTGTTACATGGATTTTCTCAATAATCATAGATGATAATCTCTCCCGGCACTTTATCGATTAATTAGATTTGTCACGAAAAACCAGGGACATTCAAATCCATGCGAAGTAAGAATTAGATCTTGAAAACCGGATATTGTTACCTGTTTTTTCTTGACCAACGAAATTGATAATGGTAAAATTCTGTCCAGTTTGCCCCCATCGTCTAGGGGACCAGGACGTAGCCCTTTCAAGGCTAAGACGAGAGTTCGAATCTCTCTGGGGGCATATCAATCGCTCAGAAATGGGCGATTTTTATTTGTGTTAGAAGATGATTAATATATTATCAACACAAATTCGGCTTTTTTTTGACGTAAATCCCTGCGCACTATTTCCAGTTCACCCTGATATATACCCTCATCTGGTTGGGTTAGATTACATGCAAGGGTTACGATTTGCCTTTGACCAAATATCTCACTCACAAGATCCAGAGTGTCGTATAGCCGATAGGGGGTATCCAATAATATAATCGGTAGATTCACAGACTTCAGGCGAAGGAGCTGATTTTTTCGCTGGGTCTTTTCCCGTGGTAAAAAACCACCATAAATGAACCTGTCAATTTTTCGGTTAGATATGGAAAGTGCAGCCATTAACGAAGAAGGTCCGGGGATTGGAACGATACGAACTCCCATTTCTACACACAACTCAATTAAGTAATGTCCTGGATCTTCAAATCCAGGAGTGCCATGGTCAGAAATGACTGCAACATTTTGATTCTGAAGAATACGGGTAACGATCTCCATGGCGTTTTCTTGTTCGTTATGCTCATTTAACTCAATAATCTCTTTTGCTTGGACCCCAATTTTTTTCAACAAGGTCGTCCCCCGGCGGTATTCCTCACATACAATAATATCCGCGTCGGACAGGATGTCGATGGCACGCAAGGTGATGTCGCGATAGTTACCGATAGGTGTAGCAACAAGATAGCAGGTTCCAATGGTAGTTTTCATAATTAATATAAGTGAGTTATCCAGGATGATTTTCTAATTATTGATAATAAATTATGCCCTATTTATTGAATTATTGTAAATGGTCAAACAATCCGGATTGTGTTATATTGATCCAAGCCAGAAAAACGGGTCTTAAATCAAACGATGTCACAATTAACAAGAACTTCCCTCATGTTGGCGGCATTTTTTGCAGTTGATAAAGTCCTGGCGGTTCTCCGCCAGATCTTAATCGCCAGGCAATTTGGCTTATCATCCACATTGGATGTGTTTAATGTGGCAAATAACCTGCCTGACCTTCTATTTGCGTTGATTTCCGGTGGGGCCATTGCAGTAGCGTTTATTCCTGTTTTATCTGAATCCCTAACCCTGGAGGGACGCAAATCTGCCTGGACCCTGTTTTCCAGGATAGCTAACCAGGCACTTTTTGTAACATTTTTACTTGCTGTTATGACTGCACTCTTTGCTGAAGCTTTGGTTGGATGGGAACTGGGAATAGCACCCGGATTTGATAAAAGTCAGCAGGATTTAGTAGTTGAATTAATGCGTCTGAATTTAATTGCTACTATCATATTTTCCTTCAGCGGTCTGGTAATGGCTGCTTTGCAGGCTAACCAACATTTTCTTTTACCCGCCTTAGCGCCAATATTTTATAATTTCGGGCAAATTGTCGGGGCGCTTGTATTTGCACCAGAAACTGGTTTAGTTATTGGTGGGGTTAAACTCCCAGCATTTGGATTTGGAATTTATGGGCTCGTTTACGGCGTTATTTTTGGTGCTTGCCTGCACTTAGCGATTCAAATACCCGGATTGATTAAATATAAGTTCACCTGGTCACCGGGTTTTGGATTAAATGACCGCTATGTTCATAAAGTATTGAAATTATTAGGACCCCGTTTGTTAACGATTTTAATCATCCAAATGATTTTTATTATCCGTGATAACCTGGCGTCAAGGTTGGCAGAAGGCGCGGTTACTTCTTTAGCCTACGGTTGGATGATCCAACAGGTTCCAGAAACGATTATCGGTACAGCAATTGGCACCGCACTTTTACCAACCCTATCCGAATTTGTCACAAAAAAGGACCGGGAGAATCTAAAAAATACGGTTGAAAGAGCTATGAGAGTCCTTATCGGGCTTACTGTTCCTATTGCAGTTCTTTTAATGATTGGACTGCGACCGTTCTTATCCACTGCCTTTAATTTTGGGGAAACAGGTACTGATTTGCTCCTCTGGGTTACCCGGGCTTATTTAGTCGGCTTGACTGGACATTGTATGCTGGAGTTAGCGGCAAGGGTCTTCTATGCAGAGCAGGATGCGATTCCCCCTCTTATCGGGGCATTATTAAATATTACTCTTTACATCCTTGTAGGGAGCCAACTATATAAATATCTTGGAGCCACAGGTATCAGCCTTACTGACTCGATTGCGTTTACAAGCCAGGCAATATTCCTGATTATCCTCTTAGACCGGAGATGGAAAATTAAGATGAATCTCAGGTCAACGATTATACGGACAATGCTAGCTGCGATCATTGGCACGATTACTACATTGGTTATATTTTCATATTCAGGGAGTGATACTTATAATCCCCTTGTTTTTGGTACAATTGGAATGATGATTGGCGGAGCTGTGATGCTGCCATTTATCTGGCCTGAAGTTAAGGTAATATTGAAGTTATAATTATTAATTGGGAACAAATAAAATGTTGATTTCTGAACCTGAAGATACTCAGCCTAACAAAATCGGTCCATTCGATGATAAAAACCAGGATAATACCCCTGGCGGAGAAGCCTATTCCGAGGGGAACTATTCCGAAACAATACCGATTCCAACCGATAATACTATCCAGGTAGCAGCTAATACGGATCACCTGCCAGATGCTAAAAAGAAGAGAAAGAGAAGGTATCTGCCGGTTATTCTTGGAGGAATTTTACTAGTACTACTGCTTGGTGCTATCGGTGGTTGGATTGGTTATTCACAAGGTGTTAATATTCGTATACAGCAGGAAGAAGGCAATATAGCCATGGCTGCTGCAACCCAATATGCCATGGCTGAAAAAGATATTCAAGATGGAAACCTGCAAACAGCACAACGCAGGCTGGAATATGTGATACAGGTCGATCCAAACTTCCCGGGTGCTTCCGAAAGGTTAACCCAGGTGATGATGGAATTGGCAATTAAGAACCAACCCACAGAGGTTCCTACCCCAACCGTTTCACCCACACCGGACTTACGGGGAGAGGAAGAAATGTTTGTCCAGATCCAGCAGCATTTGCGGGCTGGCGATTGGGAAGCAGCTATTGTGTCAATCGATGCAATTCGCCAGAAAAATCCGGAATATAAGGTAATTGATGTTGATGGTATGTATTATATCGCTCTGAGGAACAGGGGGATCAATAAAATACTGCAGGAAGGCAGCCTGGAATTAGGCATTTATGATCTCTCACTATCCGAAAAATTTGGACCAATTGATAAAGAAGCCGATAGTTACAGAAATTGGGCACGCTATTATCTTTCTGGAACCAGTTTTTGGGAAGTTGACTGGGGGAGAGTTTTGGAATATTTCAGCCAAATCTACCTGGGAATGCCAGGTCTCAGGGATTCCTCCGGGTTAACCGCTCTTGAAAGGTACCGGCTGGCATCCATTGGATATGGGGATCAATTGGCGGCAGCCGAAGATTGGTGCGGTGCCAGAGATTATTACTGGAATGCCTTACAGGTTGGCTCAGATGAAAATTTAGGTCCAGAAGCTACACGGGTAGCATATGAGTGTTCACCGCCGACGGAAATTCCCCAACCCACTAAAAATGTTCCAAAGGTTGAAGAAACCCAACCTGCTGAGGAACCCACCCAGGAGGAAAACCAACCAACAGCGGAGGAACAACCAACCGATGTTGGTGTGACTCCTGAAGCAACTCCGGCTCCATAATTCCTTGTGGTTGTAGACAATCCCGAGAATTTTATTGTGACTACAAAAAGGAGGATTTATTCGTGTAGTTAAGATTATCGGTCTGGTTGGGTAGGGTTGATTAGCGGTAGCTACCTTTTAACTTTGAACCAGGCAAGCGTTTTTTTTTGAAAAGATTAAAAATAAATTTCTCCGGAAGAAAAAATACTACCCGATTTATAATACCCTGGTACCAATCAAATCGTGGACCAGGCTGTCGGTTATTTCAACCTCAATAATTTCACCAACAGGGCACCTATCATTTACAATAACCATTCCGTCTATCTCAGGAGCATCCCGGTAGGATCGACCGATGGAAATCCCGTTATCAACACCTTCTATCAATACATCAAGTTTTTTTCCGACAAATTTCCTGTTTTTCCGGGCTGAAATTTCCTGTTGTGTGAGCATGAGCTGATTGTACCGCTCATGTTTTACATCCTCGGGAACCGTATCCCCCATGGAATAGATCGATGTTTTTTCCTCGTGGGAATATATAAACGCACCTACATGATCAAACTCAATCTCCTCAATAAATTCCAGAATGGTTTGGAATTCATCCTCATTTTCACCAGGAAAGCCAACAATAAATGTTGTGCGAATCGCAAGATCGGCGATGTTCCTTCTCAATCGATGGATGGTATCCCTTGTCCAATCCATATTGGAAGGCCTTCTCATCCTTTTTAATGCGTCCGGGTGAGCATGTTGAAGTGGAAGGTCCAGATATGGGATGATCTGTTTGGAGGTTGAAAACAGGCCGATAAGACGATCACTAATATTGCCGGGATATGTATACATTAATCTGAACCAGGGAATCCCGGGAACCCGGGAGATAAGCATTTCAAGGAGTTTTTCGAGACCATGTTGGTATCCCAGGTCCTTACCATAATCGGTTGTATCCTGGGCAATCAATATTATCTCTTTTACCCCCTGTTTCTCAAGCATCATGGCTTCATCAACAATGGCTGAGATCTCCCGGCTAACAACCGTGCCTTTAATGATAGGTATGGCGCAAAATGCACAGGGCCGCCTGCAGCCATCTGCAATCTTAATATAAGCGCTTGCCCCTTGAATGGCAGATCGCGGAATATCATTTCGTTCCAATCCTATTTTTGTTTCATTTTGGCCATGGAGGATGGGTAATTTAGTGGATGAGGCATCAATCCTATTAATGATATTTTCAATGTCCATCCACCTGCGGGTGCTTAATAATCCATCAATTTGAGGCACCTGTTGCTGAAGGATATCCGGATTATGCTGTGCCATACACCCCGATGCAATGAGGACCTGGTGATTCCTTTTCTTATTGCCGTAATCCTTTAATATTTCGATGGATTCTTGCCGTGCAGCATCAATAAAACCGCACGTATTTACAAGGATGATATCTGCTCCAACTGCTGAACGAGCAGGGTGTAAGCCTGCTTTAAGCAACAATACTTTGATAGATTCGGAGTCGACGCTATTTTTTGAACATCCAAGTGATTCAATATAAAAAGTTCGTTTCATAATTGGGCTGTCATGGTAATATGGGAGTCAGGGATGGTGTTGGGGACATCTCTGTTGGTGTTGGTTGTAAAGTTACGGTACTTACCGGGGTTGGTGCAGCCGTGGAAGTGAACATTGGTGTAGGAGTAATTATTCCTGCGGTTGTAAACTGTAATTTTACAACCTGTCCGACATCACCAAGGGTACCGATGTTATTCTGATTAAAATACACATCCAGCGCAGCGGCATTACCCGTTGTCATTTCGATGACCTGATTACCGGAAAATTGATATACATTTCCCGGAATGATACGACCTTCAAATTCCACTTCATCGTCGGCTATAACTTTCAGATATGCTCTTTGTAAACCAACAATATAGAGCTGAATAAGTGCGTTGTTCGATGCAGGAATTGTGGACGTTATCTCAGTAATTTGTGCGTTATCAAGGTTGTCTACCACAGTTTCTGTAGTGGATAATTCGGTTGGCAGGGTGGTCTCATTGGCAGACACCCCATTTTCAATTTCCCCGGGATTTATACTTGGGGTCATCTGAAGAATATCGACTATATCAGGAGCTAAGATTTCCATACTCTGGTTTCCTGAAGATGTAATTTGGGTTAAACCCCAAATTGAAAAAATCAATAAAAACAAGATAACTGAACTTCCAACCACTATATCCGGTGTGATCAACCGTCTCCAGCTGGATACATTTTTTTCCGGTTGTCCGGTCTGCAGCATCGTGTTGGGATTCTCAGAATGCTTTTTCTCAGACAGTTGAGCCTGTAAACCATCTGCATAGCGAAGCAACACTTTTTCCGGATCGACCTGGAGGAAACCGGCATAAATTTTTAGCATCCCTTTTGCCTGAACAGGTGAAGTTAATAGTTCGATTCTTCCATTTTCAAGGGCGGAAATTTGCGCAGGTTTTAATCGAATATATTTTTCGACATCACCAAATGAGATACTTAGTTTTTCCCGCTGGTTTTTCAGCTCTTTCCCAATTTCTATGAAAATTTGTTGTGATTCCGGTAGATTTATACCAACTACTTGATCTTGTAAATATTCACCCTCATCCTCCGGGTGTAAAACCCGCTCATTATGGAAGGAGTTTGATTGATCCGGTTTTGTTTCATCAGGAGAAAGGTTTTCAAGATCAGTAGTTTGTGTTTGTAAATCAGGGATTTCCTTGCTTTGCCAGGAATTTAGGAGCCCTTCCACCGGTAAATCCAAATAATTGGCATACATCCTTAAGAATCCTTTTCCCTGTGCATCCGAGGGAAGTAATTCGTGCTGGTTGTTTTCTAACGCCTGGAGATAGTGTATTTTAATAAAAATATCTTCGGATATTTTTTCGAGGGAAAGCCCTCTTTCAGTACGTTTTAATCTCAGGATTTCGCCAATAGTTGTTGTCATCGTCATAACCAAAAAAAAACCGGTCTGGTAATAATGCCCTTATCTGACCGGTGTAAATCTTATATTATCATGGTGGAAAAATCTAAATCAATTGTCCGAGGCATTTCCTTCTTCAATGATTTCAGCGGTTGGCTCGGGGGTAGCAGGCGATTCTTCATGGGTTGGTGTTTCCTCAACCGGAGCCTCACCTTCCCTATAAACCATAATTTTAATTTCAGGAACCAAATCGACCGTAAGCCGGACTTCTGCTTTATGTTCACCCAGGTTACGAATGGGCTGAGTTTCTACCT
Organism: uncultured Chloroflexia bacterium; assembly: GCA_963841845.1. Taxonomy (GTDB): domain Bacteria; phylum Chloroflexota; class Anaerolineae; order Anaerolineales; family Anaerolineaceae; genus CAVVGZ01. The sequence goes on along the minus strand of CAWJEG010000013.1, from coordinate 330,063 downwards.
GTCGGCGGCTGATTTCCATCCCTAATTTTTCACTAATTTTTTCTGCTATATCCTGAGTGGTTATCGATCCATACAATTTCCCAGTATCGCCTGCACGGGCAATAAATGATAAAACAGTTCCGGAAATTTTTTCCGCAATTGTTCTCATTTCTTCATTTAGCTGAGTTCTTTCTTTTGAACCTTTACCACGGATATACTCAGCCTGTTTGAGTGCTGCTGGGGTTGCTAACAGAGCCAGACCTTGAGGAAGAAGATAATTCCTCCCATAACCATTTGCTACCTTTTTTACATCTCCTGCATGTCCTAATTTATAGATATCCTTCAACAATAATACTTTCACTTTTCAAGCCCTTTCTGTTTAAATTTTTGTATCACGATGAAGGGTACAACATCGTGTAGAGAAGCATTTTACCAAACTAGTTGATCTTCGTCAACGCGCATATGATTTTTATGGTGCGAGGTATTTTGATCAGGTATCTCTCCTGTTCAACCCGTAGGTTGCGTATAACGGGAATTATGGCGAGAATTCCGGTGTTTGGTGAATTAAAATCACCTATGATATCCTGTGAAATATTTACAATTTTATCTACCAAAATCATTGTATTCAAAAATCACAAAATCCTAAATCCATGCATGGTATTCGAGTATTCTTATTTCCACAGGCTGGAAAAGTGAAAATTTAGCAATTAGTCTTCCATTACCAGTGTATTTTTATAATAATGGTATAGGTAGAGTTGGCTGTACGGAGTAATTTAAAATTACCAAGAATTTAGGAGCTAAATGATTGCCAGGTCATATATCTAAGGAATTTGATCGTGTATACTAAATACAAATCAAAGGAGGAATATGAATTTTCAGGAATTTTTTGATAAATGGGAGAAAGATATCCTTTCACCTTCCCTAAATCGCTTTCCGGAAAGGAAAGAGAAATTTATTACCGGGTCAAATATTGAAATTCCGAGGGTTGCTATTCCTAATGAATTGATAAATTTTGATGATATTGGTTTTCCCGGATTATATCCATATACCCGTGGGATACAACCAACCATGTATCGGGGCAGGTTATGGACCATGCGGCAATATGCAGGCTATGCATCAGCAAAAGAATCCAACCAGCGTTATCGATTTCTGCTTGATCAGGGACAAACCGGTTTATCTGTTGCTTTTGATCTACCAACCCAGATTGGATACGATGCGGATGATCCCATTTCTGCCGGCGAAGTTGGCAAAGTCGGTGTTTCAGTGAGCACCATAGAAGATATGGAGCAGTTATTTGAAGATATACCATTAGGTAAAGTCTCTGTAAGCATGACGATCAATGCACCGGCAGCGATCTTATTAGCAATGTATATTGCAATTGCCCGTCGAAGAGGTATTGATCCGGCAAAACTCAGGGGGACCATCCAGAATGATATCCTTAAAGAATATATTGCCAGAGGGACGTATATATTTCCTCCCAATCCTTCCATGAGATTGATCACAGATATCTTTGCTTACTGCGAGGAAAATCTTCCCAATTGGAACACGATCAGCATATCCGGTTATCATATCCGTGAAGCAGGATCAACAGCTGTTCAGGAGGTTGCTTTTACATTTGCCAATGCAATTGCTTATATTGAGGCTGCTTTAAAAACAGGATTAAAAATAGACCAATTTGCCTCCCAAATGTCTTTCTTTTTTAATGCTCATAATAACTTTTTTGAAGAAGTGGCAAAATATAGAGCTGCAAGACGATTATGGGCAAAAATAATGAGGGAACGTTTCGGCGCCCAGGATTCAAAATCCTGTATGTTGAGATTTCACACGCAAACCGCCGGGTCGACATTAACTGCTCAACAACCAGAAAATAACATTGTTCGTGTAGCGTTTCAAGCGATGGCGGCAGTTTTAGGAGGCACCCAATCACTGCATACCAATAGTATGGATGAGGCATTATGGCTGCCTACAGAAAATGCCGTCCGCATAGCTTTAAAAACCCAGCAAATCATCGCATTTGAAACCGGGGTTGCAGACAGCATCGATCCCCTCGGAGGATCATATCTGGTTGAGCACCTCACCAATAAGATTGAAGAAGAAGCTGAAAATTACATTCGAAAAATTGATGGTTTGGGGGGAGCAATAAAATCCATTCAATATGGATACATGCAAAAAGAAATCCAGGAAGCATCCTATTTATCACAAAAAGCAATCGAAAACGGCGATCAAATGGTTGTTGGCGTCAATTCCTATACTATTCCTGAAGAATACAAACTTGAGAACCTTGAAGTAAATCAATCGGTGGAGAAAGAACAACTCGCAAGACTTAAGCAGGAATCGGGTTACCAGAAATCAAGAAACAGTATCGAATTTACTGAAGAATCTTGAAATAATGGCAAAGGGTGAGGAAAATCTTATGCCAATCTTGATAGAATGCGTTGAAAACCGGATAACCCTGGGTGAGATATGCAATGTATTACGCAGCGTTTGGGGTGAATATCATTCTCCTGATTGGACCTGATAATTCCTGGCTATGAAAGCGGAGAGAAAATGCAAATAAATCCTTCGATTCGTAAAATGAGTCATGTGGCAATCGTCGTTCCTGATTTGCAGGAAGCAGTCAAATTTTGGCGAGATACTTTAGGATTGACTCTAGACCATATTGAAAATGTCCCAAATCAAAACTCTAATGTAGCTTTTTTTCCTTTAGGGGATAATGAGCTGGAATTGGTGGAGCCGACTGACAATGAATCCGGTCTTGCAAAATATCTCAAGAGCCATGGTCCGGGGTTACACCATTTATGTTTTGAAGTAACAAATATCGAGGCCACACTTTCTGAGCTGAAATCAAAAAGTATAAGGCTCATTAATGAAACTCCGGTTCTATTGGATAACAGAAAAATTGCATTTATTCATCCAAAAGACGCTTATGGTGTATTAATAGAACTTTGCCAGACTTTATAATCTCCCTACCCGATATTTGTTGATTTTAGACATTTGAAATCATATCTGGTAATATTTGGGGATGTTTTCTAATTTGATTGGATGAATATTTTATAGACCATCACATTTTCAATAACAAGGAAAAATATGGACAATATCCAGAAACTGCTTAAAGAATTAACCGAAACTCCCGGTATCCCTGGGTATGAAGGACCTGTTCGTAAATTAATTGACAAGTATTTGCGGCCTTATGGTGAAATTGAATCAGATAATATTGGCAGCCTAATTTGCAGAATGGACGGAACCCCGGGTTCCCCCCGTATAATGCTTGCAGGACATATGGATGAAATTGGATTCATTGTCCGGCATATAACAAATGAAGGATTTATTCATTTTATACCTCTTGGCGGTTGGTTTGACCAGGTTTTGCTTGGACAAAGAGTAACGATATTAACCTCAAATGGTGAGGTAGTAGGAGTTATTGGAGTAAAACCACCCCATCTTTTGTCGAAGGAAGATAGGGATAAGGTTGTAAATCGGAAAGACATGTATATCGATATTGGCGCCAGCAGTATTGATGAAGTGAAAGAAGCCGGAATAAAAGTTGGTGATCCAATAATTCCAAGAGCGGATTTTGTAGTACTTAACAATGGAAAAACGTACCTGTCAAAAGCATTCGATAACCGGATTGGTGTGGCTTTATTAATTTCTGTTGCAGAGAAACTCAAGGGAAAAGCACACCCAAATTCCCTGTTTTTAACCGCGACAGTACAAGAAGAAGTAGGGATCCGTGGTGCTACCACCAGCGTGGAGAATGGTTAATCCGGATGCCGCAATCATTTTGGAAGTTGATATTGCCGGAGATGTACCCGGGGTTAAACCAGAAGAATCGTCAATAAAACTTGGAGGCGGACCATCCATTGTGTTTTTTGATGCCAGGATGATTCCCAACTTGAAATTGCGAAATATGGTTTTAGAAATTGCTGCAGAAAATAATATACCAATCCAAACATCCATGCTGGAGGGCGGGACAACAGACGGGGCAGCCATTCACCTTCATAAATATGGGGTACCTACGGTTATAATTGGAGTGCCTGCAAGACATATTCATTCGCATAGTTCAATGATACATCGTGATGACTATGACCGGGCGGTTGATTTAATTACGGCTTTGATCATGAAGTTGGATGCAGATGTGGTTTCAAGTTTAACCATTAATCCCAATGATCTTTAATGAAGTTGGAGGGTCAATGTCAGAGGAAACAATACAAAACCTAACAGAGAGTCTCAAGGAAAAAATCGGGTTATTTAAACCGGAATATGAAATTCAAGATATTGGGACAGTCGTTGAGGCTGGGGATGGAATTGCCAGGATAAAAGGTTTATCAGGTGTCCAATCCCAGGAGTTGGTAGAATTTGAAAATGGTGTGAATGGAGTAGCCTTCAACCTGGAAGAAAACTCAGTGGGCGTCATTATCCTGGGTGATTATACTTCTGTAATCGAAGGAATGACTGCACGCTCCCTTGGACGGATTTCATCCATCCCAGTGGGGAATGGATTGATCGGTAGAATTGTTAATGCGCTTGGGGATCCGATTGATGGTCGAGGTCCAATAGAATTTAAGTCGCTACCGACCATTGGAAAGAGTAGCTGCAGGTGTTATTCAAAGGCAGGATGTTGATACCCCAGTACAGACTGGTATCAGGGCAATCGATGCGATGATTCCTATTGGAAGGGGGCAACGAGAATTAATTATTGGTGACCGACAGACTGGAAAAACTGCTATTGCAATAGATACAATCATCAACCAGAAAGGGCAAGACTTAATCTGCATTTATGTGGCAATTGGACAGAAGAAATCGTCCGTTGCAAGAACCATCGCGACATTGGAGAAAAATGGGGCGATGGATTACACAGTGGTTGTCCTTTCATCGGCAGATGAACCTGCAGCGATGCAGTACATTGCCCCATATGCAGGTTGTGCAATTGGAGAAGAATTTATGGAGAATGGTCAGGATGCGTTGATCGTTTATGACGACCTCTCCAAACATGCCTGGTCATATCGTCAGGTTTCGCTTTTATTGAGACGTCCCCCAGGCCGGGAAGCCTATCCAGGGGATGTTTTTTTTCTTCATTCCCGTTTATTGGAACGAGCTGCCAGGTTAGCAAATAAGTATGTGATTGTGGATAAGAATTTCCCACACAATTCAGCACTTCCAGAGGATGGGGTGGATGGCATTGTTTACCAGGGCCCTCGTTCAAAACATGATGCGGAGGCTGCTCACGCCGTCATGGTTGATAATGAAAATCGAAAAATTGTGAAGGTCATGGGCAGCGGAGGGTCATTGACAGCTCTCCCGATTATTGAAACACTCCTTGGAGATGTTTCTGCTTACATTCCAACCAATGTTATTTCCATTACAGATGGTCAAATTTATCTTGAATCGAGTTTATTTAATGCAGGTATACGACCTGCAATTAATGTGGGGATTTCCGTATCAAGAGTAGGAGGAGCAGCACAAACAAAAGCATTCCGCCAAGTGGCGTCCCGTTTAAAACTGGATATGGCAGCTTACCGCGATTTAGCAGCGTTCGCTCAATTTGGCTCCGATCTCGACAAATCGACTCAAGCCCAATTAAAAAGGGGGCAGCGATTGCAGGAGATCCTAAAACAGCCGCAGTACGAACCTATGTCTATGGAGAATCAAGTAACGCTGCTTTTCGCCGGTACGAGGGGATTTGCAGATCAAATTCCACTGGATCAGGTTCAAAAGTGGATTCCAGCTCTATTAAAATATATCGATCAAAATTATCCGGAAATACCAGAAAATATCGTCAATAAAAAACAAATTACGACTGAGATTGAAGATAAGTTAAATGATGTGCTGAAGGAATTTAATTCAACCTGGCTAATAACTTCTTAAATTAAATCCATTTACAGGGATAACCACAATGGCTTCATCACGAGAAATGCGTGTGCGGATAAAAAGCATTAAGAATATTGCCCAGGTGACTAAAGCGCTGGAGACTGTAAGTGCATCAAAAGTCCGTAGAGCAATCCAGGTGTTTTCATCCACCAGTCCATATTCTGAAAAAGCCTGGGAAGTTCTTGTTCACCTTGCCGAGCAGACGACTGGTGAAAAATTACATCCGCTCTTAAGTGATCGGAATGAAATTGATAACATCCTTGTGATAATGATTACCAGTGATCGCGGACTTTCCGGGGCGTATAACATGAATGTTGTGAGAAATACGCTCCAATATTTTGCAGAGTTCCCAAGTCAAATACAATATCTCACCATAGGAAAGAAGGGCAGAGATTTCCTCAGGAGGAGGAAGAAACACCTGATTGCAGAATTCAGTAATATCCCCTCTCCCCCAAGTTTCCTTGATATCTCACCTATTGGACATATAGCTGTTGATGGATTTTTATCTGGTGAATTTGATGAGGTTTATCTGTCATTTACAGAATATGGAAATATGGTCAGACAGGATCCTGTTGTCTATAAATTACTGCCTTTAGATATCCAAGCGATAGAAGGCCGAAAAACAGTGAGTACCAATAAAGAGATTAAAGAAAATATACGGAATAATCAGCCGAAAGCAGTTTTTACATATGAACCTGAACCTATAGAATTATTGACAGAAATTGTACCAAGGTTTATTTCAATTCAAATCTACCAGGCAATTTTGTCAGCCCAGGCGAGTGAGCACGCAGCCAGAATGATTGCCATGGGTAATGCAACCGATAATGCAAAAGAACTAATGTCCCTGCTGCAAATGGAATATAATAAAATCCGCCAGCAAGCGATCACAAACGATATGCTTGATATTGTTGGTGGTGTTGAGGCGATGGGTCATCCTGTGCAAACCGCGAGATAAATTAATTACGATACTATTCTTGGCTTTGGAGGAATAGATGGAACAATTCAGTGGAAGAGTAATTCAAATTCAAGGGGGAGTGGTTGATGTAGAATTTCCCGAGGGCGATTTACCAGAATTGTACGAGGCTCTCATCACATCAAAAACTGAAGGAGAAATTACTTTAGAGGTGGAGAAACACCTGGGAAATAACTGGGTGAGATGTGTTGCCATGAATGTTACAGATGGAATGGCACGCGGTATTCCAGTAAAGAGAACATATAGTCCAATACGTGTTCCTGTAGGTGAATTAACCCTTGGCCGGATTTTTGATGTATTGGGTCATCCAATAGATAGTAAAGGCCCCGTATCATCCAAGATAACCTACCCAATCCACCGTCCAGCCCCTACCTTTGAGGAACAGTCAACCAAGGTAGAAGTATTCGAAACCGGATTAAAAGTAGTTGATCTTATCGCACCATTTACAAAAGGCGGCAAGACCGGGATTTTTGGTGGGGCTGGAGTTGGGAAAACGGTAATCATTATGGAATTGATCCGTTCAATTGCCACTGTGCATCAAGGCAAATCTGTATTTGCTGGAGTTGGCGAACGAACCCGCGAAGGTACCCAGTTATATAGGGAAATGCTCGAATCAGGAGTTATGAAGGACACTGTGATGGTTTTTGGACAGATGAATGAACCTCCAGGTGTCAGATTACGTGTAGCATTATCTGCTTTGTCCATGGCAGAATATTTTCGTGACCAGGGTATGGATGTCCTCCTGTTCATCGATAATATCTTCCGGTTTACCATGTCGGGTGCAGAAGTTTCGGCGTTATTGGGTAGAATGCCATCGGCAGTTGGTTACCAACCCACCCTGTCAACAGAGATGGGTGAACTTCAGGAAAGGATAACTTCTACCCGGACAGGTTCAATAACATCGATGCAGGCAGTATATGTGCCTGCAGATGATTACTCCGACCCTGCACCGGTGGCAACATTTACCCATCTTGATGCCACAATAGCATTGGAACGTTCCATTGCCGAAAAAGCTATTTACCCTGCTGTTGATCCTCTGGCATCCACCTCACGTATTTTGGATCCAAATATTGTGGGAGAAGAACATTATCAAACGGCACGAGAAGTTCAATCCGTCCTGCAGCGATATAAGGATATGCAAGATATTATTGCAATTTTGGGTATCGATGAATTAAGCGAAGATGATAAATTGCTGGTGGGTCGTGCCAGAAAGATTGAAAGGTTTTTCTCGCAACCCATGTTTGTTGCTGAACAGTTTACAGGTATTCCTGGGAAATACGTCACCTTGCGAGAAACGGTTAGGGGATTCAGGGAAATACTGAATGGAGACCATGATGACTTACCTGAACAAGCATTTTATATGGTGGGGTCAATTGATGAAGCAGTGGCTAATTCCAGGGATGTATAACTTCCAGGAAATTGCGGGGGAAGCTCATGCCGATAATGTGTGAAATTGTTTCACAAGATCGAATTGTTTATCAGGGAGATGTTGATATTGTATTAATTCCCGGTGTGGAAGGGGAACTGGGTATATTACCCAACCACTCTCCTTTATTAACGATCGTAAATTACGGTGTTATTGCTACAAGAAAGGGAAAAGAAGAGGAATACTTCACTGTGGCGGGAGGAATCGCAGAAGTACAACCAAATAAAGTTACAATACTGGCTGATGCTGCAGAAAATGTAGCTGAAATTGATATCTCCCGCGCTGAAGAAGCAAGGAAGCGGGCTGAACATCTCCTGCAAGAAGATATTGATTCTATCGGTGATGATTACTTAAAATTCCAATCCATGCTAAGACGTTCCATGCTTAGGATAAATGCTGTTAAACGTTATCGCAATCGTCTGAAATTACGCTCATAACAGACAGAAAGATTAGAATGCCTGGTTTTACAAGAGAATTTGGAATAGACCTGGGGACAATGAATACCGTAATTGCAGAAGGAAATCAGATCCTTCTGCAGGAACCAACTGTTGTTGCACTTGTAGTGGAAGAACAAAAACTTGTCGAGTGGGGACAGGCAGCGAAAGACATGTATGGGAGGGTTCCCGATTCAATTGAAGTAATTCGTCCTTTAAAAAATGGTGTCATTGGGGAATATGAGATTACTGAAAATTTATTAGGCTACCTCCTGAGGAAGATAACAGGTCCGATGCTTCTCTTCCGGCCACGCTTAATGATTACAGTACCTTACGGAATTACGAGTGTAGAGAGCCGTGCTGTTCATGAGGCAGGTCTGGGGGCTGGGAGCCGGGATGTATATTTGATAGAGCAACCCTTAGCCGCTGCACTTGGTGTGGATTTACCCATATCTACCCCATCCGGTAACATGATAATCACAATTGGAGGTGGAACAACCCAGGCGGCTGTCATAGCGATGAACGTGATTATTACGGCAGAGTCAGCCCGCTTTGGAGGATTGGATTTTGACGAAGCCATTATCAGTTATATCAGGAAAAAATACGGGTTAATCATTGGGTATCCAACTGCAGAACAGATGAAAATTCGGATTGGTGCAGCCATTCAACAGGATACCCAAAAGATAATGGATGTTCAGGCTCAAGATCAAATTTCCGGTCTACCCAAACCACTTTCAGTTTCATCCGAGGAGATTGTAGACGCATTACAGGAACCATTGGACCAGATTGTCAGGACTGCGCAGAGAGTCCTGGAGAGAACTCCCCCAGAATTAATATCTGATGTAATTGACCGCGGAGTTGCATTGTGCGGCGGCGGGTCTATGTTAAAGGATATTGATAAATATCTTACAAAGTCGCTAGGTATCCCGGCATATCTTGTCGATCACCCAACCACATGTACAGCCGTTGGGGCGGCGCATGCATTAGGGATGCGCGATATTCTGCGGCGCAGCCTTATAAACGCCGGATAATTTTTTTCAAAATAATTAGATTTTTAAATACTTTATTATTTAAGATAATAGGTCATGTGCTGAAGATTCTGAACAGGATTCAAATATTGCACATGAATGCCTTCAGGTAGCTTTAAGGATATTGGGGCATAATTTAAAATCGCCAAAATCCCGGCTTTAACCAGGTTTTCAGCGGTTTTTTGTGCCACTAGAGCAGGTAAAGTTAACATTGCAATTTTTATTCCTGAGTTCCTAATCTCTAAATCCATAGTTTCGGTACTTTTTACAACGAATTCCCCAATACTTGAGCCAATAATTTTTGGATCATTATCAAATATCATTGAAACCTTGAAGCAATTATGTTGAAAACCCGGGTAATTTGCAATGGCTCTACCAAGGGAACCTGCTCCAACAATGACCAGTTCCCATACCTGGTTTAAATTCAGGATATTCTGAAGCTCTGAAATCAAGGAAATAACAGAGTATCCCCGTCCTTGCTTTCCGAACTCCCCAAACTGGGATAAATCTTTACGGATCTGTGCAGCAGAAATGCCCATCAGATCTCCAAGCTCTTTTGAGGAAGTAACCTGGACATTTTCGGATAAAAGGTGCTGTAACATGTTCAGGTACCCAGGCAATCGACCAACAATGATATCTGGAATAATGGTTTGTTCCATGACTATTTCCCGGTATAGTTTTTTTATTAGTAATTTTATTTTAAAAAGTTCTAAACGATAGGTTGTGACCTATTGGTAATTTTAAACTAATTTCCAGAAATAAAATTGACCGTTTGGGTACCATCTATATCAAATTGGAATAAATTAAATGGAAAAGGAAGGAAATGCCCCGGTTTGTTGGCAGTATCTGGATTTTCAGGAAATTTTAATAAGTCAAGAGATTCTTCAGGCGATATTGTTTGGATATCACGTCCTGGGATAAGAATTTTCACACAAGACCTACCTGCGAATAATTTATCGAAATTGCTTTGGGTTTCATTTTCTTGATCCTCACGGATGATAATTGACTCACCCTCCGGTGATACTTCAGCATTCAATAAGTCTGGAACAGGAATTGATAATTTTTCTGGATTTGGATAACTAACATTTGCCGATAGTTCATTTTCAAACAAAACGAAAGACTTTTCAATCTTTTTGACAGGATCAGAGAGGATTAAGCTTCCCTCGGATATCTCAACATAATAATTTCCGATACGATCAGGCTGATCTGCAAGGAATCCCGAGACTTCGTAAGGGTCACTCAAGTACCCCCGCATATTATTCCAGAGGGTGGTGTCTGAAAGTCCAACCGAATATTGTGAAAATGGGGCTACAACTGCAGTTACGCCGCATTCATTTTTTATAAATAGATACAGAAGGCGACCTCCTTCTATTTCAAACGAGGAAAAAAAATTTTCGTTTGCTAAAATGCATTCGGGAAGGCCATCCCAGTCAAGGTCAAAACATTCCTGGATTTTCTCAGGAGACTCAAGCCAATTTGCCGCCTGGATCAGGTGTCCTACCTGGCTAATATAATTAGCCAGCAATCTTTGAGATTTATTATTTAATCGCGGATTAAAATATTGCTGATAGGTTAATAGGATGCTATCTGATATCTCATTGTTTGGAAGGATCGATATTTCAGAAGTTACCTGATTTTTAAGGATGGGATAAGTCAAGGAAGCTGGTGTCTCATCCCCAAAAACTGTATAAGGTACAATATTGGGTGATTCTGGATTACATAATATATTACCGCAACCAGGCATCAGTGGGACAGAAGAAGATTGTGCAGGAAAATTGAGCAAATCATTTTGGGAGAGAGGTTTTATCCAGGGATGGTTTTGGATATATGAGAAAAAATCAGCTGAAATAAATGGGTCACCCAAGGCACTATCTTGTAATGATTCCCCAATTGATACCAGATCATTATTATCCGGTGATAATGCTGCCTCGATTAGTACCTGCTTCAATTCAATTGGGAAACTGTCACCGGATGTTTTAATCTGTTCAGTTATTGGGGTTGAATCATCTTTGTATGAGGATGGTAAAGGTATTAGTTTGATGCCATTCCCTATATCAAAAATGTTTTGGGACGATGAAGTTGCTGAAAAAGCCATCGAATCAGGGGGCAAGTCTGCCAATTCATAGGTTCCGTATATTAATGATTGATTCGATATATCGAATTTTTTTGAATAATTCGAATTAATTTCACGCACTGCATCCATTGCCAGTTTCTGTCCGTAAACCACTTCAGGCAATATCAAAGCACCACCTGATTCCAATTTCTGTATGGCATCGATAGAATCCAAATAATCTAAAGCTAATATATGCCCCGGTACTTTAAGATCTAAGAGGACGATTGGTATTGAATATTCTTTAACAGCTGATAGAAGGTGGAACAACCCATGCCTGGTGCCATATGGACCTGTATGTGCTCCGTTCCAAGTGCGCAATGCCTGGGCAGGAGTATCACTTTTAAATACATCCCAAAATGAAATTAATAGTGGAGCAGGGGTGGGCGAGGAGCGCTCTGCAGTGGAAAATGGTTCCAATTGGTCCATAATCCGTCCAGATGCCTCATCCTCGTTTGAAATGAAAATGTCGATAGTATTATCTTTTGAATCGAGAAATTCTAGAGGAATATCTATTTCTATATAATCAAGTTGCTTTTTGATGTCAGTTTTTAATTCACTTGCCAAAACATTCCCAGTATTGGTATCAATTAATCTGGCCAGGCCGTCTGCATCAATTTCTATTTTCCAATCCCACAAAATTGAGGAAGGATAGTTTTCTAAAGAAATTCCTTCGGGTTTAGAATTTAGATAAATATTAATAAGGGAACTGCCGGGTTGATTCAGATCCAGAAAATCTAAACGAATTTGCAGGTCAGTCCCGGAAAATCTCGAATAACCTGCCAGGATATCAGATTCAGGTGACGGGGAGTCAATACCATCCAGCCGCTTTACGTCTGCGTATAGCCAAGGCTTGGGAATGGTAGTTTCTGAGGTGCTCTCCAAAACAGATGTACAGGAGGTTAGGATTGCAAAAAATATTATTAGGAACGAAAATCTAATAATTGCCATTAATCATTTCATAACAGAAAACCCCCCAAAATTCAAGTACCTTGGGAGGCTTAAGAAGGAAAGGATGGGGAATAAGCGATTAATCCCGATTTCTTCCCATTAATAAAAATCCATAATATAAAACAGTGGTAATTGCCTGAATTGCAGCTGCAACGTAGGTAAGTGCGGCTGCATCAAGGACTTGTTTTACCCCGGGCATTTCACTCACCTGGATTGAACCGGTTGTAACCAACCACTCCTGGGCTTGCTTTGTTGCATCAAATTCAACAGGCAATGTCACTAAAGAGAAAAGCGCCGTCAATCCAAATAGAATTAATCCTATCCATGCAATTTGTGTTCCTGTTGAGGATGACGTTAATAAGCCAACCATAAATACGATTGGACCAAGCCAGCTACCAATTTGTACTGTAGGAACCATAGCAGAACGGACTTGCAAGGGGAAATAACCCTTTTTATCCTGCAGGGCATGACCGACTTCGTGTGCGGCAACCCCGGCAGCAGCAACAGAATTCCCATTGAAAACTTCCGGGCTTAATCGAAGTGTTTTGGTACGCGGGTCATAATGATCGCTGAGCATCCCCTTGGTCTGTTCAACTTTTACTTGTGTGAGACCATTTCGATCAAGGATTCTTCGAGCAATATCCGCCCCGCTCATTCCGGTATAAACACGAATGCGGGAATATTTATTAAATGCAGAGCGAACCTTTGACTGTGCCCAAAGCCCTAATAATAAAGCTGGCAAACTGAATAAAAGAAATAAACCATAACCACCAACCATTGGATACATTTTCAACCTCACGAATTGTTGTAAACCTTATGTTATTCAATTATTAATTATCATATCAAACATTTATTAATATTGTCTAAACAATTTATAATGACTTGCTATTATTCCGATGGTGTAAAAAATGGAAATATGGAGTGGTGTGCGATAATAATAGATTTTCTAAATTGCGATTTCTTTCATTTTATGTATATCGTTGAAAATCTAAAGAAATCCCAGCGTCCCTGGGGAGACTCGAACTCCCGCTTCTGGCTCCGGAGGCCAGCGCTCTATCCACTGAGCTACAGGGACTTTCTTGAAGCGAATCAGATTTTACCATGAGTAGAACCTGTTGCAAAGTTGTAGAATTCGGCTGGATGTTTGAGCTAATTTCTAATTAAGACGAATTGCAGAGAAAAGTATTATGAAGGCTGAAAAAGTAATTTTGTCCTTGTGATCCTTGCGTTATTTGGATCAATTTCTAACTCGTATAGTACTTCGTCAGGTCGGCCTGTAGCCCCCGGTAAGGCAAGTAAGCTCATAAAAATCTCCCCAGTATAAGAATTGTTACCCTCCCTTTGCATTAGATAAAGTTCCTGGAGGAGTGGACGAAGATTGTAGGCTTTCCCCCTTTTTTCTCTAAATGCTGTCTCTTTTAACAATAACCTATCGATATTACGAATTAAATCCTCCGCAGCGATTGGATCTAAGAGAGTAACCCGGTATTCAGCTCCGATAATCATATTTTGTATTTTGGGCAAAGACGGATCGATTATTTCCAACTTAAGAATTTCAATTCCCGGTTGTTCAGTATTTTTCAGTTTCTTTTCAATAAGGTCCAGATCCCCGTTATTTTCTAACCAAATTTCAATTATTTCAGCCAGGCTGGTAATCCCGAGAGGCAACGGTAACGCCTGATTGATTCTTGGTTGAGGATGAAATCCCTGGGAATAAGCGAGTGGAAGTTTCGCCCGCCTCAGGTACCTTTCCCAAATTTTGTGAAGATCAAGATGACCCGTATAACGCAGGGCTTCACCTTTTTCATAATAAATCCGAATTCGGTCCATAGGTTTTATAAATTTCAATAGTGGATTTTTAATATTTCAATTAATCGGGACATTTCCAACCCTTCACATCTTTTTGCCTTGTAAGGCTTGATAACTCGGGTAGAACACCGCAGGCATAACAACCATTGCGGCAGTCATCTGTTGTCTCCCCCCGAAGGCTTTTCTGGTATTCATGCTTAAGGTGGATTTTTTTTACAAGAATGCTGATATGATCCCATGGGAATATCTCATCAAGGTTTCGCTGGCGATGTGTATAAAAATAAGGGTCAATTTCGTGTTTGTCTAATGCGTCTGACCAAATACTAAAATTGAATTGATCATTCCATGCATCAAATTTCGCCCCATTTTTCCAGGCTGTATATATAACTTCTGCTATTTTTCGGTCTCCTCTAGATAAAAATGCTTCTAACATGGTATTCTCATAATCAGCCCAGGACACTTTTATACCCAATTTTCGTAGTTCATTCTTTAGCATTGTTTGTTTTTCGATTATATTATCCCTGGTATCCAGGGAAACCCATTGAAACGGCGTGTGGGGTTTTGGCACAAATGTTCCAATTCCTAAATTAAGTCTTACTCTGTTCCCAACAATGCGTTTGCCCTCAGTGAGAATGGATTTGCTCAACTCAATAATGGCACGGACATCCTCGATTGTTTCCCCGGGCTGACCGATCATGAAATACAGCTTTATATTTGTCCAACCCCGCAGGTAAATGGTTCGAACAGTATCCATTAACTGGTTTGTTGAGATAGGTTTATTTATTATGTTGCGTATGTGGTCTGTGGCGGCTTCCGGTGCTAACGTGAAGCTGTTCTGGCGTTGATCTTTAAATTTATCCAGGATATCAACAGATAGTGACTCAATTCGTAAGGACGGAAGCGATACAAATAAATTTTCGTCAATAAATTCTTTTTTTATCAGGTCTACAAGATCAACTATCTGACTATAATCAGATGAGGATAAAGACAATAACGCTACCTCTTCATAGCCGGTATTTTGCAGGGCATCCCGTATAGAATTAACAATATCGTGAACCGGACGCTCCCGGACTGGGCGGTTTATCATACCTGCATGACAAAAGCGGCAGCCACGGGTACAACCACGCATAATTTCTATTGGGACTCTGTTATGGATCACATCAATTGAAGGGACGATGAAATGAGTAGGCGGGTAAGGCAGATTGGCAACAATTCTTTTCTTAATTACCCCGGGAAGGTCGGGATCTATCGGGTTAATTTTTCTGATCGTCCCATCCATCTGATAAACCACATTATAAAAAGATGGAATGTACATTCCAGGAATTGACGCCAGATCCCTTAATAATTGCTCACGTGGAGCGCTTTTTCCTTTCCAGAATTGGAAAACATCCACAGTTTCTTCGATTGCCTCATCACCCTCCCCAATGAAAATTGCGTCTAAGAAGGGAGCCATTGGCTCCGGATTAAACATGGCATGTCCGCCCGCAATGATTAATGGATGATTCAGGTTTCTATCTGCAGAAAAAATGGGGATTTTGGCCAAATCCATGATGTTCAATACATTGGTGTACAAAGACTCATATGGAATTGAAAATGCCACAAGATCAAAATTCAAGAGAGGTGTCTTGCTCTCCAATGAGTAGAGGGGGATTTCCTGTTTCCTCATCATTATTTCCATATCCAACCAAGGAGCAAAGGCTCTTTCTGCGAAGACATCATCACGTTTGTTTAAAATATCATAGAATATCGCCAATCCCAGGTTTGGTAAACCAATATCATAAATATCCGGGAAAACGAGTGCGATATGCGTTTTTACTTCATTCCAATCCTTATTAACCTGGTTTAACTCTCCCCCGACATACCGTCCTGGCTTTTGAACAGTAAGAAGTACTCGTTCAAGTTGTTGTTTTATTTCATTCGAAGAAATCAATATAGGCTCCATGCCAACCAATAAATATCCAAATTTAATGAATTATATTAGAGTGTACCTTTATAACTACCCCCGTCAAATGGCATCATCACTCCGGTAAGAAACGAGGCTGCTGGTGATACAAGGAATACAGCCACGTTGGCAAATTCTTCTGGTCGTGCGATGCGACCCAAAACGCTACTGCGGGTGAGTTTTTGATACTCTTCCTCAATTGAGGATGAATTTATTATCATCCGGTTTTGTGTAAGTTCTTTTATCCTTTCCGTGTCCGTAGAGGATGGCAGGATAGAATTAAAGCGGATACCCTCTTTTCCTAATTCCAAAGCCAGTGATTTTACCAGACCAATTGTTGCCAGGCGAATGCTGTTAGATAGTATTAGGTTTTCCATTGGTTGTTTTACAGAAATTGATGTAATACTCAGGACACTGGCCCATTTGGACTCTCTCAGGTAGGGAAGTGCTTCACGAATCAGGCGTACATGACTGAGGAAAGACAACTCAACCGCATTTTGCCAGGATGCGTCATCAAAATCCTCAAACTTACCAGATGGAGGCCCCCCAGCATTTGTTATCAGGATATCCAGGTGATTAAATTCCGCAATTACTGCTTCTATTAATAATTTAGGGGTCTGCGCAATTGGCGATATCTCCGGCAAATGTGAATACTTTTTTATTTGTTTGTTTTTCGATTATCTCCTTTGAACTCAATAAATGATCAACAGAACGGCTGTTAATCGCCACATCAGCCCCTTCCTGTGCAAGTCTTAGAGCAGTTGCAAAACCTAAACCCCGGCTGGCACCGGTAACTAATGCTACTTTCCCATCAAGTTCCAAATTCATCGGCTCATTCCTTGGCTGTTTATAACAACTCAATTTTTTGGTCTATTATTTCAATGTCAAAATTGTTATTTTCTGTAAAATCAATCAATTTATCCAGGATATGGTTTGTATATTCCTGGTTGTTACTTACAAGGGCAACCGCGACTAAAGATTCCTGCCATTGGTCATTTAATCCGACCTCAGCGATAGAAACATTAAATTGGCGATGAATCCTGGCTAGATAAGGCTTCAAATGCCCCCTTTTTTCTTTGAGTGACTTGCAGCCAGGTATTTTTAAGTGGAGCTGCATAACTCCAAGGTTCATGTTTAAACCACCTCCAACCAGATTATTACAAATGATAAACGAAAGTTGGCAATATTTCCATCTACTTGCAATTCTTAATGCCGACGTTTACAATTCAATTCAAATTATCAGGAAAATAAAATGGAATCCAGCATAAACCGGTATCAGAATGCACTAGATTATTTATATAGTTTTATTGATTACAGCCTGACAAAAAAATTCCGGTATTCTCCCGAAAAATTTGATTTGTTGAGGATGGAAGAATTATTAAAGAGTATTGGGAATCCACACCAGAAATATCCGGTGGTTCATGTGGCTGGCACGAGAGGAAAAGGGTCAACTTCTGCAATGATTGTCAGTATATTAATACAGGCGGGATATAGGGTAGGACTTTATATATCCCCACACCTGGAGGATTTTTGTGAGAGGATTCAGGTTAACAGGGAGAATATTCCACAGGATGAACTTGCGAATCTTGTTGAAGAAATTAAACCGTTTGTTGATAATATAGCTGAATTAACAACATTCGAACTTTCAACAGCCCTGGGATTCCTCTATTTTTCCAGACAAAGTATTGATATTGCTGTAATTGAAGTAGGAATGGGCGGCAGGTTAGATGCCACCAATATGGTAAATCCATTAATTTCTGTGATTACATCCATCTCATATGACCATACACATATTTTAGGTGATACGCTCACACAAATTGCTTTTGAAAAAGCTGGAATAATAAAACCTGGCAAACCGGTTGTTATAGCACCCCAGAACAGGGAAGCCAGGCAAGTAATTGAGGAGGTTGCCAGTAAACGAAATGCCCCGATTACTGTTGTTGGAAAGGATGTTTTATACGCACCATCGGTACACTCCCTTGAAGGACAATCCTTATTATTATGGAATTCCAATGAACAAGAGATGGTGAATCGATATATTAATTCGGGGGGTATGCATGACTGGGAACCTTTGCGTATAACCATCCCATTATTGGGATATCATCAAGTTGAAAACGCAGCGACGGCCTATGCGGTAGTTGAACAATTAATTTTAAATGGTTTCAAAATCCGCCTAAGCGATATCCTCAATGGTTTTAATAACGTGGAGTGGCCTGCTCGGTTTGAAATCCTTCGAAAGAAGCCGCCAGTAATTATTGATGGTGCCCAAAACCAGGATTCTGCATTAAAACTTCGCCTGGCGATTGATGATTATATTCCCGGGTATCCGGTTATCCTTGTTTTCGGAGCGTCTGAGGATAAGGATGTTGGCGGAATGTTTAAAGATTTACTTCCACGTGTCAGCAAATTAATTGCTACCCAGTCCAACCACCCTCGAGCTATGGAAGCTCAAAATATATTAGAACTTGCTCAACCCCATGGAACGCCTGCTATAGCAAGTACTCCACTCGAAGAGGCGTTCAAATATGCAATAAACATGGCAGGTATGGAATATGCTGTAGTCGTTGCTGGAAGCCTATTTGTTGCTGCAGCAGCAAGAGAAGTTTGGAGAAATTCAGCTTTAAAATGAAAATGTTTATAACATGGAAGGAAACATAGGGATTAGTTATGAGAATGGACGAGTGGTTTCCGGACAACGAAGAAATGGAAGAGCTTCCTTCTGCATTACATCAGCGGACTGAAGAACTTTATCGTATTCCAGACGGGATTGTAGATGAAGAAGGTGCCCTTGAGCGTCCTGTTCTGGTTCTTCGCGATATTGTTATCTATCCACGAATGGTTTCTCCAATTTTTATTACTCCCGGGGAAAATCTAAATGCAATTATTAATGCACAGAATCTTGGTCAGACAATGATTGCATTAGTACAGCGAAATCCCAAGCAAGATGAACCTGCTCCTGAAGATTTCCTTCCTATTGGTGTTGAGATTGCAGTTGGTAAACTGCTCAATATGCCAGATGGAAATAATTCCGTATTGGTTCAAGGTAGGAAAAGGGTAGATGTAATAGAGTATACACAGGAAGAACCCTATTTCAGGGTAAGGGTCAAGCCAATTGAACATGCATCGAAAATTGACCGTCATGTTGATGCTCTAATGCGAACAACTCGTGATTTATTTGAAAAATGCGTTTCCTTGGATCGTAGTTTACCCGAAGAAGCCCACTTGTTCGCAATCAACATCAATGAACCAGGGTGGCTTGCCGATATGGTGGCGACGGCAATTTCAATGCCATTCTCGGAACGACAAGATTTACTGACTCTTATCGATCCTCTGAAACGCTTGAAAAGAATCAACTGGCTTTTGGCACAAGAATTAGATGTATTACAACTGGAAGATGAAATTCAAACACGGGTACAAAGCGAGGTAGATCGGAGCCAAAGAGAATTTTATCTGCGTGAGCAGATGAAAGCCATTCAGAATGAACTTGGGGAGGGGGATGTCTGGACACGAGAGATCTCAGAAATTCGGATAAAAATTGACGAAATTGGATTGCCAGAAGATGTAATGAAGGTAGCCCTGAAAGAAATTGAGCGGCTGACTCAAATGCCCTCAATGGCGCCTGAAGTTGGCATTATTCGAACGTACCTGGATTGGATTATCGATTTGCCCTGGAAAAGGGAGACTGTAGACAATCTGGATGTATCCAATGCCGGGAAAATCCTAAATCAAAACCACTATGGACTGGAAAAGGCAAAAGATCGAATACTTGAATATATTGCCGTAAGAAGCTTGAAACCAAAGAAGTTAAGACAACCAATCCTCTGTTTTGTGGGTCCCCCGGGAACTGGCAAAACATCGCTTGGTAAATCAATTGCGGAAGCCTTAGACAAGAATTTCGTGCGTGTTTCCCTTGGCGGAGTAAGAGATGAGGCAGAAATCCGCGGGCATAGAAGAACATATATTGGAGCCCTTCCGGGAAGAATCATACAGACCATGCGAAGAGCTGGTTCTATAAATCCCTTATTTATGCTTGATGAAATTGACAAAGTCGGTGCGGATTTCAGGGGTGATCCATCAGCAGCATTACTGGAAGTATTGGATCCGGAACAGAATGTTGCCTTTTCTGACCATTATCTGGAGGTTGCGTTTGACTTATCAAAGGTGCTTTTTATCACAACAGCTAATCAATTGGGTACAGTACCACCGGCGCTATTGGATCGAATGGAAGTGATTGAATTTCCTGGATATATAGAGGAAGAAAAAATCGAAATATCCCGACAGTTTCTGATTCCCAGGCAATTGGAAGAATCGGGTCTGGAAGATAATGAAATTTCGTTTCAGGATAGTGCCGTCTCAAAAATAATCCGGGATTATACATACGAGGCCGGAGTTCGAAACCTTGAACGTGAAATTGGAAGAATTACTCGTAAGGTTGCACGATTAAAATCAGAACATAAAAAATTCCCGTCCAGGTTAGGATTTAGCGCTGTTGAAAAATTGTTGGGTCCACCCCAATTTTTTCAAACTGAAGCTGAAAAAATTGATGAGATCGGTGTATCAACAGCAATGGCCTGGACGGAAAGCGGGGGAGAAATTATGCCGGTGGAAGTATTGGTAATGGATGGGAAGGGCAATTTACAAATAACAGGTCAAATTGGGGATGTGATGCAAGAATCTGCCCAGGCAGCATTATCTTATATCAAATCTCGGTCCAAGTTATTCGAAATCAATCCCGAGATTTTTGAAGGCCTGGATATTCATATCCATATCCCCGAGGGTGCAATCCCGAAAGATGGTCCGAGTGCAGGAATAACAATTGCAGTTGCGTTAGCATCTGCACTTACTGGAAGAAGGGTTTATAAAGATGTGGCCATGACAGGGGAAATCACATTAAGAGGCAAAATATTACCCGTTGGTGGTATCCGGGAAAAGATCCTAGCGTCTTATAGAGCAGGGATAAAGAAAGTTATCATTCCGGAAAAAAACGATAAGGATTTAATTGATGTTCCAAAGAAAATAAGAAATGATATCAATATCATCAAAGTTCAGCATATGGATGACGTAATCCAAGTAGCGCTGTATGCAGATGCAGATAGTATGGCAGTTCCCAGGGATATTAAAGGGAGCCATACAAAAAGTAAAAAGAAGAAGGAAACTAAATTACCCGAACAAGAATCATAAATTACACAAAAAACAAAGAAACCACTCATTAGGGTGGTTTCTTTGCTTTTAAAATTAATTATTTTTTTATCTAAGGGTTTATGTAACGCTGGTGTTCGCCGATTGGGGTTGTCGGTTTTGTTTTTCACTTGTGATCGCCCGGATTCCATTACGGACCTGGTTTATCGACCGGTCCAATTCCATTTCAAGCCTTGTAAGTGTTTCTAATACATACTCATCGGCTTCCATTTTTGTTGCTTCTACATCAGCACGTGCCTGGAGGAGGATTTGTTCCGCACGGGACTGGGCAGCTTGGACAACGTTATTTTGTTCAAGCGCCTGATCTGATTTCTCGCGTGCAAGAGCAATGGTACGGTTGGCTTCTTCCTGAGATTGGGCAAGGATACGATCTCTCTGCGCAAGAATCTGTTGAGCCTTCTTAATTTCTTCTGGAATCGAAACCCGCATTTGGTCTATGATATCCAGCATTCGGTCTTCATCGACAATCACGCTTTGAGTAAACGGGATGGAACGGCTTTCATTGAATAGTTCTTCTAAGCGATCGACAAGATGGAGAATATCCATGTCATCCTCCGATATAATTTCTGAATTTTGGGATTATTAATTTGACCAATAATAATATTATATTCAATATCAATCTCTTAAACCATTAATTGGATTCTGATTAGTATCATCTGAGATTTTTATTACTTTATTAGCCAGGGCTTCTTTTACATAGGACGGGACCATCGAGGATACATCGCCATCCAGCGAAGCAATTTCTTTCACAGTTGAAGATGAGAGGAAAGTATGGTCTTCACTGGTAATGAGGGCGATTACTTCAATTTCAGTGGACAAGCGATGGTTAGCAAGTGCCATTCTAAATTCATATTCAAAGTCTGAAAATACCCGCAGCCCTCGGACAATAACTTGAGCACCAATTTTATTACTGAAATCTACGGTTAATCCACGATATCCAAGTACTTTTATTTTTTCAATACCTTCGAAAGCGCGTTTTGTAAGGTAAATCCGTTCATCTGGAGAAAATAATAGATTCTTGATCGGCTTATCATAAACAGCCACTATCAATTCATCAAAAAGTTTTGATGCTCTGGTTGCAATATCTATATGACCAAAATGAATCGGGTCAAATGTTCCCGGAAAAATGGCACGAACCATACTTAACTGACCTCCCCTTTACTTGCTTCCCAGAATTTATTCAATTGTACATTAAGTTCTTGATTCTCCGGTAATGATAAATTCGGATCTTTATTGAACAATTTTACTCCCTGTTGGCGCGCAATTTCAATGATTTTTATATCGGTTAATTTCGCCATCTTTAATTCAACAAAACCTGACTGCCGGTTACCAAGAAATTCTCCTGGACCACGTTGTTCCAGGTCTTTTTCAGCAAGAATAAATCCATCGGTGGTTTCAACCATTACTTTGAGCCGTTCATTTTCCATGGCGTCTTCATTTTCAGGTATTAGGAGACAATAAGAATTAGCTCTTCCCCGGCCAACCCTTCCCCTGAATTGGTGAAGTTGGGCAAGACCGAAACGATTGGCTCCTTCAATCATCATTACAGTAGCATTGGGAACATCTACGCCCACCTCAACAACGGATGTAGATACCAGAATATCATATTTCGCCTGGTGAAAATCGGACATTACTTTTTCTTTATCCTCCGATTTCATCCGACCGTGAAGTAATCCCACTCTGTTTAAGGTGAATATATGTTTTTGGAGCCTTTCATGTTCTTCCACTGCGGCTTTCCCCTCATCTCTTTCGCCGAGTTCAACTAAAGGAAAAATAATAAATGCTTGATGTCCTCTCTCGATTTGTTCTCGGATTAGTGAGTACGCCTTTTCTCGTTGTATTGGATTGATAATTTGCGTCTTGACGGGCTGTCTACCGGCAGGCATCTCATCCATTACCGATAAATCTAAATCTCCATACAGGGTTAATGCCAGGGAACGCGGGATAGGTGTGGCAGTCATCACCATCAAGTGTGGATTGGTACCTTTTGATCTCAATCCAGAACGTTGCGATACACCAAAACGGTGCTGCTCATCAATTACTATGAATTGCAGGTTGTTAAACTGGACAGGACTCTCGATCAAAGCGTGGGTCCCTATGAGAATTTTGATTGACCCATTTAGTATACCTGCCCTGATTTCTTCTTTTTCTGCTTCACTTGTGGCTCCAATTAATAACCGAATCTCCTTTTCGGAATAAGAATTTTCACCGGAATTATTTTTTCCAATTAATAGGTTTCTAAATGTTCTGTGATGCTGTTCTGCCAGGATACTTGTCGGTGCCATAATGGCACATTGCCCACCATGGTTATTTACTATCATGGCTGTTATGGCCGCAATGATCGTTTTTCCCGATCCAACATCGCCCTGGATTAATCGATTCATCGGTTTTCCAATTATTAAATCCTTACGAACATCCTCCAATACCCGGTTTTGTGCATTTGTTAACTTGAAAGGCAGATAATTGATAATTTTTTGAAGCCATTCGTCGGAGGATGGAATTATTTCTGCAGGTTTTGATTTCCATTGACTTCTTTGTTTTAAGACTCCAAGCTGAAGTAAGAATATTTCATCAAATGCTAACCTGAATTGTGCTTGCTTTAAATAATCTTCTGTTTCAGGAAAGTGCACCTGTTGAATTGCTACACCAAGATCGATTAATTTAGCTTCGAGTTTGACGCTTTGTGGAATAAAATCCGATAATTTTGGGGACCAATACCTCACCGACTGAAATGTTAAATTCCGAATATTTCGCTGAGATATTCCGGCGGTCAATGGGTAGACCGGAACAATCCGATTTGTATTTAGATGGTCTTTCTCCAATGGTTCCCATTCCGGATTATTCATGACCAATCTTCCGAGAAAGGTTTCGATATTTCCTGATAGAACTATAGACATATTAATTCTGAGTTTCTTTAGAAAGAAATTTGCGTATTTTCCGGGATACCAATTTACCCTTAAGAAACCGGTACCATCTGTAACAAGTGCCTCTATTCTTCCTTTTTTCTTTCCCATTGGAGGAACAAACTCAGCTTTGTAGATCTTGGCAATGACAGTTACCTCTTCATTTAAGACAAGGCGATTAATGGTTTTTAATTGACTGAAATCATCGTACCTGCGTGGAAAATAATAAAGAAGGTCGTACACGGTTCGAATACCAATCGCTTCAAATTTTTTCGAATTTAACGGACCAATTCCTTTCATTACAGTAATTGGGGAATTTAAGGCATTTTCCGTGGTTGAAACCCTCGACGAATGATTCAAGCCTTTTAAATCCCCCTCTTTTGATTTCATCGGGATGACACCATGAGTGATTTTGTAATCCTTGATATTATCTGGATATAAATTAGAACTTTCATATTCCGGTATTGCCAAGATCTGATGTATTATTTGCCTGATTTCGTTGACGGAATTTTCTCTGGAAACAGGATCTAAAATGATGTAATTTCTCAATAATTCCGATATTTTTAGAATATACAAATCTGGAATTTGATCAGATTGCGCCTCTTTTTCCCATTGAGAAGGAAATTTATCAAGGCCTCCTAGAACAGCCTTATTTTGATATTTTCCTTTAATTTCAGTATTAGTAATATTAATTAATTTTTCTAATGACTTTTTTGGTTCCATAGGGAAGGGATAATCAAAAGAATCCAATATTTTGGTAATTTATTATCAAGTAATGCTGTCTAAAATGAAAACCCCGGATGTTTTCGGTCCAAATAACGATGCCAGAGTAAAATTTATTGGAATCTCGGAAAATTGCACGTTCGGGTTTATTGCATACAATCTGCTCCTTAAGCATTTGAGATAACAAAGAATTGGGTGGGGCAGTTTGAAGAAGGGCAATCTCAGTTATTTTTTCAAATTCCTCTGAAAATTCAACAAAATAGTCTACTGTGTTCCTGAGATTCCTTGCTTTTCCAAATGGGCTTAGCTTTCCTTCTTCAATAGAATATAGCGGAAAAATGCCCAATAACTCTCCTATGATAGCCTGTCCAAGATCCAAAAAATGGTTATTGTGAAGGTACGAAAGTCCTGGTATACACAGAATTGAGTAAACATTTGGGATCATTAACCGCAGATACTTATTAATTTCATGTGATGGATTTCCACTCCGAATTAGTTCTGCAACCTTCTGAACCAAAAATCCTAAACCAATAGAAGTCGTTCTTGAATCAATTATTTGGATATCAACGGTACCTCTAAGATTGTTGGCAACTTCTTCAGCGATATTTACAAGCGGATTCAAATGAGATGATAAGAAAACACCAAAAATGGTCTCATGTGATTTTCCCAAATTAAGGAATAAGTCATAGACTAATTCCTGACTAGGTGTTTGAATAACCGAATTTAATTTTCCAATACTGGCAAATTTTGGTAATTTACCAGGTTTGAGTGGCTCATTGGAATTTAATTCATTTCCATTAATGCTAATTGGCAGCTGGATAATTGTCGTAATTTTTTGAAGATCTGAGTCAAGGCGGGTAAACTGAGCAGAGCTATCTGTAACAACACATGCAGACGACATATTTACTCGATTGCAATCAAGAAATAATAGTGTGGCTGACCACCTTCATGGATTTCAATTTCATGGAAAGGGTAGACCTTTCGAACATCATCAACGATGCGGTTGACTTCAACTTCTGGAATATTTTCACCATAAAAAAATGTAATTCTTTCCATATCTGAAGTATCAGCCTTCTCTAAAAGGTCAAGACAAGCATCCAGTACAGTTGAAGATGATTGGACAATTTTTCCATTTAATATGGAAATAATCTCCCCTTCTTTTACCTTGACATTATTTAATTTCACCGATCTTGTGGCTTTGGTGATCTCCCCTGTAATAACATCTGACAATGCTTTTTTCATGTTATCAACAACTTCATCTAATTCTCCATCGGGGAGATAATGCAAAATTGCGCTTAGTCCCTGGGGTATTGATGTGCTGGGAATTACAGTCACTTTTTTGATGGTCATTGTAGTAGCCGCCTGGGCAGCCAATATAATATTCTTATTATTTGGTAGGATTATGATTTTGTCAGTTGGCAGATCCTCAAATGATTTAAGAATATCCTCCGTGCTTGGATTCATCGTTTGTCCACCTTCAACGATGGCGTTAACACCCAGGCTGGCAAAAATTCTTGAAATTCCAGATCCGGGGGATACCGCAACAACGGCTATTTGTTTTGGTTCAATCGTCGTTAGCTTGATTGGTGTTTTATTCCTTTGATTTCCCAAGGTTGTTTGTTCGATTAAATTTTCAATATTAATCTTTTTTATGGTTCCCAGCTGCATCGTGTAGTCAATAGGTTTATACCGATTTTCTGTAGGCACATGAATATGCATCCGATATATACCTTCTCCTTCACCTACCTGGATTGATGTTCCCATTTGTGATAGATTTTCGTAATAATCCTCTATGATTAATGGTTGAAATGGTGAAAAATCCAGAATAATTTCATAATCCTGACCAGGTTCGATGCTGGCCATGATATGTTCTTGTTTTATCTGGGACAGTGGTTCTAAAGATATTTCCGGCGTTTCCAGGGATTCATTATTAATATGTTTCAACATCCCTTCAAGGATAATGAACAGTCCTTTACCACCAGAATCAACCACACCAGCCTGTTTTAATACTGGCAATAATTCCGGGGTATTGATGACAGAATCATCGGCTGACTTGACAACTTTTACAAATAGGTCATACAAGGTTAACCGATTGCGTAATAGCTTTTTCGGCTGCAATAGAAATATCCTTTGCCACGGTAAGAATTGTACCTTCCACCGGTCTGACAACACCTTTATAGCCGGTATCGCGTGCATCTGCTAATGCTTTTACTAGTAATTTGGCATCCATGGTTTCATTAGAGTCAAGTGCCTTTGCGAATCCGCGCCAGAGTTGGGAGAGAATAACCCCCGAGTTTCCGCGTGCACCTATTAATGCACCCTGTGCAACTTTATGGGCAATGTGACCAATGTTAGTGTCCCCTGAATCTTCAATCTCGCTGTATGCTGATTGCATGGTAAGAGACATATTTGTTCCGGTGTCACCATCTGGAACAGGAAAAACATTGAGAGAATTCACGATTTGCTGATTTGTACGGAGCCAAACTAAAGCTGCCTCGATTAATGCTTTGAAGTCCTGACCATTAATTTGATCTTTATTCTTCAAGGTGTTCAAAGCAGAATCGGTATGAGTTGTATTCATAAAACTCCAATCAAAAAGGGATGATTCTTATAAAATATTCCTATTCGCTAACTCTTAATCCCCGTACATGAACATTTACAATATCAACAGGTATACCAACAATTTTCTCAACGCGATATTTTACAGTGTCTGCAACTGTGGCTGTCACGGACTTGATCCGTGTTCCATATTCAATAACAATAAATAAGTTGATCACCAATATACTTCCATCAAAATGAACATCAACTCCTAATGTGGGATCTTTCACGAGGACATTTGCAAGACCGGTTGCCAAATTCTTGGCAGCCAGTCCGACAACCCCATAGGTTTCCTGGGTGCATTGGTAGGCTATTGATGCAATTGCTCGATGTGATATATAGATATTACCAAGAGGATTTATACCTTCGCTCATTTTCATTATCCTTATTTACTAGAAAGTTCAATTTTACTTGAATAATGTAATCAATTGTGTTAAAATAATAATTCAAAATAGCACCAATATGAAATTACCTGCGGAAATTTTTAGCCCGCGTGATTATTAGAGAGGATGTATTTAGATGGCAAAATGTGACTCATGTGGTAAAACCACGACGTTTGGACATAATAGAAGTTTTTCAATGCGAGCAACAAATAGACAATTTAAACCCAATTTACAGGCAATAACAGTATTCGAAAATGGTAAAAAAATTCGCAAAATCTTTTGTGCAAAATGTATAAAAACATTGGCGAAAAGTAAATAATTACAATCAAATTATTTTCCATCATCCACAATTGCATTCCAGTTGTGGATTTTTTTTATTCTGTCGAGGCTCTTAATTCTTGTATTGCTTTATGGATACCTGCTGGATGTCGAAAAATAGAAGTTGCAGCAACAAAACAAGATGCTCCTGCTTTGTACGCTGCAGGCAAAGTTTCCCTGGAGATGCCACCGTCAACCTGAATGATCGTTCGATTATTAATCCGGGTGATGTTATTATGAATTTCCTCAATTTTGTTACAAATGTGTGGAATAAATGACTGGCCAGAAAAACCAGGGTTCACACTCATTACCAATACCATGTCAACAAAATTTAATACTTCCATAAGGGCGGTAGCTGGAGTCCCTGGGTTGATAGCCACACCCGCTTTACACCCTAATTCATGGATTTCCTGTAAAGTTCTGTGAATATTTGGATTCCCCTCTATGTGAATACTAAGTGTACTTGCACCAGCATTTATAAACGACTTAATGTGGTTTTCAGGTCGTTCAATCATTAGATGAACATCAATTGGTAATGCAGAAATGCGTTGGCAAGTCTCAACAATAAATGACCCCATGGATATATTTGGGACAAACTGACCATCCATAACATCTATATGAATCCAATCTGCACCGGCTGCTTCGATTTTTTTTATCTCATCTCCAAGCCTGGAAAAATCTGCAGATAAAATTGACGGGGAAATCAATATTCTTCCCATGAATCCTCAGGATTGTAATAAAAACCAGATATACAGCCAAAATGGGATTAGTCCAGCAACTGCAAGAATCGCCAGCAGCGCAATGCCTATTGTTCCAAAATCCATTGCGTCCTGGCGGATTTTTTTTGCAGCACTACGAATTTTATGGGATTGAGAAGCGGGAATTACCGGGTAAGACTTCACTGGCTGGTTATAAATGTAATCGGTTGTTGGAAACGGGATATCTGCTTCATATGGCCGTGCCAACTGACTGAAAGCAAGTAATACCCTTCCCAACTGATCGGCTGTTCGATAGCGGGCTGAAGGCTCTTTAGAAAGTACTTTCGTTATAATTTGGTCAAGTGCCTCAGGGATATTTGGATTGAGCTGCCTCGCTGGGGTAGGTTTCGAATCCCGGTGCATTTTTGCCAGGATTGAAGGATCAGTTGATTCAAACGGTAATTTGCCAGTTAACATTTCGTAAAGGATAACACCAAGTGAGTAAACATCGCTGGCTGGAGAAGGGGGGTTTCCGGATGCTTGTTCAGGGGAAAAATATTGAGGGGAACCCCAGACAATGTCATATTTTTCGTTTGGATTAATAGATGATAATGCTCGAGCGATGCCAAAATCAGTTACCTTGAGTTTTACTTCAGGGGTGACCAGCATATTATGAGGTTTTATATCACAATGAACAAGTCCCGCCCTGTGAGCATAACCAATTCCTGCACAGGCTTGGACAATTAAAGGTATTGCTTCATCGATCGTGAAAACCTTTGTTTCCTTAATCATGGTTTTTAAATCTGTACCAGGTACATATTCCATAACAATATACAATTTGTCGTTATCCAAACCAAAATCATGAACAGTGACAATATTGGGATGGCTAAGATTTGCAGCAGATTTTGCTTCCTGCTTGAACCTCTCCCGGAAAGATGTATCCTGCGAATAGTTTTGTTTTAATACCTTTATTGCTACAGGGCGCTCTAACATTAAATCGTAGGCTTGATAAACAATCGCCATGCCACCAGTACCAACAGATTGCTGGAGCTGGTATCGATTTCCGAGTAATGGGGATTTTGAAACGGGATTTTCCATATCTGAGAAAAATTATATCATATGCACTTATCAGCTAATATTTTATGGGTTCGTTAAAATTTGCGGAATATTTTTTTTATTTATTGGAAAATTTTTGAAATATTTGGTTGAAAATTGCTGAGCATATAATTGTAATAAACTGGTGGTATCATATCGTTTAATGAGATTTTTCAACTGGAATTTTTCTTCTTCTCTATAAATAATTAATCTTATGCGCTGGTTATTTTCGAATATAAACCGCTGGGTTATCTTAATTGCACTGGGTATCTTTCTGTTTTTAATCTCTAATTGGGTATTACTTATGTTTTTGTACAAACCCGATCCTCCGGACAATCAAAATTACCCCTATCAAATTACGGTAATTTCAGCTCCGGTTCTGACACCACAAATGGACTATCTGATAATAAGCAGCCCCTCCCCAGAAATAGATGAATCCATTACGGGCAATGGTGGAATTTATGTTGGATCGGTGGTCCAAATATACAATACCAATGGAGATGGATTAAGACTCAGGGAAGGTCCGGGAACTCAGCCAGGGGTGAAGTTTGTTGCATTAGATTCGGAATTGTATAATGTATCCGCTGGACCTGAAGAGGCGGATGGATATGTCTGGTGGCATTTGGTTTCCCCTTATGATGAAAATCGAAGCGGATGGGCTGCGTCGAAATATTTAATGCTGATTGTTCCAGGTCAATAAAAACAATCACTCCGTATAAAATAATCCAGTAATTCTTAAGGAAATCCGCAGAATCTGGTTTAAATTGAGATATTACAAACATTAGGTAACGGTTAAGATTATTTTAATAATTGTATGTTTAGAATCTCATCACACCAATTACCAGAAATATACACTTTGGACACTTTTTTGTACATAGAAAATAATTTAGGAGTGATTTATTATGGCAGACGACCAATTTCATAATAAAAAAATTCTTGTTGTTGATGATGAAGAGCGAATGGTCCGGTTTATTCGACTAAATCTTGAACACGATGGTTTTTATGTGTTAGAGGCTAATAATGGGGTAGGTGCAATAAATTCAATGCGAGATTCAATTCCAGATTTGATCCTTCTGGATATTATGCTTCCTGACCTGGACGGGTTTGAAGTATTAAGACTGATTCGTGAGATAAGCACGGTACCCGTGATAATGTTGACTGCCAAGGGGGAAGAAGAGGACAGGATAAAAGGCTTAGAACTGGGTGCTGATGATTATGTAACCAAACCGTTTAGTCCAAGGGAACTTGTTTCTCGAGTTAAAGCGGTATTAAGGAGAACGGAAGCCGGAGGGGTTGGTTCCCAACCAGTGGTTGAAATTGATGACCATCTAAGAATTGATTTTAGCC
Organism: uncultured Chloroflexia bacterium; assembly: GCA_963841845.1. GTDB lineage: Bacteria > Chloroflexota > Anaerolineae > Anaerolineales > Anaerolineaceae > CAVVGZ01. The sequence continues at coordinate 298,279 of CAWJEG010000013.1, read as the reverse complement.
GAAGAGAAGTATGGGTTGAGAATGAGATCGTCAAATTACGACCGACTGAATACAGATTACTATACCACCTGGTCCAGAACGCCGGATGGGTTTTAACATATGACCAGATTCTCTCGAAAGTCTGGGGGTATGAGTATCGGGATGAGTCACATTATGTCCGTCTTTATGTTAATTATTTACGACAAAAACTAGAGAAAGATCCATCAAATCCAAAATATATCCTTACTGAGAGGGGTATTGGGTATAGGTTTGTGGACTTTCATCGAAAATGAAAGGGTAAACAAGTAAGATTCCCATCCATTCTGACATCTATGGTGTGGGCGCAAAACATATAATATTATTTGGAAGGATATTATTAGAATATAACCAAATTAATAAATATCTGTTTATAATTTATTGTGGATTGAATTTGAAATTATAAAAGAAAGAGGCATAAATAAATGTTTAATGAACCAATTCATGTAACCGATGCAGCATTCGAAAAAGCTGTCATGAATTCTCCTGTTCCAGTCGTCGTTGATTTCTGGGCACCCTGGTGTGGACCTTGTAAAATGGTTGCTCCAGCACTGGAAAAAATATCAAAGGATTATGCGGGAAAATTAATTGTTGCCAAAGTAAATACGGATGAAGACTCAGAGTGGGCACAAAAATTTGGTATACAGGGAATACCAACGATGTTATTTGTAGCAAATGGAAAGATTGTCCATCGTCAAACTGGCGCTTTACCGGAAGGTATGCTGCGGGAAGTAATAGACCAGTTTCTAGAAGTAGTCAAAGAAGCCCAAACTACCCAATAAAGGTATAAAAAAAAGAAGGTCATCCCTTCTTTTTTTTATTTAAAATACATATTTTTTTCTAATCGGCTTCTCTTTGAATCCTTGCTCCAAGACTCCTAAGTTTATAATCTACTAACTCGTAACCCCGATCAATCTGTCCAATATTGCGGATAGTCGAAGTCCCATCTGCTGATAAGGCTGCAATTACTAATGCCATGCCAGCCCTTATATCCGGGCTCTCCATTTTTTCGTTAACAAGCCTGGAAGGCCCCTGAACAATGCATCTATGTGGATCACACAATACAATATGAGCCCCCATCGATACTAATTTATCGATGAAGAACATCCGGCTTGGGTACATCCAATCATGGAATAATATTGTTCCTTTTGATTGCGTGGCAATCACAATGGCGATACTCATTAAATCAGTTGGGAACGCAGGCCAGGGCATCACACTTATTTCCGGGATGGCTCCCCCCAAATCCGATTCAATTACTAATTTTTGATTCGGAGGTATAAATAAATCATTATCATGGGTTTCCCAATTTACACCAAGGCGATTAAAAACAAGGCGTATCATATCCAGGTATTCCGGCCCGGCATTTCGAATCCAAATAGAACCATTTGTAACTACAGCGGCGCCGATGAAGCTAACCACCTCAAGATAATCTGGACCGATATATACATCAGTCCCATGGAGTTCATTTACACCGGAAATATGCAAGGTGTTCGATCCGATGTTTTCGATTTTTGCTCCCATTAGATTCAAGAATTGGCAAAGTTCCTGAACATGTGGTTCAGATGCAGCATTACGTATAATGGATTTTCCTTTAGCCAAAACACATGCCATGACCGCGTTTTCAGTTGCAGTGACACTGGCCTCATCGAGTAAGATATCTGCCCCGATCAATTTGTTTGTCCGCAGGTAAAAATTTCTTTCATAGGTGACATCTGTTCCCAAACTTCTGAGGGCAAGTAAATGAGTATCTACCCTTCTTCTACCAATAACATCCCCGCCTGGAGGTGGCAGGTGAAGTTCACCGGATCTTGCCAGCATAGGTCCAGCTAATAGTATGGAAGCGCGGATTTTCCGGCAGAGTTCAGGGTCTAAGTCAGCTGGACGAACCTCTCGTGAATGAATTTTCCAGGTGTGTTTATCGATGGTAGAAATACTAACACCAAGAGATTCGATTAATGCCCTCATCGTAGTTACATCTTTAATATCAGGAACATTATGTAATGTTACCGGTTCATTCGTTAATAAACAGGCTGCCAACATCGGTAAAGCTGCATTTTTATTTCCTGACGGAAATACCTCTCCGTGGAGGGGGTGTCCCCCCTCTATAATAAATTTCTCCATGATCACTCCTGAGTATTGGATAAAAAGCGGAAAATATTTTACTGAAAAATCGAAATATTTTCGTCATTTCATTGGAAAAATCCCAATAATCATCTCAATAAATGGGATTATTTTTTCCGGGATGGTTTTGTGTAATTATATATCATCAATCAATCTAGAAAATTCTTCAATTGCTGTAACCGGTTGTTTACATGTAAATCGGTGACAAACATATGCAGTCATCCGGTTATCAATTGGTGAACGACCATGGAGTAATTCCGGTACATTCATATTGGAAGGATATGGACTAGCCGCTGTTATCAAATTCGGACGATACATCTTATTAATTAGGTTGAAAAAACGTGGATCTTTTTGTTGGTGTTGCGGCCAGACAAGTGCCACTTGTTTAATATCGGAATTAACCAAATCCAATGCTTGCAGCCAGAATGGAAATCCAAATGGATCAACTTCAATGAAATCTTGCATTCCTGAAAGTGTTTTTTCTGCAATGTTTCGATAATAAATATTTCCGGTAAATGCTGCGTGTAATAATAAAGCATAAACAGCCATTGCATTTCCGGAGGGAGTCACATTATCTCGAAGATTCTTCGGTTTATATATCAATCCACTATGGAAGTTTGATGTGTCGAAAAAACCCGAGAAATCGGGATTATAAAACAATTTGATCAAATCTTGAATCAATATATTAATTTTATCCAACCACCCTGGATTAAAATCTGCTTGATAAATTGCATAAAGACCCAGGATTAATGTGCTGTAATCTTCCAGGTATGCATTTATACTTACTTTTCCAAGCCTCCAGGAGCGGAATAAACTCCCATCCCTTAACAATTCGCGTAGCAAAAACTCTCCAATTTCACTTGCAACAATTTGGTAATCAGGGCGATTTAAGTACCTGGCTGCTTCTGCAAATGAGATCATTGCTAATGCGTTCCAGGAGGTGAGGATTTTATCGTCCAGGGAGGGGTGAATTCTCTTAGATCTTAGTTGTAATAGTTTAGTACGGATATTTTCCAATTTAAAATAAAAAATTTCACTTTCTAATCCCATATTGACCATCATTTCGCGATGGGATTTTTGGTAGCGTAAAATGACTTTACCCTCAAAGTTTCCATCCTCCGATATATTACAGGCTTTTGAAAGAAATTGAAATTCGTCATTGGAGAGATTGGATCGCAACTCCTCAAAGGTCCAGGTATAAAATTTTCCTTCTATCCCTTCGGAATCAGCATCTAAACTGCTGTAGAAACCCCCAGCAGGATCCCTCAATTCACTTATCATAAAATCAAGTATTCCTTCGCAGGTGTTTTTAAGTTCCTTTTCACCGGTGAGCAAATAACCACGAAGATATGCCAGAGCTAATTGGGCATTATCGTAGAGCATTTTTTCAAAATGAGGAATTAACCAAAGTTCATCTGTGCTGTAACGATGGAAACCTCCGCCAAGGATGTCATATATCCCTCCCCGGCACATCATCATTAATACATGTTTGACTACTGCTTCACAATTTTTATCTCCATTGAAGGCGAGATTCATAAGAAACAATATATTTATTGGTTGAGGAAATTTTGGGGCATTTCCCCAACCGCCATTTTCATAATCATAATAATTAAGTAGAGATTTGGCAGCCCTGGAAATCAAGGATGGATCCAGGGATGTACTGATAGAATTTCCCCTATGAACTTTTGTAGATAGATGACGGAAAATTTTCTCTGAATTTTGAAGTATTTCCCGTGGATTATTCTCCCAATTTTTTGAAATATTGAATAATATTTCGTTGAATGATGGCAATCCAAAGCGGGGGTTGGGTGGAAAGTACGTGCCACCATAAAATGGTATTAATTCTGGGGTTAGGAATACAGAGAGTGGCCATCCACCTTGTCCTGTGATCGCAAGGACAGCATCCATATAAATATTGTCCAGATCAGGACGTTGTTCACGATCTACCTTGATGCTAATAAATTTGTCATTCAATATTCTTGCTGTCTCATCATTTTCGAATGATTCTTTTTCCATTACATGGCACCAGTGGCAAGCAGAATACCCAATACTCAAAAAGATAGGTTTTCCTTCCTCCTTTGCTTTACGAAAAGCTTCCTCACCCCAAGGATACCAATCAACCGGATTATTTGCATGCTGGATTAAATACGGCGATGTCTCATGGATCAGACGATTTGGCACTAAAACCTCCCAACAATGAATTTATCAAAAATATGAATATTGATAAAAATATTATTCGATTGTGTAGCGTATAATTCTTATATCGATTTCAAAAAATTATAATTATATTTTTCCGAAATTAAGGAATTCAATCATACTATCGAGAATTTATAAAGAGGTAAATTTGATTACTATTCAAAAAGTTGATCCCAGTAATAAAAAGCAGGTAAAAGATTTTGTTCAATTTCATTATGATCTATATGCAAATTGCCCACAGTGGGTTCCTCCATTTAAAGCAGACGTACGGAATATGTTAAACCCTGCAAAACATCCATTTTATGAGCATAGTACAGCAGCATTTTTTATTGCTAAAGAAAATGGAGATACGGCCGGTCGGATAGTTGTATTTGAAAATATTCCATACAATTCATATCATGGAAAAAAACAGGCAGGTTTTACATTATTCGATTCAGTAAACAATCAGGATGTAGCAAATAGCTTGTTTGAAAAAGCCTTCGAGTGGGCAAAGGAAAAGAATCTAAATGAGATGATTGGACCAAAAGGATTTGGTCCATTCGATGGTTATGGCATCCTTGTTGAAGGATTTCAACACCGGCAGGTAATGAATATGATGTCATACAATTATGAATATTATCCTGATCTGGTTGAACAAGCAGGCTTTTCAAAATTAGTAGATTTTGTGTGTACAAGAATCAAGATGGAAGATTTATATTTACCAGAGAGGGTCGAAGAGATCGCTACCAAGGTGTTAGAAAAAGGATCCTTTAAAGTAAAAAGATTTAGTTCTAAAAAAGAACTTAAAACCTGGGCACGCAGAATCGGCCAGGCGTATAACCAGACTTTTGTTAAGAATTGGGAATATTATCCATTATCTGAACACGAGATTGATTATGTAATGAAAGATCTTATGATGATCTTAGATCCCCAACTAATTAAATTGATTCAGTACAAAGAAGAGCTGGTTGGATTTTTGGTAGCTTTCCCCGATCTTTCAGCTGCAATGCAGAGACATGGCGGGAGCATTACACCATGGGGTATTCTTGATTTACTCCGGGAAATAAAAAAGACAAAGAGAGTTGTATTAAATGGTTTAGGAATTATTCCAGAGCTTCTTGGCAGGGGTGGAAATGCGCTGCTATATTCCGAGATGGTAAAAACTGTCAAAGATTGGGGTTTTGATGACATAGAATTAACCCAAATGGCTGAGACAGCCGTTCAGGTTCGGAAGGATATGGAGAAATTTGGAGCTGTCACAATAAAAAACCACCGGGTGTATTACAAGACCATTTAAATTATCATAAAAATACCTGATTAAATAGAATATATGACAGTGCCTTGGGAAGTAACATTTTTGACGGATCAGGCTCAGGAATTAAAAACTGTCCTATATGTATATAACATAATCATCTGAGGGGGATTGGGTGAAATAATATCTCCCGGCTAGTAAGTTTATCCTTCGCCAGGTATTTTTGTCTTAAAACCTCTAATAATCAACAAAAAACCATATTATGCACAACTTTGAATAATGTGTAATCTGTTTTATTGAAAATCGAAAAATAAAATCGGAGAAATATTCAGTACTCTTTAATAAATATCGAACCTGCAATCTTTTAGAATGTTCATGGATTTACGGGTTTCATTTATTGTTTCAAGGTCGATATCTAAAATTAGCAACTTTTCATTATTTGGTTCCGCCTCAGCCAGGATTTGACCCGAAGGGGATATTATACAACTGTAACCACCAAATGATTCAACCCCCTGGGTTCCTACACAATTGACAGCAGCCATAAATACCTGGTTTTCAATTGCCCTTGCTTTTAACAAAATTCGCCAATGTTCGATCCTCTTTGCTGGCCATTCAGCGACAAGCAGAAAAATTTCTACAGGTTTGAGAGCCATCTGCCGGAACATTTCTGGGAATCTCAGGTCATAACATAATGCCAATCCGGCAGTACCCCATTGGAAAATATTGACTTGAATTTGGTTACCAGCTGTGAAGAATAAATCCTCACTTAATAGTTTGATCAGGTGTAGTTTGTTATAAATTGGACAGATATCACCTTCTGAATTAATAATTATGAATGAATTGTAGAATCGATTCTCAATCCGAAATATATAAGAACCTCCAATAGCTATCTTTCTGGATTTTGCTACTAACTTGAGCTGGTTGAGAATTTCCTCATTTGTTTGGGAATATGACATGATATTGGGAAGGTCATATCCAGTTGTCCATAACTCTGGAAATAAAATTATGTCACAGCCTTCATTAGACGCCTGATCAATTAGTGATAAGCCTTTTTTTAAGTTTTTCTCGGGATTTCCAATCGATATATTCGTCTGTGCGAGCGATATTCTAATAGCCATAATCATTGAATTATAATTTACCAATAGAAAACTGGATGTAATTTTCCTTTACGAGAAAGGCTTCATTTGATTTATCACCGTGCAACAAGCCAGTCAAGAATAATTATTCCAATAATCGCCTTAATTGGAATTGGATTCGTTTCATATTTGAATTTTCTTTTTGTAAAAGCTAACCCAGGAGGGAATGATTTTGTGGTGCAATGGGTTGGAACAAAAATGCTTATCATCAATGAGATCAGTCCTTACATCGAAGAATCCCATATTGCAATCAGGCAAACTGCGGAAATTCAAGGTATTACCGCACATGTAGATGATTTGAGGTTTCACTACCCACTCTATTCCATCATTATGTTTTTCCCATTTGCATTAATTCCGGATTATTTGATTGCCAGAGCTATTTGGATGACTTTATTGGAGCTATCACTATTTGGTACCATTTGGCTTTTCCTCAACCTTTTAGATTTAAAGAAAAATTTTTCCATAATCATCCTGTTTTTGATTTTATTTGCATTCGGGTTTCATAGTATTTTCCCAGTAATTAATGGTGATGTAATCGTTGTGATCGGATTATTGATTGTTGCAAGTTTATTAATGATCAAAAATGGCGAGGATGAAATTGCAGGAGTAATATTAGCTTTTACTACAATAAAAGGCCAACCATTAATTATTTTTTATATCTTTTTACTCTATTGGGTAATCCGAAATAGGAGGTGGAATATAACCATCTGGTTTCTAATAACGATAATATTGTTATCGGCGAGTTCTTTATTATTCATCAATTCCTGGATTTTAGAATTTTTACGGCTTGCTATTCAATTTCCGGCATACGCTCCATATTCCACTCCCGGCAGTGCGTTAGCCGAGCTATGGTTTCCGTTATTTGGATTACGGATTGGATGGTTAATATCTGGAATGCTTGCGGTTTTACTCTTTTTTGAGTGGAGGAATGCCGGAACCCAGTCATTTAAGGTTTTTTTATGGCTAGTTTGTCTAAGTATTGTAGGGTCGCAATGGATTGGAATTCCAAGTGAACCGAGTAATTACTTGCTAATCTACCTTGGATTAGCCCTTATCGTATCCAACATGGCTGGGAGATGGGGAAATAAGGCATTCATTTATTCCGCTATTGCCGTGGGATTCATCTTCATTGGAATATGGTTAATCTATTTTAATACACTCGAATTTTATCAAACAAATTTTGCATTACACCCGGTGTTCGTTTTCCCTCTCCCGTTGGCAACATTCCTTGGATTATATTGGGTGAGGTGGTGGATTTTTCAACCAGAAGAGACCAGCAAATACTGAAATCCCCCAAATTAATTTTGGGGATTGGCGAGATTTATGAACAAAATCAATCCATCCAAATTTTTATTATTTAATAGTCAAAAGGTATCAAATATTGGACAGAATTTATTTTAGGGTGGTTGAATTTGCAAAGATTAAGGTATTATTACTTAGGAATTATCACTTCATAGTGTATGTAATAAAATCTAGAGGAGAAATTAATATGAGCAATTTAGTAATAGGTATATTAACTGGAGGCGGAGATGTACCTGGATTAAATACCTGTATGAAATCTGTAGTCATGGGGGCTCTCGAATCGGGATACTCTATAAAGGGTATTCGCAGAGGTTGGGGAGGATTAATGGATTTTAATCCGGAAGATCCTGAGACACATCATAAACTTGTACGGGATTTGGGTAGGGAGGATGTTCGTACCATTGACAGAACTGGTGGAACATTCCTGCACAGTTCAAGAACAAATCCACAAAAAGTGAAGGCAAAAAATGTTCCTGATTTTCTCGTAAACTCCATATATGGGAAGAAAATTGATGAAAACGGGACAATGGATTTTACCGATCATATATTAAGGGTGCTTGACATTCTGGGAATTGATGTTTTAGTTAGTATCGGAGGAGATGATACACTAAGTTTTTCAGCAAGACTGGATAAGGAAAATTTTCGTATCGTTGGCATTCCAAAAACAATGGACAATGATGTATTCGGGACGGATTATTGTATTGGTTTTTCTACATCCATATCGAGGAGTGTCGATGTAATAACAAATATGCGTACTTCAATTGGTTCCCATGAACGTATTGGAATAATAGAACTATTTGGCCGTTACAGCGGAGAGACGAGTCTAATTACTGGTTATCTTGCATATGCGGACCGCTGCATCATTTCAGAGGTACCATTTGAGATTGAGAGATTGGCATATTTTTTGAAAAAGGATAAGCATGATAATCCTTCAAACTATTCCTTAATGACAATATCCGAGGGCGCGTCCATAATAGGCGGCGATATGATCGTTTCTGGTGAAGCTGATGCTTACGGACACCGGAAATTAGGTGGTATTGGCGTCATAACTGCCGATGAAATTAAGCGCATTACCGGCGAAGATATTATGTACCAGCAACTTGGCTATATTGTCCGGTCTGGACCCCCCGATTCACTGGATCGAATGGTAGCCAATTCATTCGGCAACCTTGCGCTGCAGCTCATCCAGCGAGGGGAAACAGGTAAAATGGTTGCATTAAATGGTGGTAAATATACAACTGTACCCATAGGCATGGTTATGGCCGGAAAAAAACGAGTCGATGTGGCTGGGTTTTATGATGTTGAGAATTATCGGCCAAAAGTTCAGAATTTCATGGGTGTTCCGATGTTTTTTGGTTAATTAATAAACTTATTTATGGTAATGGGAACAGGAGATTATTATGATAGTCACAACAAAAAAGTTATTTGAAACGGCTTATGGAAAATATGCTATTGGAGCATACAATATCAACAACCTCGAACAAACTGCTGGTTTATTTCGCGGCTGTCTTGATAGCCAGGCACCATTTATTATTCAAATCAGCAAAGGGGCGCGAACTTATACACATAAAATTATGTTGGAAGGACTGATTAGATCCGCCGATGATGTTTATCCTGAGGCAATTTTTGCTGTCCATTTAGATCATGGGGACGAAGCAACCTGTTATGACTGCATCGAAAGTGGATTTTATAGCTCAGTGATGATTGATGCGAGCCATGAAGATTTTGAAACCAATATCGCAATAACGAAAAGGGTAGTAGATGCTGCTCATGCTAAAGGAATTGTCGTTGAGGCGGAGTTAGGAAAACTGGGCGGGGTGGAGGAGCATGTAAAAGTTAGCGAAGCTGATGCGAAATTAACCGATCCTGACCAGGCAAAGGAATTTGTAGAAAGAACAGGGTGCGATTCTCTGGCCTGTGCAATTGGAACATCTCATGGGGCATTTAAGTTTTCCGGATCCCAGTCCTTGCATTTTGATGTTTTAAAAGAAATCCAAGGCCGCTTACCGGGATTCCCCCTGGTTATGCACGGCAGCAGTTCTGTTCCTCAGGAAGAAGTGGAACGAATTAATAAAGCCGGTGGAAATATAAAAGGCGCCAAGGGCGTAGACCCCACACAATTCCGAAAAGCGGCTGAATTAGGTGTAACGAAAGTAAATATTGATACGGATGGCCGCCTGGTGTGGACTCGAGTTCACCGTGAGCATTTTCTTGATCATCCAGAAAATTTTGATCTGAGAAAACCGGGGGAACTTTTTATCAAAGAATATGCAATATTTATTGCAGAAAAGAACAATTACCTCGGCAGTGCCGGACAATTAGATAATGTCCGGAAGATGATAACGAAATAGCACAATTTTCCAGGTAAAATTACTCTGTTCCTGCGTGATTAGGTCGCAGGGACAGAGCATTTTAATATGGCTATCCTATGTCTAATAATTTACAAGTGGTTAATAGAAATCGATATGCAGTCATTCCGAGAACTTTAATCTTTTTGTTTGATCAAGAAAATGTCCTACTGATTATGGGCGCTTCAAACAAGACAATTTGGGCAAATAAGTTAAATGGGATAGGAGGACATATTGAGCGTGGAGAAAATGTAATTCAATCGGCAAAACGCGAATTATTTGAAGAAACAAATATAACAAACCAACCATTATGGATTTGTGGAAATATATTGATTGATACGCATGATGCGGATACCGGAATTTTACTTTTCATCCTGAAAGGTTTGTATGGCGGGGGTGAATTTAGAAATACAGAAGAAGGACAACTACACTGGATGAATATTAATAAATTACCGGTAGATTCAATCGTCGAGGATTTGATCGATTTATTACCAAGAGTTTATGCACATAAAATTTCCGATCCAATTTTTTCTGGGCGTTATTATAATGATGAGTCGGATAACCTGATCGTTTCATTTCAAAGTGAGCCTTGATTGGATTTAATTCACTTTTTCATAAAAAACAAGCATTGTACTGCCGTACTTACGAGTATCAAATTCTTGAAAGAAAATAAACTCTAATTTTTGGTACTCAACCGGGTGGATTTGAACAATAATCCAAGTGGTTTCATTCAGCCAGGAAGGGTTCTGGTTCAATGAAAAAAGTGATTTTCTCCATATATTTTTATATTGCGGGGGAGCTATATAAATATAGTCAAATGTCCGGTCGGCTGGTCGACTGATGTAAGAGATGGAATCCAAAGAAATTACCTCAGCCTTGTGGGCCAATTGCGTTGAAGATAAATTCCTTTGTATCGTCGTAACGGCTAGATGGTTATTATCGAGAATGCGCAGATAATCCGCCTGGCGGCTGAGTGCCTCTATGCCGACACTGCCTGTGCCACCAAACAAGTCTAAAAAACTTGCCCCCTGTATATCCGGTCCAATTATGTTAAAGAGAGACTCTTTGACACGGTCTGTAATTGGTCTGGTACTATCTCCAGGGACAGATTTAAGCCTGAGTCCTTTTGCTATTCCGGATATTATTCTTGGGCTGCTCAATTTTTGATTTCAATGAACCGGGATTTATGTTTCAACAGATTGACGGGCTGCCTGCAGGTTACCGTGGGGGGCGACGATTGGGACAACACAGCCAGTGCCAAGTACAATTTTCTTATGATTCGTAACCTCAAGAACTTCCCTTGCTTCACTGAACACCTGGTCGGGAGAACCTTTGACCATTGTCTCCCACTGACTTAAACCACCACAAACAACTCCATCGTATTTAGAGATTGCCTCTGCAATATTTGGTTTCGTCTGACGATCATGCCAGTTGATTATTTGAACAGGATAATCAAGGACCTGGTCAAACATGACATCTGTCCCGTGGAGGTGGAGAACGTTTAACCAGAAGCCACTGAGATGTGAGCAAATCTTCAAATCGTAGTATTTCCCAAATTTTATAAATTCATCAGCAGAAAAAATATTATATTGTGCTTGTTGCACAGCGAAAAATAACCCATCCAGATTGATTTTCTTGACCTCATCGATAAACCGAAGGGTAGTTTCAACTATCACATCAAGTCCATAAGCAACTGCTTCCGGATATTTCCTAACATGGATAGGTAAATTATTCTTGCCAACAAGGTTCTTTGCCTGTGAAAGTGGACTGAAAATCGTTTGGATTAGAGGAGTTTCGGGTCTATATTCTGCCGCCAGCAATCTGGCGCAATCGATTTGTTTTCCAAGTGATCCGATTGTGGGATCAAGAGGCTTTAATTTGTACCAATCTTCTGGGCTATTAATGATAGGATTTTTATAATCCCTGGTACCTTCTAAATTTCCATTCCACGTATCCTGTATCCCCCAATCTGAAACACAAAAAGATGATGCTGGAGTAATTTTTATAAAATCAAAATCATATTGTTTTTGAAAAATACTGGATGCTTTTGCTAATTTATCAGCAGACTGATCATCAACGGGAAAGTGTCGCCATAAAGCGACAGGCGCTCGATCGGGTGTCTCACCCGATAAAGTTTTTTCCATTCTCTCACGGTGACTGAGCAGAAATTCAGGTTTCAATTACCAAGTACCTTTTTCAATTTGGTTGAAATGCCCGGTTGCTAAGCTTTTTAAGATTTGGGCTCGATCGGATCTATCGATAACGTGACTGTGTTCGATTACCTGGTTAAATATTGCCTTGGCTTCCTCACCCTGGCCACCGGCTTTTAGTGCCAATCCAAGAGCATACATTGTATTAATATCCTCAGGCTCCATTTCAAGTGCAACTTTGAAATCGGATATCGAGTTGGAGAAATCATTTATGTGATAGTAGAGCCAGCCTCGATCAATATACTCCATTTTACTTTCGGCTTTCATCTCACTTGGATGGGTTATTTTATTTACAGATTTTTCAGTCATGTTATTACCTCCAGGTTTCATTGGTTCTTGTAATTATTCTACACTAATGTGGGTGGAATCATTAGATCACCCTACAATATATCGAGAAATTAATTGACATCACTATATGTCCATAAACGATTTGCAAGGAAATTCCAGAGCATGACAACAATAATTGCCGAAGCCAACGCTAAATTATGACCAATAAATATTGGAGATATTGTATTCGGTGGAATAATTCTCTTCCCAAGGTTGATGAAGACAATCTCCAAGAATGCAAAAAGCGGTGTGCGAATTACCAATCCAATTAAACTGACGAGGACGAATTGGGTTCCCTGTCTCCGGATAGATTTTGTCCTTGAATCAGGATAAGTCCAATATCGGTTTCCCATAAAATTACTAAATACCGCAACGAGGAAAGAAATAACGCTGGCTATGATTGGTGACACCAGATTTGATAAGGTAAGGAAATTAAAAATACCAAAATCAATTACAGCCCCAATAGCACCAACAGTGGCAAATTTCAGAAAACGTGTTCTTTCCTTTGGAGTTGCTGTAATCATTGGAGCCCAAGCTCATTTTTAAAATAGGTAACCGTTTGTTTAATTCCTTTTTCCAATGAGAATTTTGGCTGCCAACCAAGAATTTCCCTGGCTCGGGTAATATCCGGCTGTCTTTTCTTGGGATCATCACCCAGATTCATATCCAAACTTAATGCTATGCCGGAAGGATTACCAACCAAGCGGTTAATTGTATGAGCGAAATCGAGAATGGTGATTTCAGAGGGATTACCTATATTTACCGGCATGTGTTCCTCTGATAGGAGTAGGCGGTAAATTCCATCTACTAAATCATCCACATAACAAAAACTTCGTGTTTGACTCCCATCCCCGTAAATTGTGAGCGGTTCGTGACGAAGTGCTTGCTGCATAAAATTCGGAACAACTCTGCCATCATCTAATCTCATTCGAGGTCCGTATGTATTAAAAATGCGAACAATACTTGTATTTATGTCATGATAGCGATGATAGGCCATTGTAAGCGCTTCAGCGAAGCGTTTTGCCTCATCGTATACCGAACGTGAACCAATAGGATCAACATGGCCCCAGTATGATTCTTCTTGTGGGTGCTCTTGTGGATCACCATAAATTTCACTGGTGGATGCCAGTAAATACCTGGCTTTATGAACCCTGGCAACGCCCAGTGTATTATGAGTTCCTAGGGCGCCTGCTTTCATAGTTTGGATAGGCAGATTTGGATAACCAAACGGTGATGCGGGATTTGGGCTGGCCGGAGATGCAAAGTGCATCACTGCGTCAATTTTTCCAGGAACGAATATAAAATTCGCTACATCGTGCCTGATAAACTCAAACTTAGAATTGCCTGATAAATGGGCGAGATTTGCGATATTACCGGTGACAAAATTATCCATCCCGATCACATAGTGCCCTTCATTAATTAGTAGATCACAAAGATGGGAACCAAGAAATCCTGCTGCTCCTGTTATTAATATTCTCATAAAACCAGATGATACTCCCTTCAAACTTATTCCCAATCAATTCTGATGATTGATCCATCCCCACTTATTTGTTGGACCTGGTTAAGATCAACATTAATAAGCCATAAATTACCTTGATTAATTAATCCTATCCAACGATCAATTTTATCAGTAATCCATGGACTCCATGCGATTTTTTGAGGTTCGATACCGGTTGATCCTTCTGATGGGAATATCGTAGTTTTATTCGAACCATCCCGGTCCATAACTACCAATCTATAGCGGCTGGTATCGCTCTTTTCAGGAAATGCAGCCTGGAGGTATGCAACAAGAAATTTTTCATCAGGATAAGGGGCTGGCTCCGGGTAAGAGAACATTCCTGTTCCAGATACTAAAGGGACAGTGTAGTTACCCTCAATTACCCATGCAACCAGGTCAAACAGTGGAGAATCTTCATCCCTAGTTAATCCGGATAAGGGGGTGTGGTTTGACATAAATACAGTGGAGTCATCACTGCTGAATCCAATCCCAGGTATCCAGGCCCAATCGCTACCTGTTTCGACTGGTATTAAATTGAACAATGGAACTAATTCCTTTGAGTCAGGGTTAACCTGCCCAATACTATCTGGTCGGGCGTAAATGATCCTATCGCCACTATTTGACCATGTGTAGGTCGTACCCCACCAACCGTAAATACCCCCAGAGTTTGTTTCAACGAGAATTTCTTCGCCAACAGGGTAACCAGATTCATTAATCTCTACTAAAACAAGATCGTTATTGGCCTGCCATCCCGGTGGAGTTAATCTTGGTTCCACTGTCGAATATGCGATTATGTTTGCCTCATCTGGAACCCAATCTGCAAAATGGACTACGTTATTTACTTGCAAAGAGGATGGAATTGAGGGGGTATCGAGTAAATTTACTACCCAGAGCGAATTAATTTCACCTTCTGATTCAGATTTCCTTGTGAAAAGAAGCCAATCACCTTTGGGAGATAGATTAAATATTCTTCCATCCAGATCACCTGTCGTCACCACCGGTCTCCTCTCCCCTGTATTACCTTCAATCACCCATGCATTTCCAGCTGATAGGTATGCGATTTTTCCGGGAATCGTTACAGGTGAAAAAGGAGATTGCACTCCAACCATTATAATTTCAGGTTGGGCTTCATCCATTAATGTCTCTCTGGCAATAGTCCTGGAAATTTGCACACCATTTTCAAATACTAAACGATGTGTGATTTCTTTTTTTCCATTTTTACCGGGTTGAATAATTAGTGTTTGCCCTTCTGGCAAGGATTCATTTTTTACTGTTTGCTGGGTAAATGGGACAGTTATTTCATCAACTTCAAATTCCTCGGTCACACGAACTACTTTAATTTCAATTCCATCCTTGATTTCAAAACTCCCTTGGGGTTCAACTCTATCTAAATTACCAAGTGTTATACTGCTGCGGTTCAATACATCAGTGACTTTTTCACCATATTGGGATTCAACAATAATTATCTGGTTATCAACCAGAATTTTTGTTTTTATGGTTTTTGTTGGAGTAAATGGATTTGAACAACCAGGTACCATTAATAATATTAACCCAAGGGATATTAGCCTAAATAACCTGGTCCAACAGGAAAAAAGTAATTGGTTTTTTTTTATTGGCACGGCAGAATTATATATTACCGGAGGCTTATTGATAAGAACCAGTGATAGTCATTGAGCCATCATTAATGGTTATCTGGTTGATTCTTGCACCATTGCTTGCAGCAGCTATGGAATTGGTCAAAGTTTCTTTAATACTAGACGTAAATGTATCGAGTAAGTTTTCTGGAACCGGGATCAGCCCAAGATCCGCCTCCAGGATATTTACGTCAACCTCGCCGGACTCATTTACCCCAGCAGTCAATGAGATTTTTATGTCGGCTGAAACAATGCTTTCCTTCAAATTTCCATATACATCTATTCTATCTTCTGATAATATGATCTGGGGATCTTGGAGATTGATATTTGACTGGGAAGCCAGATATGAATTCAGATAGGCTGTTAGCTCATCCTGTGTCATTGTAATCGTAATCGTACCGTTATCGGGATTAATTTGTCCTTTTTGATCAATAAACTCTTCCACGGTTAAGGGTAAGTCCGCATTACCAGGGGATTCTGTTTCCGCAGGGACCATCCCGCGAATAGGGATACTACAGGCAATACTTGTTGAAAATAATACGATTATTAGTAAAATAGGTCTAAGGCAAAATCTCATACATTCCTTCTTTATTCAAAAATTGAAAGCGACAACATTATAGCATGGATGAAAATATATCTAGCGGCACTCAATTTCCACTTGTATCAAAAATCGAAGCTTTACTATTTATTGCTCCAGGGCCAACATCTATTCTACAATTGGCAGAAACACTGAATGTAAAATCCAGTGAAATTGAATATGGACTGGAACAACTGCAGAATTTTTATGAACAGGATCGTGGATTAAGATTGATTTGGCATTCCGGGAAAGTAGAATTAACGACAAAACCAGAAATGTCAGGAATAATCGAAAAATTTTTGGGATTAGATGCAACCTCAAAATTAAGCCGTGCTGGATTGGAGACCCTGGCAATTGTTGCGTATAGACAACCAATTACAAGGCCTGCAATAGATGCCATAAGAGGGGTGAATAGTGATGGAGTAATTAAAAGTCTTTTAAGCAAGGGATTAATCACAGAACTTGACCGCGCTAATACACCAGGAAGACCAATTTTATTCGGTACCACCGAGGATTTTCTATTGCATTTTGGCTTAAGGTCTATTAATGAATTACCACCTTATGTTAGTGAAGAACAAATGATTAATGGTATTCAAAATGGAATTCAAATATTAAAAGATTAATTATGGAGGAAAGATTACAGAAAGTATTATCAAAATCAGGATTTGGATCAAGAAGAACCTGTGAGAAATTAATTGAATCAGGTCAGGTGAATGTAAATGGGATAATTGCCAGGCTTGGATGCAAGGTAAATCCGGAGTCTGACAAAATTAGTGTAAATGGAAAAATAATAAATACTCAATATCAAACAAACACCTATATCGCTTTGAATAAGCCTAAGGGGGTTTTGTCCGACCATAATTCTAATGACCCTCGTTTATCGGTTTTTGATATCGTCCCAATTCATTCGCATTTATTTGCAGTTGGACGTCTTGATTACAACAGCCAGGGATTAATCCTATTAACTAGCGATGGGGATCTTGCTTATCGTTTAACTCACCCATCTTTTGGACACGAGAAAGAATACCTGGTATTGATCAAAAGCAAACCCGATGAAAATCAATTGAATAATCTTCGGGATGGCGTTGTAATAAATGATGGATATAAAACCAGACCGGCCAAAATATCTATCCATCATCATGATGGAACAAATACCGGGTTAACCATAATCCTGCAGGAAGGAAGGAAAAGACAAATCCGAGAAATGTGTTCGAGTATTGGATTGGAGCTGGTTGATCTGATTAGAGTTCGTATAGGGACACTTGAGCTGGGAGGATTAAAGCCTAAGGAGTGGAGATACTTATCCACTCCAGAGGTGGAATCCTTAAAAATTTATGTTTATGGCAAAAGTGGTACCAAAAAATAATTAATCTGCCTGTGGGAGACCTTCTCGAATTTTTTCGTATACGGCAGGTTGAACAGAATTTTCCTTTGCTTTTCTTCGAATACAGTCTTTTAATTTCTCCTGCTGTAAGGTAGGAATGGGTGCATTATTCGCCTGAACTATTGCTTTTTCATTCATAAAGAATAATATGGACTGGGGTTCCGGAATTTCTAAATTTTCAAAGCGGTTATTGAGATACTTAAGTAAATTTTTTTGCGTAGACTTGATTTCCGTATCCGGTCTGCCAAGGCTTTCCTGGGCAAATATCTTCATATAAAGATTACCGCCCTTTTGCTTCCATCTACCACTTTTTTCATCATAAGTGATTGTTCCGCCCTGGTGTGCCGGCGTAATTGAAATTAAACCAGATGGACCGACTAAGAGGTGAGATGCAGGTGTTTGATAATGATAAATAGAGTACTTGTCATCCAATCCCTTTAATGCCAGATTGATTTGTTCGTCGGGGCGGGGAGAGCGACCCCAACGAGTTATGAAATAAATTCCGACCTGGGAGAGTAAAAAACCCACGATTAATGCAATAAAGGTTAAATTTTGGAATTCATTCTGGAAGGATGTATAGAGGCCAGCACCTAAAACCAGGATACTAATTATTGTAGCAAATCTGCCCAATTTTTTTATTTCGATTTATTAAAGAGTTTTTAGTAATAATCTTCATCAGAAATCCGCCTATAAATATGATTTAGTTTAATAATCTTTTTGAAATGCATCCAACAGTGCAGATTGAATATCTTTCTTTACTGCTTGTTCAACAACCCTGACAGCGCTAATGATCGCTTTTTGATCCGATCGTCCATGGCCAACAAAAACCAATCCACCTATCCCCAATAAAGGCGCTGCGCCAACTTCTCCGGGATCCATCATTTTTTTGATTTTTGTAAAGGCAGGTTTTGCAAGCAAGGCTCCTAAGGAGGTCCGAAAATTTGCTGTTAATTCATTTTTTAGAGTATCAATAAGCATTTTAGCGACTGCTTCACTCCCTTTAAGGAATATATTTCCTGTGAAACCATCCGTAACAGCAACATCGACTGCGCCCTGGAATACCTCCTTTGCCTCTACATTCCCAATAAAATTAATGTTGGCTTTTTCCAACAATGGGTACGCATCCTTAATCAATTGATTACCTTTGCCTGGTTCCTCACCGTTAGATAGCAAACCCACTCTTGGATTGACTTTTCCCAGGATTTTTTCTGCATAAATTGAACCCATAATTCCAAATTGCTCCAAGAACTCTGGACGGCAATCCACATTTGCACCAATATCGAGAACAACACAATATCCATTACTTACCGGGAATAGGGCAGGCATCGCTGGACGTAAGACGCCATTAATCCTACCAAGTATCTTCAAGCCATTGAACATAGCTGCGCCTGTATTCCCGGCAGTAATAAATGCACTTGCATTTCCATCTTTAAGCTGTTCTAATACCTATTGCCATAGAATTCCTTGGTTTTTTCCTGGCACTATCAACAGGTTTATCACTCATTTCTACGACGTCGGGAGCATCCAGGATATTCAAGGAGGGGATAGTTATGCCGAGTTCTATCATTTTTTGGGAAATAATCTCGTGTTTTCCAACTAATAAAATATCCTTACCACCTTGGTTTATTAGTTGATGAGCTGCAAGTATTTCAGGGATTGGATGTTGATCACTACCCATTGCATCAATAACGATTCGCATCACCGCTCCTTCCCAAAATTATTTAATTGGGCAACAAAATTTTTATTATCACTATTTACTTGACATCTTTACATTGATGGTTATAATTTCCTAGATTTTAGCGCTGGTGCTGGAATTGGCAGACAGGCATGGTTGAGGGCCATGTGCCGAAAGGCGTGGGGGTTCAAGTCCCCCCCAGCGCATTTAGAACGTCATTTGTAAACAAGTGACGTTTTTTTTACAGGTTCCGTTCGACAATAGTCTGGGCAACTTCTTCCAATGCTTCCCTGAAATCACTTGAAGGGAGTTTACGTAATTTCTTAATTCCTGATTGAAGATATTCCTTCGCCTCGAGCTTACTTTTTTCAACAGCGTTGCTATTGCGTATAGCGGTGATGAGATTATCAATCTGCGACCCGCCCGTAGGTAACTGACCTTTCTTTAATGAGTCAATGACCATATCATCCGGGTTCATTTCTGAATAATATATTGCCGGTAAAGTCACTAATCCCTGTCGTAGATCGGACCCGACTGGTTTACCAAGGGTAACAGTCTCACCTGTAAAATCCAAAATATCATCAATTATTTGAAATGCAATCCCAATTTCTTGACCAAATACTTTCATATCATCGAGGTAGTTTTTTTCATAAGGGCTTAATAAAGCTGCAGATGCAGCAGCAGTCTCAAATAAGGATGCTGTTTTAGAATAAATTCTCCTGTAATAATTAGCCCTATCAAATTCCCAATTGCTGGATAACTGTTGGTTTATTTCTCCATTTACGATAACCATCAGTGTTTTTGCAAATAATTTCATGACTGAAATGGAATTAGTGTCTGCAGCTAATTTTGCTGCACAGGCAAAAAGGAAATCACCGGTCAAAACGGTTGCGCTGGCAGACCATTTTGAATTCAGGGTTGGGGTACCTCTTCTTAGCATAGCGCCATCAATGAGATCATCATGAACGAGCGTGGCGGTGTGTAATAATTCAATTGAGGCAGCAAGGTTTATCAATTGAGGGGCTGGGGCATTCAGCATATGCCCAACCAATAACGTAATCAAAGGTCGGATTCTTTTTCCACCGGATTTCATCAATATCTCCAAGGCTGAATTTATATCTTGATGATATTCATCCGCCTGCTGCTTGATGAGCATTTCTATTTCTAAAATATTTGCCTGGAGAAGTGGAAAAAAAGAGTAGTCTGCTATCAATGCGATGCTCCCAAACCAAACAACTCCTGGGAATTCCGGGTCGTTTGATATGCAATTTGGTCAATATGCAAGTTATTTTGTAATGCAATCTTCTTAATTATTTCTGTTATATAAGCTGGTTCATTCCGTTTTCCCCTATAGGGGTGAGGCGATAAATAAGGAGAATCCGTTTCAACTAGAATATGTTGTAATGGAATCGAAGAAACGATTTGCTGAATGGAAATCCCGGATTTATAAGTAACTGCCCCGGAGATACCGATTTTATAGCTCTTTTCTATAATTTTTTGAGCATTAATTAATGATTCACTGAATGAATGAAAGACACCTTTGCTTTTACCAAATTGCCAGCCTTTTTCAAATCCGGAATCTAAAAGAATCTGCCACAAATCTTCAAAGGCGTCTCTACAATGCAAAATTATCGGTTTAGACACAGCAATTGCTAATTCCAGTTGTTTGATTAGAATTTTATGTTGGGTTTCCCTGGACGCAGACGTTCGATAATAATCCAAACCGATCTCTCCGATCGCAACAACTTTAGGGTTACTGGCTAATTCTACCAATGATGTAAAGTGGCAATCTTCCCATAAATTGGCACTATTTGGGTGAACGCCGACAGCAGCAAATACCCCATCATAAGTCTCTGAAAGCTTGATCGCCTTTATGCTGGTTTCCAGATCAATTCCTGGAACAATCATATTTAATACATCATTACCCCTTGCATTGTTGTAAACCACGTCAATATCATGATTAAAGTGGGGTAAATTCAGATGACAATGAGAATCTACAAGCAATTTCTTATTCTATCCCAGCAATCTTTAATCCATCATGCAGAAGCTGTTTCACCTTATCCGGGTATGTTGTTTCACAATACACCCGGATGATTGGCTCAGTACCTGAGAATCTAATTAATAACCACCCACCATCTTCCAGCAGGAATTTATATCCATCTTGTGAATTAATATTCATGACCTTAAGACCAGCCAGATAATCTGGGTAGGAGTTTTCGATTAATTGTTTGCGCTTCATCCTATCGCCAGTAAATTTTGTGTCAATCCTGTCGTAATAATGGGCACCAACCACAGAAAAAAGCAAAGCCAACAACTCCGATGGCTTTAATTTTAATTGGACCATCATATCCAAAATAAATAATCCAGCTAATAATCCATCCCTCTCTGGAACATTTCCTCTAAAGGCAAATCCACCGGATTCTTCTCCCCCAATTAATGCATCGGTTTCCACCATTTTGGGGGCTACATACTTAAAGCCGACACCTGTCTCAAAAACAGGGACATTGTATAACTTTCCCAGTTTATCTAACATCCCGGTAGTTGATAAAGTCCTGACTATTGGACCTCTTAATTGACGAATTTCTAAAAGATAATATGCAAGCAATGCAAAAACCTGCAGTTGATTTACAAAAACTCCGTTCTCGTCGCCAACACCTAACCTGTCGGCATCACCGTCAGTGATAATCAGGACATCGGCATTTTCCTGGACTGTTTTTTTCAACCCATAATTTATATTTGGTGGAATAGGTTCTGGTCGTTCCATTCCCGGAAACAGGGGGTTGTGTTCGTAATTGATCTCAATAATCTGTGTTTTTCCTCCGGCGAGAATTTTTGCAAACCATCCAGCTCCATTTCCCCACATTGGGTCTACAACAACCTTTAATCCTGCGTCTTTTATTGGAGTAACATCAATTAATTGCTGCAAATGGAGAATATAATCCGGGGAGGGGTCAAAGCTAATAATTTTGCCAGAAGCAAATGCTTTTGAACTTGGGAGAATTTTTACCTGTTCAACTGATTCCGGAATTCTCGTTTCTATCTCATGTAAACCAAGGGGGTCAATCGCTCCGCCATGGCAATCACGAACTTTAAATCCGTTATCCTGTGGTGGATTATGAGATGCTGTAATGTTTAATCCCGCAATAGCCTGTCTTTTTACGATTGAATATGCAATGATAGGTGTCGGGGTAGGTTCCTGGGTTAGATGGACAGTAAATCCATTCCCGGCGAGCACTTCTGCAGCAGTTAAGGCAAATTTATCAGACAGAAACCGACGGTCATAACCTACAACAACAATTTTGCTGTGATTTTCAAGGTCGAGAAGATAACTAGAATACCCCTGGGTACATCTTCGCACATTATCAAAAGTGAATTGTTCGGCAATTGTCCCTCTCCAGCCATCCGTACCGAATGTGATTTTATAAGACATAACACCTTCCTGAGTTCAATCAAAAATATTCCTTATTATATCAGCAATTACTTACCCTCATCCTAAACGGAGGCATGCTATAATCACATTCGATGGTTTGTGGGAGCAGGAAGGATGTCTTCGAAGAAAATCGCAGTAGCAATGAGTGGTGGAGTAGATTCGTCAGTAGCTGCGATGATTTTAATTCAGCAGGGATTTGATGTCGACGGATTTATATTAAATATTACCAGGGATTTAGATTCTCTAAATACAGCTCAAGAGATCGCACATAAACTAAATATTACCCTGCATGTGATAGACGCTGAAAAAATTTTTAGCACATTAGTGATACAGGAAATGATTGATGAATATTCGACAGGAAATGTACCCAATCCTTGTATCCGATGCAATAAAGTAATCAAATGGGGATTTCTATATAGCCAGGCAAGAGAACTTGGCTTTAATTATCTATCAACTGGACATTACGCAAGAATTTCTCAGGGGTATAACGGCCGGTTTTCTTTACAACAGGGATTGGACCGGCAAAAAGATCAGTCATACTTCCTTAGCTACCTGACCCAGGAAGACCTATCCCATACTCTGTTTCCATTAGGGGAGATGAGCAAATCTGAAGTTCGAAAATTTGCAAGGGAAAATGATTTGCTAAATCATGAGAGGACTGAGAGTCAGGATTTGTGCTTTCTGAAGAATGGTACTATTCATGGTTTTTTACGCGAAAAGGTCGATGGTTTGAATATTTCCGGGAACATTCTGGATACAAATGGGAGGATTATCGGGAAACATGATGGGTTAGCGTTTTATACGATTGGTCAGCGCAAGAAATTGGGAATATCATCCACAAAGCCCCTTTATGTCCTTAAGAAGGATATTACATCAAACACAATAATCGTGGGGAGTAAAAATGACCTGTTACATAGGGGTTTAATTGCAAATAATCTTAATTGGATTGAAGATATAAATCAGGAAAATTCAATTCGTGCCCAGGTAAAAATCCGATATAAAGCAGACCCAGTCTGGTCTGATATCAAGTTAACAGGAGATGACACCCTTCTAATAAATTTTGAGCATCCTTTACCGGATATTACTCCTGGGCAAATTGTCGTTTTGTATGATGGTGATAAAGTTCTTGGAGCAGGGAAAATTATCGGGGCATGTGATGAAATCAGAGAGGAGAGAATATATTGACCTTCCCTTCGTTTTTCTTTGGATTAATCGTGGCTACCTTTATAGGTTTGGGATTTCATTTATGGAAAAATGGTGGATTTTTTAAGATAATTATTAACATTCTTCTAAGCTGGATTGGATTCTTTGCCGGGAATTTCCTGGGACAACAAATGGGGTGGGAAATTTGGGTTGTTGGCCCCTTTCATATGGGATCTGCGATATTTGGTAGTATCATGGTTCTGCTTTTGGGGCATTGGTTAGGTACCTCTCAGATCTTAAGGGAATCATAGGAATGGTAGAGAATAACCAGGTATTTAATAACATCGAAAGAAACACCCATGTTGGAGATTTGGTTGAATTGGTGGGAATGACCCATAAAAACCATATTATTATTCTTGAAATTGATCAAATTCTTCATACACACCGGGGATTAATTTATCACAACGACCTTATCGGTATACCATGGGGCTCTCAGGTATTTTCTCATAATAGAAGTCAATTTTTTTTATTACAACCTTCACTGGAGAATATTCTTAAGAATTTACCAAGGAGTACCCAGATCCTCTACCCGAAAGATATTGGATTTATCCTGATGAAAATGGGTATTGGACCTGGTACCCGTGTAATTGAGGCCGGCACAGGATCCGGGGCATTTACAACAGCGCTTGCTTACTTTATAGGCAGCCAAGGACAAATATATAGTTATGAAATGCGAACGCAAATGCAAGCGAATGCTAGAAAGAATTTGTCCCGGTTTAATTTATTGGATCGGGTTTTGTTAAAAACGAAAGACATAGGTGATGGTTTCGATGAAACCGGTGTAGACGCAATATTTTTAGATCTGCCAAATCCTTTTGATTATATTGATAAAGTCCGGGAATCCTTAAAAACAGGTGGACAATTTGGATGTATATTACCATCCGCTAACCAGGTATGTAGATTATTAACCGTTCTCAAGACGAATGATTTTGCTTTTATTGATGTGGTAGAAATTCTTTTACGTCATTATAAAGATGATCCGGAACGGTTCCGTCCAGTCGACAGAATGGTGGCCCATACCGGGTTCCTAATATTTGCCAGGCCAGTAATTATTAACCATGAATGATTATTTTTTTGCCAAAACTTACCTGCTTGGAGATGCGTGAAAAATAACATTCGTACCATTGAAAAATTGACAATTGAGGAGATCATTGATGCGATACGATCCAATGGGCATGATCATCCTATAAAATTACCGAAAGTGGACAATCTATTACACGCCTCAGTCCTCGTACCACTATTGTGGGACAGGAATGAATGGAACCTTTTATTTACCAGACGTACGGATACCCTCCAATTTCATAAAGGCCAGGTAGCATTCCCTGGCGGAGTTGCAGATCCCGGAGATTTAAATCCGCAGGCAACCGCTTTGCGGGAATCCGCTGAAGAAATATCCCTAAAACCCGAATTTGTAACAATTCTTGGATGCCTTCCACCAATGAATTCAGTAACCAGTTATCAAATTACTCCTGTTATCGGTTTAATTCAATGGCCAATCGAACTAATACCTTCCCCCAATGAGGTTCAAAAGATATTTACAATTCCCTTGAAATGGCTGGCATCAACAGACAACCGACAAGTAAAACCATATCAAAGAAAAGGGGGGGATATTGACCAAGTAATTTTTTATCAACCTTATGAAGGGGAAGTGGTTTGGGGAATAACAGCCCAGATTACTGTGAATTTATTAACTGTAATTGGATTAACAAAATAAGAAAGGATAATTAATTTATCCTTTCTTATCTTGTTTTTCGCAAAATATTATTCTTTATAGACGGTCCGTATTAGTCTTCAAACTCTTCTTTACGGACTTTTGCTATTACTTCCGGTTCTTTACCAAGATCTGCTTCAAGACCAGGTTCTACCATTGATTCTGGCTCGATTTGTCCTGAAGCAATCAGCACAACCACTTCATCTGGATCTTGCTGGATTTCAACCTTTGCCGGGACATCTAGATCTCTTACAAAAATCGAATCTCCAATAAGCTTTAATGTAGATAAATCAATCACTATTTTTTCGGGGAGGTCACCGGGTAAACTCTCCACCTCCACAGAAAATAGTTCAGTGACAACCACACCACTATAATCTTTGACAGCCGGTGATATTCCAATTTGCTCAATGCTTACATTCGCCCGGATTTTTTCGGTTAATGAAACAACCTGAAAATCAACATGAAGCAAATGGCCCTTGATAAAATTACGGTCCTTATCACGAACAATGGCTGAATGTTTTTCACCTTCCAGATCAATTGTTACAAGACTTGATGAGGACAAGGACGCTAAAACCGTGGTGGCTTCTTTTGCGTCTAAGGTTATTGGTGTGGCTTTAATTGTATGACCGTATAATACTGCCGGCAATTTGCCTTCGCGACGCATAGAATTTACTTTTTTACCGATTATTTCCCTTCTTACTGCATTTAAAGTTACTTCACTCATTCTATTCCATCCTTTGAACGCCTCTCACCCATACCGGGTTACCCTCGCTCTGTGAGATATTATTAATTGACCCTGAATTTTATTCCCCATTGGTTAATTAGTCAAGCGAAATAGGTTTGTGTGAAATTGGTTTGTTAGATTTGTTGGTCGGATATGAACCTTGGAATGGTATTACTTTGCTCATTTTTCATTGAAACAAATAGCTCTATTCCTAATATTAGAAAAGTGACGAATCCTGGAAAAGTCCTGGAAAAAAATTAATCAAATCCAATTTAAGGTTCTTGATACAGAATTTCTCCATTTTTCTGTTAGCATCGCACGTACATCCTCTGCCATCTCCGGCAGATATGTTTTATCCTCTTGCCATATTTCCTTGAATCTCATAAATATTGTTCCATACTCCAAGTGCAATTCCAGCAACAAATGCAGCCCCGAGTGCCGTGGTTTCTGTGATTTTTGGACGGATAAGTTTTTTTCCGAGTATGTCAGATTGGAACTGCATCAACAGGTCATTTTTTGCCATTCCACCATCTACCTTCAATAAACTCAATTTTATGCCACTGTCTAATTCCATTGCAGAAATCACGTCCAGGGTTTGATATGCTGTGGCTTCCAATGCTGCACGAGCAATGTGAGCTGAGGTAGTGTGATGGCTCAATCCGGTAATTATTCCTCTTGCATCAGGTCTCCAGTGAGGTGCAAATAAACCGGAGAATGCAGGAACAAAATAGACGCCACCATTATCCTGGACTTTATTAGCCAGTGCCTCAACCTCAGAAGAGTTATTAATGATCTGTAAATTATCGCGCAACCATTGGACCAGGGCACCGGTTATGGCAATAGAGCCTTCCAAACAATACTGTACTGGTTGATCCTCCAATTGGTAGGCAATTGTGGTAATCAACCCATGTTTACTTGGTATAAGATTCCCCCCTGTATTCATGAGGATGAAGCAACCTGTACCATAAGTGTTTTTTGCCTGACCAACCTGGAGGCAACTTTGTCCAAAAAGAGCTGCCTGCTGGTCGCCGAGTATACCAGCGATTGGAAGCGAACCAAAAGAAAGATGCGCATAGCCAATATATGATGAGGAACAATTGACCTTTGGCATGATTTCAATAGGAATACCAAATATATCTAATAATCTTTGATCCCATTCCAGTTTATTAATATTGAATAGCATTGTTCGAGAAGCATTGGTGACATCTGTGACATGGAGACCGCCTGAAGGTCCGCCAGTTAGGTTCCAGATTAACCAAGTATCAATCGTCCCAAATAAGATTTTTTTGTTCAAAATCCGCTCATTAATTTTGGGGTGATTTTCAATAAGATATTTAATTTTTGGGGGCAGAAAAATAGGTGGAAATTGGTAGACCTGTACACTCCCGAACAAATTCATTTCCGATTTCAGAAATCAATTTTCGGCAAATCTTATCGGTCCTGGTATCCTGCCAGACAATCGCATTCGAAATAGGGATTCCCGTATCTTTGTCCCAGAGAATAGTGGTCTCCCGCTGATTTGTAATCCCAATTCCAAGGATGGACGAAACTGGAACAGATGATTTTTCAACAACTCTTTCAAGAGTGAGCTTCGTATTATTTAGTATTTCTAGTGGATTGTGTTCCACCCATCCGGGTTGTGGATAAATTTGTGCATGCTCGATCTGGTCCAAGGCAACAATCTGACCCTGGTTGTCAAATAAAATACTGCGGGTACTGGTAGTTCCCTGATCAATTGCGATCAAATATTTCGGCATTCTAATTTTCCTTCCGTTAATTCAATTCCTTCTTTTCAAATATTCAACAATGTCTTATGGGATTGAATAAAAACCATCTATACATAGTAATATTTTAAGCCTGCTTGACAGACCGGATGATTTTACGAAATTGGTTACCGCTTGAGCCTCGCAGCCAGTTATTCCCAGATTTTGACGGAGATCCAGGCTGGCATGATTTGCCGGGAGAAATTTATCACTGGAATTATAAAACTTCCATCGATCAAGTACCGTGTATCAAAGAGGTTATCCTACCTGAACATCAAGGTATATGCAGCGATACCAAATGCCACAGATACATTAAGGGAGTTTTTAGACCCGATCATAGGTATGTGAATATGTATGTCGCTCATTGCAAGTAATTCTGGATCAATTCCGGAAATCTCATTGCCTAATATGAGTAAAAGAGGTCCCGATAGAACCGGATGAATATCAAAAATTGAAATGGAATTTATGCTGTTTTCCAGGGCCAATACAGTGAAATGATTAATATTTTTTAAGTGAAGAGTAGTCTCACATGCATTCCAGGATTGAGTCCATGGGATATATCTTTCTGCTCCAAGAGCTGTTTTTTGTACATTTGGATGATCTGGGGCTGGAGTAATTCCACACAAATGGATGTGTTTAATACCAACACCATCTGCAGTACGGAAAATGGCACCTAAATTGTGAGCACTGCGAATATTGTCACATAAAATTTCAAGGTGGTGATGACGATCGGGCAAAACGCCGGTGTTATTTAGTCGGTTTTCAGGGGAAAAAGGAATGATACTGGTTGCTGCACCACACTTGATACATTGTTTTGATTTTTTGTCTGTAATTGAGGTGAGGTATCGAAATCTACAATTCGGCCGTAAACACTGGATGACAAATTGATTTGACGCCATGTGTATTTTGTTTACCTAATTCTGATAAGTAAGTCTTTTTTTAGTCTGAATCACTTTTTTTTCATATTCTGACAGAAATGCCGCTTCCAATCCATTCTTTTGAACTTGGACAATCATACCAGGGGTGAGTCCTGCTAATAATGATCCTCGCTCGTACTCATGACGCAGGGATATCCCACTGGTACCAGGATCATCCGAATTTATGGTTACCAGCAAATTCTTTTCTAAAAATGTTTTCAGAGGATGGTCCGAATAATTATTTACTATCCCTGTTTGTACATTGCTGGTAATGTTTGATTCAATAGGAATCTGGTGGATTTGCAAAAAATCGATCAGAGCAGGGTCTTCAATTGCGCGGACACCATGGCCAATTCGTTGTGCATGCAGCTGGTTGATGGCTTGCCAGATCGATCTCGAACCGACTGATTCGCCGGCATGGATTGTGACCTGTAATCCAGCCGAAACAACCCGATTGAAATGATCAATAAATAGTTCTCCTGGAAAATTTTGCTCGTCGCCTGCCAGATCAACCGCTTTAATAGATGATTTTTGAGTGAGCAATGCATCGAGTTCTAATCTGGCAAGATCAGGACCATAAGTTCGGCTAATAATCCCAATAATATTGGTCTTTAAACCGAAATTATCCTGGGCAGCCTCAATTCCGTCAACTACAGCCTCTACAATACCTTCCGGCGCAAGGGAATGGGGTTGTGCCATGAAAACCGGGCTGAATCGGACTTCAAGATAATCAATCTCTTCATGAGCCGCATCTTCAACGCACTCATATGCCACACGGCGGCAAGCCTCAAAATTAACCAGGACTTTGGTCGCCAATTGAATCTTTGAGATAAATGCCATAACGCCTGGCTGGGTTTTTGTGATTTGTACGAGTGGTTTAATCCCAGAATAATCCCTGGCTGGGAAAGGTATATCGAATTTATTAACCAAGTCAACTATTGTGCCAATTCGTATTGAGCCTTCTATGTGACGATGCAGGTCTACCAATGGTATTGAAGGATCTATAATGGACATTGAGTTCATAAGTTATATAGTCAAACAATTATTATTAACACGAAAGCATGTAGATAATCCGAATAAGGATTAAATAAGCCACCTTCACCATGCTGATGTTTATTATGATAGAAGGCGGCCAATATTTTTATAATCCAATAAATTGTATCTTTTATGGTTTACAGCGTTGATTATCTCTGGTTAGTTACATGGATAGTTTCTTGTCGCTTATCGTTTTTAGCAGGGAAGTGAAAGAATCAGAAAATGATTTAACGCCTTCCAATTCGAGTTCCAGGGAAATTTTATCCATCGAAATCCCTAATTGTTCCAGATTAGATAAGATTTGCAATGATTTCTCAGGATCGAGCTCACTAAACGAGGGTTTTCCATGATCTTTGAACGCAATCAAGGTATCATGCGGGACTGTATTTACTGAATTTGGAAAGATTAAACTCTCAACATAAAGAACATCACTGAAAATTGGATTTTTTGTCCCTGTAGAAGCCCATAATGGCCTTTGCTCCATTGCTCCTGCTCCTTTCAGTTTCATCCAACGGGGAGAATTGAAATAATTCTTGTAGGTCAGGTAAGCAAGCTGGCAGTTTGCGATGGCAACTTTGCCTAAAACACCCGCGGTTAATTCAGAAGAAGTCGTATTTGGTGAGTTAATCTCAGAAAGCATTTTCTCTACCTTAGAGTCAACCCTTGAAACAAAGAATGAAGCAATTGAGGCAATTGAATCAACTGGTAAACCCACCTTAACTCTGTCTTCTATCCCTTGCATGAATGCATTGATCACTTTTTCGTATCTGGCTATTGAGAAAATTAGGGTTACATTAACATTAATCCCCTTTGCAATCGTACTTCGGATAGCATCGATTCCCTCCAACGTCGCAGGAATTTTTATCAACACATTTGGACGCGTCTACCAGAGCCCATAATCTTTCAGCCTCGTCGCAGGTTTTTTGGGTGTCATTAGCTATATATGGACTAACCTCCAGGCTGACATAACCATCATAGCGATTTGTCTTTTTATATAATGGTAAAAACAAATCGGCAGCATTCTGGATATCTTCCACCGCCAGCGTATAGAAGATATCTTCCGGTGTATATCCAGATTTAATCATTGGTCCTAATGCAGAATCATAGTTGTTTGATTTAGCAATTGCTTTTTCAAAAATAGTGGGATTGGAGGTTATACCTTGAATATCGCCATCATTAATCATCCTGGCAATTTCACCGTTTTCCAACAAACCTCGATTGATGTTATCGTACCAGACCGATTGTTTTAATTCGTATAGCGTTTGAATTGGGTTTTTTGTCATCATAAATTACTCCTCATTCTAAATAATCATGATTGATTATCAAAGGATTGTTCCAATTTGATTATTTTTCCAACCCGTCTTCGATGCCTTTCTTCTTTTGAGAATTTTGCATTAAGAAATGCTCTCACAATTTCCCTTGCCAGTTCATCACCTATGATCCTTGCCCCAAGACATAGCATGTTCATATTGTCATGCTCCACCCCTTGTTTACCAGAATATGTATCATGGCACAAGCAAGCATATACCCCCTTGATTTTATTTCCAGAGATGCAAGCCCCGACGCCAGATCCACAAATAACTATTGCGCGGTGGGCTTCCTGTTTCTGCAAAGCCCTACCTGCTTTTTCAGCATAATCAGGGTAATCAACGGATTCCAGTTGATAAATACCAAAATCCATAACCTCGTGGCCCATCGATTGGATTGTTTCAACAACAGCCGATTTTAGCGGAAATCCGCCATGGTCACATGCTAAAGCGACAATCATTTTCTTGTCCTTTCTTACCTGGTATCAGCCAAGGAGTTCTTTAGACTGCTTGATTACATTATCAACTGTGAAGCCATACTTCTCGAAGAGTATATCTGCTGGTGCAGATGTACCAAAGGTTTCCATGCTGATTATTTTCCCCTGCAGTCCAACCCATTTGTGCCATCCAAGAGATCTGCCTGCCTCTACAGCGATTCGCCTGGTTATTTCAGGGGGGAGGACTGTATCACGATAAGATTGGTCTTGTTCTTCGAATAATTCCCAGCTTGGAAAGGAAACAAGCCGCACTGAATATCCTTCATTTGACAGCAAATTACCTGCCTCGATAATAAGATTTACTTCTGAACCGGAAGCCATTAAAATGATTTCTGGCTTCCCGGGAGCCATATCCACCAGGATATATGCACCCTTTTCCAGTCCCGAAGCTGGTTGATAAATAGCCCGATCGATGGTTGGAAGATTTTGACGGGATAGTATCAATGCAGATGGACCATGCTGTCGTTTTATGGCTACTTTCCAGGATTGGGCAACTTCATTGGCATCAGCCGGACGTAAAACTACTAAATTAGGAATTGCTCTTAATGAAGCGAGATGTTCCACGGGCTGGTGAGTAGCACCATCTTCACCCAAACCGATACTGTCATGGGTTAATATCCATATAGATTTTATATCTGAAAGTGCTGACAAGCGTATGGCTGGACGCATATAATCCGAAAATATAAAAAATGTACCGCCTGCAGCAATGAGACCATTGTGTAGATTGATACCATTCAAAATCGAACCCATGGCATGCTCACGGACGCCATAGTGGATATTCCTGCCAGCTCGTGATTCAGCTTGATAATCGCCGGAATCATCAATATAGGTATTGTTAGACGGAGTAAGATCAGCCGAACCACTAATAAGTTCTGGTATAACTTTTGCCAGCGCATTCAGAACCAGTCCAGAAGATATGCGGGTACCTTTTCCTTTGGGGTCGGCAGAAAACACCGGGATAGAATTTTCCCAATCTTGTGGTAAATGATTTCTCATCCTGCGATTAAAATCGGCAGCAAGATCGGGATAGTTCGATTTGTAACCAGCAAAAGACTTTTCCCAATCGGTTTCCCTTGTAATCCCTTGTTGGACTGCCTGGCGGAAAAATTCTAAAACCTCATCTGGAACATAAAAACGTGGGGCAAGAGGCCAGCCCATGCTTTCTTTTGCAAGATCCAATTCTTTTTCGCCGGGAGGTGCTCCATGTGCTTTAGCAGTATTTTGGAGGTTGGGAAGTCCGTAACCAATTATTGTTCTGCAAATTATCAAGGATGGCCTTGGGTCAATTTTTGCCGCTTCAATCGCCTTATCAATCTCATCGACGTTGTTCCCATCTTTTACATAGAGAACCTGCCAGCCATAGGCATCAAACCGTTTTCCCCGATCCTCTGTAAAAGCTATGTCGGTTGGACCATCAATGGAAAATCGGTTATCATCATAAAAGTAAATTAGTTTTCCAAGCTTGAAATGACCGGCTATAGATGCAGCCTCCGAGGAAACCCCCTCCATTAAATCTCCATCCGTTACAACCGCATAGGTAAAGTGATCGACAATTGGATATCCGGGTTTGTTGAATTTTGCAGCCAGGTGGGTTTCAGCCATAGCCATTCCTACTCCAGTAGCAAAACCTGCCCCCAGTGGACCTGTGGTTAGCTCGATGCCGGGTGCTTTTCCATACTCAGGATGACCCTGGGTCATACTACCCCATTGCCTGAATTGTTTGAGCTGTTCCATCGGAAGATCATATCCAGTCAGGTACAACAAACTGTATAACAGTGTGGCCCCATGGCCGCCAGAAAGGATGAATCTGTCCCGGTTTGACCAACTGGGATTATTTGGATTATGGTGGAGATGTTTTGTCCATAAAGTATAAGCAATGGCGGCTACGCCCATTGGTAGACCTGGATGGCCAGAATTTGCCGCCTGAACCGCATCTACGGATAAAAAGCGGATTGTATTAATGGCTTTATTTTCAAATTCATTTACTGGTATCATATCTATCTCCTGATGAAAATAATATCCATTTTACCATGCTGATCTATTATTGATTTTGGGTAGACGAGACTTAATCCTTTCTCATAATTGAAACCATTTACAATCACTTTATGACCCCTATAGAGAATTATATAGAATGCACAAATTTTCCAAAAGAAGTCTGATCATCCTGATTGGTGCTGCAGGATGGATTGCCTTTTCAACCAATTTTATAACATCGCCATCAGCAGGGGATATTTCTGCTCCGAAAGAAGGATTTATCGCACCAAATTTTGAATTAGATTCCGTTGACGGTAACAAAATCCAATTAGAAAAATTACGGGGATACCCGGTTGTGATCAATTTTTGGGCTAGCTGGTGTCCACCATGCCGGGCAGAGATGCCTGCTCTGCAAAGGGTATACGAGGACTATAAAGATCAAAGTCTGCATGTTCTGGCGGTTAATATGACCAACCAGGATAATATTTTATCAATAGAGAAATTTATTGAATCAAATGGATTAACATTTCCAGTTCTGTTTGATTACCTGGGTGATACAGCCACTAAATATCAAGTAAAAGCGCTTCCGACCACATATTTTATAAATGAATATGGCATTATTTCCGATATTATCATCGGGGGACCTATGACGGAATCACTCATAAAATCAAAAATCGAAAAAATGCTGCGGGATGGATCACAATGATGCCTGTACTCCAAATTGGTCCTCTATCCATTCAAACAGTTCCATTAATACTATTAATTAGCCTATGGATTGGTATGAACCAAATTGAGAAGCATGCGTCAAAATATGATACACAGGCGAATTTAATTACCAACATGGTTTTATTGGGACTGATTGCTGGACTATTAGGTGCTCGATTTGCATATTTGCTCACTTACCGCGATGCATTCACCGGTAATTTGTTAGGTGTTTTCTCGCTTTCATCTGAAACCCTTGATATATCGGGGGGTGTCTTATTCGGTTTCATAGCTTGCCTGATCTATATCCAGAAAAAACAGCTGAATCTCCGGCAGACACTGGATGCATTAACCCCTGGACTGGGTGTGATGATGATCGGATTGGGGTTTGCAAACCTGGCTTCCGGAGATGCATACGGGATTCCAACCAAAGTCCCATGGGCTATTGCACTCTGGGGAGAAAGCAGGCATCCGACTCAGATTTACCAGGTAATCCTTGCCTGTATCGCAACCTGGACAATCTGGCCCACTGCAACCAGTCCTTTGCGATGGAAACAAATCAAATATCAACCAGGAGTGACATTCCTACTCTTTGTTTCCGCAAATTCTTTGGGAATAATACTATTCTCGGCATTTCGAGGTGATATTACACCAATCTTCTCAGGAATAAAACCAGTTCAGTTGATTGCATGGATTACACTTGCTGCGAGTCTTTATTTTCTGGATAAAAAACAGGTAGAAGATTAAGTTCATTTTTAGGGGATACTATTTTCTGGTTAATCAGGTTGGATTTCATCAATTTTAGAAGAGGGGGAGTACCCGAAGTACGGGTAGGCAATAAAACTGGAAGATTACCGGAATTAGCATTCAAAGAGAATTTCTCCCCTGTAAAAGGCATTAAGATCGTATTTACAGCCCTCAGCATCAACCTTGCATAACGGTCGATATCAATCTTCTCAACCTGGATTTTCTGCTGCAAATCCCAGGCCTGAACACCCGGAGAGCCAAGCATGTAGATAAACCGAACCATCTGACCCGGGCGGAGTACTTTACCAATTTCCGCAAGCTGGCTTGCTGCCCGGGCTGCCGGGGATGAGGAGCGGTATTCTTCCAGGGTGCGGGAAAGCTTTTGGGTAATAATCAGTTTTTCAGGTGCAATATTGCCCATAGTCAGTTCGGAAATAGATTTTCTGACATCTTTTTTGATTTTTGAAAGGGTGTTAGCCATAATTTCGGATTCGGGGTCTTTTATCGGGGCGAGCTGCTGTAGTATTGCCTGTTGTTTTTCTGCTATCCATAATGGTGTATCCCGCCTGCGCAGTTCAATACCGCGTACCTTAAGCGAACTATCCTGGTAAGCGCCAAAATAACGGTTGGCAACGGGAATACGGACATCCTGCCTGGAGGGGAGGAAAGCGATCCAATTGTAGATACCTTCCAGCGATATCGGGAGCCCGGTACGCGATGCGATCTCTCTCAGCAATGCCTCATAATCGCCAACTTTATCGGCATTCTCTTGCTGTACCCACATGCCATCCACGTATAAATGCAGTACTGAAAAACCCAGATCTTCTGCGGCTTCCTTGGCGCGCAGCAAGGCTTCGCGTCCGTAGGCAGTTACAGCTTCATGTGCTTCAATGCGGCCAAAGCGGGCGTTCTTATAACCGAGATAACCAAAACAAGTTACCAGGAGCCATTTATGGGCGGATGCCTTGGCCTTTAAACTTTCATAACCCGGGTCACTGGCCTTTAATGTCAACAAGCGATGCTTGATCGCCATACGTTTGTCCAGAAGCGGCTTTAAAGTCTGTGGTATTAACCCGGGCGGCTTATCAGGAGGGGCAGCCAGGCGTTCATTCAAATTTACAGGCCCTCTGATAGTTTCCGGTGAAATGTTGTAATGGACCATGATGCTCGGATACATGGAGATGAAATCCAGTTCAGCAACATGCCGGTGCAAACCGGTAACAGGCTGGTAAACCAGTCCGCCCTGGTCTGATAAGAGCAGCTCCCAGGCAGTTTTTTGCGCCTCTACTTGTTGTTTGTGCCAAGGAACGAGAATATCCTGTCTCAGGGCGGTAACCATTTGCATTGCAGAAATGCCACTTCCTGGGGAAACACGGGCTGTTGTTTGTAGCGGCAGGCTGGTGACTCTGCTTAACTCATATATCCCTTCCATTTTGTAGTCGTGATAAAGCATGGCATTGTGGATATCAACGTGCCAGCGCCCTGCCAGGTGTATTTGCTGGTCTCTGTGGATCACCTGTCCGTAAGAAAAATAGGAGCGTTCTGGACGCCAGCTAAGTTCACATTCAGCATCACGGTTGAGGGGTAAGCGGATGTTTAAATTCTCAGTAAGTTCAAGCAGATAGGGAAGCAGCCAGCGGTCTCCCCAGGCAGTAAGCAGAAGATCTGGATCGTAGCGCTGTAATAATGCTTTGAGATTTAACATGAGCGGGCGGGAGTAGCGTAAGGAGAGCAGGTGGGTGTCCTTTTCGGTGGAGATTTTTAGTGCGCCGGGCTGTGAATGCCGCGGATCTTCATCAGGTTCAATTTGCATAATACGCAAAGGAGGCCTGATGGATTGCAGGTTCCAGGGAGAATCGAGCGAGGTAATCTGGGTAATTTGCCCGGTGTTATTATCCAGGGTGAATTCGCAGCGGCAGAGGGGAAAAGTACCGAACAACGCCGCATGTCTGAGAGCAATGTGCAGGTCTGCGTCGTAATAGGTAATCTCAGGAAATTTAAAAGAAAGCCGCCTGAACAATTTATCCTGTGAATATGGATCGGGTGCAGTGATGGAAAGGACCGTTATTGGCTTATCTTCAAACAGCTCCGTTTTTTGCGTGTAGGCAAGCTTAACAGGGATGGACTGTTTTTGCAGGTAATTCCACAGAGTGTGCAGCTCTGGTTGGGGTGCAAATGCATGAAAGGTTACCGGGAAAGGCTGCAGGAAGCGCTGACGGGCACCATTTTCCAACAGAAACCAGAGTGCAATCCCTGTTGAGGCTGCCGGATAGAGATCCAGCAGCCACCCTGTATATTTATTCATCTTGCTTTTCTTCGATTATTTTGCGCAGGCGGATAACTTCTTTGTGTTCTTCCAACAGCATTGCCAGCAAAAACACTTCGAAAGGCAGGGCATGGGCGGCATAGGCCGCGGCGCTGAGATGTTTTCTGGCTGCTATGAATAAGTCATCCATAGCCTCCTGATCGCTGCGTCGTAATGCACGCCGGAAACGAGAAAAAGCCTCCTGCTCTTGTAAGAAGACCTGCGTTATAGATGCCAGAGTGCGTCCCATAATCCCTCTTAGAACATGCGGAGCGTTGATGGTGTTTGCTGCTTTTCCAGACGCCAGATCTGGTCGGCATTTTTTTCTAATAAGGTCAGCCAGTTTTCACTTTCCAGCAGGGGTGTGTCACTGGTTGTGATTAATACCGGCGCTGACTGGCACAGCCGCTCAATTTCAAAAAGGCTGTGCTTTAAAAGCCGCGTTCTTTCCATTAGCGAGACATTTTCATCATAAAAGGTGGCCAGCAGCTCAAGCACCATAATCGGGAAGGGCCCTGAAGGCGCTTCGCGCAGCATTGCCAGCATCTGGTAACAGGTAAAAGCACGTGCCAGGTGGACGCGGTCCAGTACTTGAAAAACCTGCCCGGTACGGCGCCGGATTTGACGGGAAAGCTGGTGTACGTTAATTGAATTACCCCCATCCAGAATTTTCAGAGGTGTTGTGATTGCCAGATGGGTGATCAATCCCGGAATTGTTTGCTTTAGGAAAGCTCTTGGCGCGATGAATAAGTGAGTCCCCTTTGTTTGGGGTGCTGGCAAAATTTCCATGCTTATACGTTATCAATTCTCTATCTGGAGGACAATCCCCCCAGGGTTGATTAATTGGGTATGGAATGGGGTAAACCCGGCAGGGGATTTGGTTAA
The DNA here is from genome assembly GCA_963841845.1 of uncultured Chloroflexia bacterium. Classification (GTDB taxonomy): domain Bacteria; phylum Chloroflexota; class Anaerolineae; order Anaerolineales; family Anaerolineaceae; genus CAVVGZ01. The sequence goes on along the minus strand of CAWJEG010000013.1, from coordinate 259,425 downwards.
AGAGAGATAATGCCCGGGAAATATTGGTTAACCAGGCTTTTTGTTGTAGTTGTTTGTTGTTTTGGTTACATAGGAAATTTTGATATTGCACTTATCACATGGTCTTGTTGTTCATGTGATAGGGTATTGTAGAAGGGAAGACGTAGAATGCGATCGCTGATGCTTTCTGTAATTGGACAATCTCCCAATTTGCCCCCAAATTTTTTACCCATGTCAGAAAGGTGGAGCGGTAAATAGTGGAAAACACTGATGATTCCGCGCTCCTTGAGATGTGCAATCAAACGCTGTCGGGTTTCTAAATCCGGGAGGAGTAAATAATACATATGGTATGCCTGCTGGCAATGGTCGGGAATGTGAGGCAGTCCAATTCCTTTTTTTATGGCAACCTGGTGAAGATTTTGGTCATAATATTCCCAAATCTGCTTCCTTTTATTTTGGATCAATTCTCTGGATTCCAACTGCGCATAGAGGAAAGCTGCAAGGATGTCTGACGGAAGGTAGCTTGAGCCTATGTCCACCCAAGTATATTTATCGATCATGCCTCTGAAAAATTTTGACCTGTTTGTCCCTTTTTCGCGAATGATCTCTGCCCGCTCAATTAAATTCATGTCATTCAGAATGATTGCTCCGCCTTCGCCGCAGGTGATATTTTTTGTCTCGTGAAAGCTTTGGGTTGCCATTGATCCGAAAGTGCCCAGATGTTTGCCTTTGTATTTGCCAAATAGTCCGTGAGCATTATCTTCGATGACAGTTAAATCATATTTTCTGGCTGTAGTGAGGATACTATCCATCTCACAACCAACCCCGGCATAATGTACAGGAACGATGGCTTTTGTTCTTTGGGTAATCTTATCCTCGAGCAGATTTTCATCAATATTGAGTGTGTCTGCACGGATATCAACAAAGACGGGTTTTGCGCCCCGCAACACAAAGGCATTAACCGTTGAAACAAATGTAAACGACGGGATGATTACCTCGTCTTCTGGTTCGATATTTGAAAGAATTGCACTCATTTCAAGTGCATGGGTGCAGGATGTGGTCAGTATAACCTTACTGTGCCGATAGTTCGTTTTCTAATAAGGTCTGGCATTGTTTTGTATAAAAACCATCTCCCGAAATATGCGACCGGTCGATTGCGTCAGAAATATAATCAAATTCTTTACCAATTAGTTGTGGTTTGTTGAAGTCAATTTTTATCGGATGCATTGTTATATATACTCTTGTGGACCTGTTTGATTATGGAATTTCAGTGGTTTTTGCGATCACATACGTGGGACGTTCCATGGAACGGTCGAATATCCTGGCCAAATATTCCCCTATAATTCCAATTGCAAATAATTGGGTTCCGCTGAAAAGGGAAATTATTGATGCAAGAAATGGGAAGCCTGGGATACTACCCATAGAAAAATAGGAAATAAGGACATATAGGAATACGATACTCCCGAAAATCATGACAATGAATCCCGAGCCAACTGGCTAACCTGAGGGGAATCGTGCTGAAACCAGTCAGGATCAGGAATGCCTGGCTTGCCAACTTAAAAAAATCGTAATTTGATTTACCAACAACTCTTGGATTTTCATTGACATTAACACTGGTGAAATTTCGAGTACCCCAGGAAAGGAGGACGTCAATAATGACATTTGGGCTTTGATAGGAGGAGAAGGCTTTTCGTAAATCGGTTGAGAACGCTCTGAAATGCACTGATTTCATTAACAGATTTGATACCCATGACGAAGGCAAGCGTTTTTTTTGTCAATCTGGAGAATAAATTTCGCCAAAAGCTATGTGGTAATTTAGTAGGATAACCATAAACAACATCATAGCCTTCCATCCATTTTTGTAACAATTTAGAAATTTCCTCGGGTGGGTGCTGTAAATCATCATCCATGGTAATAATCACATCCCCTCGTGCTTCCCTAATTCCACAAAGGAGGGCATTATGCTGTCCGTAATTCCTCATCAGGTTTATCCCTTTGATAAACGGATATTGAGCGGCTAAATTCTGGATAATTTGCCAACTTTTATCAAAACTACCGTCATTAACGAGTAATAATTCAAATTGGGAGCAATTCTCCTTTAATGCTGATTGGAGGCGGATGACAAGTTCTTGAAGGGTAGGTTCGCTATTATAAACCGGGATAACAACTGAGCAAAAGATAATTATTTTCTCTAGACATATATATTCCTAAAATAACCGGGAAAATCTTTATAATAATGTTATTAGATCAACCAATAACCAGTTACCAAAAAAATTTTACCATGAGTTTTAGCACAGCAAAAAATTTAGTTCATTCATAAATATATAATTGATGGCGTGGATGTGAATCCGAATTTGAAACATATATATTTTTTCATGTGGAGGTTGAATGGAAAATACAGGTGAATTTGATCATGATTTGACCAACATAATTAAATCTGCCAAGCGTCTTGGAATTGAGATGGATGAATCCGAAGCAATGCAATGGCTAACGGCGATGGCTGGTTCTAAATCAACAAACCAATTTAAGGTTGATGAAAATTCAGGGATTTTTGGACATCGTATTTCAATGATTGATTTTGATCAAGAAGACCTTGATTATTTTCGTCAAATCGGCAGGTTAGTCGAATTTCATGACGTGGAAGGCGTGGTAGAAACCGCTTTATCCTTATCGGGTTCTGCTGCCCAATCAAAGATTCAAACCTATCCCGGAGATTGCGATTATTTTGAAAGAGTCAATATTATCGCAGATTCAAAAACTGCGGCATGTGATATTCTCTCAAAAATTATGAGGGAAAAAATCTTATCCTCCCTCCAGGGTCCTACATATCGATTTATAGAAGCCAAATTTGGGAATTACCCAGAGGATGTCATTGTGGATGGTAAACCCCGGAAAGGAGGATCACCCATTACGTGGAAACCGGAGAATGTAAAAGAGGGATACATTAAGGCATTTTCTTCCGATGGCAAGGAAATTTTGATAGGGTGGGATGATGTGGCGAATGACCCTGGTTGGTGTAAATTAGACTGGGTTGTGGCTGATCCTGTGCGGGGCAAAGTTGCCAATGCCAGTAATATGCTGGATGTTACCTGGGAGGCGCCTGATGGTAATATCACCCCATTGGATGGATATCTGGATCCATACTTTCAAGAAGTGTACCTGGAAGCCATGTCAATCCCATTATTTTCCAAACTGGTAAAACAGGTATCGCCTGATGCCCTTGATCATTATGTTGAACAGCTAAGAAAAGAAGTCAAAAAGTACTTATCCGGAGAACCAAATTATGGAAAAGTGGCAAAACGTATGTACAACATTTTTCGGTTAACAGGTAGATATGGTGAGGCTGCATACATCAGGGAGTTGTTTGATGAACCGGCGACTGTCCTGTATCAAGTGTGGGCACTGGTGCGCACTTTGGAAGAAGCATCCACACCAGATTCTCTAATAACCAAGGATGCACTATTAAAACAGGCAGATGAATTAATAATGGATGTTGTGGATGTATTAGAAGGAGAGAAAGAGAGTGAAATAATTCGTTCACTGCTTTATTTGCGTGACAGTATTTCTCGAAGGGATGAATACCAGTCTGATGAAGTAGAACGAGCCAGAGCTAATCTCATCGGATTAATAAATAATTTCTACTACGACAAACTAATATCCATTCCGGAAATAAAAAAATATATCGAAGATGTTATGGATGAATAATAAAAAAAAGCCGGTAGATTATTACCGGCTCTAATATTTGGCAACTATTACTTATTGGCGCTTTTTTTTAGAATAATACGCGCATCTACAATATTAACCCCTCTACCTTCCTCATAGACCAAAACAGGATTGGCGTCCGATTCGCTAATTTCACCTGCTAAATCAATTATCATCGTTGAATAGCGGGAGATTGTATCTGCTAATGCTTGATGATCTCTTGGTTTCTCACCGCGGATACCGGCAAGTATTGGAGCACCACGAATCTCACTCAGCATTCTAACGGCCTGGTTGTGTGATACCGGAGCAACCCTGAAGGTAACGTCCTTAAGTACCTCAACAAAGATTCCTCCCAGACCGAACATCATGGTTGGGCCAAAGCTCGGATCATTGACTGAACCAAGAATTACCTCAGTTCCCCAGGGAGCCATCTGCTGAACTGCGATACCATGAATATCAGCGTCTTCCTTGTAATTTTTGGCATTCTTTAATATTTCATTATAGGCGGCACGGACACCTGTTTCGTCTTTGATATTTACTTTGACACCGCCAGCGTCTGATTTGTGCAAAATATCAGGGGAGACAATCTTCATAACAACTGGATATCCCATGCTTTTAGCTAGAGAAACGGCTTCTTCTTCTGATTTTGAAAGGAGCGTTTTGGTTACTGGCAATCCATAGCATTCAAAAACTTGTTTTGCTTCAATTTCTGTTAATGAATCTCGTCCATCAGCCCTGGCGTGCTGAATAATTTTTAATGCGCCAGTTATATCAACATTACTGATGATCTCTTCTGGTTCAGCTTTTAATTTGCTGAGATGAGAATATTCGCGTAAAGCAGCCATGGCATTAATTGCCACGTCAGGAGCACTGTAAGCTGGTATACCCTGATCAACCAACCAACTCATAGCCTTATCGGATTTTTCGCCACCAACAAATGATACAACTACGGGTTTGTCTTTGATGTTGGCATCTACTATTGCTTTATTTATACCTTTAGCTATCTCTATCGGATCGGTAATTGCTGTCTCACAGTAGAGAACTGCTAATCCATCAACCCAAGGATTTAATAAGGAATAGTTTACTGTACTGTAATACCATTCATAGCCACCTTGTCCAGTGATATCAACAGGATTTTTTGCTGAACCGAATTCCGGCATGTGCTTTTTAAGTTCTGCTTGAAGTTCCTTGGGTGTGAATTTCAGGGGGATGCCATATTTTTCGGCAGCATCGGTGGCTAGAACACCTATACCCCCGCCATTGGTGATAATCAGGAGATTGTCCCCATTCATAGGCGGTTGAAGAGACAATCCAAGTGCACGATCAAATAAATTATCAAGGTGTTTTGCTTCCACAACACCAGCCTGCTGGAAAGCAGCTCCATAAACCTTGGCTGCTCCAGCTAGCGATCCGGTATGTGATGCAGCTGCGGCAGCGCCATGAGTTGAAACCCCCGCCTTTAGTGCTATTATGGGTTTTTTTACCTTACGACTTACTTCAATAAATTCCCGTCCGTCTCCTATCCCCTCAATATATAAAGTGATACATGTGGTATCGTCATCCTTATCCAACCAAGCGATTAGATCACTGAAATTTAGGTCTGCCATATTACCGATTGAAATGAGTTTTTCAAAACCAATCTCTTTAGTATATGTTGCAGCATCGAGGGCAATCAGCAGTGCACCGCTTTGCGAGATAAGCGAAGATTTTCCTTTGAAGGGTAAAAATGGGGCAAATGAAGCGTTTAAATTGTCGGAATTCGAGAGGTGACCAACAATGTTAGGGCCAAGAATTCTCATTCCATAACTTTTAGCAGTTTCTACGATTGCTCGTTCAAGTTCAATATTACCTATCTCGCCAAAACCAGAGGTTATTACGAATAAACCCTTGACTCCCTTCTTCCCACATTCTTCAATTGCCTCAAGAACAAACTTCGCAGGAATTGTAACAACTGCTGTGTCAATCCTTCCTGGCACATCTGTTACGGATGGGTAGGCTCTAATCCCCAGGATCTCAGAGGCTTGCGGGTTAATTGGATAAATATCTCCGTGGAAACCACCCTTGATAAGATTATTTAAGACTGAATAACCAATTTTGCCAGGGGTGTTGGATGCACCGATTACAGCAATCGATTTTGGTCTAAATATCTGATTAAGTTCGTTGAAATCCATATCTTTCCTCCACTTTTTGGAAATTAATGCCTATATTAAAATTACTGTATAACAACTTTTTATTTTACACAAATTTATAAAAACAAAAGTACTCTTATACCCGGTAATTAATCCTATAATATTTATTCTTCCCATCAATGTTTTTTATAGGTAACGTTGTTTTATCGATGGGATAAGATAGTTATTAAAGGCTAATTCCAAATTAAAATCTGGTTCCCAATTCCAGTCCTTCCGGGCAGCATTATCATCAATGTCAGCTGGCCAACTGTCAACAATATTTTGCCGGCTGGCATCGGGTTCAAAAGTGACATGCGCATCTGGAAACGCATTTATTACGATATTATAAATATCCCTGGCAGTGAGGCTAAAACTATTAACGTTATATACTGATTGAGTCAGGGATTCTTGTGGAGCGGCTTCCAGCATAAGAATTGCTTTAATAGCATCAGGCATAACCATAAATGGAAGACAAGTGTCTTCTCTAACAAATGTCTTGTAAAGAATACCTCTGGCTGCATAGTGGAACATCTCTGGGGCATAATCGCTTGTGCCGCCAGTTGGGATAGTAGTTGCACTAATCAATCCGGGGTATCTGATTGCTCGAAAATCAACCGGGTTGGGGAATCGGTTTACTGCAAGTTGTTTATAAAAAGAACTGTAATATCTCCCAAGGTATTCACAATAGAGTTTATTACATCCGTACATCGTTCTTGGCTGTAGCCATTGATCTTCTGTGATTTTTCCAGATTTACACTTTGTCTTTAGATCCTGTAACCCATATACCGCAATTGAACTTGGGTACAGGAATTTAATGGTTTTTCCTTGCTTTTGAGACTGTTCAACTGCGAATCTCAATAAGTTTATTGTCCCTTCAACATTTACGCGGTGGGCACTTTCCGGGTTGTGTTCGGCTTTCGTAGATAAAATGGAAGCAAGGTGGTAAATCGTGCTGAAATTATGCTCAGCTATTAATCTTCCGAAGAGCAACGAATCCAGTATATCGCCCTGGATAAATTTTTCACAAAGGGGCAGCAGCTGAGGATCCAGAGGATGGATATCTAGGGCAACTACCCTATGCTCAGTATACTCATAAAAGTGCTGGATCAGACTATGTCCCATTTCGCCATTCGCGCCGGTTATTAGAATAAATTCTTCGTTCATAGGCAATGTCATTTCTCCATTTTAACAAATTGGATTAATTCTATATTTACGATAAAAAAGGTTCAGAAACTAGTTTCTGAACCTTTTTTATTGTAGTTATGCGGTAGTTTGACGTTTTCCTCTGAACCAATATTTCCACTCTTTATTCTCCCATACAACAAGAATTGGGGCAGCGATGAATATTGAGGAATAAGTTCCCATCAATAGGCCAATCAGTAAAATGAATGAAAATTCCCTCAGTGTAACACCACCAATCAGGACCAATGACAACAGGAGGAACTCAGATGTCATTAATTGGGTGTTGATAGAACGCATTAGGGTTTGAACTATCGAATGATTGACCAGGGTTTCAAACTCCAGTTTTTTATATATGTTGCTGTTTTCACGGATACGGTCAAAGACCACGATTGTATCCTGGACAGAAAATCCGATAATTGTTAGCAGTGCAGTTAGAAAAAGTGAATCCACTTGCCATCCAAAAAACTTAGCCCCAATTGCAATGATGCTAATTATGACAAGGACATCATGAAGCTCGGCAAGGATAGCGCAGATTCCATATCGGAGTGAATGAGCAACCCCACGGAAGGCAAAGAAAATATATAAGACAACACCTAAGGCAGCAAGCCCAACTGCCAAAGCTGCCCTCTGACCTACTTCTTGACCAATGGTAGGACCAACGCTGTCAAAGCGTTGAACTACCAATTCGGGATCTATTTGGTCCTTTAATGTATTTAAGACCTCGCTCCTTTTTTCCTCATTAAGGAAAGTTGTCCGGATAATTAGAGCATTATCGGTTGTAGAGGAGACCTGGACATCGGTAAGACCGAGACCATTTAACAGCGTGATAACCTGGGCTGGCTGAGGTACTGTTGAGTCTGAAAATTTCAGATCTAATAAACTACCTCCGGTAAAATCAATAGCCAGCGGGATACCCGAAAAAAGAAGGATTAACATTCCCGGTAATATTAATAACAGGGATAGTCCGAAAAAGAAATAACGTTTACCTAAAATATTTAACATTCGATCCTCTTATAATCCGACCATTTTATCAACGTCGGATGGTTTTATCCAATCCATCACTATACCGAGAAAAGTTCGGGAAACCAGGCTTGCTGATAAAAGGCTGATGAAAACTCCTATTGCAAGGGTGACGGCAAATCCTTTTACAATGCTTGCTCCATAGGCTGAGGCAAACCAGAACAATATTGCACTGGTGATGATTGTTGCAGCATTGGAGTCGCGGATTGACGGCCAGGCTCTCTTCCAACCAAGGAATACAGAATTCTTTATACTTTTTCCGCTGCGAAGTTCTTCCTTCAATCTTTCAATAATCAGGATATTCGCATCCAACGCACCACCCGTGCTTAATAGGAAACCGGCGATTGCGGGAAGGGTCATCGTTACAGGAATAAATTTGAATAAAGCAAAGGTAACCAAACCATAAATAATAATGGAGATTACTGCAACGACACCGGGAAGCCTATAATAGATAATCATAAATAGAGCAACGATGATCAGTCCAATCACTCCAGCAAGAAGACTTTTCTGCAAAGAATCCTGACCAAGGGTAGGACCAATAACACGGCTTTCCGCTACTTTTAGGGGGATTGGTAACGATCCATATCTTAATTGAACTGCCAGGCTGTTTGCAGATTCGTAGTTAAAGTTACCAGTGATGATTCCAGATCCATCTGTTATGGCATTTTCGATTCGAGGGGTTGAAATTACCATTTTATCCAGGACGATTGCTAGAATCTTTCCGACATTGTTGGTTGTGTAATCTTTAAAAATACCCGCACCTTCATCATCCAATTCAAACTGGATAATGAATTGACCAAGTTCATTGGTGGTGACGCCAACAGATTTAATATGATTACCCGTCATTACAGTTGACCATATTTTATCTTCTGCTGGTTGGGATTCCCCTCCACTGGTTGTCTCTACCGGTGGTGTCCCAGTATTATCCAATCCAATATCCGTTTTAATCTTTGTCCCGGGTTCTAGAATAACATCCCCAAAGTCTACAAATTCAAGCTGTCCGGTCTGTTTTAATACCTTAATCACCTCTTCGGTATTGGTTAAACCGGGGAACTCGCCAACAATACGGTTACTTCCCGCCACCTGAAATAAGACCTCACTTACCCCGAGCGCATTACTTCTATTCTCAAGAATTAGTTTGGCATCCTGTAAGGACTGGGGATCAAAATTAGAATCTTCAGGCAAATCGGTCTCAAGCAGTATCTGCAGTCCGCCCTGGAGGTCTAATCCAAGAATAGTATCCAGATTCCTTTCAAAATCACCGATTTTAATGCCAGGATTATCGGGTATTATGATCCAAATAGATAAAGCAAGTAGGATAAAAATGACAATCAAATTAATTGGACGTTGATTCATGCGTGAAATGCCTCCAAATCAAGCAAATGCCGACTTTTTGATGTCGGCGACAAAAAATTATACACCGTAATATATTTACTGTGTAGGGAAAATGGTAATAAAAACTGTAAATAAATCCAAATCTTGTAGTTAAATGAAATATACAAAATGAAAGATAAATGAAATATCAATCGCTTGATTATTAAAAATGTGGTAAAATTTTGTGTCTCATTAAAACAATTGAAATTTACAGTAGAATATTGCTGTGTGAAATTAGATGGAGGATTATTACAAATGGCACCTCTTCCAAAGAGAAAATTGTCAAAGGGTCGTAGGGACCGCAGAAGAGCACATGATTTTATTGAAGTACCGAATATTGTACAATGCAGTAACTGCGGAGAAATGCGTTTACCACACCGAGTTTGCCCAAGTTGTGGTCATTTTCGGGGTCGGGAAGTAATTTCTATGGAAAAAGAAACCAAAAAATAAGCGGAAATTCGAATGAAAAGCAAGTGCATAATTCATATTTTGCATTTGCTTTTCTTTTAATAACCAGACCTATTGTGGACTATAGAAACAATTTTAGAATAGAATAAAAAATTCAATTCTCGAAAAATTGGTTCTCTTGTGTTTTAGTCAATTTCCTAAACGGTTCAAATTGTTTAATCAATGATCTTGGAATATTAGCTCTAACCATGATCGAGTTTTTTTGATGGATAATAGATTCGATATCCCCTTTTTCATACAGCATTGATATTAGGCGACCGTGTTGGTAGGGGATCTCTAAAGAGATATTAATGTAATTTGTTAGAAGATTTGATTGTACAATTTCAAGCAAGTCATCCAACCCATTTCCATTCAGGGCAGAGATGGCCACAGAATTTGCGTAATCCTGCGTAATTTGTTTTACAATCTCCGGATCTGGTATTGTGTCTATTTTATTTAATGCGGTAATTGTTGGTATCTCTCCAGCGCCAATCTCTGTAAGGGTTTCTTCCACAGATTTCCAATGGGCATGTGCATTCGGATGAGAAATGTCCACGATATGGATAAGCAGGTCCGCTTCAGAAATTTCCTCCAGTGTAGCCCGAAATGCTGCAATAAGTTGTGTGGGCAATTTCTGAATAAAACCGACTGTGTCTGTGAGAAGGGCTTTTTGACCGGACGGAAAGTGAATTTGACGGGTTGTCGGGTCAAGGGTTGCAAAGAGTTTATCTGCAACATAAATATCCGAATTGGATAGTCTGTTCAACAAAGTTGATTTTCCGGCATTCGTATATCCTACAAGTGCTACTGTTGGAATATTGGACCTGCGACGTTGTGCACGATATCTGCTCCTATGAGCACGCACCTTTTCCAATTCTTTTTTCAAGTGAATTATTTTATTTTGAATTTCCCGCCGATCAATCTCCAGTTGAGTTTCACCCGGTCCGCGCAAGCCTACACCACCAACACTTCCAGTTCTACCAGCACCACCTCCAGCCTGCCTGGCAAGGTGTGTCCAAGCACGAGTCAGGCGGGGTAAACGATATTCATTTTGGGCAAGTTCTACCTGTAGTATACCTTCCCTGGTATTCGCATGCTGTGCGAAAATGTCGAGTATAAGAGCAGTTCGGTCGACGATCCTGGCTTTCGGACCTAATTTTTTTTCAAGTTCACGCAGGTTTCGTGGATTTAATTCATTATCAAATAACACAACGTCAACAAATAATTCCTCAATTAAGGCTTTAATCTCTTCGACTTTTCCGGAACCGATATAGGTTTCTTGATTGGGTTTAGACAATTTTTGGGTAGCAAAACCGACAGGAAATAATCCTGCTGTCTCTGTTAATTGCTCCAATTCTTGTAATGAATCTTCAAGGGATAATAAATGTAAGTCATCATAGATCTGAACACCTACTAGAAATGCTCGTTCAATGGGTATTGCTGTTTGTTCTGGATTTTTTTTTGACATCTAATTCTCGTTTATTTAATAATATTGACTACCCAAGGATCATCAAATTTTTATGCCAAATACTATTCACATAATTTATATTTATTGTTCAGAAATCCAACTTAATAGGGTAGTGCCAACAGCCTGGAGGCTTTTTGCAGATACTTTATCAGTTATATCCTGAGTTGTGTGCCAATAAGGATAATCCATATCAATAATATCGATCGAGGGTATACCAAGTTCTGCGAAAGGAATATGGTCATCAAGGATCGAGTGCTTAGATTGTTGATGGAATATATTTTGATAACCCAATTCTGCAGCAATACTCCATATTTCTTGTTGTAGGTTTGCATCTGAATTTGATTCATAAAAAAGCTGCAGGTCTTTATCTCCAACCATATCAATTATTATAACTTTTTGCGGCAAAGCCGGGATTTGGTCAACAAAAGATTGGGATCCGATTATCCAATCCCAGCCATTTATCCCGCCCTGATCTTCTGCATCAAAAAAAACGAGCCAGATATTTTTTCGGTAATCATCAGGAATTGTCCTGGCAAGTTCCAATAAAACAGAAACTCCAGAAGCACCATCATTTGCACCGGGGACACCCTGATTCCTTAAAGATGGATCGGGATCATGATCAGAGTAGAACCTTGAATCATAGTGCGCGCCAATCAAGATATATGGAGAGTTTTCGCCCTGATTTCCAATCAGATTATAAATAGGCTGATTGTTGTATAAATCCGGTTGTATTTTTGTAGACCAACCGTTTAGTTTTAATTGTTCAATTATCCAATTCCTTACCGTTTCATGGGATTTACTTCCTGGTGTTCGAGGTGAGAGGGATACTTGAAATTCAAGATCCTTCATAGCTCGTTCCCCATCGAAGTACCCAATTTCAATGGGAATATTAGGTTGAATCATAGATTTCGAATCGGATTCATTCTGAGTGGTGAGTAGAACAACCACAAGAATGACCATTATTAAAACCAGAAAACTGATAAGTTTCCTTATTAATGTCAATAAGCCTCCATCTAAAGTATTCTATCTAATTTTAGCATTTTGGTTAAGGTGACCCTGGCATTATCTGGCGAAATAATATTATAGAAAAACCCTGGCATACAACTTGCAACATAACAGGAAACATATTATACTTTTTTATACAGGTGCAAAATGCAACAAATATTAATGCAATCGATGAGACCAATGACAACAGCGCATCTCGCACAAACGATGACGCTGATGAGTTTAACTGTTGAGGAGTTGCAACAAGAAATTGACACGGTACTTGCCTCAAACCCTGCACTTGAATTAATTGATGAACGCAGATGTCCTACATGCCACCGATTATTAACAGAAAAAGGACCTTGTCCAATTTGCAGTGCACCACAGAATGCTGGGTTAAGCACAGAACCTGTAGTATTTATATCACCCAGGGAAGATTTTTATACCTCATCTGAAGGCCAGGATGATTATGACCGGGAGGATGATTATTCAGTCAAAGAAGATGACCTACCAAGTTATGTTTTACGCCAAATAGGACCGGATATAAATCCGAAAGAACGCATTATTGCTGCTTACTTGTTAACGAATTTGGATGAAGACGGATTTATAACTGTAAATTCGTTAGAAGTTGCACAATATTTTCATGTGCCTATATCCACTGTAGAAGGGGTCAGAAGAGTAATTCAAAAAGCAGAACCGCTTGGAGTTGGATCGATTAATCCCAAGGAAGCATTATTGGTGCAACTCGATATCTTGTCAGAAACGCAGGATGTTCCAGAACTCGTCAGAAAAATAATTGAAGAGGAAATGGATTTACTTACCCACAGGCAGTACAACGAGCTTGCACATAAGTTCAATGTATCAATCCGACGGATCCAGCAATGTGTAAAATATATTTCAGAGAATCTAAATCCATTTCCCGCCCGGACCCACTGGGGAGATATCCGGCATCCTGGCGAAAATTCAACCCAGGTTTACCATCAACCAGATATCATCATGAATTTTTTAAATGACAAACCTGAGAATCCTCTGGTTGTAGAAATCGTTATCCCTTTGAAAGGCACTCTAAGAATAAATCCACTATTTAAAACTGCCCTGAAGGAAGCGGATGAGGATAAAAAAGAAGAATGGCAGAATGATCTCGAAAAAGCATCCTTATTTATAAAGTGTTTACAGCAACGAAATCATACAATTGAACGATTAGTCCAAAAGGTTGTGGTTTTACAACGTCCATTCATCACCAAGGGGGAAAAATATCTAAAACCTGTAACAAGAGTTCAAATATCAAGGGAATTGGATGTTCATGAATCGACTATTTCCAGGGCTGTTTCTAATAAGACTGTACAATTACCAAATAAACGAATTATTCCTTTATCCTCATTCTTTGATCGAAGTTTAAATATCAGATCCGTTTTACGTGAAATTATTGGGAAGGAAGATAAACCAATGAGCGATGCGGAACTGGTCAATTCCCTATCAAAAGAAGGATATAATGTAGCAAGAAGGACAGTTGCAAAATATCGAGCAATGGAAGGTATTCTCCCAGCACATCTTAGAAATTTTTCTCCATAAAAAATGTCACAAATTCAATCCAACATTTCAAGATCCCCATTCTCATCAATTGATGAATCCGCAAATTATGATTTGGGGATTTTATTAAATTTATTACCAAGCGCTTCGATATTAATCGATTCAGAGGGTGTAATTATTGTAGCCAATTCAAAATTCTTTCAAATCTCAAATTATTCTGAAACGGATTTAATTGGAAAGTATTTGGGGGATATTTTTAATAATCCCAACCTGGAGGAAATTCTTTATGGGTCAGGAAATAACCTTCTACTAAATCGTTTCCGGAAAGAAGCAATTCCAGTCCAGTTAAAACCTACAAAATTATATGGGGCTAATCCAAAACATATAATCATTTTTCATTTGGAAGATCGCTTTGAAGAAATTGATGATGTGGAAAAAAAGTTGCTAACCGGCTTGGAAAACCTGATATCTTTGTTCAACGAAACTGAAACTCAGTCAATTTTTGAAAAAGTTATCAATATTACATCAAAGTTATTTGAGACAAAACAGATATGCATTTATCAGGTCGAAAGTGGTTTTCCTAAATTAACGAAAGTGGCTGCAAGTATCGATGACGATGTTTTTCCAGGTTCAATTTCGATAACTGAATTAATCCGTCTTGGCGGTACGACAATCTGGTATCCTGGAAAAAGAGTATTTTCAGAAATTCACCGTGCTGGAAAGCGATCAAATTTCGCTTATGTATCTACGACAACTCTCGGAAATGATGCCGCAAAAATTGGATTTCTTGTGGTAGGAGATATTGAAAAACAACCTATTCGATAAAATCACCAGCATCTTATCAATTTTGGGAACATTCATTAGCACTGCCCTTCAACACAATATACTCATTAATAATCTTCAGGAGGAACATTACCAGATTCAGAAAAAAATGCATTTCAACAACCAAATTGTTGAGAGTTCCCCTGATGGGATAATTATTTTATCCCCTGCAATGACTATTACGGAGATTAATCCAGCCGCTGAAATAATGCTTGGATATTCCGGCTGGGAAATTAGAGAAAAAGAGGTTGAGAATATATTAATTGGACCGGAAGGATTATGGAAGGCTCTTCAGGATGCATTAAATGGCGTCCCAACCCACAATCTTGGTAACGTTAATTTGCATCGAAGAAATGGTCAGTCTTTTACCGCCATGGTGCAGATCATCCCAATCCATACAAATCAGGAATTATCCAACATAATTGTTTTTATTCGTGATATAAGCGAACATGAACAATATCGAATAAGAACACAACAGCTAGAACATCGGGCACTTTTGGGAGTATTCACAGCAGTATTTGCCCACGAAGTTAGAAATCCAATAAATAATATATCAACCGGTTTACAATTATTATCAACTAAGTTGGAAACCGATGATGCTAATCAAGATCTCGTCAGTAGAATACAGGCAGATTGCGTCAGGTTGAACCAATTGATGGAATCGGTTTTAGCCTATTCAAGGCCAATGGAAACGAAATTTGAAAAAGTAAATTTAACATTTTTACTTAATAAAATTCTAGACCGGTGGCATCCAAGGCTTGTCCGTTTAGGAATCGAACTCTTTTTTACCTCGGAGGAGAACTTAGCCCCAGTTCTCGGTGATATTAGATCACTTGAACAGGTATTTACGAATCTGATCTCCAATGCTGTAGACGCAATGGGGGAGACAGGTGGTACACTTGGAATACGTATACAGCGTGTAGCCAAAAGCACAAAAAAAACCTGGATTGAAATTGCAATATCTGACAATGGGCATGGAATACCTGATGAAATAAAAGATCATATTTTTGAGCCTTTTGTAACTACAAGTCCAAGGGGTACAGGACTTGGATTGGCTATTACAAAAAGTATAATTACTGCACACCGGGGGAGCATTAATTTAAGCTCCTTCCCAGGTGGAACGGTATTTCAAATACATCTCTTGGCAGCAGAGGGAGACTAACCCGCATGAGTGTCACTGTATTAGTGGTTGATGATGAAGAGAATGCAAGGCTTTTTATTAGTGAATTCTTATCGTCGGAAGGATACGACGCGCTTACTGCCGGGACTTTAAAGGATGCCAGGGAAAAAATATCCCAAGGCGATTGCGATATTATTTTGTTAGATGTCCAGCTCCCTGATGGTTATGGACCACATTTGCTGGATGAGGTATCGTCATTATTTTATAAGCCATTAATCATTATCATAACGGCTCATGGTGATATCGAGATGGCTGTAGAAGCCATGAAAAAAGGAGCTCACGATTTCCTCACAAAGCCTATCGAACTTTCTCAACTCAAGAAATCTGTAAAGAGAGCCGAGGAAATCATCGCAATGCGGAGGGAGCTAGCTCATTTTAGAGAATCCCAGCAACAGGCAGCTAAATTTGTAGTGGGGAACAACAGCCAGATTAAATTATTATTAGTTCAGGCTCAAAAAGCAGCCACTGCATCGGTATCGGTCTTAATTACCGGAGAAACCGGTACAGGGAAAGAAGTACTAGCACGTTTCATTCACCAGATAAGCCCACGTTCAACCAAGCCTTTCATTGCGATAAACTGCGCAGCAATCCAAAACACGATGCTGGAATCAGAACTATTTGGATACGAAGCGGGGGCGTTCACAGGTGCGGATAAAAAGAAATTAGGATTAATGGAAGTAGCTGATGGGGGTATTTTATTTCTGGATGAAATTTCTTCAATGCCTGTTGATATACAGGCAAAACTATTGCGGGCCATCGAGGAACAGGCGTTTCGAAGAGTTGGCGGTACTAAATTGTCAAACGTCGATGTCCAAATTATTGCAGCATCAAACAGAGATTTAAAGAAAATGATCTCTAACGGACAATTTCGTGAGGATCTATATTACCGTCTAAAGGTTGTCGACTTAGATCTACCTCCTTTGCGCGATAGAAAGGGAGACATACCAGAACTTGTGGCATTTCTTATAAGGAATTTGAATATAAGGAATGGAATGAATGTGACCGAAATCACGCCAAATGCTATGGAATCGATAATAAAATATGATTGGCCGGGAAATATCCGGGAATTGAGTAATGCCATTGAACGGGCTATGTTGTTCTGTGATGGTGAAACTATAGATTTACAACACCTTCCATACGATGTTATCAATGCCTAGTAATCAACGCCTGTAGAAAACACATTGGCACAGTAATTGCATCAAGCCTCTTGAGAGATTTATTCAGGAGGCTTATATGATTCCGATGACGGTAAACAATATGATATTAACGATGGCTGTATGCCTTTTTGGTTTAGGTGTAGTTGCTATCGGAGCAGGTGTTTTTATCTTAATAGCCCGGGTTATGGGAGATGATTTAAGAACAATTTCTAATCAAACTGCCCAACTTGCAAAAAAAGGGATGGCTGAGGACGTTTCCGGCCTGGTAGGAAATGCATCAGAATTGGTCAATGCATTAAATGAACTGGTGAGGACCACATCGGGGATTGGAATATTTCTTATCCTAATTGGTTTTATTTTATTACTTGCTGCGTATTATCTTGTTCTCCAAATTAGTATATAGATTTTATTTTGAGTCATTAAGGTAATTTATGAGTCCTAATAACTTTGTTGAATTACTTGCGAGCGTTCTGCCTCGAAAGGATATATCGAAAGTACTCAACGCATTAAGACTTAATAGTCTCTTATGGGAGGATTTGGGAGATAAACAATTCTCCGATACATTAATTAACTGGGATGGTAGCGACCGGATCAATTTTTGGATTCCGTCCAATCTTGCAATAATAAGAACCACGATGGAGGATGGAATTCCATCTAACAAAAGAAAATCAATAGATGTCATCGATGATACCGATACAGAAAAAGTGCTGGGAGTTTTAGAAAAACAACTCATAAATCCAAAAGTACCGGAAAATTTCTTGGAAGTTTCATATTATTCGTTAGGCTTGTTTCAAAAATTTAAGCAAAATTCCTCCTGGCATTCCATTTTTAGGGATTTATTTTCCTCGTCGATCTATTCAGAAAATGCGTTTATTAAGATATGGGGTCCCGTAATCATTTGTTTGTACGGAATGGTGGATGATTTTTCTATGATTAGCAAAATCCTGTTCAACCATTTTCCATTCTGTGCAACATTTCTCCTCATTCATAAAACGTATTTATGCAACCTGGTTAGCGAAACAAATACTTGTAATTATTTGAAAGGTTTCATAAAAGAATTATCTGTTAGTGAACAGTATAGAACGATACGACACTTATCTTTGATGGGATACTTAGAGTCTCGTTTTATTGTTTCCAGTATTGCTGCCAATAATATGGATATAAATGAGACGAATCCGTTTTTTTTACTACCAACCAGTCATGAATATATAAATAATAATGATTCACAAAAAGCAAATCTGGTCGAATTAATTGGCATGATATTAAATAAAAAAGATTTTTTCGATGAATCACAGTATAGAAGAAAAGTGATTGAAAATTCAGGACTAAGTGAGATATCAAGGTCAGATTATTATTCTGAAGACACAATTCAAACGGAAACGTATTCTATTCTAAAGTGCAGCGCCCCGGATACAAATCCTACGGGACGGATAGTGTTTACTAAGGAAAATGCCATAAACCCATCAAACTCATACGGAGAATTGAATTGTGATCATTTAATTATTCCTTTCCGAAAGATTGTTGAAGCGGAAAAACATTTGACAGATGGTAATGCCAGTGATGTTCAATCAATAGCCAAGAAGTCCGTAGAAAAAATGATAAACACACCCAGTGAACTGTTTTTCGAAGAAATTGATGATTCAATATATGAATTGGATTTAATCAAACCGCTGTCCAGCTTAATCAAACTAGATCTGATTGAAGAAGCCAGTCTGTTGGCAAATTATTTAATTGAAATATTTCCAAATCAGCAAGAATTATTGTTTCAGGCAAGCAAAATTTTTGATTTATTAAATCAGCAACAATTATCTCTTTCATATGCAATTTTGGGAGCCTATTGTGATCCCGGGGATTTTGAGGGGAACAGATATCTGGCAGACCTTTATGAACAAAAGGGATTATGGGAGTTTTCCTATTTGGAAAGGTATTTTATTGTAGAGAATGATATCAATTATTCGATTGACGATTTACTTGCACTGGCAAATACAGCTTTATATAACAAGAAATATGATCTTGTAATTGAAATCGGGAAAAGGGTATTTGAAAATTTACCAAACAATGGTTTGTCCTATTTGCTGGTGGGTGAGGCATTCACTGCAATAGGTGATTACGATCAGGCCATTCCGCACCTAACCCGGGCTACCTTGCTCCTTGAAAATGATGAAAGACCATGGAAGTCGCTGATTAATGTATATCGATTTACAAACAACCAGCACCTTCTATATAGCACCATAATAACTGCAACCAGGTTGATCCCGGATTCCGCTTTATTAAAATTATCACACGCTAAATATTATATCGACCATGAAAATTTTGAAGAAGCACATACATTATTGGGTGAAGTCAGAGAATTGAAACCAAACGGTGCCTTCTACGATATTAGAGTTAGGCAAGTTATTACGAAGAAACAGGTGATCTAATTGGGGCCAAAGAAGTTTACGTTGATGGTTTGCACAGCTGGCCTTTAATTTCTGATTTTCCATATAGGCTGGGATTATTGCTAATTAGGCAGGGAAAGAACCAGGAAGCTGGAGTGATTCTTATAGATTTCCTTTCAAGACAATCCAAACGACGTTAATACATGGATTCTTTACCTGCAAACCCAGATGGGAGATATTCATTCAAGCCTAATTGAATATGTTTTTAATCCGTCCGAATCGGGATTGGTGTTTGCTGAAATGATTAAACCGACCTGTGAAAGGATTT
The DNA here is from genome assembly GCA_963841845.1 of uncultured Chloroflexia bacterium. Lineage (GTDB taxonomy): Bacteria > Chloroflexota > Anaerolineae > Anaerolineales > Anaerolineaceae > CAVVGZ01. The sequence goes on along the minus strand of CAWJEG010000013.1, from coordinate 239,706 downwards.
TATTAAGTAGACCAAATGATCCTTTGTTCAATTTATTAATGGCTGAGATTCACTTAATAGAATCTCAGGAAGAAGAAGCCCTGCAAATTTACCGGAATATTAACCAATACCAATATCAATTAAGCAGAGAAGAACTCTGGAGGATGAAAGCTGGTTATGGTAAGGCTGAACTAGATTGTTCCAATGCAGAGGCAGGCATTGCAATTATAAAAGAGGTGGTGGCTGAAAATCCAGATTGCTTTGATACGACCAGGATACTTGCCGAGGCATTTTTAAAAACCTCTTTAAACCGAAAATGCGCTTGAACTTGGGTTGCATTTACTTGAAAAAAACAATGAAGATCCCAAGGTTATCGATTGGTATTTTGAAATGATAAGTAAAATATCAGATAAAAAGATGGGAGCAAATTTTATTGATGCTGCTTTAAGACTTATTCGGACGAATCCTGATATTTATATATCACTGGCTCGTATGCACATACAAAATGATTTATTAGACGAAGCAGAATATGTGTTGGTTAATTATCTAAATAAAGATGAATTAACCACAAATCAATTGCAAAGCGCAGCATTTCTATTTTACAAGCTTGGCAAATTGGATGATTCATGGCAATTAATCAATCTGTGGATTCAAATAAATACAGCTAACAATCTGAATCTCTTATACTGATGCAGCAGGAATATTGATTAACCAGGGAAATTATTCCGATGCAATTAATTAATCCTTGATGAAATTATTGAGAATAAACCGGATGAGATTTGTGTAATTACTTTAAAGAGCGATTTGACTGTCGAATCAGGTGACGTAGATGGGGCGATTGATTAATATAACTTCGGCATTAGACCTCCTAGCTGAAAAGTAGAAATGAGTAGCCAGTTTCTCGAATGATTATCCCTTTAGATATTTGACACCTGAATGGAATAAATCACTCGAGAAGCATATCAGATATCTATAAGGAATATCTTTCTAAATCGAAGACTTGGTAATCTGCAGAATGCATTTAATTTAGCTAAGGAAAGTATAGAAAAGACTCCTGACCACTTACCAACTCGATACCGGGCTATTGATTTAGCTTTCGAATTATTAGATTTTCAACAAGCTTTAGAATGGGCATCTTTTGTGGATGATTATCAAGAACCAGAAATAATTGATCATAATAACGAAAATCTTGGGGAATATCTAAACGCCTTAGTCGGAATTTGTTGTCTTATGTGTGATTATGAATTAGCCTCCGGACATTTTGCTAAAGCAGAACACTGGTTGAATAAAATAATATCAATAGACCATAAAGATCCCCGTATCCAGACATTAATCCTTCGATTCAGAATCAGAGATGGAGAACGGATTACGGCGAACAATGAATTTCAAAGTATTCTATGATAATTTTCAAATTTTAGAATTTTCCTAATCCTGAAAACCAAATAATTGGAAACAATTTTGAGACTTAACAAGGAAAATGGGCATATTCATACGTTTATTGATACTGCCCTGGAGTTATATCAATGGGAAATGGCTTATCAGTTGGCAAAAGAAGATCTGGATAAATCACCAAGTTCACCGCTGCGACATTTTTATTTGCTTAAAGTCATTGCTCATTCATTGGAAAAACAGGCATTGTGTAATGATCTCCAATGTGAATATCATGTTGGATTTCCTTGAAAAAATTCAAGGAAAATTATTTGGAATTTGTGAACCCATCAATCGATTTCATAGAAAATAATTCGAAATTACCCGAAAAATCTCTTGGAAACTTAAGAATAATTTTCGACCTTCTGGCTAACTCAACCGGTGAAATTGATGAATCGATACATGGCCTTCAAAATGATCAGTGAAGATATACTCTTATCATCCATTTACCGGAAAATGGCGAGATATGAAGCATTGAATAAATTGGCCAATTATCAGGAAACACGTATTGATGTTCTGGTAAATGCCGCCTTTGGATTATCCAAAACGAATCTTGACTTGGGGTATCAATTAGCTAAGGTATGCATTTATATGGATCCGGATAATCCATTTGGGCAATTAGTATATTCAAGAATATGTGAGGAACTGGGAAATTATAGAGAGGCATATGAAAGCATTAAAATGGCTCTTATTAATTATCCGGATGAACCTAATTGGCATTTTAATGCTGCGACGGTTGGCTGAAAAAATTACCAGGAATGCTGAATCCATCTACCATTACCAAAAATCACTAAATTATCTTCCAGATAATGTCTCAATTTACCTCAATCTTGGTCAGGCTTATCTTGAAAAACAACCAGCCAGAGTTAGCCATTGAGGTATTTGAAAAATGCAGTGAACGAAATACCGGATAATTACCAACTAAATTTAGGATTTGCGAAAGCATATGCGCTGTTAGGGAATTACCATCGAGCGAATATCATACATAAATAAATCAATTGAGGTGGCTCCAAATTATTACGAGCCGTTATTAGTTGGAGCAACGATGGCTTATGATAGTGGGAATATATTGGATGCCAGTGACCTTGCTGAAAAAATGTACATCCAGCACCCGGATGATATCGAGATTATTTTGGCTTATTCTATCCTTCAAGAGAAATTGGGACGTCCCGAGAGGGCAGTAAAAATATTAAATGAGGCAATGGCTAGATTTGAATTTATTCCCACTCGAAATAGTGTTAAAATGTGGCGAGTTGGTCGATAGAATTGGAAGGTCCAAATCAAGCAATAAATGTTCTGGGGAAAAAGAAGGATCAATTTAATACAAAACCAGAATTTCTTGGTGCATATGCTAAATATCACTTTGAAGGTGGATTTATTCAACAAGCCGAACTATATGCTTATGAGGCTATTAAAATTAAATCCTATATTTACCAGGGATTAACAAGCTTTTAGCTGATATCCAAAGGAAATATGGATATCCCCGATAAAGTTGAATATTACCTGGGAGAAGAAATTAATAGCAATCCGAAAAATTGCCTGGATTCTTACCTTGACCTGGGAAATATCCTATACCAGAAAAAAGAATTCAGCCAGTCAATAAAGATTTACCAGCGGGCAATGGATACATATCCCGAAGATTTTTTACCGTATTATCGAATTGCATTAATCTTTAAAGAATTCAAAGATTATGTAGCTGCTGAGAAAATGCTAACAAAAGCAGTTGAATTCGCAGCAGATAATATTCAGATTCGCAGAGAATTGGCTGCAATTACGGCACTCAATTTTGTTCACAATTCACAGGAGGTAAATTATATAAATGACCTCTAAATCAGCCAGTTCTCAAAGATTGTTGTCCAGAAAATCTATGATAATGCTCATTAATACTGCAATAAATGCAAATGCTTATCATTTCGCCAGGCAATCTTCCCAAAAATGGCTGGAAAGATACCCCAACGATTTATTTATTGAATCTTTGTTAGCAAAAGCTTATTTAGGTGAAGGTCAGATTAATAATGCGATAAATATTCTGAATGGTATTTTAAATAAAGACCCTGAATTTATTGAAGCTTATGAATTGCTGGCTTTTGCGGCGAAAAATGTAGATCCGATATTATACGAAAACAGTCTATCGTGTGTTCGAAGTCTTAATGTCAATATTTCGATCGATATAAAGCTGCCTGAATGGTCGCTATTAATCGCAAAATCAATAGAATACTTCAAACTTGGAAAATTGGAAGAGGCTGAAGAAACGATCATAGATGTGATTGGAAGCACGCCAACATTAACATTGCCATCCGTATTACATTTGCGCATAGTTAATGAACGCAAGGATGATTCTACTACTTTAAATTTATCAAAAATTTATAATGCTCGTTGGCCGGAGTGTCTTCCTTTCAAGTTGTTATTAGCAAATGTATTAATGACACTTCAAGATGAAAAAGGGGCGTTAAAGCAGCTAAACGAATGTGTTATTAACGATATAGCCGGTCAGGTTCCCAATAGATTGTGGGGTGATGACCATCAATTCATTTCACTATGGCCAGAAAATTTATATATAGATTTCCAACTACCAATTCCGGGATTAGTAAGTTCAAGTTTGGGTTGGAATACGATTACATCAATTTCTGATGGTGATTGGTCCGGTGGATCCAAAGGATCGAAGAATTTTTTACTTAATCTTGAGGATGAGTTATTACGGTCTAAAAGCATAATTACCGATTCTGCTATTCAAAATGACCAGGTTAATACCCTGATTTCAGGGGATAATAGCAATCTAATTCAAAAACCAATAAATAACCTGACTGAAAAAGATTTTCAGGAGGGTAATGAGAATGATTCATCAAAATTGGATCAGGACACCCAAAATCATGCATACCCAGATATTGAAAATAGTGATTCCATTAATAAACAAAAAAATGACCGGTCGGCAAAAGAAAGCCTGAAAAGTGTCGAACTGGTTTTTACGCGATTAGCAAAGAAATTAAATCAGCCGGAAATTGGAAAAACAGACAATCGGTACCCATTGTGTATACTCATCTCTTCAAAAACCGGACTAAAAAAGAAATTTGGGGAACACACATTTACAGTTATTGAACAGGAAATGCGCCTCCTATCAGACCAGATTAGGAAACAAAATGGATGGGGTGCTGCTCTCTATTTTCCAGATGATTTGGAGAGTAATAAAAGATTAGGTGTTATAACAATTGAACAAATCGATCCATGGAAAATAAAACTGGCATTAATTGACCTCGATAGAGCTCTTTCAAAAAAAGGGGAAAAAATTGGGGCTTTAATTATCATTGGTGGTCCTGATGTAATTCCTTATCATAAATTGCCTAATCCCACAGATGATTCAGATGATTTCATTTCATCCGATAATCCTTATGCGACCCTTGATACAAATTATTATCTTCAAAATTGGCCCGTAGGAAGAATTATCGGGGAAAACGGGGCAGAGCCTGGCTTACTACTTGCGCAGCTTCGAGATTCTATCCAATACCACAAAAACCAAAAGAGAAGAGTTTCCTGGTGGAATAAGATTGAAATGCCCAGTGGCTTTGGAAGCCTATTTGGATCACTACGGGGTAATCTTAATAAGAAAAGCAAAGGTGTCATTTCTCGAAGTTTCGGTTACACGGCTTCCACCTGGAAAGAATCTTCAATGGCTGTTTATAGAACGATTGGGGATGCAAAAAAAATTAGCATTTCTCCGCCAGATGTGTCAGGGAGTATAAAAACCGAAAATACGACCGCTCAACTGGGATATTACAATCTGCATGGCTTAGAGGACAGTTCAAGCTGGTACGGGCAAAGAGACCTTGCGGACCCAATTCCGGGACCAGATTATCCTATAGCACTAACACCCAATGATTTGCCAAAAAATGGAAAAACACCGAAGGTTGTATTTAGCGAAGCTTGTTATGGCGGGACACATAATTGATAAGAAAGAAAACGATTCTATAGCTATAAAATTCCTATCAATTGGGACTCAAGTTTTCATTGGCTCTACCGGCATTTCATATGGGTCAGTGTCCACTCCACTGATTGGAGCTGATTTCTTAGCATATCTTTTCTGGTATCATCTGGAATCGGGGTACTCTGCCGGGGAAGCCTTGCTTCACGCAAAGATTGACCTGGTAAGAGAAATGCAAAAACGTCAGGGGTTTCTAGACGGCGAGGATCAAAAAACATTGCTATCATTCGTGCTTTTTGGTGACCCGCTTGCTCGGCTTTACGAAGGACAAAACGCAAAGTTTATACCGAGGGGATTTAATGATGATTCAATAAATATTGTTTGTGAAGAAAACAGTCTACAAATTGACCCACCAAATTTATCTAAGGACATACTTTCAGAGCTAAAACAAATCGTTGAAATGTATCTGCCAGGGTTAGATGATGCGGAAATAAAAGCGGTAAATCAACATAAATATAAGAAACCTGAAATGATTATGAATGAAAACGGTACTCAGTTTGAGATTAAATCAACCCTGAGGGAACCAACCGGAAAAGTGGTGGTGTCTTTTAAAAAGAATATTAAATCATTACAACAAACTCATGTTCATTACGCAAAGGCTACAATTGATTCGACCGGAAAAATGATCAAACTGGCCATATCAAGATAACCCTTGGCAAAGGGTAATATAAAACGAAGCTGAATATTTGATATCAGCTTCGTTCTATTATCATTCATTGATGGTTGCTTTCTATTCACGTATAATATCCCCCAGTATCAGAATTCTATACAAATTGTATCTTGGAGATAAGCATGCAGAAAATACTATCCGGTCATCAAATTCGCCAATCATTCGTTGATTTCTTTGTAGAACGGGGACACAAGTTTGTTGCCTCTTCCTCATTGGTACCTGGCGGAGATCAAACACTACTCTTCACGAATGCCGGAATGGTTCAGTTTAAAGATGTGTTTCTCGGTGCGGACCGGAGGGATTACACTAGGGCTGTTAACTCGCAAAAGTGTATGCGTGTAGCTGGAAAACATAACGATCTTGATGATGTGGGCAGGGATGATACCCATCACACATTTTTTGAAATGCTGGGAAATTGGTCCTTTGGGGATTATTACAAAAATGAGGCAATTAATTGGGCCTGGGAGCTATTGACTGAGGTTTGGGGATTGGAGCCTTCAAAATTATATGTGACCTGTTTCAAAGATGAAAAAGGTGAAATCGAAACAGATTTAGAGGCTGCTGACTCATGGGGGCAGCAACCCGGAATAGATACTACCCATATTCATTATTTCGGGAGAAAAGAAAACTTCTGGGAGATGGCTGACACAGGACCTTGCGGCCCTTGCAGTGAAATTCATATAGATAGAGGGGAAAATGCGTGTAATCGGAAGGAAGAACCAGGCCATGTATGTTCTGTCAATGGAAACTGCAGTCGTTTTGTTGAGTTGTGGAATTTAGTCTTTATCCAATATAACCGGGTTAACCAGGACAGCTTGGAACCATTATCTGCAAAACATGTTGATACAGGAATGGGTTTAGACAGAATTGTATCGGTTCTACAGGGTGTTCCATCAAATTACCGGACAGATTTGTTATTTCCTGTTGTTGAATCCATAAGGGGCATCACAGGGGATAGCGAATATCAAAGGGACCAAAATTTTACTCCTTACAGGGTGATTGCCGACCATTGCCGGGCTTCAGCGTTCTTGATTGCGGATGGAGTTATTCCCGGCAATATCGGCCGGAACTATATTTGCAGAATGATTATCAGGAGAGCGTTTTTATTTGGCGGCAAGCTGGGTATCAAAGAACCATTTTTATTTAAGGTTTCAGGCAAGGTTATTGAACTTTATGGGGATTTTTATCCTGAACTTCAAAAGCATAAATCCACTATTCTTAACCATATCAGGAAGGAAGAAGAGAGATTTATCAACACAGTCGAAAATGGTTTGCTTCAACTAAATGAACTAATTGACTTAACAAAAAATCAATCTTCAAATATTATTGATGGCAAGGCTGCTTTCGAGCTCTATGCAACCCACGGGCTACCGGTTGAAATAACCAAAGATATAGCAAACGAACATGGCTTAAGGGTTGATGAAGAAGGATTTACGATCGCAATGGAAGAACATAAAATTATATCCGGGGCTGGAAAATCATTCGAATCAGATGCAACAGACACGCTGAATCTATATCAAAAATTGTTTTCTGTTCTTGTAGAGAAAGCCTTGCTGCCGTTTTCGGGTGTTGAGGCAGATCCGTATTCAAAACTATTAATCGATGGAAGAATAATTGCGATAGTAAAAGATGGATCCCCTGTTGATAGTGTAAAACCGGGGGACCAAGTAGAAATCATCGTGTCAAAAACATGTTTTTATGTGGAATCAGGTGGGCAAGTATCGGATACGGGATGGATCGAAGCAATTGACAGCCCGTATTGGAAAATTCAAATTCATGATACTCGAAAACCTTCTGCCGGTCTCATCAGCCATCTTGGAGTTGTTTTGGAGGGAAACCCGGGAGTTGGTGATTCTGCATTAATAAAAGTGGATCAACGCAGAAGAAGAGATATTATGCGTAATCATACTGCTTCCCACTTGCTGCACAGAGAGCTTCAAGCGGTGTTAGGCGATCATGCCAGACAGGCAGGTTCCCTTGTTACACCAGATAAGCTAAGATTTGATTTTTCTAATCCTGGACCTTTGACAATGCAGCAGCTAGTTGAAATTCAGGATAACGTAAACCGATTAATATATGATGATTACGGGCTCCATGTTCAAAATATGCCGCTGAGTGAAGCCTTGTCAGAAGGTGCCACTGCGTTGTTTGGGGAAAAATATGGAGAAAATGTACGCACAATTCAGATCGGAGACGAGGAAATATTATCATATGAATTATGTGGTGGCACTCACGTTGATCACACGAACGAAATTGGTATGTTTCTGATTACTTCAGAAGGAAGTGTAGCGGCTGGTATCCGGCGTATAGAAGCGGTTACTGGAAGGGGTGCATATGAACTTGTGAAACACCGATTCGAATTATTGAAGGATGGATCAGCCTTATTTGAGACCAGCTCACAGGATTTGCCGGATAAAATCCAAACAATTCTTGGTGAAAGAAATCAATTGAAAAATGAAATCCAGCAATTGCGTTTTAGGATTGCTTTTTCACAGTTTGAACAGGATGTCAAATCATTCGATCCAAGCTCCGATCTACCAGTATTGAGCAAAGAGATAAAATCTTCTGATATTGCGACACTTAGGGAAATGACAGATTATTTTAAGCAGAAAGTTCATACCGGTGTTGTGATTCTTGGTAGTATATTTGAAGATAAACCCATCATCGTTGCTGCAATTACCGACGATCTCGTGGAAAAGGGTTTAAATGCTGGCCGGATTGTAAAAGAAATTTCAAAATATATCGATGGGAGTGGAGGGGGGAGACCTGATTTTGCACAGGCAGGCGGAAAAAATCCGGATGGTTTAGAAATGGCCCTATCAATGACGCATCGTATTATTCGAGAAATGCTTTGAGAATATTTTTATGTTTGTAGGTAAGGTAATTAGACAAAAAAGCTGGCGATAAATAATCGCCAGCTTTTTTGAATCCGAAATATGGATTTTATTTGAATTAACTAATCAAGACATTCTGTGATTAAGTGTCCTGTTGTTCATCAGGAAGCCAACAACATAGAACCAAATCGCGGGCTGCTTTTACTTCATCCAGCCTCCCTACAGGGGTGTTGTGCGGGGCTGTCTTTAAAATATCTGGATTTTGATGCGCTTCCTCAGAAATCTTTATCATTGTTTCTATGAACTTATCCAATGTCTGCTTATTTTCTGACTCAGTTGGCTCGATCATTAAGGCTTCATGGACAATTAATGGGAAATAATTGGTTGGTGGATGAAAATTGAAATCCATTAATCGTTTGGCAATGTCCAGCGCATGGATGTTTGGCGCATCATCCCATTGACCTTCCACCACCAATTCATGCATACAGGTCCGGTCATACGGGACTTTGTAGTAATCTTTTAGCTTTGCCAACAAATAATTGGCATTTAAAACAGCAGATTCAGAGATTTTTCGCAATCCATCCGGTCCGTGCATACTGATATATGTAAATGCCCTGACGAACATTCCAAATTGTCCATGGAATGACTTCATGCGGCCGATAGATTTTTTAGGTACCTTAAAACCATATAATGGGGGATTTTCATCGGACCCTTCTTCAATTATATCGACCACCGGATATGGTAAGAAATCAGCCAGGTGAGAAGCAACTCCAACCGGACCGGAACCAGGGCCTCCACCTCCATGGGGGGTTGAAAAGGTTTTATGTAGATTGAAATGCATCACATCAATCCCCAGATCACCAGGCCGTGTAATACCCAGCAATGCATTCATATTTGCGCCATCCCCATAGACTAAACCGCCGCAATCGTGGATTATTTGGATTACTTCCCTGATATTTTGTTCAAATAATCCAAGTGTATTAGGGTTAGTAAGCATTAATCCCGCCACCTGGTCACCACAAGCATTTTTAAGAGCTTCAAGATTGGTGTTTCCAAATTCATCAGTGGGAATAGGCAAGATTTCAAAACCGCTCATCGCTGAACTCGCCGGATTGGTACCATGTGCAGAATCAGGTATCAGGATTCTGGTGCGTTTATGATCACCACGGGATTTGTGATAAGCCCGGATAATCATAACTCCGACAAATTCTCCCTGTGCACCGGCTGCAGGCTGTAAGGTAATTGCTGAGAAGCCTGCAATTTCGCATAAATATGCTTGCAGTAAATACATAAGGTAAAGATTGCCTTGTACCGATTCTACAGGCTGTAAAGGATGTGCTGCGGAAAAACCCGGGAAACGGGAGACAAGCTCATTGATTTTCGGATTGTATTTCATCGTACAGGAACCAAGGGGATACATTCCTTCATCAATGCAATAATTTAATTTCGACAGGCGGGTAAAATGTCTAACAATATCCAATTCGGATAATTCAGGCAAGGGTAAATTGTTTCTTAAGAAAGCAACGGGTAGTTCCGAAAGGGGGACATCCGGTTGTGGAAACTCAACCCCTTTCCTGCCAGTGGAGGATAGTTCAAAAATGGTTGGCTCAGACATTTTTCACCTCATATAATACTTCAACCAAGGAGTCAATATCCTCTTTGGAATTCATTTCAGTGACTGCGATTAACATATGATTTTGCAGGGAAGGATAGTCAAGGGAAAGGTCATACCCGCCAAGGATACCATGGTCAAGCAAGTGACTATTAATTGCATCCACCGGTATAGGACATTCAATTGTAAATTCATTAAAAAACGGATTTTTATTAACCAGCCTGTAACCCGGGATCTCGCCTATTTTACGAGCTGCATAGTGAGCTTTATGATAGCAAAGTTTGGCTACCTGTTCTAGCCCGGCCTTACCTAGAACGCTCAAATATATAGTAGAAGCTAATGCCATTAAAGCCTGGTTTGTACAAATATTTGAAGTAGATTTCTCCCTGCGAATATGTTGTTCCCGGGCTGTTAATGTCAGTACATAACCACGATTACCCTTTCCGTCCACCGTTTCTCCAACAAGACGACCAGCCAGCTTCCGCATGAATGCATCTTTCGTTGCAAATATCCCAAGATATGGACCACCGAATGAGAGGGGTATTCCAAGAGATTGGCCTTCACCAACAACAATATCTGCTCCAAACTCTCCTGGTGGTTTAAGCAATCCGAGCGAAATCGGATTGACGGCAACAGTCATTATTGCACCCACCTCATGGACCGCATTTGACAGGCTCGCAAAGTCCATTATTCTGCCGAAAAAGTCAGGATATTGCACAATTACAACCGCCGTATCCAGATCAAGAAATGGTATGAGTTCCGAAGGATCAGAAAAGGGATTGGCCAAGTAGTCAGGGCCATCAATTATCATTCCTTCGATTCCAGACATGTAGGTAATAAGTGTCTCACGATAGTGCGGATGAAGAGATGGAGATACCAATACCTTCTTCCTTTTGCCTCTAAAATGGTGATAAGCTAAAACAGCCGCTTCTGCAGTAGCGGTTGCACCATCATAATGGGAGGCATTGCACACATCCATTCCAGTAAGCGCGGAAATCAGGCTTTGATACTCAAATATGGATTGCAGAGTACCCTGGGATACTTCCGGCTGGTATGGTGTATACGCTGTAAGAAACTCACCACGCTGAATGAGGCTATCCACGACAGCAGGAGAGTAGTGGTTATAGGCTCCTGCGCCAAGAAAGCAAATTAGATCCTGGGTAGTCTCGTTTGCCAATGATAAACCGTTTACCTGAGCCTTGGCTTCAATTTCAGTTAATCGTTCTGGTAATTTCAACTCGGGAAACCGGAATTTTTCAGGAATATCCAGAAATAAATCCTCAATACTTTTTACTCCAATTTCTTTAAGCATTGACTCGATTTCGTTTTGGGTATGTGGGATATACATTAATGACCCCGTTCTTCACAGAATTGTATATAAGCATCCGCATCCATAAGCTGGTCTAGCTCGGCAACGTGATTCATTTCAACAATAACCATCCAGGCCTCATCGTACGGAGAAACATTCACCTTCTCGGGTGAGTCTGCTAAGTCATCATTGATTGCGATTACTTTACCTGAAACCGGAAGATGAACATCTGCAGCTGCTTTTACCGATTCAAGCGTTACGCAGTTATCGCCTTGTTGTAGAACATCACCTATATTTGACAGAATTTCCACAAAAACAATGTCAGATAAAGAATCCTGGGCATAATCGGTAATGCCTATAGTGGCAATTTTTCCATCGACCTTTACCCATTCGTCGGTCTTACTATATTTAAATCCATCAGGTGTTTTCATGTAATTACTCTCCTATTAAGTGTTATTGATATAAAAAATAAAAATGACACACGCGAAAAAACTGGCGTGTGCCTCTGTTTATAACCTGAGAGTTTCACCATATTGATGGTTTGCCCCTTCGGTGACAGCTGACTTTCCAGAGGGAAATTTGATAGCAGGGTCCTTTTACCTGAGAGTTTCGCAGGACTATGCCAAAAATCCTGTTTGCCCCTTCGGTGCCAAAATACTTCTGGTCTCTTCCCTATCATCCAATATATATAATAATCTAGGCAAACAAATTTTATATGGCGCAGAGGATAAAGTCAAGCAATTATTTGATTTTATTTGAGACTATTAAGATAATTCAATATTAATTTAGGAACCGGTTGAAATTTCTTTGATAATTTTTGGGATTGCTTCTTGAGCTGCTAGTTCCCCAATTTTTATGGTTTCGGCTGCTCGAAAAAATCCAAATAATTCGGTGATATCCAGAGGTATCTGTGGATTAATAAGGCAGTGTGGTTTACATTGCTGAAGATTTATTTCGGTAATTCTTGAAATCATCAATAACTCCGAAAAATAAAAATCAAGGAATGCTCCTGGAGTAGGAAAACCCCAGAAAAATTTTTGATTTGAATTTATAAAGTCCCTTTGTGTATAGCGATTTGGTTCAACGTCTACAGCGATTATGTATTCTGCACCGAAATCTCTCACAATATTCACTGGCACATTATTTAATATACCCCCGTCAATTAATTTTTGGCCACCCAGATCAACAGGCGGAAATATTCCGGGAAAACAAATTGTTGAAAGAATGGCAGGAATTAATTCGCCTGATGTCAGGTGAACCTCTTGTGCACTAACCAAATCAACGGCACACAAACCCATTGGGATACTGCACTGCGAAAACGAAGTGATATTTCCGAGTAATTCACTAATATATTGTTTGATTTTCTTGTAATCCATTAATCCACGTCTGGGTGGTGTGATCTCAACCAATTTCATCCATTCACGAATATCCGAATATTTTACAGCCTCTTCTTCAAGCTGGCTGGCTGAATAACCGCTGCAGTAGAGCGCTGCAAGAAGACCGCCTATGCTTGTGCCAGCAATGTAATCAACAGGTATTTTGTATTGCTCAAAAACCTTTAATATTCCAATGTGGGCAAAACCTCTTGCACCTCCACCACCAAGGGCCAGACCAGTTTTTTTTTGATTCATCGAGGTTTGATCTCCAAATCAACGAAAAGAACTTTTAATTTATGAGAATAAGTAATTCTGGTGAGATTTTATTATCGTAAGCGAGTCTCTATTATGGCAATTGATTCATTTGATAATCCCAAATCATCTTTAATTGTATAAAAATACTCATTCCCCCCAAAATCACCCATGAATCCATTAATTTTTGCAGCGGCTGTTGAATTTGTCAGGTCACCAGGATTTGGATAAATGGTGCGAAGTTCTAAAAATAGGCTGTCATTTAATTTCAAGTAATATTTTTGGTGATAGGCTTCAGCCAGGAAAAGCCGTTCAAACTGGACAACCTCCGTAGTGATGAATTTACCAATAAGGTCTTCTCTGGCGGTTTTACTTTCTTCGGCAAGCCTTTTTTGGTCATCATCATGATAATAAATTTTAGACCTATACTGGGCAGAGCCAGACGGATATTCCGGGTGATGATTATCCCAGAAAATGTCAAGTAGATCATCGTAACTGATCACACTTGGATCAAAGTCAATTTGTATTGTTTCGCTGTGGTCGCCAATGTTATTGTATGTAGGATTAGTAGACGATCCGCCGCTATACCCAACCCGAGTTCGAATTACGCCTGGGAGACTCCCGTACAGGGAATCAGGTCCCCAAAATCAACCCATTGAAAAGGTTGCGGTTTCCTCCTGCTTGTAAGTTAATAAATCCATTGGGGGAAGCAGGGTCAAAGTAGAACCTTTATCGTTAGAAGCTATCCTGATAGGATGGGTGAGTTTGAAAAAACCATACACCAAAAAATGTTGCGGCAAATACCCCGAATATGACAAATGATTTCAAAAATACCTCAATACAGATATAAATATTTGTTGTTATATATTTTACCATCATTAAATATGCGCATAGACATTATTCTAATATAAATTTACTTCTCTAAAAAACACTAAGTAATAAATTATTAAAAATAATCACCTCGCCTTCAACGATCAAGACGAGGTGAGGAAATAGGTTTTTTATGATTAGTGGTTTAGCGATCTAAATGATTGGACCAGCTGCTTTAATCTCATCTGATGCTTCTTCTTCAAATGGTTTAAAACTCTTTTTAAACATCTCAGCTAATTTTTTAGCCTGAGTATCATAGGCCAGCTTATCCGTCCATGTATTGCGAGGTTTTAATACATCATCAGGCACATCCGGGCAGGAAGTAGGAATTGACAATCCAAATATGGGATCAACCTGATACGCTACGTTGTCCAACTCCCCATTTAAGACAGCGCTCAACATCCGGCGCGTATAAGAAATTTTCATCCTGCTGCCTATCCCATAGGGACCGCCTGTCCAACCTGTATTTACCAACCAAATTTTCGAATTATGCTTGGCAATTTTTTCACCCAGCATTTTAGCGTAAACAGTAGGATGATGAACCATAAATGGGGCTCCAAAACAAGTGCTGAAGGTTGCCTGTGGTTCAGTAATCCCTTTTTCTGTCCCAGCTACCTTGGCGGTATACCCTAACAAAAAGTGGTACATAGCTTGAGCAGGGGTTAATTTTGATATTGGTGGCATGACACCAAAAGCATCAGCTGTTAGAAAAACAATATTTTTCGGATGGTCCCCTTTTCCGGAAGCCACAAAATTGGCAATCTGAGTCAATGGATAGGAAGCCCGTGTATTTTCTGTAATAGAGCCATCATCCAAATCGACGAACCGTGTATCCGGATCCATAACCACATTCTCCAGAAGCGTCCCAAAACGCCTTGTGGTTTGATAAATATCCGGTTCAGCTTCTGGTGACAAATGAATCACCTTTGCGTAGCATCCACCTTCAAAATTAAATATGCCGTCATCGCTCCAGCCATGCTGGTCATCACCAATTAATCCACGATTTGGGTCAGCAGACAAGGTCGTCTTTCCTGTTCCACTTAAACCGAAGAATAATGCGCTGTCTCCATTCTTCCCGATATTTGCAGAACAATGCATCGAGAGAACATTCCTCAAAGGCATAACATAATTAAGAATTGTAAACACAGATTTCTTAATTTCTCCGCCGTATTCACTTCCAGCAATAAGAACCAACTTCTTGCCTGGATGCAGCATGATACTGACCTCAGAGCGGACACCATCAAGAACTGGGTTGGTATGGAAACTTGGGATACCCATGATGGTCCATTCAGGTTGATAATCCAGTAATTCTTCCTTAGCAGGTCGCAGGAACATATTTTGCGCAAATAAATTTTGCCAGGCCGTGTCTGTAATAACCCTGACTGCTATGCGGTGATTTGAATCAGCTCCTGCAAATAGATCCTGAACAAAAAGCTCACGCTGTTGTAAGAAACCCAGATATTTATCAAGGAGCTTAGTAAATTTTTCTTCTTCATATGGTTGATTTACATTACCCCACCAAACATGATCCATACTGGAAGGTTCGCGCACAACATATTTATCCTTAGGTGATCTCCCCGTATGTTTTCCTGTATGTACCACCAGTGGTCCTAAATCTGCAAGTTTTCCCTCACCACGAATTACAGATTGCTCTATTAATTGTGCTGGTGATAAATTCCAGTAGATTTTTTTTACATTCGTAATTCCATGCATTTCAAGATTTTTTTCTTGAACCTCAATCATTCCTCATGCTCCTTATCCGTAATAGACGTGAACATATATGCTAATACTTGATAACAAATCAGCATCGGTGACTAATAATTGTTATGCCATTCCAGTCACTAATGCAAGCAAGGCCATCCGAACAGGAACCCCATTGGCTGCCTGACGGAAGTATGCTGCTCCTTCATAATCATCCACATCAGTTGAAATTTCATTTACACGGGGCAGCGGATGCATAATGGTGAGACCTTTTTTGGCACCATTCACCATATCCCTGTCCAAAATGTATGCTCCCTTCAAACGCTCATATTCCTCTGGATCGGCAAATCTTTCTTTCTGAATACGCGTCATATAAACAACATCGCTGTTCTTCAGGGCTTCAGCAAGACTTTCAATTTCAGAAATATTCGCCCCTTTTGCTTTCAAAGTCTCTGTTATTTCTGCAGGCATTGCCAGTTCTTTAGGTGATGCGAAATTTAATTTGACTTTGTAATTAGAGAGCAAATTGGAGAGAGAATGAACCGTCCGGCCATTTTTCAGATCTCCAGCGAGTGTGACTGTCAATCCATCTACTTTTCCCTTTTCTTTCAGGATTGTATATAGGTCCAGTAAAGCCTGTGTCGGATGCTGTCCAGCCCCATCACCACCATTGATCACAGGGGCTCCAGAACCATCTGCCAATTCTTTTGCACTTCCGACCACTGGATGGCGGATAACCGCTACATCCGAATAGCCTTCTATCATTTTTCCCGTATCGAAGAGGGTTTCCCCTTTTGCTGCAGAGCTGGACGATTTAGCCTCAGCAACCGATACTACCAATCCTCCAAGCCTGAGCATTGCTGTTTCAAAGGATAAACGGGTTCTGGTGGAAGGTTCATAGAAAAGAGTGGCTAAAATTTTCCCTTTCATTACATTAAGCAATTCACCTGCTTCCAATGCGGCACTATACTTCAGAGCAGTCTGCATGACAAGGTTTACTTCGTCTAAAGAGAGATCCTGAATTCGAATAACATCTCTCCCAAATAATGATGTGGTCATTTCAATATCCTTTCTTTATCTTCGAATGTATTTATTTATATTATTAATCATAGAGATGTGAAGTGCTGGTTGGCAAAAATCTTCCAACACCCGGTTTCCCAATAAGCGAACCATTTTCCACAATAATATTTCCGCGTGACATCGTCATGATTGGTTTTCCTAAAACTTCCATACCTTCATAATTTGTGAAGCCTACATTTGAATGCTGGGTTTCTTTTGTAATCACATGCGGAATTGTGGGGTCGAATAATACAATATCGGCGTCAGAACCTTCGGCGATGATCCCTTTTTGCGGGAACCAACCAAAGGTTTTCGCATTGTTTTCACTCATTACCTCAACCAAACGTGGCAGCGTAATCCGCCCGCCATTCACTCCATGGTGATACATTACCGTCAGCATTGTTTCGGTTTGAGGAGAACCGTAAGGGGCATTGAAGAAATCATCATCTACCTTCTTTGGTTTTGGTGCATGATCACTTCCGACTGTATCCAGAATACCATTGGCAAGGCCGTACCATAATGCTTCATTATCTTCAAATGTTCGGAGCGGTGGGCCAATTTTTGCCTGGGCTTTTCTGGTCAGAGTTGTCTGTTCGGTTAGGGTGAGATATTGGGGACATGTTTCCCCAATTACTTTCCAGCCATTTTCCTGGGCGCGTGAGATGGGCTCAAGGCATTCAGCTGCACTGTTGTGAACAACATACAGAACTGATCCCATTACCTGAGAAATCAGCATTGCCCTGTTTATAGCTTCTGCTTCTAAAAGGGATGGGCGCATCGCTGCAAATGATTCTATAGGGGAACGGCCTTCTCGTAAAAATTTATCTTCCAGGTAATCTGTAGCCAGGCCATTTTCAGCATGGATCATTACCAGGCCTTTCTCTTGAGCAGCTACATCCATAACTGCTGTCATCCAATAATCATCAGTCATCCATTTTAATTTCGCATAAGACATGAAAACCTTAAAGGATGTTGCACCAAAATTAAATGCCTCAGGCAGATCTTTAATTTGATTCTGAACATCAAATAAACCTAAGTGCAGTCCAAAATCCAGGTATGACTTAGATAATCCATTTTCCTTAAACTGGTGTAAGGTGGGCATTACTTCCATGCCGGGTTTTACATAAGCATAATGAATTAAGCTGGTTACCCCGCCAAATGCGGCTGTGATGGATGATCCGCCTTCGTCATCAACATATACCGGATGGCAATGCACGTCGATTATCCCGGGGAACAGATATTTGCCGGATGCATCAACAATCCTATTAGCCCCTTCAGGATTTATATCCGGAGCGACTTTTATTATCTTTTCACCTTTTATTGCAACATCCCGTTTTTCAATTCCTGCTGATGTAACCACAAGACCATTTTTGAATAAGAAATCCATGCCTTGATCCATAATTAATAATCCTTTCATCTACAGAATCAATTTGCTAACTCTATTAACGCATCTACAGCCCTGACACCTCTTCCTTCAGGGAGGACCATCAATGGATTAATATCGAGGGCAGATATATGCTCTCCCAAGTCTAGCGCTAATTTTGATAACCCGACCAACGCATCAACAAGGGCAATCAAATCTGCTTTAGGTTTGCCACGAAAGCCTTGAAGTAATTTATAACCCCTTGTACTTTGGATCATCCGCTCGGCCTGATTCCGGGTGAGTGGAGGCAGGCTCAGAGCAGAATCCTTGATCAGTTCGACAAGTATACCACCTGTACCATATACGACTACCGGTCCAAAATCTTTATCTTTAACAATTCCAAGGATGACTTCAACAGAATCGGATGGAACCATTTCCTGGATAATTACTCCTTCAAGATGCGCATTTGGAAAATGCAGCTTTGCAGATTGCATGACCTGGTTATAAGCGATGCTGACATCATCCGAATTACACAATCCAACCCGAACGCCCCCGATTTCCGTCTTGTGCTGTATATCCGGTGATAATATTTTCAAAACAACAGGATAACCTATCTCATTTGCAGAATTGACTGCCTCATCAAGGTTTATGGCCACGAATTCTTTTGGACCCTTTATTCCATAAACAGAGAGCAGCTTTCTTCCCTCAACTTCTGACAATGTGCCTTTTTGTTCCTTTAATTTTCGTATCCATTCATTCAAATTGTCAGGTGATGGGAACCCTGCATCCTTATCCTTGTTGAGATTTCTTCGAAAACTCGCATAATCCTCAAACGCTCTTATTGCGCATAGTGTTTCACGGGTACCCTGCAAATACGGAACACCGCCGTCTTTTGCGATTTTTGCAACTCCCTCATGGATACCAGAAGCAATATTTGAAAAAATAAGGCAGGGTTTACTGGTTTCCCGGCGTGCCTTCACGGCTGCTTGAGCTACTTTTATGGATTGTTCAATTTCCCTGTTGGCAATCTCGGGAGGAGTATCACGAGCAACTGCAAGCAGGCTGATATGAGGCTCACTGGCTACAACATCCATACATGCTGGATAAGTTTTTTCAAGATCTCCACTACCCCAGGCATCCAAGGGATTGGTTATATTCACAAAAGGTGGTAGTATCTCGCTTAGAGCCTGTTTTCCTTCCACTGAATAAGCAGGGAATACAAGCCCAAGGTTTTCTGCGAGATCGGATATCAATCCAATTTGCCCTCCGGAAAGACTCAATAAGCCTACACCCTCGGTTTCCGGAAGGGGACAGGTCATAAAAAGCTCGGTGGCTTCTACCAATTCATCCAAATCTCCCAGGCGAACGATGCCATAGCGCTTGAATACAGCATCCAACACAATATCAGATCCAGCCAGGCTGCCAGTATGTGCCTGGACTGCGCGTTGTGCAGCCTCAGATCGTCCGACTTTCACAACCAGGACGGGTTTCCCTGCAGCCATTGCAGCCTTCGCAGCTCTAATAAACTGATCTGGTTTTCTTATCCCCTCAAGGAATGCTATGATTACTTTTGTTTGATCATCATTTACCAGATAACCGACATAGTCAGAACTGTCTAGAACTGCCTCATTTCCACTCGAAATCAAATATCGGAACCCAAACCGTGCGGAATTAGCTAAACCCAAACAAACAGCACCACTCTGCAGGATGGCAGACACATTACCTGGCTTTGTATTTGGCCCAATTGCCACGCTATAGGAGGCAAATCGATCAATCATATTGACAACCCCGATGCAATTCGGTCCATTGATCAGCATGCCTGTTCTTTTTGCGAATTCAATCAACTCCCGCTGTCGTATTTCTCCATCAGGACCAGATTCTGAAAAACCACTCGCTAATATCCAGGCGGCTTTCGTACCTTTATTGTGAGCCGTATCTAACAGTGAAAGAACTTTATCTGCTCCTAATAACACAGCAACCATATCCACCGGTTCTGGTAGAGAATCGATATCCGGGTAGCATGGAAATCCTAGAACCTGGCTATACTTTGGGTGAACTGCAAATACTTTTCCGGGGAAATTCAAGTACTTTAAGTTTTCCAACACAAGACGGCCTGCACTTCCAGGACGTTCAGTGGCTCCGATTACTGCTATCCCTTTAGGATTTAGGAGAGGGGAAAGATCTCTAAATGATGTATCCATCGAGTAAATGTGCTCCTTGGAGGAAATTTTCCAAAAATACCTGATTTCCCCAACTGTTAAACCCTACGGGGAAATCAGGTGTTGATTACTACACAGAAACCAACTAATTTATTAATGGAGCCAGCCGTTCGA
This sequence comes from uncultured Chloroflexia bacterium, assembly GCA_963841845.1. Taxonomy (GTDB): domain Bacteria; phylum Chloroflexota; class Anaerolineae; order Anaerolineales; family Anaerolineaceae; genus CAVVGZ01. The sequence continues at coordinate 218,944 of CAWJEG010000013.1, read as the reverse complement.
TGGCATTATCCAACTCTTCGGGATTCAGGCTGCAAAATGGGATTCTTAAGAATCGTTCACCATCATTGGGGTGAATAAAGAAACCACGGCCATCAGTTAATTTCAATCCTTCACGGTCGGCTTTTGGTATCAGTGTATCCATATCATTGCCATCTGGCAGAAACACCGAAACAAAAAAACCGCCTTCTGGTTTCGTCCAATCTGCCTGTGGCAAATATTTTTCCAATGCTTGAAGCAATGCCTCAAGACGGGGTTTATAGAGACCTTTTAATTTTTCAATATTTTTCCCAAGAAGGTCTCTTGTGCAATATTCATATACCATGCCCTGCGTCGGCATTACTGGACCAATATAGGTATCTACTGCCCAGGCAGTAATCTTTTTAACAAAGGATTCAGGACCAACCATGTACCCAAAACGTATCCCGGGTGCCAGCAACTTCGAGAAGGACGACAAGTGAAGAACCTTATCAGGAGATAACGACATGATGGTTGGTTCATCCTTGCCCATATAGCGCAGTGGGCGGTAGGGGGCATCCTCAACAATCCAGAAATTATACTGTTCCGCCCATTTTGCCAGCTGCTGCCTTTTTACTGCGCTAGTGCTGGAACCCATTGGGTTTTGAAAATCCGCAACAATGTAGAGCAAAACAGGCGGATTTTTCTTTAATTCTTTTTCAAAGATTTCCATATCCATCCCGTCTTTTTCCATCGGGATATCAACAATTCGCGCACCTGCTCTCTTCAATAAAGTGTTTGTACGGTCATACGTTGGTGATTCTGCAAAGACAGTATCACCAGGATTAATGACCAATTGTGTTATAAAATTCAATATTTCCAGCGAGCTGTTCCCCATAAAAATATTCCCTGGTTTAAGGGTATAGTGATCAGCCAGCCATTCCCGCATTGGAACAAACCCCGGAGCCTGGGCATATTGAAGCAAAATGTTTCCGTATTTCCTTAATGCTGCCTCTTCACAGGCAATTAAGTCCTCTGTTGGAAATGCCTCAGTCGGAGGTACCCCCCGCGTTAAATTAATAATTTTTTGGGTCTGTAATGTGGTCATGTTATCTAATTCCCTCCGGTTTTGCTTTATTTAATCTCTTTTTTGGGCGGGTAAGAAAATCTCCCCGCTTTACTATGTTTTAAGCCAAGGTCCGCCATTGCTTCGGCCATTTTAAATGCTACAGATGTAGGATCCAAAACTACAGCTCCAAGGGCTTTTTCAATATCCTTAGAATAACCGGCTAAGCCTGCACACCCGAGGATAATCACTTCAGCTCCATCTTCCTTCACAGCCTTGCCAGCAAGCTCAAGAATCCTGGCTTTTGCTTTAACAGGATTTGCATCCATTTCTAATACCGACATTTCAAGTGCCGGGGAAGAAGCATAAAATTGTGATACACCTCTTAATAAGGTATGCCAATCACGAGTAGGAATTCTGCGGCGCATCCCGGTCATAATTGAAAATTTATGGCCCAAAATCGCAGCCATATGCAATGTAGCCTCTTCGATGCCTACCACGGGTATGTCGGATATCTCTTTGGCGGCATCCAATCCCGGATCAGAGAAGCATGCCAGGACAATAGCATCATAACCTTCATCATTCGCTTTCCTTACCAAATCGAGCATATGAAATGACGCAAGGGTTTCATCATAGGCAGATTCAATTGAAACTGGTCCGTGCTTTGGATTTTCAACAGTTAATTCAGTATCTGATCTTTTGATTATTTCTAATTCCCGGCGAATATGGTCGGTAACACTTTCTGTTGTATTAGGATTGATTACAAAGATTTTCATGATCTTATACCCTTTCCATTACTTCCTTTACCCAGGATCGGCCAGCATGGAGTGCCTTAATATTCAGGTTAATGTATTTGGATGGGACCCGTTCCTTCAGTACACCTTCCCACACACTAACATCAATTTCCAGCAAACCTGAAAGAACACCAAGTAAAACGACATTAAGGACTCTCGAGTTTCCAAGATTGACAGCCATGTCAACTGCCGGAACACGGAAGATATTCTTTGCGGCTTTCTCAAGAGCAGAATCAACGATCTCCCGGTTTGGGTATTTAGCAATGCCGCTAGTAACAGTTACTGGATGAATTTCCTGTTGATTCATCAGGATTGTTCCTTCGGGTTTTAATTGGTTGAGCCACCGTAAACCTTCAAGAATTTCAAACGCAATAAGATAATCTACCCGTCCTTCTGGGACTATGGGGGAGTGAATTTTCTCTCCCCAACGGCAATGTCCGATTACACCGCCGCCACGCACAGAAAGACCCAGTAAATCAGATTTTTTTACATCATAACCTGCTGCCAGACCAACAGCGGCGATTAATTCGCTGGCCAGGACTGTGCCCTGTCCGCCTACACCTGTGATTAAGAAATTTACAGTTTCCATTAAATTACCGCTCCTATCAGTTCTGTTCTTCCACTTTATAAATGGCTTCTCTTGGGCAAACCTGTGCGCACATATCGCAGCCAACACATAAAACAGGATCGATCCATGCTTTATTTCTTTGAGTTTTCTCATCCAATTCGTCAGAACGGATAATAGCCGGACATCCAAGACGGAAACACAATGTGCATCCATTGCATCTGGCAGGATCTACTTCATAAATGCCGGCGGATCCAGGTCCTGTAAAGAAGCATGGACCATCTGCAATTACTACCGAAGGTCCCTCGAAAGCTAAAGCTTCTTTAAATGAATTTTCTACCGCCTTGATATCGAAAGCATCTACTTTTTGGATATGATTTACGCCACATGCTTTAACCAATCCTTCAATATCGACCCTTACACCTTCGCCCCCAAGCTTGGCAGAGATGCCTGGGTGGTCTTGATGACCGGTCATGGCGGTAGTATGGTTGTCGAGGATAAGAACCGTGCTGTTTCCACCATTATGGACAATATTTAACAATGGGGCAATCCCTGCATGAAAGAACGTCCCATCCCCGATTACTCCCATGAATTTATCCGGTATTCCAGCGATATCAAAACCATGAGCAACACCGATACTGGATCCCATCGAGCCCATGGTTTCCGTAGCATTGAAGGGTTCCAACGCACCAAGATTGTAACAACCAATATCCCCGGCCACAACAGTCTTCATTTTATTTAAAACAAAGAATGAACTTCTATGAGGGCAACCCGGGCAGAGCACTGGAGACCGCCCTGGAATTCCTGCCGGAACAACATCACGTTTTGGGGTGATTGATTCTTTTGGTAGGAATCCTGCCTCAACAACATGTTGTTCGATATCCGCCGTTAATAGCTCGCCATAAGGGGGAAAGATATCCTTACCCCTGCATTTAATACCCATCGCTTTTACCTGATCCTCGATAAATGGATCTAATTCTTCGATAATTAATAACTCATCAACTCCGTCGGCAAGTTCTTGAATCAATCTCTTTGGAAGCGGGTAACTAAGGCCCAGCTTGAGGAATGACGCATTCGGGAATACCTCGCGGGCATAGTGATAAACCGGTCCAGCTGCAATAATTCCCAGCTTGCGATCTCCCCATTCAAGCCGGTTCAGTGAAGTGTCATTGGATACTTCTACCAACTTGACAATTCTTTCTTCAATGATAGGACGTCTTTGTCTTGCCCACATGGCTGTTGATACCAGCTTATGAGGGTCTCGTAAAAATTTTGATGTTGGAATCGAGTCATCGATTGTCCGCTCACCTAACTCAACCGGTGTAGCGGAATGTGCTACCCGCATAACCGTTCTTAATAAAACGGGGGTATCCCATTCCTCAGATAAATCCAGTCCATAACCCAGGTAATCTTTTGCTTCCTGGCTATCAGATGGTTCCAGGAGCGGCATTTTTGCAAAGCGAGCGTAGTTCCTATTGTCTTGTTCGTTCTGAGAACTAAACATACCCGGATCATCAGCAACAATGATTACAAGTCCACCGCGGATTCCGGTATAAACTGCGTAGAAAAAAGCGTCTGATGCTACATTCATACCGACCTGCTTCATCGTTGAAATGGCACGCTTTCCAGCATAGGATGCACCAATTGCTGCATCAACAGCTACCTTCTCATTGATCGACCACTCAGAATAGATTTCCTTATATTGGGCTACATTCTCTAATATTTCAGAGCTGGGAGTCCCAGGGTAGCCGGTGGCGACTTTGACTCCATATTCATACGCACCACGGGCAATCGCTTCATTTCCAGACATTAATACTTTCATCTAATTCACCTCGCAAATAATATTAATAACAAAAAAAATGCTTCGTTTGATCAATACAAAACAAAAATAGAATTTTCTAAATATAAAAATATCCTTCCATTACTTTTACTGCTTCGCCGCCTAGTCGGACCGGGTTTATTTCCGGATTTTCTGGGATTTCTAATAAACCCAGACCCGGTCTGCCAATAATATGACCCTGCTCTGCTTGCAAAAAAGACTTGCTGGATAATCCATATTTTTTTATGTAAGCGCCCATGGTTCCAGCGGCAGATCCAGTATAAGGATCTTCCATTGTTCCCCGGGGGTCAAACAGCCTAGCATGAGTATCAGAAGACGGGTCAAATCCCCCCAGAGTGAAAACATAAGCAGCATTCACCCCGGACTGATCGCATAATCTGGCTAACTTTTCCCGATCCATTTTTATAGTTGACAAAATATCAAGATTCTTGACAGGCACAACTAAAAAGCCGACACCAGTGGAAACAACCTGCGGATCATGGCCTTGCAGAATATCAGAGGCATTTATTGTTAAACAGGATGCTATATCTTCAGGTGAGAATTTTATTCCAAATTGTGCGATTTTTTGCGTCATGACAACTTTGTATGGTTCATGATCCCTGTAATATATTTCCACTGGCAGCTTGCCAATATTAAATTCAAGGATGATTTCGGCTTTCTCACCATTTCTTTTTACGCGTTGCTGCTCAGCAAGGAGGAACGCCGTCGCGATGGTCGGATGTCCCGCAAAGGGAAGCTCCATGCGTGGGGTAAAATACCGCACCTTAAAGTCTGCTCCGTCGGCTGGAAAGACAAATGATGTCTCTGATAAGTTTGTCTCCCGGGCAATATTCTGCATTTGCTCGTCATTCAATCCATCTGCGTATGGGATTACAGCACAGGGATTCCCAGTAAAAGAAATGTGTGTGAATGCATCAATATAAATAACACTATATTTCATTGGGCAATAACTTTCTGTAAACCAATGTCTTTCAGGGAGGCAATTGCTTCAACTTCAATCAACGCAGTGGGGGAGGGCAGTGCAGATGCCTGGATATAACTACATGCAGGGAGATCTTCTCCAAAATAATCAAAGAACATCTGATTGACTAACCCGGAGCTATTTATATCCATTAAGAATATCCTTAGATATTGGATATTCTTCATTGACGATCCTGTTGTGACCAATTGTTTTTCGACAGCATTAATTAACCAACTAGTCTGTTGTTTTATTTCTTCGGGATTGGATCTGGGAAGATCCGATATTGGCGCCACTATGCCAGACAGAAATACATATGGATTTAAAACGATTGCTTTGGAAAATGGGAAGCGCGGGTGTTTTTCAAATATTTGCTTTGGCATGATGTATTATTGAATTACTTCTATACAAGAAATTCCTGTATTCGTTTAGCAGAGTTCTGTAAATGGAGTTTCATGGCGGTGGATGCTGCTTCCGGATCCCGGGATCTCATTGCATTAACAATATTGATGTGCTCATCTTCGGAAAGCGTAAGGTGGGAACCTGGCTGTACTAATGCGAAATATCTAACCCGGATAATTCGATTGTTTAGTGTTATAAGGGTTTCTTTAAATAATTTGTTCTTCGTGAATCCAAGAATTGAATCGTGGAAGTAGGTATCAAATTCATAGTGTTTTATTGGTTCAGCGGTTGATTCAATAATTGCTTCCATCCTGGCTTTTCCTTCAAGCTCATCCAGGATTTTTTCAGGTATGACCGGCGTAACCTGACGGATCACCTCAGATTCAATAATCTGTCGAATCTCAAACACATCATGTACATCTTCCGGTGTAACTTTTGTGATGTATGCTCCCCGATGTGATCGAATCTCGATAAAGCCTTCCGCTTCCAGTTGTTTTAAGGCTTCCCTAACAGGGGTCCGACTAACATCAAGGTCTTCAGCTATACGACCTTGATCCAATTTCTCACCGGCTTCAAAGTATCCCTGTAGAATTGCCTCTCGCAAACTGGCAACAATCCAATCAGCTAAAACTCTACCTTCTTTACGCTGGGGAAGGGGACTTCTCATGTTACACCTCGTTATATTTATTATACACTATATTGTATAAAATCGCGCACGTAATTAAATCGTATCATCGTTATTGTTTCCGGGGGAGTGGAAAATATCAATAACTATCAGATATGGCGACTCCTTTGGAATTCATCTTTAGTGGTGAATTATTTTTGATGAAATTATAATAAACAATTATATATCATGGTTTATATATAATTTGGTATATTGTATAAATAATTATAATAATATTAATAAGGAATATTTAAAAAATCAGAGTATCTAACAAGAATTTGATTAATTGTCCCATTTACAGGAATAATTGACCGGTGAATATATAAATAATTTTGTTGCTTAATTTCAAAAATATCATTGAGAATAATCCTGACATGATATGAGGTGGGTTAATGGCTAAAAAAAATATTGAAAGCAAAAATTCAAATTCTATTCCAGAACAAAATTTAAAAACACCTTTACCAAATAAAGTCGAACTAACAAAATCCTTTTATGAAAAGGAGTTAGCCCGTCTGCAAATTGAGCTGGTAAAAATGCATGAATGGATAAAATACAAAGGTCTCAGGGTGGTTGTCTTATTTGAAGGCAGGGATGCCGCAGGAAAAGGTGGCGTAATTACCAGCATCACTCAGAAACTAAATCCCCGGATTACAAAGGTTGTAGCATTAGGAATCCCAACGGAACGTGAAAAAACCCAATGGTATTTTCAACGTTATGTTCCCCATTTGCCTGCTGCAGGTGAAATGGTAATTTTCGACCGCAGCTGGTATAACCGGGCTGGTGTTGAGAGAGTGATGGATTTCTGCACAGAAGCAGAGGTTCAGGAATTTTTTAGGTCCTGTCCGGAATTTGAAAGAATGTTAGTCAGGTCGGGAATCCAGCTGATAAAGTACTGGTTCTCTGTTAGCGATGAGGAACAGGAGAGAAGATTTCAATCGCGTTTAAAAGACCCGACAAAACGCTGGAAATTAAGCCCGATGGATTTGGAATCCCGTGCCCGCTGGGTTGAATATTCCAAAGCTAAAGACGAAATGTTCTGTCATACGGACATCAAACAAGCTCCATGGTATGTGGTTAATGCAGATAATAAACCAAGAGCAAGGCTAAATTGTATCAGCCATTTATTGAGTATGATTTCCTACCAGGATATAACTCCCGAACCTATGGTTCTACCCCCAAGACAGGATACATCGGGATACATTCGCCCACCAATTACGGATCAAACATTCGTTCCGGAAATTTACTAATTATTAATTTTGCGCATAGATATACATCGGAATTAAGGATTTTTTATTTCCGAACGTGATACTTACCTTTTACCACCCATTTGTAGGTAGTTAATTCTTTTAATGCCATCGGACCTCTGGCATGCAATTTTTGGGTAGATATGGCTACTTCAGCACCTAATCCTAGCTGCGAACCATCGGTAAAGCGGGTGCTGGCATTTACATATACCACTGCGGAATCAATTGAATTGACAAATATTTCTGCTTTTTCAACATCATCGGTGAGAATACCATCGGAATGGCCTGTGCTGTGTGCTACGATATGAGAAATTGCCGCATCCAAATCCCTAACCACTTTTATACCAAGTACCAGGGACAACCATTCACGATCAAAATCATCCTCCGATGCACGGAATACTACATCCATGTCTTTATCTCGAAGGTAGGAAAAATCCTTGTCGTTCAGATAAAACGTGACACCATCCTTCCGAAGTTCTTCAATTACCTTCGGGATAAATCTGGCTGCGATTGCATGTTGTACAAGCAAAGTGTCGAGAGCGTTGCAAACCGATGGCCTTTGGATTTTTGCGTTCCGGACTACTGCCAGAGAATCCTCCAAATTTGCACTTTCATCAACATATAAATGGCAGATACCAATCCCGCCAGTCATCACCGGAATCTGGCTGTTTGTACGGCAGTACTGGTGCAATTTCTGGGAACCACGCGGAATCAGAATATCAATATACTGGTGGAGTTTAAGCATTTCTTCGACCGCTTTTCGGTCGGTTGTATCAACAAACTGAACTGAATCGTTTGGTATTGCACTGTCCGAAAGAGCATCCTGAATGATGCTGACAATGGCCCGGTTTGAATTGATCGTCTCGCTGCCTCCCCGCAGAATGACACTGTTACCCGATTTTAACGCCAAGCCGAAGACATCCACGGTGACATTCGGCCTGGATTCATAAATCACTCCAAGTACTCCGATTGGGACCCTGATTTTATATACTTCCAATCCGTTATCAAGTTTTCGCTCATCGAAAATCTCACCAACAGGGTCGTTTAGTGATATCACCTTTCGTAAATCCTGAACAATATCATTTAACCTGAATTCATCAAGCATCAATCGGTCAATTAGTGCGTCATTTAACCCTGAGTTAAGACCTTTTTCAACATCCTCTGTGTTTGCCTTCAGGATTTTATCCCGGTTCACCCATAATTGATCTGCTACAAAAGCTAATGCATTGTTTTTTTCTTCATCACGGATTAATGACAGCTTTCTGGCAGCATCTTTAGCTCTTCTTCCCATATCTTCTAACATGATTTGACCTTCCTCATAATACAACCATGTCATTATGGTGGACTACTTCCTCACCAAATGTATAACCCAAAATTGCCTCAATCTCATCCGTATGGTGCCCGATTATCTTCTTGAGATCCAATGCAGAGTAATTTACCAGACCTAAAGAAATGACCTCCCCATCAGTCATGCTAATCTGGACAGTGTCTCCCCGGCCAAATTTCCCTTTCAAATCAACAATTCCAACGGGGAGTAAACTACCCCCGGCGAGGAGGGCAGTCCTGGCTCCATTATCGATGATCAGCCTGCTCGAGTCCCTCATACCTGTCAGCATGTAGCGCTTGCGGCTTTCTAGTTTAGAAGTAACAGGGTGAAAAAATGTGCCGGTATTTTCACCATGGGCTGACCGAATAATCACATTGGGATCCTTCCCACTGGGCAATAATGACTGCAGCTCCAGACCTGCGGGCCAGGTCGGCTGCCTCAAGTTTGGTGTTCATCCCCCCTGTACCCAATTTTGTTCCTGATCCACCAGCCATATTCCAGAGAATGTCAGGGATGTCATGATCCTTGACCTCTTTAATTAGCACTGCTTCATTGTCTTTACGAGGATCTGTTGAATACAAACCTTTCTGATCTGTTAGAATCAATAAGAGATCGGCCTCTATCAGGTTTACTACCAGTGCAGATAAATTATCATTATCCCCAACCCTGATTTCTTCAGTTGCTACGGTATCATTTTCATTTATTATTGGAATAACGCTTTGACCCAAAATCGCCTCAAGCGTATTCCTGGCATTAATATAACGCCGCCTGTCTGACAGGTCATCACGGGTTACCAATATCTGGGCTACAATCTTCCCATAGATTCGAAACAGTTGAGAATACATTTCCATCAACCTGGGCTGCCCAATTGCAGCCAGCATTTGCTTGGCAGGAAGGTACTTTGGAAGCTCCGGAAAATTAAGTTCCTGGCGTCCTGCTGCCATGGCAGCTGATGTAACCAGGATGATTTGTACACCTTTTTCGTGAAGGAGGGATATTTGTCGGACTAGCTCGATAATTTGGGGCATTGAAAGGCTGTTAGTACCAGCGGTTAATGTCGAGGTCCCCAATTTAATAACAATCCGGCGGTATTTCATCTAATCACCAAGTTTTCCAGAAGAATAGTAAATATTTTACCTAAAAAAAGGCGAATTATTGATTATATATTACTCCCAGAACAATTCATATTGCACCAAATATTTTTCCTGAAACAGTCGTGTTATCCGAGTTAACCTGCAATCCAAGTTTAACGGTAATCCATCATTATTATGAATAACAATACACCAAAAAATACTATCGTGAGAAATTATCGAATAGGGCAGGGGACCACCACATTAATTCGTATAGTATTATAATATAGTGGAAATAAATACCATTTTTTTTATAGTTGCTATGGTTTCTAAATTGAGGAAGTGTAAATCAAACCAGAATTTCATGTTTAAATACGCTCTGGAAGCAAACCATCCCATGTGTTCCTATTTCATTTATGTACTACTAATCACTTACACACCTAATTCGTGGATCCATAGCCCAATTTTTTGGAAAATCCCAGAATATTCCTATCATAATTAAAACCATGCGGAAATCAATTTTGAACAAAACTTAAAAAATTAGAGGACAACCATTATCCATATGGAGAACTCCAGACGGATTAATATTAGTCGCTGTCAAAGATATCAGAGTAGCTGCGATCCAACTCATCATCAGCAAGATGTGCATACCGCTGAGTCACAGCAATATTTTTATGTCTGGCTAATTCCTGTGCCAACTTAAGATTTGAGGAAGACTGCAAAACTCTTGTTACAAAATAATGGCGGAATGAGTGGGGGGTAATTCTGCCGACATATTCTTCGCCCAGGAACTCCTCAACCCGCTGTTTAATAATATTCCTTCCGGTTGTGGTGGTAATTGATTTGATTTTTGTTCCTGTACCACGATCATGTCGGGAAAAGATCGGCAGCGACCGCAGCGGGCGCCCTGAATTACCATCCAATTTTGATCGGAGTGAGAGGTAATTGCGTATAGCTAGTATCGATCTGTTTGAAAATCGAACTACAGCCTGCTGATTTCCTTTCCCAATAACAACTGCCTTACCCTCATGAATATCCAGGTCGCCACGCTGCAATTTACAGGCTTCATGTACACGCAGTCCCGTGTCAGCCAGGGTAAGAATAAAGGCAATATCCCGTAAATTCCTTAATCTTTCCTGATCATCTTCAACCGGTTTTTGCGATAATGATTCAAGAGATTCCATTATTGTATCCAATGCATCTCGTGGAAATTGTGGCAGTCTTAATCCAGGCTTTCTAGCCCGCTGTCTAATCAGCAATCGAACCCGTACCAGGTTTAAATCCGCCCAATTTCCTGCCGAAATATATTCAAAATAGTTCGTAACTGCTTGCAGGTAAAGCTGTTCAGTTGCGGGAGAATAGCTATGTAAATCCTCAATAAAGGGTATGATCGTATCTTCTTTGAGATTTCCAACAAATTCTTTTTCGGGATCAATCCCATTCATTTTTAGGACAGCCAGATAGACAGATAATCCATTTTGATAAGTACTGGCCGTGTTTTTACTCCGGCTCATGCTTACCGTTTTAATAAAATCATTTACCGAATCCAGAATTAATTTATCCACCTTCACACCATTCATTAATTATTTTAATAAATATTATGTATTTAGTGATTATTTGCATATTATCGTCCAACATTCGCTATTACCAATTATTATACCATGCTTGCGATAATAGTACTTATCGAAAGCATGGTATAATTAACTAATATATTGAGGAAAATATATAGTCCCCTCCCTCTAGCTCAAATTCATCAGCGAGGACTGCCAATGAAAAAGGGATTTTGTTTTGCATTTCGAGAATATTAACTACTGCCCTTCGAATAACCAATCCCTGATAAAATAAATCATCATCAAATTTGAATCTATAATTTCTTTAATCCGATGAATAGCTACTGTTTGCCTTACCACCACTCAGAACTATGTTTTGACCTACCAATAAATATAACACCCGATATTTATACGCCGAAAAAAATCCCGGCAATCAGCAACCCAGCCCAATCCATTGCAGATGAATTAAAACAATTTCAAAATGAATATCCAAATCATTTTCGGAATATTCATAAGAGGACTGTTGCTATAGCAATCAATGACAATACTCGCCCTGTGCCTTATCACCACCTGCTCCCCCCCCTATTGGATTGGCTGTTTGAATCAGGAATTTCATCATCCGATGTTACATTTTTTATTGCAACTGGTACACACAAAGCACTTTCTCGTGACGAGATTAATCACCTTCTGCCTGACGATATCGCCAATAATTATTCCATATTGTCCCATAATTGTGACAACAGGAACGATCTTCTTTTCCTTGGTAAAACCCGCCTGGATACTCCGGTATGGATCAATCGCAAATACTACCATTCGGACTACAAGATCGTTATCGGTAATATTGAACCCCATCACTTTATGGGGTTTTCTGGTGGCGTAAAAACTGCTTCAATTGGTCTTGCTGGCCGAGATACGATTACCCAAAATCACAAAATGCTTCTGCTTCCTGAAGCAAAAGCAGGGAACTACTACACCAATCCAATGCGTATGGATATCGAAGAAATTGGGGAAATGATAGGTATCCAACTGGCAATAAATGTCATTCTCAACGAAGAAAAACAAATTCTTGAGGTATTTGCCGGGATTCCAAAGAATGTAATGGGAAAAGGGATAGAAAAAGTCCGGAATCTGATGATGTCAAAGCTGCCTGCTCCTTATGATATTGTTCTTGCATCAGCCGGAGGTTATCCAAAAGATATCAATTTATACCAGGCACAAAAAGCCATGACTCATTCCTCTTTTTTTGTAAGGGATGGCGGGGTAATTATCCTGGCAGCCGCTTGTTCTGAAGGCTTTGGAAATTTATTATTTGAGAATTTTATTCGGTCAGTAACAACTACAGAGACGATTTTTCAGAATTTCCTTATCAAATCCGTTCGAAATTGGTCCTCACAAAGCCTTACAAATTGCAAAAATTACACAAAGGATGGAAATCATCCTGATTTCTGAAATAAACCGGGATATCCCGGTATATTTGCTTAATACTGCACCAACAATTGAACAAGCCTTACACAATATCGGTATCCTAAAAAGAGACGGGGTAAGAGTAGCAATCTTGCCTAGTGCCACACATACTATCCCCGATATTTAATTATCATTCAAAATCAATTTATAATAAAAAGGGATAAGGAATAAAATTAGAAGCATAATAGGAGATATTATGACTGAAGGAACAAAGTCCATTGGAAAAACTACGATAGCCCCGGAAGTATTGTTGACCATAATTAAACTAACCGCCCTGGATGTGGATGGGGTTGATCGGTTTGCGCCGGTACCCGGTAAAGTGGATGCTTTTCTCAAGAGAGGTGTTGAAGAAGGTATCCATATCAATGTCGAAAATGGAGTTGTTTACGCTGACCTCCATATCATCATAAAGGATGGTTATCATGTGAGAGAAGTCAGCCGTGCAGTGCAAAGCCAGGTAGCCAGGGCAATTTTAGAAATGGTTGGCATGGAACCCGGTAAAATTAATATCCACGTAGAGGATATTAATTTTAAATTCCAACCGGAAAATTAATATTTATGAAATCTCGGACGAAAGCACGGGGTATTGCATTACAGGTACTGTATGAGGTTGACTTGACGAATCATGTCCCGCTGCTTGCTTTAGAACGCAGATTTGAGGAGGAACACTTTACCGATGAGGGACTGGCCGAATTTGCCAGAAGTATCGTTCTGGGAGTATCCCCAATATTTGAAATACTTGATAACTTTATTGCACAACATGCCCCGGAATGGCCGTTAGATCAGGTGGCAATAATTGATCGAAATATAATTCGAATTTCCCTCTGGGAATTTGCTGTTGCTGAATGTTCCCCAATTAAAGTCGCAATTAATGAAGCCATTGAGCTCGCAAAAATTTACGGTTCAGATAGTACTCCCCGGTTTGTTAATGGCGTTTTGGGTAGTTTAGCCAGCCGCCAAAACGAAATAAAGCAATCGATAAATAATTTGAAATCTGCAAGTCAGGATATTATTGAAACACCCAACCTCTAACTGGTTTCCATGTCTAATTCAAAAGAGTAATGCATAAGGAAACCTACTCATGTTCGGTGAAAGCAGGAATTTCATTAATGCAGCAAAATTCCAACTGTTAATATTACCAATCATTCTATTCCTGTCAGGTTGTGGGCAGACAAATTCAAACTCCCAACCTATACATTCCACCACTGATATATCATCCAATTCCTCCAACCATATTAACCAGGCAAAAATTACATTCCAGGTTGAAGTTCCTGGTGATGGGTTTAATAATACGATCCCTGTTTTTCTGGAGGTTCTTGATTATGTGACTGGATCATCAGTCAATCCACAAAGGTATGCCCTTGAAAGAGTTGACGACACGCATCAAAAAATTAGCATAAGCGAAACAATTGGCAGCATTTTAAAATATCGGTACATACAAGGAACCAATCCTTCAATAATAGAACATACATTATCAGGTGAACAAGTTCAATTTCGAGCCTTCCCAGTAACAGGTTCTGACCTAATTGAAGACCATATTGCTGCATGGACACCCCTTCCCGCCCCGGAACTTCCAGGAAGAATTCAGGGTGTAATTAAAAATACGGATAACCAGCCCCTTGTCAATATAATGGTTTGTGCCGCTGGATATACAACCCTCACAGCCTCTGATGGTTCCTATTTAATTGAAGATTTACCCCCGGGAAAACATCTACTTACTGCCTTTAGCCTCGATGGATCAAATACCCCCTTCTACCAGGAAGCAGTAATTGCCAGCAATTTAACTACACCGGCAAATATTTATCTGGCTGAAACAAAGCTGGTAAACGTCACCTTCCTTGTAAATCCCCCGCCCGGGACCATCCAAAATACACCTATGCGCATTATAGGCGACCTTTTTCAGCTTGGTAATGTTTTCACTGAACTCAATGCGGGTGCCTATATCATACCTTCCCGGGCTCCTTTGTTATCCAGCAATTCGGATGGCACCTACCAAATTACACTCGCATTACCGGCCGGTTACAACCTTCGTTACAAATATACGATTGGTGATGGTTTTTGGAACGCAGAGCATACTTTTGATGGGGATTTTAATGTAAGAGAGCTTTTTGTTCCCCAAAGCGATTTTCTTGTTAATGATACGATTGACACATGGAATTCCGGCTCACCCGCACCAGTAACATTCCATGTAACTATTCCTCCGACAACGGATGATAAATGATACGATATCCATTCAGTTCAACCCATCAGTATGGACAGAACCTGTTTCCATGTGGCCGCTTGGTAATAACGAATGGGTATATATTCTCTACGGTCCAATGGATATTCTTGGCGAAATTGGTTATCGGTACTGCCGAAATGACCAATGTGGGATCGCCGATGACCTGGCTACAGTGGGTACAGATACAAGGAAAAATACATTTAATACGAACAATTCTCCTGAAGGGTTCAACGATATTATTGATGACTGGGCCTGGTGGACACCACCCCTGGAACCCACAGCTGTTCTTGCTACTGAAATCATTCCCCGTGGCAAATCATTTCTTACAGGAGTGGAATTTATTCCTGGATATCACCCTTCATGGCAGTCCCAACTAGGTGGGTCTTTTAAGGATCTCCTGGAAATAGGGGCTCGATGGGTATTTCTTGCCCCGACATGGAGCTATACAGGTAATAATCCCCCCATCCTGGAACAGGTCCCCGGAGACGACTTATTCATTTATGACCTGATCCAATCCATTGAATGGGCGTCTCAGAGTGGTTTAAAATTCGCAATTTTTCCTTTTTCATTCAATAAATCCACAGAGAGTGCAGATTGGTGGTCAAAAGCAAAACTTGATGAGGATTGGTGGCAGAACTGGTTCCTCCAGTATAGGACCTTTATACTTCACCATGCGGATCTGGCATCACAAACAAATGCTGGAGCGCTTATCTTGGGTGAACCGGGAATTTTTCCCGCCCTTCCCCATGGTGTCTTGGCTGATGGATCATCCTCAAAAGTACCTGAAAATGCAAATGAATATTGGCTAGGCTTGATCAAGGAGGTGAGGATGATTTACAATGGCCCTCTGGTCTGGGTTATAAATTATCCAATTGGAATTGAACAAAGGCCAGAATTTTTATCCGAATTTGACCAAATGTATATAACCATTACTGCACCTGTTGGCGGGCAAGATAACCAAACACCTGCGGAATACGCTGCATCTTTTGGCAAAATTCTAGACGAAAAAATTCTTCCTTTAAAAGAAGATACAGAAAAGCCAATCATAATCGGGCTTGAATATCCATCGGCGGAAGACGCTGCCGAAGGTTGTTTGCCAACACTTGGTTATTGTCAAAAATACGAGGAATATTCCCCATACCTCAATCCTGAAACGAACGCAACGGTAGATCTAGTTGAACAAATGGAAATATACAATGGCGCCCTTCTCGCAATAAATAACCGGAGCTGGATTGATGGTGTTGTTTCAAGAGGATATTATCCACCAGCCGCTTTGCATGACCCTTCAACATCAATCCATGGAAAACCTGCATCCGACGTTTTGTGGTACATATACCCTCGTTGGACACAATAATTTTCATATATACATCAATTACCCAGTGCAAATACCATTCCAACGATTAAGAAAGGCCCATATGGAATTGTACTAAAAGGCCGATATTTCCCCGTAAAAAGCATTATAAGGATATAAAGGGCGCTGAATATTCCAGCACTCATTACAGCCACAAACAAACCAAAAAAAATCTCGGGCCACCCCAAAACCAATCCAGTAATTCCAGCCAGATATACATCACCAAAGCCAATTGGATCGTCGATTTCGGAGATCATAAATTTATTGCCGAATATTCCTCTTAATATTTTTCCCAAGTAAAACACAATTAAAAAAATCAAGAATGCCGTTATTCCCCCCATTAGAGATTTTGCGAGTCCAATCGATTCAAATCCAAAGAGCAGACCTAAAAATAAGCCACAAATAATTAATGGATTTAATATCAGCCTGTGTTCAATATCAATTACCAGGATAAGGATAAAATAAGTTGTCAGGGAGGACACAATCCAAAATTCAGACCAGGAATGATTTGCAATAGGTAGGAACAGGAATAAAATTGGTGTGAGATATCTGACCAACCAGAAACGGATGCATTTCGGGTGTTGGCAATCCATACATTTTCTACCCAATAAATAAGCATCCAGAGTTTGCTTTTTTTCACAATTATCACAAACAGGGGACCATATAGCCTTATGAAAAGGCAGACTGTCTGACAGGAGATTTATCAGGAATCCTGAGAAAAAACCAAGTAATAATAGGAACAAAGGTGAAAAGAGTAGGTTTTCCATCTGTTTAGAACTTTATAATTACCGGTAGTATTTATTTAGTACTCGATGAATCTGAGACCTCAGCAATGATAAATAGTTATTTTCCGGCGCTAACCAATCGTAATTATTTTATCTTTTGGAGTGGTCAATTTCTCTCGTTGATTGGTAGCTTTATGCAAGCCACGGTACAGCCTTACCTGGCCTACCGGATAACAGATCAACCCATTTATCTTGGGTATGTTGGTTTTGCAGCAACATTACCTGGACTACTTTTTGTAATCCCTGGTGGAGTTATAGTTGAAAGAGCAAATAAGAAGAGACTCCTCATTTTCCTCCAGACTGTGATGCTCTTTCAAGCCTTAACTTTATCCTATTTGACTTTAACCAACCAGATCACGATCACACATATTCTTGTCCTGGCATTTCTTTTAGGATTAGCGAATTCACTTGAAATTACAACACGCCAATCTTTTTATTTCGATTTGGTCGGAAAAGATTTACTTCCAAATGCAATTGCTTTAAATTCTACAGCGTTTAATGCGGCAAGAGTAATTGGTCCTTTACTGGCCGTACCTTTTCTATTAATTAGTGACAATGGTGAGGGATATGCATTTCTTGCTAATGCCATCAGTTATCTTTTTGTTCTTATAAGCCTGTTCTTAATAAAACCAGCGACAAATAAATTTGGACCCGTCCTGACTGGCATAAAATTTACTGACCTGTCTGCTGGTCCAAAATATATTCTTCAAACACCCTTTGTACTTGCCCTCATCGCTATGATAGCTTTCACTGGTTTTTTCGGCTTACCATTTATGCAATTTATTCCTGTTGTTGCCCGGGACCTTCTCAGAAATTTAGGCGATACGGCTGATATTGTTGCTGCCAGGAACAGTGCTCTCATAGCATTTATGGGGATCGGAGCCTTATTTACCGGCATCCTCCTTGCAATTAATACATCCATAAACCGAAACGCGGCAATATTAAAAATTGGACAAATATTTTTTGTTTTGGCATTACTTGGCTTGGGATTTTCAAAAAATATGCAACAGGCTGTCCCAATGATGGTCGCTTATGGTAGTGGTTTTGTAATCCAGCTTACAATCACCAACACCATGATTCAATTAGCTGTACCAGATTCGATCAGGGGAAGAGTTCTCAGTGTTTATATCTGGGTAAACCAATCCACAGCACCATTCGGCGCCCTTTTCATTGGATGGATGATTCAACAATTGGGACCATCTGTAACATTAAAAGTATCAGGATTATTGTGTTTAATAGGTTTTATCACTCTTCGTCGGATTTTTCCATCTGTGCGATCATTTGATACGGGGGAATAAATTTTTTCATGGTTTCAACACTGGCTGATTTATTGAATATTTGGAAAAATAATCCGGAGTTTTTGGGAAACGTTGCTATCTGGAACAGCGAACCTGCACACCAGGCTCAATATTCCGGATTCCCCAATCATATCCATCCTGATTTGATAAATGCCTTAAGGAATTTTGGTATACAGAATTTGTATACCCACCAGCTTGAGTCCTTAAAAGTTATCAGCAGGGGTGGAAATCCTGTTATTGTAACCAGCACTGCCAGCGGGAAATCACTGTGTTATAACCTTCCAGTTCTCCAAAAAATGATAATGGATGTTAATAGCACTGCACTATACATATTTCCAACAAAAGCGCTTTCAGAAGATCAAGAAAAGAAACTATCCTTACTGACAAATGTCCCGGAAAAGTTAAATTCTCCCTTACACAACATTCCTGTAGCAGTATTTGATGGAGATACCCCATCAGCAAACCGGAATAATATACGGAAACTGGTACGCATATTAATCACAAATCCTGATATGCTTCACCTGGCAATTCTTCCCCACCACCCATTATGGGTACGTTTTTTCCAAAATTTGCGTTTCGTTATTATTGATGAAATACACTACTACCGCGGATTATTTGGATCCCATTTAGCGAATGTGATCAGAAGGTTCAAACGTATCGCTAATTATTATGGTTCATACCCGCAATTTATCCTCACCTCCGCTACCATTGAAAATCCACGTCAGCACGCTGAGAACCTTATTGAAGCACATGTTGAAGTAATTGATAACGATGGTTCTCCCAGGGGGTCACGTCAGACCATATTCTATAACCCTCCCATAATTAACCATTCTTTAGGAATTCGTCAGAGTGCAATCTCTGAAATCATTCCCATCACCAGGGATCTATATATTAATGAACTTCAAACCATATTATTTTCCCGCACTCGGAGATCGGTTGAATTAATAACCCGGATGTTACATGCACAGGATGAATTGGATAAAAACAAAATTCATGGTTACCGAAGTGGTTACCTTGCAAAGGATCGTAGAAGAATTGAATCAGATTTCCGGGATGGTAAAGTTATAACTCTGGTCAGCACAAATGCATTAGAGCTTGGGATGGATATTGGAGGAATCGAGGCGGTGATATTGGTTGGTTATCCCGGAACAATTGCATCAGCAAGGCAGCAGGCAGGCCGGGCAGGGAGGAAACATGAATTGTCCCTAGTAATTTTGGTGGCATCGATGTCCCCGATCGACCAATTCTTGATGCGCAATCCACAATACTTTTTTGAAAAAAACGCTGAGCGAGCGATGATCAATCCTAATAATTTCCTTTTATTGCTGCACCATATTCGCTGTTCCGCATTTGAAATTCCATTTGACTCACAAGCCTCATTCGGCTCTTTGGATCCGGAACTATTATTGAATTTTCTTATGCATTTGGAAATGACTGGTGAGGTTTATCATTCGGGGAATACCTACCGGTGGATTGGAGATAATTATCCAGCAAGTATGGTCTCCCTGAGAAATATCGATTCCAATGTATTCCAACTACTCACTAATGAAAGCGGTAGTTTAAAATCTATTGGAAGCATTGATGGTTCAAGTGCTAAATGGATGACCCACCCGGGTGCAATTTACATGCATGATGGAAGAACTTATCTCGTTGAAGAACTAAATTTTGATACCGTAGAGGTTAAATTAAGATTGGTGGAAACCGATTATTTTACCGAACCACAAAACGAGACTAAAATTTCTCTCATCCAAACTTTGCAGGATTATTTCTGCGATACACAAAAAATCAACTACGGAGAGGTAGAAATCACATCGAAAGTAACTGGTTACCGAAAAATTAGCTGGCAAACAAATCAGGTATTGCAGACATTTCCTTTGGAGATGCCTGAATCAAAAATCCAAACTACTGCCTTCTGGTTTTCAATTAATGAAAATGTCATTGAAAAATTGAAGAATCAAAAATTGTGGACATCTTCACCTAATGAATACGGACCAAATTGGAATCACCAAAGAATTGCAGCCCTTAAGAGGGATCTCTATAGTTGTCAGAACTGTGGAAAACCGGATCAAGACCAGCATTTACATGTGCACCATAAAATTCCATTCAGACAATTTGAAGACCACCTGATGGCAAATGACCTTCAAAACCTTATCACCCTCTGCCCGGAATGTCATAAAAAGGCTGAATCTGTGCTGAAAATCAGGAGCGGAATGGCCGGATTAAGATATGCATTACACAACATGGCAGCATTTCAGCTCATGTGTGATCAGAATGATATTGGATCTATTGCCGAACTAAAGTCAATTGACGGTCAAAACAGTCCCATGGTATTAATTTACGATCAGATCCCGGGAGGAATCGGTTTGAGCCAAACTCTTTATGAAATTTACCCGGAGCTTTTGAAGAATACCCACCTCCTTATTGACCAATGCAGTTGCGAGGAAGGCTGCCCATCTTGTGTGGGGTCGGCTGGAGAACTTGGAATTGGTGGAAAAATTGAGACGCTATCTTTGATACGTGAATTATTGAATGGTGTAGACACCAATTGCTAATATTTGCAAATGGATAAAAAAATAAACAATTCATTTCTGGAAAAGCTCAAAGGTCTTGGAGTCCAGGTGGGAACTGAGTTGGTTTCCCCTCGCAGGGAAAGCAGGAAAATATTTGCAATTAAGGATGTGATTGAAGGGTATGAAAAGACAACACGGTTTGGTCCGACATTTATCACAGAAAAAATTTATCCAAATGGCAGTTTTCATGGAGAGGTTAACTTATTCGATATTAATAATTTGGATTTAATCTTCAAATGGGCAAATGTCCCACTGGATAATTCCCAAAATATTGAACGTATTTTATTCCTGGATACAGAAACCAGCAGCCTGGCAGGAGGTGCCGGGACTTTTGCATTTATGATTGGGCTTGGCTATTTTACAAATGACTCCTTTAAGGTAGTCCAAATTTTTCTTGAGGATCCGGAAAAGGAACCGGCATTTTTATATGCCCTGGAAGAATTGGCTGCGGGATTTGATACATTGGCAACTTTTAATGGTAAATCATTTGATCTCCCTGTTTTGAGAAACAGAAATTATATGTACCAAAATCCCAATCCGTTCGAATCCTATAATCACATCGATCTATTGCATCTTGCCCGGCGAATCTGGAAAAATCGACTGCCAAGCTGCAGGTTAGCGGATCTCGAAAAAGAGATCCTCCATTTCAATCGTTCTGAGGAAGAGATCCCAGGTTGGCTGGTTCCACAAATCTACCATGATTATCTTTATAGTGGTGATGCACGTCCATTAGCCGGAGTGTTCTACCATAACCAGAACGACATCGTAAGTATGGCAGCGCTTATCAATGAGTTGTCCCTTATGCTTCTGGATCCATACAACGATAAATACCAGAATGATTTGGTTTCTATCGGAAGATTATTTGAAGACCTCAGTTTAAATACCAATGCCCAAAAAATTTACAATTATTGCACACGGTTCGAATTATCAAACGATCAGAAGATTGAATTGTATATGCGGGCAGCCAGACTACACAGCCGTATTGATGGGTTTGATCAAGCAATTGAATATTGGTCAAAGGCAGCAGAAATTGGCTCTGTGGAAGCGTGTATAGAAATCTCTAAGGTCTATGAACATCGAAAAAAAGATCTTGTAAATGCATTATATTCTGCACAGCGCGGCATGAATTACCTGGCACAATCACATGCTAAGGCAAGAGACGCAAGCAATAATAAAGATCTTATAAGGAGAATTGCCAGGATTCAGAGTAAAATTAACGTCAAAAAGAAGGAATGACACGGTGGAAAAATATAAACATATTTATGATGCTTATGGGATGTTAGATGCTGAACAAATTAAGATATTCCTGGAATCAGAAGGTATTGATGTTATCATCGCTCAGGAGAGCGCTGGCCAGACCCTCGGACTGACGATTGGCGCCCTTGGGTACCGTAAAAATATATGTGCTTGAGACGCAAGTCGACATGGCAAATAAATTGTTAGATGACATGGAGAATGGTAAATTTGACACATCGAATAATCCAGAAGAAGAAACATCAGTGGAAGATTAAGAGAATCGGAAATCCTGAGAAGAAATTAATTCCATTATCAGGCAAGATAAGCATTCTTTAACCTTTGATAATCTTCAGGAGTATCGATATCCAGAATTAACCCCTCATCCTGAAGTGGCAGCTCAAAAACGTTAAATTGAGAGAATAATACGCGTCCCCCAACATCCCCACTAATTTTATTGATTTCCGGAAATGTGATCCTATCAAACAAAACTGGATTGGCTCTGCGACCTTTAACGGTGGGAATGATTATTGGATAAGATTGCGTCTGGTGTGTTCTGATAATTTTTTTAATGATATCAGCTGGGATATGTGGTTGGTCGGCTAAAAGGGTAACAACACCCCCCACCCTTCCGGATAACACATTAATACCTTTAATGAACGATGTTGATTGACCATTTTGCCATTCTGAATTTTCTATAACAATCAATGGAAGATCCTGCACATAAGGATATACCTCATTTGTATAAGCCCCCAATACAAGAACTACAGGAGATAAACCAGATAGGATTGCAGTTAAAGCAATCCTCCTGATTACGGGGATACCTCCCCAATCCAATAAAATT
Source organism: uncultured Chloroflexia bacterium (assembly GCA_963841845.1). Lineage (GTDB taxonomy): Bacteria > Chloroflexota > Anaerolineae > Anaerolineales > Anaerolineaceae > CAVVGZ01. Next base: position 195,743 of record CAWJEG010000013.1, on the reverse strand, counting down.
TTTGGGCCGCCAAATCTTTGACCTTTACCGGCTGCCAGAATAAGTCCACCGATCTGCTCCCGCCTCTCAATAATCGGATGAGCATCTGCATGCTCCTCTAGATATTGCTCCCAATGTGGTAAATCACCAATCAAAATGGAAGAATATACGCCTTCAAGCCTCTGAGCAAGCTGAATTGCAGCGATTTTTCTCTTTTGGTTTGATACCTGGGTTAACAGCAATTTTCGGTCAGCACTTTCAGGGATACTTTTTAATCCACCGCGCGGATCTTTCAATAATTTTTCAAGAATAGGGACATCAACCAGATCACCCGGTTTTGTTGCCGTAATCAGGTTCAATATTTCAGGGCGGTGTACATGATTTGGATCAATTGGTTTCCCAATCGACGCCATTCCAACCATGACAACCACCAGATCTACCCAAGGGGGTACTGCAGGTTCATGATCAGCAGGAGCTTTTAATGGAAATTTCTTTGAACCGTCTGCCTCGATAATGAAAGGCAGATGATTATTTTTGGCAAAGTGATAAATGATTTCAAGCAGTTGGAAACTCAAACCATGGATACGTTTATCCTCTGTAGGAACCCCGGTAAATAAGGTTGTAACATTTATTGGCCTGGAAAGAATTTTTTTTAGCTGATCCGGACTCTCAATAATATAATGTGGTGAAAAATGTTGGACCTGCTCGGAAGATAAATGTGTACTTGCAGAGAGGATCACCGGAGAGGAATATTCCTTCGCAAGCAAGAACATTGCAGAAGATTTTCCCCCCGCCCCAACAAATGCGATGCAGGGTTCCATCCCGGAACGCAAAGCCTGGATTAATTTCATTCTTTGGTAGTAAACGCATTTGTCAGGATCGCTTCAAGCACACCACCTCCTATTGCAAGGGCTTTTTCCGAGATGTAATTACAGTATTTCCAGTCAGTGCGGGGATCTATATCCCCAATTTTCATGTTCTTCTTTACGCTCAATCCGTCATGGATTAACCCTCGAATCAATCCGGAAAATGGAGCCTCAATGACCATATTACCTACCTGCCCGATTGGTTTGCCTCTATTAATCACATCACAGATACTCACAAAAGAATTAAAAACACCATCTCCAGGGGATCGTAATACCCTTTGCTCCTGGATACCCAATACAGTGCCGGGGATACCGTGTTTTTTTCCGCTTCCCCACTCCCAAAAAACCCGTCCCAAAAAATGTCCGCGTTTAGTCTCAACAAAAGCATGGCAATTTTTCCCCACCTGGAACCCTGGACCTAATCCGATGATCAAACCAACTAGATTTAAGTTGTAATCAACCGGCAGCTTTAACATTCTCGCATCTACTAATACATCAGGATTGATCTCATGAATAAACTCGATATTCGGGTCAACAAGAACCGGTATAAACCCATTTTTTACTAAGCAATCTGCTTCCGGCACATCCCTTGCATGAACTGCGCTGACCCCTTCCACTTCCCAGGTTTCTTCATATACTGCTTCTGCAAATGATACAGCTCTCCGGACAACCAACGGTTGTGGAAGTTCAGCAATATAAACAGCCATTCCTGTCTTAAAAAGCCGGAGAGCCACACCGCTTGCAAGGTCACCCCCTCCGCGGATCAGCACTTTTTGATTCATTCCTGCGTACCCCGACGATAAATACCTTGAAATACACTCTCTGAAGTATATGGAAATTTGTCAAACCATTTTCCGGTAGCCTCATGCAAAGCCGCTCCAATAGCAGGTGCCAATGGTATAAATGGCATTTCAGCCATTCCTCGTCCACCATAGGGGCCATTCGGATCAGGTGTTTCGATAATGATTGATTCGATCTTTGCCGGGATATCCAAAATTGTAGGAATTAAATAGGTTGATAATTGATCGGTAAGTACAGCGCCATCTTTTTGAAGGAAATTTTCAAGCAGCGAATATCCAGCAGCTTGAACAATTGCACCTTCGATTTGACCCTCCACTTGTTGAGGATTTATTGCCTTACCAACATCATCTGAACAAATAATTTTTAATATATTTACCTTTCCTGTTTCAAGATCAACCTCCAACTCTACAGCTTCAGCAACATATCCATAGGAAAAATTTGGATCCGAGCTTCCTGTCACGGGATCCATTGGAGTTGTTTTTGGAGGCACGTAGCGGTATGTAGCGATTGCAGGCCGTTCTTCATCTCTCCATTTTGATAATGCTTCCCTGGATGCTCCGATAATGGAATTTCCTGCCATAAATGTCATCCTGGAGGCTGATGCACTTCCTGAATCCAGACTTGTAGCTGTATCGGATATATCTAGCTCAATAATTTCTATAGGAACTTCAAGAGCATCCGCTGCAATCTGTAAGAAAGCTGAATGAGCCCCCTGACCAACATCAGCACCAGCATGGCGGAGTATTACCTTATTAATCTTATCAGTACCATATAACTCAATAGTAGCATGGCATTTTTCAGGGGCACCAAATGAAAACCCCACATTTTTATATCCACAGGCAAAACCAATTCCCCTCTTCAACCCCGGTAATCTTTCCTCACCTTCATTTCTTTTTTGATATACCCATCCATGTTGAGTCATAATCCAACCAGCCCGCAAGGCACAAGCTTCCACAACCTTTACAATCGAGACACCCCCAGGGATGGTTGAACCTACTGGCAGGATACTACCATCCTTGAGAAGATTTCTCATCCGTAATTCCACCGGATCCATTTGCAAAGCTGCTGCTAATTTATTCATCTGCATCTCTGCAGCAAAAGCTGCCTGGGGTCCCCCGAACCCCCTGAATGCGCCGCCGGGGATATGGTTGGTATATACAGCCGTAGAATCTACCCATGCATTAGGAATTTCATAAGGACCAGAACTCATCAACGTCGCATTTGCAAGGACCTTGTTGGATGTATAAATATAAGCACCTCCATCTGCAATGATTTCATTCTTAACTGCAGTCAGCTTTCCATCCCTTTTTGCGCCCCATTTTGATCGAATCAAATACGCATGACGTTTATGATGGCCAATGATTGATTCCTGGCGACTCCATACGGTTTTTACAGGACGGTTAATACCAAGCTGAGAAAGACGGTAGGTTGTTAATGCCAGAACAATCTGAACAGACATATCTTCTCGTCCCCCGAAGGCTCCCCCGATTGCTGGATAGATCACCCGAATTTGGTCGAGCGGTAAATCCAATGCATGCGCAATTTGTTCCTGGTCTTCGTGAATCCATTGCCCGGCAACGACGACAGTGATCCGTCCATTTTCATCCAAATAACTAACACCAGCTTCTGGTTGGAGATATGCATGTTCCTGGACCGGTGTTTGATATTCTCCTTCAACAATTACATCCGCTTCATTAAAGCCAATCTCGATATCCCCATGGCGTATCTGAAAATGAGAAAATATATTCGTCCCCTTTTCTGGATGGACCATAACAGAATCATCCTTTATCGCCTCCTGGGGGTCAAGTACAAGTGGCAGTTCTTCGTATTCAAGCAGGATTTTATCCCTGGCCTGTGATGCAATTTCATCGCTTTCGGCAACTACAACAGCAATCTGATCACCAATAAATCTCACCCGGTTGGCAAATGGGTATCTTGGATCAGGGCCGCACAGAACCGGTTGATCCCGGTTAATAAGACCGTATTCATTGACCGGAACATCCTTGGCTGTCAAAATTGCTAAAACCCCAGGGATTATTTCCGCTTCGACCAAATCAATTTTTTTTATAATTCCGTGCGAAATTGGAGAAAAAAGTATTTTGAGATACACCTGGTTGGGAAAATTAAAATCACCAGGATACAGCGCCTCTCCGGTAACCTTGCTAACTGCATCAAACCTTGGGATTGATTTTCCCAAATATCCCATTGCATTCCTCCAATTTATTCTTGTTTTTCATCTTGTAGAACAAATTCAGAATTCCATCATAGTGGAAATATTCAAGCAAGAAGCAATCCTTCACATTGGAAAATTCCTGCACTAATGCATCATACTTGCTGCCAATTCTACGGCTTCAATTATTTTATAGTATCCAGTACACCGGCATAAATTTCCGGTAAATGCATTCATAATCTCAGGCCGGGTTGGATAGGGGTTCTCATTTAATAAGGCAACGGCTGACATGATAAAACCCGGGGTACAATAGCCGCATTGAACTGCCCCGCTTTGTATAAATGCCGTTTGTACCGGATGTAATGATTCAGTGGTTGAAACTCCTTCAATTGTTGTAATTTTCGACCCATGCGCCATTGGCGCCGGTACAAGACAGCTCATTACTGCTTTGCCATCCAACAGTACTGTACATGCTCCGCACTCACCTTCTCCACACCCTTCTTTGGTGCCAATCAGCCCTGCATCCTCTCGTAATAACCTCAGCAAAGATTTATTTTGGCCTGTTTGGAACTCGTATTGCTTCCCATTAATTTCAGTGACAATTGGTACCGCCTTATTATGAAAAAACCTGGCATTAATAAATTGTTTATCCCCATTCCGTATTTCACCAATTGGTTTTGGAATTTGAGAGTTTTCATGCATGATGGCATTCAAGCACCTATTTATTACTACACGCACCATATCCCTGCGGTAGATGGAAGAGCTCCGTATATCATCAATTGGAGAAGCTGCTAATGCCGCAAGATCTGAGGCTTTGTCTATAACTGTTTTGGATAAACTTTTCCCAATTAGATAGCTTTGGGCATCATCTGCAAAAATAATTGTCGGAGCAACTGCCCCCAAGGTAATTTTGGCTTCTACAATCTGTCCACTGCTCTCAGTCATCCAAACACATCCATTTACCACCGATATTGCCTGGGCATTTCGTAGTGCAAATTTATAATATGAACCCATGCAATTCTTGGATGTTCGATTGATGATAATATCTACTACCATTTCATCCCCCTGGAGGACTGTTTTCCTAACACCGGTAAAAAATTTACTTAATGGTACAGTTCGTTCGCTATCTTGAGAGCGTAATACCAACAATGCCCCAAGGGCGGTTAAAGGGGTAATCGTATCATTAGCCGGTGAAGCAGTAACAAGGTTTCCCACAACCGTGCCGCGGTTTCGGATTTGCGGAGATCCTACCTGCCAGGATGCCACTGCAAGTGGTTGTACATTTTCCCTGATGATCGCTGAGGCAACTATTTGATTATGAGTTACCAGTGGGCCAATATGAATATCTCCATAATCATCCTTTGATATATTATCTAATCCGGGAATTCTGGAGATATCAATCAGCAAATCTCGATTTGGATGAAGTCCCCTTTCCAATTCAAGTATCAGATCAGTCCCTCCGGCAATAATTTTGGCCTTTTCATGGTTGTGTTTTAACAACATTAGGGCATCAGCTACATTATTTACTATGTGATACTCATTCCACATAATCCCTCACATCGATTGGTTATTAATTTCCGGATTTGCTTTTTTGAACGGTGATTATTTCAGCCATGATGCTGATGGCTATCTCCTCCGGTGTTTCCGCTTTGATGTCAACGCCCATAGGAGAACGTACCTTTTGAATCACTTCCACCGAAATTCCATTTTCTAATAATGTGTTTTTTGTTTGCTCCCAGCGTCTTCGTGATCCAATGACACCAATATAGGCAGCATTTGTGCTGAGAAGTCCCGGTAAACCCTGCACATCAATATCCAAACTTCTCGTGGTTAGCACGAGATAAAAATTATCGTCTATTTTTAAATGGTCAAGAATTTCTGAAATCGGGACCGGTAAGAATTCATCTGCATCAGGATGAATCTCGGAATTGCATAGTTCAACACGATCATCCGAAACAATAACACGATTTCCCAACCAGGAGGCAAGATGGGCAACAGCCTTGCCCACGTGTCCGCCGCCAATTACGAGTACGGTATTTTCTGGAACAATAGGCTCAATATACACTTCTAATTCCCCTCCACAGACACCAGGATCACCTCTTTCAGGATCAACCATACTGTAATGCAAGAATCTTGGTTTTCCTGTCCGAATTGCCTCGATTGCTTCTGTTAGAACACGTTGTTCTAACTCCCCGCCCCCAACCGTGCCGGTAAAATTTCCATCCGGATAGACAATCATCTTACTACCCTGCTTACGGGGAGTTGAGCCGCGGTTATGGACAATGATACAGAAAGCACAAGTTATGTGGTTTCGCTCAAGGTTTGCCACTTCTTGATAGATGCTGCGTGATCTCTTATTGGATTCCATGGGAACGCCTTTTTTAAGATGGCTGAAGATTTATCTGCAATTCATGCCAAATTTTCTCTGGAGTAATTGGCAATGAATCCATTTGAATTCCACATGCATCCAATACGGCATTTCCAACTGCAGGGGCAACCCCATCCATGGGGATTTCCGCAACCGATTTGATCCCGAAGGGGTGGGAAGGTTCGAAGGTTTCAACAAACATAACCTCTAATTCGGGCATTTCATCGGCATGGAAAATATGATAATCAATCAAATCGGTTTCTCTTGCCTTTCCCTGCGCATCGTATCGCATCTCCTCGCAAAGAGCATACCCCAGGGCTTGAGCCATACCACCCTCTATCTGGCCAGATGCGGCTGCAGGATTTATTATTATCCCAGAATCTACAGCCATTAACAATTTTTCAACCCTAACCATGCCGGTTTCTATATCGACAATTACCTCAGCAAATTGAGCCGCAAAAGGCGGGGGTGAAACAGGGGAAACATAAGAAGCCACCGCCATAATTTGCTCCTGGTCTTCGTGATGAAGTGAATCATGTCCAACCTGGGCGAGGGTAACATAGGAACCATCCGGGGAGAATGCTCTGCCATCTTCCAGAAAAATATCCTCAGGGGTAAATTCTTCCTTACCTTTTCCCTTATTGATTAATTTCGAGGCCCGAACGCTAATTTTTTCTGCGATTAATTCGGCTGCTTTAATCACTGCAGTGCCAGATACATAGGAAGTGCTGGATGCATAAGCACCTTTATCAAAGGGGGTAAAGTCTGTATCAGATGAATACACAATAATATCATTCACACTGGTACCAAGTACTTCTGCAGCCATTTGAGCAAGGACTGTATCCGATCCAGTACCCAGATCAGTAGCACCAACCAATAGATTAAAAGAACCATCGTCGTTCATTTTTATACTGGCCCCACCCATGTCAAGATAAGGAATCGCTGTGCCTTGCATAACCGTTGCTATCCCAATACCTCGTCGAAGATATGGTTTTCCCTCAATACGATGCCATTCTTTTGAATGAAATTTTTTGTCCCAATCAATCGCCGCCTTACCTTGCATGATGCATTGTTCTAATCCGACAGTTCGTATTACTTCAGGTTTGGGTTCCCTCCCTTCACTCCAGGATGTGCTGAAAGGATGGACTTCCCCCGAGCGGATCGCGTTTTTTAGTCTAAATTCAATGGGATCAAGTTTCAAAGCACGGGAAATTTTTTCCATATGCCTCTCCACAGGCCAGTATCCCTGAGGAACTCCATATCCCCGGAATGCACCCGAAGGGGGTAAATTGGTGTATACAATATCTGAATAAAAGCGGATATTTGGTTTTTCTCTGTAATTTCCATCCCCAACATAAAGAGCCATAGACTTATGCCCGGTATTTCCAGCGACCGTTAAAGCATGACAGCCGTATGCACCGGTATCACTAAGGCACTGCATTTCATTGGCTGTGATGGTACCATCCAATTTTACTCCGGTCTTCAGCCTGATCTTCATGGGATGCCGGGATCGGGCAGCAATAAACTCTTCCTCCCTTGAATATTCAAAACGAACAGGATGGCCGGTTGCTATCGTTAAATGGGCAGCAACATCTTCAATTAACACTTCCTGTTTTCCGCCAAAACCTCCTCCGATACGCGGTTTAATCACCCGTATTCGCCTGATGGGGAGATGCAGCACTGGGGCTAATATCCTTCTCACATGAAAGGGAACCTGGGTGCTGGTACGGATAACTAAACGACCATCTTCATCCCAATATGTAATTACAACATGCGGTTCGATATGTGCTTGCTGCACCTTCTGCACCTCATACTGTGATTCGAAAATTTTATCCGCTTCCTGAAATCCTTTTTCAACATTACCGATATCAATGCGAATTTTTCCGGCGACATTGTTATTTGGTTCGGAGGCATCAAAATTGACATATTCTGGCTCATCATGGATGACTACGGACCCGGGTGTGGATGATTTTGAAGGGTCAAGAATGGAAGGCAAAATTTCATATTCCACCCGTATTAAATTGACCGCTTGTTCTGCGATATCTTCGCTCTCGCCGGCTACGAAGGCTACCCTGTCGCCCACAAAGCGCACTTTATTATCCAATGAGAATGTATCCAGTGGACCTGGTATTGGATCTGATTGTCCAGCAGTCGAATAAGCTACCCTTGGTAAATCCTTCCAGGTTAAAACACATACTACGCCAGGTATTTTTAATGCCTCGGTTGCGTCGATCGCCTATTATTCGTGCATGAGGGTGGGGACTCCGAAGAACCTTGGCGTAAAGCATTCCCCGGATTTCGAAATCATCTGTAAAAGCCGCTTTACCCTGTACCAATTTACTGGCATCTACTTTAATTTCAGACTTGCCGATTTGCTTCAATGTTTTTTGTGTAGAAGGACTTATTTTAATAATGGGTTGAATTTTTGTTTCAAGAGCGGTACGTCCAGAACTTATGAAATTATCTCCCGGATACAATTTTTCATTCGGGTTCGTGTCGCCATCAAAAACTGGAAATTCCTCATTATCATTTGTCTTAGAATCTCTGCCAGACATCCGCTGAATGGCTTGTACTGGCTTCAGGTATCCGGTGCAGCGGCAAAGAATCCCAGACAATGCATCCCGAATTTCTGGCTCCTCGGGTTGGGGATTTCTATCCAATAATGACTTGGCTGAAAGCACCATCGCTGGTGTACAATAACCACATTGTATGGCTCCGATTTCTGTAAAAGATTTTTGGAGCGGTGATAAACCCCTGGATTCTTTCCAGCCTGACTCCGGATTTTCCCCTAAGCTTTCAATTGTAGTCAATGAATGTCCATCTACCTGCGCAGCAAGAATGGAGCATGAATTAATTGGTTTTCCGTCAAGGAGCACAGTACAGGCACCACATTCCCCTTCCCTGCACCCCCCAAATTTTGCCCCAAAAAAGCCATGGCTTCTGAGCACTTTCAATAGTGTGTCCGATGGATTTATTTCCCAACTATAAGGATTTTCGTTTATGGAACATACAATATTCATAATAATTTCCTATCCGGGGTTCTCGTATCCCCGTATTAGCAAACGATTGACCAATTTCTGTGCTATATCCATTCGGTAAGCTGCGCTAGCCCAACAATCATCTGCATTACTATACGCATCTAAAGCAGCAATACCTGCTCCGGAGGAGTCAGGACCATCGAAAACCATTAACGGTGACTTACCAAATCCGCCAAGAGCAACCCGGGTTCTTCCCCCAGGCCATATTACAACCGCAGCACATACAATTGGACGATCCTTCGGCGTTCTGGCTACATAATCGAAACGGAGTTTTGGAAGTGTTCCAAAGGTTATTTTTGTAATAATCCCTTGATTGTCACTTGAATTACGAAGCGGCAGCCAGTCTCCCATAGATACAGAACTATCGAATGGATAAATATCAAGTTTTGCGTCCAATCCAAGGAAACATGTCGTCAATGGGGATCTTCCATCAGAATTGACCAGATGTCCGGCTACTGTTGCAGACTGGCGTATATTACGGCCTGCTTCATTTTTGACAGCATCTCGAAGCACAGGGTCAAGGTCATCACAATCTGCCAAATCTTGCAGGGTAACCCGGCTGCCAATTTGGAATTTGTCGTTTGATCTCTCGATCGTGTTTATATTAACAACTTCCTGAAGGTCTATTGCGATACCGTTTGATATCTGGTGTGTGCTAATATAGGTCCCCCCACCAACAATGAAACCTTTACCACCACTTGCCTGTAATAACTGAAAGGCTTCTTTTATACTTTTAGGTCTTATGTAATTAATAATCATGTGATTATCCTCAGGGTAAATTACCCGCAATTCTACTATTTGCAGCACATATCAATTCTATAAAAACTCCATTTATAAAACTTGTCAAATCACAACAGAAACAAAATATGGTAATAATAAAATTGGATCGGGGCAGCTATCAAATATTCTTTACCAGCAGTTATGTGCTTTTGGAATACCGATACATCTATGATTAATCAATAATCCCAAATGTGTCTAACAACAAATCGATATCACCGCCTACCGAATAGAGGATCGGGCAAGTACATCCGTGATTGCGGTACTCATCCACCTTCACCCTTGCTTCCTCCGGAGTACCCGATGCGGTGATCTTCAGAATCAGATCTTCCGGAACAAGATGTTTGGCTTGCTGTATTTGTTCATGGGTTGCTGGCCAACCAAGAATTTTTTGAATCTCCTCAACAATCTCCATGGATACACCTGAAGCCTTGGCGATGTGGGGTTGCTGGGCAAGGTATTGGGTCAGGAGTTCCCTTGTTGATTCTATTGCCCGCTCATGATCATGGTCAACTGAGCAAACAATTAGTTGAGGACGGTCAATGTCATCAAGGGTTTTGCCAGCCATTTTTGCCCCTCGTTCAAGCGCTTCCATGGCTTGATCGTTGTAATTTGGAGGAACACAGTAATTTAATACAACTCCATCCCCTATCCTGCTTGATAATTCAAGCATTTTCTCCCCGGTAGCGCCAATATAAATGGGGATGTTCCTTGGCTCTCGCCTCCCATGAACAACATCCAGGGTAATCCCATTTACCTGGTGAAATTCTCCATGGAATGTGACTGTCTCCATATTTAACAATTTTCTGAGGACAACAACGGTTTCTTCCATGGCAAGCAATGGTTTCTTCCGGTCTATACCCACGTTTTTAGCCAGCGGATCCCACCAGGCCCCAATCCCGCATATGATGCGATTTGGTGCCAGGTCATCCAGGGTGAGAAATGTTGAGGCTAACAATCCAATATTCCGCGTCCAATTATTTATTACTGCAGATCCGATTGTTATTGTTTCGGTTACCGCCGCATATGCAGCCATGGGAACAATTGCATCCCGCACCAACCGGCTCTCTGCCTGCCAGACAGCTTCAAATCCACGTTTTTCTGCTTGCCGGGCGTACTCTAAACCATCCCGCAGGTCATGAGCATCCTGAAGATATATTGCAACTCTCTCATTCATTTATACCTCGCTAAAGGGAAATGTTATATTTAATGACCTGACTAAGCTGATCATTTTCAATTTGTCTGAGCATTTCTAAATCCTCAGGTAAATCCAGATCAAACCCTATCGTTGCCAAAGGAAAAACTTCAACGTGCAAATTTTTTTCTCTAGCTTGATTAATGTGCTTATAAAGCGATCCTTCACCATATGCATACTCGATTGAACCGATTGGATTCAAATATAATGCATTCGTCCCATCCCACCTTCTGTCAGGAGAGATAATCATTTCAGGTGGATTTCCAGAATGTTGAAGAAATGATTTTAAATCATCTAAAGATAATAATGGCAGGTCGGCGGGAATAATCACTATGGCATGGGCGTTGTATGTTTTTGCCACCGCAGAGGCACGTCTTAATGCAATGTTCAACTCTGGGCTGCCATCTTCCATTAATGTACGTGTTCCCCTCTCCCTGGCCAGGGCTAAAGCAGCTGGATCCCGGCTGACTACCAGTATTTTGTCAATTTCTGGCACTTCAGACAGGGTCAGTAAGGTTTTATCCAACATCGAGTAATTTAAAAGAGCCCGTTTTTCTTCCGATAACACTTCCCTGAGACGTGATTTGCCTCGGCGTAATGGTTTTACTGGAACAATGGCCCATAAACTCATATTTTTGAATGACCTATTGAATTAATTTTTCACAAAATCGGATGACTTCCTCTGCCAGACGTATGCGATCATTGGGATTATTCATGATGATATTTGCAATTAAACATATTATACCTGTTTGATCTATCGACAATTGCTGATCCCTGTCCTGATCATCGATGACAATTGCATTGAGAATATCATCATAATATTTCGCAACAGCAGCAGTTGAAGGTACTATCCCTTGATCATTAAACATTTTGGCCGCCGGACCTTTTAGTGCTCTACCCCCAACAATCGGAGAAATGGCGATTACCTTTTTTTCAATAAGCAGTTCCCTTATCCCAATCAGAGACAGTATGGGTTGAATACTTACAAATGGATTGGATGGGCAAATAATCACCCAATCTGCGTCTTTAATAGACTTTACAAATTCAGGATTTGGAACTGCCTGCTCAATTCCCTTAAACGAAAATCCTTTCGTTACCGGGGTTTGGTGATATTTAACAAAATATTCTTGAAAAGGAATATCACCATATTCTTCAGTAAAGACAATGGATTGGACTGGATTATCACTCATTGGAATTATCTTTGATCGGATTCCCCAATACTGGCAAAAATCTGAAGTTATTTTGGATAAACTCTCCCCAAGCTGCAACCTGCGTGTACGTTCCAAATGGGTCGCAAGATCGCGGTCACCGAGACTGAACCAATCAGGGGCGTTTAAACTCCTAAGATTCTCCATTACCACCCATGATTCATCAGAAAGACCCCATCCTGTCTCGTAATTGGCCTTATTGGAAATTGTATAACATACCGTGTCAACATCTGGAGATATATAAAGGCCAAAGTGGTAAAAATCATCTGCTGTATTTACCACGATTGTTAAATCCTGTGGATCCAGAGTATGATAGAGACCATAAGCGAATTTCGCTCCCCCAACACCACCTGCCAATGCCAATATTTTCATCGGGATTTCCTTATCGAAACAAATCCTGAGATTTGGGTCTTATTAATTCTGGAAGACCAGATTCTCTCAACGGATACGGAAAGCCCCTGACATGAATAACCGGAGTACCCTCACTGGCTTGACCCATCATCAGCGATGCAGCAGCTGCTAATTCATCGGCAGTTGCCACTTCGGTGATTTGTAAAACACGACCGAATAAATCCTTTGTCCCACGCAAATCCGTCAGTGCCGGAAGTCCACAAATACCAATAGCCACCCCCACAGTTCCATTTCTCCAGGCTCGTCCATGGGAATCAATAATTAATATTCCGACTGATTTTGCACAATTCTCATGAATTTCTTTCCTAATCCGCTGAGCAGTGATATCTGGATGTTCAGGGAGCAATAAGACGTATTCTGTACCATCATCCGGAATGGCTACATTCGAGTGGTCAATACCCGCATTTGCACAGATAAATCCCAAATTATGTTCAACGATAATGACACCCGGTCTAACACGCAGGATAGACCTGCTTTCCCGCAAAATTAATTCAATCAGACGGGGATCTTTTTGTACAATCTGCTGGTACGCTAGTGCACGACCGGATGGTTGAACGCTGTTCAGGTCTACCAAACGACCCTCAACTTTCGATACAATTTTTTGAGCGATTACCAGGATATCCTCATCCTGTAAATAGATGGCATTTTCTGGTAATTGAGCAGATATAACTGTTGACAGACTATCTCCATGCTTAAAGATGGGCAAACCCTGAATGGGTGTTAAGGTAAGAGTCATTTTTTCCAGAGCCTAATTTCCAGAGTCTTAGTGGACACCGGTTATTTTTATGCCAGAGGAATGTACTTTGTGCTTTTTGTTAATACCAATAAGTATTGAAGTCAGTCCCTCAACTACCATGGAGTTATCTAACGGTCCGGCGTCCCACCCGGTTAAACTCGCATCCTGGACAAGTTCCAAAACAACTGCTTTTGCAATAGGGTCATCACCACACACAAGCACGTCACAACCTATATCTCCATCTGAAAGCAAATTTTCGTAGGAAATGTTCTGAAACGCAGATACAATGCGCACCTTTTCACCAAGCAGGTTTTGAGCCTCAACTGCTGCACTACCTGCAGGCGGCATCTGAACCCGGGTTACTTTTGGTGGAACCAACGGCACGATGACATCAATTAATATCTTGCCTTCCAGGAATGGTTTTACTTCGAGCAAGACTGCCTGTTGGGCTGCATATGGGACAGATAAAACAACAATATCTCCATTTTTGGCAGCATCGGCATTCACCATCCCAATGATATCGCCTTTGCTTCCAAGCCGCTCGCGTAATTCATCACAAGCAGCACAGGCTTTCTCAATATCGCGGGATCCGAGTATTATTTTATATCCCGCTTTTGACCACCTGTACCCCAACCCTCTGCCTTCATTTCCTGTTCCCCCAATAATGCCGATCGTTCGAATATCTTTTTTTTCCATGCTCCCTCTAATGACCTCTCATTGGTTAAAATTGTTTCTTGTATCTCTCCCAAACGGCTGATGAGGAGATTCTGGCATCCTCAATAATTTGTTCCTCATCCATAGTCTGTAATTTTCTATCCAGCATTAATACTATTCCATCAACAATCGTTGTCGTAATCATAGACTCATGGAAACCAAAGACAATATGCCAGGGTATATTGACTGCATTTAATTCTGTAAATGGTTGGTAATTCACAAAAATTAGATCTGCTTTAGCACCTGGAGCCAGGGTTCCGATTTGCCCGCAATTAAACAACCTGGTTGCCAATTGAGCATTATGGTAAATCGCCATTTGAGCAATATCATTTGCCTGCATCCATCTTGGATCAAGATGCCACAATTTATGTGCCAGGTAAGCTGCTTTCCATTCTTCCCACATCTGATTGGAAAACCCATCATTTCCTAAACACACCTTAATACCGGCTCGCAGCATGGATTGAACCTCGGGTAATCCAACAGCATTATTCATATTTGAACGAGGTTGGTGAGTAACCCAGCATTTGTTTTCCTTAATAATTCGGATTTCCTCAGCGTCAATATGTACTCCGTGAACAATAATCGAATCCTCATTTAACAATTGATGACGCTGCAGGCGGTCTATCACTCTGGTTCCATACTGATTCATGCTGTCATACTCATCCACAGGATGCTCACCCACATGGATATGAATCCCAACTCGGTCTGGTATTTCCTGCCGGCAACTATCCAGAGTGATTTCGGATAAAGTGAGACTGGCATGTAAACCAAATGTCGCTGAGATTTTCCCGTGCAGGTCTGGTTCTGATTGAATCCTTCTAATAAAGCGTAAATTTTCTGCAATCCCCGCTTTTGCTTTCTGAACACCGTCCCTATCGGTTACTTCGTAACATAAGGAAGCTCTCAGACCAGACCATTGAACTGCTTCGGCGATGGCATCCAGAGACCCATCAATAGCATTTGGGGATGCATGATGATCGATCAGGGTCGTTGTACCGTGCCGGACTGCATCCAGCAGGCATACCTGGGCAGAAAGCTTAACATCCTCCAGGGATAGGGATTTGTCTAATGCCCACCAGAGATTTTTTAATATTTCCGGAAAATCTTTCGGGGTGCCTCCACCAACACTTAATCCTCTTGCATACGCCCCATAAAAATGTGTATGAGCACAGATATTTCCAGGCATCACATACTGTTTTTTGGCATCTAATATCATCTCTTCCGGGTATTTGTTTTTCAAAGAAGTCGTTGGACCGATCTCAACAATTGTCCCATTATTGATATAAAGGGCATGATCCTCAAGAATACGGTTTGGTGACTCCCATGTTATGAGATGACCATTTATTATCAGCATAATTACCTCATAGGGATTATTCTCAAACCTTATGCACTATGATTTTAGCATTTAATTTAAAAGAACAGGACAATAGAGATAGTTAAATGATCGATGTAATCTCCACCTAACCGAATAAATAAATTGGGATCACCTGTTCTGGAAAATTTTAATCTATATTAAGTACAAAAAAACTGATCAGCGAATAATTTCCCACCCGTGTTCCATGAAAATCACTGATAATAGTTAAATTTAATTATCTTTGCCACATTTTCAATCTAATCTGCAGTGCAGTGTCGGCAACCTTTCTGAGATGAATACAAAGATTTTTTTTAGCTTCTGCAACATCCCCTGCTTTTAATGCTGTGACAATTCTAATATGCTCTTCCCTCTGTTCCTCTAACCTTCCGGGGAAATTTGGGGTCATTCGCCTTAATCGTATTATCTGGTCAAGCAATTGGTCAACCATTTTTACCAAAAGTTGATTGTGGGATGATCTGACAATATACTCATGCAGACGAATATCAAGATCATTAATTTTCTCATTTTCATCATTTCGTATCCACTCATCAGAATGCATCACATCCTCATAGATGCGATTAAGCTCGTCCGGATCTCCATATTGTGGAATAAAACTCAATGCAAAACACTCAAGGGCTTCCCGCACCTGGTAAATCTCATGGATCATTTCAATCGTCATATCCGTTACAAAAGCACCCTTTCGCGGGACTATACGCACCAGATTTTGATCTTCCAGACGTTTAAGAGCCTCACGAGTGGGGGTTCGACTGATACCCAACTGCCGGGACAAATCTGCTTCTGACAATACCATTCCAGGTGTAAATTTGTTGTTTAAAATTGCCTCACGTATCGTTTCATAAGCGGAATCCACTAAAAATTCATTGTGGTTCTTATCGATAACAACTAATTCTTCCATAACACTCTCCCACCATAAAGATGTTACAAATTAAACTATATTATTATTTTTTAATTCCATAATTTGTTGGTCAGAATACCCCAAATCTTTCAATATCTCTGCAGTATGTTCGCCTTTTAATGGGGGCAGTAAAGATATTTCACCCGGGGTTTCAGAGAACTTAATCGGAATCCCAGTAAATTTAAGCGGTCCTGCAACCGGATGAGTTTTTTCAATAATCATATCTCTTGCTAAAACCTGCTTATCTTCCATCATTTGATCCAGGGTTTGTAAAGGATCGCAGGCAAGCCCATGATCGGACAATATTTTTATCCATTCATCTACAGTTCCGGTCTCAAGCACTTCTTCTATTGTCTTTTCTAGAATTTTTAAATTGGCAATTCTGCTGGGATTATCAATGAATCGCGGATCTTCGGCCCATTCCTCATGTTGTAATGCCCTACAAAATCTTTGCCAGTGATCTTTTCCACCAGTTCCAATGACATTGATATAACCATCTTTTGCTTTAATTGCCTGATAAGGACCATAAAGAGGGCTGGCAGATCCCAATTTCTTCGGCAACTGACCTGTCGCCTGATATTCCATGGCTAAAATAGTAAACCATGACACAGAAGTATCAAGTAAGGAGACATCAATCATTTGCCCGACTCCTGTTTTCTCACGGTACAATAATGCCGAAGCAATTCCAAAAGCGGTATACATCGCTGCACCCATATCCACAACAGGAACACCCACTTTACATGGTGGAGAATCTTCTGTACCGGTAACATACATCATCCCAGAGCGTCCTTGAGCCATCAGATCATACCCGCCACGATCAGCTTCCGGTCCAGTCTGCCCGTATCCTGAGATTGAAGCATAAATTAATTTGGGATTGATATCCTTTAATTGTAAATACCCTAAGCCAAGTCGTTCAGCTGTGCCTGGCTTAAAATTCTCAAGTAGAACATCAGTAACTTTTATGAGCTCTAAAGCAATTTGATAACCTTCCGGATCCTTAAGATTCAGGGTTATGCTTTTTTTACTGCGATTTACCCCCAAAAAACTGGTCGCCTCCCCATTTATAAAATTCGGACCCTGTACCCGATAAATATCTCCCTTTCCGGCAGGTTCAATTTTTATAACCTCAGCCCCCAAATCACCCAGCATCATTGAACAATAAGGACCTGAAACATATTGTGTCAGGTCAAGTACTTTTATACCTTGCAAGGGTCCTTCCATAATCAATAACTCCTCAATTGGTCTGTAGTGATTTATTTCGCTGGATAAATGAACCGCCCCCAGGATTGCCAATAAATTCGCCATCTTCGACAATCATGACACCCCTTACAATTGTATGCATCACCCTTCCATGCATTTCCCGCACTTCAAAGGGCGACCAATCTACTCCCATGTGAGTCTGGTCTACCGTCAACTTCCAACTAAGTATCCGGATTAAAAATCACCAAGTCAGCATCACTGCCAGGTGATATGCAGCCCTTACGGGGAAATAAACCAAATATCTTAGCAGGATTAGTACTTACAATATTCACCAGCGCTGAGGATTTATTCGATTCCTAAAAACACCTTCTGACCACATTAATGAAAGACGTGTTTCTATTCCGGGTAAACCGTTGGGTACATCAATAAAATTATTAATGCCAATGTTTTTCTGTTCAATGGTAAAAGCACAATGATCGGTGCCAATTGCGGTTATAGTGCCATCCCCAATACCTGCCCAGAGAGCATCATTATCCTGTTTGGATCGTATAGGTGGACTACAGATAAACCGGTGACCTGAACTTGGGGTTGTAAAAACAGAATCATCCAACAATAAGTATTGCGGGCAGGTTTCTGCAATAATCTGGCAATCCCTTCTTTTTTGCATCCCGAATAATATCCAAACCCTCTCTAGTGCTGATGTGAAAAAAATACAACTTTGCTCCAGTTTGTTTCGCCCAAAAAATTGCTCTTTCTACAGCCTCCGCTTCAATGAAATTGGGTTTGTGACGCGGGAAATCTACAGCTTTTGTTTTTCCCTCTGCAATGAAACGTCCCTCCATTGCGTCACCAAGAGGGCCATTTTCCGCATGAACACAAACAAGTGCGCCCAGGTCTGCAGCTTTCTTCATCACAAAATAGAGGATGGTGTCATCAGCCATTATTTTGCGCCGGCTATAAGTCATATACATCTTGAAAGAGGTGACCCCCTGTTTGACAAGCTGCTCCATTTGTGTAAGCGTTTCTTCGCTAAAATCAGAGAGAACACAATGCAAACCGAAGTCGAGAACTGAATCCTGCCCTACTTCTGCTTTACGGTTGGTAATCCTATCAATGAGGTGTCGGTCCCATCTTCGGGTGTGCGAAATCGATGAATGATGTAGTCCCGCCAAGTGCAGCTGCCCGGCTGGCAATTGCATAAGTATCTGAGGTGGTTGCAGCTAAAAATGGCCAGTGTACATGAACATGGGGATCAATTGCTCCTGGAAGGACGTAGCAGCCTTTTGCATTGATAATCCTATTTGCTTTTGTGGAAAATGCCTGGGGTTCCGATGGCCGCTATCTTCCCATCAAGAATAGCAATATCGGCCTCTCTACAGGTATCAGGAAAGACAACCACTCCTCCAAAAATTACACTGTCAAACATAATCATCTCCTAAGTATCCTAAATGGCATTCGATATTATCCACTTTTATCGATTATCCTCTTGGCTGCTTTGTTTGCTCCATCTAGTATCTCAATTTCGTCCATACTGACAAGATGTCCATTCGATACAACAATTTTGCCATTAACAATCGTCGTATCTGTACGGTGACATATTCCACACATCAGCAAGGCCGCCAAAGGATCGTGGGTAGCCGCAAAATCCAGCCTATCAATATTAAAAATCGCAATGTCTGCTGCCTTACCGACTTCCAGGGATCCAATTTCGGGACGATTTAAAACCGCTCGCACCACCTCGTGTACCCAATTTCAGTACTCCATATGGGGTAGTATTTCCGGCATTATTGAACGGTTCCTGATGGATTCCGCGTATTCGATGAATGTACAAAACTTCTCTCAGCTCACCAATAAAATCTCCACTGTCATTGGATGCTCCTCCATCCACACCAACACTCACCCTGGCACCAGCAGCAATTAATTCCGGAATTGGCGCACATGCGTAATTCAACCTCATATTCGAGGATGGGCTGTGGCTGATCCCTGTCCTGGTTCTGGCAACTTTATTAATATAATATGGGGTAAAACTTGTCGCGTGTGCAAACCAAACATCCTCACCCAACCAGCCATGTTCTTCCAGAAAATCAATTGGCTCGTATTGATATAGATCATGACATAATTGTATTTCGTCCTGGCGGGGATGCAGATGTGTATGTAACATAATGCCATGTTTCCTGGCAAGATCTGACATCTGCCTCATAAATTCTGGATGATGATAAGTTTTGTCCGTTTGACCAATTGCCACCCGGCACATAGAATACTCGTCCGGTTGATGATATTTCTTTATCACCCTTTCACATTCACTCAAAATCCGGTCAGGATCTTCAACCATTTCTTCAACAGGCAAGCCTTTTTCATCCAATTTCCTGGCAATATCAGCCTCCATGACCGGAATAGAAGCCCTGACATGGATGAAATCGGATTCCGATATCATTTGCAGCCTGAACTGTTGCATCAAACAAGTTGGTTCTGCCGTATGGGTAATAATAAGCCATATCCGCCGTTGTGGTGCAGCCAGTCAGCAATAATTCTGCACAAGCCAACAATCCAGCATTATAAGTAGCCTCTGCATCCATCCTGCTCCACAGCGGATAGAGAAATTCGAGCCATTGCAGGATACTGCTGCAATGGACTTCGGGGACAGCACGGGTCAATTGCTGAAAGAAGTGATGATGAGTGTTTACAAAACCCGGTAGAGCCATTTTGCCTTGTCCATCAATAATTATTTCTGGCTCAATTTCATAGATCACTTGCATATCCACATCCAAATAATCTTTGGACCGTCGATAAGGATACTTCCATGCTTAATAATGGTATCGGTATCATCAAAGGTGGCAATCAGGTCCAAATTCTTAATAAGAATCACGGATTCCTCCACTCCCTCCGGATAACGGGGGCATCAAGGTAATCAAATCGCCTTCTTTAATTTTGTATCCAAGCCATCCATTACAGCGTGGTCCTGCCCATTGATCAAAACCCTCAGGTTATTAAATGATTCATCACTTTCATAAATATAATCAGCTACTTTTTTTCCGTACGTGAAAACCAGAATTTCAGGTAAATTTCTTATCGTTGTGAACTCATCTACTTCGATTTCAACCTGGCGAAATCCAATGGCTTCTCTGAGATAGCCGAAAAATCGGATGGAAATTTTCATTTATTTTTTGATGAGTCCCAAACGGATAAATTCCTCAGCCGGCTGAATGAAGGCTTAATTCTTCTAGTCGATCTAAGCGGGGAATACCATCGGAATCATAGCCAAATAATTCGTAATATTGATCCAGCAAGAAATCCTGGTCTTCTTTTGTGGTTTTGGCACCAGCAGATGGACCACCTGGAATTCCTTCTTCTGCCAGACGTTTGGGGAGATAATCATCCTTCCTTGTGATTCCTTCACGAATATTAAAACAGCGCGCTAGAACGTTTACACGCTCCCCAATCTTGAAAATTTCCGCCGGTGTGAACTCAATCCCGGTTGCACTTGCAAGCATTTCTGTAACTGTCGCTATCCGCTTTTCAGTCAATTCGTTGGACATCCCTGCTTCAACACTCGGGTCGAGAAATGAATCTGCATTGCTGAAAAGGAAGGAACAAAAAGTTGAACAATCACATAAAACTGTTTCAACCACTTGATTCCACATGCACAATTCCGCTTTCCCTTCCAGATCAAACCTGTTCACCCTTTTAGGGATCGATCCGGCAAAAATTTCCTGGGCGGAATAACCCCTATTGTGATCTGCTCCAGTGTAGGAGGTCATATAATTTAAACCATGTGCCTTTGCGCCGCGGACATCATAACCGGGTAGTTCTAATTTTTTGACATGCATGGCATATTGTTCAGTGTCCCTACCAATTCGTTCGGCGGCTTTAACAGAACCATCTGCCAAAATATCACCAAATCCAGTCCGCATGGCTATCCGGTGAATTAATTCAATCATGGCTTTGTGATTTCCAAAACGGAGGTCCAGACCATCAGTTTCTTCCTTAGTGATGATGCCTTTTTCGTACAACTCCATGGCAAAGGCAATCGTGTTACCAACAGACATATTATCAAGACCATAATCATCACAAAGCCGATCTGCCAGGTACAACGCAGATAAATCCTCAACCCCTGTTGCTCCTGCCAATGCAAAAGAAGATTCAAACTCCGGACCCTCGGTCAGTACTCCGGGATAATCCCCCTCTCTCGAAATCCGAACCTGGCTGCAGCCCACCGGGCATTTATAACAGGGGTTCCGGCGGATAATGTCTTCAGCCTGCCTCTCATAGCCAATTTTTTCAAGCGGACCAAAATTACCCGTGTCAGTAAAATTCTTAGCCGGAAAAATTCCCAATTCAACTGTAACATCCACCGCATCGGATGTACCGTACTTGGCAAGTCCTTTATAAAGGGTTTTGCTATTCTTGAACCTCTTTAGAAGTTCACGGTGTGCTTCCTTATATCGTTCTGGGAAGGCAATATCTAACTCGTTTATTGCAAGAACTGCCACAGCTTTCAGGTTTTTCGAGCCCATCACAGCTCCCAAACCTTTGCGAGCAGATGCCCTGCGCTCGTTCATAATTGCAGCCATATATGATAACTTTTCGCCGGGTTGGCCGATACAGGCAATCCGGTAATTTAAATCTCCAAGATCCTCCTTAATGAACATCTGGGTGTCAACCGTGTTCATTCCCCATAATTTTTCCGCAGGACGAAAAGCTATCTTGTCCCCGGCAATTTGGATGTAGACCGGTTTTTCTGATTTCCCTTGAATGACGAAAATATCATAACCAGCATGCTTCATCGCAGCAGGGAATTCCCCGCCTGAGGTTGCCATCCCAACCGCACCTGTTAGCGGTGACCGGCCAGTAATCGTCAGTCGGCTGCTGCAGGGAGCATTTGTACCACTCAAAGGTCCAGGTGCAAAGATTAGAACATTATCCGGTCCTAATGGATCGGTTCCCGGTTTTACCAGGTCGTAGAGCAGTTTTATCCCAAAACCCGCCCCTCCCAGGTAGAGATGCGCCAATTCTGGATCTGTTTGTTCAATCCTATATTTCAGATGAGATAGGTCTATCCATAAGGTTTTACCCGTGTAGGCGCCTTTGTACATTTTTTCTCCATATTTCGATACAGAGGTTAATTTGAATTTAGTTTAAAGCAAGTCCACCATCCACAACAAGGGTTTGACCGGTAATAAACTCTGCAGCATCGGAAGCGAGGAATACCGCAGCTCCGATTAAATCTTCTGGTACCTGTGGCCTGGCAATTGCCTGACCTGAACAAACGTCCCATGGATCCTGGCCAAGTCCCTCATCCTGTACGCGTACCACTCCCTCGCTTTGCGTATACCCGGGTGCGATACTGTTGACGGTAATTCCGTCTTTTCCAACCTCATGAGCTAGGGCTCGTGTCAATCCAATAATCGCACCCTTCGAGGCAGAATAATGAAGGAATCCCGGCAAACCACGCCAGAACACAGACGATGAGATATTAATAATTCGTCCATATTTTTGTTTACGCATCACCGGGACAACTTCCTTGCAGCAAAGAAATGTTCCATTAATATTTACTTCCATAACTTTTTGCCATTCTGCCAGGGTGATCTTGTCAAAATCCCGCATGGGGTAAACAGCAACAAATACGGCAGCATTGTTCATTAAGATATCAATCCTGCCGAACTTATCAACCACTTTCTGAACAAGATTTTTTACACTAGCTTCACTCGAAACATCGGTTGGTACATCAAATGCAATACCTCCATCCCTCTGAATTTCCTGGACTACCTTAGACCCTTCTAAAATATCGGCAATTACTACTTTTGCGCCTTCTTTTGCGTATCCCATCGCATAGGCTCGTCCAATTCCTTGAGCAGCTCCGGTAACTATTGCAACTTTATTTGTTAGTGCATCCATTTTTTCCTCCAATCATAGGGAAATAACCTACTTTTTAGATTTGGTAATATCGTCAATAAAGAAAATATATTATTTCTTAGATTTCATTAAGAGATGGACCAATCCTCCATTGAATAGTAGGCATCCCAGCAAATAACCTCAAAATAACAGCTTTTCAAGTAGGAGTTTTCAATTTGATTAAGTTGGGATTCTGAATATTTTTTGGCTAGTCGATTAATAAGGTTAAACGCACCTCGTCCAAGATCAATAAAGTCCTCCGAAGTATAGAAATCGAACCAATCTTTGTACGGATTTTCCGGTTTTATTGGCTTTTGATTAATCAATCGACAAGCAATTTCAGCGTATCCCCATAAACATGGCATTAATGCCGCCAACAATTCGCCAAGCAATCCTTTCTGTCCAATCGCCATTTCATGCCTGGTGTAGGAATATTTTACTGGTCCCATTTCCTGTTTTAAAAGTTCTTCAGGTGTTATTCCAAAACTTGCGACATTAGATTCATGGTGAACCATTTCCTTTGTATTTCCATCCAGTAGATGAACCAATACCTGCATGGATTCAAGGTCTTCGGTTTTATAAACACCCAGGGCGAGAATTTGACTGAAATTGAATAGATAGGGATAATCTACCTTCATATAATACTGGTACTTTTCCAATGGCAATGTACCAATTAACATTTCTTGAAGAAATGGTTTCAATGTTTCTGCTTGAATATAAGGTTCAGCCAAATTAATCAATCGCTCACTAAAAGTCATGTGCATCTCCCTCATACTCTGGATAGAGTTATAAGATTCCTAATTGATTTAGCATCTTTTCAGCATTCCCGCCTAAGATATTATTAATTTCTTGTTCTGTCAGAGGAGGTTCCCCAACAATTTCTGCATATATATTTATATTCCTTACTTGCTCCAGAAATTTGGCTGGTTGAGTCCAGGGTAAGTCACTACCAAAGAGGACTTTATCCAGGATCATCAGGTTTCTTGCAAGGACAAGATCTTTGAATAATTGCGTCAAACCGCCTCCATAACTAACCTCATCGCGGGCACTAATGTCCACGTACACATTTGGATGTTTTGCGGCGAGATGGAGAGCATCTACCTGCCAAGGTATTCCAATATGAGCAATAATCAAATGTAATTCAGGAAAAGCCAGAGCCACATCATCAAGCAGATCTGGATGCATGTATTTTACTGGCGCTTGTTGCAGACGGGTCCAAGCCTGGTGAAACACAATCGGCATCCCTAAGTCCTGGGCAACAGCATATACCGGAAATGCTACTGGATCAGATGGATTAAACATTTGATATATTCCGCCCAGTTTAACTCCTCTCATTCCCAGTTCCTTATATGCAAATTCCAACTCTTTTGCTGCATGTATCCCTTTATGCGGATTTACAGAGGCAAAACCAATAAACATATCCGGATAATCACAAACAACCTGGGATACATATTCATTAGGTATATGGGTGTTATATGCTGGTGCGTTTAATGCTAGCAAAAAGGCTTTTTCTATACCTGCCTCTTTCATTTTTAATACAGTAACACTGGGATCCAAATCCAAAACCATTGCTGGAGTCCCATAGGGTTCTAAGATGGTCCCAAAATATTCAAATCCCAATGTTCTTTCCTACCTGCATGGACGTGAGTATCAATAATCATGTTTCCTCACTTTTTTTATCGATTAAGGCTCATCATAATCTTGCCAACATTTGATAATCTCATCAGAATTTGCTACCACACCAAATGCCTCATTAATGGTACTTAAAGCTGTTTTGTGGACAATAGGGTCGTAGGTAAAAGTACAATTATCCACGACTACAACATAATAACCACTAAAATATGCATCCCTTGCTGTTGAATCTACACAGACATTGGTTTGTGTCCCAATAAATACACATGTCTTGATTTTTTTTGTCTTCAGTAAGATGTCTAAATCTGTATTGTAAAAAGCGCTGAATCGATGCTTAATCACAATTTCATCATCCGGAATCAATTTAAATTCTTTAATAATCTCAATACCCTTTGTTCCTGATAAACAATAAGGCTTCATTTGTTTCCTATTGAGCTGTTCCCACATAGGTTCGGTCATATACTTTGGATCATCAATTTCTTGTGTATAAATTACCAAAACACCATGTTTATGTGCTTGATCAATCAATTTTTTCATTGAGGATATTGATGTCATTATCACTTGACTATCAATCTCTAAACGGGTTGATAATTCACTTGTTTCGCAAAATTCCTTCTGCATATCAACTACAATCAATGCAGTATGATTGGGTTTGATTTTTTCAAAGAGGGTTTTAAGAAAACTGTGGTCAAGGTTGATATCCATTAAATTCAATCCTTAGTATTAACCTGGCTTCCACAATTTTTCCATTTTATATCCAGTGCTGGTAGACAAGGAACCTTGTCCACCAGCACTAATTAATCTTTTTGTCAATTACTACTTCGGCTCAGTAATCGCCCCTGATTTAAGATCTTCCATTACCTTCATCGTGGCATCGTACACTTCCGGATACATTTCCTGGAACTTTGGATTCCACACGATATCCACAACACCCTCAGCAACACCCCATACAAGAACTTCTGGAGTTAATTTCCCGTCTGCAAAGAGCGATACTGCACGATACACAGCTTCATCATTTCTAGCTCTTGCGCTGGCTACTACATGTTCTGGGTCAACACTTGTCATGTCGCCCGTTGAACCTACTGCATATGCTCCACGTTCTGCAGCAACCTCAATAGCCGCTACACTACCAGCATCGGCCTTTGGCATAATATAATCGGCGCCAGCATCTAACATAGCGCTTGCCAGCTCTTTTGCTTTTTGTACATCTGTCCAGCTACCGACATAAGATTCCATTACTTCGATTTCTGGATCAATTTCTGCAGCTGTTGCCTTGATACCCGTTGCTACTGCAGTTATTACGGGATGATCTGTTCCACCAATAAAGCCAATCTTCTTGGCTTTTGTCAGCATGGCCATTACAGTACCGCCAAGGTAACCCTCCTGCCATTCAGCAATCGCTATGGAACCAACATTTTTTCCATTTGCATAACGACCAGAGTCAGTCAAGAAAAATGTGTCTGGATATTCCTCGCCAACAACCTTGGCTGCTTCATCCATACCCGAATCGGTTCCAACAACCAAATCAAAACCTTTCGATGCGTAATCACGGAAAGTAGATTCCCATTCTCCTTGAGGAAGCATTTCAGTGGTTGCATATTCCAGGTCATTCTCTTCTACCGCTTTCATAAATCCTTCATATGCTCCCTGTCCCCAACTTTTGTCCGTAAAAACGCCGTAATGGACAAGTGCGACTTTGAGTTTTTCAGGTTGTTGTTCTGCAGCTGGGGCAGTTGTCACTTCTACCGCTGGGGCTTCAGTTGCGGGAGCAGCAGGAGCACAACTTGCCAATAATAGTGACAGAATTGTTAGCACAGCGAATGCGAATAACTTGTAGTTTTTCATCTATTCCTCCACTTTACTTTTTATTGGTTTTTCTGATTATCTTAAATAGTTCCGATTTGTTTTCCGTAATTATTTATTTTCTATGAGCACCTCCTGTTTATTGTTCCATTGAAATCCACAAGACATAGAAACGAATCATTATAAAAAACTGATAATTATTTATGAACCTTTGCCACGCTCATAACCAAAACCAAGGGCAGATGGAGCAGCTTTGCCTGCGCTCGCGAATGGCAATATGATCATTGTGATCAAAAATGGGATGATCATTAATAATTGATAGGGGGCATTTTCTCCAAGTCTTGCTTGGAGAGCTAAACCAAATGCCTCACTAGCCCCAAACAACAAAGAGGCTCCTAATATACCAATAGGATGCCAACGACCAATTACAACAATTGCCAGGGCAATGAATCCGCGTCCGGCAGTCATTCCATCAAAAAATTGACTGACGTTATGCAAAGAAATGAATGCTCCGCCTGAGGCTGCAAGAATTCCAGTCAATAAATAACTTAAATAGCGGATTTTATATACATTCCCACCTTCGGCTTCGGTAATCCACGGATCTTCCCCTGAAGCTTGTACATCAAGGCCCCAACTGGTTTTTTTCAAAATTAATAAGAAAATTATCCCAACGATTACCATTAAGTAAACCGGAATCGGCTGATTAAATAATACCGGTCCAATTATCGGAATTTGTGATAAAACTGGGATAGAAACAGATTTAAACGTTGGAACCAGAACAGCCGACCCTGAAATTCCAAAAATAACCCGGTATCCATAACTTGTCAGTCCTAATCCAAGGGTATTAATTGCTACACCAGTGACTACCTCATTTGTATGGAAAAATATGACTATGACCGCCTGTAATGCGGAAATTATCAATCCTAGCAATACTCCAAGTGCCAGCCCTATCCATGGGTCTCCGGTGTAATATGACCCGACTACACCACCCCAAGCACCAATTAACATTAGCCCTTCCAAGCCAAGATTCAAAGATCCTGCCCGCTCTAAAAATCCTTCCCCCAAACTTGCAAAACCTAAAGGAACAGCTAATCGGATAGATGAACGAAGAAAGCTCACGATAAAAATGAGGTCTATCATAATACCTCCAGGAACCAGAATAAAATTTCATCAATCATCATTGGATTAATTTCCTCTAGATTTTATAATCATTTTTCCAATATATTCACTGCTAAGAATCGCTAATAAGATAAAGGCCTCAATAATTATGTTAATATAGTATGAAACATGGGCATAACTTTCCATTGATCTAGATCCTGTCCTTAACATTCCAAAAAATAATGCTGAAAGGACTATGCCAAATGGGTTGTTTCGACCTAATAGGGCTACCGTGATACCTGTATATCCATAACCAGGAGAAAAATTAGCAATTAATCGGTGCTGAACTCCTGTCGCCTCAAGGCCACCGCCAATTCCTGCAAGAGCACCGGACACCATTAGCGTTAATATTAATAACTTAGTGCTGTTCATCCCGGCATATAATGCCGCTCTGCGATTATATCCAATTACACGGACTTGATAACCCCATGATGTATGCCATAATATTATATAGATGAATACTGCTATGACGATTAGTAAGATAAATCCATATGTTACACGTGTGCCTTCAAGTAACTTAGGCATCCATGCTGATTTCACAAACAAATCGGTTTGCGGATAATTCGTAATAGTTTTCTCCCTTAAAGGAAATGATATGCAGTAGTTTACGAAGTAAATTCCTATGTAATTCATCATCACGGTATTTACAAATTCGTTTACATTCCATTTTGCCTTTAGAATTGCCGGAATAAATCCCCAAAATGCACCAAATAAGGCTGCTGCAATCATCGTAAGAGGAATCAGAATAATCCCCGATATTCCAGGAAGAAATAGAGCGACTATTGTTGCTCCCAACGCTCCAACATATAGTTGTCCTTCTGCGCCAATATTTAGCAAACCACCTCGAAATGCAAACGCAAACGCCAATCCACAAAAGGCTAAAGGCATGCTTCGGACAATGATTTCTCCAATACTATAACTACTACCAAATGCCCCTTTAATAAGTTCTTCATAAGCAAAGATTGGATTGACCCCTGAAAGTGCTATAACGACTGCTCCACCTATCAATGCAATAACAACAGCAATGATTGGGGTGAGGATTTTAAATAGAATTTCTTTGTCTATTTTTATTCTTTTCGATAATATGTGGGAGGGTAATGATTTATCCTCATGCATTATTGTCTAACCTCCTCAAGCGCTGAATTCCAAAGGAATATCTATTATTCTTCATCATTCATAATGTCTTCAAGCCTTTTTCCAGCCATCATCAATCCGATATCTTCTATGGTTACTTTTTCAGGTTCAATTTCACCCATGATCTCCCCTTGATAGATCACCAAAACCCTATCACATATGGTTAGGATTTCACTGAGTTCGGTTGAGCAAAGAAGGACTGCAGTTCCTTTTTCCCGCTCCTCTAACAACCTGGACTGGACATATTCGGTTGCTCCAACGTCCAATCCCATTGTAGGCTGTTCTGCAATTAAGATTTTTGGATTTCTTGAGAGCTCCCGTGCTGCGACAACTTTTTGTAGATTTCCCCCGGACAATGTACCAACGGTCACATTTTCATTGGCTACCCGAATATCATAATCCGCAATTAATTTGTTTGTAAAATCCTTGATTACTTTGTGTCTTGTGAATCCATTTCTATTAAATTTTTGGGTATGATAGTCACGCAGAATAATGTTTTCCCGCAGATTCATTTGGAGAACCAAACCGGTGCCACGGCGGTCGGATGGCATATAAGATATCCCATTTTGTTTTATATTTTCTGGTGAGGCATTGGTGATATTAATTCCATCAACTGAAACAATCCCGGAATCACTCTTCTTCAAACCTGCCAGGATTTGAATCAACTCCTCCTGGCCATTCCCAGCAACTCCTGCGATCCCGACAATTTCTCCGCTGCACACATGGAAGGAGACATTTTTAATTACTTGAATACCATCCTTGATTAGATTTAAGCCCCCAACAGTCAGTACTGGATTTGATACACATCTTTCTTTCTTTTCAAGGTTGAATAATACTTCTCTCCCAACCATTAATTTTGAAAGTTTTTTGGGGGTTGCTTCCTTTGTTTTAAGGTCACCGACGACTTTGCCATCCCTCAGAACAGTAATTTCGTCACAAATTTCCATCACTTCATCCAATTTATGACTAATAAAAACAACGGATCTGCCTTCAGAGACCAATTTGCGAATCACCCGGAATAAATCCTGGACTTCTTGAGGGGTTAATACGGAACTTGGTTCATCTAAAATCAACAATTTAGCATCTCGGAAAAGTATTTTTATTATCTCAACTCTTTGACGAGCACCCATAGATAGCTGGTCAATTCGGGAGTTTGGATTTAGGTTGAATCCGTATAGATCTGCCAATCCCTGGATTTCACGGCTTATAGATTCTAAATCAACGATAAAATTGCGTTTGCTTCTTGACCCCAGGGCAACACATTCTACGACTGTAAACGTTGGGATAAGACTGAACTGCTGGTGAACCATTCCAATCCCCAATTCACCTGCAAGAGCAGGGGATGTTATATGTACTGGTTCTCCCTTCCAGAATACCTTTCCGGCATCGATTTTGTATAAACCAACTAAAGCCCTCATTAAGGTTGTTTTGCCTGCTCCATTTTCCCCCAGCAGGGCATGAACCTCACCCGGTTTTACTTCCAGATCTATCCCATCATTTGCTCGAACACCTGGGAATACTTTAACAATTCCTTCCATTCTCAACAGCTGAGATTGGTCAGCAACAGTTAGATCATTCATATGGGTGCAATCCTTTATTAATTTCGGTCTTTATTCTTTGGGATGATTTGATACTTCTACCAACTCAAGCATTGTCCCAAAAAGGCTCTTTGGGTGGATAAACGTGATCCGCGAATCATTGGAACCACGTCGAGGAACATCACTGATTAATCTCAAACCCTTTTCTTTTACATCGGAAATGCTTTTTTCAATTTGCTCTACTTCCATGGCTATATGATGTATTCCTGGTCCTCGTTTTTCTAGTATTCCGGAGATTATTGAGTCAGGATGAATGGGGGATAATATTTCGAAATGAGATTCTCCCACTATAAAGGAGGCGATTTCAAAACCACCTTCTTCATTTACCTCTCTGAAGGTAATTTCCACATTGAAACAATTTTGATATACCAAGATCGCTTCTTCAAGATTTGGTACTATAACAGCTACATGATCAATTTTGAGAAACAATTAATTCTCCTTACTGCTGGCGGTATTCTCCAAACACTTCCTTTAGAACCTGAATAATCTCACCTAATGTAGCCATATTCCTTACTGCTGAAATAATGGAAGGCATCAAATTGGTCTGCCCTTCCGCATCATTTCTGAGCAATTCGAGCGATTTTCGAACAGCCATTTCATCTCGATTTGCTTTGATGGTCGCTAATCTCCTGATTTGATGATCAAATATATCCGCATTCTCCTTCTGGGAACCCTTAATTGTTGATTTCTCACCTTTTTCTACCTTAAACGCATTCTCACCAACGATGATTTTTTCGCCACTTTCTATTTTTAGCTGCATTTCATAGGCACTATCAATAATCGACTGCCTAATTTCACCATTCTCAATTAGAGTAACATATCCACCCTTTTGCTCAATATAATTAAGAAGGGACAAAACTTCCTCTTCAATTTTATTCGTCAGATATTCAATATAATATGACCCACCTAACGGATCAATCACATCGGTTACACCACTTTCATGAGCAATGATTTGCTGAACTCGGAGTGACAAAAGGGCAGATTCTTCTGTAGGAATTGAATAGGCTTCATCATAAGAAGGTACGTGACAGGCTTGTGCTCCTGCTAATACGCCTGCCAAACATTGGAGAGTGCCTCGGATTATGTTGTTGAGTGGTTCCTCATGGGAAAGGCTGGCTCCACTACCTCCGTTGAAAAACCGCATCATCTGCGATTTAGGATTATCCGATCCGTAACGATCTTTGATAATTTTAGCCCACAGACGCCGGGCTGCCCGTATCTTACAGACTTCCTCAAATAAATTTCTTTGGGATGTGAAATGAAAGCTTAAGCGTGGGGCAAATGCATCCACTTGCATCCCCCTGGCAAGCATCACGTCTACATAGGTCATCCCAGCTGCCAATGTATATGCCACTTCCTGGATAGCATTCGCTCCACCTTCGCGGGCGTGGTAGCCAGTGATACTAATCGGATTAAACCTGGGGACGAATTTGCTACAATATTCGATCGTATCCCCCAATTAATCTCAGTGAAGGAAGCGGGGGAAAAATATAAGTATTACGGGCAATATATTCTTTGAGAATATCGTTCTGAAGTGTTCCACTCAACGCCTGAAAAGGGATGCCACGCTTTTCCGCTATGACCAGGTACATCGCCAGGATAATTGAAGCCGGTGCATTGATTGTAAAGTGCACGCTGATCTTATCCAACGGTATTTGATCAAAAATGATTTCCATATCATCTATGGTGTCAACTGCTACACCCACCATCCCCACTTCCTCTTCCGCAAGAGGATGATCTGAGTCATAGCCCATTTGAGTGGGTAAATCCAATGCAACACTCAATCCAGTTTGTCCGTTCTCCAATAAGAAACGGAAACGGTGATTGGTTTCTTCGGCTGTCCCCAAACCAGCGTACTGCCGGATGGTCCAAAGCTGGCCTCGGTACATAGAAGGATATACTCCGCGAGTGAACGGGAATGATCCAGGAAAACCCAAATTGTCCGAATATTGAAATTGAGGCAAATTTATAGGAGAATAAATTGGATCAATTACGATGTTTGATGGAGTCTTTACCTCTCGAACAGGATCTCCTTTTTTGAGACTCTCTTTCCATTTATTGTAAAGAATGTTGATGTCCTGCGAGTAGTTATTCATCAATAGAATCCAATTTTATTCTGACTAGGTCAGTAATTTTTTCTGGCAGGGAAGAAAGATTTGTGCCTACTGGAAATACTTCATGGACTCCTAATTCTTTCAATTGCGTGACATCTCCTTCAGGGATCGTACCACCTACCAGAACCAATACATTGGCCATTTCAAATCTTTCCAATTCAACCAATAATTTTCGAGTTAATGAGAGATGTGCTCCTGATAAAATACTCAGTCCGATCACATCCACATCCTCCTGACTTGCTGCATTCACAATCTCAGGAATGGTTTGGTGTAGCCCCGTATAAATTACCTCCATCCCACTATCACGCAATGCACGTGCGACGAGATGAGCACCGCGATCATGACCATCCAGTCCAGGTTTTGCGATTAAGACTCTAATTGGCTTATTTACCGTTTTCATAATTTATTACTTAAATGCCTCTTGTAATTCCACCGTCAATAGTCACTGCTGTTCCTGTAATGTAACTTGCTTTATTTGAAGCGAGAAATGCAATCAAATAAGCGACTTCTTCTGCGGTAGCTGCCCTTTTCAACGGACAGGTGTTATAAAATGATTCTTCCGACTCATCCAGAGGCTTATCCCAAATCTTGCTAAGTGAATTTAATTGCCTTCTTAGGCGCCGTGTTTCTACCGGACCGGGGCATACTGCTGTCACAAGAATTTTGTCTTTTACTACTTCCTGGGATAATGCATGGGTGAAATTAATTAAAGCTGCATTTGCTGCTCCCCCGGGAAAATGCCAGTTGTATGGCTGCTTACCAGAATTACCGGCCACATTGATGATCCTGCCTTCCCCGCGTTTGCGCATATGAGGTATAACAGCGCGTGCAGAACGAACAGCTCCAAATAATTTTAATGAGACATCTTTAATCCACACTTCATCCGGAACCTGATCGAATGAGCCAAACATGGAACTTCCAACTGAATTTATAAATATATCAATCCCGCCAAGTTTTTCAGCCATGCTATCGATGTAGTTGACAATATCTTCATTTTTAGAAAAATCTGCCTGAAATATTTCGACAACTTGCCCGGTTTTCTCTTGTATCCGGGATCTTGTATCCGCCAGGCTTGATAAGGTCCGGCTACAAATAGCAACGACAGCTCCTTCCTCAGCCAGGATTTCTGCCGTAGCAGCTCCGATACCCTCACTCCCCCCTGCAATTATGGCTACCTTATTCTTTAATCCAAGGTCCATAGGATTTTCCTTTCAAGACGAGGAATGAAAATAGTTCAACACGTTGAATACCGCAACAATACTCTATGTATACTACCAGTATACAAGATTGTGAAATTAAATACAATGAGGGAATATCAAAACAATCTTAAAGAATTAATGTGATATCTTAAGATATTTGTTACAAATTAATACAGGAAAATAATGATAAAAGAAAAGCAGATTCTAAATTCAGAAATTTTGTCTAATGCTTGATTTGTCACCATTATTTATACTGCGTCCCTCCCCCACTGAACACAAATTTTATAAGTCGATAAGGTAGGTTAACAAATTGATTTGGAATAAATTTTAAAAGTAATTTTTAAAATATTTTTACGGGCACTGGATAAAGCCTTGTGCCCATAAGCATCCTCCACAAGTAGGATGGATGTTACCAAAACAATCCTCCTTATTATCTTCAGCCATGTAACAGCTATTAATAAATGCGCATAAGGTACAGGGTGCGAAGTCAAACATTAAAAGACGTTCCCTAAAACTCTTATAACTTGCGCTTTCCCATATTTCTAATAACGAATTCTCATCCAGGCTCCCTACCTGGAAGGAACTTGTTTTTCTAATATGGTCATCTATAAAACTGTCATGAGTATGTAACAGCGGCGTGCAGGGGCTGACTACGCCGTCCCAGCGTACAGAGA
This sequence comes from uncultured Chloroflexia bacterium, assembly GCA_963841845.1. Lineage (GTDB taxonomy): Bacteria > Chloroflexota > Anaerolineae > Anaerolineales > Anaerolineaceae > CAVVGZ01. Next base: position 160,806 of record CAWJEG010000013.1, on the reverse strand, counting down.
TACTTCCATTCGAAATAAATGGGCATGAATCGATTCCTGACCGGATTTCCTCTCCGCCAATTATTAATGTGTTTGGATTATTCATTATTGAATATAATCCATCAATTAATTGGTGTGTCAGATCCATGCGAGGTAATGAAACGCTAGGTACATTTACCCATTGTGAAGCATGCATATCGCCTTCAAAGAGTGAACCCGAATAGAGGATTTGTAGTAGCATCTCTGAAGTGTGAGCAAGAATATTACTTACCGAAAAGAGGTCTGCGCCAAGTTGCTTCCCTATACGAAGCAATTCTGGCAATTCAGTAATATTTCTTTTCATTGCAACAAAAGCAATACCTAGACGCGGGTGCGAAATCCCTTTTATTAAATTTTAATTCTTTCATAGCAACGAGATTTGATAAAATCTGAGGTAATGCATCCCCTAGACGAATATCCGAATAACTTTTTGGTGTTATCCCATCTAATGAAACCCAGATTCTTCTGACATTCATTTCAATCAACTTATTAACAAAATCCCTGGTTAATTGAATTCCATTTGTAATAAGTTCAACTTCACAATTGCATTTTCTAAAAGCTGCAATCATGTCTATAATATGTGGATGAACTGTTGGTTCTCCAATGCCACCAAAAAAAACAACCGGTTTGGGATAGATTTCATTAATTGATTGTAGTAACCTATCAAAGATCTCCTGAGACATAAATCCCATTGACTCATTCCACACATTGCGCATACAGGTTCGGCATTCGAGGTTACAACGATTAGTCGGTTCAATATAAATTTTGGATAAGGCACTTGTAGATTTTGTCAGGGTGAGTTTATTCTCGCGTTCAACTAATCTGGTAACTGCCCCGGTAACAAAACCGAAGCGTCTCATAATTTCTTCAGGAAGAATGAGATGTCCTTGATCATCAATTTCAATTATAAAATTTTCATTCGAATATTCAACCATCCCATCCTCACCTTTACATAATCAAAAAAGGTATATCCATACACCCTCTCAAATACTAATTTATCACATATAATCATTAAAAGATTTAATTTAAAGGTGGACGGATGAGTGAATTAAAACTACCCTCCTATGGAGGTCAGGCAATAATTGAAGGAGTACTTATGCGTGGCGAGTATGCCATCGCTGCATGTATGCGTGCTCCTGATGGAAATATTACGATTCAAAAAGAAAAGCTGGCCGGTGTTTACACCAGCAGCATTAAAAAGATCCCTTTCTTAAGAGGCTTATTAATTCTTTGGGATGCACTGGGCTTGGGTATAAAGTACCTGACCATTTCAGCCAATGTTCAAACAGGCGAAGACGAGAAATTAGAAGGTTTTTCCTTATATGCAACCCTTGGATTTTCATTGGCGCTAAGTATTGTCATTTTCTTTCTAGCTCCTGCAGCTGCAATTCATTGGCTGCAAACCCCCCTCGGAATTGATCCATGGACCGGAAACCTGTTGGAAGGGGTAATTCGGTTAATCCTAATAATTCTGTATATTTGGGGAATTGGCCAAATTCCCGATATTAAACGCGTTTTTACCTATCACGGAGCTGAACATAAAACAATCAACGCATTTGAAGCTGGCGCCGAGTTGAATCCCAAAACGGTTAAGGGTTATTCATTAGAACATCCACGTTGTGGAACAAGTTTCATCCTTATCGTCGTGGTATTTTCCCTGGTAGGTTTTGCCCTGATTGGCCCGCTTCCGCTCGGGATGCGTTTATTGAGCAGGATCATCCTGATTCCCATAATCGCAGGAATTGCCTACGAATATATCCGGTGGACAAGCAGAAATATCTCTAATCCTGTGGTGCGTATCCTTTCAAAACCGAGCATGGCTATGCAAAAGTTAACCACCCGGGAACCAACCATCGAAATTCTGGAAGTTGCAATATCAGCCTTCAAAAGCATGTATGAGTTGGAAATGGAAATAAATCCAAAATTTAAAAGCCAAATCTTATCTGAAAGCGTTACTGTTTAATCCAATATATAGAGAGCAGATATTCGAGGATCAATTCCAGTTATATTTTTTCATATCTGTATAAGCAGAGTGGGATTCCGCCTAAAATAAACCGATGCATAGAGCTATTGAGTTATCTATAGCAGTTGTTGTTGGATTAATAATCGGGGGATTGATTACCATCATTGCATCCCCCCCCCGGGGTAATGCGATTGAATTAGAACCAGTTGTTACACCAGGTGAAATTATCATTTATATAACCGGAGCAGTAAATAAACCGGGTGTATATGAACTTCCCGTGAACAGCAGGGTTATTGATGCCATAAGCATGGCTGATGGATTAACAACAAATGCGAATGACTCTGGCGTCAACCTGGCAGAAAGATTAGGAGATGGCACAAAAGTTTACATCCCAAAAATTGGAGAGAACGAAATCTCAACTGACCGTTCAGGGATAATAACGATCAATAACGCTTGTGATCCTTCAGCCGTCGAAAAATCTTTACAAACACCAAGAATTAATATCAATTCTGCTACTATTGATGATCTGGACACGCTGCCAGGCATAGGTCCTGAAAAAGCTAAAGAGGTTATTGCTTACCGTCAGCAATATGGGAATTTTCAAAACATTGAGGATATCCTATTGGTTCCAGGAATCGGAGCAAAATTATTTGAAGACATTGAAGGATTGATTACAACCGAGTAAGATCAAATAACGGTTATTTTTGAAAGGTATAATTATTACCATGGGACTCAAAGAAAAATTAGAAGGCGATTTACTAATAGCAACAAAAAATAAAGATGATGTCCGTAAACAGACTATCAGAATGATTCTTTCTAATATAAAGCTTCTTCAAATTGAAAAAGGCCAGCCCGCCACCGAAAGCGAAATCCAAAATATCCTTCAAAAGGAATTAAAGCTAAGGCAAGAAGCCGTTGAAGATGCCCGTAAGGCAAACCGTCCAGATCTTGTTCATGCAAATCAGCTGGAAATGGAAGTTATTCGCAGTTATCTTCCCGAGCAAATGGATGTTGAAGAAATTAAGGCGCTTGCCCAACAAGTGATAATTGAAGTAGACGCCCATAATATTAATGATATGGGAAAAATTATGAAAGCAATTCTCCCCAGAATTCAAGGAAGAGCCCCCAATGCAATGGTCTCCCAGGTTATCCGGGATCTGCTCGTTTAAAGGTGATGGTATTTTCAGGTGAGAAAACAGTTCCCCAAATTTAATCGAAATGCCCTTCGAATTCTTTTCATTGGATTGATAAGTTTCATTGCGTTTGCAGCGCTGATATTACCACAGGCCACACGACCGTCTTCGTATTCACTTACCATCGGAGAAGTTGCCAATCAGGACATCCAGGCACCTAGTGATATCACTTATGTCAGTGAAATACTGACAGAAAAAACCCGCAAGGATGCCGAAAATTCGGTAGCACCTGTTTTTCTGCCGCCTGATCCCTCAATTACCAGAAACCAGATTGAACGCTTACGCCTGTCGTTGAATTATATAGATATTGTCAGGGCAGATAAATTTGCAGCATCTGACCAAAAGATAAATGACCTTAAAGCGATGGCAGATGTCCAACTTGCTGAAGGGGTTTCTGAAAAAATTATTTTAATGAACGACACCCGCTGGCAAACCATCAAGGTAGAAGCCCTCCAGGTACTGGAACAAGTGATGCGAAGTTCCATTCGGGAATACCAGCTAAGGGATGTTACCAAGAATATCCCCTCTTTGATAAGTTTTGCACTAACAAAAGAACAGGCGAGCATCGTCACTGAATTAATATCTCCATTCGTAATTCCAAACAGTCTTTTCAGTGATGAACAGACACAAAACTTAAAAAATGAAGCAAGGATAAGTATTCAACCCGTGGTCCGGAATTTTGTCACAGGCCAGACTCTCGTAGATAAGGGGCAAATAATTACCGAAGCCCAGATTGAGTCCTTGGAACAATTTGGTTTAATCCAAAATCAATTTGATGCACGCAAGGTGATCGCTTCCGGTATGCTTGTTGTGATTTTAGCTGCAATTTTGCTGGCTGTTGTCAATCGCCACAATTTTCCGGTTAATCATAATTGGCGTGCAATAATTACTATTGGTATCCTCTTCATTTTATTCTTAATAGGTGCGCGATATATTATCCCCAATAGAGCCGTCATTCCTTACTTATATCCAATTCCAGCTTTCGCACTCATTATCTCGAGTCTTTTCGGGATCGAAATTAGTATACTTCTATCATTTATTCTTTCTGTTTTGGCAGCGTATGATCTGCCCATCAGTATGGAATTATCCCTCTATTATTTTTTAACCAGTGTTCTTGGAACAGTCGTACTTGGAAGGGGCAGAAGAGTATCTATTTTCTTTTGGGCAGGAGCTGTCATTGGTCTGACTGGTGGAGCGCTTCTATTTGCCTATCGAATTGCATCCCCATTCACAGATTGGATTGGAATAGCCACCCTGATAGGAGCAGCACTAATTTATGGATTTGCTTCCTCCAGTATAGCGTTAATCCTACATGAGTTTATCGCTCAGGTATTGGGCATAACTACTGCCCTCCAATTGTTGGAGATTTCCAGGCCGGATCATCCCCTCTTACAATTTTTCCTTCGAAATGCTCCCGGGAGTTACCAACATAGTCTTCAGGTGGCAAATCTGGCTGAACAGGCAGCAAGGGCAATTGGAGCAGATACCCTTCTGGTGAGAAGTGGTGCAATTTACCATGATGTGGGGAAATCAATAAACTCGAGCTACTTTATTGAGAACCAGGTCCCTGGCTCTGTAAACCCTCATGATGAACTGGATCCTCATACCAGTGCAAAATGGATTATTTCTCATGTTCGCGAGGGCGTGGAACTTGCCAAGAAATACCGGCTTCCACCCCGAATAAGGGATTTTATATTGGAACACCACGGGACAATGTACACCCGTTACCAATACGCCAAGGCGCTCGATGCTGTAGGAATTGGCGAGGAGGTGAATATTGATGATTTTCGCTATCCCGGTCCCAAACCACAATCCAGAGAAACCGCTTTGCTGATGCTTGCCGATGGATGTGAAGCAATAGTTCGTGTGGAGTTGCCACATAACGAGGGAGAATTAAGGGAACTCATCCAAAAAGTGTTTGATTTTTATTTGAAAGAGGGTCAGTTAGATTATACGGAGTTCACCTTGAGGGATCTGACGATTGCCGCAGAGGCTTTTGTCCGGACATTAATCAACACACACCACTTAAGAATCAAATACCCAGAAATAAAGGTCCTACCCAAGGCGGTAAAAAATATTGAGTCTTCTCCAACAATCCCTCTTCCTGAAAAATCTAAATCATAAACCATGGATAATTTAATATTTATCCAAACCTCCCCACAATTTGAGGGAAAATTCGATAAAAATCGGCTTATATTAGCCGCTCATACAGCCCTTAATTTGGGAGGCCTGGTTGATGATGGCGATCTAAGCCTAGTAATTAATGATCAGGATTTCATCCGTGAACTCAACTCAAAATTTCTGGGAATTGATAAATCTACCGATGTGCTTTCATTCCCGGCTGAGGAAATCGATCCTGATACTGGAAAACCTTACCTGGGTGATGTGATTATTTCGTACCCCGACGCACTCCAACAATCTGTGGATGGGAATCATTCATTATTGGCTGAATTAGAACTACTGGTTGTTCATGGTGTCCTACACTTGATCGGTTATGACCATAATAATCCTGAGGAGAAAGCCCGGATGTGGGATATCCAGGATCAAGCACTTGAAATGATCAGGCAACAAGAATCGTAACATGAGAAATTTCCTAAAATCACGTATCAACTCATTTGCTCATGCATTTAATGGGTTGTTTTTTACACTACGGAATGAAAAGAATTCCTGGATTCATTTATTTGTCACCATAATTGTGATTCTGGCAGGCTTTTATTTTAATATTTCAACGGTTGAATGGATAATTATTGTCCTGACCATTGCATTGGTTTGGATGGCAGAATTAATAAATACATCCCTCGAAAAAATTGTGGATTTAATCACGATCGAAAAAAATTCATCCGCCAAATTAGCCAAAGATGTTGCTGCGGCGGCTGTCCTTGTATCTGCGATCCTGGCAGTTGTCATCGGATCAATCATCTTCATCCCATACTTCTAACCCAAAAATCCCTTCGTTTAAATTTAATAATCGAATCCCTGCTCTCATCCCACCAAAAGCAGGTCGGAAATGTAGGCGGTAATATTTAAATCACAAATCTGGGGCTTGATTGCCTTGAGATCGTATGATTCCTCCCAGAAAACGGAGTTGAATCGTCATACGAGAAAATTCAACATAATCCACAATGTCAGAACATAGCCTTGAGTGTGCATACCCCTTACTTCACCAATCAATATGAAATTGAATCGGATAGGAAAATCGCCATCAACTTCGGAAAAAAGCAGCTCATTATGGGGAATTATCTATGACCACAGATATCATTTTGAATACTGGACCTTTTTCAAACTACTGGATAGGTAAACAGGAATGATTGGGATCTTTTTCTGATGTTTTTTATATCTGCGGAGTGGTAGAGAATATCAAAACCTGTCTGAATGTTTCACATCTTCGTTCAAGTACCGGCGATGGTTCGGTCTTTAATCTTTATGCCTGGGAAAATATGCAAATAGAAGATTCGGTGGGGTTCGGCAATTCATTCTTATACCATTTGCATATCCATATCTCAGGGATTGAATCCGCTGCCATTGGAGAAATCAGGTATCTGCCCATATGTGAATCCGATTTTTACGTTGAATTCATAATCAAAGATTTGAAAATTATGGACTGTTCGGGCCGGATACTGCGCGTACGCCCATAAATAGGGGATGATGCGAATTCCTAAATGCCAATCTTTAGAAATAAAAATTTATAAAGGCTGTTCGTACTAAAGATATTCCTTGAGGCTGTGTTCGACAGCATATGCTGCAGCTTCTGCACGGTTGCTAACCCCTAATTTTGATAGGATACTGCTTACATAATTTCGAACGGTACCTTCTCCCAAAAAAAGCGTTTTTGCTATTTCCCGGTTGGTCTTACCCTCCGAGACAAGAACCAGAACATGCTTCTCCTGTTGACTCAGGTTCGCAAAAGCTGATGCCTCTTCTTCTTTTACTGCACGTCTGACCTCCTGGAATACTCTTTGGGTCACAGCCGGATCTAATAATGCCTCACCCTTTGCTACTGATTCTAAAGCGCGTATAAGATCATCGCCCCCAATTTGTTTCAAGACATAACCCGATGCACCTGCCCGGATAGCAGAAAACAACATTTCATCTTCTGCGTATGAGGTTAGCATTACTACACGCACATCGGCGTATTTCTTTGTAATAATTTCACATGCTTCAATCCCAGACGTTCCTGGAAGACGAATATCCATAATTACAATATCGGGATGATAGCGGTCTACCTGCTCCAGCGCTTCCTTTGCGGTACCCGCCTCACCCACTACCTCAAAATTTGGATGATGTTCTACTAATGCTTTCAAGCCTAACCTGACGACTTCATGATCATCAACCAAAATTATCCTTTGTTTTGTCATCTATAGATTTCCTTTGTATTTATTACGTACAGGATTAAAATATTAGAATACTTGAAATTTTCCAAAAACAAATAATACAAATAACACCGTAATTATATATGTTAATTTCAAAATCGATAACGCTTTTGCAGAGATCTCATCAATACCAGGCTCAAACGAATAATTGTGGACCCTATGCAATTGCGACAATTTTACCCCTATTTGGATTTGAAGACATTTCCGGAGAATATTTAGCCAATCACTTTAATCGACTGGCTTCCAATAATGGGAGATTTTTTCCAGGCCGAATTAAAAATTATTCCACTTTCCCATGGGGAATGGTCAGGGTATTTAAGCAATATCACATCAATGCGCATTGGGAAGTCTTCTGTAAAAGGGATATGCTCATTTCAAGGATACCAACAGACAATATTCAAATTGTCTTGGTCAGTGATTTATTCAAAATGTATGCACATTATCTTATATTAGTTGCCTACGATGAGAAATTGGGGATGGGGTTAATTGATCCGGCATTTCCTAACCCTGCCATTCATTGGATAAATGAAACTACCTTTAGGAAAAAATGGGGGCAGCTTGGTCGGAACTGTATCCTGGTTAGTGTCCCATAGCTTCTAATCTCAATGATTATGGGTATCGGTCTTATGGTAAACTTGGCTTATTAATTTCAGATATTTGATTGGGAGTTATTAAAAAATTCATAGACCATCGGCATAATAATTAATCCGTGAGGGTAAGATTAATTTTGCAGATATTTTGAAATAAATCGATCAGCAGATGTCACATCCGGCATATTTTTTTATAATTAATGATTCTAAGCTCTTTAATGCCCCGATTATTGCACGAATGGGAAATACCTTCCTTGATCGGCTTAAAGGATTAATGTTTCATGCATCAATTACAGAAAATGAGGGTTTGTTATTGAAATTAAATAATTCTTCCCGGATAAGAGCATCCATTCATATGGCATTTATAAATTTTAACCTTGGGGTTATCTGGATAAATGACCAATTTAACGTTACCCAGGTTGAATTAGCACACAGGTGGACCTCGATATTCTATCCAGCCAGACCGGCAAGATATATTCTGGAAATCCATCCAACAAAAATATCCTCATTCGCCATAGGAGATAGGATACGGTTTGAACAAATTTTTTAACTTTTTCTTGTTCAATTGCATATCTATTGGTTTCATTTTTCCCCAGCAGTTAGAAACTCGGTCTTTCATACAGGAGCCTGACGATCCGGTATATACTGTTCAAAATGGTGATACGCTCAGTTATATCGCCAGTTTATTTGGTGTATCTGTTGATGAAATTATTTCAAGGAATAATATTGAAAATGCGAATGCGTTAGCTGTTGGTACCGATTTGAGTATTCCCGGATTGGATGGGATTACCGGAACACTTGAGGTAACCACAATTCCCCTAGGAGAAAACCTGGAGTCATTATTGATTAAGAATAACTTATCAAAAGAGACCCTGGTCAAGATTAATCACATCACAATCCCATCCGAAATATATTCCGGCTCACGATTAATTATTCCAACACCAGATGATGCAAATAAACTCATCCCGGTTCTCAGTGTTGATGAGGGTGACACATGGCTGGAAATGGCCATTCAACAGGGCAGCAATCCCTGGGAAATGCTTGATAAAAATCAAAAAGAACACAGTTGGTTGTTAGTTCCCGGAGAAAAGGTTTTTGCCTTTAAGGACGGCACTAACGAGGCAAAGGAAATCAACCCAATATCTCCTGCGGTGGAAAATTTAATCATCGAACCTTTGCCTCTTGAGCAGGGTTCAACGGTTGAGCTTATCGTTGAAACCAATACCCCACTTCAATTAGAAGGAGAATTGGCAGATTATCCGCTTCATTTTCAGCAAATTGGTGAAAACAAATATGTTGCCTTCCAGGGACTTTCGGCAGTCCAGGAACCAGGATTGGTAAATTTTTCCATCACCGGGGATTCAGAAGAAGGCAGAATGATAGATTTCTCGCAGTTTATCCTGGTGGAAGATATAAATTTTGGAGAATTAATGCTGCTTACTGTAGCGCCAGAGACGATCGACGAGGCGTCAATAGAGCAGGATGATAAATTAATTCGCCAATACACCAGTGTTTCTTCACCACAAAAATACTGGCAGGAAAACTTCACCTACCCGGTTGATGAACCCTGGATTAATGCCCGTTATGGCCAGGAGAGGGTCTACAATGGCTCTTACATTTATTACCACACCGGAACGGATTTTGGAGTAAATACCAGCAATTTAAACATCTATGCTCCAGCCCCGGGAAAAGTAGTATTTGCGGGTCCAACAATCATTCGGGGCAATTACACATTAATTGATCACGGATGGGGTATTTTCAGTGGATTCGCCCACCAGGATCAAATCCAGGTCCAGGAGGGAGATTTGGTTGAGACAGGTCAGTTAATTGGCCAAATTGGTTCAACCGGCCGATCTACAGGACCACACCTTCATTGGGATTTATGGGTTAATGGCGTTTTGGTAAATGCACTCGATTGGATTGAGAATAATTACCCGTAGGAGTTGGTCAAAATTTGATCCTAAGGTATAATATTTTTGCGTTTTAATGAATAACTTAATATCCATGGAATAGTTGTTTGGGAAGAGAAGTATGATCGGAATTACCGTAACAAGAGAATATTGGGATAATTTCATGGTAGATGAGAATGACCTGGATTTCATCTATAATCTTCTCCTTGAAACTGAAATACCCCAAACTATAGACGAAATTTTATCCTCACTGATCTCGCACCGAATAAAACAAGAAAAGCTCCGCCTGGAACAACAACAAAAAAATATTGGCAGCGTCTACCTTCCCAAAGATGACTATAAAGTAGGCCAGACATTGTTTTTCCCGGCTTTGGACATGAAAACTGCCGAGGTAACAAGTATTCGAAACGGATTCAATCCAGACCTTGATGAATTTAAAGTACTGGAAGTGTCCTTCACTTCCGGTGAAAAGAAATTTTTTGCCGCATGTTTAGAAAACCATAGATTAAACCAGCCAGAGATAATGGATGAAAATCAACCTCTTATTGATGTCAATTCTGTCATCGAAACACACGGGTCTTCAATTAAAGATGTCCTCATTTCGGAGCTGGAAACCAATACTGACCTGGTACGGATTGGTTTTACATGGTTTCCCAAAGCATTGCTGGTTGATGTAAACGTGGGCTATCTTAACCTGGCTGAAGCCTTGATTGAAATGGAAGGCGGTACTCCATTGCCAACGGGTAAAATATTAGATCAAATTGACCTTCCAACTGATGTCAATAAGAAATTAACTGAATTTTCCCTGAACTACGCACTGCAGGATGATGAAAGGTTTGATGAGGTTGGCCCAGCAGGAGAAATTCTCTGGTGCCTTAATCGGTTAGAACCTGATTACGTCAGGGAACTACCCCGCTACTTGACCTACCAACCGGTAGAATATAATTTGGAATCGATCCAGCCGCCCCTTGATTCATTTATTTCTTCAATCAATGATGAACTTGAACAGGAATCCGCCCCAGCAGACACTCCGGAAAAGATACAAATTTCCCTGATATACCCCCACGTTCAATCCGGCACCCTTCCCCTGACAGCCAGGATGAAGAAGATTTTTCCAACTGCAATTCAATCACCAAGGGTGAGATTCACATTTGTGGATGGAAATTCCCAGCAAAGATTTTCAGGCTGGGTAGTCCGAACGTCCCATTATATTGGCGGTTTAAAAGAGTGGTACCAGAAGAATAATGTGATTCCCGGCAGCCTCATTAACTTGCAAAAAGGAAAAATACCTGGAGAAGTTATCATCAGGGTAGAACAAAAACGATCCACAAAGGATTGGATTCGAACTGCATTAATCGGCGCAGATGGCGGTATTGTTTTTGCCATGCTTAAACAGCCCATTTCCACGGCAATTGATGAGAGAATGGCAGTTTTTATATCAGACCAGGAAGCCCTTGAAAAGGTTTGGACTGGCAACAAAAGCAAAAAAGTAAGCCTCGAAAAAAAGATTAAAGAAACAATGCGGGATTTATCCAAGCTGAATCCGCAGGGGCATGTTCATGCTCTGGAAATATATGCAGCATTGAATATTTCCCAAAGGTATCCCCCTGGTCCGATTTTTAGTATGCTTCTTGAAAAACCTTGGGCAAACCCAATTGGTGATCTCTATTTCCGCCTGCAAGAGACCAATGCCGAGGAAAATACAAGTGGATAATTCTAGGCGATTTTCGCTGATCAAGCCAACAGTGGACACTCCGTTCCAAATTAATTTCGAGTGGTGGAAACAATATGACAACAACTGGCGCATCTATCTGTATAGCTGCCTTTGTGATGCACATCAGAAAGTATTTGGAAATACAGATAACAGTTCGCACATTGATATTGTCGATCCAATAACTGCCGAAGTCCTGACTGTGGATGGACTGCAGCATATATTAATGAACCATTGCGCACAGCTTCCTGAATTTATCACGCCGAATACGGCATTGGTGGACGCAGTATTTCGCACCCTGCTTGCAAACGGGAATTCCCCAACCACTCCAAGGGAACTTGCGGAGATCCTGGGAAAAACAGATACGACCATCCTGAGAACCCTTGCCGGTCATGTAGTTTACAAAGGAATCCGGCCTGTCTTAGAAAATCCGCCAATAGTATCATAAGTACAAAATCCGCAATATGGTAAAATTCAAATCCTGGATGGCTGATCCATCCTGCCTGCCCCTGTAGCTCAATGGATAGAGCACCGGACTTCTAATCCGATGGTTGTGGGTTCGAATCCCCCCAGGGGCGCTATGTGTTTAACAGCATGGTTGTGCGCCCCCATTGAGGGGATACCATTCGAATCCCCCCAGGGGCGCTATGTGTTTAACAGCATGGTTGTGCGCCCCCATTGAGGGGATAACATTCGAATCCCCCCAGGGGCGCTATGTGTTTAACAGCATGGTTGTGCGCCCCCATTGAGGGGATACCATTCGAATCCCCCCAGGGGCGCACATGAAGCTGTAGGATGACGATTAGGACTTTCTTACCGGTATTTTATTAATACTTCAAGACCCACAAATTTTTAAAATCCCCATTTGATACTACCCCGGATATGAAAACCAGCAGTAATTAATGACCCATATAATTCATTTACCACGTGAGACCCGGTGGAGTCTCTTCTCTGTAGATCATGTGAATTTTTGGATCCTTGTTCAAGGTGAACAATAATTACTTCAACTCCTCAGGTACCTCTTGATTTTGTCTGTTTGAAAGATCCAGGGCAAAGTTGAAGTCCGGGCCTGTTCTGTCATTACTTTCAGTAGATGGACCTGAGAACGAGATTGTCATATTTTGGATATCTTCTAGCGGGGTATTTTTTAATCCAAACCACAAACCGCCGATTTTTGTCATGCCAGGGCTAATGTCACCACCAACACTTTCCCCGAATGTGGCCAGCGTCATCCACTCCTTTAGCGGTATTTGTTCAGTTGCGACAACAACTGTTCCTTGATCCGGATTAACATTTAATACTTGTTGTGAGTTGTTTTTGACTTTAAAAATTATCTCCCCTATAACGGGCGTATCGTCAAATGCTGAGATTATTATAAAGTCCTGATTAATATCCTTTTTATTGGCAAAGACAACACGAGCAATATCAACCGTTATGCCACCACTCTCCTGGCTTGCTAAATAGTTCCAGGCAATTTGTTCTCCACTCCCTTCCCCTAATGCCTCATTTGTTACATCAGGTACCTGTGTTGGTTCAATTCCGGGCTCAATCGTAGGCTCAATTGTGAGTACTGCCTCCGGAGTTTGTGGCGTCAATGCCGCCCATGCTTTCTGAAAAGCCTCTGTTTCAAGTACATGAATATCAGGAGTTGGATCTACTGATCCGGTCTGGCAAGCGGTTATTAAAGACATGACCATTATTATTGCAATTAGTTTTTTCATCGGTTATCCCCTATCTGATTAATAATAGGACTCTTTGTGATTTTAAAATAATCCTGATTGTAGACCAATAATAACCCAGACTTGGATTATTTGCTTCCCACAGGTGAGGTTTGGCAGGTGTTTATTTTCTCTTCTCCTTCATTATTTTCTAATATTCTGATTGTCGAAACCCATGCCCCTCCTACATAAGTCAGGTACTGCAATTCTTTGAGCAGGAAGATGTATGATTACTACACATCCTCCCATATCGTGGAACAAAATATTGTGGTTTCTTGGTCATCATGAGTTTGAATTTTTTTTAGGCTATTGAGGATCTAGAACACAGCAATACCAAAGCCAAAAATCTTCAGACAAATGGGATTTGCGAACGGTTCCATAAAACCATTCAAGATGAGTTTTATGCCGTTGTATTTAGAAAAAAAATCTATAACTCCTTAAAGTAGCTGCAAATAGATTTTGATATTTGGATGTAAGTTTATAACAAAGAAAGAACTCACAACGGCAAAAAATTTTTGGTAGTACACCGTATCTAACTTTTCAAAAACCAAACAACTTGGCAGGAACAAAATTCTGGATTCACTTTTCCAAATGGAGGATTTTATTCTACACACTAATGAGAATTTTGGATCCCAGGTTGCTTGGTGATTCTTGTGTGTCAGATCATGTCCTGTCTAGTACAAATGAATGGCGCTTGAAATATGTGCCATAATTAAAAATCAGCAGGTTCTGGGTTCCCCGGCTTGGTTGTCACAACGTGCCGGTAGTATTGCTCTTTTTCTCGTTCTTCAACTTCCGTTTTTCTTTAATAGTCAACTTCGGTTTTTTCTTTTGTTCTTTTTTACCTTTATCGTTTTTTCCAACGTCACCCATCTCAATCTCTCCTATATAAATCAATATATTTATTATTTAATAAAGAATATCATTAAATTCGAAAATTATGAGTTCTAATATATCCATTTCAACTCATTGATTATAAAGAAGCCTATCAAAAATCATAAGCACCTGATTTCTCGACATACATCAATAGATGACGCCGGCTGGAACCTGCTCTATAAACCAAAATCTTTTATCAGTTCCCGCTTTACCTCCAGAAAGGCTTTCGGTGAGCAATAATATCATCCACATTAACCAGAAGTAATAATCTTTGCGCAATTTCCACCAATGATACGTTTACTAGTATCCTTGGTAGTGCAAAAATATCACCAGTCCTCCTGAGACATTCAATCGCTGATGTATGCCTAAGCTGAGGGGATTCCATTTAATACGATTGGAATGGTAAGAGTATTAGAGTAGGCATCATCTTTATGGTTGATATTTTGGGTCTTAGTATTGTGTCAATTCGTGATTGTCAATTAACTATTCAACCTTGGTGAATTCACAGAAGAGTTTTTCTTGATGCCTTCCTGTTGTAAAATTAGTCTAGATATTGCCTCAAATATCATTTCCAACCTTTATAATCAGGAAATTAGCAATTTTGGAGAATAAGCATGCGGCAGCACCATTGGCACCCACCAACTGATATTTATGAAACGGATTCTGCACTGGTAGTACGAGCCGAAATATCCGGTATGAGCGAAGATCAATTTCAAATCTACATCGATCAAAACCGATTATCCATCCATGGAACCCGGGCTGATGAGGTTGAGCGTGAGTATCCCCGGTCTTTCCATCAGATGGAGATTCATTTTGGTGATTTCTACATTCAGGTTGCACTCAACACTGCAGTAGATATTGAAAAGGTATCTGCTGAATACAAAAATGGATTCCTCAAAGTCACATTACCCAAAACCCTTCCCAGACAAATCTCTATACAAGAGGATTAACCGAAAACGATATGCCTGATTACAACCGATTATTTGAAAATTTTGACCGGCTCAGTCCGGAAGAACAGGAATTCGAAAGGGAGAGCCTCATGCGCCTCCTGAATCCTGACATCGGAGAGAAACCGAATAGGTCCAATAATCAGCCTGAAGATACCATTGAGGAAGATAATCCATTACTTCCACAAGAAGTACCTATCCTCCCCCTGCGCGGGTTAGTGATATATCCACAAACAGCAGTGCCTTTGACTATTGGTCAGTCCCGCTCAATCCGTCTAGTTGATGACGCGTCCAACGGAGAACGGCTCATCGGCCTTGTTGCATCTAAAAATCCGGATAAAGAAATTCCCGACATAGAGGATCTGTATTCAGTTGGGACTATTGGAACAATCGTAAGGATGTTCCGCGCCCAGGATAATACAATCCGCCTGCTTATCCAGGGGATTTCCCGGATTAGAATCAAGGAATTTACAACTTCAGAACCCTATCTGAAAGCCAGTGTGGAGTATCTACCTGAGACTATTGAAACCGGGATTGAGATTGAAGCCCTGGCTCGCAATGTAAAAGACCAGTTCTCCCAAATCGCCGGTATGATACCTTCCATACCAAGGGAACTGGTAGATTCAATCCTGTCTATTGAGGATACTCTCCAAGCGACCTATACTGTAGCAAATCTGCAGCGAATGGATTTAACCGATGCTCAGTATATCCTTGAGATAGATTCAACCAATGAAAAGCTGCGGCGATTGGTAAGTATTCTCACCAGGGAGCGCGAGGTTCTTGAACTGGGGCAAAAAATTCAAAATGAAGCCAAATCGGAAATTGAAGATGTTCAGAGAGAATATTTCCTGCGCGAACAATTAAAAGCCATTCAAAAAGAGCTTGGCGAAGGAGATGAACAAACTGCCGAGATTGAGGAATTTCGGCGGAAAATTGAAGAAGCAAAATTACCGGAAGAGGCGGACAAACAAGCCCGCCGGGAATTGGACCGGTTGTCCCGCTTACCAACCGCCGCGGCAGAATATGGTGTAATCAGGACATACCTTGAATGGCTTGCCTCCTTACCGTGGTCAAAATTAACTGAGGATAATTTAGATATCGGAAATGCCCGGGAAGTCCTCGACCAGGATCATTATGGATTAGAGGATGTTAAAGAGCGCATCCTGGAATACCTCGCCGTTCGAAAACTGCGCCAGGAAAGAAAAGAGAGCCTGGCTGGGCAAAACTTTAAAGATCTCATAAGTTTGCCCCGCGAAGGTGTAATCCTTTGTTTTATTGGTCCGCCCGGAGTTGGTAAAACATCGCTGGGAAAATCCATAAGCCGGGCATTAGGTCGTAAATTTACCCGAATTTCTCTGGGAGGTGTGCGCGATGAGGCTGAAATCCGCGGGCACAGAAGGACCTATATCGGCGCAATGCCTGGCAGGATTTTACAGGCAATGCGGCGGATTGAATCCCTCAATCCGGTATTTATGCTGGATGAAATTGACAAATTGAGTTTTGACTTTCACGGTGATCCCGCCTCAGCCCTGCTTGAGGTTTTGGACCCCGAACAAAATTCAGAATTTCGTGACAATTACCTTGAAGTTGCCTTCGATCTTTCCCAGGTTATTTTCGTTACGACGGCTAACCAGCTTGAAACAATTCCTCCTCCCCTGCTGGACCGGATGGAAGTAATTCATATTGCCGGATACACAGAAAACGAAAAGTTGAATATTGCCCAGCGATATTTAATTCCCAGGCAGCTTGCGGAAAATGGCCTGTTGACGGGTGAAGTAGAATTTTCTGAGGAAGCCATCAACACCATTATTCGGAGTTATACACGCGAAGCGGGTGTCCGCAATCTGGAGCGTGGAATTGGATCTGTCTTGAGAAAGATTGTTACCAGGGTGGCTGAAGAGAAACAGGATAACTACCAGATCACATCCGAAAATGTGAAGAAAAGCCTCGGCAAACCAATCATACTGGAAAATGATGAAGTGGCAATTCGAACAGCAGTCCCAGGGGTAGCCACGGGGTTAGCCTGGACACCTGTCGGCGGCGATATCCTTTTCATAGAAGCCACCAGGATGCAGGGGAATAAAGGGTTCCAAATAACCGGTTCAATCGGTAAAGTAATGCAAGAATCGGCACAAACTGCATTATCACTGGTGCGGTCCCGTGCAGAAAAGCTGGGCATAGATCCAAATTTTTACGATAAGTCTGACCTCCATTTGCACATTCCTGCAGGAGCTCAACCCAAGGATGGGCCATCTGCAGGCGTGACCATTGTTACAGCCCTGGTATCGCTGCTCACGGACAAGAAAATTGCTTCCAATGTAGCCATGACAGGAGAAATTTCATTAAAAGGTCAGGTTCTCCCTGTCGGGGGGATTAAGGAAAAGATTCTGGCAGCCCACAGGGCAAAATTAACCAAGGTGATCCTGCCCAGGCAAAACCAGCTTGACATTGAGGAAATACCGGAAGAAATCCAAAAATCCTTAAATTTTGTCCTGGTGGATACAATTGATGAAGTGCTTGAAAATGCCTTCTAACTGCAGGAATGCGCCAACTCTTGTTAAAGGACCTGGGGAATATTTTGGTCTTTTTCCAAAGCCTGGGTTAATGAATCCCCATAGTTAATCTCCAGGTAAAGTACATTTTTATTGAGTGCCAGCAGAATATTTTCTGTTGGGGGGAGGGGGATATCACAAAAACCTTTTGGATTTATATAGACAACTATCGGTTTTATATCCCTCTTGATGAGCGTTTCCAGGGAAATGACCAGGGATAAACTGGTTGTAGAGGTAATCAAGACAACGGAGCTGCCTTTCGGCAGGTTGGCTGCCTGAGCCATCACCAGGCCGTGTAAGGGGCTCGTTCCATTCGGCATTAATAAGGCAAGAGTTTCCAGGATTTTTCCAAGCTGTCTCTCACCTTTTTCAGCCGGGAGGATAATTGGCTTTTGAGCAATACATCCAAAACCGAGTGTCTGCCTGCTCTTGATATAGTAACTTGCAATGGATGCGGCTGCGCTCACGCAATATTCAAAGGTAGATCTTGGCAAGGAATAGTCAAATCTATTTTTCCAGATCCAGAACTGGTCTACTACATCTGCAGTGGTGTGCTCTGAGTATCCAAATTGGTGTTCCTTTTTTTCTCCATCCAGGAAGATCCAGATATCGGACATGGGTTCCTGGTCAAATTCTTTTACCATGTAACTGTTTTTTTTAGCGGTTAACGGCCAATGGATTCTATTTAATGGGTCTCCAGGAAAATACTCCCTCACGCCTGAGGCATAGGGTGTCACCTCCGCAGTACGGACCCTCTTCGATTTTCCGCCGGGGAGAATCCCCCTTTGAAAAGGAAAACTGCGAATATTCACCAGGTAAGGCATCACCAGCAAATTTTGTTGGTTAGGTATTTCTTTCCGGAAGGAATAAAGACCAAATGGATCACCTGATTGAATCACAGTCGGACCAAGCATAAATTGGCCACGACTTTTTAATACAGAATATACGGAATAGAAGCGGTGTTCTTTCGGAGTTATCCAGGCCAATACCTTTGATCCACCCACTCCCTCCAATTGCGAATAGTCTAAAACTTCCAGCCAGGGACGTATAAATTTAAGATTATTAATAATCTCAAATCGTTGTTCCAGGACCTGCCCTAGTTGTTTTCGCTCTTCACGAACATACCGGTTGATAGAAAATCCTCTCACTGAAAAGAAAGCCCAAACGCCGCCAAAAACCAGAACAAGGGGAAATAAATAAAGCAAGCGAAATAAATCATTTATTCCGCCTCTGGTGATCATTAAACCTATTAAAACGAATGAATACAGGAATACAGTGATAAAAAATGGTTTTCGGAAAATCATAGGCCGTTAGCGAACATTAAAGTCGCCCCCCGGTACCGGCAAGGAATTTAAGACCTCCTCAATGATTTGGTAAGAACTGATATTCTTCAATCTCGCAGAAGGATCAAGGACAATGCGATGTGACAGGATCGGATTTGCCAGTATTTTGATATCATCCGGCAAGACAAAATCCCGGCCATTAATCGCAGCCCGTGCCTGCCCGGCCCGGTATAACGCCAGGCTGCCCCTCGGGCTGGACCCCAGGAACACATCCGGGCTGCTTCGGGTAGCGTGGGTAAGATCAACGATATAGCGCATTACCCTTTCTGATACATAAACATCTTTAATCATCCTTTGAGCATTCAACACCTCGTCTTCACCAACAACTGTACTAAGAGCAATAATTGGATGATTAAGCTTCTGAATCTCAAGAATCTTGATTTCTTCGTTCTTTTCAGGATATCCCAATTTAATGCGCAGGAGGAAACGGTCTAATTGCGCCTCCGGCAAAGGAAATGTTCCTTCATATTCGATTGGGTTTTGTGTGCCAATTACCAGAAATGGGGAAGGGAGAAAATGGGTTTTACCATCCACGCTTATTTGCCTTTCCTCCATAGCCTCTAACAAGGCAGATTGTGTTTTTGGTGTAGCCCGGTTGATCTCATCAACCAGGATAATTTGAGCCATAATCGGACCTGGCCGAAACTCAAATTGCATGGTCTTCTGGTTATAAATGGAAACACCGGTGATATCACTTGGTAACATGTCAGGAGTGAATTGAATTCTACTGAAAGTACAACCTAAAGATTTTGCCAGGCTCCTGGCAAGCATTGTTTTGCCAACGCCGGGAACATCTTCAATAAGAATATGACCCTGGCACAGGAGTGCGATTACCACCTGTTCAATTGTTGTTCTTTTTCCAATTATCACACGCTCTAAATTCTGGATTATTTTTTGTGAAAATTCCTCAATTTGGGGTAGTAAGTGATTCATTTTTTTCCTCTGATTACAGGATTACGGTATTAATTGTATCGCACATGTACTGGACGCAAAATATCTCCATCCCTTTTCTGACAGCTTATAAACCTATCGTTTATTTCTCAGGACATAGAAAAAAATGATGGTTTTTGCGCCAAAGACCCTTGTTTTTTAAAACAGGATTTTTACAGGGGTATGATATGATATATACCAGCAAGAGGTTAATTTAATGATTTCCTTCACCAAATTTGAATATTCGGAAAAACTATGAACCAGGCAGCCTTGCTCTATAATCTCCAGTTATTGGATACACGAATATCGGGGATTTCCCAAAAATTAAAACAAATTGAAACATTATTAAATGAGGATCAACTGGTTCAAAATGCAAAAAACGAACTTGAACTGGCTGAAAGCCAACTGATATCAGCCAATAAATCCCTCACCGAGATTGAAGATAAGGTTAAAACCTTGCAAATAAAAATTGAGCAAAGCACTTCATCTCTATACGGCGGATCAGTTAAAAACCCTAAAGAACTTCAGGATTTGCAAAGTGAACTGGCTTCATTAAAACACCGTGTCTCTACATTAGAAGATCTTCAGCTGGAAAGCATGTTGCTCGTAGAAGGGTTTAGCGCGGAAAGGGATAAAAGGGGAAATATGTACAACGCATCTATTGCCCAAAATACCCAACAAAAAGCCACCCTGCGCGGTGAAGCGGACCTGCTAAAGAAAAATTTGGAAAACCTGTTAGTTGAGAGACAGGCTGTATCCGGATCAATCAGCCAGGAAAATTTATTGATATATGAAGCCTTAAAACTCAAAAAAAGAGGGGTTGCGGTCGCAAAAAACGAAGATACATCCTGTTCAGCCTGCGGGTCGTTTCTGAGACCCTCAGAAATTCAAACCACCCGTTCTTCAAACAGCCTGACATTTTGCTCAACCTGCGGAAGAATCATCTTTTCTGAATAAAAAAACAAACAATCGTAGCAAATTTATCTTGATATGAATTTGTATTATTAAGAAAATTTTAATCTTAATATTAGTTTATTAGGATATTAATCAACAATGATTTAATGACCTGAATAACGAGAATTAAAACAACTGGGCTAAAATCCATCATCCCAAGGGGAGGGAGATATTTGCGGATTGGTTTCAGCATTGGATCCACTAGTTTGTCAATTCGCTGCCTCAAAGGGTGATATGGATCCATAAAATATGAAAGTACCACCTTGATTACAACCAAAATTATCAAAATATTTGCCAGCATGGTTACAAAGGAAATTAAAAATCCCATAAAATAATATGCCTCCATAAGATTTCATTTCGATAATGCGAGTATAGCCCCGAATCTACCGGTTACTCCATTTTCTCCACGATGTGAATACCAATCGTCCAAATTACATGCAGTACAAATGCCCGAGACTTCAATCTGTTTTACCCCGGCATTTTGCAGGATCAATTCATTAGCTGTCCAAAGATCAAAATACAATTTTTTAGCGTCCTCTTCCAGGATTGATGAGGATCTGCTGCCAAATGCCATCCTGACTTGAGATGCAACATCCTCCTGGATTTCGTAATGCCTTACACAAATGGACGGTCCAATCCCAGCCAGGATGTCTTGTGGATTACTTCCAAACTGTTCAGCCATCGCCTGTACTGTAATGGAGGCAATTTTTTTAACAGTTCCTCCCCAGCCAGCATGGACCATGCCCACAACGCGCCTTACCGGATCATATAAAAAAATCGGCACACAATCTGCAAAACGCATAAATAATGTAACCTCGGGATTGTTGGTAATGATCGCATCAGCTTTAACCGGATCATTATCCAGCCCCCGGGCTTTATCAACTTTGATTACGATGTCACTATGAACCTGCCAGACATCATGAAGCGAATCAACGGACAGGTTGATTGAATCGAATAACAATTTTCTGTTTTCAACAATATTTTTGCGGTCATCACCAACGGTACCGCCAAGATTAAGCGATTTCCAGGGATGCGGGCTTACACCCCCATGTCTTGTAAATACACCTTGTATTACTTGATTTGCCGGGAGGGAATTAAATTGGTAAAACCGCAGGTTGTTAAAATTGGAATAAAACATCGCCACAATATCCAGAATCAGTCCCGATTTTCCTTTTTGGGAGCTCCGGTTGAATGTTTGTTCATTACAATCTGTTTTGACTCATTCATACTCTCTTCTATAAGAGGAAACATATACCATCCCGTACAAAAGCCAAACAACACTCCTGTTATTGTCCGTAGGATTGGGGTGCTTTCACGAACGATTGGCAGGAATGGAATCAAACCGGAAGCCAGGCTTGGCAGTTGGGAAATCCCATCCAATCCTATTGGAATTAAACCTACAGCAATCCAGAGATACCAGGGAAGACCCCTTATTTTTCTCCCGGAAATCATAAACACAAATGCAAATAAGAGTAATGCAACGTAAATTGCCACGTCTCTTTCGCATAAAGCAACTTTATATCCCATAGTTTCATTGCCGATAAAATTCCGAGCACCCAGTAGGTCAATTTTGCCTTGATTGGTATATTCCTCATATGGAAGAACATCATCTACACGTGCTAATTTCCAGGGGATAAACCGGTTGTTCCCCGAAAAGAAACCAGGAACGAAATGCAAGCTGGTGACAGAGCGGGCTGTACAATGTATAAATAATTTTTGCAGGAGTCTGCATTCCTGCTTTCATTAATAATGGTGCAATGAATGGAGTTCCTACATAAATGGCAATTAATAGAATAAAAACAAGCATGTAATTCTGGCTGATCCAGAGTGTAAACCTGTCTGAGCCCGTTTCAGGTTTTTCTAGCATTGAAAGATTAAACTCGTCCTGTCGTTTATCCTCATCCTGTTGCATAATGGGGTTGTTCACAAAATTTTATTCCTATCCATTTCGTAAATTTGTATCATAAGAATTACCTTCTGGTTTAATAATACCCAGACACAGAGCTGGGACAAGTTCAATAATTACCAAGGAGAGTACCGACATTTTATTATTACAATCCAAAATCAACAAATAAACCAAACCGGGCAAGCTGCTCGAAAATCCCTAAAAAGAGCATCCCTCCTACGATAATCAGCAGCACACCCATCCCTATTTGGATGCTGTGGATTGCCGTTTTATGGTTTCGAAGTATATGGGTGACCCAGCCAATTCCCAAGGCCGCCAGTAAAAATGGGATTGCCATCCCAAGGGAATAGCTTGAAAGCAGAAAAAAACCTCGCGTTATGGAACCCTGGTTGAGAGCAATGGTCAAAATCGCCCCTAAAACCGGACCGACACATGGAGACCATCCAGCAGAGAAAAATATCCCCATCATAAACGATGAAAACATCGTGCGGCGTTGATCGACACTGGTATTTGGGCGAAGCTCATAATCCAGGTAGGAAATTCTTAAAATCCCGGTCATATGCAAGCCAAATAAAATGATGATTACGCCACCAAACTTGGCAATATAGGGCCGCAGATCATACAATATTCCCCCAAGCACTGAAACCGCTACACCTAGTGCTATAAAAATCAGGCTGAAACCGGCTACAAATGCAATTCCATGCATAAAAGTATTAAACCGATTGGTCGCAGCCGACTCATCTCCAATTGCAACTGCACGAGCACCCAAATAACCGATATAAGCTGGTACAAGTGAGAATACGCAGGGAGATAAAAAGGAAGCTAATCCAGCCAGGAAAGCTAAACCGAAAGTAATTTCCAAGTTAAGCGAATACTCCGCAAGGATCAGACTTGAGTAACATCGATGATGGTCATCCCAGGGCCTGAGGTCTGGACATCACCTGGATAGTAAGGAACCTGGGGTTGAGTCCAGCGGAAAATCCATTTAGCATCTTCTGGTGCGGTATTCACACATCCATGCGAGCGGGCGACGCCAAAATCATTATGCCAGAAAGTTGAGTGAATTGATGCGCCATCTGGATCGAAAAGGATGGACCAGCCGATTCCCGGAGTATCCCATCCGGCGCCGGTTGCACCACCAGACATGTGGATTGATAGAGTTTTTCTCCATGGAGTATGAGTACCGGGCGGGGTCCCCCATTTCTCCACTAATTCGCCTTCTGAATTGAATTTTGAACCGGAAGAGATTAGACAAAAATAGACTTCACGATTTCCTTCATAGCAGGATAGGGTTTGGTAATCTAAATTGACAACAATTCTCTTGTCCTCAACTTCGGGATTAATTGGGGCAATTTCATCCTCAGTGATCTGCCGGAATGCCTCCGCAGGAGCTAAAAATACATCTCCATACGTGCCGTGTAATTCAATTAATCGATAGATTGCTTTCCCCTGGGCATCTGTTCGAACATCATCCACCCATAATACCTGGCTGTAATATAAACGTGGATTTGTGACTTCTTTCAACCATGGGGATCTGGGCGGGGGATTATCCAGCACAAAATCAACGTAGGGAACGGTAACTTCAACCCACATCCCTTTTGTATCACCATATTGGGGCAGATTCATAACCGGCTGGTTCGGGATATTCATAACCGGTTGTACATTCGGAGCATATACATATCCGTTTGGAGTCTCAACCCAACGCCTGCTTACAGAAGCATAATCACCAACCACTTCGCGAATCCATACAAATACATCATCTTCATAAAGCCGCCCAAGATCCTGGCCATCTGTGGAGGGTTTCGATCGTAAAGTTACCCATCCACCAGCACAGTTGCGACCTAATTTCTGACCCTGGGGCCACTCCCCGGTTTGGTATGACTGGATATTTGGAATAGCAGGGATTGCCAAAGCTCCGATTCCAACCATACTCTTTTGAATAAAATCTCTGCGAGTCAACATAGCAAATTACCTTAATTATTTTCTAAAAATAGTCCTGGTAAATTATACTAAATATATCCAATAATTGAACCGGTTTGGAATGCCTTTATTTAACCGGATAAACTATTTTATCCTAAAGGGATTCCTATTACCGGGAATAGTGAAAGGGTTTCAGTTAATACCAAATCAATTATGAGGGATGCCTACCAATAAAGGATATTTATTTCGATTTTATTAAATTCATAGTTACGTAAAATCCGATATTTCACCACTAATATTTTATCCGGAAGAAATATTCCCATAAAAATCTCAATATTGAATTTTTTCCATCACCAGGAAATTTCAGTCGTATGAGTCTCGACCATGTTTTTGAGATCTCCCAAGTTCCCTTTCCAGATCCTTATCTGCAATAGATTGTCGTTTGTCGTAGAGTTTCTTTCCTTTTGCAACAGCAATTTCTATCTTAGCCCTTCCATCTTTCAGATATACCTGGGTCGGGATAACGGTTACCCCCTTTTGCCTGATTGTATTCCAGATTTCGAGAATTTCCCTTTTATGCAGCAGTAAACGCCGGATACGTTTTGGTTCATGATTGTAATGGCTGGCGGACTCATACGGGGCGATATGCGCTTCCACTAACCAGGCCTGGAAACCTTCAATAGACACATAGGCTTCATTGATGCTTACCTTGCCTGCCCGGAGGGATTTAATTTCACTGCCTCTTAATTCTATTCCGGCTTCATAACGTTCAAGCAGGAAGTATTCAAAATTTGCTTTTCTGTTTCGAGCAACAATTTTTATTCCCATAGATGCGTATTCTAGCACAAATTGTCTCTATCCTTCGCGGAAGATGAGCCAACCGGCCAATACCCTCCCCGCCGCAAATATTAATAATGCAATTTCCAATCCAATACTTTCTGCAATCAAAGGTCCAGTTATCGACCCGACTAAAATCGAAAAACTTAATATAATGTTATACCAGGCCAGGTAAGGCGGTTTATTTTTAATCGGGACATTTTCCAGCAAATAATTATACAAAGAACCCAATGTCAATCCATAGCCTATACCACCAATCGCAGATACAAGATAAAAAATATATTCGTTTTGACTGAATACGATCCCCGCCGGGTAAATGCTCAATATCATTACACCCAAACCGGTATTTTTTTGGCTGCCAATCATATTCGTCATTTTTGAAACCTGGGTCGAAGTGATTAACATGGTTAAGAAAAATGCAACATTCCCAATACTGATCACGCGATCCGTCATATCAAGATTATTAACCTGGAAATAAGTCATGACAGGGATGGCAAGAAATTGAAACAGGTGAAATAGAAGTAAGAGGAATAATGTTCGACCAAATTTTCCACCAAGGATATCAAGGTTTAGTGAAAGGGTCATATTCCGAATCCGCTCAATAATATTTGCCTGAAAAGTACCAGATGGAACTTTTTCACCTTCGGGAAAAATCTGGTCTTCCGGTATAAATACTGGACTGGTTAAAATTGGTTTTATTTTTCCCAAATGATAGGTGCTCAATATCGCACCGATTGCACCGATGAAAAACACAATTTGATATCCAACCGGAAACGGTACATTGACGAGAATTTGTCCGCCAATAAAGGTGGATAACATGGTCATCAATGCATACAAAACATTCCTAACTCCAGATACATATCCACGCCAGTGGATGGGTACCGCTTCTGCAAAAATCGCATTTGCCCCAATCGCCAGTCCGGTTGCGGGAATACTCATCACTAAGGTGATAAGAATGATTATTCGGATTTCAACACTATCTGTTACGATGAAAGGAATAAAGATCAGCGTTATGTAAAAGATGCGCGACAACAGTGCAGAAAAAAAGACACCGCGTTGTATGGGCTGCCGTGTGAGCCATCTGCCAGCTGGAATTGCAAAAAAGAGGGATACTACTGCAGGCAGTGCTGAAATTAAGCCAATTTCCACACCTGTGGCGCCGATTCTTGCCATATAGACAGTGAGGAAAGACAGGAGTGTTCCATTTAATATCCCGAAGTATGCGTAATCAAGGTAGAAATGGGAAAAATTTCTTTTATACTCTTCAGGTATGTATTGAGGCGGTTTGATAATATTGCGAATTTGGAAAAATGCGTAACGCAGGCGGTTTTGTATCATGACGAGATCTGGTTATGTTAAGAGTATTGCACTAAAATCAAGGTAAGATATGTTCCCCCAAGGTATTCCCATTAATTCTAACCCAAATTTAATCAGGTTTGTCAATTAATTTTTATGAAACAAGATCTGCGGAAATATAGTCAACAAACAATAAAACGCACGGTGATCTGGGGGATTCTATTAATTTTTATTGTCGGTAATCTCATGATTTATATTTTTTTTGGTCAGCAGGCACTGGTGACTGGAATTACCTGTATGCTTTCCGGTATGCTGCCCCTGGTGGCGATCTATCTGGTATTTCTGGCTTTGGATTTTTTCCTTAAAAAATATAATCAAAGGCAAGCCGCCAATGACATATCATCTTCCCTGGGCAATAGTGAACAAACCAATGAAGACCCCGACTGATGCCAGGGATAGAATGATCAGACCCAGAGGAATTCCACCCGGAATAAATTGTGCCCGGCTTCTATCCTCGAATGTTGGTATGGTTATTGGAGCAGCCTCTGTATAGGTTGGCAGCCTTGTTGGTGCAGCGGTCACAATAAACTGCGCTGCCAGGGTTGGATCTATCGTTGTTGTGTATAAAGGTGTTGGTGTAGGCGGTGGTTCAATAATTGGGAGGTTTCCGGGAGTTATGCCAACTAAAGGGGCATAAACCCATCCAAGCCCACCGGGTATTCCTGGATATTCAATTAATAACCATTCACCGGCGACTGAACGACCCTTGGCAGGGGCCTGCTGTCCGGCAATTAAGACTCCTACTTTTTCGTAGGAAGTCCCTGGGCCTGAGCGCACATTAATTTGATCCTGATCAAGCCTGACCGTAACGATGACCCCGCTTGGAGTGCTTGTTACTGTTGGGATAACCCCTGTTGGTATTTGCCTCAAACCTTGTGCAATAACAGGGTTTGCTTGGAAAATACCAAGCAGTCCAATTATCAATACACAGGTGAATAATATTGCAACAAATTTCAATTTCATTAATGGATACTCCAAATATCTTCAACAAGAATTATTGATTATAATCAGTATTATGGAACAAAGAATATACCATGGAAAAATTATTTCTCAGAACCTGGCGGAAAATTTAATATCCCAATTTAACAGGGGGAATTACCAGGTTCAACAAATTGGGTCGGGCGACAAAATTGCAGTACAAATTGCCACAAGTAATTTTTCCCGGTCCGGCGGGCAAACGGCATTAAGCATTTACCTGCAAAATGTTGAAGATGGCGTGTCTGTGTCGATGGGACAGCAGGGCTGGCTTGGTGTGGCTGCCAGCCTTGGTTACACTGCATTTTCAGCTATCCGCAGCCCTTTTAAATTACTCGAAAGGTTAGATGACATCGCCCAGGATATTGAATCTCTGCAGTTGGTTGAGATGGTGTGGAATGTTATTGATCAAACCGCAAAATCGATGGGAGCCGGATTTGAATTGTCAGAGAGATTAAGAAGGTCGGTGTGTACGTACTGTATGACAGCAAATGTCGTGGGTTCAGCCAGTTGTGTAGCCTGTGGGGCTCCAATGGGTGAAAACCAACCGATCACATGCAAGACCTGCGGTTTCATTGTTGGTGCGGACGAAATTACTTGTCCAAATTGCGGGAGTTCGCTTACTCCAATCAACACCATAAAAAACTAGTTATTCAAGGGTTATAAATTGGCCGTCCTAACAGATATCCCAGGAATTACTGTAGGTCATGCCCAGGACTTGGCAGCTATAACGGGATGTACCGTTGTTTTATGTGAGAGTGGTGCCATTGGCGGAGTAGACCAAAGAGGAGGGGCTCCCGGAACCAGGGAAACCGATGCAATAAGGCCGATGCATCTTGTAAATCGAATCCACGCAGTGATATTATCCGGGGGATCTGCCTTTGGACTGGATGCGGCGTCTGGGGTTATGAAATATTTGGAAGAAAAGGATATCGGTTATAAAGCCGGGGAGGTAAAAGTCCCGATAGTAGCTTCAGCAATACTATTTGATCTGGGGATAGGAGATAAGCTTATCCGTCCTGATAGCCAGATGGGATATGATGCCTGTAAAAATGCTTCGAAACAACCTCCGGAACAGGGAAACTTCGGTGCTGGGACAGGGGCAACGGTCGGGAAAATATTTGGCATGCAGCATGCAATGAAAGCCGGAATTGGGCATGCCTGCATTGATGCAGGAAATGGTGTTCTGGTTGGTGCAATTGTCGCGGTCAATGCCTTCGGAGATGTGATCAATCCATCGAATGGAAATATTGTAGCTGGAGCCCGGTGCTTTCAAGCAGGTCCAGCGAAAATGGGATGCGGACCTGTTTTCGCAGATACCTTGAAAACAATGAACAGCCGGATCGGTAGAGTCATCTTGGGAATGGTATCAATTCAAAATACAGTAATTGGCATCGTGGTAACCAATGCAAAGTTGGATAATGTTTCGTGTAATAAGGTTGCCCAGATGGCTCACAACGGAATTGCTAAAACAATTCAACCAGCCCATACGATGTTAGATGGAGATACGATGTTTTGTATGGCAACCCAAAAGAAAAAGGCGGATATTAATATCATTGGTGCTTTATCTGTTGAAGCAGTCTCCCAGGCAATTCTTAATGCCATCAGATATGCAGAGAAAATTGGTGGCCTGGAATCCTATTCTTCATTAATGAATTTACCGAATTGAGTGTCCTAAAATTTTTTTCCATTATTCTTAGTGTTTCCTAAATTCGGAGAAAGGTAATACTTATGGTTACAATTATTGTAGCTGATACAACATCAGGAATCCCTGTCGGGAAAGCCGAGCAGCTCGGGATTCCCTATCTCCCCCAAATCATTATTTTTGGGGAAGATTCCTTTCGAGATGATACAGAAATTAACTCTGAAAGATTCCTGAGCAAATTGAGAACATCTCAAATTCTGCCAAAAACCGCTGCACCATCTCCGGCTTTATACCAACCAATATTTCAGAAAGCCAGCAATGATGGCGATGCTGTGGTTGTTATTTGTCCATCAGGAGAATTGAGTGGTACCTTTCGCAACGCAACCACTGCTGCCCAGGAGATGCCGGGAGCAGATATTCATATTCTGGATTCGCGATTAATTGCCTCCGGCCTGGCAAATCTTGTCCTTGAAGCAAGAATTTGGGCTAAACAGGGTTTGGATCCAAAAGAAATCATTGAAAAAGCGAAAGAGCTTGCCAGAAGAGATACAACTTATTTCCTTGTAGATACCCTTGAGTATCTACATAAAGGTGGCCGTATTGGCGGGGCTCAAGAGTTGTTTGGCAGTATCTTGCAAATTAAACCAATCCTCTGGATTAAGGACGGGAAAGTTGATTCGTTTGAATCACAACGTACAAAACGCCGCGGAATCGCCAGATTAAAAGAACTGGTTCTCAGCGAATGCCCGGCGACGCCGGAGGCTCACCTGTCATTAATGCACGGGGATGCTTATCAGGAAGCCGCCCGATTAGCAGAAGAACTAAAAAAGGAAATGCGGCTTTCTGTGATTGAAATTTACGACCTTCCGCCTGCTATTTTAACCCATTCTGGACCCGGTGTATTGGGTGTTAGTTTCTTCAAGGAGAAATAATCCCTGGTTTATAACGCTTCTGTTAATATTTGGTAAAGATCTTCCCTGGAAAGCTGTACTGGATTCCCTTTCATACTGCTGGAACGAGAAGATTTTTCAATTATCAGGGGAAAATCACTTTCATTAATTCCCAAGGAGGATAAACGGGGAATATTCAGTTTTTTGGAGAGTGAAGTAATCCATACCAGACCATCTTCTGCTTTTGCCTGTTTGTTTCCGGTAAGAATCATGGATACTTCACGAAACCGTTTCAGTGCTGGATGGCGGGGATCCGATTTCTGAAGTGCACCAAGGTTGATCTTCATCGAAGAAGGCAATAAACTGGCACAGATGGTTCCGTGGGGGGCATTATATAATCCTCCGATTGGTCCGGCAAACCCGTGAACGACACCCAAACCGGCATTGGTCAGAGTCATACCGGAAAGCAAACTACCCAGGGACATATCTTCTCTTGCATTGATATCCTGTCCATTCTGGTAGGCTTGAAGCATTGACCTTGCTATATGCTCAATCCCGATAATGGCTAACTGGTCTGTAATCTTATTGGCACGTGGGGATAAATAAGACTCTAACAACTGGGTAAACGCATCCATTCCGGAACTGGCAGTCACAGACGGCGGCATTGTAATGGTCAGGTTAGGGTCGACAAGGGCAATTCTCGGCAGGATATTTACACTACGTAGACTTACCTTTACTTTTTCCCCGGGGACAGAGAGAACTGAATTTCTGGTCACTTCACTGCCCGTACCTGCCGTGGTCGGGATTGCTATAACCGGTGCACCTGGCCGAATTAAGGGTTGATTTTGTCCAACCACCTCCAGATAATCTAATAACGCACCAGGGTTGGTTATCATCGCCGAGACTGCCTTTGCACAATCAATAACACTCCCTCCCCCAAAACCAATAACAAAATCACAATTCGCCGCACGAGCGAAAGAAGCAGCCTGTTCTGCAACAAGGATGGACGGTTCTCCAGTGACCTTAAATTGGGTAAATGTTAATCCTTGATCGGCCAATAAATTCATCAGGTGCTGGGCATTGATGCTGCCCGAGCCGGTCACTACAAAAGCATTTTTTCCACAACTTTTTGCCACCCCCCCTAACTGAGATAATGCACCGCATCCAAAAATAATTTGTGTGCTGCCAAAAAATTCAAAATTCATTTTGCTTCCTCATAATTAAATATAACTATGCGCAATATTATTAAATAACAAACGGGACCAGTATCCTAACCAGTCCCGTTTGATTACTTATTAACTGCTAAATTCACCTGGAGCAGGCGTATCCATTATGTCTGCTACCGGTTTTTTACTCTTAGATATAGCCCAGATCGTTGCGACAAATAACACCACAACGATAATCCAGCCTATCACGCCAAGGTCCTGATATTTTACAATGATTGGTGCAACTATCAAACTGACCAGGTTAACAACTTTAATCATCGGATTGAGAGCAGGTCCTGCGGTATCTTTGAGGGGATCACCAACCGTATCCCCAACCACACCGGCTTTATGGCGCTCTGAACCTTTGCCTGTATTAGCTGCCAGATCACGCGGCTCATCCTCAATCGTCTTTTTGGCATTATCCCATGCGCCACCACTGTTGGCCATAAATACAGCCAGCAATTGACCGCTCAAGATCACCCCAGCCAGGAAACCTCCCAATGCTTCCACTCCAAGGACCATGCCAATCAGGACCGGCATGACCACGGAAATTAATGCCAGTGGGATTAATTCTTTTTGTGAGGATCGGGTTGAAATTCCAACCACCTGTGCATAGTCTGGTAGAACCAGGCCTTCCCGGATGCCTGGGATTCTAAATTGGCGCCGCACTTCTTCAACAATCTGGCTGGCCGCCCGGGTAACTGCCCGGATGGATAATGAGCTGAAAAGCCAGGGTAAAGCACCACCCAGGAGAAATCCAACAAATACCGTTGTATCAGAAATCCGGATTGCATCCAGTGTCTCAACTCCCATCTGCGCCTGTACCTTGCCTACATCGGTAATAAAGGAGGCAAATAAAGATACTGCAGCGATGACTGCTGATGCAATGGCAATTCCTTTTGTAATTGCTTTGGTCGTATTCCCAACAGCATCCAGGTCTGCCATAATCTGGCGGGCTTTCATTGTGATTGGATCATCCATACCCTGCCAGCTCATTTCACCAATACCGTTAGCATTATCTGATATTGGTCCATAAGAGTCCATCGCCACATTATTCCCGGTATGGCTCAACATACCAATACCGATCATCGCCACTGCGTAAAGTACATATGTTGCATCAGGTTCATTCCCATACAACATGATGGCGAAGACAAAAGAAATGGCAATAGCAACCAGAGCCCAGACAGCCGATTCCATACCTAGGGCAAGACCGGATAGTATGGTTGTAGCAGATCCGGTTTTTGTTGATTTTACGATTTCTTTAACCGGGGCGTTCTTAGTGGAAGTGAAGTAGGATGTCAGGGGATTGAATGCAACAGCAAGCCCAACACCTATGGCGGTTAATAAACCCAGTCTCCAATCATTTGCATAGGTAAATGCGAGGATAAACGCCCAGATTACAGTATTGACGCTTGAAACCTCATAAGAGCGGAACATAGATTCTTCAGCATCATGAGCACGCAAGAATTTAATCGGAAATTTTTCCCATATCGGGACAGTGAATGTCCCGATAATTGAACTAATCACCCCGATAGCCCGGATAATCAGCGGGTAGACGATCCATTTTAGACTCCCTTCCGGGTCGATAGAAACAAGGGCCAAACCCAAAATCAATGCCGAGACGATGGTCACTTCATAGGATTCAAATATATCGGCTGCCATACCTGCACAATCACCAACATTATCCCCAACCAGGTCGGCAATGACTGCCGCATTACGCGGATCATCTTCCGGGATATCTTCTTCCACTTTACCCACAAGGTCAGCTCCCACGTCTGCGGCTTTGGTGTAAATTCCACCGCCAACCCGCATAAATAGGGCGATAAGTGTGCCGCCAAACCCAAAACCAAGCAGTACATCCGGTGCAGCAGTTCCGAAAATGATAAAAATCACAGTGCCACCGAACAATCCAAGGCCATCCGTCAGCATACCGGTGATTGTTCCGGCGTAATAGGCAATGGTTAATGATTCATTGAAGCTTCTTCTGGCTGCAGATGCTGCCCTGACATTGGCCTGAATAGCCATGCGCATCCCCAGCTGTCCAACCAGCATTGAGAAGGACGCTCCCATAATAAATGCAGCCGTCCTTCCAATTGCAATAATTATCGTTGTATTATCCGGGAACTCTTCCATGGCTTCTGGAGTTGGCGGAACGATATATACACTCAGGAATAATGCCACGGTTAGAAGACCGATCGCTGGCAGGATCGTTTTTAGCTGGCTATTCAGGTAGCTGTCTGCTCCAATCCGGATTGCATTCCATACTTCCTGCATTTTTGGTGTGCCCTTATCTTTTTTGAGCACATTCCCGCGCAATAGCCAGGCATATATCAGACTGATAAAGGCAGTAATCACCACCCCCACAATTGCAATTTGTTCAAAATCATTTAATCCATGGCTCGCTAACCCTAACAAATCCATAACCGCCTCCACTATCAGGATTATTTGGTCAACAGACGTAATCCCCCCGATTTCTGCCAACCAACCTATTTTACATCAAGGTTTAATTTTATTCAAATGAAATGGAGATATTAGAGATAATATATAAAATTCCACCCATACAAATGTTATTATCCCAATTTCAAGTTTTTTCAAAAACACATTTATTTATAAGTATTACATTAGAATTTTCGTATCTTATTGACATAGGGATGACATTTGTGTATAGTGTTATTCTAACTGGAACCTAACTTTTTACATTTATCTGGTCTACGAGCGGAACAATGTTCCGCTCGTATTATGCTTGTAATTATCAAAAAATATCTATACAATAAACATAGACCGGCCACAGCTACACTGAACATTCTCTTTGGAGAGAATAACAGGAATTAATTATCATAAATTGGCATTTTAGTTGTTTTAGAAAATATAATTTATGAATAGGACTACACTTAGT
The DNA here is from genome assembly GCA_963841845.1 of uncultured Chloroflexia bacterium. GTDB lineage: Bacteria > Chloroflexota > Anaerolineae > Anaerolineales > Anaerolineaceae > CAVVGZ01. Next base: position 126,101 of record CAWJEG010000013.1, on the reverse strand, counting down.
TTAGGAACGGAAATTTTTACAATTTCAATAATTTATTGGGTACAGTTGCCATTTAACAAATTGCCCCCTTTTGATAAAAATTAGGCATAGCTGATAAGCGTACCTGTCAATTGTTTAATTTAGTAAGGATGTGATCTGAATATATGAACAAAAATATTTTAAAGTTTAGCGTTGTAGATGATGACGAGGAATACTCTGCAATTGCTAGATTAATTGAATTTGGCAGACAAAAAAAATTCGTCACAATCGATGATGTTTTGCATTTCTTCCCAGAGGCCGAACAGGATATTGAACAACTTGAGGAAGCTTTTGCTGCATTAATGAGCGCCGGAGTCCCTTACCTGGAGGATGCCCCCGCCGAAGAACCTTCCGATGAAGACCTTGAGGATGAAACCAAGGAGGAGGATGAGGGGGTCGCCCGAGGTATCCGCCTGGATGATCTGGCAAATATTGATACAGATGACACTATCGGTTTATATCTTAAAGAAGTAAGCCGGGTTCCGCTATTAACCGCTGAAGAAGAAGTTGAACTAGCGCAACGGATCGAACGCGGGCGAATGGCTCGCGAGGAACTTGCAAAAGGACATGTCAGTTTGCGCCGCCGTCAGGAGCTTAGGGCTCTAATCGAAGATGGTTGGTCAGCTCGCGAACACCTTATCACAGCCAATTCCCGCCTCGTAATCAGTGTGGCAAAAAAGTATATGGGAAGAGGGGTACCATTCTTAGACCTTATACAAGAAGGCAATATTGGCCTGATCCGGGCTACCAAGAAATTTGATTACCGGCGAGGTCATAAATTTAGCACCTATGCAACCTGGTGGATTCGCCAGGCAGTAACCCGCGCTATTGCAGATCAGGGTCGTACAATTCGTGTCCCCGTACATATGGGGGATCAGATAAATAAGCTGCTGCGCATCCAACATCAGCTTACCCAAAGGCTCGGCCGCGAACCGTCGGTGGAAGAATTGGCAGAATCCCTGGATGTAATTCCCAAAAAGGTTGAAAATATGATCCAGGTTGCCCGCCGGCCACTCTCCCTGGAAACCCCGACGGATGATGAGGAAGACTCGGTGCTTGGAGATTTCATTGAAGACGAGGATGCCCCTCCTCCGGATGAAACCGCCACTTATAATTTATTAAGAGAACATTTAAGTGATGTGCTTGAGGAATTGCCTCCCCGTGAAGTACGCATCCTGCAGCTGCGCTATGGTTTGCTGGATGGTCAGGCATACACACTGGAAGAAGTTGGCCGCAAAATGGGTGTAACCCGTGAACGGGTAAGGCAAATTGAAGCCCAGGCGCTCAGCCGGTTGCGCCACCCAACTACTCGAAGGAAATTAAGGGATTATTTAGGGGAATGATCCTTTGAATTGGTGAGAAACACAACGTGCGGCTTTTAAGTCAAGTCGCACGTTATTTATTTAAAATAATCATACAGGCATATTGCATCTTTAGAAGAACTATTGCATACTTGTTTTTGTAAGGAGAAGCTATGAACACGATATCTCTCACAACCTACAATTCTGAAATCATGAAATTGCTGGAGCAGGATAAATTTAAAGAAGTCATCACACACAGTTTACATACAATCAAATATTTCCCGAAATATTTTAATTCCTACCGTCATTTAGCCAAGGCCTACCTTGAAATGAAGCAGTATTCGGAAGCTGCGGATGCGTTTTAAGAATCCTTTCCGTGATACCCAATGATTTCGTTGCTCATATCGGGATGAGTATTATTCGTGAGGATGAAAATTTCCTGGAAGCCGCTCTCTGGCACATGGAACGTGCTTTTGAACAACAGCCAGTTAATCGGGCTGTCCAGGATGAACTCCGCCGGCTATTTACTATCCGGGATGGAGCCGAACCGGTAAAAATTCGCATGACGAAGGGAGCGCTTATCCGGATGTACACCCGCGGGAATCTACTTCCGCAGGCTGTTGCCAAAGCAGAGGCTGCTTTAGCCGAGCAACCCGAACGTCTGGATTTGCAAGCCATACTGGCAAATTTATACTATTCTTCCAATTTATTGGAGAAATCCATAATTACGTGTGAAAACCTGGTTGAAAAGATTCCTTACTGCATGGTCGCTAACCAGATTCTAGCCGATTCATTACCCAGGGTCTCGAGAGAAAATGAGGCTGCGGAATACTCCCAAAGACTGACTGAATTGGATCCGTATTCTGCCTATTTGTCAGACGGCACTCAAATTTCGAATGCGGTTGACGACCAGTCAGTTACATTGGAAAAACTAGATCTAACCACAAGTGATGCGCCTATTGAAGAATTTGGATTAACTCCACTAATTGTGAATAATGCTGCAATTCCAAAGGCAGGGGTTGAGGAATGGTTGGTTAGTATTAAAAAATATCAGAAGTCTCAAACAGATAACCTTCAAGGGGAAATTACCGCTGCACCCATTATTGGGTCCCAGGCAATCCAGTCTCAATCCGGTGACATTGAAATACCTCTTCAGGGTACCGAACCGGTGGAATATTCAGTCAGCGAAAAAAAAGAACCCGAAATAGCAATCGATTATAACTTCCCACCCCTTGCTCCTGCTAAGAATAGTGATCTTGATTCCAGTCTTCCTCATCCTCCTGCGTCAAAAGATGATCTATCACAAATAACCCCCGAATTACCAGTTTTGTCAAATCCGAAAACAGTTAATGAAATTGGTGAGGAAGAATTTCAAGACCTTTCGGAACCGCCTGCTCCGCTATTTATCGGGGAAACTGCCGATTGGTTTCCAGAACATCCTGGGGAACTTGAGAGTGACGTGGAGTTAGACCAATTGAATGCCCAGCAATCCTTGGAGGATGGATTCGAAGAATCAAATCCTGTTGCTGAGATCCTAATTGAAAGAGAATTTCCTGATTCGGTAATCAAGGATGACGGCATATCAGGGGAGGAAATCCATAGTGAAGCTGATCAAGACCTTATAGAACCAATAGATGGGGTTGAAGCAGGAAGCAGTGGTTGGATTCCGATCGACACATCTGAATCTACTGATACAGAAATTTTTGAGAACCTACCTCAGGAACCTCCTCAAGAGTCCCCTGCCTTGGAAGACATTCTTACAGTGGATAAAGTTATCCTCGATGAAGGATCCAATGAGGAAATCACCCAACCCGTGTACCCTGCCAAATTAGAAACCAACCCGCCACAGGACCAGGTATATCTCGAAGAAGAAATCGCTTCGCTTGATGAGATTCCCGTCGGAGGAACCACTGCTGTAATAAAGACCCCTGGTTATAATTTAGAGGCTGTCCCACCGATTGAAAACGAAGCAGAGTCTCTGGAAAAAAAAGCGGGGTTTTTAGCATGGTTGCATACTGTAAAAAGTACAGTTCGGGAAGAAATAAATGAACAAATTCTCCCGAAATGGCTGCAAAGCGGAAAACCTTCCGACAACATCCAGGTACCGGAAATGAGCGATTTAATTGAACAACCCCTACAAGAAGAAATTACTGGGATCGTTACTCCGCAAATTATAGAACCAGTGAATGAACCGGATCAAACCGTCAATGTGGACGAGGAAAATGAAGGTATCAAATTAGAAAATATCATCGATGACCACATCGATGAAGATAAAGATGAAAAAGACCAGCTCAATATCCTGGAATCCTCACTGCAGGATCTGGATAATTACCCATCAGACCTGGAACACCCGAAATTTACGGAGGAGTTTGATAGGGCACACACAGATATTGAACAGCAGAATTTCGGTAAGGCTGCTGAGCGGTATCATAAATTGATGAAAAACAATAAAAATCTTTTAAGAGTTATCTCCTCTTTGGAAGAAGCCGTTCAAAATAATCCCGAAGAGATTGACCTTATCCAAACCCTGGGTGATGCATACGTCCGTTCAGGGCGCCTTCAGGATGCATTGGATATTTACACAAAGGCTGAAGAATTATTAAAATAGTGCTATGACAAAATCTAAAGAACCATTGGAGCATTTCATGGAAAGAACTTTGGTATTAATTAAACCAGATGGGGTAGAACGGGGATTAATTGGAGAAATTACATCCAGGCTTGAAAAACGGGGTTTGAAACTTGTTGGAGCAAAATTTATCCGGGTCAAAACAAGACCTGGCAGAAAAACATTATGCAATTCATCAAGGAAAATCTTTTTATGAGGGTCTGATCGGTTATATCACATCCTCTCCAGTCATGGCCATGGTTTGGGAAGGTCCCAATGCCATCACAGCAGTCAGACAGACGATGGGTGCAACCCGCCCTCTTGAGGCTGCACCCGGAACTGTTCGCCATGATTTTGGTTTGACAGTTGGAAGAAACCTGACCCATGCGTCCGATTCACCGGAAAATGCCCAACTGGAAATTTCTCTCTGGTTTAATCCGGAAGAATTAACAGCATGGGAACGCCATTCAGACTTGTGGATTTTTGAAACGAATTAGAGCGATTGGGGTTGAATTTTTTATGGGATTTTTTCTTGACGATCCGGGTTATCCATGATAAACTTTTGTTCGCTCAATTGGGGGCGTGGTGTAGTGGTTGAACATGCGGCCCTGTCAAGGCCGAGACCGCGGGTTCGAATCCCGTCGCTCCCGCTACTCCGTCCGTTCAGATATGGAATATTGATTCCTGAAATCGAATAGCCGGAAATGCTCATCCCAAAAGAGAACTACTGCTGTCTGAGACCGCAGTAGTTTTTTTACACCCCATTGATTTTATGAATTTTAAATTTATTCAACTTTCTTCCGGCGCGAACGATTAGGGAAAAACCGCATGGATACAAATTGACCGGTGGACTATGCATAGCTATTGTCGTAACCCCCACTGGCGCAACTCACTATATATCTCAGGTATTAAGTGCCATCAGGTTATATGAACCATACGAAAGGGGTCATGCTGGGTGGGGAGATTGGAGAAATCGACCATTTGTTTTTAATCGAAACCAACCCATTCCTGGACTGAGAAAATTTAACTTATCTCAGGATCATGACCCATTGAGGCCCGCTTGCCGGACCGGCAGATCTAAAAAAATCGGATGATTATTGATTGACTAATGAGAGTGTCAAAAATCTTCCCAATCCTGCCATTCTACCGGGTTTGTTTCCAGGTAGAGATCAACCGCCTTCCCGATTGTGGGGAAGAAATGATTGGATCCAAGCTTGGTAAACAAGCCATAGCGCTTAAGTCGTTCTTTGGCCGGGTCTTTCATCTCCGCAAAGCAGAGTTCAATGCCAACCCGATCCAGATCATCATTAAGGGTTGAAAGCACATCCGCAGCGGTGACATCGATATCAGTTACCGGTTCTGCGGCAACAACGATCCATTTTGTCAGTGTAGGTGCATCCGCAATTGCTTGCTGGACATGCTCTCGGAAAACCTCAGCGTTTGCAAAAAACAAGGGTGCATCCCAACGGAAAAGCACTAACCCTGGGATGCGGCGTGCTTCAGGATAACGGGTAATATCGTGGTAGCCTTTCAAACCATCGACACGCCCCAGGACAGCATCATAAGGCCACCATGCCCGCCAGATGAAACCCAGGAACGCCAGGATGATGGCAATAAAGATACCCTGGATAACCCCCAACAAAGCAACGCCCAAAAAACAGACGATGGAGAGGGCAAATTCACTGGGGCGCAGACGATACAAGTGAATAACACCTTCAATATCAACCAGCGACAGACACGCTGAGATCACCACGGCGGCAAGGGCAGCATTCGGCAGGTTCTGCAGCAGTGAAGGAGCAAATACCAGTAATAGTATGATGCAAAGTGCCCCCACTACACCAGTTACCTGTGTTTTAGCACCTGCCGATTCTGCAACCGGTGTTCGTGATGAACTGGAGCTGACTGAGAAGCCCTGAAAAAATCCTGCAAAAACATTTGCTGCGCCAAGGGCTATGATTTCATGGTTTTGATCGACAACATAGCCGCCGCGTAAGGCAAACGTGCGCGAAAGGACGCTCGTGTCGGCAAAGGAAACAAGGGTGATCGCCACAGCGCCGGCTGCCAATGCTGTAAGATCAGCCAGTGTAACAATTGGAACATGGAAAGCTGGTAAACCTTGCGGCAGTGGCCCAACCACAGAAACGCCAGCTGTTGCTGAAAGATTATTGACCCCAACTACAATAGTTGCACCTAACACGGCGATGAGCACACCAGGGATCTTTGGTAACCAGCGCTTGAAGATCAAGATGATAACCAGACAAGTTATGCCGATTGAAAAGGTTGTCCAATTAACCCTGCCTTGTAAAATTCCGCGCAAAAGGCTGATCACATCCTGAACAAGACCTTCACCACTCGCAGGGAAGCCCAGTAACTTGGGCAGCTGACTTACCATGACAATGAGGGCGATACCATTCAGGTAGCCCAAACGGATTGGCTTGGAGAGCAGATCGGTGATAAAGCCGAAACGTGCCAGCCCGGCTAGAATGCAAAGTCCTCCCGTGAGGATAGCAAGCATACCAGCCAGCGCAACCAGGCGATCGGGGTCACCAGCGGCAAGCGGCACGATCGTGGCTGCAATGATGGCAGCCAAGGATGAATCCGGCCCAAGGATTAGAATGCGGCTTGGCCCGAAAATGGCATAGGCAATAAGCGGCACGATTGTAGCGTACAGACCATAGATTGCAGGCAACCCGGCGGCTTCTGCATAACCCATCCCCACCGGTACAAGAATTGCCGTAAGCGCGATTCCTGCGGTGAGGTCTTGTGCTAGCCAGGGCCTTCTATAGGTTTGCAGAACATTTATCGCTGGGATCCAGCCTTTAAGTCCAGGCGGGCGTGAGATGCGAACGAAGGGGTTGGAATATTTATTAACTGGCTGCATAGTCAAACTCCAGATTTGGCTTGCTAATCCCATGGATGCAATTCAAATCTTCAGACCCGTTGCATAAAACCCATGGCAGATTTTGCTAATCTTCCAATCCCGGCTGGCAGATACCGGCTTTTTATTTTGCATCCATTTTAAGTCCGTCTTCATAAAATACCGGGCAGGTACGCAGACAAAGTTAATTGGGAGATGGAGCGTTTTTGGAAGTCTACCCGGTCGTCTACCGGTCATTATTTAAATTATTTGTGGAATTTGATATGTAAACGTTGACAAACTGCCATGGTAATTTCTTATAAAAATTCCTTGCTGCGGATGTGTGCAGCAAACTGGAGCAACCCCCCTGTTAGGATGAAAATTTCTATCAAATTGCCATCCCATTATTTCTCAAAAATTTACCCCATGAATAGGGTTGGTGAGCCGGAAGGCGCCGGCTCACCCGTGTGCATCCCTATTGCAATATCTTGCTGGAGATGATATTGCTGAATCTATCTTGATTTCGAAACGTAAAGACTTACCCCATCATCACTTTTTGTTTGGCAGCCGCAAACTCTTCTTCGGTAAGCAACCCCTGGGCATACAGCGCTCCCAGGCGTTCTATCTGGGCAATCATATCCTCTTCCGGAGAAGGCATTGCCGGAGGTGGCGGTGGAGCATACTCTTCCGGCGGCGGGGCTGTTTGTGCTTCAGCCGTGTTCATCGCCTGTGTATAGGCTTGGGCATTCTTATCCGCCTGGCGGCGGTTTACTGCATTGCGTGTGGCTGTGGCTGTGCCTACTACGGCGGCAGTCCTGGCCATCCCTCTTACTAATCCTGGCATTTTATCCTCCTATCTCACTTATACAATTAATGAGGCAAATGCCTCGTCAACGATCGGCGCAGGTACACGGAAATGCATCGCCATTTCAACACCGGAATCTACAATGGCATTCACCAGGGCAACTGCCCAGACGTGCTCAATCGCCAGGGCTACCACAGCCGATCCCGGCACCATGCCTTCATACAATGTGTCGGCATCCTCGGAGTCAAACAGCCCGCGTGTTCCGGTATCGATAAATCCAAGCGTCGCTGCATCTTCCTCCGGCAGATCTTCCAGGTCTAGAGCCCAGCAATGACCTTCGTCGTCTTTTATGAGAATCATTGCATCCAGCACCCGGATAATCCCGGTGGCCGCCTGTTTTTGAAGCTCTGCCAGGACACTGCCGTCGAAAGCGCGGTTCCCCGGCTGCCAGAACAAGTACATCTACTGGTCCATGTTTAATCATCTGTCTTTACCTCCTATGAGAAATATATATATTTTACCCGAAAGCCTAGCGGCCTTCGTGCGCCATCTCGTCTATGCACACCGCCACAGCCAGGATGATCACGTCATCCTGTCCGGGATCGATGGCAACACCATAACTGTCCCGCAGCCGGAACCACTTCTTGGACACTTCCGCTACTTTATCCCGTCCTTCACCGATGCTGTACTCGTGGTCCAATATGTTGCCCTGCACCTCTAAATCTGGTCCGCCTTTGATCTTGACCACCCAGCGCTCGCGTACCGGGGTGATGAGGGCTTTCTTGACCATGGCAATTTGCTCGCCGTGAGGACCTTCAATTTCCATGCTGTCTTTGACCCGCAGCTTGCGCTCCTGGATCTTCGCCAGCTCGGTTCCATGAGCGTCCTCAAAGACCAGGGTCTGGCGAACGCGCAGCGCCTTGCCGTCTATCTTGAACACCTTCTGGCCCTTGTCGTTCTCGATCCAGAAATCGTCGCCGATTGCCACCATCTTCTGGCGCATCTGGTAGTGGTTGGCCCCGCTGCCCGGGCGCCCCATCTGCCGGTCATCCTGGCGCTCGTCACGCCGTTCGTCTCGTCTACCTACCATTTTTCACTCTCCATTTAATTGTTTTTTTTCATTGACAGGCTTTCGAAACCGTCAACCCGAAATTCATACAACTTCACAATTTATTTTAACATAATTACAACTATATTATATTGCGATTATAATTTGCGTACAACCTTCCTTTGGTTAGGTTTATTTCTGGCTTTTTGGCCAGGCAAAATTTGAGATATATAATTCCATTATTTCTCCAATCTGGAGGCATAGCAGAACTGTGTCCAATCAAAAATTGAGTAAGTCTGCACTTTGATTGGCCACCCTTGGGAATTGGGAATCAAATTTTCTAAATTAATACAATCCGGTTCAATCCCATTGTATTAGTCCAATTGTTGGGATTTCAACTAAATTGATTTACAGTGATATCCTGCATCCATGATTGACTTCTTCAGTTATAGGCATGAGTGTGACGGATAAAAAGACGGTCAGGTTCGAGACAACTCATTTGCTAAAGGCTAAGTTATATCAGCCGCGCATCACGCGTGATCTGATAATCCGGGATCGACTGATAGAGCTGCTCAACCGTGGCCTTAACCGCCGGATGACCCTGGTATCTGCTCCAGCCGGCTTCGGCAAGACCACTCTCATAAGCTCGTGGCTTAAAAGTATTTCAACTCCGAATGATGGGAAACCTGCGCCAACGTTATCAGCATGGTTATCCTTGGACGAACACGACAGCGACCTGGCTATTTTTCTTTCGTACTTGATAGAAGCGCTCCGTAAAATCTTTCCCGATGCATGTCCTGAGACCCTGGCAATGCTGCGCGGGCCGCATCAATTGCCAAAAAAGAGGCTGTACATCACACTAAACAACGAATTAGAAGCCCTCCCAGGAAATTTTATCCTTGTACTTGATGATTACCATTCCCTAAGCGGACAGGATGTTAATGAATTAATTTCAGATCTAATAATCCACTGGCCGCGCCCCATGCATCTGGTCTTGATTTCCCGCTTCGATCCCCCGCTTCCCCTGGCAAGCCTGCGGGCAAAAGATAAGCTCACCGAGATACGTGTAGATGACTTGCGCTTCAACACACATGAGGTTGCAGAATACCTGGATCAGGCGCTCGAGATACCGCTTGGAGAGACGAACCGTATTTTGTTGGAGAAACAAACGGAGGGGTGGATCGCAGCATTGCGCCTGGCTACGCTGTCCTTGCGGGACACGATTAATGTCGAGAAGATTTCCCCAGATAATGGCGCTGGCTAATAGGAGCATCTCCGACTATCTTCAGGAGGAGATCCTTGAACAGCAGGTACCCGCAATTCAGACATTCCTGTTGAAAACTTCGATCCCGAACCGTTTCTGTACTGAACTGTGCCAGGCATTGGTCGAGCAAACTGACTCTGCCTGGAATGTTCAAGCATGTATTGACTGGCTTGAACGCGCAGACTTACTCATCGTTACCAAAACTGACCGCAGGAAATGGTATACCTATCATTCACTAGTGCGCAGCTTTCTCAAGGAAAGACTGCTGGTAAAGTACGGGGATGAGGTGGTAACCGATTTGAATCGCAAATCGGTGAATTGGTTCATACAACAAGGATTCCTGCATGAAGCCATTAGCCAAGCATCGGATAGTGGAGATCTTGACTTGACTGCATCTCTGATCGAAGACAGCACTTTGCGAAACGCTCAACTCAGAAGACCGGACTATGCTGAATCATTACCTGAGCATGCTGCCAGCTGATCTTATTCAGCGGCGGCCTTTCCTCCTGATGATGAAAGCCTGGTCTATGCAACTCTCCTGGCAGCCTGGCAAAATACCTAGAATTTTATCCGAAGTGGAAGCATTGATTGAGGAAGACGATGGCGTCGCATTGACATCGGAAGCGATACAAGTACTGAATGGGCAAATCTTACTGCTTAGAGCCCAGGAAGCCTGGCTTGGCAACCGACCTTCAATCTGCGTTGAGAACTGCCAAAAGATAAAGGCAATCATGCCCTCATCCTGGACATACGTTCGCGGTGGATCAATTCTGTACTGGAGCCTGGGTATGGGAGCCTTAGGGAAAGAAAAAGAGATAGAGCAATTATTACTCGACGAATACGAGTCACTTGATGACAAAACCACGGGTTACGCACTTCGTTTCTTACAATCTTTGTGTTTCAATTACATTAACGCTGGAAACCTTGAGCATGCCAGGCAAACCGCCAACATATGTTTGCAACAGGCTCTCCGCGGTGGAATGGCCATATCCCAATGTTGGGCTCACTTTTTCCTGGGATTGGTGTCCTACCATTGGAACGACCTGGATGGCGCATGTTTCCACTTTGGTGAGGTCATCAAGCAACGCTACCTGGGCCAATCCCTTTGTGTGCACCTTTGCTTTGCAGGCCTGGCGTTAGTTCACCAGGCTAGAAACGAGGATTCCGAAGCCTGGAAAGTTGTGGAAAGCCTCGGCAGATTTCAGGTGGAACTTGAAGGTCAGGAACAAGACCGCAGTGCACTCATTGCGAGCCAGGCTGATGCTTGAACAGGGCGACGGTCAAGGGGCATTTCAATGGGCAGACTCTTTCACTTTGCCGGTTCCAGATCAACCCCTGTTCTGGGTGGAGGTGCCGCATATCACAAAGGCACATATTTTATTAGCAAAGGATAGGGATAGACGAAATCAATCTGGCGCTGCACATCCTGGACGAACTGCTCGAGATCGCCGAACGAACCCATAATATCTACTCAAAAATCCATATCATGGCTTTGCGTGCTTTGGCGCTGAATGCCCAGGGGCACCTAACAAGGCTCCATGGATGTCCTTCAAGAGGCGGTCGCGCTTTCACAAGCCGGCGGCTTCCTGCGGGTCTATATCGACCTGGGTCCACGCATGCAGGGTTTGCTAAATCAGCTTGCCAAACAAAGCTCCAATAACGCCTATATCAACCGAATTCTGGCAGCCTTCCCGGGCTCCCAATTCGTAAAAGGGACTGAAATTATACAATCACCACCTGGGAGCAGGGTGCGTACAACAACCAACAATCCAGATTTCGTTGAACCCTTGACTGCCCGCGAATTTGAAGTACTCACGCTTTTACGTGAACCCAAGTCCCCCAAGGAAATCGCAGGCGAGCTCAATATCTCCTACACGACTGTTAAAAGGCATTCAATCAACATCTATGCGAAACTCGAGGTGCGATCGCGCTGGGAAGCAGTAAACAAAGCCGTCCAACTGGGCATCCTGCCTCCGGCTTGATCTCTCCAGATAAGATATATCTTGTTTGTAAATTTCTCAATAATGAACAGGTGATTTCTAAACCGCTTAAATCACTGCGTATAATAGTCGAGCCGGCAACACCATCGGAAAACTGGGTGAAGTCTCTAGCCAGACGACCTTGATTTTGAACACCTCTATTTTATCATCACCAATTCTGTTTCCCACAATAAGTTTTTTTTGTAACCCAGCCAGTCTCCCAGGATAGCACCCCCTGGATTACCTCACAAACATCAGGTAGAGGATACCAAAGGATACCAGATAAGTAAGGGGATACACATAATTAAAGGGCTTCTCCAGACGGTCGGCTTTTTCCCGTTCACCTTTATTCTCCAGATACTTAAAGTACACATTCAATAAAACGACCAGGGTGTTGATAAAAAATGTGACGGCCATGATGGCATCCACGAAGGTCAGGTATCCCATGCGCGGGTAGTTGTCTCCCATGCTGAAACTGAAGGCGATGAACAGCAGCAGGTTGCCAGTGGCTACTTCGATGCGCCGCATGTAATCCTTCAGGAAGAATGTGACATACGAAACGCTGATGATCAGCAGGATGGGTACGAAATATGCGGAAAATGTAGTAATCCAGGTGGCGCGGAGCAGAGAAATGGAAGGTGAATCGCGAGGTGGGCTGCAGCAGGCTGGAGATTTCGGTGCTGATCTGGGTATCAAAGTCGGTAAGGATGAACTCATCCTCCCCATGCAAGGGATCAATTTCGCTGAAATTTTCCATGGGGACAAATTCGTAATAATCCTCCGGGAGGAGCAGGTCCAACTTGATATAAAAATCCTGCGTGTCAAAGGGGAAGGCGGTCCAATCAAAATCTACCTGGAAGTTGGTCGAGAAGCGTTCCAGGTAGGTGACTTGCCCGGTAGATTCGACCTTGATCAGGCGGTTGATCGACCAGCGGTTGCCCTGCTGGTTGAAAAAGGTAAAATCAGGCCATTGACCTTTTACATCGTCAAGAAAATCGCTAAAACTGGTCTCGGTATAGAGCCGGAAACGGCAGTTGCATTCATCCGGGTTGAATGCCAGCGCCGGATCTGTCCATTCCAGCTTGAGTGTGCCAACATCGTTCATGATTTCATTTGGCTGATCGATGTTGACAATCTGCTGAAGCTTAAGTCCAACCTTGACGGGTATGGGCAGCTTCAGCACGCTCTCACTGTTGGGTTGTCCCTGGCCTTCCAGCACTTCGGGAGCATTGATCTCCAGCCATAAGCCGGAAATCTCCGCTGGTTATTTGCCCGTTTTGGGAAGCAGGCTGAATATCCAGGAAATAATTGGCACCACCCTCCGGGAAAGCCATCTCGAAAGATGCACTGTTGTTGAGCCCTGCCAGATTTGACACCTGGACAGGTTTATTACCAAAATCCCGCAAGACGAGGATGGGTTTGAGATCACCACTGACAGCCTCCAGGTTCACATACAATGTATCACCCGGATTTATGTCATTCAACCGGATTGAAACGGCAAGGTTTGTTCTGGTTCAGGGTGGCGGAATATTCCTGGACGAGATAGGATGCCCAGGGCAGTCTGGTCCAGATACTGCAATGACCTGCACCAGTTGGCAGTGCTGTTCCCATCAGAATCTCTGGAGCGCTCAAACCAACCAGCAGCCGGTAATTCCCGGCGGTCTGCCGTCCTGCGGCGGAAAGCGAGCTGCTGGCCAGCAGGAAATAATCGCCATCCTCTGGCACTCTGAAACTGCAAAGCGGCTGCATAACCCGGACCCCCGTCGTCATCCCAGGCCAGGGAATATTCGTCCCTCAGTGCCGGCAGATCCAGCAATGGGTAGTCTGAAGTAGCCGCCAGTTCCGCCACGCTAATTTTATATTCTTCCATCGTGGCAGAAAAATTTTCATCGGCTGCGTGGATGGAAAGGATTGGGTCCAGGTTCCCGGATGTGTTTTCCATAAAAGCATAGAGAACCTGTCCCCGTTTTAACCCATCCAGACGGAATATATCGCTCTGGCCGGGCCCCAGGGAGTCATTAATTTCCTGGACAACAGGTTCGATCTGCGCCTGCACGGCAATAGGCAGGGCAAGCAGGGAAAATACCAGCACAAGCAGGATCATGATGGGAGGGCGCATGGTGACTACTCCTTGAATGGAATTAATTGCAATCTATAATCTCCTTCAATTATATATAATAAAAAATTCCCGGTGTTACCACCATCGGAAGTCCAGGACACCAGCTGCAAAATTAGACATTTAACTTACATTTCACCAAAGCGGTGTACGCTAAGGTGCCTGTGGTGGAATTTATGCAGTGCTGCAAAGACCACCATTCATTGAAAATATTTATTTGTTTAACTGAGCCACTGCCATGGTCCACGGTACATTGGCAGCAACGGAAGCACGATAATTAATGTTGGTGCGCCGCATTTCTCTGCGGCGCACCCATGAAGAAAAACTTATACTGCCTGCTTTTTCGTCTCCGGCGCATGAAGAACTTGATCACCTCGTCTACGAGCAACAGGATTAATGTCAAGACAATACACTGCAGCCATTTATTGATATCCAGCGGGACAAAACCCAGGAAGCGCTGCAGAAAATCCAGTTGGAGCGGCAGGATGATCATCAACAGCGACAATCCATATAGTTGAAGCTGCTGTTTATTCTTCATAATATCGCGGTTGAATGCACTGGCGGTTTCGCTGCGGGCGCTGAGGGCAAGCGCCACAATCATCAAGGAGAAGATGACAAATCCCATCGATGCCGCAACTGCAGGATCTGCCTGATAATATCCTTCGAGTAAGATCGTAGCGATGGACATCAGCAGACCAATGAAGACGATGCGAACCCATTGAATTCTGGAAAGGATGGGCTGCTTTAATGGGCGGGGTTTGTGCTCCATTAAATCCGGTGCCGGATCGTCGAATCCCAGCGCTACAGCAACAGGTATCTGAACAAGGAAGTTTATCCACAAGATGACGAACGGGGTGAACGGTGTCCCTCCGAGTATTACAAAGAAGGCCGCCAGCAGATATGAGACGATGAACGCAATCAGCGATTCCATCTGGAAACGGACGAAGTTGAACAGGTTCATATAAATTGCCCGTCCGAACTCGACCGCCTTGACGATGGTGGCGAAGTTGTCATCGGTCAGGATCATCACTGCCGCACCTTTAGAGACTTCCGTGCCGGTGATGCCCATGGCTACACCGATGTCAGCCTTCTTGAGGGCAGGTGCGTCATTGACACCGTCGCCGGTCATGGCCACAATATTGTCCAGCTCCTGAAGCATCGTTACCAGGCGGATTTTGTCCTCGGGGGCAACCCGGGCGATCACGCCGATATCGGGCAGTTTTGATTTCAGCTCTACATCGCTCATGGCTTTAAATTGAGCGCCGGTGAGGGCTGTGCCGGTGATACCCAGTTCTTTACCTATTGCGGCTGCAGTCACGGCATGGTCGCCCGTGATCATGCGCACCTGGATGCCAGCACTGTGGCATTTGGCAATGGCTAATTTAGCTTCTGACCGCGGCGGATCAACTATTCCAACCATGGCCAGGATGGTGAGGTCGTTCATCAGCTCAAATAATTTGCCTTTAGGATCGAAGGTCTGCGGGTCAAAATCTTTGCGTGCAATTACCATGACCCGTTCGCCGTTAGCGGCAATGCGCTCATTTTCATCCAGAGCCAGGGAACGGTTCTCATCGGTGACCGGCAAGATTTCGCCGTCCGGGAGCCAGAAATAGCTGCTGCGGGCAATCAATACATCCGGTGCACCCTTGACAAATGCACGTACCACCGGCTGCCCCTTGGCATTGGTCATATTGTGGAAGGTAGCCATAAACTTGTAATCCGAGTCGAAAGGCACCTCGGCGATGCGGGGATACATCTCCCGGGCGCCGTCCACGCTGATGCCGCCTTTCTCAGCCAGCACGATCAGGGCGCCCTCGGTGGGATCACCGATCAGGGTGCCGTTGTCAAGACGGGCGTCGGCGCATAAAGCCATCGGCAGCATGATCTCATCGAAATCAATCTTGGCGCCGCCAGCGCTGAGGAACTTCCCTTCGGTGCTGTAGGTAAGGGTATTTTTCTGCCAGGGCTGTACCCCGGCCACTCCGCTGGCCAGTGCATAAGTCCCCTGCGTCCCATAGCCTTCTCCGGTGACGGTGAAGCGGTTCTGGCCCGGGATGGTAAACTCACGCGCCGTCATCTTGTTGAGGGTCAGGGTGCCGGTCTTATCCGAGCAGATTGCCGAAACCGACCCTAACGTTTCCACGGATGGCAGGCGTTTGACAATGGCGTTCTGGGCAGCCAGCGCACGCGTACCCATGGAATACATGGTGGTGACAACAGCTGGCAAACCAGTTGGGATAGCCGATATGGCGAGAGCGATGCCGGCAATGAAGATGGTTTCCATGGGCTGCCCATTACGAAGCCCCATGACCACCATGAGAATAAATGCCAGTCCTGCCAGGGAAGCAATGATCACTGTCAGCCGGTCAAGCTGCTTCTGCAGGGGGGTTTTGTCCGATTCGGTCTTATTGAGCAGATCGGCGATGTTACCCATTTCCGTGCCCATTCCGGTGGTCGTGACAAGCATCTCAGCGCGACCGCGTGTGACTGAAGTGTTCATGTAAGCCATGCAGTGGCGGTCTCCCAATGGGGCATCGGCTTTAGAGATGGTTTCGGTGTCCTTGGGCGAAGCTACACTCTCACCAGTCAGGGCAGCCTCCTCTATCTCGAGGGTCGCCGTCACAAACAGGCGTCCATCCGCCGGTACACGATTGCCCGCCTCCATAAGCACGATATCGCCCGGTACCAGCTCCTCGGCATTCACTTCGACAGCCTGTCCGTTGCGCCGCACCCGGGCAATGCTCTTCATTGTACTTGCCAGGGCCGACAGGCTGGCTTCCGCTTTGGCCTCCCCGCGCATGCCCAGGACGGCATTGAAGATGGTCAGGCCAACAAGCACCAGTGTTGTTCCTACATCACCGGTAAAGACCTGGTTGACGATCGCCGCGCCCAGCAGAACAAATTGCATGAGGTCCTGATACTGCCCCAGGAACGCCTGCAGTCCCGATTTTTTCTTCTTCTCTGCCAATACATTTGGACCGTATTTCTGCAGCCGCTTCTGTACCTCCTCTGAGCTTAATCCCTTGGCCAGATCTACCTGGAGCTGCTGTGCCGCTTCCTCAGGCGTCAGGGTGTACCATATATTTTTTGTTTCTGGTTTTTCTGTCATAATCATTCACCTGCCTTTCAAAACTTCTCTGGGATATGCCGGAATGGATGCTTGGTTTCCACGTAATCTCCCTTGGGCTGGCGCTTGGGAAGCGTCACCTTTTCATGGGGGACTTCCGTGTACGGGATCAAGCTCAATAAATGTGTAATACAGTTCAACCGCCCGCGGCGCTGGTCATGGGAGTCCACCACCCACCAGGGGCTTTCCGGTGTGTCAGTGGCTTCGAACATGGCATCACGGGCGCGCGAGTAATCGTACCAGCGCCGGTGGCTCTCCAGATCCATGGGGCTGAGTTTCCAGATCTTGCGGTAGTCATTGATGCGCTCCATGAAGCGCTCAGTCTGGTCCTCCATGGTTTCCTCCAGCCAGTACTTCACCAGGATGATGCCCGATGCGATCATGGCATTTTCAACAGGCGGGACCCACTTGAGGAAAGTCTTGACCTGTTCTTCTGGGGTAAAGCCCATCACCCGTTCGACACCTGCCCGGTTGTACCAGCTGCGGTCAAAGAGCACCACCTCACCGGCGGCAGGCAGATGGCCCATGTAACGCTGGAAGTACATCTGTGATTTTTCCCGCTCGGTCGGCGATGCCAGGGCGACCACACGGAAGACGCGCGGGCTGGTGCGTTCGGTGAGGCGCTTGATGATCCCTCCTTTGCCGGCTGCATCGCGCCCCTCAAACAGCACGCAGATTTTCGTCCCGCTGACCTTGACCCATTCCTGCATCTTGACCAGTTCGACCTGCAGCTTCCCGAGCTCTTTCTCAAACTCCTTCTTGCTCATCATCTCCCTGGGTTCTCCAGAAACTTCGGGGGTGCTTTCTACAACATCCTTACTCTTATCCTTACCTTTATTCTTTCCTTTATCCTTCTTTTTATCTTTCATTTTGTCCTGTTTCTCCTTTCTCCTATATCTTTCCTTATGGATCCTAAAATGTGTTCCAATAAGGATGACCCTGCAGTTTCATTACAGGCAATCCTGATGTTGAGGGAGAACCACAATCATCAGGAATCCTGTCCCGTTTATGCAGTTACCCCATAAACGACAAAACCGCAGCCAGTAAAAATCCTAATAACCGTAAAAAGACCCACGGTATTGCCGCCGTGTTCGAAGGCTTCCGGCATCATCGCATCGGCCAGCATGGTTAACATTGCGCCTGCAGCAAAAGCCTGGGCATAAAGTCCTTGCGCACCAGGAAGCCGGAATACCAACGCATAACCCAACCCTGCGCTTGCGCCAGAAATGAGCACGACCATCATCCACAACCAGAAGATATTCCGGCGTGTGCGTCCGGCTGCTTGAAGATTAATCGAACCTGCCACGCCTTCAGGCAGATTCGAGATGAACACGGCAGCCAGGAAGGCAATGTTAATCGCCCCTCCCAGGGCAACACTCATGCCCAGGATGATCGACTCGGGTATATTGTCGAGCAGGGTGCCGACAAAAATGGCGGCTCCCGATCCGCCCGGCTGGTCACCGGCGATGTCCTTGCGGTCCGAACCGCCCCGCCGATCAATTAACCAATCGCCAATAAAAAATACAAAGGCACCCAGCAAAAAAGCTATTCCCATGCCAGTAGCCGCACCCAAAACCGATTCGGGCACCAGCTCATAAGCGATGGCGCTGATGAGCGCCCCGGAACCGATACCCATGATGATCCCGATCGTACGGTTGGATAATCCGCGCCCGGCCAGGGCAAAACCCACAAGTAACGAAGCCGCTGCAGCTCCGCCCCACAAAAAGGCTGTCAGCAAATTTATTCTCCTTCTCTAAAACGGATTAATCGAGTTGCTCCTTGCTGTCCTCCAATGCCCTATCGATGCAGACCCATATTGACGAAATGGATGTATCAGCAGCCAATAAGGAGGCTTGTTCCACCGTCATGGTTGTCCTGCATATCTGGTGAAATGGTGGATTCAGCCTCCTTTTGGCAGCTTTCCAGCCTTAAATTCCGTCCCGCTCGAATGGACAGGTCATACAGTGACCACCGCCGCGGCCTTTACCCAGTTCGAATCCGGCAATGGCGACAACTTCAATGCCAGCCTGACGCATGGCAGATATGGTATAGGTATTCCGCTCATAGGAAACAACCACACCGGGTTCCAATGCCACGGTGTTGTTGGCATCATCCCACTGCTCACGCTGCATCTGGTACTCATCACCGCCTGTTTCTACGATTCTGAGCTGTTTCACCTGCAGTGCATCAGCTACAGCAGAGACGAAGCTTTTCTCTTCCGTGACATGGAAGTCTCCCGGTTTTTTACCCGGACGCAGGCTTATGGCGCGAATATTATTCACCACCTTGGGGAAAGCAGTAGCCACATCACGGTCCAGCAGGGTGAAAACGGTATCCAGGTGCATATGAGCCCGGTCCTTGGTCATAACCGCGGCGATTACCCGTTCGGCGGCACCCTTTTCAAAGAGTGCTTTCGCCACCAGCTCAACCATGCGTGCCTGGGAGCGCTCGCTCACTCCGATTAAAACTGCGCCTTTGCCAATGGGCATTACATCGCCCCCTTCCAGGGAAGCTTTCCCGAAGTCCTGGACATTAAACTTGCCCTCATCACCCAGCTCAGGATACCAGAAGTGGAAACCAGCATCTTTGAACATGGGGTGGTAGCGGTAGATGGCAGCCATGTTTATCGCTTCCCGCCTGCGGGCTGGCCAGAACATCGGGTTGACCGTGACCCCGTTGTAGATCCAGCATGAAGGATCGCGTTGAAAGAGCGTGTTTGGTACGGGTGGAAGGATAAAAAAGCCCGGATCATCCAGCGCAGCCACACCCAGGGAGACCTTCTTATACTTAGCCGTATCAAAACCAAAGGATTCCAGCTCCCCGGCAGTTAAACCGCCGACCAGGTGCCTGGCAAGCACATCGGCTTTCATTTTTCCAAGGACTTCGCGAACCTCATCCGCAATCGACCAGCCGACTGTATACTCTGATGCAACCAGGTTGATTACATTTTTACGAGCTTCCTCAGAGGCTGCCAGTGCTTCACCCAGCAGTTCCACGTGGTAATAGACCTCGATACCCCGGTCCCTCATGGCTTTGACAAACTGGTCGTGCTCCCACTGGGCACGTTCCACCCACAGCACATCGTCGAACAGCAGGTCATCGTGATTTGTGGGGGTCAGGCGCTTGAGTTCAAGGCCTGGTCGGTGCACGATTACCTTGCGCAGCTTACCAACTTCCGAATTTACACCTAACATCTTATTACCTCCTTGTGTGATATGCGTTATTCAAATAGTTTATTTGCGGGAAACCCTGTGCAGGTCGCCCTCATTTAATGATTTTGCCTTCCTGCCAGGCTGGATTACGGTTGCGCAAAAGCCTTGCGGACACCCGGCAGCATGATATAGATCAGAATCATTGCATTTACCAAAAAACTCAGGCTGACATCGGTCCAGGCAGTACTGCCCAGCATCATCATAAAATCAAGGATCAGGTTGAAGACGGTGATTACCGCCAGGAAAACCCAGGCTTGATTATCCATATTCCAAAGCATCTGGATCAGCCAGACATAAACCCATACCATCAATGCCCACATCATGGCATTGAAGAAACTGAAGGCACGGAAAGAAAAAGGGCCAATTGCAAAAGGCAGGATACCCAGTGATTGCAGGGTATGGATTCCTGCGATGGCAGCCAGGACTCCAGCCAGGACCGCCAGGATGGTGACACCAAAAGGCCGCTTGCGGGATGGTACGGTATTCGAAATTTCTTCAGTCATTTTTTTATCTCCTTATAAATATTATTAATATTTTCGATCAGGTGCTCCCATACAGGAGCCTATATTGAAAAGCCTTGCCAACATTACTGGCATGAACGTAGTTATAAGCCAAAGAAAATCTGCTCACTCCTATTTTGTTACAGTTTGGACCAACTGTTCCCGGGCGCCTTCCAGAATGCCATATAGGCGGTCGAGTTTTGATTTCACTTCAGGATCAGTTGCCTCATTGGAAGCCTTTTCAACATTATCAAGTGTCTGGTTAAATTGTTCGATGGATGCATCCAGCTTTTGCATGGCTGCATCCCCGGTCGCCTCAGCAGCATCTTTCAAGCGGTTGCCAATCTCCTCGATATCCTGCTTGACCAGGTCTGCTGCAGCTTCCTGCGAGGGCAGGCTGCCTGCTTTCTCCAAAGCCAGATCCACCGCGGCAATTGCCATTTCTACGGATGCATCAATGCGATCCTGGGATGCCTCCACGCGGGTATTGACAGCTCCCCTGGCAGTCCGGTATGCCTGCCTGTCTGACCCGCCCGACAACCAGGAAACCAATGATGATCAAACCTACAACGATGCCGATTAACCAATACAATTCTTTTTTCATGAGATTTCCTCCTTTCAATTTGGATTTATTTTATTTAGCAACCACATTTGTGCCGGCTTCACCAGCCACAATGGCGCCGATATCTGCCAACGAACCGATGGCGGCACGCTTGCCTGTCTTTTCGACAAATTGGATGGCCGCCTGTACTTTTGGACCCATTGAACCAGCCGGGAAGGGATAGGTCTTCAGCTCCTCAACCGTAATCCGCCCGATCATGCGCTGCTCGGGCTTGCCCCAATCCAGGTATACACCGTTCACATCAGTGGCAATAACCAGCAGGTCAGCTTCCACCTGGCGTGCCAGCAGTTCACTGGCCAGGTCCTTATCGATGACTGCTTCAATCCCGGTCAGCCAGCGTTCTTTGCCCGGATCATACATGGTGGGAATTCCGCCGCCGCCGGCACAGATCACGATGGTGCCTTTCTCCAGCAGCCACTGTATTGGCCTGATCTCAAAAATACGCTTGGGCAGCGGCGAGGGAACCACTCTGCGCCACTTGTTTCCATCTTGTTTGAATACCCAGCCCTTCTCGCCTTTCAGCCGGTCTGCCTCTTCTTTTTCATAAACCGGTCCGACAAACTTGGTAGGATTCTGGAAGGCAGGGTCGTCGGGATCGACCTCAACCATGGTAAGGATGGTTGCAAACGGCACCTCCATGGGCAGCAGGTTTCCCAGTTCCTGCTCAATCATGTATCCGATCATGCCCTCTGTTTGGGCCCCCAGCACATCGAGAGGATATGCCTCTACCTCTTTGTAGGCAGAAGACTGAAGCGCCAGCAGCCCCACCTGGGGACCGTTGCCGTGCGCCAGCACAAGCTGGTGCTTTTGGGCGACCGGCGCCAAAGCCCGCGCTGCAACCTGGATATTTGTCCGCTGTACATCATGTGTCATGGGTTCACCCCGTTTAAGCAAGGCATTTCCACCCAAAGCTACAACTATTCTCATCATATACCTCCATTAAAAAATATTATTATGCTGGCAAGTCCATTTCCTTCGTACCCCAGACTCGCATCAGCTGCCCATAGAACTTGACCATCTTTGCCATGCCTGCGACCGGGATGCGTTCATCGATTCCATGCTCCAACCCGCGGAAGCTCTCATCCATCACCAGCGAGGTGAACCGGTAGATGTTGTCGCAGACCGGTACAAAATGCTGGCAGTCCGTTCCGCCCAGCATGACGAAAGGTGCCACCGGCGGGTTGTCGAATACCTGGCAGATCACCTTCTCGAGTCCCTTATATGCCGGACCTTTTTGAGGGGAGATTGGCAGGGCTTCGTTGTACTTGCCTTCCACAGGTTTGAACTTTACACGTTCATCATTGATCACTTTTTTAGCATGCCATAAAACATCGGCAATTGAATCGCCAGGCAGCAGGCGGAAGTTAACGATTGCCCTGGCCTCAGCGGGTATGGTGTTATCCTCTACTCCGCCATTAATAATTGTCAAGGCGGTGGTTGTGCGGATACTGGCATTCATCTCCGGGTTGGGTACCAGCCATCGCTTAAGCCACGGGCTGAACAACCAGACATTGGCAAATGCCACCTGAATATAGATCGGTGCTGCCTTGCCAATTCCATGGTAAAGCGGGCGCAGCCGGCGCAGGTGGGATTGCATGGGGTGTGCCTCCAGGCGGGACAAAGCTTGTGCCAGGATGCCGATCGCAGTCTGTGGTGGAGGTGTGGAGGAGTGTCCCGGCTGGCTGTTCACAGTGAACTCCACAGTCAGGTACCCTTTTTCGCTCACACCAATGAGTCCTATCATGCCGCGCACTCCCGGGGCAAGACCAGCACTGATCCCTCCGCCTTCATCCACAATCCCGGCCAGGCGCACGCCGCGTTCCTTGAACAACTGCCCCAAGACCTTGCTGCCGTTGACTCCGCCGGTCTCTTCATCATGCCCCAGGCCAAACAGGATGGTGCGCTGGGGACGAAAGCCCTGCTTGAGCAGCTCTTCAGCCGCTTCCATGATGCCAATTAACTGGTTTTTTATATCCAGCGTGCCGCGCCCCCAGATTAAGCCATCGATAATTTTCCCTTCAAAGGGGGGGTAGGTCCATTCAGTCGGATCAGCCGAAACAACATCCTGGTGAGCCATTAGAAAGACCGGCTCCAAATCCGGACGGGTCCCCAGCCAGGTATACAGCAGGCTGTATCCGTTGACAACCTCGCGTTTCAGCTTCTGATGCACAAGGGGATAAGTCTCCTCCAACATTTTATGGAGCTGGCGAAACGCTTTGGGATCCGGGGTGCCTTGCTCGTCAAGCGGGACGGTCTTACAGCGCACAGACGCCGCCAGGTGTTCGGCAACCAGCTGTTCGTCAACAGGGATGCCATCAATTGTTTCAATGGAGCCATGGGAGCGCTGGAAGAGAATGGTTTTTACAACAACATAAATGGTGGAAATTGCTAAAACAGCCAGAACAATGTAGAAAAAGGTGACCAACATGCTTTTATATTCTCCTATCCTCAAGTTGATGGATGCGTTCAGGTACCGGGGTAAACTTTTGCGGTGAGACGAGCAGGGTACCCAGCAGCACCCCCAATGCAATCAAGACGATTAAAACCAGCATCTCACCCAAACCAAGCATGGCACTCTGATAATCTTGACTCAAAATGCTTGTCACACTTAATAAACCGCGTGCACCAGGAACCAGGAACCAGAATGCAAGGGCTTGAGACACCAGCGCCGGTGTACGCCTGGGGGAGCGGGCAATCCACTCCGAACTGAGGGCCATCAGGGTTGCGCCAATCAGAACCCCAAAGTAGGGGTTGAAATACTTTTCCCCAAGCGATTGCCCAAGCATGGCAATATATAAAACAATTAACATCCAAAACAAATCCCTGGATGCACCGGAGAGCCGTACAAAGGTGCCGATACCGAATAATAAAGTCCCCAGGACAGGCGCCCACCAGGGGAATACACTTGCTTCATAGGTGGAGACCATAATGGACGGCAGATTGGTGATGTTCAACCCGATCGCAATTCCAATGAACAGCAAGAATAGCACGGTAGCACCATACATCAGCCGGGCAGAGCCTGAAAGAATGTGCATCGATGCCAGTTCGATCATGGCAGTGGTCAGGGTAGCTCCGGGCAAAAACATAATCAGCGGGGGGATGAGCAGGTTGGCCGGGCCATAAACAAGGCCAAGGCGGGTTAATTGGAAGATGATCGTCGATACCACAATCGCCGCAATCACCGGGAGCAGGAGATTGAAGCGCGGCCAATTTTTGGAAAATAGGACCAGCAGTCCAACAATAATACCGGTGGCGCCCGTAATGAGCAGTGCATAGGTATCGAGGCGGAAAAGCATCGTAAGACCCACGATGGAAAGGAAATATCCAAAAATGATCGCCGCTGAACTGAAACGGGGCGGTTTATTTAGAATGATATCCACCTGGCAGGAAGCCTCACCCGGCAGTATGTGCTTCTGCTTTACCTGGTCAATCAACTCAACCAAGGCCAGAGATCTGGTTGAGCTGCAAAGTAGTCGGCCGTTGTACAGCGAAATCCACCAATTCCTGTGCAGACTGGCCGATCTTGATCATGATGATGTTCGGTAATGCCACAATTTCGCAGTCAACAGCATAAATCTGGGCAATCTCGGTCAGCGTGTTCTCCACAACCCCAACCGCGCTTCCGGATGCTAATAGCCCCTTACCGATTTTTCGCAGGCATTCAAGTAGCTCAGGCTCACTGGTAAGAACCCGAACTGCTGTTTTGTCCGAAACTTCCATACTCATCATCATCAATATCCAGTCAGTCTTTGTATCAAACTTATGTTAAAACCAGGCTGTTTCATGCTACTTGGACAGGTCAACCAGCGGCGCCTGCTTTAAGATCCTCCAATGGGGGCTGCTTGTCTGGATCCAGACGCATGATATTGATGCCCATGAATCCATAGATCATCCCCAGTGCGAAATTGAGGATGTTGAAGAAACAATAAGGGAAGTAAAGAAATGTAGACACTCCCAGGGTAGCCGTCATATAGGCACCGCAGGAATTCCAGGGGATCATGGGGGAGGTGACTGTCCCCGAGTTCTCCACTGCCGTGGCCAGCGTTTCCGGATGAATGCCGCGGTGGCGGAACTCAAGCAGGAACATGCGGGCTGGCAGGACGATGGCGATATACTGGTCGCCGCCGATGATGTTCAACCCAAGCGAGGTGACCATGACGGTGGCAATCGTGCCGCCAATTGACTTGACCTTGCTGATGATAGGGGTGATCAGCCGGTTGTTAAAACCGCCGTAATCCATCATGGCCCCAAAAGACATCGCCCCCAGGATCAGCCAGACAGTGGTAAGCATGCTGTCCATACCCCCGCCAGTGAACAGCTTGTCAATCTGAGGGACACCGCTCGAAAGGGTGAAACCATTGCCCATTGCCACCCAAACTGCTTTCAGGGCCGCCATTGGGTAGGATAGGCCTGGATCAGCCGAGAAGGTTGTTACAACCTGGGACTGCAGCACAACAGCCACCAGTGCTCCCGCCAGTGTGCCGATCAGGATGGAGAGGAATGCCGGAAATTTCTTGATGCCCAGCAGCAGCAGCACAATAATCGGCAGGATATTCCACAAAGTGATTTTATACGTGCTTGCCAGGGCTTCGAGCGCCACTGTCGTATCCACTGCTGTAGAACTGACTTCAGCGCGCAGCCCTATTATAAAAAAGATCACCAGCGAGATCAGGTAGGCTGGTATAGTGGCTTTGGCCATACTGCGAATATGGGTGTAAACGTCGCTGCCTACAATGTTAGGTGTAAGAATGGTCGTCTCCGATAGGGGGGTCATCTTATCGCCAAAATAAGCCCCGGAGATGACTGCGCCGGCGGTAATTTCCGGTGACATGCCGAGGGCCTGGGCAATGCCAACGAAGGCTACCCCCACCGTGGCAGCTGTCGTCCAGGAACTGCCCGTGACAATTCCGATAACCCCGGTTAGCAAGGCAGCAGCCAGGTAGAACCAGCTCGGGTCGATATACTTGATGCCATAGTAAACAACCGTGGCGATTGTACCCGACATATTCCAGGTACCGATCAGCGCCCCGACCATGAGCAGGATTAAAATGGCGCTCATAGCCATGGAGATGCCCTTGACGATTTCCTCGCCCAGCCTTTCCCAGGAATGTCCGTTCTTATGGGCTACCAGAGCACCAACTACGGCACTCATGAACAACGCAACCTGCAGCGGGCCAAGGGATGCATCAATGCCGAACAGGAAGATCGACATGGTCAGCAGCACGATCATAAATAGCAAGGGGATCAGCGCATCCAATAAGGATGGTTCGCGAATAACATTTTCTTGATTTTCCATCCGGGCATCCTTCTTTCTTAATTTTGGGATACTCTAAACCTCTCGTGCTTCAATTTTCTAGTAATAAAGCACTCAATCTTTCATCTTCTCACAATCTGGCTTTAGTTCCAGTTCGCGTTTTGCTGTACAATCGCCAAATGCTCTTTAACCACCCAAATGCCTCCTAAAAAAATAAATAACAAGAGTAATGTAAAAAGTGCTGTTCATTCATTGGCTACCTGTCTGGTCTGGACAAACCTTCCATAACCATACACCCTGTCACAGTAAAATGCCCGGCTGGTCCTCCTGCTACCTGGTCAACTCGTAAATGGCGTGAGCATAGATTTCCATAGCCTGGTACAGATTCTCAAGCACCACGCGCTCATTGGGCTGGTGTTCAGTGATCGGCTCATTGCGGATAAGCGCCCCAAAAGCCACGCAGTTGTCGATGGCCCGGGCGTAGGTAGCGCCGCCAGATGAAACGGGCTGCGAAACCAGATCGCCGCTGACCTCACGGTAAACCTGCATAAGCGCCTTGATCATAAAATGATCCAGCGGAAGGTAGATGGGAGCCAGCCAGTCAAACTCTTTGTAGGTCAATCCATAACGGTCTGCTGCTGTGCTGAGCTTAGAGACAACCTCATCCTTGCTTGCGGTGACCGGAATACGGGCATCGATGGAGATTCTTTCCATCCCGCTGAGTTCAATCTTACCCACATTTAACTTGAGCTTCCCCGAAGGTTCATCGGCGCAATCACCAAAGATAAACCTGGCGTTTGGATCTTCCCCTATTTCCCGGGCGATAAAGTGGATGGCTTTCGACTGCACACCTATTGCATCCAACGCAATGCATAATCGGGTAATGGCATTGATACCTTCCTCAGGAACCATGGCATGGGCAGCCCTCCCCTTAATTTCAATTCCATCCTCATTCCATTCGTATTCAAAACCTAACTGGTCCAGTTTGTCAGCTAAATCATCCTGGCGCTCACCGTCATAAAACATGGTATCAGGCACGGCGTTGAAAGCAGAACCACCGGCTATACGCAACCCATTTTCGTTGATGCCTTCCAATTGCAGCTGCAGCAAGCCCTTCTCGGCATATGTCAGCGGGAACCTGGAGTCGGGTGAGAATCCCATATCCGGAATTTCCTCATATTCCTTGTAGCGATTGATGCATCGCCATAAGGTTTCTTCATCGGTGCCGAAAATAAAGCG
Source organism: uncultured Chloroflexia bacterium (assembly GCA_963841845.1). Lineage (GTDB taxonomy): Bacteria > Chloroflexota > Anaerolineae > Anaerolineales > Anaerolineaceae > CAVVGZ01. The sequence goes on along the minus strand of CAWJEG010000013.1, from coordinate 98,154 downwards.
CAGGCGCTTGTTAAACTTGACGCCAGCATCAGCCAGGGCTTTCACAGCAAATAGGGAAGCGCAGATCGGCCCTTTATCGTCCTGGGTGCCGCGCCCATATAACATGCCGTTGAGTTCCACTGGCTCAAAGGGATCGCGCTGCCAATCGTCCAGCTTGCCGGGAGGCACGACATCGAGGTGTCCCAGGACACCGACCATTTCCTCCCCCTCACCGATCTCGGCATAACCGTAATACCCGCCTGCTCCATACGTGGTGCGAAATCCAAGGTCACCGGCGATCTGCAAAGCCTTCCGTAATGCCATATCAACAGCTTCTCCAAAAGGGAACCCCCCGCCGCCTTCCTCGCATACGCTGGGAATGCTGACCAATTCCTTCAGGGCGGTTTTCATCGGCTCTCGTTGGGCTTTTATAAAGGGTGCCAGGGATTCACGCATGGTTGATACTCCTTTCTCAATTTTGGGACGCAGGCAGGGATCCCTGCCTGCGTCTCCACGTATTTTTCTCAGTCTCCCAGCGTGGCGACCATGATCGCCTTGATGGTGTGCATGCGGTTCTCCGCCTGGGCAAAGACAATCGATCGCTCAGACTCGAAAACCTCTTCGGTCACTTCCAGGCTTTCCATGCCGGTTTTTTGGTAGATGTCTTCGCCGACCTTGGTCTCACGGTTATGGAATGCCGGCAGGCAGTGCATAAATTTGACATGGGGATTGCCGGTCTTCTTGACCACGTCCAAGTTGATCTGGTAAGGCTTGAGCAGCTTGATGCGCTCATCCCACACTTCTTTTGCCTCACCCATGGAGACCCACACATCCGTGTACAGGTAGTCCACACCTTTGACACCCTCTTCCACACTTTCAGTGATCGTCAGGCGGGCGCCGGTCTCGGAAGCGATTTGGCGGCAGGTCTTGACCAGGTCGTCGGCAGGCCACAGCGCTTTGGGAGAGCATAATCGCACATCCATGCCCAGCTTGCACCCAGTAACCATCAGCGAGTTGCCCATGTTATTGCGGGCATCTCCCAGGTAGCAGTACGATATCTCTCCCAGGTGCTTATCCGAGTGCTCCATCATGGTCAGGATATCGCAGATCATCTGGGTCGGGTGAAACTCATCGGTCAGGCCGTTCCAAACCGGTACCCCGGCATACTTACCCAGGATTTCCACCAATTCCTGGCCAAAGCCGCGGTATTCGATCCCGTCGTACATGCGCCCCAGTACCCGGGCTGTATCCTTCATGGACTCCTTGTGGCCGATCTGCGAGCCACTTGGCCCCAAATAGGTCACGCGGGCGCCCTGGTCGTAAGCGGCCACTTCAAATGCACAGCGCGTGCGGGTTGAGGTCTTTTCAAAAATCAGGGCGATGTTCTTGTTCTTCAGCCTGGGCTGCTCATACCCGCCGTACTTTGCTGCTTTCAGGTCTGCGGAAAGTTTGAGCAGGAACTTGAGCTCGTCTGGGGTAAAGTCGAGCTCCTTTAAGAAATTGCGGTTGCGTAAATTGAATGCCATCTGTAAATCTCCTTTATATTTTATGGTGACCGGTTCATGCGGATCTGGCATTTCTGCCTCGTCCACAACACCGATCTCATGGATATGTATTATCGGCAAAGAGTGCCTTGCACTCTCCCGGATTTCACGGCTTTTACCAGGCTGTCATAATCACGTTCAGTCTGGTCGGCATACGCCAGGGCAAATTTACCGAGCGCCACGTCAAACAAGTCTTTCCTGCCCAGGTAGCCGGTAATCATGGCGGCATCGCCCCCCTTGGCATGGGCGCGCGCCAATACCCATCCGCAAACAGTCGCATAGCGGGCTTGAAAATCCGCCTTCATGCCTTCGAGTGGGATTGAATACTTCATATCGCGCAGCTGGCGGACGTAATATTGTGTACCGTTTTGACTGGTCATCCATCCCAGGAACATATCGCTGGCCGACTGCATCAGGCGCTGCCCTACAACGACACGCTGACCCTGGTGATTAAATTCACTCTTTCCAGCATAAGGTTCCAGCACCGACGGGCGCGCCTCTTTGACCTGCAGCAGCAGTGGATCATCGCTGCCAGCGAGCAGCAAAACGATGAAGGAACATGTTCCCACGCTGCCGACCCCCACCACTTTAAATGCGAAATCCTCAAAATGGTAGCAGTTCAGAAGCCTGACCATATGGGCAGGCAGCGTCTTACAATACTCGGAAAGCAGTTTTGGCACACCTGCTTCTGTGTATCTGGGTTCGGGAAAGTGGAAGATAAGCGGCGGTTGGTCAACAATTCGGCGGCGGCCATCCACCAGACCGGTAATCCTGGGAAAAAGGTATTCGCCCAAAGAGGCATGTGCCTTGGCAGCAATATGCTCGCGGTAACGGCGCACCTCCGCGTTGGGAGCAGTGGCTATCAGGGTCTTGTCGTCAAGACGGGAATACCACACATCCAGCACATGCATGCCCGCATACTCGCGCAGGTGCGTGCGATAGGACTGCACCAATTCATGAACTGCAGTCTCGTTGGAATGTCAGAAATCCCCTGTACCCTCCCGGAAACCACAAAACTGGCTGCCAGGCGTTTGATGTCCCATTCCCAGGGTGCCGGCAGGGTTTCATCAAAGTCATTGAGATCGAAGACCAGGTTGCGTTCAGGAGTGGCAAAAAGACCCAGGTTAGCCAGGTGGCAATCACCGCATGCCTGGACGCGGATGCCGCTGACAGGCGTTGCTGCCAGGTCGTAGGCCATCAGGGCCGCCGATCCCCGCAGGAATGCAAAGGGATCTGCCAGCATGCGCCCGTAGCGGATAGGCACCAGATTTGCCATCCGGCCCTGGTTAGATTCCTCCAGGATGGAAATCCCATCCCGCCCAGTGGCTGATAGTTGAAAATCACCATGAGCCTGGCGCGGTACTTTTTCCCGCAGAGCCCGCCCCATTTCCATGCGTTTAGTGGAAGGTAATAATATTGTATTACTTTCCGTCCCAATCATTTTCACGTCCTTTGTGCAAAAACGATCAATCCAAATCAGTCCTTTGCGCAAGCCCATTCACAGGCTGCCTCTAGCTGACTTTCCGGAAAATGCATTTCCTTGGTTTGTGTGAAAGGTCCAACCAGGCGAGTGAACCATTCGATCCATTTCTGGTTGCCCACGATCGCTATCCGGTGGATTTGTTTAACCTCTCCATAGGGGATATTTGAATCCATCCGGGCGACCTCCACATTATTGAAAAAACCCAAATCGGTTAAATCCACCACAAGGCTGACCTGTTTACCCCTTGCGATTAATTCCTCGGCGAGCGCAAGAGCATCGATCAATTCCTGGTCTCTCCTGGTCGTTTACTTCGCCATTGAAATGGACAACCAGGCAGCCTACAGGAAAGTTCGCAAGGATCTCAATCATCAAGCCAACAGCACTCCACCGGCCAGAACGATGATAGTGAGGATGAACAGCATGGCCAACAGGACCGCTACAAATTTCAGCCAGACACCATAGCCCACCCTGGCGATAGCCAGACCGCCCATCACTACCGCCGACGTAGGGGTGACCAGGTTGACAAGTCCGCTGGCAGCCTGGTAAGCCGTCACAACCAGGTAGCTGGGTACGCCGGCAAATGTTGACAGCGGAGCGATGATCGGCATCGAAACAGTTGCCAGGCCAGAACTGGAAGGAATCAGGAACGACAAGGGAAGGTAGAGGATATAGGTGACCAGGATAAACCCGACGGAACTCAACCCGGAGGTCGCCTGTTCCATCCAATAAAGCACTGTATCCGTGATCAGCCCGTTGTTCATGACTACGGTGATGCCGCGAGCCACGCCGATGATCAGCGCCACGCCAAGCATATCACGCGCTCCATCAACAAAGGTGTCCACAAGCTCCTTCTCACCCAGCCGGCCGATAAGCCCAATCAGGATACCGAAGAACAGGAAACAGGCCGTCATCTCCGGGAACCACCACCACCAGGTGGGTATGGCAATGCCCAGGTCTTCCCAGGGGATCACCCCGTAGATCATCACCACAAAGGCCAGGAAGAAGAACAGTCAGGATCACCTTGTGACGGGTTGTAAATTCCGCAAACTCAGTTCCCTCACTACTACCAGACAGGAACTGCTTCTCGTTTTCTACTTTCATGTCATAGATCAGTGATTTGGTTGGATCCTTCTTCACTTTCTCAGCATAGCGCATTACAAAGAAAATGCCTATGATTGTGCCAATGATCAACAGGACCAAGCCGTCCCACCAGCCCTTCAGAGATGGTGGTGCCGGCAAAACCCGAGGCAATACCCGTGGCAAAGGGGTTGACTGTGGATCCCAACGTGCCTATCCCGCAACCCAGCATGATCAGCGCAGCAGCGCTGAGTGCATCGTAGCCTGCGGCGAGCATGACCGTGATAATCAGCGCATAGAAAGCCAGAGATTCTTCAGCCATACCGTAGAATGTCCCACCTGCGGCGAAGATCGTCATCAATATGGGGAACATCCATTTCTCTTTGCCCTTGAGCCTGGTCACCACCGAGGCAATCCCGCTGTTGATGGCGCCGGTCTTCATCGTCACGCCCAGGAAACCACCGATGATGAGCACGAACATGGCCACGTCGATAGCACCGAACAACTCCCCGCTGTTCCAGACGTCCACGTTACCGGTTTCATCCTCAATACCGTACATTCCGGCAATAGGTCCATTGATTGCGCTGGCGAGCAGCTTTTGCGGATTGGATTCCACCGGGTGATAGGTACCTGGAACGGGTGCACCCTCAGCATCGTAATCATAAGAGCCGGCGGGAACCAGCCAGGTGGCAAGGGCTATCAAAATTAGTAAAAGAAATAAAATTGTAAATGCGGTTGGAAAAGTAAATTTTTTCTTAGCTTTTTCTTGTTTTGCCATGGTTTTTCTCCTTTCAATTTGCCGATCATTTATTTTGTGTATTCGCTGAACTGTCGTTTTCCCCAGCCTATAAGCGTTCAACCAGAAACAAGGGATAATGTAAATCGTAGAGGGTATTGAGTATCCCGATCAGAGAAGCCTGGTCACTCAGTTCGCCCGTCAGATTGCTGATTGGATGCCCATGAGTCCGAGGTTTCATGGGTAATGATCATGCCTCCCAGGCGGTCAGACCAATTCTCCGCAAGGCTGCCCTCCACCCGTATCCGGTAGATGGCCTGGTAATCGAACGTAAAAACGCCCGCACGATTTGTACGATTCATAAATAGATATTAGCTTGATACTATTATATATGGATACCACCAGAAAGGTGTAAAAAGGTGTAGAACAATATTTCTAATTTGCGAGAGTATTTTTTCTTTCTCGAAGGAACCTCGTCATAAAAATTCATCTGGTTGTCTAAATCCATTTTCGCTTCAGGATCCCAGCAAAATATGCATCTTTGAATTTTGCATTAAAGAATAATCCTGTAGCATGTCAGCTATTTCTGAAACAACATTCCGCTAGAATCCCATGAAGGCATATAAATTCCAAAATTCCTCCAAAACCTTGAGATAAATCCCCATATGCCTTGACCAGCCAATATGTTCGTCTTCATACCAGGCAAGCATGTTATCTGGACCATCTTGGTATAGGTAAGGAATCGCAGAGAATTTTATTTGATTGCCATAATTCGTATCGGATCTAACTTGTGTACCTCCTACTGGTTATTCCTGAACATTCAAGTTTTCGTTTTAGAAAATTGAATGCGGAATTAGGCGTGCTATAATCCTACGTGCGTAGCTGAATGGTTTATCATCGGAGAGATGAATCATTTCCCTTGACTGCAAACTGATGGAAACTCAAGCCAATTTACCTGTCTTATCCGTTCAACCAGAAAGTTTGGATTTTGCCCAAATTGATCCAAAAAACACGATTGATATACCACCCCAAACCATTCTTATAAAGAATTCTGGTGGAGGGGTACTGGCAGGCGAGATCATTCCCCAGGTTAAATGGATCGAGGTTGATCCATCAACATTCAAGCTGCTCAGCGATGAGACAAGTCAGCATACGATCCGGGTCTCATTGCCTCCTCCCCAATACTGGACCAAGAAATTTCATCATTTCAACCAGATTCTTATTGTTAGCAGCAATACAGGTCAGCAAACACTACCGGGGCAGTACTTTGTAATCAATAACCGGGATTTATTGCCAATTTTGTCAAGAAAAAAAATCTGGATCAGCCTTATGGCATTCCTTTTGATGATTTCCTTATTTGCCGGATCTGCTTTATTCCTTAAAATCCAGGCAACCAGAGAGAATACGCTCAGCCGGCCCATGATTTTAACCATCGGAGCTGAGACAATCCATGCCGGATTGACTGAATCCCCCTTACCAACCAACACGATATATCTCAACCTTACCCAACTCCTCGAGTCAACTGAATCGCTTCCTGTAGGAAATCCTTCACAGGAAGCCACCCTATCTCCAGTAGCTACATTCACTCCATGGCCAAGAGACAATTATCCATCTCCAGAAAATTTAATGTTTTCCTACTATGAATTGATTAATAACCGTGATTATGATCAAGTCCTGGTCCCTGTTGTCTGAATATTTTCATCAAAATTGTTGTAATGAGGGATTAATCCAGCCGTTTGAAAACTATAAAATCTGGTGGGAAAAAGTCCAAAGAGTTGAAATTGTATCCGGACAGATCATTCAACCTGATCAGAATCCGCTGGAGATCCGTATCAGGTTGAAATATTTTCTAAAAGACGGCGGTGTTGCAGAAGATGAATATATCTATGTAATCATCTCCGATTCCCAAACAAACCGCTTGCTTATTAATGAGGTTGGACCAGTAGAGCCATGAAGATGAGCTGGATTATTAAATTCTCCAGGCAAAACAAATAATCTATGCGCAATTTGTAACCTACTAGTATTTAGCCGATAATTTCAACAACCTTTCGCGGCTGCATTCATGGTGGGTATTGTTTTGGCAAAATTAAACCGTATTTTATTTTCCCCCATCTTTTTTACATCAAAATAAAAGCTGGATCCAGGTACAACTGCCACACCAATATCCCTGGCGATATACTCAGCAAAGGTGCGATCCATCGTCCAATCCGGTTTCCAATATTTTTGGTCATCCCATTCAATTCGGGAAAAATCAGCTAAAACGTAATATGCCCCCTGCGGAGAAAAATAGCTCATGCCAGAAACATCCAGAGCATTTAGCAGGATATTTTTTCTTTCTGTATATTCATGACCTCATATTATCGTAGTAAACCGTTGGTAAATTGAGGGCAGCAATTCCCGCTTTTTGGAACGGCGCCGGGGCGCAAACTGTAAGGAAATCGTGAACTTTGCGAATCCGCCTGGAAATTTCTTTATCTGCCACAGCCCAACCCACCCGCCAGCCTGTCACTGCATACGTTTTTCCCAGCCCGCTGATCGTTACGGTTTTATCCTCCATGCCCTGGGATGGTGGCAATGCTGTATATGTCGAATGCCATCATAAAGGATATGTTCATAAATTTCATCCGCCACTGCGATGACACTGAATTGATTACACAATTCTCCAATAAGGATTAATTCTTGCTCTGTAAAAACTTTTCCGGTTGGATTATGCGGTGAATTAAGGATAAGCAATCTTGTTTTTGAGTTGAAGGCTGAGATTATTTTTTGTGAGTCCAGGGCGTACGTACCTCCCTCGAGTTGGACAAAACACAGGCTTCACCCCAGCCATCCAGCAATCCGGTACATAATTTTCATAACATGGTTCAAAAATGATCACTTCATCCCCGGGTTCAGTCAGCGCAAGGATGGCAGACATGACAGCCTCGCTAACTCCACAAGTCACCGTGATCTCTGTTTCCGGATCCACCATTGAGTTCCAACGGAGGAGATAGTTCTGTGCAATTGCGTTACGGAATTCTGGAGAGCCAAAAGGGAAGGTATATTGATTCTCGCCATCCAGGATCGCCGCTGAAGCGGCTTGAATAACCGAAGGAGGTGTGCCTAACTCTGGCAGTCCCTGGGAGAGATTGATCGCACCGGTTTTCTCGCCCAGCCTGTCATTTCACGGATTACCGATTCAATAAATAAATTCGTGCGAGATCCAAAGGATTTTTATACCTGGTTTACCAGCCCTAACCGAATGATCATGATTATCCATAAATTTCCTGTCCAATCTGGATTGAATTTCAGGACGTGTCGTCCGAAAAAAATATTCGGGGTGATGTTATTCCAATTATTATATAATCATCCTGTGGTTAAAAATTTTTTTAAAGGAATTGATTAGAGATGATAAAAGACCACATCTGATAATTTTATCGCCCGAATCTTAATTGGTATTGTCCTTTTTTTTAATATCACCTGTGCTTTCAGTTTTTATTATTTCCACAAACGTATACGGTAGTTTTGGGTTATTGAAAGAAAATGGAACAGCAGTACATGCGTGGATTATGGGATATTATTTCTGATGTGGAACATTCCTTATCTATTCGCCTTCGTTAATCCAATCCGATTTCAAGTATCGCTGTACGAAGCCATCATCATGCAATCCATAGGTATCTTGGGAGAAGGCTGGATCTTAAATTCTCTGCCTGCAACATGCTGAACAAACAATAAATATGATTAGCCGGTTCCTCTATTTTGATATTTTTGGACTGTTTGCCCTAATTTCTGCATTGATTATTGTAAATAAAATCAAAGAACCACAATTATCGCCAAATGAATAAATAATCAGGTGCTCAATGACACAAACATTAAACTCCTTCTATAAGCCAAAATCGGTTGCGATTATCGGTGCTTCGTCTAACCCGAACAAATTAAGTCACGGAATTATCCGAAATCTTGTTCAAGGCAGCTACTCCGGAGACGTTTTTCCGATCAACCCAGGCAGTAGTGAAATTCTTGGATTGACGACCTATAAATCCATTGGAAATATTCCAAAGGACGTTGACCTGGCGGTAATTGTACTGCCAGCAAATGTGATCCCCGATGTACTGATATCCTGTGGTGAAAAAGGTGTCAGGGCAGCAATTATTATTTCCGGTGGATTTAAAGAAATTGGCCAATCGGGGGCGATTCTGGAAGAGCAATGTGCCGCAATTGGAAAACAATATTCAATGAGGTTGATTGGGCCTAATTGTGTCGGTACGCTTGATTTATATTCAGGGTTAAACACAACCTTCATTAAAGGTATCCCAGAAAAAGGGCATATTGGTTTTGTCTCCCAATCTGGAGCGGTATGTGGTGCGGTAGTTGATATTGTGCAAGATCTGGGAATTGGTTTTTCTTCCATGGCAAGCCTGGGGAATGAAATCGATGTTAACGAAACGGATATCATCGAATATCTATGGAAGGAGGAGAACACCAAAGTAATCTGCGCTTATATCGAATCTATCCGCCACGGAAGCCGGTTCATAGAAATTGCCAGTAAAGTAACCCGGGACAAACCCATTGTATTGCTTAAGGCAGGGCGTTCTGGCGCAGGTGCCCAGGCGGTCTCCTCACATACAGGTTCAATTGCTGGATCCTATGATGCTTATCTGGCAGCCTTCAAACAGAGTGGGATTACTGTAGTAAACACGTCTACAGGAATTAATCGACGTCAGTCTGGGATTTTCTATGCAGCCCCTTCCTGGCGGCAAAAATACCATCATTATCACCAATTCTGGTGGCCCGGCTGCCTTAGCAGCTGATAGTCTGGAAGTTAATCAGCTGAAACTACCTGTCTTACAACAAGTAGTTCAGCAGGATTTAGCCAAAGTACTTCCGCCAAACTCACAGGTGATTAACCCGTTGATATGCTCGGAGGTGCAGACCAAAAAGAATATTCTGCCGCCATCCAGAGGATAATGACCGAAAAAGATATCCATAATGCCATCATAATCCTTACACCCCAGGCCCTGGTAAAACCCCTGGAAATTGCCCAGGCGATTCACCTTTCTGCTAAAACCCGGGAAAAAACCGTTATCTCTTGTTTTGTTGGCGGGAACAGCATTCCAGATGCCAGACGATTCTTACATAAAAATAACATCCCGATGTTTATTTTTCCTGACCAGCCTGGAAGGGTATTAGGAGCTATGCTTGAACACCGGTCCAGGCTGGAAAAAAAACAAATTCATCCTGATAAAGAAATTGTAAGGGATCAATCCAGCGCAGAAAAGATCATCAAACAGCTTCGGTCGACGAGGATCATCGGTGAAGCCGAAACGCGTCCGTTATTGGAGACATATCATATTCCTGTAATTCCAGGCGGGATTGCTACTTCTGCTCAACAATCCTTAATTATTGCAGAAGAAATTGGTTTCCCGGTTGTAATGAAAATTGCTGGAAAAGATGTATTTCATAAATCAGAGATTGGTGGTGTCATACTCAACCTGGAGAATGACACCAGGGTATTACACGCTTTTAATGATCTTAAAAGCAAATACCTTATAAACAATCAAAATCCTTTAAATTTTGTTGTTTTAATAGAAAAGATGGCATCCCGTGGTCATGAGGTAATCATCGGGATAAAACGCGATCCAACATTTGGTCCGCTTGTGATGTTAGGCATGGGTGGGACCTTGGTAGAACTAACCAAGGATGTATCCTTTAGAATTGCCCCAATTACAAGGGATACAGTCTTTGAAATGATTTCGGAACTTAAAACCGGATCAATCCTTTATGGTTTCCGGGGAAGCAAACCGGCTGATGTCCAAAAATTAGCAGAGATTGTGGTTTCTTTGGGACAGATGGCAATTGATTTTCCAATTATTCAGGAGATTGAGATCAATCCGCTGATGGTATTAGATGATGGTAAGGGTGCTTATGCACTGGATGCCAGAATGGTGCTCTCCTGATAAATTCCTTCTAACCATAAAGGTATAATAATTAAGCATTGATAATTATAGAAGGAGAAAAAATTGAATAAACTACTTGGAGTGTTAACTGCAGGCGGAGACAGTCCTGGATTAAATGCAGCAATCCGAGGTATCGGAAAAGCAGCCCTGGATGTCTATAAATTTCAGGTAATTGGGTTCAGGGATGGGTTCAGGGGTGTAATGCAGGATCGTACGGTTCAATTGGACGGATCAGCATTATCCGGGATCTTAACCTTAGGCGGAACAATCCTCGGGACAAGCCGGGATAAACCCAACAAAATGCCGGTTGGCGGACAAGTTTTAGACATGACCGAAGCAATTTTTGATACCTATAAAAAACGCCATCTTGATGTCCTGGTTTGCATTGGGGGCGGGGGAACCATTAAGAGCGCATACAGATTAAGTCAGTTGGGGATGAACATCATCACACTTCCTAAAACGATAGACAATGATATCTATATGACTGATGTAACCTTCGGCTTTGATACGGCATTAGGAATTGCAACCGAGGCAATCGACAGGTTACACAGTACTGCCCACAGTCACCACCGCATTATTGTCGTCGAAATTATGGGCCACAACGCTGGTTGGCTCGCCTTAGGGGCGGGGATTGCTGGAGGGGCTGATGTAATCCTGATACCAGAAATACCTTATGATGAGCAGAAAATAGCTGATGCAATCCTGAAACGCAGCAGGGACGGGAAACATTTCAGCATAGTTGCTGTTGCTGAAGGTGCTATGTCAATTAATGATGCGGAAATCCTGAAAAAGGCAGAAGAAAAGGTGGAAAAAGCAGAATCAGGTGAGGAGAAAATTGAGGCAAAACAAAAGGTTGAGGAATTTAATGCTCAGCATCTTGGCAATACCTTAAAGTTGGCTAATCAATTGGAAACCCTCACTGGATTAGAATCCCGGCTTACCATATTGGGACATTTACAAAGAGGAGGCACACCTTCTGCTGCTGACAGGCTTCTTGCAACAAAATTAGGCACTGCCTGTGCTTCGTATATCAATAAGGGAACCTCTGGAGTAATGATAGCTTCACGAGGAGAAGGCGTTGAACCTGTGCCACTGGAAAAAGTTGTTGGCAGAAGGAAGATTGTCCCCCTGGATCACGTCTGGATTGAAAGTGCAAGGTTGGTAGGTACAAACCTCGGCGATTGATGGATATTCCACATGGACAATAATTCAAGCTACTCATGTGCTGCATGAGGTCCTGGCTCAATACAGCACATGGGAGTAATAGTCATTAAAGGGTTCCAAATGGTCAAGTCATAATTACGGTAATTTTTACAGTACCTTGACTAATTGGTTCTTTTCATCACCATTATAACTCTCGACCCCTCCCCGGAAATGAGATCAACCAACTCCCATCCGTCTGAACCATAAGAATCCAGGAAAGAATCAATTTGCTTATAGTCACTGTTATCCTCATCCAGGCAGATCATCTGCGATGACTCATTGTCAACTTCACATTCGCTGACCACGGACAAGTATTCCCACCCACCATAATCAATTATTTCTTCCACAACATCGATGGGCTCTGCGAGTACTTCCTCTTTTACTTTGCAGCCAGTCACTAAAATTAATAACAACACCAGCAATACTGGCAAAATCATCCGCTTTTTCATTTCAACCATCCTTCTAATTGATCGTAATAACCTTGAAAATATAGTTGCAATATTAATACCAAATATGGCTTCCCATTAAACACCGGGGAAGTTCCAGATACAATATCTTTCCGTTTTATGTTTAATAACTCAGATTATCTTTGAAGTTCCCAGGCAAGATGTTGAATTTCAGGTGCAATCAGTTTTTCCCAGGCAAGCTGCACAGCTGCGTGCGAGCCTGGTGTTGAAAAGATGACTTTCCCCCTGAAAACTCCTGCCGATGCCCGGGATAACATCGCTGATGAACCAACCTGCTCATAGCTCAACCAACGAAACAATTCGCCAAACCCTGGAAGGGTTTTCTCATAGCGATGAGTAATTACATCAAAAGTGGTATCACGCCTGGCAATTCCTGTCCCGCCATTAAAAAGGATTATTTGTATTTCCTCCTCCCCCAATTTATCCATTACTTCATCAATTTGGTCAGGATCATCTTTAATAATGAAATATGCAGCCAGAATATTCCCCGAGATTTCAATTTCTCGGGATAAATACTGGCCATTTGTATCGGTATCAGGAGTTCTGCTGTCGCTTACAGTGACAACTGCAATCCTTACCGGACCTTTTTTTGCAGCCGAATACTTGTGACTGGCACTGCTGGGTGAGATTTTGTCTTCCATATACCTTCCTATACTAATTTCTCTATACGATCTTAATAATATTTCATCGTTGAACAGGTCTTATGTTAGGGAAATCCAAACCCACACCGTTCATTTTATCTTGCTTCATTATCTCATATCCAATTTCCAGCCAAATACCTGTGCATATCTTAATCAGGTGATGATAACTTAGATAAATGTTGTAAAATTTTAATTGATAGTTTTTTCACATTTTAAAAAATGCCAATTTGATTTTCAACGATTATCCATTCCAATACATATGAAAGATTTTATTAAATCTTCCGTACCAATACACTGTTTAGGCTGGACAAAATCCAGCTATTACCTGATGAGTGTGTTTATCTTGGTCATTATGCTGATTTTAATTGTCTGGTGGCCCCTGGCTGAAGATTACTTGTCCTATTTTGATCCAGCCTATCCCATCCTGTATCAAATGGACTGGTTGCTTATCGGGATTTTCCTGACAATGTCATTACTGATCATGGCAGGCGCTGATTTCAAGAAAGATATTTGGATCATTTTGGTAGGTTTAGGGGGAGGATTGATGATTGAAGCATGGGGTACACAAACCAGTATTTGGACTTATTACACAAATGAAAGACCACCCTTATGGATCATCCCGGCATGGCCTATTGCCAGTCTATCCATTGACAGGATAGTGTCCATCCTAAATTTCATAAAAACGGGTGATCAAACTAGGTTTTTTAGATTGTTTTACTGGATAATTTTTATTTCATTCATTTTCTTGATGATTTTTTATGTTTATCCAACTTTTGATAAGCCGCTCACCTGGATTGCTGTTTTTCTCACAGTTTTTTTGGTTATGACTCCAACCAACCACCGCACTGCAAGTCTAACATTTATTGCAGGTGTCAGCCTCGGGTATTTCCTTGAAAAATGGGGTACTACCCGCCTGTGCTGGACTTATTACACGATGGCTACTCCACCGTTGTTCGCAGTGTGTGCTCACGGATTGGCCGCTGTAGCATTCTGGCGGACAAAAATCTATCTACTCCAGTTGGAACGCAAATTTAGCTGGCGAATTTTCCCGTCCCCCTCTTTCAATGTCCCGAAACCCAAGATTGGGGACAACATAAAGTAATGGGAATGGATAACTCCAATAAAACCAATCGGAACATCCAGGAATTATTTTCCGGGATTGCTGACAAATATGACAGGATGAATCAAATCATTTCATTTGGTGGAGCAATGTCCTGGCGCCTGGATGCCATCCAGGAACTCAATATTTATAAATTCGAAAGAATCTTAGATATTGCCACAGGAAGTGGAGACCTGGCGTTATTGATAAAAGAAGAATTTCAGGATAATTTAGTATTCGGTGTAGATATCACACCGGAAATGATCCGGATTGCCAGAAGAAAGGATGTGAATAAAAAGGTCAATTGGGTAATAGCCGACGCATTAGCCCTCCCGTTTGAGACCGAGAGTTTTGAAAAAGCCATCTCTGCATATTTATTAAGGAATGTTCCAGATGTTCAAGCCTGTTTGGCTGAACAATATCGCATCACCCGAAAAGATGGTCGGATTGTAGCTATGGAGACAACACCCCCCCAGAAGTCATTGTTTTATCCCAGTCTTTTACATTTATTTGGTTGTAATCTTGCCGATCCTGGGATTTCTTTTCGCCGGCGATTTTCATGCCTATCAATACCTTTCGAAAAGCACGATAAGTTTTTATCATCCTGATAAACTCGCCAGTTTATTTTCACTTGCAAATTTTACTAATATTACGCTTTTGAAAAAGGTTTTCGGATTGATAACCATTATTCGTGCGGAAAAACATATTAATCATGGTCCTTAATCATCCTTCATTCAACGCTAGCCATCCTACTAACCAAAATACTCTACCTGTCAGGAAATACAGTACTAGTATTCCTCCTTGACACTTTCAATTTTTTTCTCGCAGGTTAATCCCATGCTTATTCATACCCCTTACCATTCAGCTCCCAATTTTTGCGGGTTGTAACGGGATACCGCATTTTCGATATTACCTGGTATTCCACCCACCATATCCTTATTCATAGAGGAGTGTTAAAATACTAAAAGCGATTTAATGGGCTACAAATGTACAAAATCGCAGGAAAGCTAAAGGGTCAGGGCACCAATATGGAAATGCTAATGGGCTGTAAAACCCGATTACAGAATAACAGGAGTTTTTATTAATGCCAATATACGAATATATTTGTGATGACTGCGGCAAGAAATTTGATATGCTGCGGACAATGAGCAAAGCCGATGTACCGGCTGAATGCGAAAATTGTCATAGTTATCAAACTCACCGCAAGATCTCAGTTTGCTATTCACAGAGTGAAGGCCGTTCAATTTCGGTTGGAAACAGCGGGTGCGGCAGTTGCAGCGGCAGATCATGCAGTTCTTGTCGTCATTAATTCCGAAAAATCTACTAACAATTAAGAAAGCCAGGATGGAGCATATCTCCTGGCTTTTATTATAGGTATGCGAGGTCCAAATGAAAGATTTCAATGGCAGGACTGTATTAATAACTGGTGGATCAAGCGGAATAGGATTGGCTCTTGCCAGACTGTTTACCCAAAATAATGCCAATGTCTGGATCCTGGCTCGCCGAGCTGACCAAAACAAAAGGATTATAACTGAACTGAATCAAATAACCATTTCCCCAAACCAGGTAATCCGCCGTATCGTTGCAGATGTGACCAATCTGAACAATATGCATAAAGCCGTTGCATTCCTTCAACATAAAGGTCAATTCCCGGATATTGTAATAAATTCTGCAGGGGTTTGCCACCCCGGGGATTTTGATATGTTAGGAATAAATATTTTCCACTGGATGATGAATGTAAACTATTTTGGAACCGTGAATGTTTGCAAGGCAGTAATACCAGGAATGAAGGAGAGAGGGTTTGGTCATATTGTCAATATTTCATCTATGGCCGGTTATCTTGGGATAGTTGGTTATGCTGCATATTCTCCATCCAAATACGCTGTCCGAGGATTCAGTGATGTCCTTCGGGCGGAAATGAAACCTTTTGGCATTGATGTATCACTCGTTATACCAACAGATACCGAAACCCCCCAGCTTGAGTATGAAGAACAATTCAAACCTGAAGTGACCAAAGAATTGGTTGGAAATACTGGACGCTTATCTGCTGAAACGGTTGCTAAAATTATTTATAAAGGTATCCGGAAGAATCGATATATTATTACACCTGGTATGGAAGGGACAGCAATATACTATTTGGTTTCAATTTTAGGAAGTCTTGTTTATCCGGTTATGGATTTTATGCTAGCCCGTTCAATAAAAAAAGTGGAACAGCGAAAAAGTCGATCTAATAAATGAAGTCTTTACAATATTTTTCCGGAAGATGGGAAGAGAATTAACAAAAAATCGCAATAACATTTTGATAATTAGAAAAGTAAGAGGATTGGAAATTAATTTCCAATCCTCAATTTTTCCCGATTTATTTTATCAAAAATGATTCTGAAAGATCCTCGATCATCCGCTTCCTTAAGTCTGGTTATACTCCTGGATAAGTTCCTTCCACGAAAACCTCTAACAGGTAAGGTTTTCCACTGGCTAATGCTCGTTGAAGAGCGGGAGCAACCTCTTCCGGTTCATAAACTTTCTCAGCATCCATCCCTAAACCATTGGCAACCACAACATAATCGATATTAGGATTGGTGAGATCCATGTGCGGGTAATGATCCTGTTCCTCAATTTCAAAGTACTTTCTATACCGATCCATATTAACCTTCAAAATTCTATATGCACGGTTGGCTAAAATGATAAACACAACCGGAATATTATGATGAACTGCTGACCATAGAGTTTGTATACTGAACATAGCTGACCCATCTCCGGAGACAACAATAACCGGACGATCTGGGTTAGCCAGTTTATAACCAACAGCACCAGGCAATCCCTGCCCGATTCCTCCGCCCAATGATCCGTAATAATCCCCGGGCGTTTCTGCCAGGAATGTGCGCAGGAAATCGCTGCGGGCAGTATTCGTCTCTTCTACCAGAATGGCGTCTGTTGGAATTACCTCTTTTAATTCAATAAATAAGCGTGCTGGAGTCATTTCCTGGCATTCAATACAAACCTGCGCCCTCCTGGCTTGCTCCTCAAGATCAATTTCTTTTTGCCGTGCTAGAATTTCATTCCGCTGTTCTCGCTCCAGTTGGAACTTGTCGTTTATCAATTCAGACAAAGCCAGATTCAATTCTTGCAGTGCAGGGTGAATAGCCGATAAAATCCCCAAATCAACTGCAAAATTCCTGGCTAAAAATTCCTCCGAGGATTGAATTTCAATTACCCTGGTACCCTCCGGCCATGGCTGTACTCCGGTATAGAAGATTTCTTGTAAGAAATCTCCCCCTACCAAAAGCACCAGGTCAGTATCACCAATTACTTTACGGGCGTCTTCGTGGTTATCAGGAAGATCACCTCTAAATTGAGGGTGATTTCTCGGAAAACTGACTGCTGATGGAATCATCGTATCCCAGACTGCAGCACCGATTAATTCTGCAGTTTTAACTAATTCCAGGTTTGCTTTTGTCAATCCGACCTCTTCACCGCAGATAATGACAGGATTTTTGGCTTCTAAAATGATTTTTGCAGCCTGTTTAATCCCCTGGGGGTCTGGTCGCGTATCCCAATGAAATAGGGTGGGGGGAAGTACATCTGCATCGGTTTCTTCTGCCAATACATTCATTGGCAGGGAAAGAAATACCGGTCCACGCGGAGGGGAAAGTGCAATTTTGAATGCCCTGTGCATGATTAATGGTAGTTCATCTGCCCTTTGAGCTTCCACACTCCATTTGACGAGCGGTTCTGCCATTGCTACCAGGTTATGACCAAGAAGCGGTTTCCGTAAACGAATACGGTTATCAATCTGACCTGCAGTAATTAAAACCGGGGCATTTCTCGCAAAAGCATTGTACAGCATCCCAAGACCGTTACCCAAACCAGCCGCTACATGTAAATTGACTACACTTACATTATTACTGCCCAACGCGTAGGTAGTCGCCATTCCAACCGCTACTCCCTCATGCAGACTGAGAATATATTCAATTGGATAATCTTTAAGGCTGTCCATCATGGGTGATTCTGTCGAACCTGGGTTTCCAAAAATATAATTAACCTTCCGGTCCACAAGACTTTTCATAAAAAGATCAATCCCTCTTTTCATTGTGGGTGTTACCTCCTATTAATAAATATTCAAAGTAATATATATTATTTTTATCTATAATATTGTAATTATATCACTTTATAATATCCGTCAAATACAAAATAACACCGTTTCTCTGACAAAAATACGACCCACCCCATTATGATATACTTGGGCTCATAGGGTAGAGTGCGATGAAGGTAGCACCAAGAAAGAGGTTTGTATTTCTGGTTAAGATTATTCCCACCAAGAAATTCATTGGTTTTTTAAGTTTTATAAGAAGCCTGATTTTAGAAATAAAGCTTGGGTGGTGTTTTTCCCATACGAATGGCGCAGGTGTTTGAGATGATTTTCCCAAAACTCGGTTCACCAATAAAAGCAATTATCGAATTGGCATGGCATCACAGTGACGGAAATACCCAGAATCTTTCAACCAGTTGATATGGAGACTGTCTTAAGCTTGAACTTTTCCCACAGTCGCGTATATTGCAGTCTACGCAAATCGTTATTTTTATTTAATCATTTCTCGAGGTGAATTTGATGTTATCAAAACATGACTATATTGAGCTTGAGAATCAATTTGGAGCAAATAATTACCATCCGCTTGATGTGGTAATAACAGAAGGAAAAGGGGTCTGGGTGTTTGATATCAATGGCAATCGCTATCTGGATTGTCTGAGTGCTTATTCTGCCCTCAATCAAGGCCATGTTCATCCAAGGATATTGGATGCGTTCGTTAAACAAGCCGGAAAATTGACCCTGACTTCACGAGCCTTCCGAAATGACCAGCTGCCACTTTTCTATAAGGAGATTTGCACTCTTACCGGATATGAGAAAGTTCTCCCAATGAATTCTGGCAGTGAGGCGGTAGAGACTGCCATTAAAATTGCGCGTAAATGGGGATACCTGGAAAAGGGCATCCCTAAAAACAATGCGGATATTATTACAGCACAAGGAAATTTTCATGGGCGTACTGTAACAATAATCTCTCATTCAACTGAATCATTGTATAAAGATGATTTCGGTCCATTCACACCCGGATTCAAGACTGTTCCTTTCGGGGATTCATCCGCATTGGAAAAAAGTATTGATGAGAATACAGCAGCGGTCATGATTGAACCGATTCAAGGTGAAGGAGGAGTCATTATTCCTCCAGAAGGTTATCTGAGGCAAGTGCGTGAAATTTGCAATAAAAATAATGTCCTATTTATTGCTGATGAGATTCAAACAGGTTTGGGACGCACCGGAAAACTCTTTGCCTGTGATCATGAAAATGTCCGGCCGGATATGATCATTGTTGGCAAAGCTTTGGCCGGCGGTTTCTATCCGGTATCGGCTGTATTAGCAGATTCTGCAATCATGGATACGATCAAACCTGGCCAACATGGTTCTACTTTTGGCGGAAATCCAATCGCCGCTGCAGTTTCAAGGGAAGCCATTAAAGTTATTATTGAAGAAAACTTGATTGAAAACGCCGCAAAAATGGGTGAATATTTCATGGACCACCTTGCAGAGATCAACAGTAAGCATATAAAAGAAGTTCGTGGAAAAGGTTTATTGATTGGTGTGGAACTTACTCCAGAATCTGGTGGAGCTCGCCGGTTTTGTGAGGCGTTACAGGATGTAAATATCCTGGCAAAAGAGACCCACCAAAATATAATACGATTCGCACCCCCCCTTATTATCGAAAAAGATACGATTGATTGGGCAGTTGACCGGATCCGTCGTGTATTGATGATGGATTGATCGGTAGTTAAAATCTAAAACGCTTTTTTGTTCGCCTCAGGATGAATTCTATGCCAATGAATCGTAAAGCAAAGATAGTTGTAACCCTTGGACCTAACAGTAAATCTGAGGCAGCAGTGGAGCAATTCATCCTGGCAGGTATGGATGTTGCCAGGATGAATTTCTCACATGGAACTTATGCAGAACACGAGCATCAGATTCACATCCTCAGAAAAGTTGCCAAGAAACTCAATAAGCCGATTCCTATACTCCAGGATTTACAGGGACCGAGATTAAGGGTTGGTCTTCTTCCTGATGGAGTTATCAACCTGGTCCTTGGCCAGGAAGTTATCCTCGCAAACCCTGATGAGATTCAACACGCTAGGATAGACAGCCTGCCTTTCATCCCCTTGCACGTCCCGGATTTTGAAAAGATAGTGAAAACAGGTAATCCAATCCTCCTTGATGATGGCCGCCTGGAGCTTATAGTGACCTCGATAACAGGAGAGTTGGTGAGAGCAAGGGTGGTCCTGGGCGGAATGCTTAAATCTAACAAGGGTATCAATCTCCCTCAATCAGAGTTAAATATCCCGGGATTCACAGAGAAAGACCGCAGGGATCTTGAATTCGGAATATTGAATCAGGTGGATGCTGTTGCAATTTCCTTTGTGTCTTCGGCTATGGATATTTATGCAGTACGCAAGGCAATGTTGGAAATAAATCCTGAATCCGCTGACATACCAATTATTGGGAAATTAGAGAGGCCACAGGCATTAACCAACCTGCTGGAGATTGTCCAAGCCGCGGACGGGGTAATGGTTGCCAGGGGTGATTTGGCAATAGAAACCTCACCAGCGGCAGTTCCAATCGCTCAAAAAATGATCATCCAGGAAGCAAACCGTAATGCAAAGATTGTGATTACGGCAACCCAGATGCTTGATTCCATGATTAATAACCCTCGCCCTACGCGTGCTGAAGCGTCTGATGTCGCCAATGCTATCCTGGATGGGACAGATGCAGTTATGCTCTCAGGAGAAACCTCTGTGGGGTCATATCCCCTCGAATCCATCCGAATGATGGACTCAATCATCAGGGAAGCCGAACATCATTTTTACGAATGGGGAAGCGGAAATATATACCCCGTGTTAAAAAAGAAGAAGATGTTGTAACCATCACCGAAGCAGCCCGTCAACTTGCAGAGGATAAAAATGTTGCGATTATTGCAGTATTTACAGTTTCAGGCAGAACTGCAAGGTTAACTTCCAAAGAAAGGGTTCGCGTTCCGATTTTTGCATTTACCCCGAATCCCAAAACCTATCAACGTCTTGGATTGTACTGGAATGTTATTCCTTTCCTGATACCATTTGCAGACACAGTTGAGAAACTACTGGGTCTTGTCGAGGATGCATTGTTTACAACAAGCTTTGTAAAATCAGGAGATCAAGTATTGGTAATTTCAGGATTTCCGGTTGGTACAAGCACTCCGCCAAATTTTGCACTTTTACACACAATTAACTAAGTTTTCATCAAGATAAAATGGGGATCCGGTTTACAGAAATTTATCGGTTCTGGTACGCTATTTTCCAGGAATCGTTTATTTCAATTCAGTTGAGATATAAATAGACGCCCATGGTTGCCAATTAGGATTTCTCCCATGATTACCAATTCTCAACAATATTCCCGGCAATGATTATTGAAAATGATAAAATTTTGCCCTAATTATTGCATGGGTAGTATTTTTATAAAACAATGGTATTTACTTTAATTAATTACAGTCGGGTAAATTTTTTGCATTAGATTCGTCCAGGAACGATTTGTTAAGAATCGCTGTCATGTAAATGGTCTTTATTGCGATTATGACGAAGAGGAGTTATGGGTAATGAATATTTTGCCCGAGCGGTTCTGAAGGGTGTATCCAAAGAAAATCCAGAGCATTCGCAGAATAGTCATCTGTATGGACAATCAAACCTGCCAGGATTTACCGATAAAAAAGGCAATACCTAACTTAATAGATCTTCCCCTGGATGGCGATTTAAAATAAAATAACACAAGATAGTCAATGGCAATATTAAGAGGCTGATTTATAATAAGTAAAGTGTATAACCATTTTATAGATATTCACGATTTATATGACATGCTTGGGGATCCGAACCTGGTACTGATTGACTGCCGGTTTGATCTAAAAGATGTCGATTGGGGGTATAAATCCTACTTGACCGGACATATTCCAGGAGCTGTCTATGCCCACCTGGATCACGACCTTTCTTCCTTGGTCACCCCTCAATCTGGCAGGCATCCACTTCCGGCGGCTGAGGGATTCAGCCAGGTACTACGCCGGTTAGGCGTGAATCCATCCACCCAAATTGTGACATATGATACTTCCGGTGGTGCCTATGCGGCCAGGTTGTGGTGGATGCTGCGTTATTTTGGCCATTTGGGTGTGGCGGTATTAAATGGCGGTTATACAAAATGGATAAGTGAAAACCATCCAATCGCTTCTGGTAATCAGCAAAATTTAGCTTCCAAATACCAATTAAATTCTCAGGGATCAAAAAACCTGGTTATCACAACCGATGAGGTGATGGAAAATATAGGGACAGAAAAATTTGTTCTACTGGATGCTCGCAGTCATGAACGATACTGTGGGGAGGTTGAACCCATTGATACTATCGCCGGACATATCCCGGGCGCCATTAACCGGTTCCATGGTGAAAACCTCAATCCGGATATGACAATAAAGAGCAAACACCAGCTGTACCGAGAATTCAACCAGCTCCTACCTGACATCCCTCTGGAAAATGTTGTGATTTATTGTGGATCTGGTGTGACTTCATGCCTGCATATCCTTGCCATGGAATATGCAGGAATGTCCGGTGCAAAACTCTATCCCGGTTCCTGGAGTGAGTGGATCAAAAATTCAGAACATCCGATTGGCAGATGTTAATTTCTTCTCTATAAAAGGGATTTATTTAACAAGTCTAACGTCTCCGGGGCAGGCCTTATCCGGTCCGAACCAAGCCGGTTGAGTGGTGTTTCGGGTAGATCAAAGTTATGAATGAGTGAAGGGGATTTGGGGTCCACATAAATCAGTCCGGTTACCAGCCAATTTTTTCTCTCTGCTTCAGCCAGCATACAAAAAGCCGAGCTCCTATCCGTAGGATCATAATCAGCTCCAAGTTTTTTTAGGACGATTACGGATCCGTCATGCATGACAACTTCGCGCATAGCTCCCTTCTCAAAATCTTCCACCGTGATATCTTCTCGTGGCGGCACGAAAGTTAGTTCGTGGAGCGGGGATTCATGATCTTTTCCCCAGGTGTAAGAATGGATTGAATTTTCCAAATTATGAAATGACACACATGGACTGATAATATCGATAACTGCAATTCCGTCATGGCTCAGGGCAGCTTTTACCAGGCTTTTTACCTGTTGTGGATCACCAGCAAATGAGCGGGCAATAAAGGTCCCATATGCAGCCAATGCCTCCATACAAATATCTATAGGCAAATACGGATTGACCCCCTGTCTCTTAATTTTTAAGTCTTTTTCTGATGTGGCTGAAAATTGTCCTTTCGTTAATCCATAGACTCCATTGTTTTCAACTATGTAAACCATAGGGATATTCCGTCTGACAAGGTGCTTGAATTGCCCCATACCAATACTGGCTGTATCCCCATCTCCGCTGACTCCAAGCCCTTTTAATGTTGTATCAGCGAATAAAGCCCCCAGAGCTAAGGAGGGCATTCTGCCGTGCAATCCATTAAAACCGAATGAACGATCGAGGAAATAATTAATGCTTTTGCTTGAACATCCAATTCCAGAAAATTTAACAATTTTCTCTGGAGGAATATTGTGTTCATAACAGGCTAACATGATTTGATTGGCTACTGAATTATGGCCGCAACCCTTGCATAAAGTTGAGCCTGCTCCACGATAGTTGTTTTTATCCAAACCAATTTGATTAAGAGGCATATTCGCAGTCATGATAATTTCTCCCCTGCTATACGCAATTCCCGGATTATCCATTTCGCCGTTAGCGGCAATCCATCAACATGAGCAAGTGAAACAAGCCGTTTTGTGGTTTCCGGAAATTTTATTTTTAATAACTGATGGAGCTGCCCGTCCCGGTTAAGTTCCACTATATAATTCACTTTGTGTTTATTAATAAATCCACCAATTGCATCATCCAAAGGCAAACAGCGAACCCGGCAGCAATCGGTGATTATCCCCTGCGCCATCAGAATCGCGCGTGCCTCTCTAACCGCTAGCTCGGTTGATCCCCATAGGATGAAGCCAATTTCGGCATTCTGATTTACCTCGATCTCCGGGTAAGGTAAAATACCAAGCGACCTGGCTGTCCAGAATTTTTGTTTAAGCCTATCCAGTAGTTTTTCCCACTCCTGAGGGTCTTCGCTGTATCCCCCATATTCATTATGGCCCGTACCTCGCATAAAATATGCAGCCTTCGGGTGCAGATTTCCGGGTACGGTCCGGTAAGTTATCCCATCTCCATCTACATCCATGAACCTGCCCCATTCCTGTTGTTTCGTTAATGACCACTCATCAAGGTCCTTTTCCCAGAGGATCTTACCCCGGTCGATGGGTTTTTCCGGATATTTAAATGGCTCAGAAATCCAGTGATTCATGCCAAGATCAAGATCGCTTAAAACAATTACCGGGGTCTGCAGTCTTTCGGCAATATCAAAAGACCGCCACCCGAATTCAAAACACTCTTCAATATTTCCAGGCAGAAGGATAATAAATTCCGTGTCTCCATGACTGATGTATTGTGCCGAGGAAAGGTCTCCTTGAGAGGTACGCGTTGGTAAGCCTGTACTTGGCCCTACTCTCTGAACATCCCAGATAACGAGCGGGACTTCGGCAAAATAAGCCAAACCGAGATATTCTGCCATTAAGCTTAATCCAGGGCCGGAAGTGGCTGTCATTGAACGTAAACCTGCCCAGCCTGCTCCGGTTACCATGCCAATAGCAGATAATTCATCTTCTGCCTGGACAACAACGTAGGTTTCTTTTCCGGTAAGTGGATCCTTCCTTAATTTTGGTAAATATGTATTCATTTCCTCTGGAATACTGGAGGCTGGTGTGATCGGATACCAGGAAACAAATTGAACACCACCATAAATAGAACCTAAAGCAGCAGCAGTATTGCCATTGGTCATGATTTTATTGACATTTTTTTGCAGCGGTGTGACGGAATATGGATCGATTTTTTCCAGGTTTGCCTTCGTCCACATAACCGCGGATTGAATCACATGAAAATTTGAATTGATCGCTTTCTGGTTTTTTTCAAAGTGATATTCAAGAGCCTGGTAAATCTTATTTAATTCAATGCCCAATAATTCTGTCAGCACCCCAACATATACCATATTAGCGATATAACCCTTCAATTGAGGGGAAATATCAGTTTCTTGAACAATTTTTTTTACCGGCATCGGATAGAGGATAACATCCTCCCGGCCTTCTGGTTTTTTGAGATCATCTGCATAAAGAATCACCCCCCCGGAGATCACGTGTTTTAATTCATCCTGAAACGTCGCTGGATTCATGGTAACGACAATATCATCCTCTTCCACCCTGCCCAAAAATCCAAAGGGACTACAACGGATGGTAAACCAGGTTGGTAAACCTTGAATATTGGAAGGGAAAATATTTTTCGCAGAAACTGGAATCCCCATCAAAAACAAAGCCCTGACGAGCGTCATATTTGCGGTGGCACTGCCAGAACCGTTTATGGTGCTCAATGTTATGGCAAAATCATTGATAATCCCTTGTTTATTTTTGTGTATATCATTTTCCAATAAAATATTTGCCATATGTCACCACTATTCTTATCGGGATATTCTGTAATAGGTCGAGATTCACTCGAATTGAACGACAGGTTTTGATTCAAATCTTTTATATAATAAATCCATATGTTCCATGAGAACTTTCTGTCCCAGCCAGTATTCCCCTGAAGTTATAGAATCCACCATCCTGCGATGGTATGACCATACCCTGGATAGATAATTCAGGTCTGTATAAACTGCTAAACCAATACTTTCGTAAAGGTCCCAATACGCTTCGAGAATGCCCGTCACAAATGGATTTGCCAATCTCTTATAAATTGTTAAGTGAAGGTTACGGTGTTCGAGGTGAGGGATTTGGACGGGGTCTCCGGTTAACTTTTTATCCGCCTTATCCAGAATGTCCACTAAAACTTTATGATCTTGCTCTTCAAGCAAGGATACAGCCCGATACCAGTATGCGTTTTCAATTTGGATTCGCAAATCAGAATAGTGCTGAAAGTTGGAATCATCTACTGCAACTGCATAGGATACAGATTGGACAACTGCAGGTTTAAATGAATACGGAAGTAAACGAATTCCTTTCCGCGGCCGTGATTCTATGATACCAAGGGCACGGGTAACTTCAAGCTGCTCTCTCAATGTTGCGACGCTTATACTCAATTCATCACTCATCTCGGTGATCGATGGGATTTTTCCTTTCTCCGCTGCCTGCTGGCAAAGATAACTATATAAAGTAATCAATTGCTCGTTTTTTCCCATGGAGGTTATAGCCGCAAATATCCAAAAAACTAATTATCTGATTAATCTGATTAATCATAATTCATATTAATACTATAACAAGTTTTTTACGGATTGCAAGTATTTTTTTGGAGTTTTCCGTAAATTGGAAAAAAATGGATACCCTTGAGATTTGATCGGACTATTTGAATCCAGATATCATTCCGATTTATACCTTATCAGGGTCGGCGGCGTCTTTTTCGGTGGTTTTTCTTTTTATCTACCTGGACAGTTTTGTTCTGTTCTAAAACCACTGGCGGTAGGGGGACTGCAACAACCGGTTGGGAAATTGAATCCTGAGATAGGAGCTCGTCCATTTTAAATTCCCTCACTCCGGTCTCGGGTATCTCTACCAGTACGGATCGTTTTAATGGAAAGGCATCGATTACTTTCCCCTCACCCAGTGGGGTTTTGAGTATCTGATTTTTCTTGGGGAGTTCTTTGCGAGCCTCCACATAATTCTCAAATTCATAAATAAGACAGCAACGTAATCTTCCACACATACCGGTAATTTCTGATGGTGTTAGAGAAATCCCCTGCTCTTTGGCCATACGAATAGATATTGAGCTAAATTCTGTCAGAAAACTACAGCAGCACCGTTTTTCCAATCCACATGCACCAATTCCACATAGATTTTTCGCCACATCTCTTGGCCCGATTTGACGGAGCTCAATTTGTGTGGCAGGATAACTCTTTTGCAAGATTCTGCGCAGAGGTTTCATATCTAGTTTCTCATCAGCTTCCTGGTTAAGCAAAATAGTTAATCGGCTGCTATCAAAACTAAATTCGGCTTCTACGAATTTAGTTCCCTCGAACTTTAATTCAGCTGATTTTTCCCGGCACAATGCAATTACCTCTGCCTCTTTTTGCTGCAGTTCTTGCCGCTTTATCATATCCTCCGGAGTTGCCTTCCGGTCTATTTGTTTCAGGTTGGTTTCTTCCGAATTCTTGATATCAACCTGGGGTTGGATAACCTTTCCAAGCTGCCACCCGCGGCTGGTTTCAACAACAACATAATCACCTTGCTTAAGATCCTCTATCGTACTAATGAAATGATAGACCTTACCAACTCTGGAGAACCGAATCCCCACAACTTTTGAAGTCTCTGTTTGTGTAGTCACATGATTCCTATAATCTGGTTGATTATCGTCCAATTAATCGCAAAGTAATCATACCAGTTCTTTATATTAATAATTGTTGCATTTTTTAATTAAGAATATTTGACTGAAATTATTAATTGTTAATCTGTAATTTTCTAATAGTCAGAATGATGCGCTTGATCAGATCATTGCATATATTGCTGTAAAGAATAAGCGAATCAGTTTGCTGCTAGAAACAGATATCTTTCTTGTTTAAATAATTCTGCACTTCCTCTTTTGCCAGCATATACTGCTGGATTAATTCTGCATCCTCACCCCGGTATCTGCGGATAGACTGCATGGCACATTGAGTACAACCTTTCATTGCCCGAAAAGCATCCGAATTACAGGTGATGCACCCCGCCATCCTCACCATAAACAGTACAAACGATAACTGCTCGAGGTCAACAGGCGGCTGTTTTGTTATACTCAGTACTAAGGATTGCCAGGTTTGGCCACGCAATGGTTGTAATTCCTGGATTACCCTGATTGGAAATATCATTTCTGTATCGGGATTATACATAATCAATTTTTTCCGCTAGATAGATTTTCTGGCGGCTTTTGCCGCTTCCTTTTCCGCCCGGGCCGCTTCCTCACGGGCATAATTGGTGGGACGAATACCAGCATAATAAGAAACCGGTTTTTGCAGCTTTTCTAATCCATAGATATGGTTTTCCAGCCGGTTATATGAAGCAATTTCATAATCATGGTCCATCCGGATTGCGTCAAAGGGGCAAAATTCTGCGCAAAGACCGCAATTCATGCAGATATCCACGTCAATATAAAATTCCGCCGGTTCCTGCAAGGGTTTTCCAGTCTGAGAATCTACTTTACGTGTTATCCAGATACATTGCGGGGGACAAACCTTGGAACAGATACCACAGGATGTGCAGCGTAATTTTCTGATTCCATCCGCTTCCTCGTATATAAGGAAGGGAATATTACGGAATTCCTCTGGAATTATCATTTTTTCCTCGGGATATTGAATTGTAAAAATCCCGCTGGTGCCGCTGCTCATTCTATGCGCTATACCATCTCTGGTGTAATAACGTTTTCCAGGATACTTGATATCTGTAATATAGGTTTGTAAAAAGCGACCAAATGTGACCAACAGACCACGAATCATTCCAGAACCATTCATCTTCACTCCTTGAACGTTTTCTACCGGTCTACTTCGCCCAAAACAATATCGATAGAACCCAGAATCGTCACGGCATCTGCAATTTTTGATCCGCGCGCCATGGGCGCCAGACTGGTTAAATTAACGAAGGATCCTGATCGGATATGATAGCGGTATGGATTCGGCTTCCCATCCGAGACCACATAAAATCCCAATTCCCCTTTTGGAGATTCTATACGACCGTAAGCTTCACCGGCTGGTACCTTAACAAGATAGGCAGGTTTTCCTGTTTGAATTTCACCATCCGGTATGTCTTTAATAATTTGTTGTAAAATCCGCAGACTTTGTCTCATTTCTTCCAGGCGAACAAGATAGCGGTCATAAAGATCCCCGTGGGTCCCGTACGCCACATCAAATTCGAAACGATCATATATTTCATAGGGATCAGCTCTGCGAATATCATAGGGAACACCCGATCCGCGTAAAACAGGGCCTGAGGCGGCATTGTTTAACGCATCTTCCGGAGTAAGTATTCCAACTCCTTCACAGCGTAAACGGATGACTTCATTCTTGGTCAGATACCGGTCAATCTCATCAATTTTCCGTGGAAGACGATCGCCAACAAGCGCTTTAATTTTATCGAATACACCCTCGGGAAGATCTCTGACAACCCCACCAAACCTGTAATAGTTACACATCATCCGCGAACCTGACACAGCTTCAAAAATATCCAGGATTAATTCCCTCTCCTCCATGGCATACAGCATGGGAGTAAAAAATGCACCCAGATCGTTCAGCAAAAATCCGACAGATACGATGTGGGAAGCTATCCTGGTTAGTTCAGCCATCATCGTACGGATATACATCGCACGTTCAGGAGGTTTTATGCCCATTAATTTTTCAATTGTAAGGACATACCCAAAATTGTTGCTCATCGAAGTAATGTAGTCCAAGCGGTCTGTAAACGGGATATTCTGGATATAAGTGTTTCTTTCTCCAATTTTTTCGTGGTTGCGGTGCAAATACCCTAGAACAGGTTTGATATCAATGATTGTCTCCCCTTCAAGGAGTGTAACCATTCGAAAAACGCCATGCGTTGAGGGATGCTGCGGTCCAAAATTGATGATTACCTGGTCAGTCTGGATATCTGGATCATATTTTTCCTGAACCTTACGTAAAAGTTGATAAACAGATTCATCATCATCCGGCGCATAAATATCCGGGTTAAAATTTTTTGGGTACTGCACATTCGCATGGTACGGATTGTTTATCTCTGACCGAACGGCTTTTCCCTCCGGCCACCTGCTTTTATACGGTTTTACCTGGTCCTCAAAGTAGGTTTCCTTCCAGTCCTTTCGAAGTGGATGACCAACAAAACCCTCCCAAAGCATGATGCGCCGCAAATCAGGATGTCCGGAAAATTTAATACCCAACAGATCCCAGGCTTCCCTTTCCTGGAACTCTGTCCCGGGATAAAGGGATGTGAGAGACGGGACAACAGCGTCATCCCTTGGGGTTTGTACTTTTATTTCAAATGCGGGGCCGCCAATCGATTTGAAAAAATGATAAACAACTTCCATTTTTTCCAGAGCTAGATAGTCTACACCGGTAACAGAAGTTAAATAATCATAGCCATATTCATCCCGAAGGGCTTGAGCTACCTCCAGAAGATGTTCCCGCTCTACAAGAAAGCCTTCATAACCTTGCCTCCCATCTGGAAGCAACCATTGGGGATATTTTTGAACGATGTCCTCTTCCGCTTGTAGGGTAATTTTCTCGGTCAAGACTATACTCCTTCCTGGTTTTCCTGTTCTCCAGTACTCTCTTCTACTTCAAGGCGATGAGTCACCTCGTTTATCAAAGCAAAGTCCCTTGGATCCATCAAATCCGGTCCCAGAATTGGAATCGGGATTGGTGGAGTGGGTTCCTTTTTATACCAACGAACTTCTTTCAATGACTCAGTGTCCACT
Organism: uncultured Chloroflexia bacterium; assembly: GCA_963841845.1. Taxonomy (GTDB): domain Bacteria; phylum Chloroflexota; class Anaerolineae; order Anaerolineales; family Anaerolineaceae; genus CAVVGZ01. The sequence goes on along the minus strand of CAWJEG010000013.1, from coordinate 67,382 downwards.
TTTTTTTGCAGGGCAATTAAACCATTCAACAGAGATTGGGGAGTTGGCGGGCAGCCTGGTATATAGACATCAACCGGAATGAATTTATCAATACCGGAAACGACATTGTACCCTTCCTTAAATGGTCCCCCACCTGAAGCACAGGAGCCCATTGCAACCACATATTTATGTTCCGGCATTTGATTGTAAAGACGGACAATTAAAGGGACCATCTTTTTCGTTACGGTGCCTGCAACAATCATTACATCCGCTTGCCGGGGACTTGGCCGCATGACTTCCATACCAAATCGAGAAAAGTCAAACCTTGCGGCAGCAGTAGCTATCATTTCAAATGCACAACAAGCCAATCCAAAAGTCATTGGCCAAAGTGAATTGCGCCTGCTCCAATTGTAGATACGATCAAGGGTAGTCAGAGCAACTGCATTTTCCAATTCTGGGGGAATACTTTTACCGGGGGAATTTAATTCCTCATAACTCATTGCAGATCTCTCTTTCCGGGAATAATACACAGATATTCATTATGGTATATCCCGACAATATAAGATATACAATATTCATTGTATCATCTCAATTTTGCTTGTCAAGCTGATTATTTAATTAAATATTTTTTTATTTAATGGATATAATCAATTTTATGAAAGAATCCACGGAGAATTTAATTCTAGCAAATTTATTAAAATTCCGTATTGTGACTGTAAATGGGCTCTCACATACTATTGGAATGACAAAACCGGATATCCATTACCATTTACAGAAAATGCTGCAAAACGAGATTGTTGAAATAATCAAGGACGATAATCTATCCAGCAGAGTTCGTGGAAGACCAGAGGTAAAATACAGGATTTCCACTAAAAGAACAGCAAATAATTATTCCGAGTTATGTGACCACCTGCTCAGTATCCCTGGTGCAACAACCAAAAAAGAAGGACTTTTAAGGAACGTGGCAAAAATGATGGTCCCCGCCACTTATCCCGTCATAAATTTAACCAGGACGTTGAACTTACTCATGGTCGAAATGAACAAACGAGCCTATTTTGCCCGTTGGGAAGCCCATAAAAACGGCCCGGTTATTATGTTTGCAAGTTGTCCGTATATGGCATTAATTGAGAAACACCCCGAATTATGTATTTTGGACGAAATGATTTTGAGTAATTACCTGAATTGTTCTGCAAAGCAGAAAGGAAAAATAGACTTTTCATTAAAATCACTGTCAGAATGTGTATTTGTTATTGAGAAAACCATCCCTTCGGCGGTGATATAATCGGCAGGTCTTTTCTTAACATAACCACCCAAATACAATCACTAATTTTCGCATGCCATTATTTAGTTGACCAGAATCCTCATCTAAGCAAAACTCAGGATATTAATAAGGTACTTCCTGAAAGAATTTCCCCCACTTATTTCAGGAAGTTTTTATTTAATCATCATGCATTTCGGTTTATTCAACGGTTACACTTTTTGCCAGGTTCCTGGGTTGATCAACATCCAGACCGCGTAATGTTGCTATATGGTAAGCCAGCATTTGCAGGGGAATTGTTGTTGTCACAGGAGAAAACAGCCAGGGTGACTCTGGAACCCAAATGACGTGGTCGGCTAGCTCTGCTGCTCTCGTATCACCATCCGTGGCAACCATGATCACCTTCCCGCCGCGGGCTTTAGCCTGTTCAATCTGGCTGATCATTTTGTCATACCAGAGATCTTTGGTAGCGATCGCAACCACAGGCATATCCTCATCTATGAGCGAAATTGGCCCATGTTTCATTTCCCCTGCAGGATAAGCCTCTGCGTGGATATATGAAATCTCTTTTAATTTCAAGGCGCCCTCATAGGCGATCGGCATATTAATCCCGCGTCCAAGGTAAAGCGCATTGCGTGAGTCTTTCAGATAATGCGCCACATCCAAAACGGCATTTTCCCGCTCCAGACACCGTCCGGCCAGATTGGGGATCAACCGCAAATCGGTGACAAGTGAAAACCTTTCCTGCTCCGATAAACTACCACGCAAATCCGCAAGAAGGATTGCAAGCATATACAAATCCACCAGGGGAGCGGTGAATGCCTTTGTCGTTGCTACTCCGATTTCAGGTCCAGTCTGCATAGAGATATAGCCATCAGCCAGGCGCATCGCCTGGGAACCAATTGCATTCACAATAGACCATAATACAGCACCTTTGATACGTCCTTCTTCCATGGCTGCCAGTGTATCTGCAGTTTCTCCTGATTGGCTGACAGCCAGCACGACTGTGTTTTTATCCACAATTGGATTGCGATATCGAAATTCCGAAGCAATATCTACTTCTACCGGTATTCGCGCTATCTTTTCGATATAAAATTTGCCCACCATACTTACATATGCTGCACTTCCACAAGCAGTGATATATATCCGGTTAATTCTTCTGGCAAGCTCGGGTGTAAGATTTAATTGGGGGAAGCGGACTCGCCCGTTTTCAAAATCCACTCTTCCGGCAAGGGTGTCTGTTAGAGATCGTACCTGTTCGTGAATTTCTTTATGCATAAAATGGCGGTATTCCCCTTTTTCCGCTGATACAGGATCCCAGGAAATGGTATGGACTCGATAGTTAATGGGTTTTCCTTCCAGAGTCTTAACCTGAAGCCCTCCCTTGGTGACAATTGCCATTTGCCTGGACTCCAAAAATACCATTTTTTGCGTATGTTCCAAAATGGCAGGTATATCGGAGGCAATAAACATTTCATTTTCCCCGAAACCAATCACCACCCCTCCCGCATTTCCTACTCTGGCGGCAATGATCTTGTCCATTTCAAGCGTAGACATCACTACAATTCCATGAGCCCCTTTTAATAGCATCAAGGTTTTTTGCACTGCTTCTTCCAGGGAATTCCCGATACCAAGGAACTTTTCGATCAAGTGAACTATTGTTTCTGTATCTGTTTCCGATTTAAATTCGACACCTTCAGATACAAGTTCATCCTTGAGTTCGATAAAATTCTCAACAATCCCATTATGGACAACCACAACATTACCGGTAGCGCCCAGGTGGGGATGGGCATTTTTCGCACTGGGTTCACCATGAGTCGCCCAACGGGTATGACCAATCCCCATTTTGCCCTTTATTGGTTGCTGATAAACAAGTTCTTCAAGATTCCGGAGTTTCCCGGCATCCCGGCGGATTTCGATATGATCGATATCAATAACAGCCATCCCTGCTGAATCGTAACCCCGGTATTCCAACCTTTTTAATCCATTCAGAATAATTGGGGTAGCATTCCGATTCCCTATGTATCCAACAATCCCGCACATAAACCAACCCTCCAATTAGAAATAGAATTCATTGCAGATAGTAAAACCTTTAATTGGGTCAACAAACCCGGTCTTCTGCCTGCCAATCCATGTCAATAGTGTTGTGTTGTTTAGGATAGAATCAGATGTGAACTATCTAAAGGGCATCCGCTGATCTCTCGATTTTCCCGTTTGGAAACTTATTCCTACCCCGCACGGTTAACTTCACGGTGAAATGAAGAACCCTTCTCCTCGTCATTCCTGATGCAATAGACCCCCGGCATCAGAAATCATGCGCTAATTCATCCCGGTTGATAATCTCTCGATAAATATTCCTCCTCTATCTAATTTGCATTATAACCGAATATCATAATTAGATATCAATTGTAAAATATGCCAAAAGCCATTAAAATAATAGGGATAAATAATATTGTAATACTCTACTTATAAGGATCTATATTTATGCCAAGAAAACGGGTTAGCAAGAAGTCCACACTTAATAATGCAACGACATCCAACACCCCCATTATTTTTATAGGTATTGGGGTAGTCCTCGTTCTGGCTGTGCTGATTTACTTCGCCATGTCTGGATCACCGGCTCCAGCGAATACGCAAACCGCATCGGATGCAAGTATTCCATATCCAGAAATTAAGCGCGTTTCCCTTCTCGATGCAAAAAAAGCATTTGATGACCAATCTGCACTATTCCTGGATGTCCGCAGTGAAAGCTCCTATGAAACCAGCCATATCCAGGGAGCAAAAAATATTCCGGCAGATAAACTCGAAGCGTCTTTGGACCAGCTTGATCCTAACCAATGGATCATTACCTACTGTACCTGACCGGCCGAAAATTCAAGTGCCGGTGCGGCATTTATATTGCAGCAAAATGGTTTTACCAATGTGCAACCTATCCTTGGTGGTTATGAAGCCTGGCAAAATGCCGGATATCCAACTACCACTGGAAATTAGGAAACCTTGTACCATGATCCTGAATAATGATGTTTTTGAAACATCATAATAACGGCAAGGTCAATTGAGAGTTACAAATAACAAATTATACAAAATGAGCATTAAAAAAGGACACAGAGACTTTGGGATTTCTGTGTCCTTTTTTGTCCTAAGGGATGCGACTATTTAATATATGTCAAATGCTGGCCGGAATTTTGTGAATCCAATCTATGATAAACCGTGCGGGATTGTTTTCCCAGGGCTTCGATCATTGGTTGGGGTTCAAAGTCGGTTATCAACAACAGAAACCTCCCTTGAGTTAATTGTTGCAGCTGTTCATTTACCCGGTTTAATGGCACATCTCCTTTTGCCAACAATTGTGTGCCATCCACTACAAACTCTGGATCACCCCTGATCCAATCTGGATCCATTCTATTGACAGGTGTCTCATTTAGAGCTTGTGATATTTCGGCCTTATGTGAACTCTGCCTGGCCTGTTTCACGTCTCAGTAAGTTTACAAATGTAAATACATCCAGATTTCCAATTTGTGCCACTTTTTCTACAGTTGCTAACTGGCCAACTGTTCGCCGTAATATGGGGTTCTTGAGGTTCTTGAAAGCCGGTGCGGCTTGAATAATTTTTTCTTCGAGTTGAGGATATTCATTTAATAAATCCATCAATTTAGTCTTTGCCGTAATTTCCATGTTCAGATGATCCTTATCCGTATGATTATTTATGCTGTTTCAGGTGTTCCATCGTATGCCAGCAAACGCCTTTCCCCTGTTATTTGGCGCAGATCTGTTAAATCCTGGGTTACTTCGATGGTCCCCAAATACTCACCGTTATCATTGCGAACCGCATAGTACACGATGTAGATAAATTTGCCCTGCATAGATATCCAAAATCGTGCCCGTTCCTGTTTTCCTGCTTTAAAATCCTTAATGATTTGGTTGACAATATGTACACTCTTTGGGGGATGGCAATATTGAACTTTGCGTCCGAGGATTGCACGAGACCGCTCAAATATTCTTTCTTTTCCCGGACTGAAATACCGCACTGTATCATCCTTATCCACAAATGTTACATCAAACGGAAGGGTGGAAAAGGTTTGAATTAATTCTTCCAACTGGAAACTGCCAGTCGGCATTTGAATCCGTCCATGCATTACAGATGGCTTGGTGATATCTTTCATGAAATCACCTTCGGGTGTCCATTCAAACTGCGGCGCATACAGGCAATATCCATATTCATCGCTTTGCTGGTATATGTCATACCAGTCTTTTTCATCGAGCATATCTAGTGCAGTTGGGAACAGAATTTTTTCTTCTTTGTAAATCATTTCGTCAATTGCATCGACTACCGCTGAAACTGAAAATTGATTAAAAGCCGATGCCTCTGCCGCAGAAAATCGTTCCACTTCCTGGAAACCCCTTAAAGTCCCTTTTAATAATTCGCGGACCTCATCGTGTTTGCCCCACATCACCATGGGCGGACCGGGTAAATCATGCTTTTCGAAGTATGGAAAGAGAAGGTTTTCTTTCCTTTTGTAATGTTTTTCTACATCCATGAGTTGATTAAGTAAGGGATGTATATTTGCCATTTGGGAGGTGGCATCTTCATCTCCCGGAAGCTTGTTAATTTGCTGCATCAAAAAGCGAATTTGTGTAGTAGTGCGGGTCATTTCGCGATTTTCCAAAATAAAGGTGTGCACCGGGTGACCTGGGATCGTCTCAGGGGTTTCCTGAAGATCCAAATGACGTTTTAATACCCTGGTATGGGTATCACATAAATCCTGAACTGCTTCTGCTGGAATTCCCTCCTTAATTAATTGAACTTCCATAAGGAAGACATCTTGATAATCGGTTTCATCCAGTAAGGTTTCTAATTGCTTCTTAATATAGTCCTCACCGGCGCCTTCATGCAGCTGGCGGATAAGGGTTTTCATAATATCAATACGATTCTGGCGGTTGTTGATCAATTCACTCATAGCTTTAATCCCTCAGTCATTGAATTATTTTGAAATATCAATCCATTAATTCTGGTAGTTTGTCTGTACCCTTATCATATTTGATATACCCATTTTCTTCTTTGTTATAAATCAAACATATCTTATCAATATCGGATGCATATTACCCAATTTTTGTTCTGGCTAAATTGCATACGACCTGATAAGATTTGATTAAAATATATTGGATATCGACCAGTGAAAATTGCTTACTTTGTCACCCCGCATGGTTTCGGTCATGCATCCCGAGCTTGTGCGGTCATGAGTGCCATACACCGGAATGAGAATGGCATATATTTCGATATTTTCACAACCGTGCCGGAATGGTTTTTTCAAGACTCCCTGGATAATGATTGTTATACATATCACCCGTTAATTGTTGATGTTGGCCTTGTCCAAGAATCTCCCCTTGAAATTAATTTAACACGAACGATTGCACAGTTGAACCAGTTTATCCCTTTTTCGCCAGGAAAATCGCTGGATGTGATCGAACAACTGCAAGATTACCAGACAAAATGGATTTTTTCTGATATCTCTCCGTTTGGGATTTACCTGGCTGATCAACTGCAGATTCCTTCCGTATTGATCGAGAATTTCACCTGGGATTGGATATACGAGGAATACAAAGACTCAATGCAGGGCTTTATCGAACCAATTCGATACTACTCTCAAATATTCCAAATGCCGGATTATCATATCCAGACACAGCCCTTGTGCGATCCATCTGTACAACCGATATTTATCTCAGATCCGGTTTCACGGGAACCAAGGCTAAACAGAAAACAAATACGCAAAAGATTGGGTATCTCGGATACAGATCGTATGGTTTTAATTACGATGGGTGGAATCCGGACCGATTTTTCTTTCTTAAATAACAGGGTACCTGGCAGGCAAATGTTTTTTGTGGTTCCAGGTATGCAAGCAAATAAAAACTTAGCTGATAACATTATTACGCTTCCTCACCACTCAGATTTTTATCATCCGGATTTGATCAATGCGTGTGATATCGTGATTGGAAAAGTGGGATACAGTACTTTAGCCGAGGTTTATCACGCCTCTAAACCTTTTGGATATATTCCGCGAAGCACTTTCCGGGAATCACCAATTTTAGAGCAATTTATCAGGGAGGAAATGAATAGTATTAAGATTACTGAAAGTGATTTATACCGGGGAAATTGGATTGATGTGATCACACCTGTTATTCAATGTTGACCAAAATCCTGAAAGGAAGGAGAATGGCGCTTTTCAGATAGCCGATTACTTCCTCAATAAATTGCTCAAGGCATGAATTAATAATTTTTGGAGTAATGAATTGCCATGTTGATCCAAAGAATCACCGAGTATTCCAATTTTACAAGAAATATTAAGAACCTCTGCGATAAAAAATGACGGTTCTTCTTGGAAAATGGGGAAACCAATCCATCACATTAAGCATCAAGGACAGCTGCATAACTTTAAGCCTTTCCGGAAATAGGGAGGATTATGTTATTTCCTTTGATTACGAAGGCCGTTTATGGACAGCAATGATCGAAAATGTGTCCTATCGCAGGGGTTTGGATGGAAAGATCCTCACCAAATGGATTGATCAAAATCAATCTCGATCCCGGCGATGGTTGACGAAATCGGAAGCTTCTCATACCGAAATACAAGCCGCATCGATGGCTTTGGACTTCCTGCAGGATTTCGAACAAAAGAGAATCAACCTATCCGGGAATCTGCCTTCTGATGCTAAAGGGGTTCTGCAAAAAGCCAGCCAATATCCACTGAATAGATCATCAGCAGATATCCAGCAGTACCATCAAATCTATAAACCCGTGGGAATACTCCCCCCTGATCAATATTTCTCCGTAGTCCTGCAAGCCACGGAAGGCTGTTCTTTTAATACCTGCACCTTTTGTGATTTTTTCCATGACCGCCCCTTTCATATTAAAACTGCCGCAGAATTTAATGAGCATTGCCTTAATGTCCATCGGTTCCTAGGAGAGGGATTATCCTTGCGCAGGACAATATTCCTTGGGGATGCCAATGCCCTGGTAATTCCGATGGAAAAACTTGTTCCAATAATTGGAATTGTTCAAGAAAATTTTGATGTAGAAAATCTCGGTGGAATTTATTCCTTTCTGGATGGTTTTTCCGGCGAAAAAAAATCGGCTCAAGATTATGCCATCCTCGCCAGTCTTGGATTACGTAGAGTTTACATCGGAATGGAATCTGGAAATGCTGAACTACTTCGTTTTTTACACAAGCCGGGAGTGCCGGAGCGATGTAGTTGATGCGGTCAAAGCACTTAAGTCCGGTGGAGTCTCTGTTGGGATTATTGTCTTATTAGGTGCTGGTGGAGAATATTTTTATCGTAAACATGTAGACGATACCATTAATGTCATCAATGAAATGCAGCTGGATATGGAAGATATCCTCTATTTTTCGGAATTGATTATCGGCGAAGATTTGCAATACACTCGTGATGCCTTCCAACACAGGTTAGGGATTCTGAATGATCACCATAAAACCATGCAGGCTGATGAAATAGAAAGAAACCTGGTCTTTAAGAATGCAGAAGAAACACCCCATATTAGCCGTTATGACATTCGCGAATTTGTATATTAGACTACAAAAAAGTCCTACTAAAACAATCAAGAAGGAAACAGGGTGATCAACCTATGATTCTGCATTCAAGATCACCCTGTTTTTGTTTTTGATTATTGCATGAAATCAGACGACTTTCTCACGCATTTTTGAGCTAAGATAATCCATGGAAGCTACTACAAGCGCAATGGCTATCATCTGTACACTGGCAGCCCGGTAGTTTAATAAGTTGATATTCTGAATCAACAAAAATCCGATTCCCCCTCCACCAGCAAATCCGATAATTGTAGACATACGCACATTGATATCCCATCGGTACATCGTATAGGATATGTATGGCGGGATGATTTGAGGAATCACTCCGTAGACTATGGTTTGTATGCGGTTTGCCCCGGTAGCTTTTATTGCTTCAACAGGACCTTCGAGTATCGATTCCACCTGCTCTGAAAACAGTTTTGCCAGACCGGCTATGGTGTGTACACCCAATGCAAGTACACCGGCGAATGGTCCAATTCCAACCCAGACAACAAAGACGATCACCATGATCAGTGATTCTATGGACCTTAAGGCATTAAAAATTGTCCTGAAAATAAAATAGATATTTATTCCAATAGGCAGTAAGGCTTTTGCTTTTATGGATATACCAAGTACAAGTCCAATTATTGCCCCAAGGCCGACAGGTAATACGATGGTAATCCATTCATTATAGAACTGGTACAACCAATTAAGACCCGCCGTAACCAGGAAAAACAACAAAGCCCATGCAATCGTTGACAAAAGGATGGAAAAGATTTTCGCCAACCGTTCCGGGACTTTGGTTATGATCAATTTGCTGATCCGGCTTCCGATACTGCTAAGTACCCAAGCTCCAGATAAAGCCGTGATTAATATCATGAGCATGTTTAATATTTCGCCAATATTGGCAAGGAAGGACCCCAAAAATCCGAATGCTCCTAACCGTGTAGAAAGATACTTTCCTGTCATGATGGCTAGATTAGCAAGGATAAACAAGCTCACGAAAAATGACATGACCGAGATGAATGCCACAATAACTCTGAGAATACGGATTTCTGTTTTTGGTGTTTCGATTTCTTCTTGTGGAAATGCCCAACGGAAGCCAACTACTGCAATTGCCAGTGTAACCAAAATTCCAACAAGATTCATTAATAAGCTGTCCGAAAGTATCTGGCTGATCTGCTGAGCCCAACCCCCTATCTGAGCCCCGAGCATAAAACCAACCGGTATCGTAATCAGGCTCAACGATATACTGACCAACGGACTTTTCACATCCTCCATCAGGTTTCTGGAGGCGAGAAAACTGAGCGGTATGGCCACAATCGTACCAAATGTGGTGGCCAGTAAAGCCAGGAAAACTGTCTCAATTATTTTTTCCAGCGTATCGTACGTAGTTCTTGTAAAATGTGGATTCCCAATTCTTATGCGGGTTACCGCTTTTATGGTTTGTGCTTCATCATCAGGCCGGTTTGGTATAGTGGCAGTTGTTATAAAATGGCCTTGAGAATCTGCTACAACATCGGCAATTCTTAAGTTTGCCCCGCTGGGGGGATTAAAGAATATCGGACCTTCAGAATTTGGCTCAAAATTAAATCCCTCGATGGTCACATCCGATTTTGGGTCCGCACACGTTGGGTCGATAATCATGTAGGCTTTGAACTTGTCTGGCTTAGCTGGTTGTGCACTTTCGTCTTGACAGGGAACAAAAAAAGGCACTGTAACAAAAAATTCCTGTTTTTCGTACTCAAAAATTTCTGGTTTTGCCAGGGCACGGATAATCCTGATGAGCTGGGTTTGCCTGCGCTCAGACTTGGTTTCTTCAAGGTTAACCTTTGTCACCTTGAATCCATAGGCGTAGATGACCACTGCTAAAAATATTACCAGGCCAATCGCAAGATATCGGACAATCTTGGGTAATTTTTTCACTGACTGCCTTCCTTAGCCAACACGTTCTGCATCTTTTCCGTAGATTTCTTTAAATTTATTATCATCAATTTCCTGGGGGGCTCCGTCAAAAACCAGGCGCCCTTCATTCAATGCAATTGCCCGATCTGCATAGCGGTGAACAAGGTCAAGAAAGTGAAGGCTGCAAAGTACTGTCACACCATCTTCCTTGTTTATTGTTTCAAGATACTGCATGATGCTGTGGGCCAAAACAGGATCGAGACTGGCAACCGGTTCATCTGCCAGGATCATTTCCGGATCCTGCATCATCGCCCTGGCAATACCCACCCTCTGCTGCTGACCACCGCTCAATTCATCTGCCCGGTTGGATGCCTTGTTAGCAATTGAGACCCTCTCAAGCTGTTTCATCCCTTTATCAATATCCTCTTTCGGGAAGCGATTAATCAAACTCCATACCGGATTGACATAACCCAGTCTTCCGGCAAGGACATTGGTAAGAACCGATGAGCGGTGAACCAGATTGAAATGCTGGAAAACCATGCCAATTTTCCTGCGGAAATGCCTTAATTCATCTTCTCCTGCCCTGGTGATGTCCTCTCCATTCCAGATTATTTCACCTTCAGTGGGATCTACAAGGCGATTGATACATCGCAGCAAGGTTGACTTTCCTGAACCGCTTAAACCAATAACTGCCAGAAACTGGCCGTTCGGTACCGTAAAGGATACTTTATCCAGGGCAAGGACTTTTCCATCATAAATTTTTGTGAGGTTCTTAATTTCAAGCATGGATATCCTGAATCTGATAGATGTATCTTAATTTTCAATAGAATACAGAAAGTCCCGGGCAGGAACTCCCGACCGGGACTATTTCTGATCTATTAAAGATTATTTATCAAGGTCCTCAACTTTTATACCAGCTGATTCAATCATGAGTCGTACAAAATCATAATCAGCATCTGTCGCCGGATCCAGGCCAGACCAGCCATAAAAGTCTTCATTGCCAAGAGAGTCAGCCCAGGCAGGGGTCTTTGAAAATGCTAACAGGGCTTCTTCCACTTTGGCACGAACATCGGCCGGAAAATCAGGTCCAAATGACAGTGTATCATTCGGAATCGCAGGGGTCAATCCCAGGATACGGACTTTCTGAATAACATCCGGTGCTTCCTCCCGTACAGTTGGCACGGGCATCCAGAACCTGAGTAATCGCCACACATTAATTTATCATCGACTACTTTGCAATCTGGGACCAGTTCATCCGGAATATCAGGAGCATCACCTTCCACCCATTTGGGCTCGCCTTCCGGTTTGGCATAGGGGCTGAAATATGACGTTGAAAAATCTACTTCGCCATTGTAGACCGCTTTTACAGATTGGGGATGGCCCCCAGTTTCTACCTTTTCACCCACTTCAATGCCCATGTCCTTGAACATTGCTGCCGGGAACAAATAACCAGAAGTAGATCCGGGATCCGGGAATCCCCAACTCTTACCTGCTAAATCTTCCATTGTTTTAATATCGCTGTCCCGCGATACCAGGAATTGGGTCCAATAGGTTGAATATCCGCGGCGTACGGCTTTCGAAGATACGTCTACTCCGCAGAGTTCATTGGCAAATACATAGGGTTGGGGGGGCAAAAATCCCATCGTATCTTCCGGTGAGGCGCACATTTCTTCAACTGTTGCGGCATAAGAAGTCGGCACACTTACTTCAAACTCATAGCCTGTGGCTTCTTTCAATGCATCAGCCATGATTTCGCCGCCTGTAACAATCACATTGGCATCAACAGAGGGGACAAACAGTACCTTGATAGGATTTTCAGCTGTTCCTAGAGTAGATACCGGGGTCACACCCTCAATGGCAGGTTTTTCATTGGGCATGTAGGGGTCGCATTCGTTGATGGCGCAGGAATCCGCAGGGGGATCCGAGACAAACCACTTCTTGTGGATGGCTGCCAGGGTGCCGTCTTTCTTCATCTCATCCTGGATGGCGTTGAACTCCTCGAGGAACGGGGAGCCCTTGGCGAAGGCCAGCGACTGGGCAAATTTGTAGTCATCTATGTACAGCGGCATCGACAGCCCGGAATCCGGGTTCTGCTTGATGTAGTACAGGGCGATTGGGGCATCCACTACCACACCATCCAGGCGTCCGGCTTTCAGGTCCATGACACCATCGGCCCAGTAATCATAGCTCTTGATCTCATAGGGACCGTACTTGGCCTGGGCTTCCTGCAGCCAGGCTTCGTTGGCGGATCCAGTGTCGGCTCCGAAGACTTTGCCTTTCATCTGGTCGAAGGAGGTGATCCCGCCTTCGGTGGGGGTCATCATGCCAATCTGGGCATCATAATAGGGATCGGCGAAGTCCATCACTTCGGCACGTTCCGGTTTGACCCAGATCGAGGACATGGCTACGTCCCACTGCCCGGACTGCACACCGGTGAGCACCGTGGCGAACGGGGCAGATTTGTACTCGACTTCATAACCGGCGCGTTTGGCAAATTCCTCTACAAGCTCGGCTTCAAAACCGGTCATCTTGTCGCCTTCCATGTAAATCCACGGCGGATTCTCACTGTTGACGCCAACGGTGATCTTCTTCATCTCTGGCGCAGGAGCTTCGGTGGCAACTTCGGCCGGTTTCTCCTCGGCGGGTGCCGGGGTTGCCGCAGGCTGGCAAGCCGCCAGCATCATCGATAATACAAGAATCAGGGTTGAAAACAAAAATATGTAACGGTTTTTTTGCTGCATTTTCTTCTCCTTTTTAGAATTTGTTGGTAAATGATTTGAAATTATCTTATACATTCTTTAAAAATAATACACCAGTAGAATAAGAATAGCAAGTCAATAATTTTTAAATTGCCCGGTTTTATATCCCGATTGATCTAATCAAAAATATAATTCGGGAGGAATTATTATAAATTTAAGTAATTAGCATTAGGTGCCCCAGGCAAATTTTTCGCAAGGTACCAGAAAATTGAGATTGGTTTCAATTGGTTCAATCTGTGCATCATTGTTGGTAATATTTTTCAAGGAGGTAATCAGTTCGGTAAATTTTTCTACCGGCACATATGCTGTAATCGTGATAATTGCTAAGAAACTTTGCTCTAAAATCGTACAATTCAATTGCAACAAATGTTTTTTCACCATTTCATAATCGTTGTACGGGATTGTGATCTGTATCTTATTTGCTGGAATTTTTATTGCACGAGGTACACACTCCAGTACTTCCTTTGCCGCATCACTGTATGCTCTGACCAACCCCCCCGTACCCAGTTTGGTGCCGCCAAAATACCTCGTTATAACTAAAACTGCATCTCCCAGGCCGCTCCCTGTTAAAACGGCAAGAATAGGCCTGCCTGCAGTACCAGGCGGCTCCCCCGCATCGCTGCAATGGGAGATTACGCTGGCGCCGTGGCCAATTCGGAAGGCAGGGACATGATGACTGGCATCTGGAAATTCAATTTGAATTTTTTTAATAAACTGGCGTGCCTCTTCAACACTGAAAGCCGGAGCGATATCTGCGATAAATCTTGAATTGATTACAACCTGTTCTATCCTGGTTTCTTTGGCAGGTACCACTGAAACTATTCCCGGAATATTTTTTTTCGTTCTCTTTAACCATTCACAAATTCCCTGGCTTTTTCGATATAGTCCAGACTTTGATGCCGGAAATAAGTATTATATAGTTCCGCATAATGTCCATTCCCGGCAATTAAAGAACCATGGGTTCCCTCTTCAATAATTCTGCCCTGGTCCAGGACGATGATTCTGTCCACTGACTTAACTGTAGACAACCGGTGTGCAATCATGATACTTGTGCTGAATTCAAGAATCAAATTTAATGCCTGCTGAATTTGCCATTCGGTAAATGGATCAATATTTGCAGTGGCTTCATCCAATATAAATATTTCAGGACGTTGAATCAGCACCCGTACAAGAGAGACAATTTGGCGCTGCCCCATGGACAGCAAGGCTCCTCGTTCTCCCACCTGGGTATGCAATCCATCGCTTAAGGTGGATACCCATTCTCCATTCCCGATTTTATTGGCGATCTCATTAACTTGTGTCTCGGTTACATCCGGTTTAGCAAAGCGAATATTTTCCAATACTGTCCCGGAGAATAGGAATGGTACCTGGGACACAATTCCGAGGTGTTTGCGATAATCTAACAGGTTAAAACTGCGGATATCTTTTCCATCAATTAGAATTTTCCCGCTTTGAAACTCATAAAAGCGGGCAATTAATTTGGCAAGAGTCGATTTTCCGGATCCAGTGTGTCCGACCAGGGCTACATTTTCTCCAGGTTGAATTGCCAGATTGAAATTTTCAATAACTGGATCATTGCCAGTTCGATACTGGAAGCACACATCCTCGAAAAAAATTTTCCCGGATAAATTTGTTACAGGTCTCTGATCATTTTGAACAACCTCCTGGTTTGCATCAATTAAAGCAAAAACCCGTTCCGCTGCCGAAAAACCATTTTGAATTTGAGTCCAAAGTGAGGATAAGTTCATCACTGGGAAAAGGAATCTATCCAGGCTGAGGATAAATAAATACCATGCACCAATTGTGATTGCTCCCAGTGCAGCACTGACTCCACCAAAATAGAGAAGCAGCGCAGTTGCAAATCCACCCAGAACATTTAGTGTGGGAAATACAATCGAAAGGACAAAAGCCCGTTTAATATTTACCCGAAAGGAAAGTTTGTTCGCTTCATTAAAATCTGTGTAAATGCCGGCTTCTTGACGAAAATTCTTCGCTACGCTGATGCCGCTGATTGTCTCTTTTATGGCCGCATTTACTTCTGCCATCGCCTGCATTCCTCTGCGGGTAACCACCCGGGCAAGGCGCCGGTAGAAAGATGCGAAAATAAAAATAAATGGAAGAATTATTAAAAGGTAGGCAGTGAGCAGCGGACTGATATTTATCAATACAATGGTCAAGACCAGCGCTTCAACGACCTGTGAAATAAAATCCGTTACCACATTTACTAATTCACCAAAATCTCTTGTGTCTGAGGTTATTCTTGATAAAACCCTCCCGGAGGAGAATTCATCGTAAAAGGATAAATCATGCTCTGCAGAGCGTTCGAATGCATCGGTAGATAGCTGAAGCACAACATCGGCAATTGTTTGCACAGTGATACGCCTGCGCATCCAATTAAATAACCAGGCAATTACTCCAACCACCAGAATCGCTCCGCACAATGAAAGCAGGTCATTGATATCATTATCTGTTTGAAGCCAATCCATGCTCTTTGATACAAGAATGGGTAAGCCAGCATTTGCAAGAGATACCGCCAGAATCAATGCGGAGATCATAAACAGTTGTTTTTTATATGGGCGGAAATAGATCAGGATCCGGCTGAGCAGATATTTATCACTGTATTGCCGGTCATATTTTTCCGTGTTTAATCCCGAAAAGAATCCCAATGTTGGTTTCCCTGACTGATAGATCTAATCTCTTTGAAAGATTCGTTTGTAGACTGGTGAGGTTTTCATTAATTCGTCGTGACTGCCTATCGCAGCAATTCTCCCTTTGCGAAGGAGAATAATTTGATCGGCCCAACGGATTTGAGATAACCGGTGGGTAATTATTAAGGTAGTCCTACCTTTTGCAGCGGAGAATATTGCTTTCTGAATCTTATCTTCTGTGGCGCTATCGATTGAGCTGGTTGAATCATCCAGGATTAAAATTCTGGGATCGGTTAAAAATGCACGGGCGAGGGCAATCCTCTGCCGTTGACCTCCGGATAAGGTAACTCCTCGATCTCCTGTTATCGAATCAAAGCCGTCCTTGGAGGCAGTTATAAATTCAAACGCCTGGGCAGACTCGGCTGCATGGATAATTTCTTCCTGTGATGCCCCGGGCTTGCCGAAAGATATATTATCCGCAATCGAGCGGGAAAACAAGAATATATCCTGCTCAATAATGGATATGTTTTTTCTAAGTGTCTCTAAATTCCAGTCCCGTACATCCACCCCGTCAACAAGAACCATCCCTTGAGCCACATCGTATGTCCGGTTGATCAATTTTGCCAGTGTAGTTTTCCCGGAACCTGTCTCACCAACGACAGCAACCAGCTGTCCCGGTTTAATTTTGAATGATATATTATCTAGAATCATCCCATGTTGGTGATCATAGGAGGAAGATACTCCCCGAAATTCAATCTCTCCAAGCATTGGTTCGGAGTATCCTGTTATATTCTGATCGAGTAAATTTTCTTTATTAATCAGTTCAAGTATACGGCGAGCCCCCGCCAGGCCGAGAGATATTCTTGAGTAGGCAAACAGGGAAATGTAGGTGGGGAACTCGAGAAAAAGTAATAATCCAAAATAGGAAATCACCTGACCTGGAACCAGAATGCCGTTCTGATATAAATAAAGGGCATGGAAAAGACCGGTAGCATAAGCTATGCTTAGTATTAATAACGGAATGAACCTGGCCTCGATCTCTCCCTGATGGACAATTGCATCTCGATAACGCCTGGCGTTGGTTCCAAAACGCTCCACCTCATCCTTTTCCATCGCCATACCTTTGACGGTTTCAATCCCATCCAGAGCTTCAGCAAGGCGGCTGTTCATCATCCCAAAAGCTATGCGCACCTCATCGGTTACCGGTTTTAAATTGCCAAGATATTGCCAGATGGCGAGGAAATAAAAAATCAGGTATAGAGTAGGGGTGATAATAAGGGAAGGATGGTAATTGTACCCAATGATTATGGGCATAAATAAAAAACTTATGGAACCAAATATCAGATTTAGACCCGGGCTGACCAGTAAATTAATCTCGCGTACATCGTTGCTGGCCCGAGCCATTGTATCCCCTACAGATTGGAGGCTGTGGAAAGTCATCGATTTACCGAGCAGGCTGGTGAATAATTCTTCCCGCACATTACGCTCAATTCTCTGGGCAATTAATTCAAAACTATACCCACGAACTAGCTGCATAAAACCACGAAGCAATTCAGTGCTGGCCAGAACTAAAGCTAATTGACCTAACCATTTAATATCAACCGGGGGGTTTAAAACCACAGTAAACGCCATTCCAGTGATAATTGGAATAGCTGCCGCAAGGAGGGCATTGGCCAGGGCACCAAGAATTCCAGATGTAAGGAACAACCAGTAACGGGAAATATGTGACCATACCCAGAAAATGGGATTATTTCGATTGGTGATATATTTTTGAGGGAGAGTAAATTCCGCCGCCGGGTTATTAGCTGCCATTTAAGATTTTCCGTTCAGGTCTATCGAGGGCTGGAAGTATGAGTGTTAAATATATGGGCATTTGGATAAGAAAGATAAGCGGATTCAGGCCTTGTTGTCCAAAAATCTGGGTCCCGCCATGGTCACCAACCGCACCCCAGCCATTTGGATTTGTTTGAAACTCGCTCCCTGGCTGATTGAGTTTAACACAATCCCAACCTTATCAACAATGGCACCCGATAATAAATCCAATCCATAATCATACAACACCGGAGAGAGGGGTGTACTGGGGCCTAGCATGATGGTTATTGCATTTGCAGGGCAATACCGGATAATATCATCGAAGGTTTTATTAATCAGGGTCATCGCGGTAATTGCAATAACATCTGCGTGCTGCAAAATCTCCTGGGCTTCTTCTGGACCATATTCCCCTGGTTGGGGATCCATTTCGATAATATACAGGTGATTTACTTCATTCCTCAATCTCGAAAGGAAAGGAAACCTGCCAACTATTGCAACATTTTTCCCTTGACCATGTTCCGCAATAAAAATCTCGGCATTGATTGTGCGGAATTGGTATGGTTCTGGCTGGGGTAATAATGCATTAATTGCCGCCATACCGATGCTGGAGGCAAGAGTGTTCCTTGACCTAACAAAATCTGCCAATTCCCTGCCAGATAACCTCAAGAGGTATCCAGCCTGGGGGATATCCGGTTCTTGGGAATGGTTAGGATGTTTCTGGCTTACAGTCGATGCCAGTCCACAACGAATCACCCCGCCAACATCTACAGCCACGGCTGTCCAGTGTAAACCGATGCGAATATCAACAACCCGTCCATCTGATATGCTATTAAGCAGCATTTGGATTAATTCCATGGGCTACTCTCGAAAAATTTTCATTGTCCGGGGATATTGGTGGTTGTAAGAATCTTTAACAATCTCAAACACATCCTGAAGGGGAATATCATATTCACTGGCAATTTTCATGCAATCTTCATATTCAGGCGAAATATGGATAATCTCCTTGTCAAAATATTTGACTTTCACAGGAACCATCCCGTAAATAGTTATAACATTCACCATTTCCCGATCAGCCTCATGCCTGTTCATTGGCTGCACCCTAACGCCCATTGTGCTGGTTTCCCTTAAAAGCATCCTGGAAAATTTTTCTTCGTCTTCACTGGCAGCGATAACACTTACCTGGGTAGCAGGCCGGTTTTTCTTCATATATATTGGCGTAAAAAACACATCCAATGCCCCTTGCTTGAATAGTTTTTGCATGAGATAACCAAGCACCTGGGAATTCATATCGTCAATATTGGTCTCAATCAAAACCTTTTTGTCCCCCCTGTCGAGGTCCTTTTCCCCGATAAATACCCGAAAAATATTTGGCCATGGCAAATCCCTGGTCCCCGAACCAACGCCAACATTTTGTATTTCCATTGTTGGATTTTCAAATTTCGCAAAAGCAGCAAGA
This sequence comes from uncultured Chloroflexia bacterium, assembly GCA_963841845.1. Lineage (GTDB taxonomy): Bacteria > Chloroflexota > Anaerolineae > Anaerolineales > Anaerolineaceae > CAVVGZ01. Next base: position 47,988 of record CAWJEG010000013.1, on the reverse strand, counting down.
ATAGCAGCTCCAGTGGGAGTTACCAATTCTACCTTTGCTTCAGATGGGACTACCGATGCCTTAGCTATACGCAGCAATTCTGCAGTAGCCGGAGCCGGTAATGGTAACACGCCGTGGTCAGTTTTTACGCTCCCGCTTCCAAGGGGTAATGGAGAAGAAGTAAATTGTTCAATTTTGAAATAATCCAAAGCAATAGCCGCACCGACAATATCAACGATTGAATCAACAGCACCCACTTCATGAAAATGGACTTGATCAATGCTTGTCCCGTGAACCTTAGCTTCTGCTTCTGCTAAAACCGTGAATATCTTGAGGCTTGCCTTTTTTTCCGCCTCATTCAGTTGGCTATTCCGGATCATTTCTGCAATATCTGTAAAGTGGCGGTGGTGATGCTCCAATTCTTTGTTGATGACTTCAATATCCAAATGACCAGCAACAATAGCGCCTTTTTGTACCTTGCTCCAATTGACACTAACATCTCCAGCCGGGAAGATTTTTTCCAGGGAGTTTCTTAAGTATTTTATTGGTAGTCCCGCATCCAGCATTGCAGAAAGGAACATATCACCGCTTATTCCGGAAAAACAATCGCAATATAGTATTTTCATGAGAGCATCCTGTTCATCCTTCCAGATTGAAAACCCTCTAAATCAAGAGAAATAAAACGAAATCCTACCTGCATCAAATGGGTAATAATCTCGTCTTTATGGTCCATAAATTCGGAAAATTGATCCTGGTTGATTTCTATTTTTGCCAGATCGCCATAAAACCGAACCCGAACTGGGTTGAATCCCAGGGTTGATAAATATTCTTCTGCTTGAGAGACTTTTATTAAGCCCTCAGAGGTATATTTTGGTTTGATATGGAAACCTGGTAGCCAGACAAGGTGTACTGGGATGATCCCACATTGGCAGGTTGAATCCTTGAGCAAGTCTCCTGATTTCATCCTTTTTTAGCCCCGCTTCAAGGAGAGGGCTTCTGACACCCAGCTGCTGGACTGCTTTAAATCCCGGCCGGTAATCGCTTTGATCATCCACGTTAGATCCTTCGACAATGACCACGCCGTTATCCGGCCCCAGGTGTTTAAGGATGTAGGAAAATCGATTCATCTTACAAAAATAGCATCTTTCAGCTGAATTTGAGACAAATGAATCATTAGCAAGATCATCGTAATCCAGAATCACATGGGAAAATCCCACCTGCTGCGAAAATAAAATTGCATTTTCCAACTCTCCGGGTGAATCTACCGGCGAATGAATCGTATATGCTGTCATTTGATCTTTCAGTGCTGCGTGAGCGGCAAAGCATAAAAGACTGCTATCCACCCCGCCAGAATAAGCCACGGCTACCTTTTTCATCTCCTGAAAAAGTATGACCAAGCGCTTCCATTTTGCCGATAATTCAGGATCCAAAATTATGGTTTTCTTTTCTTTATCCGTCATTTGTTTTGACTATCCACCTGGTGATCAATTGGCCGGATTAATTCTAATTGGTTGATATTACTGGCAAGGTACCCTGCACCAAAACCATTGTCGATATTGACAACCGATATACCCGTTGCACAGCTGTTTAGCATCGCCAACAAGGCTGTTAATCCTTGAAAACTGGCCCCATAACCAATACTGGTCGGTACAGCGATTACAGGTACATCTACAAGGCCTGCAACCACACTCGGTAAGGCACCTTCCATTCCAGCTACCACAACAATCACTCTGGCTTCCTGAAAAAGCACAATTTGGTCTAATAGCCGGTGTAAACCGGAAACGCCAATATCGTAAATTCGGGTAACCTTGTTACCAAGCAGCTCAGCGGTTAATGCTGCCTCCTCCGAGACATTCATATCGGATGTACCGGCTGATAGAACGATAATGCCTTTATATCGGGTTATGCTTTTCCTGCGGTCAACAAAAACAATTCTTGCATTGGGATCATAATTTATGTCTGGAGGTAACTCCTTTTTAATCAGGGAAAAAGTTCCTTCTTGAACACGGGTAGCCATGACAACATCAGACTGTTCCGCTAATCCATTAAAAATACGTATAAGGTGCTCCGGTTTTTTGCCCTCACCAAAAATCACTTCGGGGACCCCACGCCGCAGCTGGCGGTGATGATCTATCCGGGCAAATCCATCGATATTCTCATAAGGGAGTTTCCTTAATTCCTGAATTACCTGGTCAAAGTCCACCTTATCAAGTTTATAATCATCAAGCAGTTTTTTTAATCGCCGTTCATCCATTGATTGCTATTTTCCCTTGAACCAAAGATTGTAAAAATTATTAATTTCGAATGATCAGTTTATTTGCATCAATCTTCCATAGGATCCCATCCAAACGGGACCCATTTTATTTGTCTTTGGGATGGTTGTATTCGAGAATTTTTGTGCCACGAAGGCTGTTCGAATTGCGATAGTACCCCAATCCTCATTTTTTACAGCATCACAGAGTTCCTTACCGACCTGGTTGGACCATTCCCATTCCAATCGAAATTTATCAGCCTTCAGCCAATATCCCCGTTTCTCCCAAGCTTCTACGGATTGGTCAACCGAATTATAAATTTCCAGGAGAGTAAGACCAATAAAAGCCGCCAGGTCTTTACTGGCATCATCTGGTTTGGTTTGCTGCATCAATTCTCTTATCGCAAAAAGAATGATTTTTACCTGAGTATTTCTTGATTTTCCAGGAGCATCTGGATTGATTACACGTCCCAACTACGCCTCCATTGCCATGGCCGATGAATAATACGCCGTGAAGATTATATCCGATTATGCAATTGACGCACATCTGGCTTCGGCTTATAATTTCAGCCTGCGGGGAAGTGCTGGAATTGGCAGACAGGCGTGACTTAGGATCACGTGCCGAAAGGCGTGAGGGTTCAAGTCCCTCCTTCCCCACCAAAAAAGAATAAAATTTAAGGATAAAACTCTTGAAAATCGAAAAACAATACCTCGACAACCAGCAAATAAAGATTAAAGCCGAATTTGATCAAACCACTTTTGATCAATACAAACTACGTTCAGCCCGGAAATTATCAAAAGACCATAAAATTCCTGGTTTTAGGCCTGGAAAGGCGCCTTATCAGATCGTTTCTAGTATGTTTGGTGAAGATCACATTGAACAACATGCCATCGAAATGATGCTGGATAAAGAATATCCAAAGGTAATAGATGAGGCAGAAATTAACCCATCTGGACCAGGCTCACTTGATGAGATAATCCAGGTCAGTCCTCCCATCCTATCATTTATTATTCCCCTTACCCCAGAGGTTGAACTGTGTGACTATAAAGCTATTCGAAAGCCGTACGAACTTCCATCCGTAAACGAAGCAGAAGTGGATGAGACTCTGAAGAATTTGCAAAGAAATTACGCTGCTGCTGAACCTGTTGAGCGGCCTGCACAGGAAGGAGACCTCGTTGCGATTAAACTGGTTGGAATAAACCCCATCGAAAGCTTACAACAACCCGATCCGATTTTTAATACCTCCACCCAAATTATCATTGGGGATAGCGATTTTGGTCCTGATAAATGGCCGTTTGATGGTTTTTCCAAACATCTGATTGGGATGAAAGAAAACGATGTAAAAACAATTGAGCATAAATTTCCAGAGGATGATGATAACGATAGGATAAGCGGTAAAACGATTGAATTTTCAATCACCGTTGACGGTGTGAAGGAAATTAAAATACCGGATCTCGATGATGAGTTTGCAAAATCCCTGGGAGAATTTGGGAGTTTCCCTGAATTACTTGATTCTGTCAAAACCAATCTTGAAAAACAAAAACAACAGGAATATGACCAGGAATACATTGGTCAGGTAATTGATGAAATAGTCAGCAATTCAACCATCAAATATCCGCCTAATGTTCTTGAAAATCAGGTAGAGCAGGTTCTTCACTCGCTTGAAGATGATTTAACCAAGCAAAATCTAGACCTGGCTGCATATCTAAAAACCAGGAACCTGGAACGGGAGACATTTATCGAAAATGAAGTCAAACCTGCCGCAATTAAACGTCTTGAGCAGTCCCTTGTAATGGAAAAAATTGGGATTGAAGAAAATATTAGTGTAGAAAAAACCGAATTGGAACCAATCATCACCCAATCGCTGCACCAGCTTCAGAAAACACCCGGTTTTGAAAAATATTCAAACCGGACAGCCATGAACAGGGTTGCAGATGCTGTTGCATTTGATGCATATCAGCGGCTTTTCAGCCAGCACATCATGGAGAGATTGAAGGACATCGCTTCCGGGAAATTGGATAATGAGGACGAACCAATACTCCCTGTTGATATGGACACAGTTCCTGATTTAATAGAGCAAGACAAAATCACCGATCCGGATCTCTCACCTGCAGAAAGCGATGTGTAAGAGATTACCTCATACTGCATCTATATAAATGGAGGTGTGGTTTATCTTGGGTAGCACTGAAATCTCATTCCTACAATTTGTAGGGGTTTCAAAAAATTGTTTGTTAATAATTGCAAACGGAAAAGAAATTTAAGGAGAAATGAACATGATTGATTTATATGATGTGATTCCTATGGTAATCGAGTCATCTGGACGCGGAGAGCGTGCTTATGACATCTATTCCTTGCTGCTTAAGGAACGCATTATTTTTGTGGGCACACCAATTAATGACCAGGTTGCCAATGTAGTTGTTGCACAGCTTCTGTTTCTAAGCAGAGAGGATCCTGACAAGGAAGTCCAAATGTATATTAATTCTCCAGGTGGCCAAATTTATGCCGGCCTGGCAATTTACGACACAATGCGAATGATCCCAAATAAAATCAGTACAGTTGCCGTCGGGGTTACCGCTTCATTTGGAACTGTGCTTCTGGCTGCCGGAACAAAGGGTCAACGCTATGCATTGCCTCATGCCACAATTCATATGCACCAACCCCTTGGTGGAGCACAAGGTCAGGCATCTGACATAGAAATTCAAGCCAGAGAGATATTACGGTTAAAGTCCCGCCTTAATAATATACTTGCTGAATCAACCGGCCAGCCGCTTGAAATAATTGAACGGGATACGGAAAGGGATTTCTACCTGGATGCTGATAAGGCAGTAGATTATGGATTGGTTGATAAGGTTCTTATTCCCCCGGACCATAAAAAATAACCTGGAAACGATATTTTAAATAACTCACCAAAATACAGCCGGATAGCAGTCTTGCCATCCGGCTGGTTATTAGGACGAAAGATGCAAAATCGCAGCATACAAAAAAATATAAAATGCATGATCCTCGATATGGATGGTGTCCTTTGGCGCAGCAGCGATCCTATTGGAAATTTACCAAAATTATTCAATGATATTGACGAATTGGGCATAAAGGTTGCATTTGCCACCAATAATGCCAGTCTCAGTGTTGAACAGTATATGCAGAAATTTTTAAGTTTCGGCCTCGATATTAATCCATGGCAAATTGTATCCTCATCCCTTGCCACTGGCGCATTCCTTAAAGGAATGTTCCCTTCTGGTGGTAATGTTTTTGTAGTGGGTGAAAAGGGCCTGGTTGATACTATGGCTGACTTCGGATTTATCCATGCTGAAGTAGATATCATCGCCGTTATAGTTGGTATGGACCGCACAATCAATTATGATAAATTATTTAAAGCAAGTAAATTAATTCGTAACGGTGCCTTATTCATTGGCACGAATCCAGATTCCACCTACCCGACCCCGGAAGGGCTCGCACCAGGTGCGGGTTCGATTGTTGCTGCCATACAAACCGCAAGTGGTGTCACCCCGGTGATTATCGGAAAGCCCTTTCCTTCAATTATACGGATGGCGATGGATAGATTATCCACAACCGTAAATGAGTGTCTTGTGGTTGGGGACCGGATTGATACAGATATCCATGCAGGGCAGCAGGCTGGGTGCTTTACTGCGCTGATGCTTTCTGGAGTTAGTAAGTTGGAAGACCTGAATAATTCGAACATACAACCTGATTTAGTATTTAATAATTTAGAAGAGTTAATCGAATGGATGAAATGATATTAAGTTCAGATGGGGAGTTAACCCCTAAACTTATCTACGATCTTGGGTATTTGGAGCTTTCAGAATTACTTCAAGGTTGGAATGAGCCGAAATACCGGGCTCAGCAAATTTGGGCGGGATTATATAACCAATTATGGGAAAATCCAACTCAGTTTACCAACATCCCTGTAAACCTTAAAGAACGGTTACAAAATTATTTCAGTTTTAAGTCACTTGCTCCAATTCAATGTAATCCATTCAAACGACCATGAAACCAGCAAAACTCTATTTGAACACCCGGATAAATTATATACAGAGACAGTGTTGATGCGTTATGAACGACGCAAAACTCTCTGCATTTCTACCCAGGTTGGCTGCGCCATGGGATGTGTTTTTTGTGCCACCGGTCAAATGGGCTTTTCCAGAAACCTTACTGCTGGAGAGATAATCGAACAGGTAATCTATTACTCACGAGTATTGAAAGCAGAGGGAGAAAAATTAACCAATATTGTGATTATGGGAATGGGAGAACCTTTTCATAATTACGATAATACAATGAAAGCCATTGATATACTCAACCACCCTGCAGGGTTTAACTTTGGCGAACGCAGATTCACGATTTCCACCGTGGGCTTGGTACCAAAAATCCGGCAGTTCGCCAGTGAAAGAAGGCAAATAAATCTAGCCATCAGCTTGCATGCAGCAGATGATGATTTGCGAACGAAGATCATTCCAATTAATCGCAAGTACCCATTGCCAGAATTAATCAAATCCTGCCGGGAATATTTCAATCTTACACACCGAAGATTGACATTTGAATGGGCTCTCATCCAGAATGTCAATGATTCTCCAGAACAAGCCAACCGTCTTGCGGAATTAATTCATGGATTACCCTGCCATGTAAATCTGATTCTACTAAATCCTACGCGAAAATATGGTGGCAAAGCCTCAACCCAGCCGCGCGCCCAAACTTTCGCCACGATTTTGGCGCGAAAAAATATTCCCTGTACAATTCGTTTGAGAAGGGGCATCGATATCCAGGCGGGGTGCGGGCAGCTGGCTACCAGGGCTGAATCCGGAAAAAATTTGCCCGTGATATAATTTCAGCTTATGGCAGAACTATTTTCAAAATGGAAACAAGGCTTAGGCCGCACGCGTAAGGTTGCTTTTGGCAAGTTAGCAACTTTATTTAATGCAACAGAGATTACATCCGGTACATGGGAAGAATTGGAAGCGCTCCTGATCCAGGCGGATTTGGGAATAGATACAACCCAATCGATATTGAAATCCATGGAAAAGATCGTTTCCGATGAAGGAATCACTCAGCGTGATGAGTTGAGATCCCTCCTACGTTCAGAACTTATTTCAAGGCTGGATAATAATCCAGGAATTGACTTCTCAGAATATTCACCGGCGGTTATTCTTTTTGTAGGCGTGAATGGATCCGGTAAAACCACGACGATGGCAAAATTTGGCAAAAAGTTATCGGATGAAGGAAAAAAAGTCCTTCTTGCAGCAGGGGATACATATCGTGCAGCTGCTGTAGAGCAGTTGCAGACTTGGGGACAACGCATTAACATTCCTGTTATAGCCGGTCAACCTGGGGGTGATCCAGGCGCGGTTACATTTGATGCTGTTCAATCCGGAATTGCCAGGAAAATGGATTTTATTCTGGTGGATACTGCCGGCAGACTCCATACCCGCTACAACCTGATGGAAGAATTGCGCAAGGTTCACCGGGTTTCAGGGAAAGCACTACCCGGCGCGCCACATGCCACATGGCTGATATTGGATGCCACAACCGGTCAAAATGCTCTTCAACAGGCAAAAGCCTTTAAAGAGGCGGTAAATGTTACGGGTATTATCCTTGCCAAACTGGATTCTTCGGCGAAGGGGGGGATGGTATTTGCCATCCAGGAAGAACTCGGGCTGCCCATATTATTTGCTGGTCTGGGTGAAAAACCCGAAGATCTGGTGCTTTTTGACCGGGACGCTTTTGTTGATGGCGTTATAGAAGAGAATTAAGGAGATATCATGCAAGATTTGATTACCAGGTTACAGAAGGATCAAGAAACTATCTCAAAATTACTGGTGCATCTTTGACTTTGGACAACTGGAAATTAAATTATTAGATCTTGAAAAGCAATCCCAGGACCAAAATTTATGGTCAAATCCGGAAACAGCACAAATTTTGATGAAACAAATTTCTGGCCTCAAGGAAGAGGTGGAGAGTTGGAGATCACTTAAGAATCAAATCGATGACACTCTGGAGCTGGCTTCTACCGGGGATGAAAGCCTGCGCCCCGATCTGGAGGCAGAAATCGCAGCCATTGAATCTGAATTGGCTGTAAGAGAATTAAGTGCCTATCTCGCTAATCCTTATGATAAAGGAAACGCTATCCTGGCGATTCATGCCGGGGCAGGAGGAACCGATTCTCAGGATTGGGCTCAAATGCTTGAGCGCATGTACTTACGATGGGCAGAACGGCGTGGTTACAAAACAGAAATTTTAGATGAGACACCTGGTGAGGAAGCAGGAATCAAAAGCGTCACGATCGCTGTCAATGGCAAATTCGCCTACGGGTATCTTCGACCTGAAAAAGGTGTCCACCGCCTTGTCCGACTCTCCCCATTTGACTCAGCCCACCGGAGGCATACATCCTTTGCCCTTGTAGAGGTTTTACCCGATGTAGGACGCGAAGATCCGGATATTCAGATCAATCCAGAAGATATCCGCATGGATACATACAAATCCTCCGGAGCTGGGGGACAGAATGTGCAAAAAAATGCAACTGCGGTACGGATTACCCATATCCCAACCGGGTTAGTTGTTTCCTGCCAGAATGAGCGTTCTCAGCTGCAGAATAAAGAAAATGCGATGCGCGTATTAAGATCCAGATTATTAGAAATGCACTATGAGAAACAAAATAAAGAATTGGCCGATTTGCGCGGAGAATATACCAAGGCAGAATGGGGGAGCCAGATCCGCTCTTATGTTCTTCATCCATATCAAATGGTAAAAGATCACCGTACCGAATACGAGGTTGGTAATACCCAATCCGTGCTGGATGGGAATCTGGATGAATTTATTGAAGCATATCTAAAATCTTCTAATATAAATCAATAAAACTATTAATCCAGGATTTCACAAAGTTCAACTAATTCTGGGTCAAGCATCTTCTTATTAGAGATAACTTCAGACAATGGCGTTGCTACAAGGCGGTTGTCGATGATTCCTGCCAACACCCCAAAATTGTTAATTTCAAGCTGCCGGGTCGCAAATGCACCCAATCGACTACCGAGAATGCGGTCATAAGCACCGGGATTGCCGCCTCTTTGTACATGCCCAAGAATGGTTACCCACAATTTAAAACCCAATCGATCTGAATTTAATTCGATATATTCACTCAGCCGCTTGGCATTATATTCAGCTCCTTCTGCAACAACCACGATGGCATGCCTTTTCCCCCTTTCATAAGCTTTTTTAATCACTTGGGCAACTTCCTCCGGGTCGGTTTTATACTCCGGAAGCACGATCTTTTCTGCTCCCCCGGCTAAACCGGCCATTAATGCCAGGTAACCATGATCCCTGCCCATTGTTTCTACAAGGAATCCTCTATGGTGGGATGATGCTGTAATTTTTAGCCGGTCTATTGCTTCCAAAACAATATTTAACGCCGTATCCACCCCGATGGTCATATCCGAACCATACAAATCATTATCGATGGTTGAGGCTACCCCAACAACAGGAAAAGAATGCTGGTGGAGAGCATAGGACCCCTGTTGGGATCCATTTCCACCAATGACAACCAATCCGCCAATTCCCCGCCTTTGAAGTTCATCAATTGCTTTTAATTGTCCTTCTTCGGTCTTAAACTCCAGGCAACGCGAACTTCCTAAAACAGTACCGCCGATCTGTATAATTCCACCGACATCCCGAACTTTAAGCTGTTGAAAATCACTATTTATTAATCCAGAAAATCCATGGTTTACCCCAAAAACTTCCCACCCTATGGCTATCCCGGTGCGGACAACAGCTCGGATAGCGGCATTCATTCCAGGAGCATCCCCTCCACTTGTAAGCACAGCTATTTTATCCAAAGTATCTCCCTCAAATATATTCGTGATTATTTTTTAAAGTTGGAAAATTAACCCATATGCGTGTATTATAAGACTATTAAATAAATAAGAATTAATTGTACCAGCTTGATTATCCAATTAAATTTGATTAAAGAGGAAAATCCATGTCAACTCCAACCTGTTATTTGCCTGTTACTCTAATTATAGATTTTATCCGTGATACATTTATTCGATTGGGAGTCCCGGATGATGATGCCAGGATATGTGCAGATGTGCTAATCACATCCGATCTGCGGGGAATTGAATCTCACGGTATTGGCCGGTTGAAATATTACTATGACCGGATAAAAAGTGGTCAACACCAGGTTATCACCAATATAACAGTCTTAAAGGAAACTCCTTCAACTGCGGTCCTTGACGGCAACCACGGAATAGGAATGGTAATTGGTACTCATGCAATGAGCAAAGCCATTGAAAAGGCAAAAATGGTTGGGTTGGGGGCAGTTGCAGTTCGTAATTCGACCCATTTTGGCATTGATGGGTATTATGCTCTTATGGCAGTTAAGGAGGATATGGTCGGATTAAGTTTCACAAATGCCAGGCCGTCTATTGCGCCAACTTTCGGTGTGGAGCCCATGCTGGGGACAAATCCAATTGCTTTTGGTGCACCTACAGACAGCGAATGTCCTTTTTTGTTCGATGCAGCAACATCCATTATCCAGAGAGGTAAGGTAGAAGTTCATTCCCGTGAGGAAAAAAATCTACGGGAAGGGTATGTAATCGACCAGAACAACCAGTTTATGACTGACCCGGACTTCATCCTGTCAGAATTAGGGAAGAAGCGAGCCGCCTTTCTTCCGTTAGGTGGTGAAGGGGAAATCTTCGCCGGATATAAAGGTTATGATCTAGCAACAATGGTAGAAATCTTTTGCGCATCCTTCCAGAATGGAAGTTATTTGAATGCCTTGAGCGGTTTGGATGAACATGGAAATAATCGCACCTTCAATGTAGGGCATTTTTTCATGGCAATCAATATAAAATTTTTTATAGATATCGAACAGTTTAAACATACAACCGGGAATATTGTTAGAGAACTGCAAAATTCAAAAAGAGCACCCGGGTATGACCATATATACTTTGCCGGAGAAAAAGAATTTGAAAACGAAAAAAATATCAGGAAAACGGGAATCCCGATAATTCCTAACCTTCAAAGGGAATTAAAGCTTATTCAAAATGACTTGAGGTTAAATAATTACGACTTTCCATTTTAGAGAAAAGGATGATATCTGTAATTATTTTACTAATAATTAATAATTTTGTTGAAATATGCGATGTCAAAGAGTTATACTGTATGGAATCTCTTGTTTCGTGAATGGATAATGGCTGATTCTGGGAATCATGAAATTTGACGATTTATTAAGCATATTGCCGGATAATTATAATGTCGTCGACAGGGAATTAATTCAACGCGCTTACCACTTCGCAGAAAAAGCCCATGAAGGCCAGAAACGCGCCTCTGGAGAACCCTATATCAGCCACTGCGTGGCAGTAGCGGGGATACTCGCAGAACTTCGGGTACCGCCGGCTGTTGTGATTGCTGGATTATTACATGATACAGTCGAGGATACCGAGGTTACCCTTGAGGATATTGAGAGGGAATTTGGTTCTGAGGTTGCCCGCCTTGTTGATGGGGTAACCAAGCTCACTAATCTGCCAAGAGTTTCACGGGCGGATCAGCATAGCACGGAGGGAGAACAAACAACCAGGCAATCTGAGTACCCGACAGAAAGGATTTACCGTGATGAACCCGATCCCCCAAAACGGGACCGCAAGAAGGATTTAAAGAACGAAACCCTTCGTAAAACCTTTCTTGCCATGGGGGATGATGTTAGGGTAGTTTTAATCAAGCTGGCAGACAGATTACATAATATGAGAACCCTCAGCTATATGCCTGAGAGTAAGCGCAAGGCTATTGCTCAGGAAACCATGGACATCTTTGCTCCTCTGGCAAATCGCCTGGGTATTTGGAACATTAAATGGGAACTGGAGAACCTTGCTTTTCGTTATATCGACCCATTAAGGTATAAAGAAATAGCCAATCAGATTAAGGTAGGCAACCAGGATCGTGAGCAAGCGATCACCGATATTATCGCCAAAGTCAAGTCTGTTATTGAACAGGCAGGGCTTAAGGCCGAAATAACCGGTCGCCCAAAGCACATATATTCCATTTACCGAAAAATGGTCGAAAAAGAAAAAACTATCGATATGCTTATGGATTTGCGAGCAATCCGGCTGATTGTTGAAGATTTACCATCCTGTTATGCTGCATTGGGTGTAATCCATAACAATTGGAGGCCGATTCCCCGTGAGTTTGATGATTATATAGCTGCACCGAAGGATAATTTTTACCAGTCTCTCCACACTGCAGTTCTCTTTGATGATGGCAAATCATTAGAAGTGCAAATTCGTACAAAGGAAATGCATGAGAGTGCAGAGTATGGTATAGCAGCCCATTGGCGATATAAAGAGAAGGGGAAACGGGATGAGGCGTATGAAGAACGTATCAATTGGCTGAGAAGGTTAATGGACTGGAGGCAGGAGGTTCAAGATCCCCAGGAATTTGTCGATGGGATGAAATCGGATGTTTTTGAAGACCGGGTTTATGTTTTTACCCCTCGCGGCGACATTATTGATTTGCCAACAGGATCTACTCCAATCGATTTTGCCTATCATGTACATACAGAAATTGGCAATCGCTGCCGGGGTGCCAAAATTAACGGAAAATTGGTCTCCCTTGATTATGTACTTAAAACAGGTGATCAGGTAAATATTCTTACAGCCAAACAAGGGGGTCCTAGCCGGGATTGGCTAAATCCCAATATTGGACTGGTAAAAACACAACGGGCACGGTCAAAAATCAGGCAGTGGTTTAAGAAACAGGATTATGAGCAAAATATCACTCAGGGGAAAATGATATTTGATAGAGAACTCAAACGTCTGGGTGTATCTGATGTCGATCTGGATAAACTAGTCGATGCCTTTGATGTAAAATCCCCGGATGATTTATATGAAGGGTTGGGTTGTGGAGATATATCGCTGGGCCGTATCATAAATCGTCTCAGTGAAGCGGATAAAGCACATGATCCACTTTTTCAGCCACAACCAATAAAAGAGCCCCGGGATAATGGGAACGCCATTACAGTGGTAGGGTTACGGGGAATATTGACAAGCATCGCACGCTGTTGTAATCCAGCACCTGGCGATTCCATCGTTGGATATATTACCAGGGGCAGAGGAGTCAGCGTTCATCGCAGCGATTGCCCCAATATCATGCGGCTGCCGGATAAACACCGGGTAATCAAGGTGACCTGGGGAGAACCACATTATACATATCCGGTTTCCGTGATCATTAAAGGATATGACCGGCAGGGATTATTAAGTGATATTTCATCAGTAATCAGTAATGAGGGCATCAACCTGAGGGACATTAATCTCAAGGTAACCAATAACCTCGCAACAATTAATCTTGTGTTTGAAGTAAATGATATTAGTCAACTCAGCCGAATTCTAACCCGAATTGAAAATTTGCCAAATGTAGTTGAAGCAAAACGATATAGACCTGGGTAAGTGAAGGTCTGAAATTTTCAGGGGAGGTGGGGAAAATCATGCAAAATCTGATATCCGTCCAAGAAGCTCAAACCAGAATATTGTCAACCATTAACTCCGCAGCCAACGAAATGGAGTTAATTGAGAATTCACTAAACCGGATTCTTGCAGAAAACATCCTATCAAGCATGGACATTCCTGGTTCTGATTTATCCAGCATGGATGGATTTGCAGTTCGCTATGCAGATATACAAAATGCTGGAAATGAAACACCAGTAACATTAAAGGTAATCGATGATATTCCAGCAGGCAGTCCCTCTGGTAAAAGGATCCTTCCAGGACAGGCAGCCAGAATAATGACCGGGGCAGCGTTACCGATTGGAAGTGATACCGTTATCCCGTTTGAGCAAATTTCCGCATTGGAACGTCCAAATGACTTAATCCCACCAAAAAATATTGTCATCCAATCGGGAATTTCATTCGGTTCAAATATCCGGGTAAGGGGGGAGGATATCAATAAAGGGACTTTGCTTTTCAGTAAAAATCACAGATTGAGACCACAGGATATCGGCATTCTGGCCATGATAGGTCTTCAATCAGTTAAAAGTAAACTCAATACCAAGAATCGGCATATTTTCTACCGGGGATGAATTGGAAATACCTGGAAATGCCCTGATGCCGGGAAAAATATATGAATCAAACTCATTTATGCTGGCAGCCTTGTCAGAAAAATTTGGCGCGCATCCCTTAAGGTTGGGAAAAGCCAATGATGTTGCCTCAGAAATAAAAAATGTCTTGGATCAATTTATTGAAATGAAGGTGGATATGATCCTCTCATCGGGTGGCGTAAGTGTTGGCACCCACGATGTTGTTCGCCAGGTCATCCGGGAAAAAGGAAATTTAGAGTTCTGGAAGGTCAATATCAAACCAGGAAAACCTCTTTTATTTGGCAATTATCAGGATATACCTTTTTTTGGGCTCCCTGGCAATCCAGTATCTTCATATATTTCATTTTTGGTGTTCACCATGCCAGCGATCAGAAAATTTCTTGGCCTGCCCCCTTTAGAAAAAAATTGCATCAGAGTGATACTTGAACATCCTGTCCAATCCGATGGCAGAGAAAGTTATTTAAGGGTTAAGCTAAGTAAAATTAACGGGCAATATTATGCAAAATATTCCAGCCATCAAGGATCAGCAAATTTATTGTCATTGGTGCAATCAGATGCTTTACTGATCATACCATCTGGTGTAAAATCGCTTCCTGCAGGAATCGATGTGGATGCTTGGCTTATCCACGAATAATCGTGTTAAATTGCAAAATTTATATTATTTTTGGAAATTTTACATATCATCTTAATTTGTTCTTTGATAAATTAATTTAGGAGGTCTGAATGCCCCGAATACGTTGCCATTACATCGATTGTGTTTTTCTGGATGATAGTTATTGCAGCGCAGCAGCCATCGAACTGGATCCCGATACAGGCTGCATTACCTATTCTCCATCAACCAACGGTGCCGCCAGTGAAGATTGGGACGACGAGGATGAATTGGAAGAATGGGATGAGCTTGAAGATGAAGAGGACGAAGAAGATTTGTGGGATGAGGAAGAAGACAAATATTAGCTTACTTGATCATATTAGAAAACGAGAGGCTGTCCCAAAAGTGGGACAGCCTCTTTTTGTTTGGCTGGGGGTGAAGGATTCGAACCTCCATATACAAATCCAGAGTCTGTCGTCTTGCCGTTAGACGAACCCCCAACGAGAATTTATTTTACCATCATAGTATATGACCATCAAGGATAATTCAAAAAATCAGTTCAGATTTCTTAATAATGAGACAGCATTTTCCAACCTCAGAATTACTTTATCCTTGCCAATGATCTCCATACTCTCAAATAACGGGGGACTCACCCGCTGTCCGGTTACTGCTACTCGAATTAAGCCAAAAACCGAGCCAAGATCCAATTCATTTTCCTCAACGAAACCTCTCATTTGGTCTTCCAGGTTTTTTTTCTCAAATGGGTCCATACCTTGTAATATTGGAAGTATTCGTTGGATGATAAATATCGATTCCTTGGTGGTGATTTTTTTTCCGAGAAGATCCTTTGGATCAGGATTGATGTTCTCCATAAAGAAAAATCCCGAGATTTCTACTGCATCATCCAGTGTAATCATTCTTTCACGAATAAGTGGAATCATCTTGGTGAGTTTTACCTCATCAACCGTTAACCCTGCTTTCTCATAGAATGGCTTCACCCGGAATGCAAGATCATCAGCATCCAGTTCACGTATATGTAATCCATTAAAATGGTCCAATTTTGAGAAATTAATCGCTGCAGGAGAAGGATTCAGATGTTCAAGATTGAATTTGTGGATCAGGTCTTCCAATGAGAAAAATTCTTCCCGGTCATTAAAACTCCATCCCATCAGCGCAATCCAATTTATCACTCCTTCAGGTATATAACCTAATTCTCCCAGGTCCTTTATAAAGATCGAATGACCACTGTTTTTAAGATCAGCTGCCTCTCTTTTACTCATTTTACCTTTTCCGCTTGGTTTTAAAAATACGGAGAGATGAACAAAATTGGGTTCCACCCAACCAAAAGCCCGGTAGATGAGGGCGTGAATCGGAAAAGTCGGAAGCCATTCCGAACCCCGAATTACATGGGTTATATTCATCAGGTAATCATCGACAACTGATGCCAGGTGATATAAAGCCCAACCATCTGATTTGACCAATATATAGTCATCCAGCATATTATTTTCTACAACAATCTCACCCCGGACAAGGTCATGAACAATAGTACTTCCGTCCTTGGGGGTTTTAAATCGGATAACATGCTTCTCCCCGCTTTCTACTCTTTGCCGGGCATCTTCCAGGGAAATGTCCCGGCAGAGACCATCATAATGGGGATTTTGTTTGTTATTTTGCTGTTCCTGGCGTAAAGCTTGCAGCCTCTCCGCTGAACAAAAGCAATAATATGCTTTTCTTGCACCAATAAGTTCGTTTGCCTTCTCCAAATAAATACTTTTTCTTTCAGATTGGCGGTAAGGGTCATTTGGTCCGGATTTTCCTGGACCTTCATCATAATCCAGTCCAAGCCAGCCAAGCATGGTTATGATCTCCTCCTCAGCCCCCGGGACAATACGATTTCGATCGGTGTCTTCTATTCTGAGAATGAATTGCCCTTTTGTTTGGCGTGCCAGCAAATAACAAAAAAGTGCTGTTCTGGCTCCACCCAGGTGTAAATGTCCTGTTGGTGAGGGGGCAAAACGTACACGAACCGGTGCCAATGTGTTCTTCTCCATATTAGTAATGAATTTCCTTTAGTTTTTGTCTTGTGATCACACTTTGTATTAAGCCAATTCCAAGTACCAATGACATCAACGAGCTGCCTCCATAACTGATAAAAGGTAAAGGCAAACCAGTTACAGGAATTAAACGGAGATTTACAGATATATTGACTACGGTTTGAAAAAATATCAGGGTTGTAAATCCATATGCAATCAACGACCCAAATGTATCGCTTGCCAGTCGGGCAGCACGTAAACAGCGAAAAATGATAAATACTAGTAGAGCCATGATAATCACCGTTCCGACAAATCCAAATTCAGCCGCCATGGCAGAGAAAATAAAATCAGTGTGGCGCACCTTCAAGAATCGCAGCTGAACCTGGGTGCTATGCCCATATCCCTGACCAAAAAGACCGCCAGATCCAATCGTAATAAGTGCCTGGTCTACATTATAGGTATTTCCGTATCGCGCTTCCGCATCCGGGAAAAGGAAGGTTAGGACACGCTCCTGCTGGTATTCCTCAAGGAAAGGGAAGGCCGAGATCGATGCAATAACCCCTAAAAGGAGGAAAATGACCAGATATTTTGCAGGTAAGCCGCTTATCCATAGTAATGAAAACCAGATTACCAGTATCACAATTGATGTGCTCAAATTGGGTTGGAGCAAAATCCAAACCACAACTCCCATGGTAAGTAGAAATGAACGGAAAATCCAAGCTAAATCCTTCGTTTGATTGGCAGTACGAGAAAAATAATCCGCTAAAACCAGGATCATCACAATTTTTGCCAGTTCTGAGGGTTGTATTAAAATGAGTCCCGTATCCAGCCAGCGTGCTGAACCAAATCGCGCTTCACCAATAATGAAGATAACAACCAGGAATATTACAGAAAAAACGTACATTAATCGAGTTAGTGATGCCCAGTAATGATAATCAATCATTGCAACAAGGATAATCAGTGCGATACCCACGATAACATAGATTACCTGGCGATTGACCTGTTCTGCTAATACTTCATTTCCAGCAATAGCTGAGCGTATCATCACAATCCCAAATAGGGACAGGACAACTACACTACCAAACAACCAGAAATCAAAATGCCGCCAGAACTCTTTTTGCAATGTGAGTTTATTTCCTGTTTATTTTATTGGTCGCAGTTTTTAGAGGAATATCTGCAACTAGTCTTTGCTGCCGTTCATCCCGGGCGATATCAATTTTAACCATGGAAGTTTCAATCTCAACATAACGGGAAATCACCGATAACAATTCGTTTTTCAAATCCTCCAGTTTCTCCCTGGGCATATCAATACGGTCATGAATCAGGACTAATTTCAGCCGTTCTCTAGCTAAATCTTTGCTGCTTTTCTTATTAGAAGAAACCCTCTCAAGGAAAGAGAACATATCATTTCCCTCCGAAATGGAGAAGATTGGTAATAGAAGAAAATAGATCCTTCCTGCCATTTAGCCGCATAAAAGGTACCTGCTCACCATTTAACCGGCGGGCAATATTCCTGAAGGCTAATCCGGCATCGGATTTTTGATCAAGAACAACTGGTTGGCCCCGGTTTGTGCTGATTAGCACTAACTCATCCTCCGGCACTATTCCGATCAGTTCAACAGCTAACAAATCTTGCACGTCATCTGCATTGAGCATATCACCCCTTTTAACAAGTGCGCTGTTAAGCCGATTGATAATCAGTTTTGCTGGACCTTTTTGTTCTGCTTCAACCAGGCCGATAACCCTGTCTGCATCACGCACAGCGGACACTTCCGGATTAGTAACAACGAGAATTAAATCTGCAGGTGCTAATGCATTCCGGAATCCTCTTTCAATACCTGCTGGTGAATCAATCAGAATCCAATCCATTTCTTCTTTCAGTTGATCACAAATCCGAACCATGTCAGCAGGAGAGACAGCAGATTTATCTCTGGTTTGTGCAGCTGGAATCAGGTGCAGTTCAGGCTGTCTTTTGTCCCGGATCATTCCTTGTTGAAGCCTGCACCTGCCTTCGATGATATCTACAAGATCGTAAACAATCCGATTCTCAAGACCTAAGACAACATCCAGATTTCTGAGTCCGATATCACTATCGATACATACAACTTTTTTCCCTAGCGAAGCCAGAGCAATCCCAAGATTTGCCGTCGTAGTGGACTTACCCACTCCCCCTTTACCGGAGGATATTGTCGCAACGATACCCGTCATTGATCTCCTCAGTCCCAGGGTTCAAAATGGATAACCCCGTCTTTTAAAATTGCAATATATGGTTTAGATTTCTTAATTTTCGCCGGTAAATCTGCAATTGCTTCACCTATACGCAGCAATGTTGGCGTTAATTCCATGGCACATATTACACTCTCCGTTCCTCCAGAAAGTCCAGCTTGTACAGCTCCCCGCAACCGCCCCCATATAAGGATACTCTTACCAGATATAAGCTCAGCCCCAGGATTTACATCACCCAGTATAACAATACTGTCATCAGACTGAATACATATACCAGATCTTATTGTCCTTTGGATCAACAAGGCAGAATCTCCGATTACGGAGGGAGATAGTTTTCGATCACGAGGATTCGATTTCCCCGGATGTAAGGGCGTATCAAGACCTAACATTTGAGCGGTTTTTATCGTCGTCGGGGAATTGCTGAAAACCGACCACAGCGTGACACCTTTATCGGAAAGTTTATCCCGGATCGACCCCATCTCAGCAGCATGGACAGTCAAATTACCCAGATCAAGGGTGATTCTCCCCCCGCGGAAGAAATTTTCCTTCTCACAAATCTGGCTTATTATCTCTTCCTGGCAATCCTTCCATTCCTGATGGTTTGTAGTGATGATCAACCCATCCTGATAACCTTTAATTTTTATCTTGCTATCTGTTTTTATATCCATTCATATTTCTCATTTACACCGGTAATAACCTTCAAATTATATCAGCCCTTCTTAATCCAACCAGAATTACTGACCAGTTGCCGTAGTATCTATTTCTTTCAATTCAAAATACGCATCCATCACCCGGCGGACAATCGGAGCGGCGACACTGGCACCTTCACCCCCGTTATAAACAAATGCCACCACTGCAATTTCAGGATTATCATACGGAGCATAACCAACATACCAGGAGTGAGTCGGCCAGTTTCCTGGTTGGCAGCGGTTGTTAGCCTGCGCAACATTATCGCAGTATTCGGCAGTGCCTGTTTTGCCTGCCGATGGAATTTCCATTCCCGCAAAAGGCGTCTCGGCGGTACCGCCTGGTTCAACCACCATACGCATTCCCTGTTGAGCCATTTCCACAACCCAAGGCTCAACGATCCTCATTTCTCCGGTCGGGAGCTGGTTCTCATCATAATCCGTGATCAAGGCATCTTTCGTGATATCCCATTTCTGCTTTGGCTCAAATTCACTGATCATGTTGCCATCTGCATCGGTAACATGATGGATGAGGGTAGGCTGCATATATTTTCCGTCATTTGCCAGGATACCGATCGATACGAGTACCTGTAATGGCGTGGACAGTACAAATCCCTGCCCCATCGAAGCAATATAGGTATCACCAGTCGCCCAGTTCTCACCCTGATTTCGTCTCTTCCAGTTCGGATCCGGGACAAGGCCAGTTGCTTCCCCGGGAAGTTCTATCCCTGTACTCTGCCCATATCCCAAGGCTCGGGCATACTCTGCCATATACCACACCCCTAATCCCTGAGGAACTTCGGTGCCATAGCCACCGCTCACCTTATAAAAATATACATCACAGGAAAGTTGTACAGCATGCAGCCAGTCTACATCACCGTGCCCAAATTCGTCATAGCAGACATAATCCTGTGGGACTCCTGGATCATTGGGGGTGAATTTTTGCAAAATGGTTATCTTACCAGGATCAAAAATGGTTTGCTCAGGTGTAACCACCTCTTCATTGAGGAATCCGATTGCTGCTGCCATTTTATATACAGATCCTGGCGGGACTTCGGCAGAAATTGCTTTATTAAATAATGGACGAGTCGGATCTTCAGCCAGCTGGGTATAATAGTATCCTGGGATCACGCGGGCCATTCGATTATTTTCAAAAGTTGGGAAAGAAACCAACGAAAGGATTTCACCTGTTTTTGGATTCATAGCTATTACTACGCCATTATTCATGCGTATTTCATTGAAATACGCATTCCATCCGCTCATTTCCGTTGTAAGTGCTGCCTTCGCTGCGGATTGCAGCCTTGTATCAATTGTCAGGTATATATCATTTCCCAAAACCGGTTCTTTCGGCGAAACCAGATCGCGGATTTCCTGGCCAGCAACGTCAACCTCAACAGTGCGTTCGCCATTGAATCCACTTAATATTTCCTGCTCGGTAAATTCCACTCCAGCATAACCAACCTTATCACGATCAGGAATAAAGCCTTGTGCCCGGTATTCCTCTTCAAGGGTTGCCGGAATTGGTCCCAAAAAACCAATGATTTCCGATGTCATTTCCCCTGTTGGATAATCCCTCACAGCTTGAACCTCAATATCTACACCAGGCCAATCTGCACTCTTTTCCTGGATAATCATTGCCGTCTCCTGAGAAACGTCGCATTTGATCTTTACCGGCGAAAAAGGCGCATTTGTATCGGCAATAAATACGATTTGGGTGATTCCGAGATCGGTTTCGCAGGGCTTAAAAAGCCTTACTGTTTCATCATTGGTCTCGCCATTATTAACCGGGATATCGACAATCTGACTTAACGCCCTATATATTCCTTCTATCGCTCCAGGATCAGTGGGTAATAATGCAGGAGTGATCGTTACATTAAAGGATGAAGCATTGCTGGCAAGAACCTCACCATTTCTATCGTAGATATTTCCGCGCAAGGTCGGTAAACTGATCGTTGTTGTTCGGTTATCCTCAGCTCTTTCAAGATATTCATTACTTTGAATAATCTGGATCATAAACAGGCGATAGATGATATAGCCAAAAGCGATAGCGATCGCTGCATAGAAAAATATGATTCGTTTGTGTTCCAAACCTTCTTTGAAGATGTCCTGTTTATTCATAATCTACCTTTAAGGGATATACCCATTTTGAAAAATCTTTCATGAACCAATATAATGGAATGGCGAAAATCAGGTTGAGGAAGATACTGGGCAATAATATAACCTGGATTACCTCGCTGAACACCAGATCTACACCAGAAAACCGGAGAGCAATCAAGGATAAGATGTGCAGGATCGTTGTGCCAATAATTGTGATCAACAATAAGGACATGATCGGCAGCTGCCAGATTCTACCTTTCAGAATTCTAACCATCCAGGTAACCAATAAGTATGTGATTAATGGAATAAAAAAAGGAACTGCAGATGTAAAACTGACTAATAACCCCGCAACTACTGCCCACAGCCACTGGTTTTCTACTCTATCCTGAAATCCCCAGGTAATTACCGCGACCATCATGATATCTGCGTTTCCATTTAATAACTGGATCCGGCTAATCACTGATGATTGGAGAATCATCAAGACAATTAATATTGGAAATGCGATCAGGTTTGCCATCAGAAATTAAGGAACAATGGTAGGAATCAGGGGTTCGATATCAATTGGTCGATAATTCACAATAACAAGCACGGCTTGCAAGGTTGAATAATCGATTGCCGGTTGCACCGTCGCTGTTTGAAAAAGATCGGTCTCCTGGGTAAGCAGGCTGACTACCTGACCGATCAAAATATCGGGGGGATAATTTCCACCTATTCCCGAAGTGAGCACAATATCACCTTGGGGTATCTCCAAATCCTGTGGTATCAAATTAAGTTCAAGCTCCCCGGTCAGGGAACCACGTAAAATCAGGTTTGTCTCATTGGATTGCAAATATACATTTACAGCTGAACCTGGATCCGTAATCATCTGAACACGAGCCGCACTGGCTGTTACAGCAGCCACCCTTCCGACCAATCCTTGTTGAGTTACAACAGGCATCCCATGTCTCAAACCATCGTCTGATCCATGATCAATAATAAGGTAATGCAAGAAAGGGCTTGGATCACGGCCGATGATCAGACGCGGCAACATATTGGTTTTGCGGTGCCCGCCTGGCAAAGTTCAGCAGTGAATATAATGTTTCAGCTTCTCTAAGCTGTTGTTGTAATTGGATGACCTGCGATTGTAGAGAAGCAACCTGGTTTTCCAATTCATCATTTCGCAGTCGGAGTGTGGTGGAATCACGCGGAATTGTTACAAATTCATACAGGGTGGTGTAACGGGTAGAAAGCCATCCCTGTACGGTAAGGATGGGATTTAACCCGGCACTGATAACTGGATTCAAATATCCACTTAATGCCAGTACCATCAACCCCGCTGTAATGATAAAGAGTATAACAAGCTGCCATGTATTGGAAGAAGGGGTATTCATTTAATTAACAATAAACGCATCTGGATCTTCAGCAGGTTCTTCCCGCGCAAATCAACGCGTTCCGATTCTTTCAAGACCAACAAGGCTGGACCTATATTTATCCAGGTCCTCCAGAACCATTCCTGCACCCCGGGCAACACAGGTAAGAGGGTCATCGGCCAGCCATACACGCAAATTCAGAAAGTCGGATAACCTTGCCACAAGACCCTGCAGGAGGGAACTGCCACCAGTGAGACATATGCCGCTGTCCAATAAGTCTGCTCCGGTGTCCGGAGGGACCTCATCAAGGGCATCTTTTACAGTATCAATGATAACCTGAACCGATCCGGCAATTGCTTCCCGGATTTCAACAGATGATATCTCGATAGATTCCGGCAAGCCTGTTACCAGATTTCTCCCACGCACAAGGTATGTCTTTTCAACCTGCATTGGGTAAGCAGATCCTATGGCTATCTTCACTTTTTCTGCCATGCGGTCCCCTATGAAAAGATTGTACTTGTTGCGTATATAGTTTTTAATATCCTGGTCTAATTCATCACCGGCAACCCTCAAGGAGCGCGACACAATAATCCCACCCATTGATAAAACTGCCAGTTCGGTTGTGCCTCCACCAATATCAACAATCATGGTCCCAACCACATCGGAGAATGGCAAGCCGGCACCCAGAGCGGCTGCTAACGGTTCTTCAATAAGAAAGGTCTCTCTTGCACCTGCCGTCATGGCTGCGTCATAAACCGCTCTCTTCTCAACCTCGGTGGCACCAGAGGGAATACCAACCACAACCCTGGGACGAGGCATGGGGACAATCGTTTGTTGGTGAGCCTTCCCGATGAAATATCCAAGCATCGCCTGGGTAATCTCGAATTCCGAGATGACGCCATCTTTGAGAGGCCGCACGGCAACTATATTAGCAGGAGTCCTCCCGACCATTTCTCTGGCTTGAGTCCCAATTGCCAGAGGTTTCCTGGTTCTTTTTTCAACAGCAACCCACGAGGGCTCATTGATCACAATTCCTTTACCCCGCACATAAACCAGTGTATTGGCTGTGCCAAGGTCAATTCCTATATCCAGGGAAAGCAATCCCATCAACCAATTAAAGGGATTGAATGCCAATAGCAGCTCCTTAAGTTAAAAATATATATCCCCTGGTTTCCATACCAGTTATCAGAAAATTATAACATACCATAAATTATAGGAGATGTTGACGGATTTCCAGATTAGTTAGATACAGACCAGATGTATTTGTGGAATTGAATAGATGAAATTGACATCTGTATATCTAAATCATAGGATTGTCCACGCAGGATTATTCCCTAATCTGCAAATCATCCAAATCTCATTGATGACTGTACTGCATTTATAAACGCCAAACCACAGGTACCCAGGTATCGCAGAATTGTTTACACAATTCTTGCTATAGGCAAATCCGGTATTTAATTGCCACAAAGGCTGGTGGCAATCATTGCTGCAAGATTCGCCTTGTTATACCCGGGATTAGCAGCACCTAAAACTTCCCCTTAGAGGGGGGATTACCGGTCGCATGTAAGACTTGGTTGCTGTTTTATTCCACTTCCACGACCTTGTCGCCTAGCAATTTGAATGTACGGGTTACTTCTTGTGTTGGTTCTGCGCTCATTGGTTCATCAGGCTTACGATCGAGCATATTTACCACTACATTGCCAGAATCAATTGCCAATGATTTTATAATAATTCGGTCTCCCAGAATAACAGAGCCAATTGGTTTGGCATTTCCATTTTCATTGATAACCAACCCGAGATAGGAAAACGTGCCAGAACCCCCCGGGTCAACAACTAATAATACTGCTGCATCATCAACCTCATCATCATTCACGTCCCCAACCGCCTGCTCCTCTCCAAGTTGAACACTGGTTACCGTAGCAGAACCCGGAGCAGCCGGCTCTTCGAACATACCGTTTTTCATGAGAACAGTTCCAGAACCGATACCCTCAAGGGGATATTCAGCATTCGGTAACGCCTGCAGGAACGATGCACTTGCCTGCGATACCGGTTCAGATTGTGTGGACCCTGCATCGGAACTTACAAACATAACTGCCAGTTCATCCTCAGCTGTGCGCAGTTGCAGTTGATTGCCATCGCGGCTGTAAACAGCGGCTGTTTCTAATGCTTGTAAATACTGCATTTCCTGATCCATAACCCCCTCCGGATCGGCACACATTTTACGGGTGGATGCAGCCGGGCCTATTTTAATTTCCTTTCCGGTCACCTCATACCCGGCGGTGAAGTTATTGCACCCTGCAAAGCCGCTGAGTTGACCGTCTTCAGAAAATATAGCAGTTAGTTCCGAACCAAGAATAGGACTTACAACGGCTTGTTTGCCATTGTTATAACCCGTTACCAGCCATGACGTACCACCCAATCCAGTTGCCTGGGCAGTGAAAACAGCCAACTTATTGCCGCTTTTATCCTGCAATGTCAATTGCTGGCCTTCGATTTTAAAGGTATCAGCCAAGATCAATGCCGAATTATATGCGGCTGCTTGCTGCATAACGGCCTCCTCGCAAGCCATCATCGTCGAGACCATATCGTCATTAATGCTGATTTTATTTCCCTTAACGGTATACGAGCCGCTGTAATTATTGCAGCCATCCGTGCCATCGATCCGTTCAGTCGTGAAATTTGCCGTGGTCTGTACGTCAGGTAAAACCGGTTGACCGTTTAAATTTGTCAATATCCAGCTCGTGTCTTCCAAAGGATTGGTTGCGGTGCTGCCAGGACTGCATGCTGCCAGGATCGCGGTGAATACCAAACTAGCTGTCATAATATATTTTTTTGCATTCATTTTACTCTCTCCATTGAGCTCAAATTTTATGCCAACTTATTCACCACAGATCAAGTCAGCTCTTTATAAAACGAAAGTGACGCTTGAAATGTTCCCCAAATTTAAATCATTGCGTCGAATTTCTTTTTTGTTATCCAATTCAATTAGTAATTGAAAGTCCAAAATTAACCATTACTGCATAATTAAATGGAATGAACCTGTGAATAACTAAAGATGGCAATACCAACTTTGTCTGCAGACGGATTTTTTGGCCTGGATATACAAATTATTATCATACCGCATCAATCGATAATCCTTGTATGAACGATACATGAAAATATAAAACCTCCCATATTCCTTCCTAAACAATGAGCCAGCGTTACTGCTGGCCCATTATCCAGTGCAAATTGGCTTCCGAAAGATTATATTAGTTTATATTTCTTCAACACGTACTACCAGACTGCTAAGTAAAGTACTGTCTTTTTTCTCGTACTATCCAGCCCAGGATGAATAACGGCAGTATCATGTACCACAATGCCCCGGGAACCACCTGAGAATAAGCCTGCCACAACAGAGACCAAGGCAGAGGCTGCGTAAACATAAAGGCCCCACTTTTTCCAGTAGAATATTCCGATTGCGGCAGCAATATTAGCAAGATTATGCAACACCATAGCGCTATATATCAAGGGTTTTTGGGCTTCGACGGCATTGTTCTGGGTGTAATATAGGTAAGCAGCAAAAATACCTTGGATAGCGATGATCACCAAAGCAGTGGTAAGTAAAGGACCGCGTTCCTTTTTCGCAACTTGTTTCTTTTTTGATGATGCCTGACTGTTACTCGTCTTTGCACCAGTTTTCGGACTTGTCTTTGTACTTCTCTTAGCCATTGATTAGGTACTCCTTAAGTAAGATTTGTAGATTCTGAAGGTAGGTTTGTTACCACCTTGGAATTGCGGTAAGCCAGCCATGACGCACCCAGTCCCCAGGCGGTGGCAAGTACACCGACTACCCATCCAAGCATCGGGATGGAACACAGCAAGATATAAATCAATATACCAATTGCCAGGGGGACATAACCCGGAACTGCGGTATTGGGTAAGAATTTCCCGAATAGCCAGGTGCCAACCAGGTTAGCGACAATTAAAGTTGTTCCATATGCAACAAGAAACCACAATGCTGCCAGGAAAAAAAACAATGCAGAGTATGACAGAGCCCAAAATGCAAAGGCAAAACTCCAAAGACCAATGCTGCCAAGCCAAAATCCAATAACAAAGATCAAACTCGCTACAAGGATACCGACAAGGAAGATATTGGAGGCAATCAACAGTGCTATTAAACCGTAACCCAGTCCAGCTAAGGGGCGGGATCGGAGTGCCAGGGTCGTACGGTCAAGTGGTTTGCGAAAGATCCAGTAGACAACCGCACCAAGGATAAGCAGCAGGCCGAAATCACGCGCTACATCCACCAGCCAGGCAGTCAAAGTGGCAGAATCAATGCCGCCTGCAGGTGGCGGATCCTGCATCAAGAAAATGATTGGAATGTCCAGCAGGTTAACCCCAGCCCCGATAGAATCTGGTCCTTTCGAAAGTAGGTTGGATAATGGACCAGTAAGCTCCCCTCCCATACTATTGACAATTAATTTGATTAACTCAAGAATTCCGATAGTTGCCTGTGTATTGCCTGCTATGGTACCCTTGAGATCTGCCCCCAGACAGAGTGTTATCAAATCACGCTGAATTGTTGACCCGGGCAAAGTTGATAATGAAACACCGATAAAATACAGGTTTCGCTGTAAAATCGATTCTGGTTCAAGATCGAATTGCACACCAGCAGCATAGGTGGTTCCGTTGACCTGGCCCTTTACATCAACTGCCTGGCCAATGATGAATAAACTGCCATTGACTGTGCCATTGATCAGAATCTGGTTGCCCACGAGAAATGCATCCCCATTGATCGTGCCATCGATGGTGACAATTTGGCCGGTCGTGAAAACATCATTGTCGATTACCTCCCCGCTGGCCAGTGTTCCATCCGGGATCGAGTTGTTGGCTTCAACAACCTGTGCACCACCAATTGTCCAAACAATTGTTAACATTAATATCAAGGTTAGAATGTAACGTAATTGCTTTTTTGTATTCATTTCTCCTCCTAGGCTCTATTATAAAAATGAACATCCAACAAATGCGCAGATTCTTTAAAAATCCGGGCCAAATTACTTATTTTGTACCTCAACAGAATTCTCACTCCCAATTAACACTAACCATTAATGCATTATGGTCTGACAGAAAACGTTGAACCGGGTATTTTTTTGCTTTATCCTCAATTTCAATGATTTCAGCCTCAAACTGGACCTGCCTGTTGGCTGGCTTACGTATCAATACAAAATCCAGGGGAACTTTCCATTTTAAAGGGACCAATGGGAATGGACGGTATGTCGGACGCAAATCCTCAAAGAGAGGATCTATCAGATTGTTCTCTTTAACCAATTCTTCATACAAAAACGAAGTTCTTGGAAAATTCATATCACCGCAAATGATAATCAAGCTCTCTTCCGGTGATGAACCGATCGCTTGGCTCAACTGCCGAACCTGGCTGAGCTCCACCTGGGCCAATGGATTGGCAGGATGCCATACACCTGAATAGTTGGCATTCAGGTGGGTATTCATTACAATAACAGGCATCCCGTTTACATCAAATGTAACCGAGAGAATTCCCTTATAAAGCGCCCAATCAGCAAAACCTATGCTGAACATCCTGCCCCGGTCCCGGTAGACTTCAAAATTGGATTGGACTGCAGGCAGCCTGGAATATACAGCCAATCCCCCCTCCGGTGCATATGTATGTTTTTGATAAATGTGGTTTGTGAAGGTGGTCAGTCCATTTTTTATCAAGGGCGCATATTCATTCTGCTGGACTTCCTGCAAGCAGATAGCTGTCACAGGTAGCTGATCCAACTGCCTGGCTAACCTTTTTAGCCTGCCCAGGCTCAGAAAAAAGGGTATTCCGAATGTATTTAGAGAAAGCAGTGAAAACTCACCCATCAATGTTCCCTGATTTTCATGTCTATCTTTTCACAGCCTGCTTATCAAAGTTATAAGTGTGAGGCACCCGGTGAAATATTTCTGTTCACTCAGGCTTGGTTGATCTCATGGACTACGCCAATTCGATTTCTGCGCCTTTTAATGCCAAATAAATATATTCGTTGACTTTCTCAAATTCCTGCTTCGATGCGTCCGAAGACTCAATCCACCAGCGTACTTTTAAGTTCATTTTATTTTCCTTATAATCCCCAAGGATCACGTCTACAGGTTCATCAACCAGCACGCCATCCACACTCCGTACGGCCCTGGTAATGACTTCCCGCACGATCACTAAGTCTGTACCCTGGACCACTTCAATTTCTAACTGCACCCTGGAACGCGGATCTGGAAAGGTGTGATTGATCACCTGGTTCTTGCTGATGCTCGAATTTGGGACAATTACCATCTGGTTATCATAAGTCCGGATGCGAGTGCTCCGCAGACCAATGTCAATTACTTCACCGCTTACCTCCAAGCCTACGCCCTGGACCTCGATGCGGTCCCCGATGTGGAATGGCTGGTCTATTACAAGAATGATCCCGCTTACCATGTTCGATAATGTGTCCTGGGCAGCCAGTGATACAGCCAGCCCGCCAATCCCCAGGGTAGTTATAAGGGCTGAAACCTGGACGCCGTAATTGTCCAGTACCAGGATAATGGCAATAAAAACCACCAATATCTTAACAGATCGCTCTGCAAGCAGCAGGGCTGCTTCATTATGTTCGGTTTTGCCAGACTTTCCGGATAAATCCTTGTACCAGAAAACTAAGGAGTCGATCAGTTTCCAGAGTACGACTGTAACGAGCAGGATGATTAACGCAAAAAATAATTGGTCAAGTGCCAGTTTTACATTGATGGGTAGAGAAGTTATCCGGGTGATTGTTAACTTTAAGCTGAAAAATAGCAGAACAAGCGAATTTGCGGTCGAATGGAACGCAGGTAAGCCTCGGAATATTCAGATGAGGCTTTGCGTGCAATCCGTATCAGAACAATCTCCATCAGCCAGGCTGCCAGAAGCAGTATAACGTAAAGAATCAAAAAAGAAACCACAAATTTGATCCACTCCGTACTCATCATCTCTCCAAAATCCATTTCAGGCAAGTTCATCATCACCTGGCCAGGTCATTTTTTCCCAAATACATTACATTGCTTTTTGAGATGTTTGTCCTGGCTCACTTTCCATAAATAAAATTGCTCATATTCAGTGCATTCCCAATCATCGGTCAACAATTCACCCGGTCAAGAGTTCTTCGTTTACCCGCCAGGAGACTGTCCGAATCCAATTTGGATGGTTCTACTCTCCTTCGTAGATCGTGATCAGTGCCCCTATTCCAATCCAAATTCTGATCATCCCGCTTGTGGATCTACTGTACCGATTTGTTTGGTATATTCAACCCGCTCCTCCTGATAATCAGGAGGAGCGTTTATGGATGAGTTCGTTAAAATCCGTCGTACGCGGCTGTGTGGTGATACGATCAGCACTTATGCAGCTGCCTGATCGCGCCAACCACGCATCACTTTATAGAGTCCTTCAGCCGTGACGATTGGTTCATCTCCAGCATGCAGGCTGGCCGGGTGCAGGACAAACCCGAAATTCTGGGGTCCTCCCAGGGCGCCGTGGTGGCTTACCTGGTTCTCGAAGTTGTACATTTCATCCTTTTCAGGATCATAGACAGAATTAACCAGCAGATCCGGGCAGTTGGAAAAACTGGCTTCTCTCCTCAAGTGGCGGGCTGCGTTGGGAGCCATAATGGGCCAAAGGATTTATTTTTCCTTCAACCTTGTCATCATCCAGGTAGTAAACGCCGCCCTTCCCAATCACCATGTTGCCATGTTCCGCCGATTTCACCATGACAAAATCAACCCCGGGATGGGTGTAAAGACCAACCAGCAGATCGTTATTCTCCTGTTGGATCTGTTCCAGGGTCATTCTTTCAGGGCTGTGGGTAAAGTAGATCAAACCTGCTCCCCCGGAACCAAATATCACTACCTTGCTCTTCCTGGCTTTCTCATCTTCCGCCTGCGGTCCAACCACTACCACATCCCCCTCTTTCTTGTTTTTGAGCATATTATCAATCAAATTGGCAGTACGGGTATTATCCTGGATGGATTCATCAAGAACGGCTCCCAGTTTATCCCAGGTTTCATGGGTCTTCTGGGCTGCATAAACTTCTCCCTCACCCTTGAGCAGGGATTGTACGAGTTTTTCCAGGGTTATGCCAAAGGCATTTTCAAAGGTGATTCCCAGTGTCTGGCCATGATCGGAAAGAACAACGATATGATAAGGCCGCGGTGAAAATTTTAGCGCATTCTCGATACGTGCAAAATAACGGTCTGTCTCATGCAGCGATTTAAAGGCCTCAGGAGAGTGCATTCCGGCAAAATGGCTCAGATCATCATAGGCTGGATACAGGGCATAAACAGCGGAGAGACCCCGCATCATATCACTGACCACCATGTAGGTTGCCAGGTCCTGCATGAATGGACCCATAAAACCACGCAGGAAGGCATAACTCCATTTACGGGCACTGATCCGGTAAGGGTCCTTATGCCTTTTTTGCAGCCAGGCATCCTTCCATTCGATGACACACTCGGCAAAAAAGCGGGCGAGGAGTCGAAGCAGGATGGATGGGCTGAACAGGTAGAAATAGAATCCAGGCCCACGTCCGCGCTCCTTACTTAATACCGTGGCCATGGTCAGGATGCTCTCATCTGCATCCCCGGAAAACATGTTTCCCCGTGAAGCGCCGCCGTCTGCGAGCAGACCGCGCCCGGTTGAAAGGTTTTTTTCAATTTTTATGGCATCGCGTGGATCGCCAGATATCACGATGCGCTGTTCGCTGCGATCCCACCAGCGGTAGGCAGGGATGTTATTATTATTTCCCAACAGGATGCCGGACTGCATGGCGCCGGTCTGGGCGCTGTAATCCGTTTCCCACCCGGTGATAACATGGGAGCCACGATCCAGCCAGCCCTTGAGATTCGGCATAAAGCCTTCATCGATTGCCTTGTGAAGCTGGCCTTCCCCAAGTCCATCGATCTCCAGGAAAACAAAGCCGGGTTCCGTGGTTGTTTCAATCTTGCCGTGCTTTTTTACCATCCTTCTGGTTACCACCCGGTCAACGATGGCATCCTCATCAATAGATAAAAATGTGGATAAGAATCCATTGACAATCGTCATCCACAAGGTGATCCTTAAACCGGTTACCCAGCTGTCAATTTCGATCCCCGGCAGGATGTTGGCCACGAACATTACCGCAAATCCACTCAATACAAATGTAAGGATGGGTAAAGGATTGCCGGTAACGAGCTCAAGAATCTGATAAAAACAAACCAGAAGGCTAACTGGGCGAGGGTATATCCAATAGATGCTCCAATGGCTGCCCGCAAAGAATCGATTTGGATTCCCGGGATCCATGTCGCAATAATAATAAGCGTGATGGCGTGAACAATGATAATGACTACTGCCTGAAAAAACCGGATGCCTGTGTTTTTCATTTCTCGCTTCTCCAAATAAAATAATTATAGAAACAGACAAAATGAACTATTATAATGAATAGTTCCGATACGATTGATCAAAATCATGAATTTCTTCTTATTATATTCGATTTATTTATCCTTAATAAATATTGATGCTTCGGTCAGCACGACCAAGAATTGAACTGTAAATTCCGCTTTCAGATGGCCTGGGTGTGTTTGTTAATGGACTTCCTCATCCATTCGGTTGATCATCCATAACCGGCTGCTGCGCCGAGATCCAAACCGGTTCGCATAAACCCGGCATAATATGGCACCGAACAGAAAAATCTGGGAGATATAATAAAACCCCATAAGCAGCACGCTGACACTGCCGGCAGCCTGTAACGCCGAACTATAAGTGCTGTACTGGAAGAAAAGTCCGGCCAAAGTGACTGCTGCCAGAGTAAGCACCGCTGCAACACTTGCACCAAGCCATACATCTTTCCAGGCGACTTTTGTCTCCGGCAGGAACTTATAAAACAACGCATACGAAATCACAACCAGCAGCAATACAGATACGCCGGCTGCCACAGTCATGCTGGCATTTATCCCCAATTTGCTTTCCAGAATGGTACTGAAGCTGGCCAGGAGCAGGTTGGTGAACACTGCAAAAATGCCAATTAGCCCAACCCCAATAACCATCGCAAAAGAAAACAGTTCTTTCCGGATAAAGCTTATTGTTTGACCTTTCTCAGGTGGTGGAACATGCCAGATGGTATTCAGCACATATTGCAATTGGAAAAAAACGCCAGAAGCCGCATAAAGCAGCGCCAGCAAGCTGATGATCGATATTAAAATGGATTCTGCGGAGGAGGGGGTCGATAAGGCATTGATCGAATCCTGAATCATTGTGGCGATCTCTTCGCCCATAACGTTCTCAACGCGCTGGTAAAACTGGCCAGCCGCAGCCATTTCATCCACAATCAGCCCGACTACACTGAAGGCGATAAAAATAACCGGGGCAAAGGAAAACAAGCCGTAATAAGCCAGCGCTGCTGCCAGTTGGCTTGGCCGTTCGGTAATCCATATATGGTAGATCTCAAAAATCAACTTTTTAAGCATATTCAATTCACGGGGTTTGTTTATCTTTAGGGATGAAGGATCCCTTGGCTTTTTCCCAGATCCCTTTAACCTGCTCTACCGCTTTCTGGTGTTCTTCATCCTTCTCCTCACCGGTAAAACGCATTAATATAGCAATCAAGCGTGTGCCATCAAAATTCTCAAGAATGGTCAGTACCAGCAACGTCAGCGGCACCGACAGCAGGGCGCCAATCCCACCCAGCAGAAACGACCACACAAATAAGCCAACGAACACAACAACCGGAGAGATCTTCAAACCCTTTCCCATCATCTTGGGCTGGATGAAGTTCTGTACACCGCCGTTGATCACGATGTAGCCGATCAACACAATCAAAGCTGTGTTCAATCCGTACTGGGCATAAGCCAGGAGTACCGGTGGAATCAAGGCGATCATGAAACCAATTGAAGGGATGTATCCCATAAACCAGGCCAGCAGTCCCCAAAGAAGAGCGTAATCCACTCCCATGATCCACAAGAATACCGCATCGCCCATCCCCACCATCAGGTTAATCCCGGTCAGAATCGTCATATACTGGCGGACATCCTCGGTAAGCGTGCTGATCCGCTCGATAATCCCTGCATTCGGATCAAGACCCAGTCGCACCGGGGTGGGAAGGGACATGGCGGCGCTGATCATGAAAAAGAAAATGAACAGGGCCAACCCGAATTGGGCCAGCATGCCCAAAACAACCGACGTCAATTCCTGGGCGACCGGACCGAATTCGATGGTTAATTGGTCCACGGATACAGATGTTAGATTACTTGTCAATTTCAGGAGGTACATATTCACTTGCACTGTAGGCTGCCTCGGCCATGTAGGTCGGTAATGTGGTAGTCAACCGGGTAATGGAGAAAAAGACAGTCAGGATTACCAGCCCCAAAATCAATACAACAGCCAGGATGGTAATAACCAGCGCCAGCCAGCCAGGCATACCGCGCCTGGTCAGTTTACCGGGGATGGGAAGGGCGGTGATGGTTATCACAATTGCCAGCAGGATGGGATTGATAATTGGAGAAGTAGCGCGGATTCCAAACAGGATCACAAACAGGCTAGCCATGGCGACCATGTAAATGACTAACTGGTTCAATGATTTATTCATGTGTTCATTCCTCACTGGTTGGTTTCATTATTAATGGTTATTTCCTCATTTCAGTCATTGGCATGTTCTAGTGGTGATAAATACTGTTCTCTTCTCTGATTTGTGATCTGAAGCATTGCCCGTCGGGCGTTCTCTGCTTAAAGGACTGTGGCCCTCAGGAAACCTGTTAAGCAAGAAATAATGCTGATAGGTAGTAATCACTTGTTTACTACCGTCAACCGGCTTAAGGTATTCAGACGTTCCAGAAATAACAATTGCCCATCAAGGATGCAGATACTGTAATCCTGGCGAAGATTCAAAACACCAGCCTGGCCTGATCACACTCATGTCTCCTTATTGCGAGATGGGCTTGTTGCATGTGGCAGGCAGGGTCACTGGTGTATTCTTATTGACATCCGTTAATTCGATCTCTACGGTAAAGTCCCCTTCGAACTTGAGTGGTTCGTAGGAGCCGCTGAAGCTGCCGCTAAAAGCAACCGGATAGCCGCCCTTAGAGTCAACATACAGGTGAGCGTCTTCTGCCGACCATAAAGCCTCGCCAAACTCTTTCAACTTCGGGTCGCTGCTCTTTTGCGCTGCTGCGAGGAAAGCATCCCCGTCCAGCACATAGTGCTTAACGGCTGCCCCGTTGAGCGTCTCCTCGCCAACAAGCACGCCGCGGGCAACGTCCTTGTTGGTCAACATGCTCAGCAGGCTTTCCGGACTCATCTCGTCCAGCGCAGCAGTGGCTTTGGAATCGGCAGGTTTAACGCAGACAGGGATAAAGCTGTTGACGACCACATAGGTGCCTTCTGGAACCTTGTAGATATCCACACTCGACGGTGTGAATAGACCTACCAGAGATCCGCCAACCTGGGCAGCGATATCCCCCAGCAGGCTGCCTGAAAGGGTGATCTGGCTTTCCCCCTGGTCATTGGTTGTTAACACTGCTTCCAGGTCACCCCGGGCGCGCTTACCATTGATCAGGCCATCCACCTCAAGATTAACCGTAGCGTTCAGCGATGTGAGATCGGTGATGGGTTTGAGGGGGATGGGGTCTCCGGGGGGCGGCGTGCTGGTAGACGCCAGCAATGCCGAGAACGAGGACGAAAAAGCCGGCGCAGCGCTGCTGAGTACCAGGGTCAGAACAACTGCAAGTACCCCGACTGCGATTGTGATGGAAAGAATCCGATTTGCTGTTTTCATGATTGTATGATCCTTTTCTTAAATTTATAATTGTTGGTTTTTCTTACAAGCTATGTTCAGGTTGATTGCAATCCTACGGCGGTTTTAGTTATTTTAAATGCAATTTCGGCGCTGCCAATTTATTCGTGGAAAATAAAAGCATTACCACGGTTCATCCCATAAGCGGATTCACGCACGGTTGCCGGTACATTTTTAGGCATAAAACCATACCTTTCAAAGATGTCGACCACTGAAAATAATCAAGAGCTTTTACCAGATCTCAATCGTTCAGGATAGAAATCATAAAAAATCGGATTCATGGCATTG
This sequence comes from uncultured Chloroflexia bacterium, assembly GCA_963841845.1. Classification (GTDB taxonomy): domain Bacteria; phylum Chloroflexota; class Anaerolineae; order Anaerolineales; family Anaerolineaceae; genus CAVVGZ01. Next base: position 11,595 of record CAWJEG010000013.1, on the reverse strand, counting down.
TTACCCATTTCACCTTTATTGATTCACCAAGTTCTTGAATTGTTTTCATGTCCTGTTCAATCAAGTCACCCGCCTGGCTTTCTGTCACGATCAAACTCACCTGGCGGAGGAGGCTCTGGCGCGCTTCCAGCGATTTCGCATCCTGGCCAATAACATCAATAACCTTCAGCATGTGCAGCAGGACGCTGGCATTATCACAGCTGCAATGGCGGAGCATATCGAACGCTCCATTAACCAGTTCTTCAAAAGTAACCGGCTTCAAAATTAATCGGAGCCTGCCTGCCTCGTCATAGATATAGGCACCTTGCTCCCCCTGCCGGTAGAAGAGGGCTAATCCCTCCCCCAAATAATCCAGGCAGGTCATGGCCGTGAATGGATCGTTGATCGCCGGTGACATGGCCCGCACAGCCATTTCAACCAGCTGGTTGACCCCATAGGCAATATCCTGCGTGGGTGTGCGGTTATTTCCAACCTGGAAGGCATGGCGGATGTCACTGTCAAGCTCCTCATCAACCCGGCTGGCTGGCCAGACCAGGGCAACAATCGCACCGATCCACACAAAATCCCCGGGTTTGCGCTGCATGCCAATAACCAGGTCTTTTTCAATGGACAAAGGCAGAACTTCCTCGGGATCGATGTATTGGATATATCCTGCCTCTTTAATTCGAACGGGAAAGCCATCCACCCCCTTGATGGCATGTTTTTCGTGGGTAGAGTGATTACCCGGTAGGAAATCCGGCGCTTCCTGGTTGGTTTGTGTGGTCACAAGAATCGCCCCATCAATTTTGACCTCACTCGGGATCTCGGCGCGCACCACATCCAGCAGTTCAGCGCCTGCCGCAGCAGCAATTTTTGGGGCTTGCAGCATTGTGCTGATATGCTGGATGAGCAGGATCAGTGAAGCAAAGCATGCCATCATCAAGACCAAACCCATCGTATCAAGAAGTTGGGGAGCCTCAGGCTGAACCTCCTCCGGGGGAATGGAAGTCGCCGCCGTGATGCAATATACAAATGTAGCCACAAACATGCCCAGAACATACTGGGTGATACGGTCGCCGAGGAAAAGCCGCAGCAAGCGGGAGCCATACTGGGCAGCTACCGTCGAAAGCGGCAGGGTAAGCAGTGTGAAAACTACCCCCGCTGTTGAAAGGATCGTACCGGCCATGCCTACCAGCATGGTGCGCATTTCACCAACGGTTCCCGAAAGAACGAGCCGGCTGTACTGCAGTGTTTCATTGGGGATACGATCATCCAATCTGATCATCACCCCCACCAGGATCATGGCAGCAAATGACATAACCAACGGGGTGAACCAGAAACTCACCTTAAGGCGGTCCCAGGTGTAGCGAGCTGTGGCTCTCCTTTTTCTCCTGTCTTTTCTCATAAGATACCTCTAAGAGGCTCGCTTATAAAAAATCTCAACGGCATCAAATGTTCTCCATTGCTTCCTGGGATTTATTTTGCAGATTCTGGATCAGGATGTATACACTTACTGCGAGTACCCAGGCAGGAAAAACCAGGCTGATCCACTGGAAATTTTGTACACTCACCAGCAGAATCAGTGCCAGCCCGTAGGTCAGAAATGACCAGCCTTTATGCATGGAACCGGTTCGAATCCAGATGGTACTTATCGAGATCATGAATACACCTGCCATGCGGACAGCATAAATGTTGATGATGTTATAGATCACAGCCCGGTTATAAGTGTATAGACCGGTATTAATAATTAGATTTTTTTCAACCTGGTAGGTGCTCAATATTCCACCCACCAGGGCTGCGCTGACAAAAGTTAGTGCAAGAAACAATAAGCCGCTGCCCAGGAAAACGGTGGAAAAGAAGCGGTCTTCCCGGTCACCCAGGTGGTCGCGAATCACTCCGATAAACCAGATAAAGGCGATTCCGGCATAAGGCACCAGGTTCAGCGCTAAGGTGACGAGTCTTGAATACTGATCGAGCCAATCGGGGTTTGCCATAATGTCACCCGGGATTGAAATGCGAATCAGTACCAGGGCTGTGCCGTAGAGCAGGGAAAACAGGATACCGGCAAGAGCGGCAGCGCGCGGTGTTCTGAGCCTCTTTCTGGTTAAATTAACTCGTGTCTCAGTCATGGACTCACTTTACCTTTTTGCGGAATGTTGGTGTGACATGTGATGTACGTCTTAAAAGCTCTTATCATCCATAAGTTTTTTTGTTTACCAGGAATTTTTTTCCCTGGGCAAATTACTCTACAGGCGGAACCCCCGTCTCTTTGTGATGCTCAAGCCATTGCAGTCGGAAGACTTTTCCATTCGTGCAGGGTGCGCCGTATTATAACTAACTGCTTGCAGAATTTTACGTCCATTACATATGAAACAATAGCTTTAAGGTTTGCTTTGATCGGTTACTGGATTAAGCTAAGCTGCACTTTAGGTTGGTACTTCCCTATCAGATACAGCGGTCCGGATCAGATTCATAGAGAATAATAATGTTTCTTCAAATGACTGGGTATTTTTAATTTTGGTTTTACTATTTGGAAACGATTCTCCTGCCCATTTATACAAACTATCCAGGCTGTAGTCTAATAGAGAAAACAGCCTGGATATCTTTTTTTTACTCCGTATTTTCCATCCAAAACAACTACGATGAATGTGATCAGGCAGGTGCAGCCCTAAAATTTAACAAGTTTCATAACCTTGCCTGCTTCGCATCAGGTTTTAGAGGGTGGGTAATGGATCGTTTTCCGGATAATAAGGAACCGTCTGGCGGTTCTTATATGCGCCCATGTATTGGGCAATGTCTGCCATGACGCCAAAACCGAGCCAGAGCCAATCCCAACCATTTAAGGGGAAGATCAACACATACATCAGGGTGGTCCAGGGAATAAAGATCAGACCAGCGATACCTACCAGCCAGGGAAAGTTAAAACCAGCGAAAGAAAGGTTCACCCGCACGGGTGCAATCAGCCAGTAGATCAAGAATGCCAGGCGTGGGCCAAAGACCAATAAAGTCGTAAAAAAGCAACACATCGTATAATCCTCCTATAAAAATATAATAAACTCCTAATTAAGGCTAAGGCTAAGCAATCCTGGAAAAAACAATCTGGGGTTGCTCTATAAACTGGCTCTATAAGCCAAACAGCCTGTAATGAATTCGGAGCGGGCAGGTGCTGTTATATAAATAAATTTGAGTCACCTGCCCTTCCCCGAATTAAATATTACAGGGTAGGTAGTGGATCGTTTTCCGGATAATAAGGAACGGAGGTGCGGTTTTTATAGGCACCCATATAAGAGGCGATATCGGCCATAATGCCAAAGCCGAGCCAGATCCAGTCGAAACCATTCAACGGGAAAATCAGCACGTACATCAGCATGGTCCACGGGGCGAAGATTAGGCCGGCAATGCTCACAAGCCAGGGGAAGTTAAAATTTGCTACGGCAGCATTCACCCGCACAGGTGCAATCAGCCAGTAAACCAGGAATGCCAGGCGTGGGCCAAAGACTAATAATGAAGCAAAAAAGCAACACATTGAATAATCCTCCTAAAAATATTTTTTATATTCCAAGGCTGGCCGACCGGCATGGTCTGGCGAACCTCGGATTGATGGCAACTTACTTCTCATGTGACCGTTTTGTCTTGGGAGACAATTCGGTGTTCAAGATTACAACACCTCCACGAGATATAACACAATAAATCAAAAAACGTTTTGCAAATATTGATGACGAAATTCATTTGTTATTGAGTATTTATCTAATTTTTTCTTATTCTCTTCCAGTCACCACCTTTCAGGAACGCTGTGTGAAAAAATTCCTTATAATTGATTATCCTGATTTTTTTTAATCAATTCATGAGTTTAGCTCCCAGGGAGCTGTCTTTGTTGAAAGGCAGCTCCCTGGTTTGCCATGATTATTCTGCCTTGAAGGCAGCCATCAACTGCTCTTCCTGTACTCTGTTCAGGTTTGATGCGATGAGCTCGAACTGCTCTCCCTTCAGCTCTTCAATGACTTTGTCTTTCACTGCGTCGCTGGTCAGCAGGAACAAGGCGGAGGTGCCCTCGGTTACCTGGGAGCGGGTCTGCTCGATAAACTCATCACTGATGCCGTAATCATCCATCTTGCCGGCCATGGCGCCCACGGCAGCCCCGACCGCCATACCCAGGATCGGGACAACGAAAATAATCCCGAAGAGCAGGCCCCAAAAAGCGTTTTTAAGGGCACTCTTGCCAACCAGGTCGACCAGCTGTCTGGTTGTTGGTTTTTTCCTGCCCACCGGCCAGGTCACCATGGCGGCATCCTGGAGCTTAATCAACTCCGCTTTCTGCAGTGCCAGGACTTTGTCCAGCATTTTCTCTGCCCCTTCCGGGGTGTGGAACTTGAGTACGGTTAGTGTTGCCAATGGTTATTAAACTCCAGATAATTGGTGATTCTGATTAATTAACCACGATATAGACGTAGAATTGGCAAATTACCTGGCCGCCTGATTGTACCTGCCACATTTCGCCAAAGGAACCCGGACCAAAGGGAGCCATCATCGGCACACTAATATTATACGTCCAACCCGGTTCAACGGTGCTTGTCAGATCATACATATCCGGGCCGGTGTGCAAATAGATATTGTCCACTGCGCCCACAAAGCCGATGTCCACACCATTTTGATCCCAGCTTGCACTGCCGGTATTCTGCAGCACCCAGCTTGTTTCAAAAGGTGCCGAGAGGCCAATTGCTGTGCCATCAACCGGATTTTGCTGGACCACAGCACATCCAACCGTGCTGGCTGGAGGCGGGGTGTCTTCGACGGGCGGCGGGGCTGGCGGAGCATCCACGACCGGAACACTGTCAGTATTTTGTGTATACACCCAACTGGCAGACACCCAACCCAGGCCATCTGCAGCGTAATTGGTGGAGATCTTCACCTGCCACCACATGCCGTCGGAGCTCTTGCCGCTCACTTCACCGGATGAACCGGCAGGAGCCACAACCAGCACCGGGTAATTTTCGCCCGGGCCGCTGCGCACGTTTACAAAATCAACAGCAGTGGCGCTCGGAACACCGGTGGGTGGCGGGGGCGGGGGAACTGATTCAACTGCTTCGGGTGATTTGATTACCTGGACATTTTCAACATTGATAGCCTGGGTGTACGCCATCTCTACCCAGCCATAACCCATGCCTACCAGGTTTGGATTCAACCGCACTACCCACCATTGGTTGTCTTCACTCCTGCCAATCACCCAGCCTGTCATGCCGGTTGGGGCGATACCGTAAGCCGGGAAATTCGTAGCTGGTCCGGTACGCACGAACGCATTGGCAATCGTCATGGCCTGCGGGTCACTTGCACCCGGCGGAACAAGCTCTACGGTTGGTGGAACAGGGGGAGTTGGAAGCACCGGGACACTGTCGGCATTGCTAACAGTCACCCAACCATCACTCACCCAGCCATTTCCGGTAGGTGCTACCGGCACGCTGACTGCCCACCACAGGCTGTCTTCACTTTTGCCCACTACCTTGGCTGTTACGCCGCCATTCATTGCTCCGTAGACCACATAGTTCTCACCTGGTCCGCTGAAGATGGCCGTGTTATAGTCTGCAATGGCGCTCGGTTCACCCACCGCAGCGGTAGGAACTACCGCCACTGGAATGTTCGGGTCCGGGGTTGGGCCGGGTGGCGGGGGTGGAACCTCAGTGGCCGCCGGTGCAGCTGCAGTCATTTCTGCTATAGCATCCTGGACTGCCTGGGTCTGGATTACCGCCGGATCCGTGGTTGGAACCGGGGGCTCGGTTGGCGCTGCTGTAGGAGCCGGAGCACAGGCGCTTAAAACCATGACTGCCACCAGTACTAACAGGCCAACCATCGTGATATTCTTTTTTAATTTGAGATTATTTTTCATCGGTTTCCTCTTTCTATTTTTACCTTTTTAATTATATTTATTTTTAACCTAAAAGCAAATTCATAGGACTGTTTGAATTATTTTTTTCCTTCGCTTTCGGCAGCATCATCGCCACCCGTTTCTTTTTTGGGTTCATCAATTTTGACAGCATCTTCACTACCTGTTTCTGCTTCAAAAGTGCCTGCAGCTGCGATGTATTCCGTGCCTTCATCGTCAGAAGCCATACTTTCGATCACAAAGCCCTCGGGTGTGGCATAGAAATGACTGCCATAGACACCGCTGTCATCGACAACAACCTTGCTGGCATCCACCGAATCTTTACCGCCCGCTACCCGCGAGGCGCTGTAGCCGTACTCGGAGGAGAGTGCAGAATAAGCCACCTCATTCCCAGCTTCTAATTGGGCAGCAATGTCAGCCCCCAGGCTGGCAGTCATGGCATCCGCACCGGCTTCCTGCATGGCCCTTTCCACATCGGCAACCCACCTGTGCTCAACAACTGCAACAATAGCCGATGAGCCAGGCTTAAGGCTCGCACCAAGTGTCTCCAGGCGCTTGTCGGAAAAGCCGCTGTCACGCAGCTTGGCCGTCAGGCCTCCCACCAGGGCGCCCACTGCCACCGGCACCAGCAGGACTGGTCCGGCAATCAGGCCAATGACTGCACCGGTCACACCGCCCAGGGCGGCGCCTTTACCGCCGGAAAAATCGGCGGTTTCCTGGATATGCAGCTTACCCTTCACATCTTTACGCAGTACAGCAGCATTTTGGATGCCAATTAATTTCTCTTTCTTTGCCTGCTTAAGGTTTTTCAGGACCTGCGATGCAGACTTCTCATCCTGGAAGGCTGCCACAATTAATTGAACTGGTACATCACTCATGATTTTCTCCTTATTTGGTGAAGTTTATTTGTTGTAACACTTGCAGTATAACTGAAAATTTATATCAGTTCGATAACAAAAGGATTTTGTATAAACTGGGATTTGCACCATCAAGACTGGACTGGTGGCTGTATAAGTGAGAATTAAATCCGTCAAGGTAATGCTAGCTGCCCTGATGAACGGACAGAAAGAAAACGAACCATTGAAGCCTGCTTCACTGGTCACCCGGATTTTCTTTTTTTTGGCCATATTATTCATTACTCTATGGGACACGGGTTTTACTTAAGCGTTTCTGGTACATCAATAAGGTTGCCAGCAGCCAATCCGGATCATCACTTTTGCTAACAAAGGCATCTGCACCGGCATGGAGCACATATCGGGCGTTTTCTTGTTTGGCACTCATCACCAGCACAATGGGTTTGGGACTGTATGAATGCAGATTGGTGATCAAGTCCTCGATCGCATCTCCCGGAAGTTCCATGTCCACCAGGATTAATTCAGGGACATTAACTGCAACCTGGCTGATCAAACTATCGTTATCATTTGCATCACCAATCACTTCAATTTCCGGAGTCTCCAGGAGCAGTGTCTTGAGTGCCCAGAGTGATACGGGATTTTTGTCAGCAAGGATTATACGCATTGGGATTGCCCTGATCCAGTTTTGATTTTTAGTAATTAACTTGAATGATCGTTGTCGATAATCGATACGCCCATTTACACGTACTTTAACAATAAACAAAAGCCCCCTCAAGGACAACAGCCATTCAGGGGGCCAATCGGGTTGGTTTTTTACCTATCCATCTGGCCAGGTATTTACCTCGTCAGATGGATGGGATGGTTTTTATCAACTCTTTTCAACAAGGTTATGTTCCAGGGCGATGGTCACTGCCTCAACCCGGCTTTTCGCTCCTAATTTAGAAAAGATATTCGATAGGTGATACTTGGTTGTCGCCAGGCTGATGCATAGTTGTGCGGCTATTTCGGAATTGGGTAGACCTTTAACCAGTTGTGCCAATACTTCCTTCTCCCGTGAGGTCAGGTCATATCCCGGGGATGGTTTTTGTCGTGCAGCAGCAATTAACCCATCGGTAACTTCCGGTGAAAGGGTTGAGTGCCCGGCCTGCGCTGCCAGGATGGTCTGGGCAAGCTCTTCAGCGGCAACATTTTTCAGGAGGTAGCTGATGGCGCCTGCTTTCAGCGCCTGCTCAATACTGTCCTGTTCATTAAAGCTTGTCAGTACAATAATTTTTATCGGCCGGGATAATGCCATAATACCCCGGATGGCTTCAAGGCCATCCATTCCAGGCATTACCAGATCCATGAGAACAATATCCACCGCATGGCTGGCGCAGAAAGCTACCGCCTCGCTGCCATCCGCAGCCTCGCCAACTGGCTCCATCCATTCATAGGCACAGATGAAATTGCGAAGCCCGCTGCGAACCATGGCATGGTCATCAACAATCAGGACACGGATCGGCTGTTCTTCGGTCATATTGTTTCCCTCGATTCAGCGATCCAGGTTAAGACCACTGTTGTCCCTTTTCCAGCCTGGCTTTCCAGGGATAATTTTCCATGAATTGCTGCAGCACGTTCTCTCATGATTCCCAATCCCATTTTTGAGGGTCCGTGTTCTTGAGCAACAAGGCCTCGGCCATCATCACGTACCACCAGTTTCACTTCGGTTCTCTTTTTTTCCTGTGTATCTGTGTCGACCGGATTTGCGCTCAAGTGTACCTCCAAATGGCTTGCATGAGCATGCTTGATTACATTATTCAAGCTCTCCTGGGCAACCCGGTAAAAACAAATATGCACATCTTCCGGTAAGGGAGGAATTTGTTCGATAAATAAATTATAAGCCAGGCTGCTGCGGCTCGTAACCGCTTCGGTGAGCTGGGCCAGCAGATCAGCCAGGGGGGTTTTCACCACTGCAGAAGGGCGCAGCTCGAGAAGCATCGTACGCATTTCAGCCAGGGCAGCACGCGTAAGGCGGCGCAGCTCCACCAGGCTTGAATGACCCAATTTTTGATCACGCCGCCAAATCTGCGGTAGAACTTCAGCGACCAGGCTGGCTGCGAAAAGCAGCTGGGTCACCGTATCATGCAAATCACGCGCCAGGCGGTTGCGTTCTTCAGCAGCGATGTTGGCCTGGTCTTGCTCATACTGCCAGGCTTTCTCATCGATTTGTGCAATGTCGATACAGATTTTTTCTAACAGGGCAAAATCGCTGGCCTTAAAGGTGCGTTCTGCCTGATTAAACAAGAATCCTACCAGCCCGACAAATCCACTTGGGAATTGCAGGAGGGAAAGCAGCATGGACTGGTTTTCATCAGTAGACACGCTGGTGTCCAACACACCACCCAATGTGTGGAATTCCTGGCGTGAGAGAATCATATGCCTTCCTTGTGCTGATGAAAGACGTGTTAGAAGGCAAGCCGGGATGGTAATGATCGTTCCTTGTGAACCTGGAGAGAAATCTACCTCAGCAGGTTGGGAAAGGATGATGAATTCCTGCTGGGCTGTATCCCTTACCCTGGGTTTTTCACCGGTCTTGTCCATGTCCAATTCGGCGATGAAGACAAAATCAGCTTCGAACAATTTTTTAATCGGTATGGTTAGCTTTTGATAGATTTGGGACAGGTCCGTCCTGCGGATCACATTCTCATACACCTGATTAACGGTCACCAGCCACTCAAGCCGTAATTCCAATTCTTTTTCCAGGCTCCGCCGTACTATATTTTCAGCAATCAATTGTTCATTGATCAAATCCAATTGTGAGGTTCGATCTGCAACCAGTTTTTCAAGATTCTGGCGGTAATCATCCAGCTCCGCATCATCCTTTATTCGCTGGGAGATATCCTGGAAGCCCACAACAACCGATTCAATCTGCCCATCATCATCCATCACCGGATTCGCCCAAACCTCCAATGAGACACGCCTATCACCAAGATCGGCTTCAATGTCATCTACCGAATAAGATTTCCCCTCATAGGCTTTAGATACTGGCAGGCTATCCATGGGATATTCCTGATCGGAACCAGTAACCCGCAAAGACAAATCATTGGACGTCTGCTCAAAAGTGGCTCCAACAGCCAGGTTGGGCTTATTTTTCCCGCCTGGATAATTCAGAATTTCTAACGCTCTATGATTTATATAGGTCAGTTCATGATTTTGCCCATAAACCATTACGGCAACCGGCATTCCGTCCAGGGTTTGGGCTAACTGGCGTTGGTTTTTATTCAGTTCACGGTTGGCCGCTTCTGTTTCCGATTTGTGCAGGTTAATGCGGTCTGCCAGCGCAACTGCCCAAAACGCCACCACCCACACCGATCCAACACGCATGGCTTGTTCTGTTATAAATGAACTGTTTACAATGCCAATTCTCACAAACAGCAGGGTGATTGTGCTCAGGAAAAAAATAATCCATGCAAAAAAATAATAGCGGGATTGATAACTGCCCCTTTTTGAAAGTATGAAGCTGTTTACAAGCAAAACATATAAGGTGATTGTTCCACTAATAACAATCAAGATTCCAGCAGTTTGGTAAGAAAAAAAATAAACTAATGGGATTTGAATAACCATTGCAAAGAGAAGAGATGTGAAAATCTTCCTGAATTGTGGCATCTGCCTGCGCACATCTAAAAATGAGTCAGCAAATAAAAGGGCGAAGATGAACAGGGTGTAGGCCGGCCATGCAATTGTAAATTTCTTATAGACGTTCAGGGCTGGCCACACGTACGATTCAAGCAGGCCGTCTGAAGCGGCATAATACAGGATAAGGCTGCCAACAAACAGGACGAAATATCTATAATTCCAATCCCTGAGATTGTAGATCAGGATCAGGTTGTAGAGCAGCATGATTAATAGAGCGCCGTAGAATATCCCCAGGATCAATGATTCCAGAATATGATGATTGGTAAAAGCATCAGGCGACCAGAGCGTTAGCGGGAGTATTATTGGAGCCCCGTTCTGGAAACGCAAATAGACAAGAGAATCCTTGCCATAATCCAGAGGAACATAAAATACCATATGGGTGTATGCGATTTCGCGCTCCCTGACCGGACGCATCACCCCGGATTGTTTATGGACGAAACCTTCCCCTTCACTGGAAGAGGGATAATACAGGTCAACGTAATGCATGTTCGAAAATCCAACCTCGATCAGCCAATTGTTCACATTCTGAACCGTATTTCGAATGGGCAAGCGTACCCAGTATGCTGATTTGGTAAAACCGTAATTGGGAGCCTCGGAAGTGCTTGGGATGAATTGGTTGTTATAGGCTTGCGCGGAAACTTGTTCGTAGGTAAGTTCACCGGTGGGGTCTTCGAGGATCTGCATGTGGGTTCCCAACCGGTATTCACTGGTATCTGCTGTGAGGATGACTGCTGCAGATTAGGAGGATCGCTGCTCTGCGCCAAAACCGGAATAAACAGGACCAGCAATGCAAATAAAGTAAGGAAAAACGCAAACCTTTTTCGATGATATATTTTTAAATTGCCAATTCTGCTCGACTTGTTAGCTGCGGTACCGCAGTCTAACCCTTATTGAAAGAACTCCCCCCAATTGGAGGACCGATACCTATCTGAAAATAAATTCTACCATCAATCCGAATGACCATTCAGGAGGCTTCCTTGCACAATTGTGCGACTTAAAGGGTACCTGCCCGGTCATTTTTCAACGTTTCACCCGGAAAGATATCTAAAATTCACTTTACGATCCGTATTAAGGTATAATACCCCTGAAAAATTGAGTTTCCGTATTGGACAGGGTCTTAAGGTTATCAATAAGCCGGACTTTGCCGGGAACCAGATTGGTATGCAGCCTATTAGATAGACCCTTTCCTTATAATTAAGCAATTATGCG
>CAWJEG010000012.1:0-357330 GCA_963841845.1 uncultured Chloroflexia bacterium | reverse complement strand
GCAGCAGGCAGTCGGTATCGATGAAGACCGGGATGCGCCCCAGGGAGAGCGTCTCGTAGAAGCGCACCGAGAAGTTGCCGCCGCCGCGCATGCACAGGGTGTAGTCCGAATTGAGGATGTTGTTGACGAATTCCATCCGAGAAGGATGGAATGGGTCCTTCTCACCGCTGACTCCGGCGCGGTACTTGCGGCGCAGGATGTAGTTAGTCCGAGATATCCGGGATGAGCTCGTAAAGGCATCCAGGACACTTTTGGCGGAAGTGTGAGGTCTCAAAGGGGGGCGGTTCCCATTTGCGCCATCCCAAGCGGTGGGAAATCCTATGCCACGCGGTTTAATAGTTCCCGGGCCAGATAACGTGTTGGCATTCCTCCTGCCAGGCCGCAGAAACCGACCACCGGTCGTTCTGTTTTCTGCCTGGGCTGCCAGCTGTCCCTGCAGTAAAGCTCCCGGTAATCGGAGATGAAAGCCGGGAAACCGGAATGGTAGCAGAAACCAGGCGTGGAACGGTATCCGGAGGTTTCAAACACGACGGCATCATTGAAGAGCAGGCGGGCAGGAAAATCTCCCTCGCTGAAGACGATGAACGGTTTGCCCGCTTCACGGGCCGTCCCGCTGCCTGGATTGCCAGACTGGTTAACCCATGTTCCACGTAGTAAGGCCATTTCATGGTGAGCAGGACAATATCAGCAGCTTCCATCCTGTTCACGCTCTCGAAATGGTCCACCCAGGTCCCGTAGACCTGCCGGCGTTCCTGCGGTGTGCGCTCGTTCCACAGCGCCTTGATGATCGTGTTGAGATGGTAGCGGCTTATCAAGCAGGTAATGGCTTGGATCCGCAATAGATTTTCACCGGTTTCAAGTATTTCTCCTGCCAGAGGGCAGCGCTCAGGATAATCCACAACCCCCACTCCCGGTTGCGACTGCCCGCTAAGGTGATCATTAAACACCCGCTGCATGGCGGAGTGTCTGGACGGCAGCCCTAGCAGCTCCTTTCGGCTCAAGACCAAGTCCTCAAAATACGGACGCAGCGGGCCGCGCAGCCATTGCTGCCATCGGAACCGTGAATCCGCGCTTGGCAGCGGTCTGGTGGCTGAGGCGCTTCTCCAGCGCTCTGCGCAGAGGAATTTTTCCGGTACCGGTTTCCAGGTCGAGGCAGGTTCGCCAGTCAACCCTGGCAGCTGTATTAATTACTTCCAAGTCAAGCAGGGGAACACGCACTTCCAGGGAATGGAACATGCTTCCGCGGTCCACCTTGAGCAAGCCGGGGCACATGTGCCCGCTGAATTCATTCCAGCGTACCCATTGGGCGGTACGCTGCGGATCACTGCTGGCAAAGTGATATTGGGCATAATCCTGCGGGAAAGGTGCAATCCCCGGGAAGAGTTCGGCCAGCAATTCCCTGAAGTTATGTTCATGAATAGACTGGTACCATTCACCGGCAGTGTGAAAGTAGCGCAGGTTCCACTCACCCGGCCTGCGCAGCAGCCACCAGCGCAGCTTACGCAGTCCGAATGGACGGCGGAAGAGGGTGGCATGCCGGATGGCATTGTCCATCCTGCCGGTGTAGCCCCAGAAAAGCTCGTCCCCGCCGTCACCTGACAGCATGACCTTGACCTCCCGGCTGGCGAACCTGGATAACAGCAATGTTGGAAAGATGGAGTAATCCCCAAAAGGCTCCCCGCAGGCTCCAACAACATCCTGGACAAGGTCCTCAACATGCTCCAGGCGGATTTTCTGGCAGCGGTGCTCCACGCCGATCTGGGATGCGTATATGAACGCATCGGCAGATTCATCCAGCGGGCTGTCCTCCACTCCGATGGAGAAAGCCTGGATGGGCTGCGGGCTGAGTGATTGGGCAACAGCGGTGATCAGGGGCGAGTCGATTCCTCCGGAAAGGAAGGTACCCAGGGGAACATCGCTGACCATCTGGCGCCTGACGGCATTTGTTACGGCGCTGTCCACGGCTTCGTATGCCTCATTCCCGTGCAGGTCCGGCTCCTGGAAAACCGGGAATTCGAAAAACCTGCCCAGCTGCCTCCTGCCAGATACATCCAGCTCCAGCCAGCTGCCTGCAGGGAGCAGGTGGGTATTCTTAAGGATGGCATAAGGGGCAGGGATGTACCCGAAACGCAGGTAGAGCGACCTTGCCCCCTCATCGAAGGGCAGGTCCCTGGCCCAGGGATGGGCGATGATCTGGTCGTACTGGGAGGCGAAGACCAGCCCCTGGCGGTCTTCCAGGTAGTAGAGGGGTTTGATGCCGGCCGGATCGCGGGCAAGCAGCAGCTTTTTTGCCTGGGTGTCATAGAATGCCAGGGCGAACATACCGTTGAAGCGCACCAGGGCATCCCTGCCCCACTCGGCCAGGGAGTAGAGCACCACCTCGGCATCCCCGCTGGAGCGGAAGCGGTACCCCTTGCCCTCCAGCTCCCGGCGCAGGTCGGGGAAGTTGTACACCTCGCCGTTGATCACCAGGGAGTAGCGCCCGTCCGGAGTAAGCATAGGCTGGTGCCCGGCGGGAGTGAGGTCGAGGATGGAAAGGCGGCGGAAACCAAAAGTGCAGTGCTGCCCGTCCGTCCAGGCACCCTCATCGTCCGGGCCGCGGCGGGCCATGCTTTGAATGAGCCTGTGCAGGATGGCTGAGTCAGTAGGACTTGTTGATATACAAAATTCGCCGATTATTCCACACATATGCAAGTCTCTTAAGGAGTTGTAAACACAGCCTGCTGGCAGTCCATGCTGAAAGGCTGCTGGTAGAAAAAATCCCGCCCAAGAATTTTGATGCTGGCTACATCCTGTACTGGATTGCCTTCAAGGATTTCTGCCACATCATCCAGGTCCCGGGCATATCTGGAAAGGAGGAAGCCGGTTGGGCCGAGCTGGCGGATGATGCGGTAGGGCTGTGAAACGGATCCGTCCATCTGCTTGATGGTCATCTTCAGAGGATCGATCTTAAAAACAAGGGTGAGCAGTTTCCCGAGCGGGCTGAGTTCCAGGTTTAGGTTGCAGAAAACCAGCCCCTGGTCGACCCCGGGGACGGGAATATCCTGGTTCAGGGCAGCCTGCTGGCTGGTGAGCGGTATGAGGGTCCACTTGCGGGGCTCTGCCCTCTTCTCGAGAAGTAAGTAACTATCGTCCTTGTCGCGGATGGTATAGTGTGAAATGAACTGCTGCAAGGCGGGTGGATCTTCGAACAGCGGGTAACGCCCGTCTATTGCCTCATAAGAATAGAGTACCAGCTCAGGAGCAGTTTCGCCGCCAAAGAATTCACCGTTTGCCCTGGCCAGTATCTCGGTGTGGGCTCACGCTGCCCTGCATGGTTGGCCTGGGCGCCCAGTTTAACTCGTAGGCATACAGCAGCATGATGTCGACCGGCAGGATGTCTATGGTAGAATTTTTATCAATTTTGCTCAGCATGTGCTGGCTCTCCGGGAAGGCTTCCCGGATGCGCTGGCGCAGGCTGGCCAGATCCCGGGAGGTCTCTGCCGGGCTGTTTAACAGGCGGCTGAGCAGGGGGGTGTAATTCATGATCGGGAGGAAGGAGGGGGTGAGCACCTGCAGGCAAAGCAAGACGAGTGACGCCAAACCAATGATTGCAGGCGGCCCATACAGGCGCTGGTGGATTAAAACGTATGCGAAACAGAAAGCCAAACACAGGATTTGTGCATAGAAAAATGCATAGTGTCCATCCCCCCTGACGAAGCCTTCCTTAAAGGCGGCTGCAGCTGCGGGAGAAATCAACAGCAGGCTGGCGAACCCCAGCCAGCTTGCGTTTCCACAACATCCATCCCAGGGACGCTGCCAGCAAACCAAGCAGGATCAGGGCCAGGTACTGCTGCTGCATAACAACGGTTTCCCTGGTAAGGACCATGGCTTCTGAATAACCCGCTGCGGGCTGGGTCATATTGGCAAAAACCTGCCGGGAATTCAGTAATTCGGGTCCCGGATAACAGCATCCCAACCAGCAGCGAGAGGACGTAAGACGCCGCCAGGACGCCTGCCAGCTGCCATTTACGCTGGAAAACCAGGATACCAAGGCTTATGAGAATTACCAGGAGAAGCATAAATGCATAATTTAACTTCACCAGGGAAAGGATGGCAGTCAGGGCGCTGGCGGCCAGAATTTTTATAAAATTCCGGGACCGGCTGCCCCGCTCCAGGCTGACCTGGATCAATAAAATAATCACCGCGCTCACTGCCAGGTCGAGCGGGATGGAGTTTTCTGCTATACGTCCTGGATTGATAAACAAGGCAACCAGAGGGATGAGGGCAATGACCACTACGCTGGTTCTATTATTTTCCCGGATTCCATCCAGCATCCAGTAGACCAGAAGCCATACGACCAACAGGTAGATTAAATTAGCAAATAGGAACTGCGTGAAAATTGTCCCGGTAGCCTGGATCATGGCAATGCCGCTGTGGAGGTAGTAGAGAGGACCGTAAGGAAAGATGATGTCTGTCCCGATCTGCAATCCGCGCATTTCTGCCCAGGCCAATCCAAGCGCCCAGGAATCATCCAGGGTGTAAGCCGGCACATTAAAGAAATATGCCGCCGGACTCCACAGCATGGCCAGCAAAGCGATCATGCCTGCGTACAGAATGAGCGGGTCGATCGAACGAATACGGGTAATTAATGGTTTCTTCAAAGTAAAATCCCTTAATTATTTACGGGAAAAGATCTCCAGGAGGTAACTGCGAAATTGCTCTGCTCCCCAATCAGGCACATTCAGGCGGGGTATATTATATAAATCCGGGTGATTCCCTACGGGACGCTGTCCATAAATGAAGCATTGCCGGTAACCGGCCTGCCTGATGAGGCGGGTGGTCTGCGGGGTAAAATCTCCCTCCCCGCCGTGGGGTATGGCAAAGGCATTCACTTCATGCCCGAAACGCTGCTGCAGGCGCTGCCTGGACCCCTGTATCTCGAATTCCTGCTCCTCCGCATTGAGGGCTGAGAGCTGCCTGTGGCTGACGGAGTGGGAGCCGATCTCATACCCCGGCATGCAGGCTACCGAACGAAGCTTTTCCCACCCGGCAGCCTGCTCATTTTCCAGCAGGCCGCTGCGGCTGGCCGCCCGGGCAAGGCTGTGCAGGCATTCTTCACGCACGGGTGTGGAAGCGGCTTTCAGTTCATAATTAAAGTATTTCAGCCAGTAATGCCGGCGGCTTGGGAAGGTGGAACGCCCGATTTTCCAATGGCGGTGCTCGATAATCCTTGAACGGGGATAGACGGCATCCTCACCCAGGCAGGACAGGTATCTCCCTGCCGTTTAAAATGGCGATGAATTCACCCGGCAGCTGCTCCGTTTCAAGGAAGATGCCCTGCAGCACATCCCAGTAATAGGCGGGAAAGGTCTGATTACCCCTTTCAACGATGAAGAATACGGCCGGCATGCGCTTCTTTTCAAGCAGCGGCAGGGCAGTCTCAAAATTATCGCGGTAGCCGTCATCAAAGGTGAGCACGAATTTAAGCCCCCGCCCGATTTTGCGGGTGCAGTTCTCAGGAATGGCAGCGGCCGGAATCACCTCGCCCAGCTGCTTGAGGATTTCCAGGTGGTTTTCAAAATTCTGCGGGGAGACAAAGGTGGAATAGGGGTCGGAGTCATATTCGGAGATGCGGTGGTACATCAGCACCAACAAATTACCAAAGAGACGGTTTTGAAGGATTTGGCTGGAGTGTTTGATTTGCCTTTTAATTTTCAAATTAATTTAGTAACCATCCATCCATTTTCGAGGACATTATGGAAAGAATATTTTATTTTATTCCAGTCAAATTGAAATTTATCCCATCCATTTTCGAGGACATTATGGAAAGAACATTTAATTTTATTCCAGTCAAATTCAACTGCCGAGAGGCGGGCATCAATACTAATGGTATAGCGTATGTCCGGACACTTCTTAACAGGTTTATGCAATGGATTGCCAGGTTTTCTGCATCACCCTGCTTGAAGTAAAATTTGTAGGGTCTCTTGCCAATAATCCTCCCAAAACTCTGTACTTGAAGAGTCTCCAACCAGGCCAGTTTCTCGCCATTAAAATATTTTTTATGCAGTTCCCAGTATTTTGTCATCTATGTGGAAGTCAGGATAGTTGATTAATTTCTTGTAAGAAATTATTTTTAAGAACAATCCATCCGAATTTCTTAGCATGTTCCAGGGCGGCAGCACCCATATTTGCTCTTGATGTATTGTTATTAATAATAAAACTGATTGGTTGCATAATCCTGTTGAGTCCCCCGGGGTATAAGTGAGGGCAAAATCCCCATTGATATAATCGGAAATGTTTTCGAAATCTGTAACGACAACTGGCAGACCACAAGCCATGCATTCAAGCAGGCTGTTGCTGCTGCCGCCATCTTCCAGGGAAAGGATTGAGAAATTGCAGTCCTGTAGGATTTCCCGGTAGTCATGATCATTGAGATGTTCGTGTATTGTCAGGTAAGGCCGCGCAGGAATTATGTGCTTGCTGGCTGATAGGCGCCTATCAAGTCCACCCTCAACTGCGGAAAGGATTCCTGGACCAAGATCCAGGCCTTTTACCAATGTGGCGAAGTCCCTGCGGTTGTTGCCGACATGCACCAACCGCAAGGGATCGAAATGATCTCCCGGGGTGAAAAAATCCGTATCCACCCCGATCGGGAAAAATTCAACCCTGGCCCTGGGAGCATGGCTGCGGAGGTAAGCCTCCTGTGACCGGCCGGCAACCAGCACCAGGTCCGCCTGTTCAAAATGGTGCAGGCTGCTGAAGCGCTCCCGGTATTCCTTTTCCGAGAAAAAGGACCACAGGATGACCTTAAGGCCGAGGATCTTCTTGAAATACTGCCAGTAGTAGTAGTCGTAATCGGCATAAGGAAAAAATACGTACCTGCATGGTTTTTGGATCGCCTGTTTGAGACCCCAGAGTTCCAGTTCAAAGCTGTAAGAATTATAGGGTGCAGAATAGGAGGCTGATTTGAGCGAATTGGTGCGGTTTTTAAAGAAGCGGGATATGAAGGGCGGTATGTGGATGCGCTGGCCGTGGCAGGCTGGGAACTGCGGGGTCAAGCAGGCTGCAAAAACGCTCGATGGAGGTGTACTGCCCCCTGCCGCTGGCCCATTTTTTGGAGATGATCAGGAGTTTGTCCATGATTCAGGAAAGCAGCCAGTTCCTCAGGGCTGCCTTTATTTTCCTCTTCATACCCGTGCCCCGCCTGGATTCCGGCAGGAAAGCATAGGGGATGGTCCTGTATTCCGCCAATCCTTTTGCCAGCAGGGACTGGTGGTAATCAGAATAAATTTCGACCAGGATGGCGGCCATCTGCTCCCCAAACGGCGCAGTAAGGCGGGGAAGGTAGTGCGGGTTATCCTTCTCGAAGGCGCTGAAGTGGTAGAAGCGCAGCGGGGCTTCACCGGCATAAATCTGCCCCTCCCGGCGCGAGAGGGGATTTTCGTACAGGTTCCAGTAAGCCACATCGCAGCCGCTGTTTTTCATAATGGCTGCGCCATCAAAATACAGCGGCACAAGGTCGATCCATTTCTGGTCTACGAACAGCCCTTTCTCCGGCCTGACCAGGCAGCCCTGCAGCAGTTTTTCCCGCCACCAGGCCAGCATTTGTATGCCGGAATCCCCGCGCTGGAGACCCATAAAGCCCATGTTGTACATACCGCGCTGCAGGATGCGCTGCTCGGGGGTGGCGATGCCCGGCTGCCCGCTGTGCGGGGTGCTGAAGTGGGGAATCAGCAGGAAGTTTGCAGTAGATAACCGGTCTGCGAGGATGTCCAGCCTGGAAAAAATCTGGATGTCCGGGTCAAAGTAGAGGAACAGCTCCTCCCGGGGGAAAGCCTGCAAAAGGTGCGAGAAGTAAAAGGGCTTGACGGCCGTGTTCAGCTCCACCAGGTTGTAGCGGGAAAGCATATCGTTAAAGCCTGCAATTTGCAGGTCTTCCACCGGGATGACGGTATCGAAGCCGAAGCGGGGATAATCAATCCCCGGGAACAGCCTGTCCACCAGCCCGACGGCAAAGATCCAGTCCGGGTGGAGGCGTTTGAGGCTTTGGTGCAGGACGGCAGCGTAGGGCAGGTAGTTGTTGGAGCATATGGTAAAGGCGATCATGCCAATCTATCCTTACCCGGATGGAGGAATCGCTCCAGGCGGCGGTGCAGGCGTGTGCCCCAATCCCGGTTCCTGAGACGGCGGACTTCCTTCTCCAGCATTTTTACACGGTAGGCCAGGTTGACAGGATCCTCAAAGTGGTCTCTATATGCCTCAAAGTGCTTGCGGTAGATATACCTGCGCAGCTCAAAGGCCTGCTGTTCGCTGAGGGAGTCATTGCGTGAGTTTGGCTTGCGCCGGTAGTAGAGCAGCGCTTCATCCAGCCTGAAGACGCTGTCACCTGGTTCCAGCAGGGAAAGCCAGAAATCCCAATCCTCCCATCCGGTGCGCATAGTCTCGTCGTAACCGGCTGTCTGAAGGTAATCACGGCGGCGGTAGAGCCCCGTAACCGGGATGATATTGCCGCGCAGCAGCCCGGCGTAGGAGTATTCCGGCAGATGCATTTTCTGGTTGAGGCTGCCGAAGAACTGCACAGAGGCGTAAACCACCTTTGCCCGGGGGTGTGCAGCGGCAGACGTCAGCAGCTTTTCCAGGCAGGAGGGGGCCAGGCGGTCATCGGCATCCAGCGGCAGGATGTACTCGCTTTCTGTGAGGGTGATGGCCTGGTTGCGGGCAGCGCTGGGCCCGCGGTTTTCCCGCCTGGTGCAAGCGATGCGCCTGTCCCGGCTGGCGAAGCCCTCAGCAACCTGGAAGGAATCATCGGTGGAACCGTCATCCACCACCATGCAGGTCCAGTCTGTAAAAGACTGCTGCAGCAGGCTTTCAAGGCAATCCCCCAGGTACTGGGCCTGGTTGAAGCAGGGGGTTATGACTGCGACCATTGCCGAGGTAATTATTGATTCTCCATGAAATGCGTATATTCGAATGATCTATCCGGATTGTTATTTATCGTTTAGAATTTCTGCCAAGTAAGAACTTTAACTCGTTTTTGAGAAATTTTCTAACCAGCTTCTTTTTTTCTTGTTGTGAAAGCTCTTTATAGTTGTGTTTTTGAAATTCTCTGTCAGGGTGTGGGTGGTCATTTATTCTGATTCCACCTTCATAAGCGTAAGCAGGAAACGGTTCTATCCAATTCGGTGTATGGGTGGCATACCCACCGCTACCAATATGAGTTGTAAGATTCTTTGAAGGCATGACGCATAGCCCAGCATTTTTCATGCAGGTGTAAAGCCATTGATAATCCCAGGCATCCTTTCTTGGGTTAAAATAGAGCGAATTAAACAAAAAATATTCTGTGAGGAAGGCGTTGATTGACCGCAAAGATTGGTATATTGCTTTCCGGTTTGTGAATTCTTGCCAATCATCCATTGAGAAGCTATATTTTTTCCAAGCTCTTTTCCAGGTTGCCCATCCCCAACCCGAAAGATTGTAGGTGAAGAAATAGGGTTTGGTTCCATCTTCCCAGGTTCCAAGATGGTTTCTGCCGGTGATGCTGAAAACCCTAGCATCATCTTTATAATATTCCAGAAATTTTTCACAATATTGAAAAAAGGTCGGATGCGGAAGAATGTCATCCTCCAGGATGATTGCCTGGTCAACCTGGGAGAAGACCCAATCAAGCCCGGTAGCCGGTGAAAGCCGCAACCTAGGTTCTTCCACCGGTAAAGGCGCTGCACCTGGCAGTCCCAATCGATGGCACTGTCTACATAATCCCGGCAAGCCTGGACCCTTGTTATATCTTCGGGATGTGTATCACGTGGTCCGTCGGATATGATAAAAAGTTGTGGAGGTTTTCAATGCAGATTAAGGGAAATTAGCCTTCTGGATACAGTCCAGCCGGTTGAAGATAAGATAGGCAACGGGGAATAATTAAAAAAGCAAGATCTTATATTGTATAATTACATTTAGAAATTTCTAGTGCCTTAGAGATGTAGAATATTCCAGTAAAGACTAAGAGTTTATAAGTCTAGCAAGGAAGTATGGGTGAGATAATGTACCCTTCAACAGATTAATTTCAGGCATACATTTATCATTTTTCCACTTCCCCATATTTAGATGATTCAAAGCATGCCAAAGCCCATTAAGCACTACATGCTAAATTCTCCAGATCTCCCCTTTCTTTCAATTAGCGACGTATAAATTATTTTGGATAGAATATTATTCTTGTTGCTTTAAGATATTCTCCTTTGGGCTATGCTTCCGGATTAACAGAAATAAATTTCAGTCCTGATTTTATAATATTGTTCATGGACCCTAATTCTTGTTGGTTATCTGCAGTGGTAATACTTTTGAATCAAAATCACGCGCATTCTTCCAGCCGTTCTCAAGGCTTCGCAATGAATAGTCTATATCTTCACCATATGCGAAGAAACGTTCATCCAGAAGGCCGATTTGCATTGAGAGGTTTCATTCTTATTAATAACGCAGTTCCCCACAAGCATAATCTTGCTCGGCTCTTTTTCACATAGTTCCAGAATAAGCTTGGATAGTCGCTTTGTTCTTTTTACCTAAAGTGTATTCAGGTCGATCACATTGACCCAATAATATAAATTCATTATGCTTATCAAAAATAATTGGACTGCTTATACCCAATATTCATGGTCACTCTCCATTGATTATTTACCAGGCTTGCTCATTGTATCTTTTCAACAACTGCATCATTATTCAGTAACCAGATAAATTCGGCCCCCCACTCCATGGACATTTTAATACCTTGGTTATTTCCCCCTGTAAACCCAAGATTTTGATCGATTTCGATGATAAACGACTTGAGGGAACCTTTGCCTTATAATTCCAAGAGGATCTTCTTCAGAACCGTTGTCAATGACAATTACATCAAAATTGGAATAATCCATTTGAAATACAGATTCTAAACATAGAATTGTGTCCTCTATATTATTCCAATTTAATATAATGATGCTTACTTTTGGACAATTTGCCATTTGTTGATTACTACTTTATTGATAAACGAGATAAAGGATAGGATTAACTATTCTTTGAATAAAATTCCAATACCAAATCCATCTTGACCAAAATCTTCAATAATTTCATCCGTTTTATAATACTGCACGTTTGATGGATTCCCAGAATAATGGCACACCACCAACATAGGAGGAGGTCTTTTACCTGTCCTCATAAATGAATCGGGGTGGATATCATGGAAGGCAATGATACCCCCCTTTTTTACAAGCGGAGAGAAACGCACATAGTCATTCATCACCCCAAACAGCGAATGATCGCCATCGATAAAAAGAATGTCTATTAGCTTCCTTCCTAATATACCGGTTAACCTGTTCAACCACATGATGATTATGTGAATCCCCTTGGATACAATAAATCCTCTGGCCTTCCCTGGCGAAACTTTTCGATGCAATTCTGCGTTCCATAAGGATACTTTTTATCAATTGAGATCAAGACTGCAATTTTCGGGGGCAACCTGGCTGAATGCAAATAATGACCCACCTCGAAATGCACCGATTTCACAGATAATCCTGTATCTTTCTGTCTTTATCAAATTAAGTAAATGCAAGATCTCACTTTTTTTTTGATCTAAACGAAAAGTTTGGTTTTCTGTTAATGTAACGATGATATGTTCAAGATCATTGGGTTCTTGATTAAAGTATAACCTTCAATTTTTCGGCTTGCTTCCCAAGGCGAACTCCCTTTTTAATTTTTTCCAAGAGGATTTTTATTGTTCCAATTTTCATAGTTTATGATTTATGACCGGAATAAGAGTAATGAGTATCCCACCATAAGGCTGAGATGTTTTTGGAAGGTAATCTGTTCGTACCCCAGATATCGCTGGCAACAACCTCAAAAGACAATATATTTTGTAAACTCTGATGCCTGGCGTATTCGTTCTCGCCAAAGTATATTGTTACCGAATATTTTCCTTCCATCAGCGGAATTTTGCCCAAATCACATGAAATTGTCCCTTCATATACCGTGTTGGAAAAATCCCCAGAAGGAATATATAAATTATTAGAATTTAAAATTGCTTCCCCCTTTGTTGTCTTTATCACAAATCCGATACTGGGTTTAATAATTGGAATATTAGACGTTAAATTTTATAAATAAGCCGAGTGTATCCCCATAGGTCATACGACCAGAAGTCTTACTATTACACAAAATTGCCGCTTGTTCTATCCATAAATCGAAATCACCCGGTTTTGTAAACGATTTTGTATAGGAAATACTTTCTTGCAGCTTCATCAAGATAGGCCTCAATAATTTCATTTGAAACGCCGATATCAGCAATTTCTCCACTTTTTAGTAAGACTGATATTTTACATAATTGTTGAATAGCTTCCATATTATGGCTCACAAACAGCACCGTGCGTCCTTCGCCAGCCACATCGCCCATCTTGCCCAGGCACTTCTTCTGGAACTCGGCATCGCCCACCGCCAGGACCTCGTCCACGATCAGGATCTCCGGGTCGAGGTGGGCGGCCACGGCAAAGGCCAGGCGCACGTACATGCCGCTGGAGTAGCGCTTGACGGGGGTATCGATGAACTTCTCCACCCCGGAGAAATCGACGATCTCATCGAACTTGCGGCGCACTTCCTCACGGGTCATGCCGAAGATGGCGCCGTTGAGGTAGATGTTCTCGCGCCCGGTCAGCTCGGGGTGGAAACCGGTGCCCACCTCCAGCAGGCTGGCAATGCGCCCCTTGACCTTGACCACACCCTCCGGTGGGGGCAGTGACGCGCGAGAGGATCTTGAGCAGGGTGCTCTTGCCGGCCCCGTTGCGCCCGATGATGCCCAGCACCTCGCCCTGCTGCACCTGCAAGTTGATATCGCGCAACGCCCAGACGGTCTCGCCGTCGAGGTTGCGACTGGTCCTCCTGCCCGATCTTGAGGTAAGGGTTGGGCTTGCCGCGCACCCTTGCCCACCATGGGTTCAGGTCGCGGCTCAGGGTAGCCGGTGCCGATACTGCCCAGGCGGTAGGATTTGGAGAGGTTTTCGATGGAGATTACGGTATTGATCATTTACACCGTATCCATAAACGTGGCTTCCACCCGATTGAAAACTAATGCCCCCAGGATAACGCTCACCAGCATGAATATGAAAGAAGTACAGCAGGTCGAGCGGCTGCACCGTGCCGGCGCCCAGGTAGGCATAGCGGAAGGTCTCCACGATGGGCGTCATCGGGTTGAGCCGGATGAGCCCCTGGTACTGCTCCGGGATGGAGGAGACCGGGTAGATCACCGGGGTGGCGTACATCAGCAGGGTAACGCCAAACCCCACCAGGAAGCGCAGGTCGCGGTACTTGGTGGTCATAGAGGAGATGAGGATACCGAAGCCCAGTCCCAGACCAGCCATCATGAGCACCAGCAGAGGGGTGATCAGCACCCAGGCGTTGGGCTGCACGTCGGCGCCGCGCAGGGCAAAAAATGCCAGGAAGAACAGGAAGAAGGCAAACTGGATGGTGAAGGTGATCAGGTTGGAAATCAGGATCGAGACCGGCACTGCCAGGCG
Organism: uncultured Chloroflexia bacterium; assembly: GCA_963841845.1. GTDB lineage: Bacteria > Chloroflexota > Anaerolineae > Anaerolineales > Anaerolineaceae > CAVVGZ01. Next base: position 343,822 of record CAWJEG010000012.1, on the reverse strand, counting down.
CGGGAAATAGACTTTGCCAAACAGGTTGGCATTATTGACAGAAAGTGTTGGAGGTCTTGTTGAGGCAGTCGGCAAAGTAGGTCCACACCACCGTGCCGGACATATAGAAGAGGAACTGCGGCAGCCCGTCGGTGGGCAGTTGGGCGATCTGCCCGAAGATCACCGTGAAGGTGATGGTGGTGAGCAGGGGTTGGATGAGGTACCACAGCGGCCCGAGGATGGTCTGCTTGTAAACTGAGACGAAATCACGGCGCACGAAAAGGATAACCAGGTCGCGGTAGCGCCACAGGTCGCCCAGGTGCAGATCCAACCAGCCGCGGCGGGGTTTGATAATCAGGTCCCAGTCTGTTTCAGGATTTTGTGTCATAGAGTTTCCAATGTTTATTAAGAAGAGCCTGGCTTAAAATTTCTGACGAGAAAGATTCCAAGGAGGAAGCCCCCGAGAACAGCTATGACCAGGCTGATATTGGGGTTAATATTAATAAAGGAAATCGCTGCCAGTGCAGCCAGCACCCAGCCTGCGAATCCAAGCAACAATTCCTGCGTGTGCCGTTTCACCTCCCGCCAAGCGGCCTTTTGGTCCAACAGACCCGGATTCCCTATTACTGTCCGGCTGACTTTCCACCTGAAGTGTTCTTTGTGGACGAAGATGGCAGTGATCAGGCCGTAGAAAATCCACATGATCACCCCCAGCTTGGTGCCCAAGAGGTAGGCGTCGGTAAGGCCAAAGACCTGGTGGGCCAGCAGACCGCAGGCCAGGCCGACAAGCAGGACCCTTACAATCGACCTCACAGGTTTTAATGTATCCCAGACCATGGATATAGAACTGCTTAATAAGGCGGCATAGAGAACCAACGCCGGTATCCCCAGATCGATGGCAACAGCCAGGAATGTGTTGTGGGCATGATAAGATCCTGTGCCCTGAAGACGGAATGGAATGAAGGTATAAACTTCTTTGAAAAGCATACTGTATGTACCAATCCCTGCGCCTGTGAATGGAAAATCCCGGATCAAATGAATTGTGTTCCTCCAGGCTTCCAACCGCCCGGGAAGCGTTTCATACTGGTTTGTATCCAGAAGGTTAATAATTTCTGTGATGCTGCCCCCTGAATAAACCATAAAGATGGCAAATATCCCAGCCAGCAGGACTGGGACTGCCCATAAGAAACGGCTGTCCTTCCAGACTGCAAGCACAAGAAGGCCGATTATGCTTCCCAGATAGGCACCCCGCGATTGGGTCAGTAAGAGGGTCCCCGAGACGAGAATGAGAACGAAGAGCACCACAAGCTTAAAAACTATGCCCTTAATAGCGGCCAAATTTGAGCGTACAAGATATTTCCTGTAAAAAGCACCTCCATCCAACAGCATACTTACCAGCAGCGGGAGGAAGAAAGTCAGGGCTCCGCCTGTGGTATTGACGTTGATACCGCTGTATGTAGACCGGGGCACATAATTTATTAGATGCGGCAGGCGGGTATAAATTTGCGAGATAGGCAAAATACTGCCGGTCCCCCAAGTCCAATCCGAGCCGACCAGTCCCAATATGGAGACAGCCAAAGCGAGGAAAATGAGAGAAAAAATTACAGCAGGCAGGCGCAGATAACTGTGAACAGCATTTACAAGCACATAAAAGAACGCAACTCCTAAAACCAAGCCGTAAACCTTGGGCAGGGAAAGCGTCCAATCAACAGAGATTGTCAGGCTGATGGGCAAAAGAATGCAAAGGCCAAGAATCGGCATATCCAAGGGCGTGGAAAAACTAAGACGACCGCTTAAAAGCCAATGGATCAGCCATAGCCCTCCCAGAATGATCAATCCAGTTTGCGGAACAGTGTCTCCGATCATCAGGAGAGCGTATAAACCGGTGATGGTCAGGAAGATAAAACCAAGGACAAGGTCAGCTGCGGTAGTCCGAATTGACCCCAATCTCTGTTTATGGGGTGAAGGATGATTTTGATGATTGTTATCTGCAGATGGTTCCATCTATTAATACTTTACTGCGGGCTTGTAAGCCTTTCTATAGCCTTAAGCGTCCGCTCACGATCCGGGTTGATTTCAAGAGCCTGCCGGTAAGCATTGATCGCTTCTTGCGCCAGACCAAGTTTTTCATAGGCATCACCAACATCCAAATAACCAAATTCGGATTGCGGGGCCAACTCGACCATCTTCTGAAAACATGTTAGAGCCCCGATATAATTCTGATTTTCATAGTACATCCTCCCAAATGTATACCAGGTGTTATAGTCAGTGGGATTTATTAAGCAAAGCCTGACGGTAGATGGCTTCAGCCTCAGACCACATCTGCATCGTACTGTACGTATTGCCCAGCAGCCGTAACCAGGATGTGCGTTGTTCTGTCCCTGGATACTGTTGTATGGATCTATTTAGAATTTCCATAGCAGTGTGAGAATCTTTTAGATTAATCAACTTATCAGCGTACCAGGATGTATAAGTTATTGGATCGATTTCGTAAAGGGTTTTATTTGCCAGTAAGACAAGGTCTGTTTTTCCTTTTTCTTCAAGTGCTTTGCTAGCCTGGGTCACAGCAGTGGTATCACCTGTCTTCTTCCATGCTTCAAAGGCAGCTGAATAATCCTCTTTATTAAAGAGGATTTGTGCATATATACCAAGCGCTAGGGGATCTAAATCCTCCACCTTTGCAGCAACGAATTGCATAGACAGGTCATTATTTTTGTGCTTTAAAGCATCGGCGGCAAGGAGCAGATCAGCATGGGCATGGGTATAAGGGGGGAGCTGCAGTTCAGGGGAAATGGTCGAATTATGAAAATACTGTTTCAGGAAAGAGATCGACCAGGCGTTATTTGCGGCAGCTCCTCGCAATCCATTTGGAGACACCAACCCCCCGACCAAGACAGCAAGGATAAGAATGTATAAAATTTTGTGAAAACGACTTTTCAATAATCTCATCCGACAAATATTAACTGTGAATAACTGGCAAGATGGAAAGGTATCCTAAATAGTATCGGGCGGTTAGTGGTTTGTAATTGCCAAGTGCCGGTTGCTTGTTTTACTCGAGCTGGGATTTCTCCTTCCATCACGGAGTAGATCAATTCCCCCCCTCTGTCGGCCAGGATTCAGATAATCTCGCCCAGAGTGGTGATGGTTCCGGTATAAAGATCTGGAGGCATATTGAGGAAATGGAGATCATTGGAGGCCGGGTTCTTATTTGGGTGCGAGAGGGATGACTCCGTTCATCACGGACTTGATGTAGTCGGCTGCCCCGTCAGCGGGGATGCGCACATTGGCTCCCTGCGATGTTGTGCCTGGGGCATAATACTCGGGAGGCACGCTGAGGTAGAGGAAATTATCACTACCGATGTTCTTTATCAGGCAGTTCATGGCGGAGATGGTGTCCATGGAGGCACTGGTGGATACAGACTGCTCCAGGATGGCGTGACCGGCAAATGTTACCAACTCCATAAAGGAGAGGCTGCCGTTCATTTTCTTGAGGGCCTCCTTTATCACCAGGGTCTGGCGGTCGATGCGGTAATCGTCAGAATCCATGTAGCGGATACGCATGAAATCCATGGCGGTTTCTCCATCCATTTGGTGGAAGCCCTCTGCAAAGGAAGGCAGTCCGGAGAGGGTGCCGTCGACCGGTTTATCAAGGCGGATATCCACGCCGCCGATCTGGTCGATAAGGAGGGTGAGGTTGGAGAAGTATATAAGGCCGAAATGGTCAATGGTGATATTAAAGTTGTCGGCGATGGTTTGCGCCAGCACTTCTACGCCGGTGCCGCGCCCGGTGAAGTGCTCCCCATAGCTGTAGGCGGCGTTGATGCGACCGTCTCCAATCCCGTATTCAGCCAGCCCGGATATGGGCAACCAGAAATCACGCGGGATGGAGAGTATGATGATCTTTGGTTGGACGAAGTCCATGCGGACCAGGCGGATCAAGTCGGTCTGGGCGTTTTCATCCACACCTAATGCCAATAGGACCAGCTGATCTGGTCCCTCACACTTCGCCTGGGTCGTGAGGGGATCAGAAGAGGGTAAACCGGCTTGGTTGACTGCAGCTGCATCCGGTTGACCAGCAGGATACACGCCTGTATCATTACCCCTGAAGGATAATTTAGCAAGCAGCACGCCTGGCAGGGTACCAATATCACCTGACAGAAAATTTATGGCTGGCCAGGAGCCGTTCAAGAAGAAAACAGCTGCAGCAATAATAAAGGCTGCTAATAAAACAATCCAAAATCCCCTGATGAGATTTGTTTTTATTTTCACATTACCCCATTGATATGAGCGGATCCCAATCTGATCCCGGTGTTTGCGTTACCGGTTTTCCAAGGAAAAGAGGAATGATGAGCAGAAAAGATGAGTATATTTGATGCTTCATGAATAATCTTCAAAATTTGTGGAATATTCATCCATCTATAACCTGCCCTTTTGTCCCTTCTGGCAACCAGAATATCAGATATTCCCAGGAACTCCCCCCGTAGGGGAGCGCCTGCATATAGACGGCTAATTATCTGAATAACCAGCAGGCTGACCAGGATAAAGATGGGAAAAATAATTCAAAATGTACCTTTAATAAATTATTTTTAGAAAATTTTGCCAAGTGAAATACAAAAAAGACAAAGCGCTTTTCAGAATAAGGATATGGAGTTAGTGGTTTATAACTGCCAAGGGCCGGTTTATCACTCGGATTCGGCCGGGACGACCCCTTGCATCACGGAGTAGATATAATCATCCGCTCCATCTGCTGGGATGCGGATGTTTCCGCCCAGGTTGGTAAGAGTTGAGGTATACAGGTCGGGTGGCATATTGACGAATTGCATATTATTGCCGTACACACCCTTACCCAGGCAAGCCAGGCTGTACAAGGATTTCATGGGGATGTCGGTGGACACGGATCCTTCCAGCAAGAACTGGGTTGCCAGTGTGGCCAGGTCAGTAATGGAAAGCGTATCGCGCATTTTCTTCAGAGCTGCCTTGACTACCATCGACTGACGATCAATGCGGTAATCGTCCGTATCGCCGGCGCGGATGCGGCTGAATGCGAGAGCTTCATCACCATTGAAGTGGTAATCCCCGGGGGGAAAATCAGGCAACCCGCTGGCAGTACCATCCACGTAGGTCTCCAGGGTGAGATCCACACCGCCGATGCTGTCGATTAGCTTGGCAAAGTTGGCCATATATGCCAGTCCGTAATGGTCGATTTTTACGCCGAAGTTTTCAGAGATGTTGTTGGAAAGCATCTCTACACCAGTGCCGCGCCCGGTATAGGCCTCCCCGAAGCCGTATATGGAATTAATGCGCCCTTCGTTGATGGCATAATCGCTGAAACCAGAAATTGGCACCCAGATATCGCGCGGGATGGAAAGCACGGTGATATTCTGCTGGACAAAGTCGGCGCGTACCAGCCGCAGGACATCCGTCTGGGCGTTTTCATCCACCCCCAGGGCCAAGATGATCATCTGCTCAGGACCGCCACAAACCGGTTTGCCGGGTTCAGGGGTAATTTCTGCGGAAGGCAGGCTGGGGTTAGCAGAAGAGCCATCAACTGCGTCACTGGAAGCTGCAGATGAAGGCAGCGTCTCCAGGAGCACGAACGCTGGCTGGTCCGGTTGGTTTTTTTCCGGGAGATCCTTCCCAAGGACAGAACTGTTCCAAACAAAAATACCGCAGATGATCAAGACAATTATGACACCGAGAGGAATCAGCCAAACGAGGTAGCTGTTTTTTTCTTTGCTGGTAGTCTCTAAAGGAGATTCAGATCCGTCCATTTGCTACCCTCTTGGAATAATTTTCAGATGCCTTGGCCAGGATATTTTCATAGGCTGCATCCACATAATGAATGAGCTCATTGGCAACCTTGGCACTGTCTTCGAAGGCAGAGTGTAAAGGATCAAGTACATCAACCGGTAAATCGCCTGCCAGTTCGGAGAGCAGAATAATCTTCTCATCCACTTGCGGGAATTCGATTGCCAGGGCTTCACGGTGGCCGTTCTCCATCACAATAACAAGGTCGGCGTCCTCCAAAATAACGGCATTCACCTCACGTGAGCGGTGCCGGCTGAGATCCAGCCCGAGCCGGGCGGCCTCTATTATTGCCGCAGGATGGGCTGGGTAACCGTCACCAGTCCATGTGCCGGTGCTGGTAACTGTCCAGTTGGCTGGGATGCAATCTTCCTGGAGTTTGCGTACCAAGCAGGCGGCAGCGATCGGGGAACGGAACTGGTTGGCGGTGCAGACGAAAAGTATCTGTGGCATTTTACCGGTTAGTCATGGGAGTGGTGTGGATGTGGATTCCCAGGGGAGTTGTGTGGGTGTCAACGCCTGGGGGAAGGGAATGAGCACGTATTCGCCCAACTGAAGGGTATAGCCGGCCGGGCGCTGGTTAGTCTCCAATAGCAGGTTGACATCCTTATAAAGCTGCCGGGCAAGGGTTTCCATGGTCAGGTTTTCTTCGGTAACCTGGTAGACGGTCATGGGGGCGATATTGCTAACGTTTTTATGCATATAGGGGACCACAACGAGCATGTCCTCCCATAAAGATACCGCCATCTGGTAATTCACCGCACGGATTGCATCGGGGCTTGTAAAATACATCTCGGCCAGCATGATTACGCTTTCACCGGGTAAGGCTCTATGCACGATAAACTCCCTCCCCAGTGGGCTTACCGGTGTTTCCAACAGGAGCGGCTGGACGGGTGTAATAGTGGGTGTGGGAGGCAGGGGAGTTCGCGTGACGGTAATGGTGAAAACCGGGGTGGGAGTAAGGGTAGGCAGGAGCACCTCCAGGACAGGGGTGTAGGCTACAGCTGTGGCCACGGGATTGCGAGATGAAAAGGACGGGAGCTTGATCAATCCCGTATAAAGCAAGGCAACCAATACCCCGGCACCTGCCAGAAGCAGAGCCAGAAGGATGTGCCGCGCCTGGATGTGGGGCGATGTCCTTTTGCGGGTGTGAAAAATGTTCTTCGGGACAGCTTTCGATCCAGGCTCCTGGTTGAAGACCGGGCAGGTGATGTGGTTTGAGGAAAGGCAGTACATACGCTGGTGCTGCGCGATAGGGCAGCGCGGGGGACTCAGGCGATGGCAAAAATTCTCCGGTGCCGGGATGGCCATGGCTGTGCCGGGATCCACCTCGAACCCCAGGTGGGGACAGGTGCTCACGTTGTCAGGGTTTGTTTGGAAGGATTCGTCCATTAGAATGATATCTTATGTCATTACTATTTATACATAATTTTACTGGTTGTGGCTTTTTTTTCTATGCTCCGCCCCTGCGACATCATTTTTTGATATCACCCGGTAAGTGAGTATGACACTAACCCAGGGCAACGCTTTATCTGGCGTGCGACCAGGATTGATTTGTCGAGCGCAGCAGGCCGGCGGGTAGTTCCACCAGCTTCTGCTGGGCATGAATAATGCGCAGCAACACTTTTACCCGGTCGCTGCCGGATAACTGGCTTTGAAAGATGCCCTCCCAACCTGTAAAGGGGCCATCCGTAATCCTGACCCGCTCACCCGAGCGGAAGACGGGTGCGACTGGTGCAAGCGAGCGCTGATTGAGCTGTTCCACATGGCGGGAGATGCCGTTGATAACGCTTTCGGGTACTTCAGCCAGCTCCCCGCCGAAATGCACCCATCCGGCAGAACCGGGCAGCCAGCGCAGTTCAGCTGCTTGTGTACTGGCCGGGTCAGTAAATACGAATAGATAGCCAGGAAAATAGGGCTTTATTTTGCGGCAGCGCGGGTTTGCAGGCTTTACCCACAGGCGTGGATAAAAACACTCCAAGGCACGCGCAGTGATTTCTGAGTAAACGAAATCCTCTTTATTGGGTTTGGTATGCAGTAAAAGCCAATTATTGGAATTCATATTTGGAAGTCATAAAGAAGGTTATTTTGATCCCCATTGGCTTACAAGGTTGGTAAGTTGCGTAATTTTACCATAGATTGGGGGGGTAATCTGGGGGCGGCTGCCATCATGAGTGAGGCACAATAAAGCCAACCAGCATATAATAAACCTATTCATCAATCAACCATGTTTGCAACGGGTTTATTCCAGTTTTGAAGGGTTTTGGTTTGCAAAGCGAAAAGATCACCCGCTGGGTTACGATCATCCTAACCCTCAGCCTGCTCATCTTAGGAGGGATTTTTGCCATCCCAGCTTTGTTTCCGGATTGGTTTGACATCCCGACCAGCCACTGGGGGCTGAGGAGGCTGGCGCTGCTGGTGGCCGGACTGCTGCTTTTTACGGCGGGATTATATGTAAGCCGGGGGAACGGCCGGGATATGCTGACCAGCTTTATCCGCCAGGATATCACCCCACCCCTGGAGGATTTGCTGGTTTACCTGAGGAGGCATAAGTTCGACCTGATGTTTTTCGGGCTGGCGGCGGGTATTTTACTTTTGGGGGTATGGATGTACCTGCGCACGTTGTCCTGCTACCCGGGAACGGGGGATGATCTACACAAGCTTGGCTCGGTGTACTACAACCCGCATCCTTTGGCTTACTTTATTGGTGACCAGGGGCTGCATCCCTCGGGTCCTAATTACCGCCCGCTGACCACAGCAACCTGGTGGACCCTGCAAAGGTGGTTCGGGATGACCTCCATCCCCCAGCAGGTCTTAAATATCGTACTGCATTTTGCCAATACGGGTTTACTTTTTATTTTGCTCTATAAAATCAATAAAAACCGCTTTCTTGTACTGGCTCTCTCAGCGATTTACCTGTTCGGAGTGTATTCCTCGCAGGTAGTCCTTGATATCCCGGACCGGGCAGGGGGTATGGTGGATATCTGGCTGCTGCTGATGCTGATCTACCTGGTGCGCATCTTCCCGGATCGGGTCAACTCCCGGTCCATCCTGGTTTTGGGAGGTTTGTACCTGCTGGCATTTTTCAGCCGGGAAAACGGCATCGTGCTTCCACTGTTTGTGCTATCCATTGCTGCCCTAGCGGATAAATCCTTTCCATACCGATTGCAGTGGATTGCAGTATCGGCTGCAGCTCTGCTGTTTTATTTTGGACTGCGCTGGGTGGCAATGGGACCAGGCCTGGCGGATTACAGCAACTACGGCTACCTGGCTGGGGTGACATACTACGATTACCCGACAAAACTGCCGGGGATCTGGCAGTACCTTGCCTACCTGGACATCCTGCTTAAAAATCTGGCGGCACCAGTCCTGCCGGGTTTTATCCGGGAGGGAGGCAGCCTAATCGACCGCGCTTTCCTGCTAAGCTGGATGCCGATGTGGCTGAGCGGTGCGGCGCTATTTATCCTGGCAGCCTCACGCCGGCTGACGATATACCAGAAGTGGGCATTGATCCTGATCGTTCTCAATGCCGGCATCCATCTGGTGTTGTTTCGCTACCGCAACCACAATACCTCCCAGATAGCGGCACTGATGTTTATTGCGGCCGCGCCGGTGTTGCTGGAAAAAATCAAGGGCTGGAGGTTGTCTGCCATGCAAGGGCTGGTGGTGGTATTGCTGCTCAGCAGCATGGTCTGGACCTGGAAGCAGACCAACGCGATTGTGTATCGCAATATTTGGGTGCCAGCCTACTTTGGGTCGACGGATAATGAGTACAAACAGCACTGGTCCAACCAGTTTGAACGCCCCCTGGTAGAGATCATTCTGGAAACGTGCAGCCTGCCATAATTGGCGCTTCTTATCACCATCATCCTGGAAGAACCTTATTTAAATTCTCCCTTGATCACTAATGCAGATAATATCAGAATCCCCAACGTCAAATCCGATGGGTTGCCATAGGCATCCATTGGATTAATTCCTTGAAATAATAAGATTAATATTTTTGAATCAGTAACCGCAGTATATAATTAGGGGAAATTTATTCTTGTCTGGCTGCGAATATGCAAGATCCACAAACAATCTGAAAAAGGAAGGATTATGATCCAGCAAGATCCATCATCTAATCAAGATACCGTTATGACGGTCACCGGTCCCATCCCTGTTGACCAGCTGGGCATTACCCTGGTGCACGAACACATCATGGTGGACGGACCGGTATGGTTTAGCGAACCGGATGAATCCGCCCGCCATCTGCGAGACGTTCCAGTGGATAAATCTTTATACCGGGAACTACGGGTTAATCCTTACGCCAGCAAGGACAATGTATTTATGCTGGATGAAGGGATTGCCATCGAGGAACTGGAAATCTTCAAGGGTCTGGGAGGTGGTACGGTTGTAGATGTATCCTGCCGGGGCATCGGCCCCTTCCCGGAAAAGCTGAAAAGGGTCAGCGAGGGCAGTGGTGTGAATATCATCATGGGCACCGGCTATTATTATGAAACGGCCCACCCGCCGGAAGTGAAACACATGAGCATCCCCCAGCTTGTAGACCAGATGGTGGAAGATATTACCATTGGGGTAAATGGAACAGGTATCCGGGCCGGTATTGTCGGCGAGGTGGGGGTGAGCTGGGATTTTACTGCGGAGGAAATCAAGTGCTTGAGGGCGGGCGTGCAGGCTTCAAGCCAGACGAAAGTGCCCTTAACCATCCACCAGCCCAGTTTCTACCGTATGGCTAACCGGGTTGTGGATATTGTCCTGGAGGAAGGCGGGGATTTGCGCCACACGATCATTGACCACATGTGCGCCAGCGGCAAGGACCTCGATTACCAGGTCAGCGTACTGGAACGGGGCGTATTCATAGAATATGACCTGATCGGGTCCGATTTATATTATCCCAGTATTGGAACCGGACAGCCTGAGGATGAAGAAAATGCCTTCAACATCAAGCGTTTGATTGATGCCGGTTATGTCGGTCAGCTCATGCTATCTCATGACATCTTTATTAAAATATGCCTGAAACATTATGGCGGCAGGGGCTACGGGCATATTCTCAAAAAGTTCGTCCCGATGCTAAAATATGCGGGAGTTACCGATGAACAGATCCGTATCATGCTGGTTGATAATCCGAAGCGATTATTTACCTATACGGACACACCAACAGGTGATCGAAATATTGACTAACAAAATGCTTATTGTTAATTTCATGAAATTATTATTATGATGGAGATAATCTACAGTCCGCTTGTCTTGCAGCATGAAACGGGAGCGCATCATCCGGAGAATCCCAGGCGATTTTCTTTTTTAATGAACTTCCGCCAGTGGAAATACCAGATGGGGAAGCTTTCCTCGGGCTGGTGCATTTACCCAGTTATATCGAGCGGATAAAAGATCTCAGCCAATCGGGGGGGCACCTTGATCTGGATACTACCTGCTCGAAAGGCTCTTTCGCAGCAGCCAAAGCCGCGGTGGGCGCTACCATCCTGGCAGCAGAAACCAATGGTTTTGCCCTGGTAAGACCCCCCGGGCATCATGCCTTTATTGCCCGGGGGAGCGGATTTTGCATCTTCAACAATATTGCCATCGCCTGTAAACATCTGGTCAATCAGGGTAAACGGGTCTTCATCCTGGATTTTGATGGGCATTACGGGGATGGAACCGCCAGTTTTTTTTATGACTCCAACCAGGTTCTATTCCTTTCCCTGCACCAATTCCCGGGATTTCCCTGGGAAGGCAATTTCGATGAAATTGGCAGCCGGGATGGAAGAGGATACACCATCAATGTACCGCTACCGCCTGGAACCGGTGATGATCTTTATATTAAGGGCGTTGGATAGGCTGCTCCCGGCAGCCCTGGAGTTTAATCCGGATGTCGTGGCAATTTCGGCGGGTTTTGATGGGCATTGGAGTGATCCCCTCCTCCACCTGCGCTTAAGCCTGAATCTCTATTACAGCATAGGGGTAATCATCGGCAGACATTTTCCGACCGTGTTTGCCACGCTCGAGGGCGGGTACCAGCCGGAAATTCTTTACAAAGGCGTGCTCAATTTCATCGCCGGAATTCAAAAGAAAGCCATCCCCTTCCCGGAAATGCCAACTACCTCGAATGAAAAGACCCAGGATTTTTTTGAAGACAATTTTGGACAGCTGCGCCGGCTGCTGAAAACCTATTGGAAATCCCTCTAGGATTATTTCCAAAATAAATGGAATTTTCCACATAACCCATTTGTCTCTTGAGATCCTCTTTTTTGGTAACCCCCAAACCTAATTACAACACCCTTTCCGCTATTCTTAATGCTATTTTCTTAATGGCGAGATGCATGCTTTATATATTTCCAAGTATAGCTGATAGGAATATCGGGCAACTACGAATTGATTACGGGATGTTTTTTTGGAAGGGCATATACTCCTTGAGGTGAATTCATCACATTATGGATAAATAATCCTTTAAGGCAGGCTCCGATTGATGTGGCTATAATAAGGATGAGCCATTTTCGTAAAATTTGTGGAGGAGATATGTATGAGAAAATTTTAGTCCCGCTGGATGGATCCCCACGTGCAGAACGGATATTGGTTTACGTTGAGGAATTAGCCCATGCATTCAAATCAAAAATCTACTTCCTGCAAATTATCCACCCTGAATTTTTAGATGCTTCAGTCCATGGATATCCCAACATGATTTATCGGGAACTCCTGGATGAAATGCGCCAGGAAGCTGAAAATTATTTGACGGTTGTGCAGGGCAAATTTCGTGAAAAAGGAATAGATTCTGAGTTTATCGTGGAACAGGGTTCCTCAGTAAATGTCATCATTAGCCTTGCAGAACAGGAAAATGTTGACCTGATTGCCATGGCAAGCCATGGCCGCAGTGCCCTGACGCGGTTTTTCTATGGCAGTGTTGCATCCGGGGTCTTAAACAAGGCAAACAGGCCGGTATTAATGATCCGTGCGGATGATGTGTAAGGATCCATTTCCTAAAATCGAATGTCCGACTTCTATCATAAATTATGGATTGCTGGTCTGGATTTTCCCGGGACCTGCTGAATTCAGGATGATCATCGGGATTTGGCTAAAGACGAAGGAAATTTTACGGGCTGATTTTTAAATGCTATCCCTGAGGTTCCCTAAGGAATAAGATTTTACTTTTTCAATAATTTCTCCAGTGCGCTGAGGAGCAGGAGCACATTTTCGGGCTGTGAGGAGTAGCCCATTAATCCAATCCGCCAGATCCTACCTTTTAATTCACCCAACCCACCGGCTATTTCGATATTGTATTCGTCCAACAGCCTTTTGCGGATTACAATGTCCTCTACCCCTTCCGGGATTTTAACCGTGGTCAGAGTTGGCAGACGGTAATCCTCAGGAACCAGACATTCCAGCCCTTGATCGGCGAGTCCCTGCCATAACAACAGGGCGTTGTTTTGGTGGCGCTGCCAGCGTGCCTCAAGTCCCTCCTCTTTTACCAATTTGAGACCTTCATACAAACCATAAAGCAGGGATGTAGGTGGGGTGTGGTGATAAACCCTTTCAGGTCCCCAATATTTTTGAATCAGCGCCAGATCGAGATACCAGCTGGTGACAGGTTTCTTGCGGCTGCGGATGATTTCTTCAGCCTGAGGGCTGATTGTGATCGGTCCCAATCCGGGTGGGCAACCCAGGCACTTCTGGGAACCGCTGTAGCAAAGGTCTAACCCGATTTTATCCACACCAACCGGGATTCCTCCCAATGAAGTAACCGCATCCACTAACAGAAGTGCATCATTTTGATGGACGACCTGGGCAATTTCCTCGATTGGCTGGAGGACGCCGGTGGATGTCTCGGCCTGCACGATTGCGACTACCCGGGCAGGATTATCCTGTAGCGCCTGCCTGATATCAGCAGGTGTAAAAATATCTCCCCAGGTTTTGTTGATGACCGAAAGCCTGGCTCCATATCGCCTAGCCATCTCGGCTAATCGCAATCCAAAAAATCCATTTACACATACAAGGACCGGGTCGCCTTCCTCAATAATATTTGCCAGAGAAGCTTCCATTGCAGCACTGCCGGTACCCGATATTGCCAGTGTCATGGGATTTTTGGTTTCAAAGACATATTGGAGCAGGGATTTGATATGGTCAAGTAGTTGGAAAAATGCCGGATCCATATATCCAAGCAGGGGTGTGGTTAATGCCCGCAAGACCTTGGGGTGTACCGCGCTGGGACCTGGACCGAGCAGTAGCCTGACAGGGGGGTTTAACTCAGGGTAATCAATAGTCTTGCCAATCATTTGCGACATATTTCCTCCCGGTGTGGATACCTACAAATATATATTAGAGGAGAATTCCTTCTGGATTATCCTCGCCAATATGAACCAAAAACCACAAGCTGCTCTCTATAAGCAGTGTATGACCGCTGCATCTCCCGATAAAAAGAGCTGGGGAGAGATACTCTTCTATATCTGTAGAAAATCAGTCTACGATCCCTATCAGGTGATTCACAGAATATTTCCACCGGGAATTTTATCATGATTCCATAATCCTTATCTTTGCACCCCGGGTAAGATGTATAATTTATACATTCAATCTTAAATCCCATTTATGTGGAGTTGCTTTACATGCTTTATGACATATTGAAATTCCCTGATTTTAATCCCGCTGATATCTGGAAGGCAAAAAAATTCTTAAAGCAGTATATCAACCATACCCCAATCATTTACTCTCCTAATTTAAGCAGACGAACTGGCTGCCATGTCTATTTGAAGATGGAGTGCTGGCAAATCCAGGGTTGTTTTAAAGTGCGGGGGGCAATTTTTAAGGTAGCGCAGCTCACCGAGGAACAACGCCAGAACGGTTTATTAACTTGTTCCAGCGGAAATCATGGAACTGCTCTGGCGTATGCTGCCTCATTATTTGGCAATCCGCCAACAAAAGTATTTCTTCCTACCTCTGCCGAACCAGCCAAAGTGAACAAGATCTCCAATTTAGGGGCAGAGACTGTTTTCCATGGAAAGGATTATATGGAAGCCCTTCATGGGGCTCTTTCCTACCTGGAAACAAAAGGAGGCACATACGTTCACTCTCATGGAGATCCACTGGTCATCGCCGGGCAAGGAACTATTGGCCTGGAAATCATGGAGGATTTGCCAGATGTAGACGCTGTGCTTGTACCGGTTGGAGGTGGAGGCTTGATGGCAGGTATTGCCACAGCAATCAAGGCTCTGGATCCCCAGGTGCGGTTGTTTGGCGTCGAGTCGGCCGCAGCCCCTGGTGCGTATCTCTCATTCAAAGATGGATATTGCCATGAGACGGTCGAAATCAAATCCTCTGTGGCGGATGGCTTGATGGGAACGTTAACACCCCTTACATTTGAGATCACTTTTCCTCTTGTTGAGAGTATCCAGGTAGTGGCTGAGCCCGAAATTATCCATGCTATGCAGATTTTGCAGAAAGACGATCAAATCATGGTGGAAGGATCTGCAGCGGTAGGAATCGCATCTTTGTTGTCCGGGAAACTGGATCTTAAAGGCAAAAAAGTAGTCGTTGTACTTACCGGAAGGAATATCAATGCCGAACAATACAATAAGTTAATGACCGACTCAAAAAACCAACTTACGCAAGGAGAATACCAGTGAATCTCAAACCTCAAAGAACCAATGCATTGTCTGAAGAATTACTGATTGGGGCAATCGATATCCATGTACATCCAGGGCCACACCTGATGACCAGCCCGCGCCGCCTTGATCCAATCCGCGTGGCCATCCAGGCCAGGGATGCCGGGATGCAAGCCCTGGTATATCTGGATGTTTCTGAAATGAGCAATGGCATTGCCTGGTTGGTTAATCAACACGTACCAGATTTCTATGTCTATGGCGGATTAATCCTCAATACCGTCTACGGCGGCATGAACCCGCGTTCGGTGAAGACGGCTTTGTATTATGGCGATGGCGCCAAATATATCCAGTTCGGTACACATTCCGCCTATTTTCAAGCATCCCGGGAGGGCAGGGTTATTGATGGCAAATACCGCTTGATCCAGGAAATTTACCCCAAATTTAAGGACGAGGAATTGGGCAGGGCTATCCGCATTCCGGTGAATGAAGACCCCGGGGTGGAATTAGATGAAATTCTCAAGCTGGTGGCAGACCATCCCCATGTGTATATTGACACCGGCCATGTTTCTGTGGAAGAAGCCATCCGCCTGGTGGATCTCAAGAAAAAATACGGTTATCAGAAGATTATTGTTTCCAGTTCGGTTACAAAACTTGCCAGTGTGGCACAGCTAAAATACATGATAGGGCAGGGTGCGCTGGTCGAGCATACCATTGCTTCTTACATGGCACAGCAAATGATCCCAGGAACACATTATTATATTGAGGAAGAGTATATGTCCATAGATGAAGCCATGGACAAGGAAGCAGAAGGCGGCATCCGCCGGGTTGGAGAACTGGTTCGTGAACTTGGTGCAGAAAATTGCATCCTATCAACGGATTCCGGACGTTATTCCATGCCTACCCCGCTGGAATGCATGCGAGTTTTTATTGCTTGTATGCTGGATTTAAATATTTCTGCTGAGGAAATCCGCCTGATGGTCAAAACAAATCCTGAAAGACTGCTTGGCATCAGCTCGTAAAAGCGATCCAAAATCCAATATAACCAGGTTACCCAGATAAGGATTTGGGTCATTTCGATAACACTCAAAGGAGACTGTTAAAAATGGCGATTAAGCCGGTGGAATTATTGCGAGTAGTCCAAAAAGAAGTACGTTTAGGGGATCCTCATGTAAACAGCGATGACCGTAATAACTTGAGCATTCTTTTTAATATTGTGGAACCTCTTGTAACTTATGGACCTGAGGGCAGTTTTTTACCTGCACTGGCAGAGAGTTGGACCCTGGACGAGGATGCATGCACCTGGACATTTACACTGCGTGAATCCGTTAAATTTCATGATGGCAGCGATCTGTCCCCTGGTGATGTTCTGGCATCTTTAGAGAGGGTATTGGACCCTCAGATGGGAGGGGAACTGGGGACCCAGTCTCTTTTCCGGAGTTACCTGGGTGATGCAAGCATTCAAGCCCTGGATGGACGTACTGTAAGAATCAGGACTGGGCAACCTTTAGCGGACCTGCTTGATTTAATGGTCAAGTTCCCAATTGTCCAGAAAAATTCCCTGGATAGGCTGCCAGGTGAACCCGTGGGCACCGGACCCTACCGCTTTATTGGGAAGGAATCCGGGGTGATAGTCCTGGAATCGAACCAAAAGTACTGGCGTGGTACTCCGCCTGTACAGAAAGTAACCTGGACATCGGTTAGCGAGGCAGGTGAGCGTTTGGCGATGTTGTTGGAAGGCAGTGCTGATATTGTTGCGGATGTAAAGCCTGAGGGATATCAAACACTGATGAATACAGACTCAGTAGATGCTGTTACGGCCCCATCCAGTGTGTGCACTATTTTCATGTGCAATATTCAAAAGGGAGTCTGTAGCGACTTGCGTGTCCGCCAGGCATTGAACTATGCCCTTGATAAATCTGCCATCATTGAAAATGTAATGAAAGGCTACGCCACCCCCTTAAATGGACCACTGACAAAAATGCATCTTGGTCATGATCCGCACACCAATCCTTACCCCTATGATGTTGAAAAGGCCAAAGCACTGCTGGCCGAGGCCGGGTACCGGCAGGGTTTGAAGATTGTACTGGATGTGCCCAGCATCTTACCGGACGAAGCGTCAGCTGTTGCTGCTGAAATGAAAACGCAATATGCATTGGCGGGGATCGATACCGAAATTCAAGTATTCTTCGACCGGCCTGCATATGCAAATATGGTGCGTAACAAAGAAATTGATGATGCCTGTGCGTTTGACTCCAGCCCGCTGAGTACCTACCAGATTTTTGTGGATAAATTTCATTCCGGGTTGCACGGCGCATGGTGGCAGGGTTACACGAATCCTGATGTGGATGCCCTGATCGATCAGGCGCGGCAGGACGGTTGATTTTTCCGACCCGCAAGGACATATACCGCCAGGCTTACCGAATCCTACACCAGGATGCACCATGGATATATCTGTTTAATGCGACATTGATTTGGGGAATTGGCACAAAAGCAACCGGATGGATGCCATCCCCGGACAGGTTAATATTGCTTGGACCGGGTTAAATCACGGGGCAAAACATCCATTTGCACGACCAGGACCCATGAAAGTTGCTTACCTTGCTGTTTATATTTTTTTGGGTTCCGGAATAATGAGCAGGATTTTATCCTGAGGAGGGAACCAGTACTTTCCTTTGGAGAGAATGGGTTTCCGAAAGTACTTTAAGATATGGCGTTTATCGACTCGGGTTAAAGGCTTACGGAGATCCTTGCGGGTCGATGGGTGTCATACCATTCATCCTCATAGGCTCATGATTTGCCATTGTCACTTTATTATTGTCCATGGTGACATTTTTACGGTGATTCACCCTCTAATATTGCCCCTTGACTTAAATTAATTTTTCCCTATAATAATTTCTAATGGTTACAAATTCTGCAGTAAACGAGAAACTCGCTAAGGGTAAGGGTAAATCAGGAAAAATGATTTAATCGGCTAGATTGCCCTGCCTCAACCAAGAATAGAAAGGTATCTCGCCAGAAAATGGCGAGATTTTTTTTATCAGGATGAATAACTACTATTTTTTTCCTGAACAATTGAAGAAAGAAACCAAGAAGGATAAGCCGTTTTGTCTTCTGAAGGTTGGCGCGCACATATAACGAACACGATAATTATGGAAAGCGGGCTAACCGGAAAGGGTAGTCCGTTTTTATTTTATAAATATTTAGGAAAAACGGAATTTAAGGAATAAACTATGCGTGTAGGTGTATTGTTTTCGAGAATCAGACCAGAAGAGAAGTTGATCATGGAGGCATTGGATTTACGCGGGATAGATTATGAAATGATTGATGTCCGCCAGGTGATTTACAACCTCAACCATTTTGATGAATGGAGTACCTATTCTGTGGTTCTGGAAAGGTGTGTCAGCCATTCCCAGGCGGAGACCTCGCTTGATATCCTGGGTTATTGGGGTATCCCATGCGTCAACCAGGCTCAGGTTGCGGAAATTTGCGGGGATAAACGGAAGACAACCCAGGCTTTGATTGCGAATGGAATCCCATCACCGGATGTGCGCATTGCCTTTACCGTTGAATCGGCTTTGCAGGCGATTCAAGAAATGGGGTATCCGGTTGTCCTCAAACCAATTGTGGGTTCATGGGGCAGGCTGCTTGCCAAGGTGAACAACCTGGATTCCGCAGAGGCGATATTGAACCACAAATCCAGTCTGGGTTCCCTGCAGCATTCCATCTTTTACATACAGGAGTATGTGGAAAAGGGAGGGAAAGATATCCGAACCTTTGTTGTCGGGAATGAGACAATATGTGGAATAACCAGATCATCCGATCACTGGATCACAAACACTGCCAGAGGGGGAAGTGCAGCAAACTTCCCAATTACCGAAGAAATTGACCATTTATCCAGAATGGCTTCCCTGGCAGTTGGAGGCGGGGTGCTGGCAGTGGATATTATGGAGACATCTTCGAAAGGATATGTGGTTAATGAAGTGAACTACACCATGGAATTCAGGAATAGTATCAAACCAACAGGGGTGGATATTCCGGGCAAGATTGTTGATTATGTACTCAATGTCGGCGAAGGGATGCCGATTCAATCTGCGGTAACTTGACGCAACAGGTATACCCGCAATTCAGTTACACGAGGAGAATTAGAGATGAGCATCAATAAATTTTCAATTATCGAATCCACCCTCCGAGAGGGAGAACAGTTTGTCAATGCCTTCTTTACCTCTGACCAAAAAGTGGAAATAGCCACCTTGCTGGATGATTTTGGGGTGGAATATATAGAATTAACAACCCCGTTGGCATCCCCACAGAGTGAAAAGGACTGCCGGAGAATCGCCGCCCTTGGTTTAAAAGCAAAAACCCTCACCCATACCAGGTGCAGCCTTAAGGATGTCATGGTCGCTGTTGATACAGGAGTAGATGGCGTAGATGTGGTCATCGGGACATCATCCAAACTCCGCAATTTTAGCCACGGAAAAAGTATTGACCAGATCATTGATCTGGTGGATGAAGTATTTACCTTCTTAAAAACCCAGAATGTTGAAATGCGTTTTAGCACGGAGGATACCCTGCGAAGTAATCCGGAAGATTTGTTCCGAGTTTATGAAGCAGTGGATGCCCTGGGTGTTCACCGGGTAGGCATCGCTGATACGGTTGGGATAGGAAATCCACGGTCAATTTACGATCTGGTTTCGGAACTGCGACAGAGGGTAAAAGCGGATATTGAATTCCACGGTCATAATGATACTGGCTGCGCCATTGCCAATGCATTTGCAGCTTTAGAAGCCGGTGCCACCCATGTTGACACCAGTATTCTTGGAATTGGTGAGCGCAATGGAATTACCTCGCTGGGGGGATTGATTGCCCGCTTATATGCAACCGACCCCCAATTAGTAGCTAAATATAAACTGCCGCTGCTATTACCGCTTGATCAGCTCGTGGCAGGACTGGTTCAGGTGGATATTCCCTTTAATAATTATATAACCGGGTTTTCGGCATTTACACACAAAGCCGGCATCCATGCCAAAGGTGTACTGAATGATCCATCAACCTACGAGGCATTAAAACCAGAGGATTTTGGATTAACGCGCTATATCCATATAGCCCATCGCCTGACTGGATGGAATGTCATTCGTCACCGGGCTGAACAGCTAGGACTTCAGCTAACGGATGACCAGGTGAAACACATCACTGAAATGATTAAAGCATTGTCAGATAATCACTCCCTGACATTGGATGATGTGGATACCATGCTCCATATAACCCATATGGCATCCACAAAAATGGTGGTTCAAGAATTGGCGGTCAATCCGTAAGGTATTGGAGGATAAAATGCCTCAAACTATGACAGAGCAGATACTTTCCCATGCTGCCGGAAGAGATGTCCAGGCAGGAGATTTAATTGTTGTTGAACCAGATATTGCCATGGGACATGATTCACTGACCCCATCCATGATTACCATCATGAAGAACGAGCTTGGAGTTGAAAGGGTAGCAAACCCATCCCAGATTGTCCTGGTTATGGACCATGTTGCCCCGGCTTCGACCGTTGGGGTTGCCAATAACCAAAATATCATCCGAAGGTTTGCTGCTGAGCAGGGTATTCGCCTGTTTGAAGTAGGCCGCGGAATCTGTCACCAGGTCCTTGTGGAAGAGAGAATCGCCCAACCTGGAAGAATAATCTTGGGATCGGACTCGCACTCAACCAGTTATGGCTCAGTCGGTGCCTTTGGTTCCGGGATGGGTTCGACGGATATTGCCTTGATCTGGGCAACCGGAAAGACCTGGCTGCGGGTTCCGGAGACGATTCGCATTGCAGTGACTGGCAGATTCCAACCCTGGGTGGATGCCAAGGATCTCGCCCTGAAAATTGGACGCAGAATTGACAATTGATGGTGCTACCTATGCTGCAGTTGAATACCACGGCCTGGATTGGCTGCCACTCAATGGAAGACAGACCTGGCAAGCATGGCGGTGGAGATAGGTGCCAAGGCAGGGATGGTTCCACCGACGGGTGACATTGCCAGTGATTGGGATGTACCCGATTGGTTGACTATCGATCCTGAGGCACAATACCAAAATACGGTGCAGTTTGACCTTGCTGAATTGTTCCCGCAGGTGGCAATACCACATGCTGTCGATCATGTCATCGATCTGACGGAACATCGAGGATACACCGGTGGATGTTGTTTTTCTGGGGACCTGCACGAACGGCCGCTACGAAGACATGAAAATTGCTGCAGAGATCCTCAAAGGAAAAACAATATCAAACAAGGTCCGTTTAATTGTTACTCCGGCTTCAAACCAGGAATTGAATAAAGCAGTAATGGATGGAACTATCACCATCCTTCTCGAAGCTGGAGCAACCTTGACAACACCTGGCTGCGGCGCCTGTATGGGCAGACACCAGGGAACTCTTGGCGATGGGGATGTGTGTTTATCCACCGGTAATCGTAATTTTAAAGGCAGGATGGGATCACCTGACTCCAAAATTTATTTGGCTTCCCCGGCTGTTGCCGCAGCAACTGCACTCACGGGAAGGATTGCACATCCTGCAGGTCTATAAAGGATTCCCAAAACAGGAGGTTTTTTATCATGGCTCGAATATGGAAATTTGGATCAGATATCGACACCGATCAAATTGTACCCGGCAGGTATGCACCCTACATGCGCCCCAATGAAGATGTTGGTGATGCCGCCTTCATTGAAGCCCGTCCGGAATTTACCCAAAATGCAATTCCGGGGATTTGATAGTCGCCGGGAAAAATTTTGGGTGCGGTTCCTCGAGGGAATATGCACCATTGGCATTAAAACGAAGACAAATCGGGGCAATCATTGCGGAAAGTTATGCCAGGATATTTTTTCGGAATGCAATCAATCTTGGAATACCCTTGTTCAGTTCGCAGGATGTACCGCCAGCGGTAAGTGATGGCGATCTGGGTGAGCTCGATCTGGATAATCATACATTGGTGATTGGTGAAAAGATTTTTCTCCTTCCTCCCCTCCCGGAATTTGCCCAGGAAATTGTGAAGGAAGGTGGTATTGTCCCTTACGTAAAAAATCATGGACGATTTCCCGGAGAAGAATGATGGACTGGATGGGTAATCAATGAAACAGCTTTGTGTGATTGAAGGAGATGGCATTGGAAGGGAGGTAATTCCGGCTGCGGTGGCAATTTTGGAGAAGGTGATTCCTGATCTAAAAATCCATTCCGCCGAGGCAGGTTGGGACTGCTTCATACGAACAGGTACCTCAGTCCCTCAGGAAACACTGGCAGTGATAAACCAGTGTGGTGCGGCGTTGTTCGGAGCGGTATCCTCCCCCTCTCATATGGTTAAGGGTTACCGCAGTGCAATCATCACCATGCGGCAGGAATTAAAATCTATTTGCCAATATTCGGCCAGTAAAATCCCTTCCGGGAATATCAGCCAGGGATGATGTAGATTTGATCATCGTAAGAGAAAACACAGAGGGTTTGTACTCCGGCCGGGAACGGTTGGATGGGGATACTGCCATTGCGGAACGGGTAATAACCCGCCAGGCTTGTATGCGTATCGCCAGGACGGCAATGCAGGTTCTCCTGCATAATGGACGAAAAAAATTGACAATTGTTCATAAAGCCAATATCCTGCCTTTAACAGATGGCCTTTTCCGTGATACGGTCCGCCAGGTGGTTGAGAGTGTTTTGACAGGTGGACAACATGTTGAGGTTGAGGAAATGCTGGTTGACCTGGCAGCTTATAAGATGCAGAGTGAGCCGCAGTCTTTTGATGTCATTGTTACCACCAATCTATTTGGAGATATTCTTTCGGATTCTGCGGCTTACTGGGGTGGAGGAATGGGATTGGCACCCTCCATAAATTTGGGAGAACACATTGCCATGGCTGAACCCGTTCATGGTTCCGCCCCGGACATAGCTGGTAAAGGAATCGCAAACCCGATTGCAGCCATACTAAGTGCCGCATTACTATGTGAATATTACTGGAATACACCGCATGCGGCCCATCGAATACCGGAATGCGGTAATCTTTTTCTGGAGCAATCCCGGTTGGAATCAAAAAATAAATTGACCACGAAATACATTACAAACCAGATCCTTAATAATTTAGATTGAGCTTTTCTCCTGCCAATGAATTAATAATCGGATGAATTTGGTTATTGACCATCGGTTGAAATCATGATAATATCCTCAATAGATCATGAAAATACATACAGAAATTCGATTACGACGAAAGCCATTAATACCTCATTTCCTACAGGGAACGATGGTCTTTTGTGCCTGGTTGCCATAATCTCAGAATTAATCTAACAGAGAAAAACCTTTTTCACAAAAATCCCTCCTACCCGGAGGGTTATTTTTTTATAAGGAGAATGAATATGTCTAAGTACTGTTATTGAATGTCCAGAATGTGGCGCAGAAATTGAGATCGAAAATGTTGTCCAGAATGAAATTATTGTCTGCCCGGATTGCGGGGTGGAATTGGAGATTGTCAGTATCCATCCGCTTAAGGTAGATCTTGCCCCCATGGAGGAAGAAGATTGGGGAGAATAGACATATACTTTTCAGGAGTCGTGAAATGAAAATTGGTGTGCTGCTCTCACGTGTAAGGGTTGAAGAAAAGTGGATCCTCGAAGCGCTTGAAAAACCGTGACATCCCTTTTAGTATCATAGATGATCGCCAGACGATCTTTGATGTTGTCAGGAGGGATGAATGGTTGGATTTTTCGGTTGTACTGGAACGATCCCTTTCCTATTCCCGCGGTTTATATGCTACCCAGCTCTTGAATAGTTGGGGGATTCCGACCGTTAAGATGGCCCATGTTGCAGCTGTTTGTGGCGATAAACTGCAAACATCCTTAGCCCTGGCGAAGGCCGGTGTACCCCAACCGCGAATAAAGGTAGCATTTACCCATGAATCTGCCCTGCAGGCCATCGAGGAATTGGGTTACCCGGTGGTGTTAAAACCTGTTGTTGGATCGTGGGGGAGATTGCTCTCAAAAATCAGTGACCGGGATGCTGCAGAAGCGATCCTGGAGCACAAGGAAATCTTGGGTTCATACCACCACTCCATTTTTTATATACAGGAACATATCGAAAAACCTGGAAGGGATATACGCGCCATCGTTGTTGGGGATGAAACTGTCTGTGCCATCTATCGTACCTCGCCGCACTGGATTACCAATACAGCCCGCGGGGGACGGGGTGAAGTCTGTACGGTAACCGATGAATTGAATGATTTGTGCCTGAGAGCAGCCAATGCAGTTGGCGGAGGCGTCCTTGCCGTGGATATTCTGGAAGATCCCCAACGAGGTTTTCTTGTCAATGAAGTTAACCATACAATGGAGTTCCATACCCTGGCTCCGGTGACCGGGGTGGATATTGGCGGATTGATTGTGGACTACGCCATTGCTGTTGCGCAGAGGGATGTTGGAATACATATGCTAAAAACCGTAACATTGTAATATTTAGGAGAGGAAGACACTCATGATTGTATCCATCGTAGGGGCTTCTGGCTATGTTGGTGGTGAATTATTACGCCTGCTGCATGACCACCCGAAAATTGAATTGCAACAAGCTACCTCTGAAAAACATGTTGGTGAATATATCTACCAGCAGCATCCCAATCTACGTAAACGATCCTGCTTAAGTTCACTTCAATTTCTCAGCTGGAAAAATGCGATCTCCTCTACCTTGCCCTTCCCCATGGGGAATCACAGAGGAAAATTGAGGAATTTGATGCATTGGCAGATCGCATCATCGATCTTTCAGCTGATTTCCGCCTAAAGGATGCCAGTACCTACCAATCCTATTACGGGGAGAACCATGCTAATCCTGCCTGGTTATCTAAATTTGTTTATGGATTACCCGAAATTCACCGTGAAGAATTGCGCTCCGCCCATTATGTCAGCGGGGTGGGGTGTAATGCCACGGCAGTAAACCTGGCTCTCTTGCCATTGGTCCAGGCAGATATGCTTGAGAAAGGTTATCCGGTTTTTGTTGAGGTGAAAGTTGGTTCTTCAGAGGGTGGAGCAGCCGGCAATCCGGGATCCCACCATCCTGAACGAAGCGGGGTCATCCGGACTTCTCTCACCATTTGGGCACAGGCATACGGCTGAAGTAATCCAGGAAACTGGTATAAAAGATATCCACCTCACCATCACCTCGGTAGATCTTGTAAGGGGAGCCCTGGCAACAGTCCATTGCTTTATAAAATCCGGGATCGAAAACAAAGACCTGTGGAAAGCTTACCGGGAAGCTGTTAATCAAAATCCATTCTTGCGGGTGGTAAAAGAAAAACGGGGTATTTACCGGGTTCCCGAGCCAAAAATCCTGGCTGGAGCAAATTATGCTGATCTCGGTTTTGAATTGGATGAAAACAACAGTCATTTAGTAGCGATGTGTGCCATTGATAATATGATGAAAGGTGCTGCCGGCTCTGCTGTGCAAAGTATGAATATTATGATGGGCTGGGAAGAGACCCTGGGTCTGGAATTTTGTGGTTTGCATCCAATTTAACATAACAGAATAATAATTTAAAAATGGATATAAATTTATGATGGAATCTTCAAACCAAATCCTGGTTGTTGTAAAAGTTGGTGGCACAGAAGGTGTGGATTTCCGGTTGATATGCGATGATATACGTGATCTGATACTTAATGGATTCCATATCGTCCTGGTACACGGGGGCTCTGCTGAAGCAAATCTGCTGGGCGAGGCGTTGGGATATCCACCCAGGTTTGTTACCTCACCATCCGGGTTCAGTTCACGATATACAGACCGGAAAACCCTGGAAATTTTTGCTATGGCAGTAAATGGAAAAGTAAATACCATGCTTGTAGAACAACTGCAAGTATCCGGTGTAAATGCACTTGGCCTGTGCGGTCTAGACGGAAGGGTGATAAGTGCAAAACGGAAAGAAGCCATCCGCATCATCGAAAATGGTAGACAGAAAATGCTGCGTGATGATTACACCGGAAAGATTGAAGCGGTAAACAAGGATTTACTAGAAATTCTCATCCATTATAAATATGTACCGGTCATTGCACCATTGGCTGCCAGCGAAGAAGGTGTCCCTCTAAACGTGGATGCAGACCGGGCGGCTGCAATGATAGCTTCTGCCCTGCACGCTGATACATTGGTCATGCTCACCGCTGTGCCCGGTTTGATGCGGGCTTTTCCAGATGAAAGCACGCTGATAAAACACCTGTCCATGAAGGAGTTGGAAGAAGCCCTGGATTTTGCCCGGGATCGTATGAAAAAAAAGGTGTTGGGTGCAAAAGAAGCCCTTCAAGGCGGGGTCAGGCAGGTTGTGATTGCAGATGGCAGGATTCCCAACCCAGTATCTTCAGCCATGGCAGGTAAAGGAACCACAATTTCATTTTTATGAGGACAGTTTATATGACAGGCACACAGGAAATTGAAGCAAGGTTTACTTCCGGTTTTTATGTAAAAAGGGATTTAACAATCGTGAGGGGGCAGGGGGCATTTTTATATGATGACCAGGGAAAGGAATATATTGATTGTGTAGGGGGTCAGGGTGCTGCGAATTTGGGGCATGCAAATATGAAGATTGCAGAGGCAATATATCAGCAGGCACAGAGGTTGGTATCCTGCCCGGAAATCTTCTACAACGATCAACGTGCAATTTTACTGGAAAAATTAATTAATCTTACAAATCACAAATTCAATCGGGGCTTTTTATGCAATTCAGGGACGGAGGCTGTTGAAGCCGCGCTAAAAATCTCCCGGATCAGCACTGGAAGGACGGAATTTGTTGCAGCGATGCGGGGTTTTCATGGCAGAACCATGGGAGCCCTTTCAGCTACCTGGGAAAAAAAATATCGCCAGCCTTTTGAACCGCTGGTACCCGGTTTTACGCATATCCCGTATAACAATCTTGAAAAACTTGAGCAGGTGGTCAATGAACACACCGCTGCTGTGATTTTAGAAGTAGTCCAGGGTGAAGGCGGTGTTTATCCGGGTACAGCTGAGTTCTTGAAGGGCGCCCAAGATCTCTGCAATAAATTCGGAGCCATGCTGATTATCGATGAAATCCAGACTGGCTTTGGCAGGACTGGAAAAATGTTTGCTTATGAGCATTTTAACCTGGAACCTGATTTGCTATGCGTGGCAAAATCGATCGCTGGTGGTTTACCCATGGGAGCGGTACTTATTGGGAAGCGGGTTAATGACCTTTTACCCGGGTTACACGGAACAACTTTTGGTGGAAATCCGGTAATTTGTGCTGCGGCGATTGCGGCATTGGATATTTACAGGGAGGACCACCTACCTGAAAGAGCAAATGAGCTCGGTGCGTATTTCATTGGGGAATTAAGAAAATTGGAAATCCCGCTTATTCGGGAGGTGCGCGGCCTTGGACTCATTGTTGGAATAGAACTACGTCAGAAGGTGACTCCGTATATTATCTTTATTAAAAGAGCATGGTGTACTGGCTTTACCCGCCGGTATGACCGTTTTGCGTTTTCTACCTCCCCTGGTAATAGAAAAAGAACAGCTGGATAAGGTTGTTACAGCCGTACAGAATGTCCTTACCGCATGAATGAAAATCAAATTCCTCAAACCCTCATAGAACTGCTGGAGTGCTACAGTCCAACTGGCCAGGAATATCAGGCGGTAGAAAGACTTACACGCCGGATGTCCAGGCTGGGTTATACAAAGTCCATCACAGATGCCGCAGGAAATGCTGTCGGCTTGATGGGTGATGGACCGAACAAGATTATCCTGCTTGGTCACATTGACACTGTACCAGGTAATATTGAGGTCAGACAGGTTGGTGATCTACTTTATGGACGCGGCAGTGTGGATGCTAAAGGACCATTATCTGCATTTGTGGATGCTGTGGCCGCAGTTGGAGTCCGCAAAGGGTGGCAGTATGTTGTTATCGGTGCGGTTGAGGAGGAAGGGGGATCAAAAGGAGCCAGGTTTATCGTTGACCATGATCCTGCTCAAATGGTTATTATCGGGGAACCCAGCAGGTGGGACAGGATTACACTTGGATATAAGGGGTCAGTCTGGACAGAAATCCATAATAAAATCCCGACATTTCACACTGCCGGTAAGGGCATGAGTGCCTGTGAACAACTCATAGAAAACTGGGAAAAAATCCTAAAATGGTCACAAGAGTTTAATCAAAACCGGCACTCTCTTTTCTCACAGGTTCAGCCGACGCTGAGGGCATTGGCTTCCGGAGAAAATGACTTTGAGGAATGGGCAATGATGCGGGTCGGGGTTAGAATCCCTGAAAATTTCCTCCCTCAACAATGGGTTGATCAGTTGATTGATCTTTGTGGGGAATCCAAGGTAGAAATCACAGGCTATCCGTTGCCCGCTTATAAAGCAGATAAAAACAATATCCTGGTGCGGCAGTTCCTGCAGGCAATACGGAAGGGAGGGGGATCTCCCAACTTCGTTTATAAGTCTGGAACATCAGATTTCAATTTAGTAGGACACGCCTGGGATTGTCCCATTGTGGCTTATGGTCCAGGTGATTCCAGCCTCGATCATACGCCGGAAGAACATATATCTATTCCAGAGTATTACAAGTCAGTTGATGTACTGAAGGAAGTGCTAACCGGCCTATCCCTGGAGCCAAGAATTCCTGATCAATCACTGGAATAGTCAACTTTTGGGCGGTTGTGGAAGAATAAAACCCCGGGTAAACCAACTGGTTTCAAGTGAATTACGAGATGTAAAAGGATTTTTGCAGGAAAAATTGGAACAATAAATCTTTACATCCCGAACATTTCGTCATAATCCTTCATTGCAGCTTCAATGATTTGTTTCGCCTTCTCGCAGTGATAGATTCCTTCAATATAGGTCTGGGATTTATTATCCGGCATCATCTTATATGTACTGAAATAATGCCGCAATCGCTGAACAAGAACTTCCGGCAGATCGGAGATATCATTGGCATTTTTCCAGAAGTTGTCGTTGGCCAGGACCCCAACGATTTTATCGTCAGCGAATCCGCCATCAATCATTTCAATACCGCCGATTACTCGGACAGATAGGATAACCTCAGACTTGTCGATTGGTCTCTCACTGATTACGCAAATATCTAATGGATCGCCGTCACCGGCGGTAGGATGGGTTGCCATAGCACCAACTCTATGTCCACAATAGGTGCGCGGCACAAATCCGTATAGAGTGGGTGGTTGCGATGAACTATGCTGAGGGCGGTCAACTTTCAGATATCCAGTAGCTTTATCCACCTCATACTTCACAAGGTCGTATGGCGTGATTTCAATATAGGCGTAGACAATATCGGGAGGGTTAGGACCAACCTCCAGGCCATGCCAGGGATGGGGTCTCCAGCGGTAAAAAGCGGATGGAAATGTCAAATTATCCTCCTCCCAGAATACGGTCTATTCCCTTATTATACTGGAATTATGGTATGGTTAATTCTGAATGAAAACCACAACCCAGAAATCCCCAACCCCAACGACTAATATCGTCCAGGCAAATCTGGGATTCCATCCCGGCCGGTGAAAGAAAGGCATTGCTTTCATCTATTGATATGCTGCCATCGAAAACTGGCATGATCCGCACGATGATAAAATTGTCTGCCAAGCATCTCCAGTCTGCATTCGGGCAAAAACATCGGGTGGCAATCATAGGTCCGGCGAATGCTGGAAAATCAACCTTATTCAATCAATTTCTGCAATCGAAGACGGATTATGCAAAAGTAAGCCCTATACCGGGAACAACAACAATTAACCAGGAATCAGATGTGGGATTGTTCTCTATTGTTGATACACCCGGGGCGGATACGGTGGGTAAGGCGGGAGTTGAACAGAAGGAACTGGCGTTCCGGACTGCACAGGATGCGGACTTCATCGTGGTTCTCTTTGACGCCTTGCAAGGAATTAAAACAAACTGAATTGGACTTACTTAACCGAATTGAGAAAATCCACAAACCCTATGTTATCGTATTAAACAAGATCGACCTGATTCAAAAAGACCAGAAAATGGTCATCCAGCAGGCTGCCCGCAACCTTGGATTGGCTGAAGAGGAAATCATCCCAATTTCTGCGAAAAACGGGGTAAATTTACGCCAGGTTGTGGTGGCGATTGCCCTCAGTGAACCCAGGCTGGTAGTTGCCTTGGGACAGGCTTTGCCTGAATATCGCTGGCAGCTGGCGTGGAATACCATTGGAAACGCAGCATCCATATCTGCGGTTATAGGTCTCACCCCACTGCCACTCCTAGATTTTATCCCACTGGCTATCACTCAATCAGTAATGGTGCTTGGAATTGCCAGGATATACCAATATAAAATAACTCTTTCGAGGGCGAGAGAGCTTGTTTTTACCTTTGGACTTGGTTTCCTTGGACGGACCCTCTTTTATCAATTAAGTAAATTTGGCGGTATACCAGGCTGGATGCTTGCTTCTGCTATTGCTGCTTCGACTACTGTGGCCATGGGTTACGCTGCCTCAGTCTGGTTTGAAAAAGGGGAACGGATTTCTCAAGCTGCGATCCAGGAAATCACCACAAGACAGGTGAAATATTTCCTTGGAATGCTTAAGGCCTTGGAAAACGAAAACCAACCCAAAAAAAGCTGCGTCAACATATATCTGACGAATTACAAAAATCCCGATATGCAGATACGTCAGATTTTCTTGAACAAGAAATCCAACCCCCACAATAATGAGTTTTCCTGCCTATGAATTATTATTTATCCAGGGAAGGTACTGTTCAATAGGCAGTGTTCGAAGGATATTAATTAGGTTTTCTTGTTGTTGAACAGACAAAGGCACCAGGGGAGGCCTGACATCCCAACCATCACTGTGAAAGCGATAACTCAGCAAACTTTTTAATGCGGGGGGGAATGGGGGAAAATTCTCCAATGCTAAACGTGCCATGGTTAACTTTTCCTGAAGAGCAGACGCATCCTCACCTTCCAGGAATTTTTGGTATACAGCCGAATCCAGAGGACTTAGCACATTTGAACCGGCAGTAACACATCCGGCAGCACCATTCTGAATGCCATCCAGTAACAGCCTGTCAGTACCAACAAAGAAGTTGAGCTGCGGAAAGTGCTGGCAGTATTCGATTGTATGAGCCAGGTCACCCTGGCTGTCTTTTACCCCGCCTATCCTCCCGGGAGCGTATTTAAGTAATCCATCCAATAATTCAAGGGTAATTGGTACTCCAGTTAACTGGGGGATATGATAGAGAAATAAGAGTTTATCCTCGGGGATTGCCTCATCCAGGATGTGTGCAAAATATGTTATCAGGCCATCGGTTTGCAGATTTTTATAATAATATGGCGGCAATGCAACAATTCCATCCACTCCTAATTCACAAGCTTTCCTGGTGGCGTTTGCTGCATCAACCAGGCTGACATTCACGGTACAGGATAATACAAATATACCATTGGCTACTTCAAGACCAGCTGAAATAATATCCGCCTGTTCATCCAAGGAAAAGGAAGGACCTTCCCCCGTGGTTCCCAGAAGGAGTATGCCATTTATTCCTTCTGTCATCAGGGTTTTGATCAGTAACTGCAAGTTCTCAAGATGTGGACGGCCATTTTTATCCACTGGGGTGACAACTGCAGCAATAACTCCGTGAACCTTGTTTTCTCTATTCATTTAAATAATCCTTTACAATAATATAAGAAATGAGTGCATTTCAGTATTGCGATAATCTCGTTCATGAATAATCCTTCATGATATATCCTCTGAAATTTCCGAATCACAGAGGTATATCAATCCGCCTTTCAACCATGCAGAATAAATAAAAACCTGCCCGGCATTTTCTGCCCAGGCAAGTTTATCATGTTCAGTTCTAAGTTATGAGAACATTCAGGCGAGTTTGTCAACTCATCTCAAACCGTTTTTTGTTTCACACAAAGCAATAACCAGATAAGACCATATCCCCGGGTAAATATAGAGCTACCAAATACCATAACTGGTCTCATAACAAAATCACAGGGTGTACACCCGAAAGATAATTGGTTTGTACACCCTGCGTTTATCGACAGAACAATTAACCTGCTTTCACGTTGATTTTCTTTGTTTTTGCGGGTCCTGCTTTAGGTAATGTAAGCCTGAGCACCCCATTCTTCATTGTTGCTTCGATTTTATCCCTGTCAATCTCCTCCGAAAGGGTGAATCTTCTCTGATAATCCCCAGGTTCATATTCCTGGTAATCCAGGGTGTACCCTTCGGGAATTTGTGCGTCATTGTTACCGTTGATTGTCAGAATATTCTTCTCCAGGGTAATTTCTAGATTCAAGCTGCTAACACCCGGCATGTCAGCTAATAAAACAATTTCCTGGTCTGTCTCAAATATATCGGTGCGGGGTACATAGCAGGCACATTCTCTGGTTCGCTCTGTTTCTTCCCCTGTTAGAATTTCATGTTTTTGTACATCCAATGATTTTTCGTCAGCCATATTATCCTCCAATGAATCCTTATTATGTCCCTAATCCGATCTCACACTAATTTTTCTGGGCTTATCTTCCTCGGCCTTTGGCAAATTGATCGATAAGATTCCGTCCTTGAAATTTGCCTCAACATTATTGGCATCCACATTAAAAGGCAGTTGGATCGGTCGTGAAAATTTTCCATACCCTCTTTCCTGCCGGTGATACCGTGAGTTTTCATCTGATTCCTCTGGAACTCTGGTGCCACCAATCGTCAAGGTACTCCCAACAATCGATATTTCAATTTCTTTTGGATCTACTCCCGGAACTTCTGCAGTGACCCATGTATTATCATCATTTGTCCAAATATTTACAGCCGGAAAACTCACCGCGCTCTTTCCTCTTTTTGGACACCAGGTTCACTCATCCGGTTCATCTCCCTTTGCAGCCTATCAAATTCGAGCCATAAAGATGGATAACGATATCGCCTATACATCATTTTTTCCTCCTGAATATTAAAAATCAAATTGCTATTTTATCTTTCTGTTATGCCATAATCTTACCAACCAATTGTTAATAATTTGCTAAAAAAATATAAGATTCTTATTAAATGATCCGTTTTCTTGAAGATACATCAATCTTTATTGGTAGAATTCAATCGGTAATCTTCAAGTCCGGAGTCAATGGATATTCGATAATTAGGAATAGGAGCAACCAATAAATACAGTGCCCTTTTGGAACGAAAAGACCCTCTGGGAAATGAGTAATGAGGAGTGGGACTGCCTTTGTGACCGGTGCGGATTGTGCTGTTTAATTAAATTGAGGGACGCTGATACCAAGGAAGTATTCTATACCTCAGTTGCCTGTAAGCTACTCGATCTGGACATCTGCCAATGCAAAGACTATCCAAACCGATATTCCAAGGTACCATCCTGCCTGGAATTATCCCCGGAGAAGGTGTACCAATATGACTGGCTTCCTTCAACCTGTGCCTATCGATTAGTTGCAATGGGGCTTGACCTCGAAAGGTGGCATCCCCTGATTTCTGGTAACTTTGAGAGTGTACATTTTGCCGGGATCTCATTAAGAGGTAGTCTGCTATCTGAGGAGGATATTAATATGAAGGATTTATTTGATTATATTGTCCAGGTAGAACCAAAACCCTAGTGTAAGGAGCGGGATGGAGGAATTCATGGAATTAAAACCGCGCTGTGATTGGGCAAACACGGAACTGATGAGAGAGTACCATGACCGGGAATGGGGTGTTCCTATTCACAATGACCAAATCCTTTTTGAATTCCTTATATTGGAAGGGTTTCAGGCAGGATTGAGTTGGGAAACGGTATTAAAAAAACGCCAAAATTTCCGGACCGCCTTAGATGGATTTAATTACCAGAAGGTTTCACAATATGACAGTTCAAAATTAGCAGCATTGCGGTTGGATGAAGGGATAATCCGAAACAGATTAAAAATTGAGGCTGCTGTCCAAAACGCAGATGCTTTCCTGAAAATTCAGAAGGAATTTGGCAGTTTTGATGCCTTTGCCTGGCAATTTGTAGCAGGGAAGCCGCGGCGGAACCACTGGAAAAAGGTAGTGGAAATTCCCGCAACCACCCAGGAAGCGCGGATGATGAGTGAGGCATTAAAATCAAGAGGATTCAAATTTGTTGGGCCGACCATTTGTTATGCATTCATGCAGGCAGTTGGTATGGTGAATGATCATATAATCGGCTGTTTTCGTTTCACAGAAATCTCCAACCTGTAAATCCAAGGATGTATAGTCCCTGCGATTCGGATGAACTCAAGAAATCTGGCTGAAATATTGCTCCTGCACACCCTGCCATGATTCCACCTGGTTCCTGCGCACTACACTCTCCAGCATGGGTACTGCCTGAATCATCTCGGACGCAATTCTCTGGACAACCCGGCGAATGGAGAAGTGGGCGTTGGAGGCAGAGCGCAGTGATACGAGATGCATGGCGCTGCGGAGATTTATATTAAGAAGAACCCGGCGATTAAATCCATTCGGGACAAGATAAGATGCAGCCTCTGAGTTATATTGAGATAATATTTCATAGGCTTTCTGGGCTTCATCCATAGCCATCCGGTACTCTTTTTCCTGCCCGGCTTCAACTATTTTCCTGGGAACGGCATACCCTAACCTGGTTGTCAGGTCCTGACTTGTTAGGGTAAGCATGCGATGTCGCTTTAATTCAAAATACGCCCCTTGATCCAGGACGATATCAAACAAGAAATTCGCATACTCCATTTCTCTAACAGGCTGGTCATGTTCTCCCAGGTCCTCCAGAAGCATTTCTAAGAGCCTCTCTATTTCGTTTTGCGAACATTTCCTTACATAGGATAGGGCTGTATCAAAACTTGTTCCGCTATACCGGTATAATACCGCGGCGAGGTTCTTTAATAATCCGTTGTGGTCAAAATCTACCAGACGACACCAATCGCCTTCATAAGGACTATTTTCGACTACTTTGGTTGACTCTCTTGAGAAATTATCCTGCACTTGAATCAAGTAAGGAACCTTCTCAACATATTTAATTAATGTTGGAACTGAAACCTGTGCGGCCAGTTTTACCTCGTTCCCAATTTGTTGAACTTCAAGCAATGGATGAGAAAGCATCTTTCGGATGGCATGTTCCAAAGCACGTGCATTTATGGTGATTCCGACATTAGCCAGTGATGCAGCAGGAAGTAAAAACCGGCATACATCCACATATTCTGAACGAATCCTTCTATCCCATGAGGCGTCGCTTTCCCCATTTTTCCTTGGCATTTCTTCAGCGATGATTGATTTTACAGGTTCAAGTGTTTTTTTATATGTGTCAAATAAAAACGTGCAGGTGGATTGATATAATTGTCCGGTTGACGCTGTGGAAAACTCATCCGGGGTATAGAATTGGCTGGGGTCCCATTTTTGATAGCGGGTAGATTTTTCGGTATAAGACGCCAGGCGATTCGATTCAACCGTTTCAATAGCCAGGCGGGAAATATTCTCAAGGGCTATATGAAGGACGGCATGTTCTGCAACGGAGGAGTGTCCATAACCAACCACCCATTTCTCATGGAATTCAGAACTGGTCTCCCTGGTCAATTCTGAAGCGATTTCATCGAAAGACGCTGGAGACCGTGATGTCCTGGCAAATGCTACGGCAATTGTTTCAGGTGGAATATCCTGGGGGTTCAGAAGGTATACCCTTCGTTTATGGCTCATGGTCCAAGACCTCTTTGGCTCG
Source organism: uncultured Chloroflexia bacterium (assembly GCA_963841845.1). Lineage (GTDB taxonomy): Bacteria > Chloroflexota > Anaerolineae > Anaerolineales > Anaerolineaceae > CAVVGZ01. Next base: position 307,807 of record CAWJEG010000012.1, on the reverse strand, counting down.
CTGGATATCACGTTGGATTTGGTTTATTAATGCCGGCTTGTTTGGAAATGGAATTTCTTTCCGCAGATATTCAACAAACTCTATAGTCAACTCTTTTTCATATACATTATCTTCGAAATCAAAAATATATGTTTCGACAGTGGATTTGGCAGGATTTTCTAAAAATGTTGGCTTTATTCCAACATTCGTTACGCTTTGAAATCGGTGCTGCTTATAGCTGACAAGAGTTGCATAAACCCCATTGGTGGGGAGAAGTTGTTTTTCCCATGTGTCAATATTTGCCGTGGGAGTCCCCAATGATTTTCCCCTTCCCATTCCTTTTATTACCCTACCACATATAGAGTAATACCTTCCAAGCAATTTATTTGCCTGAGAAATGCCACCTGAGAGGATGTGGTGCCTGATTTGTGATGATGAAACGAATTTACTGTCAACCGTGATTTTAGGAATCTCTCTCACCGTGTATCCAAACCGTCCACCCAGGGTTTGTAATAGATCAATCGTCCCTTGGCGGTTTTTGCCAAGAACAAAATCGTTCCCAACCCAAAGTTCTTTCATGCCAATCTGGTTGGTCAGAGATTGGATAAACTCTTCAGCCGATTGATTAGCCAGATTTCTGTCGAATTTCAATGTCAGGACATAATCCACACCTAACCGGCTGATTAATTTTGCACGTTGGTCCGGTGAGGTCAAATAGATGGATTCAGTAGTACCACGGATTACTTCCGCCGGATGGGGATAGAAAGTCACGACACCTGTACTAACACCAACTGAGGATGCCTTTTGAACCATGTTTTGGATTATTGCCTGGTGTCCAATATGAACGCCATCAAATATCCCAACCGTCAACCAGGAATCCTGGAAATCAACCTGTTTCAGATGACGATAATGGTGCATATCCGGAATGGTTTACTGAAAGAAAACCTTGCGTGGTTGCCACTCATGAGTATCAGGGAGAATTTCCAATAAGGCTACCAAATCTCCCTGCTCACTGATACCCCGTACGAAGGTATCTTTTTCTGATGCAGCCGGTATACGGTTGCCATGCCGAATTGCATCGATTTGTTCATTACTTAATTCTAAAGCTGGCCAGTCGGATAATGCCTCTGCTGCAGGAATCAAGTATTGGTACCACTGTCCATTGTCAAATGCTTCCTTAAGTTTTCGTAAAGGAACGGCATCCCTTAATGTGAATCTTCCGCTTTTTGTCCTGCGCAATCCAACCAGGTGTGCTCCGCAGCCTAGTATTTTACCAAGGTCGTTTGCCAAGGAACGCACATAGGTGCCGGATGAACAGTAAACATCAATTACTGCTTCAGGGGGTGCCCATTCCAGGAGTTCGAGACTATGAACAATAATTGTCCGGGGTTCAAGATCAACCTCTTCACCATTGCGAGCCATTTCGTAAGCGCGCTTGCCTTTAATTTTAACAGCTGAAAAAGGCGGGGGAACTTGCTGGATCTCGCCAACAAATTGTTTCAATGCATTAATAAAAATTTCTTCGGTTACATCCTTTAGATCGGTTTCGTTCATCGGGATTCCTTCGGAATCATATGTATCCGTGCTGGAACCTAGTTTGACAATTGCCTGGTAACGTTTATCCGATGCCGATACATACTCGCTCAGTCGAACAGCTGGTCCGATTAAGATGACCAGGACACCGGATGCACGCGGATCCAGGGTACCGGTATGTCCTGCTCTGCGAATATTTGTCCCTTTTCTGATAACTTGAACCACATCATGTGAGGTTAATCCAACAGGTTTATCAACAACAATTACCCCTGATATGGTATTCTGTATGTCTGTATCCTGGTTGTTAGAATTCATTGAAAACTTCTCCGATTGTTCATTTTCAATTTTTATTTATTTTGAAAATCCAGTTTTAATATTCGTTTTTGTCACATCTTGCAAATAAGCGAGGGAGTCCTGCACAACTTTTTGTTCAATCTCCTCGATGTTCCCGTTAATCTCGGCACCTGATGCTGCGGGATGTCCACCGCCCCCATATTGTAACGCCAAATTGGATATATCAAAACCAGGTTTTGCCCGCCAACTTATCTTAATCTTGCCATCACCTTGCTCAACAAAAAGGATCGCAATATCAAAACCTTCCAGGGATGAGAGGAGATTAATTAAATCCGCATCATCATTTCCAGGATAACCAGATTCCTTCCGATCCACTAAAGTCAGCCTGGTCCAAACCAGAGTACCAATCTTATTAAGCCTTGACAAACCAGCTCCCCAATATTTCACAGATTCAAAGGATTTAAAGGTTAATCCGCGCGCATAAAGCTCAAACAAATCAGCACCTGATTCCATTAATTTTGCAGATAGACGCAATGTGGTTGGATTCGTATTTGATGTACTAAAACCCAGGGTATCGGTGATTATTCCGGTTAGAAGGGTGCTGGCTATAGATTCATCCATTTGCAGCCCCCACTCTGAAAAATTCTGGGCGATTATGGATGCCGTAGCTGCGGTTTCCGGATCCACGAAATTGAATCGTGCAAACAAGGTGTTGGTTATATGATGGTCAATATTTAAATCAGGCGGAAAAATTTCAGAAATCCTGCCGGCTCTGGTAGATTCTGAACAATCAACCAGGATGAATAAATCGGGTATTGTTGTGTTTTCCTTCAGAATCAATTCACTGCCAGGAAGATGCTTAAAGCTCGAAGGGACACCGCCTTCAAGAACCATTTGAACATCTTTCCCAGCCTTAATTAGACCTAAACCGAGCCCTAAAAGGGAACCGATCCCATCCCCATCCGGTCGTACATGCGATGTCAGGAGGATTTTTGAGCTTTTACAAATTAATTCTCGAATTTGCTGATTCGTACAGTTAATCATCATTACTTATATTGTCAGGCTGAATTTCTTTTTGTCTGAGGGTGTTCAACAATCGTTCAATATGATCGGCACGTTCTGGCGTAGGATCCCAAAAGAATCGCAGTTTAGGAAATACCCTTAATTCAATTCTTGAGGCAAGCAGACGTCTTAAATAAGGGTTGGCATGGTTAAGTCCTGCTAAAATTTCTTCTGACCTTGGTTTCCCTTCGACTGCAGACACATAGATATTTGCAAAGGCAATTTCCCGGTCTACCTTGACATCTGTAATATAGATCCCCACCAAACGTGGATCACTTACATCCTTTAACAAGATCTCAGACAATTCAATTTGAATTCTATCGCCTATCCGTTTAAGCCGTACCTGGGATGGCATTTTTCACTCCTTCAATTTACCAGAAAAGGATAATATTAGCCAATAATCATTAATCCAGGCAGTTATTTTTGGCAAATTGTAATTATTGTTTTATATATTTCCATAAATATCAAAAAGGTTTTATCTCTTATCCCGGTCTGGAAATTAACCGTTACAAGGATTTTTTCCATTCCCTAATTCATGAAATTAGTTATTTATTAAAAACTATAAAATTGGCACTTCTTCTGTGAGATAGCACTCAATTTTATCTCCGTCTTGATAGTCATTGAAATTCCGGAATCCCATGCCGCATTCAAAGCCTGTTCTGACCTCCCGCACATCTTCTTTCTCGTGTTTCAGGGAGGAGATTTCACCTTCAAAAAGGATTTCTTCATTTCGTGTGATTCTTACTTTGGCATTCCTTCGAATTTCACCGCGCACAACTTTACACCCAGCAATTTTCCCAACCTTACTAATTTTGAAGGTTTGCAGAATAATTGCTTCTCCGATGAAAACTTCCCTGATTTCCGGTGCCAGCATTCCTTTCAATGCTTTTTCAATGTCCTCTATCAATCTGTAGATAATCGTGTAAAGACGGATAGAAACTCCCTCCTTATCTGCCAACCTTCTGGCCGCTGAATCTGCCTGAACGTTGAATCCAATGAGGATTGCCTTGGAAGCAGCTGCGAGCATGGCGTCACTCTCACTGATATCTCCATTGCCTGTGTGAAGGATATTAATTTTTATATCCTGCTGGGCGTTACCGATATCATTAAGAGATTTCACGATCGGTTCAAGCGACCCCTGAACATCAGACTTGATAATCAGGTTTAATTCCTGTACTTCTCCGGCCTGGTACTTCTCGAATAATTCTTCCAAGGTGGCTTTTGGTGCAGCAACGCCAGCTCTCTGTTTTTGATCATCTGCAACCGCAATAAAGGCACGGGCTTCTTTTTCAGAGCCATATGTCTGAAAGATATCCCCGGCTTCCGGAACATCACTGAGCCCCATGACCAATGCAGGAGTTGATGGGCCTGCTTGTTTAGCTTTATTGCCCCGAAAATCAAACATAGCGCGAATTCGTCCGCAGGTGGATCCGGCTACAATTACTTCACCGGATTTTAATGTACCATTTTGGATCAAGAGGGTGGCAATAACCCCTTTGGATTTTTCTACTTCGGCTTCAATAACAGTTCCGAAGACTTTCCCTTTAGGATTGGCCTTAATATCCATGCTGTCGGAAACAAGCAGGATCGCTTCCATGAGGTCTTCCAGTCCGGTTTTTTGTTTGGCTGAAACAGGCACTATCATCGTGTCGCCATCCCACTCGTCTGGAACCAGTCCAGTTTCAGCAAGCTGGTGTTTTACAAAATCCGGATTTGCATCCGGGCGATCCATTTTATTTAGGGCAACAATGATAGGTACCTGGGCTGCTTTGGCATGATTGATTGCCTCACGGGTTTGCGGCATCACCCCGTCGTCCGCAGCAACAACTAAAATCACGATATCTGCCCCCTGGGCTCCCCTGGCACGCATAGCAGTGAAGGCTGCATGGCCAGGTGTGTCCAGGAAAGTAATCATTTGGCCTTTATATTCAATTTGATAAGCGCCAATATGCTGAGTAATTCCACCTGCTTCCCCGCCAACCACATTTGTGTGACGAATTGCATCTAATAATGTGGTTTTTCCGTGATCTACATGACCCAAAATGGTGATTACAGGAGGACGCCTGACAAGATCGCCATCATTTTCTTCAGCAATAATCCTGCGCCAGAGAGGTATTTGTCCTGTTTCTTTTTCCTCAACCTCTAATAAGGATTGTTCTAAACATGTTTCAAAACCCAATTCACTTGCAACAATGGACGCCGTATCATAATCCACTTGCTGATTTATATTTGTCATTACCCCATTAGACATCAGTATTTTAATAACATCAATTGGACTGGCCTTCATCCGCAATGCCAGTTCCCTTACCGTAAGACTTGTCGGAATTTCTATTATTTGTCCATTTCCGCTCATTTGACACCTCCAATTAAGATTCCCCGTCTTTTCAGCCCTTGTATCATTTTTGACCTATGCGCTTTCACATTCAAAATCAGGTATCTCAGTGAGCAGTCTGGATGAGTGTTTCAGTATGAAAATGGAATTAATGGATTAGACCATCATTCTTGTCCATATCTGCTTCAAGATTATTGGTTTCAGGGAGACTCTCCATGAAATCAAGTAATACCTTTTTTTCCTGGTCAGTTAAATTTCGCTTGAGAGCATTCCCAAGTGAGCCTCTAAGACCTTTTTCCCAGCAAGATCGCACATTATGCAAATAGGCACCCCTTCCGGACATTTTTCCCGATAAATCAACCAGGATTCCTTGCGGGGAATTGACGATGCGGATCAGTTCTTTTTTACTTAATACAGATCGGCAACCAACGCACGTTCGCTGAGGTATATGTTTTCTTGTTCTCCTAATATTATCCTTTTTGGACAATGATTATTCTTCCCATTCAAATTCGGTACCCACCCCATCACGTTTTCTTTTCTTGTGGATTAACATGACATCCTTTTCAGGATCGTACTCATATTCAACATTTTTACGTTTCTTTTTCTTCTTACCCTTCTTCTTTGTTGAATCCTCGTCATCACCCTCTTCTTCATCCTCCTCTTCGGGCTCATCCAGATACTTTTGGACCATGTCGGATTTTAGCTCAAACAATTTTTCAAAGGGAATGTCTTCTTCATCTGCTGGTCGTTCTTCAACCAGATTCTCCGTTGCGGCTTGCTTGTCTGTACCTATGATTTCCGCAACTGCAGGACCCGAAACTTCTTCAGATATAACTTTGACCGTTTCATCTGTAACTGCAACGATAGCATCAGATGGTTCTACTGTTATATCTGTACGGGTTATTCCGGCCATTTCTACCACAGGCAGCTCAGTTGTTGGTTGCCCGGAAACTGTTTCCTCCTCTGGTTCACCAATTACCTCGTCCAAGGATGGCGCCAGCAACTGATTGATGTGGCTGAAGATCTTCTCCATCGATTTTGGACCAATCCCTTGAAGTTTTAATATCTCATCAGGATTCTTGCGAATTTGCAAGGCAAGATCTCCCAGGGTATGATAACCAGCTTCCTGAAGAATGTTATTGATGTGCTCATCCAAACCGCTGTCCAGAATATTGGTAGAAAATGCAAATTCCGGGATGCCAGCTCGATCTTCACTGGGTACGGGTTCAATTACTTTTTCAATGACAGGTTTATACCTAGTAGCGATTTGCTTTTCGACCTGATCGACAAATTTAGCCATTTGATCGTATTCTTCTGGATTTAATGGCCTGCCTTCTGATTTCCTCGCTACCAAAGATTCGATCTGTTGGATAAATTCATCCGATATTTTCAGGGTAGTAACCAGTTCCGGGTTGTTTTGAAGTTTAATGAGGCTGTCTGAGGCACCCTCCGTCAAACTCTTGATATCAATCCGCCAGTTGGTTAGTTTTGCTGCCAGGCGAGCGTTCTGACCATCCCTGCCTATTGCCAGGCTGAGTTGATCTTCAGGAACTACGACTGTTGCCGTTTTTCCATCCTGTAAAGTCTCATTAAGATATACACCAACAACCCGAGCCGGGCTGATGGCTTTATTGATGAACGCAGCTGGATCAGGATTCCATTCGATCACATCGATCTTTTCATCGTGAAGTTCTCTCACAATGGCTTGGATCCGGACTCCACGAATACCAACACATGCCCCAACCGGATCAATCCCGGATTGAGTTGCCGAAACAGCAACCTTTGCCCGTTGGCCGGGTTCACGTGCAATGGATCTAATTTCGACAACACCATGGTAAATTTCCGGCACTTCGTTTTCCAAAAGTCGTCGCAAGAAGTCCCGGTGGGTCCTGGAAAGAATAATCTGGGGACCTCTAGGCGATTCTTTTACTTCTGCAACGAGAGCCCTCACCCTTTCATGCATACGAAATCTTTCGCCGGGGATCATTTCTTTTCTAGGCATTGTGCCTTCTGCACGCAGTTCAAGCCCGATTTGAATTCCTTGAGAATTTATCGCCTGAACAATACCGCTGATAATTTCTCCGAGTTGTTTCTCGTAATGCTGCAGTTGTGCTGATCTTTCAGCATCTCTGATTTTCTGTTGAATAACCTGCCGGGCCGTTTGAGCAGCAACTCTGCCAAAGTCTTTTGGAGTACTCTCAACAATGACCATACCGCCTAAAACAGCATTGGGATCGTATTTTTTGGCTTCATCGAGATCTACTTCTGTTTTAGCGTCCAACACCTCTTCAACAATTTCTTTCTCGGCATAAATGGTAACTTTACCTGTATCCGGATCGATTTTTGATTCAACATGTTGTGCTTTAGATGCGTTTACAGATTTCTGATATGCCGAAATCATCGCAGATTCCAGTGCAGCCAGAATTACATCTTTTGGTAATTGTTTCTCTTCAATTACTTCGTTGAAGGCCAATACAAATTCGTTCTTCATTCAACTTTCTCCAACTAATTGTCCTTTATACGCAAGAAAAGTGGGGGACGCCCACTTTTCGTTGAGTTCGATAATGATCAACTAATAGCATAAAAATTTTAACACATATTCAGGCACAATGCAAGTATTTTTTGAGCAAGTATAGTTTACATATCGTCTTACTGAAGGATCTCATTTCCTGAAGAATTGTTAAACATCGAGGTTCCTTACATCTTTGGCATGGGTTGTGATGAAGCGATTACGTGGCGGAACCGCTGCTCCCATCAACATGTCAAATGTGCGGTCAGCTGCCGCTGCATCATCTATTGAAACCTGGAGCAAGGTACGGTTGTCTGGGTTCATGGTTGTCTCCCAAAGCTGGGTTGGATTCATTTCCCCTAAACCTTTGTAGCGCTGAAGCGATATTTTGGTGTCTGGTCCGAGTTCTTTTGTAATCCGGTTTTTTTCCCCATCGGAATAGACATATTTGGTTTCTTTTTTATAACTGATTCGGTAAAGCGGTGGCTGGGCAATATACAAATGGCCCATTTCGATTAAGGGCTGCATATATCGAAAGAAAAAAGTGAGCAGCAAGGTGCGTATGTGGCTGCCGTCCACATCAGCATCAGTCATGATGATTATCCTGCCATATCGCAAATTCTTAAGATCAAAATTGTCTCCAATTCCGGTTCCCAAGGCTGAAATTAAGGATTTAACTTCATTATTGGAAAGGATTTTATCCAACCGGGCGCGCTCTGTGTTTAGGATTTTACCGCGCAGGGGTAATATAGCCTGGAAATGTCGATCCCTGCCTTGCTTCGCAGAACCGCCAGCGCTGTCTCCTTCAACGATATATAGTTCGGTTTTCATCGTGTCTTTTTCCGAGCAATCCGCCAGTTTGCCCGGGAGAGTCAGACTTTCCAGAGCAGATTTTCGGATAACCAGGTCACGAGCTTTTCGCGCAGCATCCCTTGCCCGTGCAGATGTCAGACACTTTTGGATGATTGCTTTGGCAGCCTGGGGATTTTCCTCCAAAAAGGTATTGAAGGATTCCACAACCACCTGCTGGGTGATGGTTTGTACCTCAGGATTCATCAATTTTACTTTGGTCTGACTTTCAAATTGGGGGTCGGGATGTTTTACACTGATGATGGCAGTTAGACCTTCCCTTGTATCTTCCCCTGAAAAGTTGGCATCAGATTCTTTTAATAAATTGGAGCGTCTTGCATAATCATTTATTACTCTTGTAATTGCTGAGCGAAGTCCGGTAAGGTGTGTTCCGCCATCTATAGTGTTGATCGTATTTGCGAAGGAATAAACGGATTCTGAATATGCGTCCGTATATTGTATAGATGCTTCAACTCCAATACCGTCGATTTCTTTTTCTGCGTAAACAGGTATGTGCAGGACTTCCCGGTTTCGGTTTAAGAATCGTACAAATGAGCGAATTCCGCCTTCAAAGTAAAAAGTGGCTTCCCGGTCTGTCCGCTCATCTATTAATTTAATTTGGGCGTTGCGGGTGACAAATGCCATCTCGCGGAATCGTTGGGCTAAAGTTTCAAATCGATAATCAATTTCTTCCTTGAAAATTAATCTGTCAAAGCGATAGCTTGTCCGCGTTCCGGTCTCATTTGGTTTTGAAATTCCTATAATTTTTACTGGTTCCTGGGGAACACCACGCTCATACCTCTGGAAGTAAACTTTCCCATCGCGCCGTACTTCAACCTCACACCATTCGGAAAGAGCGTTTACTGCAGACACACCCACACCATGCAAACCTCCAGAAACTTTATATCCTCCCCCGCCAAACTTAGCGCCTGCATGAAGGGTGGTCATTACTACTTCCAATGCTGATTTCTTCTTTTCCGGATGGAGGTCTACAGGGATACCACGACCATTGTCCTCGACTGTTACACTGCTGTCGGTATGAATGGTAATTGTGATGTTGTCGCATTCTTTTGCCAAAGCCTCATCGATTGAATTATCTACAACTTCATAAACGAGATGATGAAGCGCCTTAATGTCAGTTCCACCAACATACATGCCTGGACGGCGTCTAACGGCTTCCAGCCCTTCAAGGACTTGAATGTCCTGAGCACTGTAGGATAAAGAGTGTGGATTGGGTTGCTTTTGTGACACAGATACCCTCCAAATTGGTTAATTTGAAACAGTTGGTGCTTTTACTTCTTTAACAGATGACTGTCGTTCAATTACTGCTTTCATCCAGTTTGTTCCCAAAAGATAGTAGTTAAAACTGGCAGCCAGTAAACTGGTACTGACAAAGGAATGTCCGGCAATTCCAACCAAAATAAACCAGGATGTGGAGGGTGGGATTAACCAGATAATATTGAGCCCCTGGCTGATAAGAAGAATCAACACCATGAAAAGTCCTGTTCCCGGCAGGTAGGACTTGATAAGACGATAACTTGATATGACAGATATAAGTGCATTTTGCTGCGAAGCAAAAATCCCTTGAGGGGAAAAAAACAATGGAATAAATATCCAGATGGTGATAAGCATTCCAAGCAGGAGAAATATTTGACCAATAACAGGACTAAAAATCGCAATGATGGACACGATTATACTTGCAGGTATTAAAAATAATAACAGGAGGATAAGCAGGATAGCTGTCAATAAATAACTTTGGATAATTTGCCAGATTGAAACTTGATATGAATATGGTCGTTTACTATCCCTTGAATTACGCTCCACCTCATTGAAATAGATGCTGCCAAAAGATATCCCTATCAATATCAGCAGGATACCGTAAAGAATTAATTCTCCCCAGGTATTTACATCCAATATAACGGACCTTCCTATGGGTGAGGATTGGATGGGTTGTCCTGCCAGCAGACTGGGTATGCCAATAGGAAAGGTTCTTAATAAGCTGAAAAGATTGTATTCTGTCAAAAAAGCAGTCCACATTTCCCTTGTCAAATCTACCATATCCATCATCTCAGCAGAATTGAATGTGCTGAGGTTTCTGATGGCTTCCTGCAGATATGGGTCTAACACGTTTTTAAGACGCAGCTTGGGACCGAATAGCAGGAACAAATCCAAAACAATTGGCATCAATATTAAATATATATTGTTTGCAACTGCATTGAATCCTGCTAAGATCGATGTAATTATTCTGGGAGGCGATGTCACCGGTGATTGGACTGAGTTTATCTGCATAATAATATTAAATTTTACCATATCTCATTCATTTTCCCAGTTTGACTGTGTAAAATAAAAAATTTGTTCCATCAAATTGATTTGCGTCCAACATTTGTTGGACCAAGGCAATTTGTTATAATTCACTTTAATAACCAAACAATGGTTGGCAACAAAAATTATGAATGAAGATTATTCCTACCCGGATTTAAATCGTTTGAGTGTGCTTTCAGCGATGATCCTTTTGGTTTATGCAGTAATTCCATTCATCAACATTCCGGCCAGGACTTTATCGATTCAATTCCTGGGCATCAATTTTTCGCTACCGATTAATTCTTCCACATTACTATCGCTTCTGGTAGCTGTTATGGCGGGAGTTGGGTCTGATTGGCTCTTACACAGCCACCCGAAATATTCGAAAGATGATGCCATGCAGCATTGGATCATTCCCGCATTTACTGCCTGGGCAATCGGAATTCCATTAAGCACTTTAGATGTCAACGTGGCGTGGTGGGTTGTATTTGGATTTGGTGGATTACTCCTCATTCTGGTGTTTATTGCAGAATATCATGTGGTGGATGTAACTGACCCCAGAAACACCCTTGCATCCATAGGATTGACGGCAGTATCTTTCAGTCTATTTCTCATCCTGGCAATATCGTTTCGAAACGCTGAAGTGCGTTTATACTTACTGCTTCCATCTTTGGTTTTAGGAATGACTGCAGTAAGTTTACGCACCTTATATTTACGACTTGGGGGTCGTTGGTGTTATGACTGGGCATTGGCGATAGCAGTTGTCGTTGGACATCTGGTTATTGGATTACATTACTGGCCATTACAACCTCTTGTCTATGGTTTATTTCTTTCCGGTCCAGCTTATGGATTAACCAGCCTTGCCGGCGGACTGGAAGAAGGTCAAGACTGGCGTACACTTTGGATTGAACCAGTACTTATGAACGGATTATTATGGACGATCGGGATTTTGATGCTGATCACACAATAACCTTCCTGGAAATTCCCTTATCGGTGTTACCTGAGATAATTGACCACCTGGAAAGAGTTTTTCCCGATGAAGGTTGTGGGATTCTTGCTGGAAAAAACAACCGGGTAGAACTTGTTATAAGCATTACCAATGTACTCCACGAACCTACCCGATATCTCATGGATCCAAATGAGCAGCTCAATGCGTTCATTTACATCGACGAAAAGGATTTAGACATTCTCGCCATATATCATTCTCATCCGAGAGGGGGTTCCTTTCCTTCTCAAACAGATTTGAATAAATTCATGTACCCAAATGTAGTAACATTAATTGTGTGCAAATTAGAATCAAAATGGACATTTGCGGGTTATTTAATTGAAGAAAACCAGTATCGGGAAATTTCCATAAAATGGATCGAATAAATTGTGGAGGTATGGTGTGATGCAAGTCTGGCAGCCTTTGGCAGTACTGGTTCTTTCATATTTGATTGGATCAATACCATTTGGGTTGATTATTGTAAAAATTGTAACCGGGAAAGATATTCGATCAATCGAAAGCGGGAGAACCGGCGGGACCAACGTTATGCGGGCAGCTGGTGTAGTCTCTGGAGTGATTACCGGAATAATGGATGTTCTTAAAGGATTTTCAGCCTGCTGGGTTGCGCGTTGGTTAATTCCGGGGTCAGAATGGATGCTGGCAATCGCACCGCTAATGGCGATCCTTGGTCATAATTACTCCATTTTTTTAATTGAGCGAAATGAAAATGGGCATATCAAGTTTCGCGGGGGAGCAGGGGGCGCCACCACTTTCGGGGGTGCTATTGGGATTTGGCCTTACTGCGGATTAATAATCTTCCCGCTTTCCCTGACTGTTTTCCTTGTAGTTGGTTATGCTTCAGTGGCAACGATCAGTATTGCTGTATTCACCACCCTTATTTTCCTATATCTGGCATTATTTGATTCCGGATCCTGGGCATTTGTATTTTATGGGGTGGCCGCCCTTATTATGTGTTTATGGGCATTACGTCCCAACCTTGAACGTCTTCGCAACGGAACCGAACGTAAGGTGGGATTTCGGGCTAAACGAAAAATGAGGGAAGCCTGAATCGTGATTTATCCATTTACAAAGGCAAGTCAATTTGCTGCATTTCTTCACTTTTTAGCTTTTTGAATAAATAAAGAACATTCCTTCTATGAAGTTCTAGGGCCAATCCACCCAGGAATACCCGATTTTTACCACATGACTCAATATCAATTGTTTCCAGCGCTTCTTCAGGATTTTTCCTTTTTAGGGCATTTCGTACACCTTTGCGCAGGCAAGATAAATAATTCAGGTTTTCTTTTGCGTTTTCTTCGATCTCACCCCGTAAAATGATGTCACCGTGCCCCTGGATAATATTTTCAAGACCCATTTTTCCGATATGTTTAATCGTGGCTGCTAATTCGTCAATATCACCATCGACTATATATGGTATTGGCATGTAGGCATCCCCTGCAAATAAAACCCGATCCTCTTCCACCAAAACGGAAATTGCGTCCGGGCTATTTCCAGGAGTCGGAAATAAAAGCAAGTTCTTTTTTCCGACCCGCAAAGAAAGCTGCCCGTGGTTTATTGTAATTTGGGGGGGACTATTTTTGTCAGCTTAAACGCAGGATTTTGTTTCTTGGCATTTTCCAGAGCCGGAATACCTTTCTCGATTATTAATTGACGACAAGTATCACTGGCAATAATTGTGGCACCTGGGAAGTAACAATTTCCCCAGGTATGATCTGCATGGTGATGAGTATTTATGATGTATCGCACCGGGATATTCAGATCTTCCTCAATGAATGAACGTATGCCCAGGGTTTCTTCTGGAATAGCCAGTGTGTCAACCAGAACTGCCCAATTAGGTCCGGCGATTACTCCAGAAGTTACTTGCGCGTAAAGGTCGCTTTGAAACCAGTATACATTTTCGGAAACTCGTTCTCTTTGCATGTTCACCCATCCTGCAGCAGATCTTAAAAGTGGTCAGTAAGTAGAATAGCATAAATAAAATAAAAAGTCAAAAAAACCTCTCTTTTTCCGGTTTTTTTGGGAATTTGAAACAGGAACCTTAATTCTATAAAATCCAATATTTTTTCAAAATCTATCCTCCAGGTCCTTACCGATCCAGATTAAGAGCAGGAACTCATTCGAGTTCCTGCTCCATTTCGCTGTGAACATCAAACAAAATTAATTATCTGGATTTTTTTACAAAATCCAACCATTCACCCGACCTTGGTGAGTGACCATGAATGGCATCGTGATAGTTCTTTTGAATAAGGCGCGTGATTGGACCCATCCTGCCATCGCCAATCACACGGAAATCCACTTCTGTAATAGCCAGGCATTCTGCCGCTGAACCGGTAACAAATAGCTCATCAGATATATATAATTGGTCACGAGAGATGGGTTCTTCCACAACACCGATATTTAAATCATTAGCAATGGTGATTACGCTGTCCCGGGTTATCCCTTCAAGTACAGTGGCTTTAGGTGGAGTAACCAGTTTCCCTTTCCTAACTGTAAAAAGGTTCTCACCGGCACATTCGGCAACAAACCCTTCCGGATCAAGTAAAATTGCTTCCGCAAAACCTAGCCGGACGGCCTCAGTCTTGGCAAGAACGCTGTTTACATAATTTCCTGTAACCTTGGCTTTTGTCATCATAACATTCGGGTGATGGCGCGTGAATGAGGATACATGAACCTTGATTCCTTTTTCCCTGGCTTCTGCCCCTAAAAAACCTTTCCATTCCCATACAGCAATCCCAATCATTGGGTTGTAGGTATCCACATTTAAATCTGAATTACTCCCACCCATATATATTAATGGTCGGATATAACATTCATCGAAACCATTAGCAACCACCGTTAATTTCACTGCTTCGCACAACTCATCAACAGAATAAGGTAATTTTCTTACTCCAAGAATTTTTGCTGAATCAGCGAGCCGCTGCATATGTTCCTTTAAACGAAATACAGCCGGTCCATCATCTGTAGCATAACAGCGGATACCCTCGAAAACACCTAAACCAAAATGTAACGCGGCGCTAAGAAAATGAACGGTAGCTTTTTCAAACTCCAATAATTCTCCATTCATCCAAATATATTTTGAATTTACATCCATTGCATCCTCCTGAAGATTGGGTTACTGGATCTATCGACCAAAACACTATCTATTTTATATCAAATCAATCACCGCATCGGTAATTTGAATGGTGGACATTTTTCCGCCGAGGTCAACCGTAAGTTCCCTGGTCTCTATCACCTTATCAACTGAGTTTTCAATAGCTCCGGCTTCATTCTCCAATTTCAAGGAATGCCTTAAGAGCATTGCAGCACTGAGGATTGCACCCAGGGGATTTGCGATACCTTTCCCGGTAATATCCGGAGCAGAACCATGGATTGGCTCAAATAACCCCGGGCCGCTTGAACCAAGCGATGCCGACGGAAGCAATCCCATGGATCCGGCTAAAACAGATGCTTCGTCGGTAAGAATATCCCCAAACATGTTTTCTGTGACTATAACATCAAATTTGGATGGACTGCTGATCAATCGCATGGATGCAGTATCAACCAACATGTGTTCAAGGACAATTTCCGGATTTTCCTTGCCAATCTGGATGGCAATTTGGCGCCACAGTCTGGATGATTCAAGCACATTAGCCTTGTCAACAGAGGTTACTTTTCCACGCCGTTTTCCTGCCAGGGAAAAAGCCAATTCTATTACCCGTCGAATTTCAAAATCATAATATTCAAGGGTGTCGACTGCCCTCTCATGTTTATCCTCCAGGTACCTGCCCTTGGGTTGGCCAAAATATAAACCTCCAGTCAGTTCGCGGACGACAATCAAATCAACACCTGTCAGCAGCTCTGCTTTGATGGGAGATGCGTTACTCAGCGAAGGGTATATCTTCACCGGACGAAGATTGGCAAATACCTGCAGACCTTTTCTCAAACCCAGTAATCCCTGCTCTGGTCTTATTGTCGCAGCCGGGTCATCCCACTGTGGACCCCCAACGGCTCCAAGCAGGACTGCGTCAGCTTTTTTACATGCACCAAGGGTGGAGTCTCGGTTAAAGCGGTCCCATACTGATCAATAGAGCACCCGCCAATCAGGTATTCCTCGAATGAAAATTCATGGTTGAATTTTCCGGCAATGGCAGCCAATACGCGTACTGCCTCACGGATGACTTCGGGACCAATACCATCCCCGGGTAACGTTACGATGTGTGCCTTCATAGCTTTTTTCCAATCTGAAAGGGATATATTGTATTCTTATTTTCCAACGATCAGTCCATATTCCACTGCATCAACAAGGGCTTTCCAGCTTGCCTCAATAATATTACCACTCGCCCCAACAGTGCTCCACGTACGGGTGCCATTCTGAGTATCGATCAATACACGGGTTGTAGCCCCGGTCCCACTTTTTCCATCCAGAATACGCACCTTATAATCGGATAATTTGAAATGGGTAACTTCAGGGTAGTGGTTGACCAGGGCTTTCCTTAAGGCAGCATCCAGAGCATTAACCGGACCATTTCCTTCGGCAGCTGTATGGAATATCTCCCCATCGACCATAACTTTCACGGTTGCTTCGGCAAAGATGCCGCGTTTATCCCTGTGTTCGACAACCACAGTAAAGTCAATTAATTCGAACGGAGGCTTGTAATCCTTTTGCTGCCTTTTTAACATCATTATGACAGAAGCTTCAGCAGCCTCAAAGGAAAAACCGTTAGCCTCCATCGCCTTAATCTCCTTGAGGACATCTGCAACATTTTCCTTATCAATGCTATCCAGCCCGTATTCTTCTGCCTTACTGAGCAAATTTCCCCGCCCGGAAAGTTCAGAGACAATCACCCGCATTTTATTGCCTACCAGTTGCGGATCAACATGCTGGTAAGATTTCTCATCCCGCCGCATAGCAGCAACATGAATTCCCCCTTTGTGGGCAAAGGCAGCTGTGCCAACAAATGGAAGATGGTCATCATGAGCCAGATTGGCGATTTCCGAAACAAATTTAGATATCTCAGATATATATTTAAGATTCCCCTTGGGAAGGCAATGCACACCAATTTTGATTTCAAGGTTGGGGATGATTGAACAGAGGTTAGCATTGCCGCAGCGCTCACCATACCCATTAATTGTCCCCTGCACCTGAGTGCAGCCTTCCTGGACTGCTGCTAAAGAATTCGCAACAGCAGTATCGCTGTCATTATGCGCGTGGATACCAAGCGGGAAATTCAACCTGGCTTTTACAGTTTTTACGATTTCATGGATTTCCCAGGGCATTGACCCACCGTTGGTATCACAAAGGACCAGGATCTCTGCCCCACCCCGGATGGCTGCAGACAGGGTTTCCAGTGCATAATCGGGATTGTCCTTATAGCCATCAAAGAAATGTTCAGCATCATACATGACTCTCCTGCCATTGTTTTTGAGGTAGGCAACGCTGACTTCAATGATGCGAATGTTTTCTTCCAGTGTAGTCCGAAGGACTTCGGTTACATGAAAGGTCCAGGTTTTTCCAACCAGAGTGCAAATTTGGGCCTGTGATTCCAGCAGCGCCAGGATGTTTGAATCCTCTTCCGGATTTGAATTTGCCCGGCATGTCGAACCAAATGCGGTAATCGTGGCGTGCTTCCATTTGATTTTACTGGCCCGATCAAAAAATTCCACATCTTTGGGGTTTGAACCTGGCCATCCTCCCTCAATATAGGTAATACCCATTTCATCAAGCTTTTGGGCAATACGAATTTTATCGTCACAGGATAAAGATATATCATTACGCTGTGAACCGTCACGCAGGGTTGTATCGTAAATCTCGATCATAAGAACCTCCATCTCAAAGGATCCGTTGAGTTACCTCCTGTGAGATCATCAAGCCAGATTGTGTTCCTTCTCGTATTGCCGTATCTTATCCATGAAAGTCATCAGATACCCCAGTTCGTCCGTACCATTTAATAGACTAATTTTTGAAAACTCATCAATAGGAAATGAAATTTTTTCGCCGACCGGGATAATTAGAGACTGTGAGGCTAAATCAATTGTTAGCGTTACCTGCGGTTGGTTTTGGACCAGGGTTACTAACTTTTGATGCGTAATCGGATCGACAATTATGGGAAGCAGCCCATTTTTTAGTGCATTGTTCCGAAAAATATCCGCAAAAGAAGTGGAGATAACTGCCTTGATCCCAAAATTGGTCAATGCCCAGGGAGCATGTTCTCTTGAAGACCCACAGCCAAAATTATCCCCTGCCAGTAATATATTAGAATTTTGAAATTCTGGTTTATTTAATATAAAATTCGGATCGGGCGATCCATCACTGAGATAGCGCCAGTCTGCGAATAAATTGGCACCCAGCCCGGTTTTATCGGTTACCTTTAAGTACCTAGCAGGGATTATTTGATCTGTATCGATATCATTCACAACAAGGGGAATTACATTGGAGGTTAGTTCTTGAAATTTTTCCATGATTCTACTTTTTCCGTCAGTCTAATATTGTTCTGATGTCAGTGATCTTACCAGTTAATGCTGTGGCAGCTGCGGTTAGTGGGCTGGATAAAAAGGTCCTGCCACCCTTTCCCTGACGCCCTTCAAAGTTACGGTTGCTGGTGCTGACAGCATATTGACCAGGATTTAATTGATCACCATTCATGGCGATGCACATGCTGCAGCCCGGCTCACGCCATTCAGCACCTGATTGCATGAATATCCGATCAAGTCCTTCCATTTCTGCCTGTTTTTTCACTTCCTGGCTTCCTGGTACAACCAGCACACGCACATCCGGGGATATTTTTCTATCTTTTAAAACTCCAGCAGCCTGCCGCAAATCGGATATGCGCGAGTTTGTGCAACTGCCGATAAAAACGACATCTACTGGATGTCCAAGCAGCTGAACGCCTGGTTGAAGACCCATATATTCAAGGGATTTAATCAGGGCAGAACGCTGATTTGTATCCTTAATTTCTTCAGGTAAAGGGATCCTGCCGGAAATGGACATACCCATACCTGGATTTGTCCCATATGTAATCATGGGTTCGAGTTTTGAAACATTGATTGTGATATTCTGATCGAAAATTGCATCATCATCTGTAGGAAGTTTTCGCCAATTGCCTACCTGTTGATCCCAATTTGCACCTTTGGGAGCATATTCCTTGTTGGCAAGGTATTCGAAAGTGAGATCATCAGGGGCAATTAAACCCGCCCTTGCTCCGCACTCTATTGACATATTACAAATGGTCATCCGCTGTTCCATGTTGAGGTTTTCGACTGCATTTCCCCGATATTCCAAAACATGTCCAGTAGCTCCCCCAACTCCGATTTTGGCAATCAGGGCAAGAATCATGTCCTTGGAGGTTACGCCATCCGGAAGAATTCCATCGAAGCTGACAGCGAATGTCAAAGGTTTTCTTTGCAGCAAGCATTGGGTTGCAAGGACATGTTCAACTTCGCTAGTCCCAATCCCAAATGCCAGAGCACCAAAAGCGCCATGGGTAGCAGTATGGCTGTCTCCGCATACAATTGTCATTCCAGGCTGTGTTAAGCCTAATTCTGGTCCAATCACATGGACAATACCCTGATTTGGGCTATCCAGACCGTAGAGCTGGATGCCATGATCCTGGCAGTTCTTTTCCAACATTTTGATTTGAATCTGGCAAAGTTCATCTGCGAATGAAAGGCGTCCGCCTTGTATGCCTTCTCCAGAGAGTGTTGGAATGCCATGATCGACGGTTGCAACTGTCCGGTCAGGCCTACGAGCTTTCAATCCGCGGGTTCGCAACCCGCTAAATGCCTGGGGTGATGTAACTTCATGGATGAGATGCAGATCAATATACAAGACCGCAGGGGACCCCGCATCCTGTGCAACAATATGTGCATCCCAGATTTTCTCAAAGAGTGTTAATGGTTTTTTCATTGGATTCCTTCTAATCCAGAATCAGATTTTCTTCCTGGTCCTTTATCTCAACCAGTACTTTTACTGTATTTGTAATTGCGGATAAATCCCATCCCTCAGGAAAGATTTTTGGTTTGGGGAATGGTTCAAAGATATTATCCATTGCGGATTTTTCACTGCTATCAATTTGTGTATCCATTTGATTTTTCTCTCTTTCATTCATTCCACTACAATTCTTGAACGGAACCTTTCTCCGGTTCGCCGTATTTTCCGGTGGCCACCAACAATTTATTTAGTGCCGCCAAATATGCTTTTGCACTGGCTACAATGATATCCGTGTCTGCACCATACCCGCCATAAGAACGGGTTTGCTGTACCTCTTTTTGTGCATCCATCTTGGAACTGCCATTTTTACCCTCAATTCTTACAGTCACTTCGCCAAGAGCATCGATTCCTTCTGTGACAGCATTTACGACAAACTCAAGAAGAACACTGGGGGAATTGACTATAAGATCGATGGCTTTATATGCAGCATCAACAGGACCTGTACCAACAGCCGCGCTCACATGGAAATTGCCATCCGGGCCTTTAAGCCGGACTGTGGCAGTTGGCATACCCATTGTGCCACAAGCAACTTGCAGGCCATCCAGGGTAAATATTTCCTTAGGTTGATACAATTCTTCCGAGACCAGGGCTTCAAGATCGGCATCAGCGATGGTCTTTTTCTTGTCTGCTAAATTCTTAAATCGAAGAAATAACTTTTCAAGTTCATTATCTGTCAGGTCATACCCGAGGTCCTTCATCCTAACCTTTAAGGCATGACGACCGGAGTGTTTTCCCAATACGAGGCGGGTATGGGTAACCCCAACTGTTTCAGGCCGCATGATCTCGTAGGTTTCAGAATGTTTGAGCATTCCATCCTGGTGGATTCCGGCTTCATGGGCAAATGCATTTGCCCCGACAATGGCTTTGTTGGGCTGGACCGGAATACCTGTATAGTTCGTCACCAGTTTACTCACCCGCATGAGTTGAGTGGTGTCAATACCTGTGTCAAGGCCAAATAGTGGACGGCGGGTATGAAGCGACATAACGACCTCTTCAAGCGAAGTATTCCCGGCTCGTTCACCAATCCCATTGATAGTGACTTCTGCCTGGCGGGCACCTGCAAGAATACCGGCCAGGGTGTTGGCTGTTGCCAGCCCAAGATCATTATGACAATGGACAGATACAATACATGTTTCTATCCCTGGTGTATGGTTCAGAATATCTTGAATGAGCTTACCAAATTCAACCGGAGTAGTATATCCCACTGTATCAGGAATATTTAATGTGGTAGCTCCAGCTTTAATTGCTTCTGCAAGAACCTGGTAGAGAAACCCAGGATCACTCCTTCCCGCATCTTCCGGGCTGAATTCGATATCGGTACACAGGCTTTTTGCATATTTAACCATTTCGATCACTTTTGCTACAACCTGGTCCCGGCTCATCTTTAGTTTGTATTGCATATGAATATCTGAGGTTGCAAGGAAGGTATGAATGCGGGGTTTTTGTGCCTCACGGATGCCTTGCCAAGCCTTGTCAATATCATTCATAGTGGTTCTTGCTAATCCACAAATTACTGGAGCTTTCGAGCCATCGCGGGGACAGCCTACATCAACTGCAATCCTGCGTACAGCTTCCAGGTCATCAGGAGAGGCGGCAGGAAATCCAGCTTCGATTACATCCACTCCGAGTTTTGCAAGGGCACGGGCAAGCTCCAATTTTTCCGCAGAGGTCATGGTTGCACCCGGAGATTGTTCCCCATCCCTTAATGTGGTATCGAATATCTTCACATAATTTTCCATGTGTCACCCCTTACATTGAATGATTTTTCAATATGAAAACCAGATATTAATGGTTTTTCCAATTTTCAGGGCGCAACGATCGTACAGCTGCTCCGGCTTTCCACATTTCCGACTCCCGGATCTGCTTTAATTCCTGCTCCAGTTTTTCTTTGTAATCCGGAGCACTGTTTACTTCCAGGACTATTCGGGTTTCCTCACCACTCAGCACACTCTGATAAAGCCTTGCAAATACAGGTTCGGCAGCTTTACGGAATTCACCTTTCCAATCCAGTGCCCCCCTTTGAGCTGTTGTTGAACAATTGGCGTACATCCAATCCATTCCGTTTTCGGCTACAAGACGAATCAGGCTCTGGGTCAATTCCTCAACAGTTTCATTAAATGCTTCGCTGGGGGAATGCCCGTGTTTACGCAGTTCGTTGTATTGGGCTTCCATCAGCCCAGCGAGGGCGCCCATCAGCATACCTCTTTCTCCGGTTAGATCGCTGTATACCTCCAGCTCAAAAGTGGTCGGGAAAAGATAACCAGAACCAACTGCAATTCCAACTGCCAATGTCCTCTCCAACGCTTTTCCGGTGGCATCCTGGAAAACAGCATAACTGCTGTTTATTCCACTGCCGTCCAGAAAATTCTTTCTCACACTTGTTCCCGATCCTTTAGGAGCGACAAGGATTACGTCTACATCTGGTGGGGGAACAACCCCGGTCTGGTCTTTGTATGTGATTGAAAATCCATGGGAAAAGTAAAGTGCATTTCCAGGTTTGAGATGCGGTTTTATGCTTGGCCACATTTGCATTTGTCCTGCATCGGAGATTAAATATTGAATGATGGTCCCGCGCTCGGCTGCTTCTTCCAATGAAAATAGAGTCTCTCCGGGAATCCAACCATCTTTGATCGCTTTTTCCCAATAAAATTTATCCTTGTTTTGTCCAACAATCACCCGTATTCCGTTTTCTTTCATATTGAGTGCTTGAGCTGGACCCTGAACTCCATAACCCAACACTGCAACTACTTCGTCTTTAAGTACTTCCTGAGCTTGACTAAGAGGGAATTCTTCTCTGGTTACAATATCTTCAACAACGCCACCAAAATTAATTTTTGCCATATCATTCACCTATTTCTTCTATAAGATTTTTTCCATACCAGGATTATTAGATATCCATCAAGGGTGTCCAACCTGGCTGAATTTAGATTAAAAAAATATTTAACTGTGCCTTGAATGTTCCAGATGCTTACAGGCTATCAAGCGCCCTGTTCATTGGAGAGGGCCGTAGGTCCGCGTTGCACGGCCACACTACCAGTCTGTGCCATCTCAATAATGCCATATGGCCGCAGCACATCTACAAAGCTATCGATTTTATCCTCGGTTCCAGTGATTTCAATAATAAGGGAATCGTTATTGATATCCACAATTCGGGCCCGGAATACATCCACCAACTGCATGACATCATTGCGGGTTTCTGGTTTTGCCTGGATTTTTACCATAGCCAGATCTCTGCTCACCGTGGGAATTTCGGAAAGGTCTTCAACCTGCAGGACGTTGACCAACTTATATAGATACGCTTTTATTCGTTCTGCGCTGATTGGATCCGTATCTATCACAATGGTCATCCGAGAAATCCCCGACTTTTCGGTATGTCCTACAGTTAGTGACTCAATATTAAAAGCCCGCCTGCGGAACAATGAGGCAACTTGATTGAGTACACCGGGTTTATCCGTTACTAATGCAACAAATGTTCTTTTCATGAGTCCTCCTGTAAATAATCAAAGATCAACAAGTTTAGATAATTTTTCTGCCAAAACCTTATAGGATAACCAATTTATTATTCGGTTATCGGCCGCTCAATCATGTTGTGGAGATCTGCTCCGGTCGGTACCATTGGATAAACGCTGTCCTCTTTTTCTACTTTAAAATCAATCAACACAGTTCCTTTGGTTTGCCTGGCTCGTTGAATGGTGTCTTCTACATCCTGCCTTTTTGTTACACGTAATCCGGTGAGCCCATGGGCTTCAGCAATTTTTACAAAATCCGGACTATGCATGGGGGTTGCTGAGTATCGGCTGCCATAGAAGAATTCCTGCCACTGCCTGACCATTCCAAGATAGCCATTATTAATCACAGCAATATTTATTTTAATATTCTCTTGAGCCGCGGTTGAAAGCTCCGCCTGGGTCATCTGGAAACCACCATCACCACAAATTGCCCACACTTCCGCCTCCGGCCTGGCGAATTTTGCGCCAATGGCTGCCGGGGTGGCAAATCCCATTGTTCCTAACCCACCAGAGGTAAGATGGGTATGAGGAAAATCATGATGATAATATTGGGCTTCCCACATTTGGTGCTGTCCAACGTCTGTGACAACCAGTGCCTTTCCTTCGGTATATTTCCATAAATCATGCATCACATGGGCTGCATAAAGATGACCCATGTCCGGCAAATTCTTGATATCGCGGACAGCAGAAGCGCCCCTCATTTTATCAATATGATGAATCCAGTTAGCATGATCACATGCTTCAATTAATGGCAGCAGTACTTGTAAGGTTTCCCGCAGGTCTCCAACAAGGCTGCAATCTACTTTTACATTTTTGTTGATCTCGGATGGATCAATATCTATATGAATCCTTCTGGCATTACTAGTATAAGTGCTTAGGTTACCAGTTACCCGGTCATCGAATCGCATGCCAAATGCCAAAATTAAATCCGATTGTTGGATTGCCTGGTTAACCCAGGCTTCTCCATGCATTCCCATCATTCCAAGGTTAAGCGGATGGGTTGCCGGGAATGATCCAATCCCTAACAAGGTCATAGCCACCGGCGTATTCGTTTTTTCGGCAAACTCCCTGACCTCATTCATGGCATTACTCTGTAATATCCCATGCCCGGCCAGAATGACAGGTTTTTTAGATGAGTGAATCAACTCGGCAGCAAACTCCAATTTTTTTAACGCCGGTCTTAGATCCGGCCTGTAACCAGGTAATTGAATCGGACTGTCATCATATTCCCAATCCATTTCTGCCTGCTGGGCGTCTTTAGAGATATCAATCAAAACAGGACCTGGACGACCAGAACTGGCGATATAAAATGCCTCCCGAATAACCAATCCAAGATCTCGGACGTCTGTGACCAGGTAATTATGTTTCGTAATCGGAAGAGTAATACCGGTGACATCCGTTTCCTGGAAAGCGTCGTAGCCGATTACATTGCTGTTGACCTGTCCGGTTATGCAGACGATCGGAGATGAATCCATATTAGCCGTAGCTATTCCGGTGACCAGGTTCGTTGCTCCTGGTCCGGATGTGGCTATAGCAACGCCAACTTTTCCGCTTGCTCTGGCATAGCCATCCGCCATATGGGCAGCACCCTGTTCATGGCGGACCAGTACATGATGGATGGGATAATCCAGCAGGGCATCGTAAAGGGGTAAAGTGGCTCCTCCCGGAAAACCAAAAACAACATCAACACCCTGTTTGAGAAGGGATTCCCAGATGATTTGTGCTCCGATTCTTTTCATACCTGCCTCCAATTTAACAATAATATGGTCACCTACGCCTTTAACACTGCCCCGGTATCCGCACTGGTGACAAAATGCGAATATCTTTGAAGCCATTTGGATTTTATGGCAGGGATAAATTTGGGCAAATCATCCAGGCGATTTTCTAATGTTTCATTACTCAAAAGAACATTGAGCCTTCGGGCAGGGATGTCAATTTCTATGACATCCCCCTCTTCCAAGGCTGCAATTGGACCACCGGCGGCTGCTTCAGGAGAGATGTGACCAACGCATGCTCCCCGGGTCCCACCGGAAAAACGGCCATCGGTGATTAAAGCGACCTTCTCTCCCAGTCCCATCCCCATGATTGCACTGGTTGGGCTGAGCATTTCCTGCATCCCAGGACCACCCTTCGGACCTTCATAGCGAATAACAACTACATCTCCGGGCTGAACTTCGGAGTTCATGATGCCGGTCATCGCATCTTCCTGAGATTCATAGATTCTGGCTGGTCCTGTGAACTTATCCATTCCCTTGCTAACTCCGCCTGTTTTTATTACAGCACCCTTTGGTGCAAGGTTTCCAAAGAGGATTGCCAATCCACCATGCCTGGAATATGCGTTTTCGCGCCGATGAATGACCTCTTCATCCAGTATTTTTGCGCCTGAAATATTTTCCCCAATGGTTTTCATGGTTACAGTTAATCGATTCAAATGTAAGATATTCTCGTCACGAGCAATTTCATTGAGAATTGCCGGGACACCTCCGGCACGATGTACATCTTCCATGTGCCACTTTCCAGCAGGACTAACCTTGCATAAATGGGGAACCTTTTCAGCTACCAGGTTGATCCGTTCTAAGGGGTAATTAATATCCCCTTCATTTGCAATTGCCAGTGTATGTAAAACCGTGTTGGTGGAACCTCCCATTGCCATATCCAGGGCGAAGGCATCATCAATGGCATCCACGGTTACAATGCTCCTCGGGGTTATCTGTTTCTCCACCAGGTCAAGGATCAGATTACCTGCTTTTTGGGCAAGCTCTTCCCTTTCTTGGGTTAAAGCAAGTGCTGAGCCGTTATATGGTAAAGCCAAGCCCAGCGCTTCCATCAGACAGTTCATGCTGTTTGCAGTGAACATCCCGGAACACGATCCGCAAGAAGGACAGGCATAATCCTCCAATATTTTTAATTGGGCTAGATTAATTTTTCCGGATTGGTAAGAACCAACTCCCTCAAAGACAGAAATTAAATCAACAATTGTTCCTTCAGGGGTTTTCCCGGCAGCCATTGGTCCACCGGAGATAAATATGGTTGGAATGTTGACCCGCATGGCAGCCATAAGCATACCGGGAACGATTTTATCGCAGTTGGGAATGCATACCATTCCATCAAATCGATGTGCTTCAATCATCGTTTCCACGCAGTCAGCGATGAGTTCTCGTGAAGGGAGGGAATATTTCATGCCGATATGTCCCATGGCAATTCCATCGTCTACTCCAATTGTATTGAACTCAAAAGGAACTCCACCGGCATCCCGGACAGCTTTCTTGACGATTTTTCCAAATTCCTGCAGGTGTGTGTGCCCTGGAACAATATCAACATAGGAGTTGACAATGGCGATGAAGGGTTTTGACATATCCTCATCTTTTACTCCGGTAGCCTTCAACAGGGCGCGGTGGGGAGATCTTTCATATCCTGTTTTAATGAGATCCGATCGCAAAATTACCTCCATTTGCACATAGATTTATTAGAAATAAAACCGCCCAACTTTCTGGTTGGGCGGTTTGGTTTTTTTGTTAAGGTTTTTTTATTTTACCTTTGGCTCATTTCTCAATCACCGTCTCAACCAATAATTGGTTCTCAATAATGACGAGAACCAATACGATAGATAGGACAATAAGAGCTAGGTAGTAAGACATCATAAACAATTTATCCCTAATTAATAAATAATACTCTTTTTCTGAGTGATTGTCAACGATTTTTGCAAATCAATTTATCGTGTTTTGAATCAATTTATCGTGTTTTTATTTTGAAGTTTCATGAATTATCATATTTTATCTGTATGTTCATATTATTAAAATGGACAACCAATAAGTAATAATTCGACGCCATTTCGATTACTTTGAATTAATCGCTGGAAAGGAAATTTATCTAAACAATAAGTCTATGGTATCCTTAAATTTATTCGGAATTTTCTCGAAAACATGGAAATATTATACCCATAAGATGTTTATACCTTTAATTGAGTCCATTAAGAAAATGAAACCATTCTACCTGGGAGTATTTTTTTTTACTTACGCCCTTGGGAGTGGCATTGTTATATTCCTTGGGGGAATTATTGATCTAAATAGCTACTGGATTGGTATATCGATCGTATTTTTATTGCTTTTATTCTCTTATCTACTCAAAGGATACTTTGATTTCTTTGATCCCGGAGAATTTCATCGCCAATATAAATCGATTATCGAAATAGATGAAAACGGAAAATTAATTCACCAAACCAGTTCGGCTTTGCTACTCTTCTCCCTGGCTGCTTTAACAGGCTGTACGGTGTTATTCGTACTTGCTTATTCGAATGGCTATATGAATCTTCCAACAATTATTTTATTGGGAATTGCATTCTTGTTATCATTATTTTATTCAATCCCACCATTTCGCCTGGTTTATAGTGGTTATGGTGAACTAATCCAGGCAGTCATACTTACCAATTTGACCCCGGCTATTGCCTTGCTTTTCCAGACAGGAGATTTTCACCGGCTGCTTGTAATGGTTACCTTGCCGATAACGATTCTATTCATCGCCATGACAATGGCGTTATCCCTGAAAGAATATGCATTGGATATTAAATTTGAAAGGAAAACCATATTAACCCGAATGGGCTGGAGAAAAGGAATCCACTTTCATAATTTCCTGGCTTTAGCTGCCTACCTTACGATCAGTCTTGCTGCTTTGCTGGGGTTACCATGGATATTAACCTGGCCAGTACTTATAACATTTCCGATGGCACTCTTTCAAATATGGCTATTCATTTCTATCTTGAATGGAGAAGCCCCACGATGGGGATTAATCCATTTTATTGCCTATACCCTGGTTGCCCTTAACATTTACCTTGTCACCTATTCATTGTGGGTCGGATAGTATCATGCCAGAATTCTTGAAATTACTTCCTCCTGATCAGGCTTTGCGGATCTTTTTAGAAGCCGTACCAATTCGTGATACTAAGGACGAATGGATGGATATAAGTCAAGCAGTCGGTAAGGTGACAGCAGACTCAATATACGCCCCAGAATCACTCCCTGCCTTTACTCGCAGTACAGTGGATGGGTATGCTGTGATTGCCAGGGATACCTTTGGCGCTTCTGAATCACTACCTGCATATTTTAATATTATTGGGGAAATTCCAATGGGGGTTGAGCCAGCTTTCCGGATTCAGCCGGGAGAGGCGGCAGCCATCCATACAGGCGGCATGCTGCCGGAAAATGCTGATGCTATCCTGATGCTGGAACACACTCAAACTTCAGCCCAATATCAGATCGAAGTATTTCGGCCAGTTGCGCCTGGTGAGAATGTATTGTTTTTTGGGGAAGACGTTCAAATTGGGGATGAGATTATTTCAGCAGGAAGCAGGCTGAAACCAAGCGACTTGGGTGGTCTGCTTGCCCTAGGAATATTAAAAGTAAAAACAATTATTCCGCCTTTGGTGGGGATTATTTCGAGTGGCGATGAAATTGTGCCGCCTTCAGCTGTGCTCAAGCCAGGACAAATCCGGGATATTAATAGTTTTTCTTTGGCAGCCTTTATACAACAAAACGGGGGAGACGCAATTCAATATGGGATCGTCCCTGATAAGGTTGAGGATTTAAGAAAAAAATTATTCAAGGCATTAAAAGAATGTGATATTGTAATCATCACCGCTGGTTCTTCTGCCAGTGCCAGAGATTTTACTGCTGAAGTAATTAACCTGATGGGAAATCCTGGAGTTCTTGTCCACGGTGTCAATATACGGCCCGGCAAACCCACTATTCTTGCTGTGTGTGGGCAGGTTCCTGTAATTGGATTACCGGGAAATCCGGTAAGTGCCCTGATCATTGCCCAGCGATTCGTTTTACCGCTTCTCAATAAGCACTTAAAAGTCAACCAAAAACCCTGGCACCCCACTATGTCAGCGGCATTAAGCACAAATTTACCATCACAAGCAGGCAGGGAGGACTGGTATCCCGTCCAACTTAGTCTTGTTGAAGACCGGCTCCTTGCGGCCCCAATATTTTTTAAAAGTAATTTGATTTTTAATCTTTCACGGGCGGATGGATTGATTTGTATTACACCGGATGCAAATGGACTGGCAGCTGGAACACTTGTTGATGTGCACTTATTATATTTGTAATTTCACCATAATTTTGTTGTGAATGGTTTAAAATTGAACAGGAAAGTGGAGGAAACGATGAAAAAAGTATGGATTAATGTCAGTATATTTCTAATACTATTAACGGGTTGTTCGTCAATCGACCTGTTAAATAAGGTTCCGACTACAGACGCCAATTTGATATATACCCAGGCAGCGGGAACAGTCCAGGCTCAGATAACCAAGGTCTTTTTATTAACACCATCGGCTACTGCAACAATGACACCTGAACCGACAGCTACCGAAACACCGACCCCATTACCAACAGCAGTCCCCACTGAACCCTGGGCTGCCGTTCCAGCCGGGAATGTCAAAGCGCCTATATTGCTCTATACCCATATCACAGATGATAAAAAAGATAATCCATATTACCAGAATGACAGCACACTGGATATTCCATCGGATGTATTTAAAAAGCAAATGGAGGCATTTAAGAATGCCGGCTACGAAACCATTACGGTTTCCAAGTTGATTGAGACGATCTATTATGGCGGTGAACTACCACCTAAACCACTCTTGATAACCTTTGATGGTTCCACTACCGGAATTTATAAGAAAGCTTTTCCCATTTTAAAAGAGCTGGGTTATATTGCTAATGTCTTCCTACTTGCCGGGAGAATGGATGGTGGGGGTGTAATTACAGTTGAACAGGCAAAGGAATTGGCAGATGCCGGCTGGGAAATTGGCAGCAAAGGTATGTACGGAGGGATTAACCTGGTTGATGATTACGGAAAAACATCGCAGGAAGCCGGTTTATCCAAGGGCACGCTTGAGTCTAACTTAGGATTCCCAATTAATATTTTTTCCTATCCTTATGGTGCAATGGATGAACAGGTAGCGGGGAAGGTTATCCAATATGGTTACCGAGGAGCAGTAGGGCTGGGAAAATCGGTTGAACATGGATTGAATACGATATTCTACCTGAGCAGGCTGGAAATCACCACAGAAACGACCCTGGATGAGCTCAATGCTCTGATTCCCTGGCAAATAGAATCTCCCAAAGAAACACCTGCCGCGGATTCAACCAGTGAAACTGAAGGTGCAACAGAACCCGAGCAATCCGCAACACCTTGATTCAAAAACACCGACACCGGGAACCAGATATGACAATTTACCTGCATGATATTCCCTTACCGCATGCCAAGGAGAGATTTCAAGCTGAGCTGGTGGACCATCGTTTAGCTGGAATCCTTGGAAGCGAAAAAATCGCCCTGGATCTTAAGGCGCTTGGACGAGTTCTTGCGGTTCCAGTCTGGGCAAAGATATCCTCGCCCCATTATCATGCAGCAGCAATGGATGGTTATGCAATTAATGCCCAGGAATCTATCGGGGCGCTGCCTTCAAAACCAATTTCCCTGGTGATTGGCACCCAAGCGGCGTATGTTGATACTGGTGATCCTCTGCCAGAATGGGCAAATGCAGTTATTCCAATTGAACAAATTGATTCGCAAATCCAAACATTCGAAAGTGGAACACATCCACCTTCGGTTCCTTGTATAGGAATAAGGACAGCAGTTTCCCCATGGATGCATGTCAGGACGATGGGAGAAGACATAGTTGCCACGCAGCTAGTTTTACCAGCAGGTCATGTATTACGGCCTGTCGATCTTGGTGTTATCGCAGCTTCTGGTGAACAATGGATCGAGGTCAGTAAAAAACCCAGGGTGGCAGTCATTCCTACCGGAAATGAACTGGTAGAAATCGGAAAAGAAATAAAAGTTGGGTCGATCATCGAGTATAACTCCCTTGTTCTCGCAGGACAAATTGAGCAATGGGGTGGAGCACCAGTTCGTTTTCCAATTGTTCCCGATAATAAGGAACAGATAAAAAATGTTGTTCAAAGTGCTGTAGAGGAATTTGACCTGGTGCTGATCAATGCTGGATCCTCGGCGGGTTCTGAGGATTTTACAGCTAGTGTTGTTGCAGAATTGGGCAAACTCCTGGTTCACGGAGTGGCAGTCCGCCCCGGTCATCCAGTGATCCTTGGAATGGTGATTAACCAATCAGGAAGTAAGTGGATCCCTGTAATCGGTATACCGGGATATCCCGTATCAGCCGCATTGACCGGGGAAATATTTGTAGAGCCATTGTTAGCCCTTTGGACAGGCAGGCAGCCGTATAATCCCCAGGAGATCAAAGCGAATTTGACAAAAAAAGTAACATCTCCAGCTGGGGACGACGATTATTTGCGCGTAGCCGTAGGTGAAATTGATGGCAAGTTTATTGCTGCTCCGCTTACTCGTGGAGCTGGTGTAATTTCTTCCCTGGTCAAAGCGGATGGCATCAGTATTATTGAGCGCGGCAAACAGGGTCTGGAGGCGGGTTCTCAAATTTCAGTTCGTCTCTATCGCCCGGTGACAGAACTGAGAAACACCATTTTAGCAATTGGTTCTCATGACATTTCTTTGGATATCCTCTCGCAACATTTAGCTAAATACAACCGCCGGTTGGTATCAGCCAATGTTGGCAGCCTGGGAGGTTTGCACGCCATTAAGCGAGGTGAAGCTCACCTGGCTGGGAGTCACCTGCTCGATCCTGAAACCGGGGAATACAATACTTCATATATCCAGAAATATTTATCCGGCGAATCCGTGCGAATGATGGTTTGGCTTTACCGCCTGCAGGGATTAATGGTTAAAAAAGGTAACCCAAAGCATATACATACACTTGATGATTTGAATCGGCCTGGGTTATCCTATGTAAACAGGCAGCGCGGTTCCGGAACCCGCATTTTGTTGGATTATCAGGCGACAAAAATTGGAATTAAAATGGAAAGTGTGCAGGGATATGAGAATGAAGAATATACCCACCTTGGTGTGGGGATTGCAGTAGCCTCAGGCAGAGCGGACTGTGGACTGGGGATTGCAGCGGCAGCGGAAGCGCTTCATTTGGATTTCCTCCCCCTTTTTGAAGAACGTTATGATCTAGTCATCCCTATTCGATTTTTGGATAATGATTTTCTAGATCCGATCTTTGAACTGGCTCAAGACAAACATTTCCGTTCGGAGATATCCAGAATGCCGGGTTATAACACCAAAGACATGGGAAAGATTATTGATGATTCTAAAAAATTAATATAGGAGAACAAAATGCCATTATTAGAAAATACACCGGCGCCCGATTTTTCTTTGTTAGATGAAACAGGAACTCCAAGAAAACTATCAGATTTTTTTGGAAAACCTATTTTATTATATTTCTATCCCAAAGATGATACGCCGGGATGCACAACAGAAGCATGTAATTTCCGGGATGATTACAGCGTTTATGATCAGGCTGGAGTTGTCATTTTGGGTGTAAGCCCGGATTCGCCCAAGACCCATGCAAAATTTAAAGAAAAATACAATCTTCCCTTTACATTATTGGCAGATGAGGACCATGCTATTTGTGAAAAGTACCTGGTTTGGGGCAAAAAACAGATGATGGGGCGGGAATATTTTGGTGTTTATCGCACAACTTACCTGATAGATAGTACCGGGAAAATTAAGAAGGTTTTTGAGAATGTAAAACCAAAAGATCACAGCGCAGAAGTCATTGCCGCATTAAATCCATAAATAATTGATACATAAGGATTGCCCTCAATCCTTGGGGCAATCCTAAAATATTACTGATTAGACGCTGCCATTTTATTCAGGGAGACCGATGCCAGTTCCTCGATAATTTTATTTTCAACACTGCACCATAAATCCTTTGAGGGGCAACCTTCCTGTTTTGCACAGCTCCCGTTTTGGCTTTCAGTACATAGATTTAACGAAATTGGTCCGTCCAAGGCTTCCGCTATATTCAATGCAGAGATTTCCTCTGGAGACCGGCCCAACTTTAAACCACCTTTTGGGCCAGGGGTGGCGATTATCAATTTTGCGTGCATCAAAGCGTGTGCAATTTGATGAAGGAACGGCAGGGGGATTTCTAACTTTTTGGATAAAGAAGCAGTTGACTTTGCTGTATTATCTGGATCCTCTGCAAGGGCCGCCATTAATAGAATACCGTATTCTAACTTTCTGCTAATTCTAAACATTGTTCACCATTATAATTATTTTTAATAAAAATACCAGACAATATTGATCTAGTATAGAGACATATATCCTGATGTTTATGGGATAACATCTTGATGATTAACGATCATAAAGTTTTGTCAACTTATTATAGTCGATAATTTAGGTATATTACGTAATATTCAGGAGAAATTTGGAAATAATAAAGAAAACTCCCCTGGTATTTGAAATAGTTCCGGAAATTGGTTTTACAATGATATTAACTGGTTTCGCAGTAGAGCAAGGTCCTTCATCCAGAAGTGGAAGTATAGTTATGTATAATATGGCTGATTTTTTCAGTAAAACCAATCCATTTTCAGGGGATGGTTGCTTTGGTGGTGCAGGCAAATCACTCTTTCAATCCAGGATTTATCACCATGCTTGTTGGAAAATTTCCGGCAATATTCAATGACCCATTAAAAATAAATTCCAATAAATATCGGGATAGATATTCTGCAACCGGGTAAAAATCCTATTATCGTAGGGATCCGGGAAAAACCTCGGATCATGAAAAGGGATCAAATTACTATTATTCTTGGCTATTGAAGACGGAGCAATGTTTTCCCTTCACTCCACAATTCTTCCAATTTATAGTAGTTCCTCTTATCCGGCGAGAAAAGATGAACAACTATATCTTTTAGATCAATGACAATCCATCCGGATTCCGAGGCACCTTCTAGCCGTCCCTTGAGATTTTCGGTTTTCCGCACATTTTCGAGGATATTATCTGCCAGGGTTTTTAATAACCGTTCGCTGGTTCCGGTGCAAATAATGAAATAATCTGCGATGGAACTTAATTCTTGGATATCCAGTAATAAGATATCCTCGCCTTTTTTTTCTTCAATTGTGTTTACAATCTGGTGTGCAAGTTCAAGTGTATTCAGAATCAACCTCACAATATATATTATTTTAAATTTTAACCCATAGATTCTTTTTCAAGAATTTTTCAAAGTTTCCGAAAATAACTTTGTATAGGTAGCGCCAGTCCGGGTCAGATCACTGCGGTACAAGACCACACTTGTAAGGATACCA
The DNA here is from genome assembly GCA_963841845.1 of uncultured Chloroflexia bacterium. GTDB lineage: Bacteria > Chloroflexota > Anaerolineae > Anaerolineales > Anaerolineaceae > CAVVGZ01. The sequence goes on along the minus strand of CAWJEG010000012.1, from coordinate 273,283 downwards.
GTCTTTTTAATCTGAAATTCACCAGTTTCCAAAAAATCACAAATACGCTGCATTTGGTTAGGGTAAATTGTTTTAGAAACCCTCCCCAGAGTGAGGTGGGGAGAAAATGACCTCATTTCTGAGGGATAACCAATATCATCTGTATGAAGATTTATATTATCTACAACTTCAGCTAAATATGCCGGTGCATCCAATCCCATCCAAATCACATGCGGTCTATGGAAATTTGGGAATGCCCCAACTTTTGTTAAGGATATCTCGAAAGGCGGGATAAAGTTGATTGACTTTGCAATTGCATTCTGAATCAAATCGATATGGTCAACCTTTACATCGCCCAAGAATTTTACCGTCAGATGAATATTTTCTACGGGAACCCACCGAATCCCCTCGGGGATATTTTTCCTGAGAAGCTTAATTACCCTGGCTAGTTCATCCACAATCCCTGAAGGAAGATCAACTGCGATAAAGCAGCGGATTGTTTTGCTCAATGTTGAACCTGGTTTGCCATAATTTGGGTCAAGTTTATTTTCATTGTGTCTGCTGAATATATCTTGTCTTCCATTCCAGTTTAGAACATGGAAAATTTAAAATCTCATGCTTGATTTTAGAATGCGGGATTTTTTACCTTTTTTGAGTTTCAACATGCAAAAGTAAACTTCGATTTATTTCCTCACTCCTATACATTTACCTCGATATATGGTATAAGGAGATTGCCCTGCGGTGATCGCGATGCAGTAACATCCAGTTTTGGGCCAACAATTATCAAAAGGGTTTCTCTATCCATAACGATGACGCGATAGGCCTGAGCCAAGGCGGATTTGTTAGGTCGAAACCCACACCTGCGAAAGCAGGTTCAAAACTACACTGCACACGACACGGCGGGGTATTTTTTTAACCCCAGTTGTCCTGTTTACTCCCCGGATTGATCCCCGCCAAGATACGCTTCTATCACCATTGGATTGTGGAGGAGTTCTTCGCCTTCACCTTCCAGAGTAATTTTTCCTGTTTCCAACACATAACCACGGTCGGCAATGGAGAGTGCCATTTGGGCATTTTGCTCGACCAACAAAATGCTTGTTCCCTGGTCATTTATTTCGCGAACCATGTCAAATATCTGCTCTACAAGTATTGGTGCCAGCCCCATGGATGGTTCATCCAACAGCAGTAATTTTGGGTGTGCCATTAAGCCGCGTGCCATTGCAAGCATCTGCTGCTCCCCACCCGACAGTGTTCCACCTTTTTGTTTTCTTCTTTCTTTCAGGCGGGGGAATTTTTCAAACATATGATTAATATCTTTAATAATTTCATTCTTATCTGTCCGGGTATATGCACCAAGTTCCAGATTTTCATAGACCGTGAGGGGAGGAAATATTTTTCTACCTTCCGGAATTTGAATAATTCCTTTGCGGACGATCTCTTGTGCGGGAGTGTTGGTGATGTCCTCATCCTGGAATATAATTTTTCCTTGCCGAGGTTTCAACAATCCGGAAATCGCGTTGAGGGTGGTTGATTTTCCTGCCCCGTTAGCACCAATCAAGGCTACAATTTCGCCTTCTTTGAGAAAAAAATCGATACCTTTTAATGCATGGATTGCACCATAATATACATTCAAATCTTTTATTTCAAGCATCATATCGTTTTAGTCTTCTTGTGTCTAAATTTTTCGGATAATGCCAATCCACCTGGACCAAGATAGGCTTCGATTACTTTAGAATTGGATTGGATCTCTTTTGCATTCCCTTCAGCGATTTTTATTCCATAATCGAGCACCGTTATCTGGTCTGAGATACCCATTACAACGCGCATGTCATGTTCAATCAATAAAATCGTAATTCCCAAATCATCCTTAAGGTTGCGGATGAATCTCGTCATCTGGTCGGTTTCCTGGGGATTCATCCCCGCGGTTGGTTCATCTAACAGCAAAAGAGCGGGGTGATTAGCCAAAGCCCTGGCAATTTCCAACCGCCGTTGAGCACCGTATGGAAGGTTTCGGGCAAGGTTATCTCCCAAACCCTCCAATCCCACAAATCTTAAAAGGCGCCTGCCTTCTTCTATTGAGTCTTTTTCCTCATTCCGGAACTTTTTTGTATGAATTACTGCATCCACCCAACCAACACTAAGCCTTGGGTGATGACCTACCAGGATATTTTCAATGGCAGTCATATTCGAAAATAGGCGGATATTCTGATATGTTCGTGCAATCCCCAGTTTCGCCACAATTTCTGTCGATGAGTTTTGAATTTCATGACCTTGAAAAAGGATTTTCCCTTTATTGGGGGTATAAAAGCCAGAAATGCAGTTAAACAGGGTCGTTTTCCCTGCCCCATTTGGACCAATGATGCTGGTTATGGAATTTTCCGGGACAATTAGATCCACTTCATTTACAGCGGTTAACCCACCAAAGTATTTAGATAACTTTTTGGGTTTCGATACTAACCTGCATCCTGAACTCCCTCTATAGTTTTACCCGGATCTTTATCCATATCGCCCCCGGGGACAGGTTTTCTTTTTTCCAAAACAGGACGGCTGGCAGGCCAAAGACCTTCTGGTCTAACGATCATCATGATGATAAGTAGTACCCCGAAGAAAAGCATCCTGTAAATTTCAAAATCACGCAGCATTTCTGGTATACCCTTTAACACAAATGCACCAAGGATAATACCTGGAATGCTGCCCATTCCGCCAACAATAACAAGGCAGAGGACATTGATTGAAACCATGAGAGTATGATCTTCAGGACCAGTAAACTGGTTTCTTGCGGCAAAGACCCCTCCCGCCAATCCAGCAAATGCAGCACCCAAAGCCAATGCTAATAATTTATATTTAAACGTATTGATACCGTTTGCCTGGGCAACGGTCTGATCATCTTTTATCGCCAACCAGGCCCGGCCAACCCGGGAGTTCTGAATTCTATCTGTAATAAAAATTAGTAGAATGACAGTCAGGATAATGATGTACATGTAATCCACTTCTGAAGAGAAGGATTTTCCAAATAAGGTAGGTTCTGCGATCTCACGAACTCCGCGTGGCCCGAGCGTATAAGGCGTCAATAAATCACTTCTAATCAAATTCCGGATAATTTCACCAAAAGCCAGGGTGACTATTGCCAGGTAATCGCCCCGCAGGTTAAGGATTGGCAAACCAAGGAGGACACCCGTAAGAGTAGCAGCCAGGATACCAAAACCCAATGCAAGCCAGAAGTTCATATTAATATCATAGGGTTTTGGTGCACTGAGAAGTGCAAATGCGTAAGCACCAATTGCAAAAAATGCAACATATCCCAGGACAAGCTGGCCTGAAAGCCCCACAATGAGATTTAATCCCAGGCCAAGCAATATATAAATTCCGACCGTGCCAAGGATGAAATTCCAATATGAACCAATTTGTTGTGGAAGGAGAATCAAGGCAGCGATGCCCAGGGCATAAAGGATGTAGCGGGTATATCTTTTACCCCAAACCTGCTGGATGAGGGGGTGGTTAGATACAGTCTCAAAATAATCTGACGTTTTTTCTTTTAGAGATTGGAAATAGTGTCCCTTTGTGGAAACATAGGAGAGCAAACCACCCAGAAATCCGGTGAGGGTAAAGATGACGATATGGGCAAAAGCCCCTGCCAAAGGAGTTAGATTATAAAGAAATAGTTCAATCGTATTGGATGATAACTGGACAAGATATTCGCGGAGATCCACTCCTTGAACATTTAAATATCCCAGGATGAAGGCTGTTACTCCAACAAGGATACCTGTGACCAAACCGGAAATGAATCCTCCAAAAATATAATGCTTAAGTGTCTTTTGCGGGAGGTTGTTCCCTCCTGCACCATTCCATAATCCGAGAATTCCAAAGAAAATCATTAAGAATATGGGATCGGTTGCCCGTCTGATATCGGCAAATTTTCCGATCATTATGGTGACTGTGACCGTGAAACCGATCAATTCAAGAAAGATGATAACAATGGCAAAAACAATCCCTCGATTTACCCTGATTTTTAAGAATTCAGCCATTATAACTTCTCCTCGGATAGTGCTTCACCCAAAATTCCGGAAGGTCTGAAGATAAGCACTAAAACCAGGATTGAAAAGGCAATCACATCCTTCAATTGAAAATCAATCCCAAGGGCAGCCGGTCCGATTGATTCAATAATCCCAAGGAAGAATCCACCCAACATAGCTCCCGGTATGCTCCCAATACCGCCCAGAACAGCCGCAGTGAATGCCTTGATACCGGGTAAAAAACCAGTAAAGTAGTTGATTAATCCGTTATGGATTCCCCACATGACACCGGCGGCACCTGCCAACGCGCCACTGATTATAAACGTCTTGCTGATTACATCATCCACGTCGATACCCATGAGTGCGGCTGTCTTTTTATCCTGGGCAACCGCCCGCATTGCCTTTCCGAGTTTTGTTCTTTGAACAAGAAGGTAAAGGCCAATCATTAAAGCTGCTGAGAGCGCAATTGACAGCATTCCGGTGTATGTGAACATCACCTGGCTTTCCCCGATCTGAATTACCCATCCTGAACCCCTGGATAATACCTCTGGATTAGCATAATCTCTCCTTCTGGGACCAAATAGAAGCTGGCTGGCATTTTGAAGAAAAATGGATGCCCCGATAGCACTAATTAGAGGAACCAAACGAGGAGCACTTCGTAAAGGTCTGTAAGCAAGTTTTTCGAGGTAGTAACCGCTGGCTGCAGCAACCGTCATACCGATGATAAAGGCAAGAATAATGGATATGGCGGGGTATGCATTGGCTAAAACCTGATCTGATCCGGGAGGATTAATCGCATTCAAGGCTTCGAGTACGAAATAGCCTCCAAATGCACCAATCATCATTACTTCTCCATGAGCAAAGTTAATCATGAACAGGATCCCATAAACCAGGGTGTATCCTATTGCAATCAAGGCGTACATTCCACCAATGATTAATCCCGACATACCCAACCTTACCCAGGTTTCGGATGTGAATGATTGTTGAATTATTACTACCTGGTAAACACGCCAGATCAACCAGATAGAGACAACTACCCCAACAATCAGCTGGATGATCTTACTGGTTGTAGGTTTAACGTAGGTGGTTTTAGATTTTTTTTTGGAGGATATCATTTAGAACAAATCCCATACCAGGTAAATAAACTTATAGGGGCTTATTAGTAATTATATAAAAAATTTAAAAATTGGTGGAACAGGACAAATTGTCTGTTCCACCAATCAATATTATGTAGAAAAATTAAGGGACAGAGACCAATTAATCAACAACCTGCCATGCCTGGTCTTTTACGGTGTAAAGGATTGGGCCGGCGGTATTACACTCACCGGTATCACTGCAGGTAATATTCCCGGTAATTGCTTTTACGTCCTTCATGGTACGAACGGTTGTTACAAGCGTGCTTCGGGGGATGTAAAGATTACCATCACCACCAACAACAGCGACCTTAGCAACCTGTTCCATCAGGGCATTGCCAATATCAAAGGCACTCCAGGTGTATGCTGATAGCACACCAGGATCCTCACCATATTTCTCTTTATAGGCAACATCAAAGGCATCCTTCTCTGCTGATTCGGGGGGAACAAGTGAGGCAGCATAATCGCCCTCACCGTTGGCGCCGGTTTTCTCAATAAATTCCGAGCCAAACGTTCCATCACAACCAAAGAATGTGACACCTTCCAGGCCAGATTGGTCCATCTGGTTGACGATGACAACTGCTTCGGCAATATAACCGCCGAAATAAATAGCTTCCGGTTTTTTATCAGCCACTGCAGATAAAATTGCACTGTAATCTGTTTCACCAGGAGTTACACCTTCATAAGCCACGACGGTCCCGCCAAGTTTTTCAAACTCCACCTTGGTTAGATCCGCCAAACCCTGGCCATAAGTTGATCCGTCATGCATCACAGCGATGTTCTTCATGCCAAGTTTATTAAATAAAACATCTGCCGCGGCTGCAGCCTGGGTAGCATCTGTGAAAGCTATTCGGTTGAAGACTTTCGAACCGAGAGTAGTCAGGGGTGGATTGGTTGCTGATGCGGAAAGCATGGGTAAACCGGCTTTTTCATAAATTGGCATGGCAGCTTCGGTCTCACCGGAGAAGACATGACCGGCGATAGCCACAAAAGTCGGATCGGATACAAACTTGTTGGCTACTGCTGCGCCGGTTTCCGGGGCAGCCTGGGTATCTTCCACAACCAGCTCAAACTTCCATTTATCAACGCCTTTTTGCTGGTCAAAGGCAACCTGGGCTCCCTGGGAGATATCAATACCGAACATGGCGTAGTCACCGGTCATGGGGCCACCCATGCCGATTTTAATGGTCTCACCATCAGGGATCACTGCACAACCTAATTCGTCACTGGCGCAGACTTCGGGTACACTCGATTCCGGTGCTGCTGGTGCACAGGCAGTGAGTACTAAGGCAGCAATGATGATTACAAAAAATAACAATTTAGCTTTCATTTATCCTTCTCCTCATATGTGTTTTGTTATGGCGTAATCTCTCTAATATGTTCACAAATCTTATTGATGTTGATTATTAGTGTGGTTTATTTGATGTTACCTCCTTGTCAATTACAAGTAATCTAACAGGAAGGTTTTCCTGTATTTGCTTACCTTGTATGATTATAGATATGGGGTTGATCTTGGGAACGAGCCTTCATCCAGCAGGGCATTTATTAAAACGCTTCTGGATGTGGATTTAATATTAAGATAATCTTCCAAGTCCGGCATCTACCTATGATATAGTATTTAACCCCGTTTTGTCAATAGGTGTAATGTATTTTGCCCACAATATAAAAATAATAGTCTTCAAAACATACAGCGGGAAAAGTATTCTCACGACGGGCAAAATTGAGTCAAAACTATGTTTCGAAAATAAATCATCAAATAGATTATGATATATCAATTAACAAACGCTGGATTATCGTTTATATAAAAATTCCATCTATAATTCTAGAATATCTTTTCCTTAAAGGCGGCTTTACCAATGCCACAACTCATCTTTGACCAGGTAACAAGAGCTGTCGGAGGTCAACGGTTATTATCTGATCTGAATTTATCCGTTGATGCAAACGAATTTCTTGTATTCCTTGGTCCACATGGGTGCGGAAATATGACAGCCTTGCGATTAATTGCAGGTGTTGAGGATGTATCCCACGGGAGAATCGATTTTAACGGATCAATTATTAATCCGTCCGGGCAAATAAATCGCAGAATACCAGGATTTTTTGGAGTACTCACACTCCATCCAGGATTAACCGTTTTTGAGAATCTGGCATTACCCCTTTATCCTCACAAACTTATGGAGAGCGAAATCAATAACCGGGTTGTGGAGACGGCCCAATTACTGCGCATCCACAAACATCTAAAGGATAAACTTGGGAAAATTTCACCAAGGCAACAAAGTAGGGTTGCGTTCGGCCAGGCAATCCTCACAAAAAAACCGGTTACAATAATCAATTCTTGTTTGCCGCAATCGTTGTCCGAAAATATCCCAATTCCCTATGACCTGATCAAGCAAATTCACCGAGCGTCCCAATCATTATTCATATACGCGTGTTCCAATCCAATGGAAGCAATGCGGATTGCCACAAAAATAGTTGTTCTAAACAACGGGATATTTCAACAATTTGGATTCTCCGGAGAATATTTATTCGCAACCAAATAATTTATATGTAGCTAAATTGGTTGGTTCTCCGGCAATGAATTTTTTTGATGTTTTAATTCGCCAAACCGAAAAAGGAATATCAATTAAAGCTAATTCTTTCTCGATAAAATTATCACCAGATTACCACGAAATGGCTGCAGCCATATCTGGGGAAACGGCTGATCCTTGGGATCAGACCTGAAGATATCTACCATCCCAGCTGCCCGCCAGATAAAAATCATGGGGCAGCAATCGATATCAAAGTTGAAGCTACACAATTGTTAGCCGGGGAATGTATTCATTTTATGTTAAGTGGGAAAGATAGATTTATTGCCAGGATGGATCCGGAATGCCATTTTCCTCTGGGGGAGAAAGTACAGGTAATCCTAGATATGGATCGAATCCATCTCTTTGATCCATCGCAAGATCTGGAAAATCCCCCTAGAATACCTGACATTAAATTAGAAAACACTATCAATTCTGGAATAAGCGCATAATTTAGGTTAAAATTTAATAAAAGTCATAAATAAATAAGAGGTCTATTATGAAACTAGAACAAATTTCTGCATTAACAACCGGCGCAGATACAAAAATAGTACTGATGGTAATGGATGGCCTGGGTGGATTACCAATGACCCTAGATGGTTTGACGGAACTGGAAACGGCAAAGACCCCAAATATGGATCGTCTTGCTAAAGAGGGCATACTAGGCCAAATTAATCCAATCGGCCCCGGAATCACCCCTGGTTCTGGTCCTGCACATCTTGGATTATTTGGAATTGATCCAGTGGAGCATGAGGTTGGACGGGGTGTTTTGGAAGCCATAGGGGTTGGTGTGGATGTTCACAAAGGGGATGTCGCCGTCCGTGGAAATTTCTGCACAGTTGATGCGCTTGGAAAAATATCTGATAGGAGAGCAGGAAGGATACCAAGCGAAGTTGGAGCAGCATTGGTTGAGAAACTCAAACCTATAAAAATTGAAGGTGTTGAAACTGAAATTAAACATGTGAAGGAGTATCGATTTGCACTTGTCATGCGCGGAAAGAATTTGTCGCCTGAACTTTATGAAACGGATCCGCAGCGGACAGGAGTTGCTCCAATGCAGGTAAAGGCGAAAAATCCTGATGCAGAAAGAACGGCAGATCTTTTTAATTTATGGATTACCAAGGCGAGGAAAATTTTAGCTGACCAACCCAAAGCCAATGCCCTTACCATTCGTGGATATGCCACAGATCCAGGACTTCCCAGTTACAAAGATGTTTACGGTTTACGGGCAGCCTGTGTGGCGGTTTATCCCATGTACCGGGGGGTTGCAGAGTTGGTTGGGATGGATGTCATTCAATTTGAGGGGGAAACACCATCGGATGAGTTTTCGGCAGTTGCAAGAGCATGGAAAGATTATGATTTCTTCTTCATTCACATCAAGAAGACAGACAGTTATGGAGAGGATGGCAACTTTGATGGGAAAGTCAAGATTATCGAGGGGGTAGATCAGGCGCTTCCTGAACTGCTCCAGCTTAAACCGGATGTATTAATAATTACTGGAGATCATTCTACACCTGCAAAATTAAAAAGCCATTCATGGCATCCAGTGCCATTCCTTCTTTGGGCACCAGCAACAGTCAGGCCGGATTCACAATCATATTTTGGTGAGCGTGCCTGTTCCCAGGGAGGATTAGGGAATATATTTTCGATTAATGTTATGTCACTTGCCCTGGCACACGCCAACCGATTGATTAAATTTGGAGCCTGATTTCTACAGGGTTTGGAAATTGCGAGTCATCCCAATCAGGAAAATCAGGGTTGTAATTAATTAATGAAGTTCTTTAAGACAATTCTCCAGGAACCAGTAGCAAAAACCGAAGCCGCCGTGGTGATTGATGTTTGCAGGGCATTTACTACAGCGGCTTACGCATTTTCTGCTGGGGCACAAAAAATTATCCTTGTCAGGACTGTTCAAGAAGCCTTCCAATTAAAGGGCGATTTTGCGGATGCTCTCCTGTTAGGGGAAACAAATGGTTTGCCAATTGAAGGATTTGATCTTTGGAATTCTCCAAGCGAACTCCGTACGAGAAATCTCACTGGAAAAACGATTATCCAGAGGACAACCGCCGGTACACAGGGGATGGTAGCTTACGGCGATACGCCTATGCTGCTTGCCGGGGCGTTTGTCAATGCAGGAGCGACAATTCAATACTTGCACGACAATCGACCGGAGAGTGTTAATTTTTTGATGACGGGTGTTCATTCCGATTCAAGCGGCCTGGAAGACAAAGCCTGTGCTGATTATTTTATAGATTCACTCAATGGTAATGCAGCTGATCCCTCCGATTATTTATCAATTGTCAGTTCATGGAGACCCGAGAAAATTAGCTCACAACCTGAGATTCTGCTAAAATTGAATGATGATCTTGAATGTTGTTCAAAATTGGATAGTTTTAATTTTGTTATGAGGGCATCCAAGCATGATAAATTGCTCATTCTGCAGCCCGTGCAAAATAGAATATAGAATTCTGTCCGACGCAAAAACCCCACTCATTTAATCTTGCGCTCTTAATCCTGGTATAGGTCATTCAGAAAATACCCTTGACAAGAACATATGGTACAATCCCGAAACGAGAAACCTGTTCCTAAATTGGAAATTACCCTGATTATGGGAGATACCTTATGTCGTTCAATAGAATAAGAATAATTCTGTCAGCAGGGCTCATTGTGGTGTTCGTGAGTGCTTTCCTACCAGGATTTGAAATTTCCATGGGGGGTATCATAGAACAAACATCCCACAGGTTGAATAATCCAGACTCTTCCAAAAATGTAAAACTACCTGAGGATGTAAATCCATTGACCGGGTTGGTGATTAAAAATCCGGATAATTTGGTGCTTCCACCTGCATTGGTTTCAATTACAAACTGGCCTGCTTCCTCCCGTCCACAAGCCGGTTTATCATTCAGTCCATTGGTGTTTGAGTTATTTATTGGTGAAGGCATGAGCCGATTTCTTGCCCTATTTTATGGAGATTTTCCTACAATTGATACGGAGGAACTCAAACCAGAGGATTCCGACAACAGCAATTCCGACAATGACGATTCGAACCAGGTTACCATTGGTCCAATCAGGTCGGGGAGGCTGCCATACGATCACCTGCAGAAATCCTATAATGGTTTTCTTGTGATGGCTTCCGGCTATAAAGGGGTTTTGAAAAACCTCAACCAATTTACTAATATTTATGGTACGGAAGAGGATGATATTAATAGTGCCATGATTCCGGTGGCTGCGATAGAAGACATGGCGAAATCCACGAAGCAGGAAGTTGATCCAGAGAGTATGCAGGTCAACCAATTTACCCTGGAACCACCTTCAAACGGACTACCGGCTCCCCGTTTATGGTTTATGTATAACTCGATCGACCAGGTGGTCTGGCAGTATTCACAAGACACGGGATCCTATAATAGGTACCAGGATGATGCCGATGGAGAAACATTCATCCAGGCGACAGATCGCTTAAATGGCGAGCCCTTATCCTATGAAAATGTTGTGATCCTTTTTACCAACCATCGATTCTGTACCGAAACAGCCTTTGACCTTGATCTGATGTATATCGATAAGGCGCCTGCGATTCTGCTCAGGGATGGCCAGTTGTACCGGATTTTTTGGACAACGAAGAATGAAGATTATGAGAAGTCAACCGGAAAACTTCGCCCGATCCGGTTCATTGATGAAAATGGGGAACCTTTCCCGCTAAAACCCGGTCAAAGCTGGGTGCATTTCGTTCCACTCAATACCCCTGTTTGGGAGGCTTCCGAGTTATCCCAGGTCGGTCTGGATGGAGGTTTAGAAGGCAGCGAATGGGAAGCACCAGATCCAGCCAGACTCCTCCACAACCTCATCAATCATAAAATACACGGCAGTGGTGAGTGGGTTACACGCTTTGAAACATCCTATATGGTATATGACGAATCTGTCTGCCAGGCTCTCAAATAGAATTGATTGAAAACATGGACTAATAACATGGGAACGCATCCCCATTTTATTGGTTTAATATCGAATTACCCCTGGGGTGCACGTAACTTTGGGCTGAACAGGATGATCAAGCCTGCCCCTAATAGGGTGAATCCTCCCACAAAAATGAAAGCATCCTGCCAGAAACGCAGGGGAAAAAGACGAATTAAGGTATCTGAATATTTAAAAATCCAGGTGCTTCCCTCAAAGAAAATCCTGTGGAATCCAGTAAAAAGAACATTGAAATTTGTGAAGACAGCCAGCAGGATAGCGATGATCAATCCGAGCGTGAGATATGCGCCTTTAAGTAAACCCGCCAGGAATTCATTCCTCCAACCCTGATAAATTGAAAAGAACAAAATCAGAAAGATGGCTGCGAAGCTAACATACCAAAATCTGATCATTTGTTTCACCAGGACTTTGACATCCACCATGTGACTCAGTTCGCGTTCATTATATTGCGGGGTTCCATCCCGAAACATTAAATCTCCCAGGTATTCCACCCCTTCCTGGTTTCGCAAATAATTAATGGCGAATTTTGACATTTCTATTCGTTCCATGTGGGTTAAGCCATATGGATCTATTGGAAAACCAGGGAGGTTGTATTCCACCCATGCAAAGTAGGGAGTAATCAGTAAATTGACCGCTGTCATGATTAAGAACAGCGGAGTGATAATCGTGATAAATAATGAGGCAGATTGCCTAATAAGGTTCAATTTAATACCTCCCTATCACCGGTGAACAAGAAATTTAGCACCATATTGTTTGTTATCCATTCTACTGGTGCCAGGTCGTCGGTAAATACCGGACCGGGTTCCGGTTGTGGTTGCATATTTTCTAAGGTTGTCTTGATTGATTCGAGCAGCAAAGGATTTATTTCCGGCTGATTTAATAAATTGGCATAATTCAATTCAAGATCCTTTTCGAAGGTTGGCGTGACGGAAGCAAATATGATTGTATTAAAGGAATTGGGTACATCCATTACATGAACACTGGGGAAAACTGCGCGGATGGTAGTTCCAAGTGCATTAACCAATCTTCGGTCCTCAGGCGACCTGCCGACGTTGATAGCCATCACTCCTTGTGGTGAAAGCTTCCGGCGTACCAGTTCAAAAAACTCCCTGGTTGTGAAGTGCCAGGGAATATAAGGCGGGCGATAGGCATCGATACTGATGAGATCATAATTGCCTTCAGTTTGTTCTAAACCCCAACGACCATCCTGGATGATTATGTTTAGATTGGGCTGATTCATATCAAAATATTTTTGTCCAACCTCGACAATCTTTGGATCGATTTCGAAACCATCTATCTCGATCCCTGGAAAAAGGATGGAAGCCTGGCGGGCTGTTGTTCCTGCAGCTAATCCGACAATGGCGATTTTATTTACATGATCCACTGGATAGGGAGCAGAATTAAAAAATGGCCCAACAAGCATAATTTCCCAGGGGCCGTAATAATTTATGATTTCTGGATGAAAAACAGAATGGATTCCCTGACCTTCGTTTAATCGCAATAGTCGGTACCCATCAACTTCAAGCACCTGGATATAGTTGTATTCAGACTCCGTCTCATAGATCAACTCTGGTGTTGATTTTGTATTGCCAGATAATCCCCAGATGGATAATGCAAAAATTAAGATAGGTGCCCAGAGGTAATAAAGCGCAGCCTTTCTGCCGCTTGACCAACCTAAACCAACCAATCCCATAACTGCAAGCAAAGCGGCAAGAACCAGAAAAGTACGATATGTGCCCAAGGTCGGGATTAAGACCAGCACCGGGAGGAAGGCTCCAACAAACGAACCCAGGGTTGACGTAGCGTATATTTTTCCGGATATCTTTCCGGCTGTTTGAGTGTCATTTATTGCCAGCCTAATGGCAAACGGTGATATTGTTCCAAGTAAAATGATTGGAATACACAAAATGATGAATACTGTCAGAAATGAGCCAAACAACACCCCGAGCTGTAACTGGTCAAAAGCATTTGCAGACAACCGTAATATGGGTTTGGATATGACTGGTACAAGGGCAATAGCAACAGCAGAGATAATCTGAATTATAAAAAAAGTGCTGAACCGTGGATATTTATCTGCCAATATTCCACCAAGATAGTTACCGACGGCAAGGTAGATCAGGATGAGTCCGATGATGCTCGCCCAGACCAGATTGCTGGTGCCAAATACATTTCCCAGCAAACGGGATGCAGCCATTTCAATGGCAAGGGTGGTCATTCCGGAGACAAAAACTGCCAAATATAGGATTTTTTGCATCTGGTAATCCTGAGAGAAAATGGAATGGAAAAATTATACCGTAAGCAGCAGGCTATAACCTATTACACTTGCGTACTTAATCGTACAATAAACAAAGACGAGTGATTCAAGAGGTTCTAATATGAATAAAGTTGTGAGTGTTAAAGAAATGCGCAATATTGAAAAACAAGCTGATGCAGCTGGTCTTTCCTATTCTTTAATGATGGAGAAGGCTGGACTGGGGTTATCCAGAGTTATCCAGGAAAAATATTCGGGATCAGGCGGTAAGAAAGTAATTGGATTGGTTGGCTCAGGAAATAATGGGGGAGATACTTTGGTAGCTCTTTCGGACCTGCAAAAAAATGGATGGAAAGCATACGTCGTCCTTTTCAAATCCCGCCCCATCAAAGATCCATTGTTGGCTAGAGTCATTGAAGAGGAGGGAGAAGTAATGGACCTTGGGGAGCATCCGCCCTTAGAAAAATTGGATGCCTGGGTATCCTGGAGCGATGTCCTCCTTGATGGTGTACTTGGCACAGGAACACATTTGCCCCTTGAAATCGACCTTGCAAAATATTTATCCCATATATCCAGTCTAACTCCACTTCCCCTTGTTGTGGCGGTGGATTGTCCATCAGGGGTGGATTGTGATAGCGGAGAGGCGGCGATGGAAGGCCTTCGGGCAGATGTCACAGTCACCATGGGGGCAGTTAAGCAAGGAATGCTGAAATTCCCGGCTTTTGAAAAACTTGGGGATCTCCAGGTGGTGGATATTGGCATATCTGAAGATTTTCCCCCCATAAAAACCATAAAACGTTTTGTGGTTGATTCAAAGCTTGTCAAGAATGTTCTACCAAAACGAAAAATGGACTCCCATAAAGGTACATACGGAACCGGGTTAATTGTTGCCGGATCAATCAATTACCCCGGGGCAGCCTTGCTGGCTGCCAAATCTGCCTACAGGATAGGTACAGGATTGGTTCAACTTTGTGTACCAGGATTTATTCAGGGAGCCTTGGCGGGTAGTATTCCTGAAGTGACCTGGATCGTCTTACCGCATGAAATGGGAGTGATCTCAGAAAATGCAGCGGACATAGTCCTTGCGAATTTGGATCGGGCAACCGCTTTACTGGTTGGACCCGGTTTGGGGAAGGAAGAGCCAACACGAGATTTTTTAAGGAATCTAATCTCTCGCGATAAACTTGTAAAGAAAAAAGGGGGGATAGGCTTCCTTACTGGTAAGGAAGCAATTCATGAAGAAAAAGTAACCCTTCCATCACTCATATTGGATGCAGATGGATTAAACCTTTTATCCCAAATTTCTGGATGGTCGGAAATCCTGCCACCCCGCTCGATATTAACCCCCCATCCAGGTGAGATGTCCAGGTTAACCGGGTTGGATGTAAAATCGATCCAGATGAATCGACTTGAATTGGTGGAAAAATATGCGAGGGAATGGAACCAGATCGTTGTGTTGAAAGGGGCAGTAACAATAATCGCTGATCCGGATGGAAATTGTGCTTTTATCCCAATTGCCACATCTGCACTAGCAAAAGGAGGCACGGGTGATGTCCTTGCCGGGATAATAATGGGATTATGTGCTCAGGGAGTAGATTCCTTTATTGCCGCCTGGGCAGGATCCTGGATTCATGCACAAGCTGGTTTATCGGCGACGCTGATCGTTGGACACCCCGCTTCTATATTGGCTGGAGATGTATGCGAACAAATTCCCCAAGTGCTGCATCAAGTAAGTCAGTAATAATTAATTTACGAAGTAACCAAAAAACGCTGGCTAAAAAATCAGCCTCTAGATTTAAATAAATAAGTTATACCAAAACGATAAAAAAATAAAGAAAAGAAGAGGCTGTCCCATTTTTCGGATAGCCTCTTCCAGGTTAGAAAATTGATTAGATATTTTCTATAGGTTCGCCTTCAGCACCCTGGGGGGGTTGTTTTTCGACCAACACCTTCCCTTTATTCTGCAGTGCTTCTGCTTTTTCGTGGGTAATTTTGGCGAGCTCATCAAAACGGGCACGAGCCTCAATTGCGGAAGCTTCCGCTTTTGCATATGCATCTTCAGCAGTTGTGGAAACCCTGTCACCCAATTCAATCGCTTTTTCTTTGATTACCCGGCGTGTGTCTTCACCGCTTTGCGGTGCCATTAATAGGGCAGCTACTGCTCCAGTTAAACTTCCTATAACGAAACCCACTAACAATGCTCCAAACTCATCTCTCTCAGCCATCGTCTTTCTCCTTTTTGTATTAATTTAATAAGAATAGCAATCAACCAAATAGTTGGATATTTTTACTTTTTTTTACGAAAACTCATAATATTGCCAATTTCTTTCAAGACAGCGATATATTCATTTAGTTTTATAACTGGTTCAGTTAAATTATCGCTTAAAAATTTTGCTGTTCCCTGTAATGTATTAGCAGTTTGTTGGGTTGAATCGAGGATTGGTTTGACTTCGTTTTGAATGAGGTTTGTTAAAATTGCCAGTTGAACCATGAGTATAATCAGAGCAACACCAACAACAAATGACTCTAATGCCATGAAGATGATGAATATATCCCGGAGTTTTTCTACAGCAGCAGTATCTGCACTTGCCAGGAAAATGAAACTAACAATCAAAAGGCTTAATACAACAATTCCAACACCAATAATACCCCAAATAATTTTTTGAGTATTTTCAGTCTTTACATTTTCCTGAACTGGTGGTTCAGGTGACGTTGGAGTAATTTCTTGTTCTTCCATAGTATTTTCCATCATTTTTCTTTAATTTATTATAGCATAATCAGAGATCATAATAATTGAGTATATTTATCATGAATTTTCTCTTTATTTTATACCATAAATTTCCACTTTATTATAATCATTGTTGAATGATGGTCCAAATTTCTGGATCGATTATGGATTATTGTTAATCCATAATCCAGGAAATGCTCCATAATAAAATGTACCATCATGTTAAAATAAATGGTTATGATTATTCTTAGTTTAATTAACAATTTTTTGAAATTTGTGTTTATCTTGACAAGCATTCTTCTTCAAATTAATCCGGCCACCCCTAAAATTTCCAATCCGCATTCTGAAGACGTTCTTCAGGGGGTCATTTCAATAATTGGGAGTACGGATTTAGATGGATATGATCACCATCAGATATCATTTAATTATGCGGATTCGCAGGCAGATACGTGGTTTTTGATAGCGAAATCAGATAACATTGTAAGTGATGCGGAGTTGGCAACCTGGGACACAACAACGATTGCAGATGGAAATTATAAAATCCGTCTGGAGGTATTTTTAAAGGATGGTAGTTCCACAGAGACATTGGTGGATGAACTTAGGGTTCGCAACTATACTCCGATAGAAACCCAGTCCATTACTCCTCAATTGTTTGAAGGTGAAGGAATTTTGGAAACCGGTACTCCTTTCAGTAATAATGGAAATTCTAAAACCAGTCATGAAGAGGTGAGAAATCCAATCACCGTATCAATGGAAGATTTTTATAAGAGCCTGGCTGGTGGAGCTGTCTTATCGATTTCAATTTTTCTTTTAATGATAATTTATTCTACATTTCGTGGATTAATGAAATGATAGCAAGGAACAGGGATTGATCATGTTTTCAAGAATACTAAAAATTTCCCACAATCCGCAAGGAAATTTGGAGTCAACTTATTTATTGGTCGGATTGGGTAACCCGGGAAGAGAACACCACGGCAACCGCCATAATATCGGATTCATGATTATTGATAAATTGTCAGAGGAATTCGACATTTCCATTAGCAGGTACCAATCCAAAGCCCTGGTAGGTTCTGGAATCATCGATACACATAAATTGATCCTGGCAAAACCCCAAACATTTATGAACCTATCCGGAGATTCTGTTGTATCACTGATCCGGTTTTATAAAATTCCACTTGAAAAATTCCTGGTGATGTATGATGATATTGATCTTCCTTTTGGTACGATCCGTTTACGTGCTTCTGGCGGGACCGGAGGTCACAATGGAATGACATCAATTCAAAATAAGTTGGGGACTCAGGATTTTCCCAGACTCCGTTTTGGGGTTGGTCGGCCACCAGGAAGAATGGATGCTGCCAGTTATGTTCTCCAGGACTTTTCCAAAGAAGAGAAATCATTCCTGTCTCCGATGGTTGGTACAGGTGTAGATGCTGTCAGGCTATATATCCTTTCGGGTTTAGAAGCAGCGATGAATCAGTTTAATAATAACGGGACTAAGGAATGAGTTGTTAGAAGAAATCAGGAATTTACCAGCCTATCAGCGGCTGCGTGATGCTTTATTTGCCGGTTCATCACTGGAAAGTCTGGGATTACCCAGAGCGGTGAGGATTCCTGTTGCCGCGGCATTATACGAGGATCTTAAAAGACCAATTTTGTATATAAGTTCCCGTTTGGATAAAACGATTGTCCAGATTGATGAGTTCGATTTCTGGCTTCAAAATCCGGTTGCAAAACATTTTACTGAACCCAATCCATTGTTTTATGAAAAGGCAGCATGGGGTGCTCAAACCAGGCTGCAGAGGATAAAATGCCTCACCAGCCTGGCAATGACTCACCGGCCGGGATATTCACCCACAACAGAGATTCCGTTGATTGTTGCTCCTGTCCGGGCAGTGATGACTCGCACACTTCCCCGGCGGGATTTTCTAAAATCAATGAAGGTTTTGACAATTGGGAAAACCTACCAAATCCAAAATCTTCAGAGAGAATGGATAGATATTGGTTACCAAAGAGTTGACACTGTAATTGAACAAGGACAATTTTCTCACCGGGGTGGTATCCTGGATGTTTGGACACCGGCTGAAGAAGCACCCGTCCGGTTGGATTTCTTTGGGGATGATCTGGAGTCCATTCGGAAATTTGATGTTGTAACTCAAAGAACAATTGAAGCAGCTGATAAGATCCTGGTTACACCCGCCAGGGAGGTACTGCCCGGCAACCTACCTGCTGAGTTATCACAGACCGATGAACAATTGTTGGAATTCTATCTACCTTATGCTCATCCGAATCAGGCAAGCATTTTAGATTATCTGCCTGAAAAATCGCTTGTTATTTTTGATGACCTGGATACACTTGAAATTTCTGCCAATGAAATTGAGGAACAAGCGATCCGTTTTGGCAAGGAAAGCATTTTACAGGGATTGCTTAAGGAATCAGCTCTGGTTCCTTTTATTTCCTGGTCGGAATTATTTGATAGTGTTAAAAAAGATCAATGGGTTGATTTTGGCCGTTCCAACTATCCATCTGTCTCACCATTGGCAGAATGTTTCACTCCCGGACTGCGGTTTGGAGGCAAACTCAAGGATGTGATTGACCACCTGGCTACAATCAGTTCAGGTGGTGAAAAGTCAATGGTTGTAACCCGACAATCATCCCGATTTGATGAGTTATTAAAAGAATATGGCCAATTTACGCTTTTTGAGGTTAAACCTCTGCTGGTTCAGGGGACATTGACCGAAGGTACAACTCTCATCCATACAAATGGAAGCAGGTATCACCTGTTGACCGATAGTGAAATATTTGGTTGGGAGAGACCAAGACCGCGCCAACAAAAACGAGCTGCTGTCATAACCCCCGAAGCACCATTTACTGACCTTACATCTGGTGATTATCTGGTGCACATCGATTACGGAATTGGAATTTTCCGCGGGTTGGTAGGAAGGAAAGTTGATAATTTTGAACGGGAATTCTTACTGATTGAATATGATGCGGGAGATCAGTTATATGTTCCTATCCACCAGGCTGATCGTCTGACCCGTTATGTTGGTCCAGATGCGAGAGCACCTTCGCTTACACGACTTGGGACTGCGGAATGGGAGCACACTCGCTCCAAGGTAAAGGAGGCTGTACGAGAAATCGCCGATGAATTAATTCAGCTTTATGCCAGGCGTCAACTGGCCAAGGGATATACTTACCACGAAGATACTCCGTGGCAAAAAGATCTGGAGGCTAGTTTCCCCTTTATCGAAACAGAGGATCAGGTAAAAGCCATAGAAGAAGTAAAGCGAGATATGGAAAGCCCGCGACCGATGGATCGCTTGTTATGTGGTGATGTGGGGTATGGCAAAACCGAAGTTGCATTAAGGGCTTCTTTTAAGGCAGTGATGGACGGCAGGCAGGTTGGCATTCTTGTTCCAACCACTGTCCTTGCTCAGCAGCATCATGAGACCTTTCGGGAAAGGCTGGCTGCGTATCCGGTTGAAGTTGAGATGCTCTCCCGATTTAGAAATCCAAAAGAACAGGATGCAATTATTAAACGTTTGGGGGAGGGGAGTATTGATATTATCATCGGAACCCACCGCCTGCTCCAACCTGATGTGGTTTTTAAAGATCTTGGCATGCTCATCATTGATGAAGAACAACGCTTTGGAGTTTCCCATAAAGAGTATTTTAAGAAGCTCAGGACGGAACTGGATGTCCTCACCTTAACTGCCACACCAATTCCCCGTACTCTCTACATGGCATTAACTGGCACCAGAGATATTTCTACGATAAATACACCTCCAGAAGAGCGCCTACCAATCAGCACATTTATCGGGCCTTATAATCCACAGATTGTTAAACAAGCTCTTTTACGTGAATTGGAGCGCGGGGGGCAGGCATTTTTTGTCCATAACCGGGTGCAAACAATTCATGGTATGGGAAGTCATCTTACGAACTTAGTTCCCGAGGCTCGCATTGGGATAGCCCATGGACAGATGCCGGAGGATGAGCTTTCCTCTGTGATGAAACAATTTAATAACGGGGATATTGATATCCTTCTTTGTACATCAATCATTGAATCCGGTTTGGATATCCCGAATGCCAATACTTTGATTGTTGACCGGGGAGATACCTTCGGTTTGGCGCAACTTTATCAGCTGCGCGGCCGGGTAGGCAGGGGAGCTCAAAGAGCTTATGCATATTTTTTCAGACATGCTCGCAAACTACCAACTCCAGAAGGATTAGAAAGGTTGGAGATCATTGCTGAGAATACTCAACTAGGTGCTGGTTACTCAATAGCCATGCGTGATTTGGAGATGAGGGGAGCAGGGGAGCTGCTTGGTACAAAGCAGCATGGATATATTGCTTCAGTTGGATTCCATCTTTACACCCGCTTACTGGGACAGGCGGTTAAGTTATTAAAGCAAGGCCAACACCGTGATGATAAAATTGAGTTGAGTCTCGAAGATCATTCTCATTCTACGATTAGTGTGGATCTTCCGTTTTCTGTAGCAATCCCTGTCGATTATATAGCCGATAAAAACATCCGTCTAAGCCTGTATCGCCGGATGGCTGTTTTAAACGATGAGGTTGAATTAAATAAGTTAATGGAAGAATTCAAGGATCGCTTTGGTCCACCACCAAAACCATTGCAAAATTTATTTTTTCAATTATTAGTCCGCTTACATGCTCAACAAGGCGGGACTGGCATCCATCAGTTATGAAAATGAACAATTCGTATTAAGGCTGCCGCCATTGTTGGACCCATCAGAAAAAAGAATATTACCACCTGTTGACAACGCCCGAGCAGGAAAAAATTCTTACTGGCTACCATTAAATATCACCCGGGACGATTGGAAGGAAAAACTTCTTGGGACGATTGATGCGATTAATATTAAATTGAAGAACCAGTTCGCGGCATAATCGCAAAGCCATACAAACTCCAGGAAATTAATTATTGGGTGGAAAAACAGCAAGTTCTCTGTATAGAAATAGGGATCACATCTCCAATAAAATTAAAATAGTTATTATTAGTAGGAGACCAAGTGGAATTTAAACTTCAAGCACCGTACCAGCCAACAGGAGATCAACCCGATGCCATCCGTTCATTAATTGAAGGGATAAATCGAAATTTAAGGCACCAGGTGCTGCTTGGCGCAACTGGAACGGGGAAAACTTTCACGGTAGCGAATATCATTTACCAATTACAAAAACCTGCGCTGGTTATGGCTCATAACAAAACTCTCGCTGCCCAACTTTATGCGGAATTTAAGGAATTTTTCCCGGAGAATGCGGTTGAGTACTTCGTTTCATACTACGACTATTACCAACCCGAAGCGTATGTACCCCGCCATGATCTTTATATAGAAAAAGACTCTGATATTAATGAAGAAATTGAAAGGCTGCGGCTAGCTGCGACAACGGCATTGATGTCTCGTAAGGATGTAATTATTGTGGCATCCGTTTCCTGCATATATGGATTGGGGAATCCTGAAGAGTATGGAAAGGTTGTTATAACCTTGCGCGTAGGTGAAATTTATCGCAGGAACGCACTTCTCAGGCAATTAATCGAAGGACATTACCAGCGCAATGATATGGAATTACGTCCCGGAACATTTCGGGTGCGCGGGGATGTTTTAGAGATTCACCCCGCTTATGAGGATAAAAAGGCATATAAAATCTCGTTTTTTGGGGATGAGGTTGAAAGAATTGTCTCATTTTATCCATTAACCGGTGAAATATTTGACGACCCTTCCGAGGTGGTTATCTATCCAGCAAAGCACTATATCACGGAGGATGAGAAACTTAAGAATGCAATCCAGGATATTGAAAACGAACTCGAAGATCGGCTTGCTTATTTCCGTTCTGTAGACCGTCTTGTGGAAGCGCAGAGATTGGACCAACGTACCAAATATGATCTGGAAATGTTGCGCGAAGTCGGGTACACCTCCGGGATTGAGAATTATTCACGACATTTGGACCAACGCGATGTCGGTACTCCTCCCTGGACAATGATTGATTACCTCCCTAGTGATTATCTGCTAGTGATTGATGAATCTCATATGACAATCCCACAAATCCGCGGGATGTTTAATGGGGACCGGTCCAGGAAACAGGTATTGGTTGATTATGGATTCCGGCTTCCTTCAGCACTGGATAACCGCCCCCTCACTTTTGATGAATTTGAAAACCATATGGGGATAACGATTTATACATCCGCCACACCTGGACCGTATGAACTCAACAAAGCCGAACAGGTTGTAGACCAGATTATCAGGCCAACGGGCTTGATAGACCCTGAAATTATCATCCGCCCGACAAAAGGCCAGGTCGATGATTTAATTTCCGAAATTCGGGGGAGGACAAACCAGGGGGAGCGGGTTCTGGTAACAACCCTTACAAAGCGCATGGCAGAAGATTTGTCAGAATACTTGATGGAAGTAGGGATTAAAGTTCACTATCTTCATTCTGAAGTGGATACGCTTGACCGGGTTGGTATTTTACGGGATTTGCGGAAGGGTGTATTTGATGTGATTGTTGGAATTAACCTTCTGCGTGAGGGATTAGATCTTCCCGAAGTGTCTCTGGTGGCAATACTGGATGCGGATAAAGAAGGGTTTTTGCGATCGGCGACTGCCCTTATCCAAACTGTTGGGCGAGCTGCCCGGCATCTTCATGGACAGGTAATCATGTATGCCGATAAGATGACACAAGCGATGCAGTTTGCCATCCAGGAAACAAATCGACGAAGGGAAAAGCAGATCGCATATAACGAAGAGCATCATATCATACCAGTCAGCATCAGTAAGGCTGTCCATGATATAACAGAAAGGGTAAGCAATGAGTATGCAATAGCAGAAAAAGGAGGTGGATATTCTACGGGCAAGGGAGATGAAAAAATACCGGTTGCGGAACTGAAGCGTATTGCAAAAGAGTTAGAACAACAGATGAAAACTGCCGCTAAAAACCTTGACTTTGAACGTGCGGCTGTGTTGAGAGATGAGATCATTGAACTAAGGGCAATGATTGCTGATGAATCTGACGTTGCCCCGTGGAAAAAAGCCCAAATTCTTTCGGGAGAGATCGATTAAAAATTTATATTACCAGCTAGAGGGAAGCCAATAAATCAAAGCGGTTAAATTTCCCGTCGGGTTCTTCCCAATCATATTTTACATCGGTAATAATTGATGCCGGTGGACCCAGACGCATCTCGCTTAGTAGAATCACTAGTTTATCCTGTGGTCCTTCCGCAATTATTTCAACGTCACCGTTAAACCTGTTACGCACCCATCCGACCAAATTCAGCCGGCTGGCTGATCCATAAGCGAACATACGAAATCCAACTCCCTGGACACGACCAGAAACCCATATATGCAAGCGGGATTTTAATTCTTTTTGCTGAGTCATAGGCAAACTCCAGAGTTGCAGAACGAATTGGAATAAATTCGAATTGTCCTATTTATTTCCCAAAGGTGCGTTTGTTGTCAATGTTGGTTACACAATAGTTTTATTTAAAGAATTGATTGGGATTCTATGTAAAAATGAGTGAAGATCTGATAACAATCCTGTTGCTTCGATGAAACGATCAATAATCATCCTCTTCGTCAACTTCGTCACCCTCGTCGTCCTCATCTTCCTCACCATCCCCATAACCATTATCATCATCGGTCATTATATCTTCCGATAGATACTCATCCAATTCCTCTTCACCAGCCAGCTCATCCGTACGAACCGAGAGTATATCCAATTCCGGGAAACTTTCCGTAAAACCCAGGTTTTCGAGTGCATTATCGATGAATAAGGCTTCATCATCGTCATCTGTTTGTTCAAGGATGCGTTCGAGAGTTTTGCGAACATTCTTACCGCCAATTTGCGAGAGCGACCAGATAATGATAGACCTTAAGTCGATGTCAAGTTCAAATGGTTCCTTCAATAATTCCAGTAATACAGGACGAGCATTGCGCAGTTCTAATTGACCGGCGGCTCGTATTGCTTCCGCCTTTATTTCCGGGTTGTCTTCGCCAATATTCTCCAATATATCATTTTTCCAGCGCGGATCGGCCGAACGTCCCATTGCAAATAAAGCAGAGGCTTTCCATTCAGGAAGCTCATTTTCGTATGATTTTTGGATGATTTTGATTACTTCTTTGCGGGAAGAATATCCGAGAGATTCAAGCGCTTTGCGCCTGACTTGATCCTGCGGATCGTTATTAAAGATCCCAAATAATTTGATTTCTATCTTTTCCTGTTGTAGTTTCGGGATTTCATCCAATTCTCCGAGATAAATGAATAACCCTAGTGCGGCAACAGCAGAGGCTCTTAAGTCAATATCGGTATGGTTAGTAATCTCCATTAATAATGGAATCAATTTTGGATCTTCACATTCCCACAATAACCGAATAGCAGCTGAAAGAACCAGAGGATTATTTTCCTCCTTAAGTACAAACCGGCTAAAATCATCAAAACATACAAGGGTATCGGCTTCCGCAATTTCTTCCAAATCACCCAGTAAATTAATTTTACGTGCTGCGGGAATCTCTAACCACGATTTTTTTAGTTCAGCCAATTGCTCCGGTGAAATATCCGAGAATTTATGTAGATATTTCGCTGGAAATGGATTGTTTATATCCTTCAATCCAGCGATGACCTGATCGAAATTATCCTTTTGTTTATTCAAAACCGATTTTCTCCTCAGATGATATTCTGAATCAAGGGAGCTGTATTGGGTTGATAAAATCCTGAGTTGTAATATATATCATCAAGAGAATCAAAGCCGAGAAGCCCACAAAATGAATAATATTTTCATATTGGGCTGGAATCCGTTTCTTGAATAAAATCTCAGGAATTAAGAATAGAATTCTTCCCCCATCTAGAGCAGGAATCGGTAGGAGGTTGGTCAAACCAATTGCTATAGATATTATTGCCATCAGCCAAATTGTATTAAGTCCGCCTGGTTCATCCCCGGTCTGTGACACGGTTGAAGATGTGAGTTCCTGATCTTTCTCCCTTGCCTGCGAATACATGTCAAAAATACCTTTAGGACCAACGAAACGGGCTTCTTCGGGATCGACCTGTCCTCCGATTAATCGGCCAGGCAGGAGGAAGAGTTGTCTACCTTGTTCGAATGTGATCATTGCTCCTAATGGTATCGATTGGATGATATTGATATCCTTGGAAGGATTTGACATCATAATACCAAGAGCTCCTTCTCCTTGAGGGGGATTTTCACGGGGAACCACCTCAACATCCATCTGAGTTCCATCCCGAAGCAATGTAATGGTAATCGCTTTCCCGAGATTATCCTTGATAATCTGCGAGAGACCCTCCATGCTGTTGATTTGCTGCCCATCAATTTCAGATACAATATCACCAATTTGGATTCCTGCAAGTGCTGCAGGAGAGTTTTTAGCAATATCCATTATCTCAACAGTTTGCAAATCAGGTGCGCCAATTTGGGAAAAGACAAATGAGAACAGCAGAATCCCTGTTAATAAATTCATGGTTGATCCAGCGAGTAATACTCCTAATCGCTTCCAGGGATTTGCAGCTGCCATCCCCCCAGGTACATCCGGATCATTTTCCCCTTTAAGACGCACAAATCCGCCGAGAGGAATCAAGTTGATGGTTATATCTGTTCCCGCAAGGTTAAATAATCTAAAAATTTTTGGCGGGAAACCGAAACCAAATTCTTCTACCTCAATCTTTGATAATTTAGCAACAACAAAATGTCCCAGTTCATGTAAAAAAATTAACAGGCCAAATGCCAAAACAAACTCTATGATAGTTATAAATCCAGTGCTGATATTCATATATTTCTTATATTTCCCTTAAAAAACCTTAACTCTGAAGGATGTGCATCCTTTTTTCCTATTATATCCACAACCCGGATGAAATTACCCATTCAACTTCCATTCTAATAAAATGTTAATGTATCACTCAAACGAGCTCCATGCCCAGGTTTTGCACATAGTATTTTAATGATGTTTGGAAATGAGGAAATTTTTTCCTTAATTTCCCCGGCAAATTGAGATAATGTGATTACATGAACATTTGGGCCGGCATCCATTGTGTAGCATACTGGAAATCCTTTTTTCCTCCATTTTGGAATTTGCTTAATCAATTCCAACGAAGCAGGCTCCCAGAAAAACAAGGGTGGATGCGATGTCATCATAACTGCATGCATGAGATTGCTGTCATATTCTACGATGTCTGCTAATTTATCAAAATCTTTATCCATAAGTGCCTGCCGGCAGATATCCAACCGCTGCCGGGTACCGGATACCCTGGCATTTTGGAATGGGCTGGAAGCCGCAAGGCGATGGCCTTCTATAGATCCGACCTTTTTATGTTCTTGATTTACAACAACCACAAGATCAACCAGGTCCCAATGGTCAGCCGGGGCAATTGAAAAGCCAAAAGATGTGATGTCATCCCCACCGGCTGTCCATTCTACAAATCCAGATGGGATCGACCTGCAGGCAGATCCTGAACCATGTCGGGCAAGGCGGGACAGTTCGGATTCCGAAAGTTCCATACCAATCGCTTTACTTGCAGCTAGAGCTAGAGCCGCAAAGGCAGAGGCAGAAGAAGCAATTCCAGCACCCATAGGAAAATTATTTTCACTGACAACCCGGGCATACACCTGGTGGTTTGCCATGTTCCTGACAACCTGGAGAAAACGCTGAACCCTGACCAATGATTTCTGCGACGCAGATTTATTGTTAATAATCAGCAGATCAGAATCATAATCCGGGCTGAATGTGACCGATGTTTTTGTGCTCAGGCAATCCATCACCATGGATATTGAACCATTTGAGGGGATATGGATTTTTGGATCCTGATCTCCCCAGTATTTAATAAAAGCGATATTTGGATGGGCAATTGCTGTGGCGGTGTGGTTTGTCATAAACAATAGTTTACCATGATCCAATTTAAGGGCCAGCGGCGGTCAGGAAATATGCCTTAATTTGCCGGGGATGCCAACCTGGCGTTGAAAGCCAGGACTTTTTGGTGGGAAGATTTTTATTCAAAACTCACGATTAACATCCAAGCCGATATGTTTCAAAATCATTGGAATTAACCTCACCAGCCGATAGACAACAAGCCTCTGACCAACAAATTTATGGCAACAGGCTATCCTGACCAGCAAGTGGTCAACGAGGCTGGCTGTGCTAACGCTGATTCACGGTGGAGGATACTTCAACATTAATGGAATAATGGATAGCTCAAATTCCTATCCGGAAGACTTGTCCACGTCTTTCATTATATATTCAGGATCAGGTTACAATAGGTTGTTGGAATTCAGCAGACCGCTCCTGACCGGCGGGAAGAAAAAAGTGGGACATTGAATGATCGTTTATTAGTAAAGATGAAATGAAATACAAAATGAATCAAAAATCATAATAAGTATGGATGAAATTGCGAAAAATAACCTTTTGGAGGCGAGCGAACATGGTATACAAACCCGAAATCAACCAATTTTTCGATTTTGAACGGCTGGAGGCCACTTTAAAACGATGGGCGAATGAATATCCGGATCGCTGCCGTTTGCATGCGATCGGGGTTAGCCATCGCGGGCGAACTGTGTATGCCCTTGAAATCTCCAGTTTCGTCATGGGGGATGCCGGTTCCCGACCCGGATTTTATATTGAGTCTTGCATTCATGCAGAAGAAGTTATGGGCACAAATGTGACCATGTACATTGCCTGGTATTTATTGGCTAATTTCCAAAAAAATCCGTTTGTTACACAATTGTTAGAAACCCAGGTATTTTATGTGTTACCTCGTCTAAATCCTGACGGAGCTGAATTTGTTTTAAAGCAGGGGGCTCCCTGGTGCGGTAATGGCCGGTACCTCCCCGGTGAGGAACAGCAAGAAAGCGGTTTCTACTGGAAAGATATAAATGGAGACGGGATTGTTGCCCAGATGCGGGTTGCGGACCCGGATGGGGAATGGAAAATCAGTGAGAAAGATCCGCGGTTTATGGAATTGCGTGAGCCATGGGAGCTGGATGGTGATTTTTACCGTTTATTACCCGAAGGTGAATTTCACGACTTTAATGGGGAATATCATTTTCCAAAACCCCGCGACGGCAACATGAATCGCCAATTTCCGGCAAAATATTTTCCAGAAGGCAAACAATATGGAGCTGGAAATCTGCCCTTGGAGGAACCGGAAGCCAAAGCAGTGGCTGATTTTATCCTGGCCCATCCCAACATCGGCGGCGTCATGTCATATCATACCAATGCTGGAGCCTTATTAAGACCATTTGGAGATAAATCTGATGAGCATTTTGTTGGGCAGGATCTTGCCTTGTATACGATGCTTGGAAAAATGGGCACCCAGATAACTGGTTACCCCACAATTTCTGTATATCACGAGTTTACGCCCGATAAGAATGATGTCCGGGGCGGCTGCCTGGATGACTGGACGTACGACTTTTTAGGACTGCCAAGCCTGGTTACCGAATTATGGAATGTTGATCAAGCAGCCGGCGTGGCAACTGAAGGATTTTATCCCTCAAATAAACGAAGTGTTGAGGAGGAAGGCAAAATCCTTGCATTTTTGGAAACCCGAATGGAAAATCCTTATCTGGCCTGGAAACTGTATGAGCATCCGCAGTTAGGGCGGGTTGAAATTGGTGGTTGGAACCGGATCCGGGTGGAAAGGAACGCTCCAGAATCGATGCTGGAAGAAATTGCCGAAAAACACAAAGAATTCAGTATAAAATTTGCGGCAACCCTTCCCAAATTATCGATAAAAGATCTTGTTTACGAACATCTGGAAGACCACATCGTGCGAATTACTGCTAAGGTCGGCAATGGCGGTTATTTACCCACTTACCTCACGGATCAAGCCCGCGTGATGAAAGCGGATAAACCAATTGTGGTTACTCTGAAGGCCGATGTCGGATTTGAGGTTATGAATGGTTCACCTGAATTGAAAATCGAGCATCTGGAAGGACGTTCTCAGAGGAATGAAACCTGGTCCCAATGGATAAAGAAATGGGAGCCTTCTGAGAGAATTGTCACCTGGATTGTGCGCATTAAGGGTGAGAGCAAATTTACAGTTACAGCCAGCCAAGAAAAGTCAGGGGTATGCTCGCGAGAAATTGTTATAACCTGAGGCGATCCTTACACCATACAAAACCTGAAAATTGCTATATCAACCAAATATGAGGTCGTCATTTTGATTGTAGAGACGACCTCATATTTATACTCCAAAAAAATCACCTGGTTTTGTATAGGAACATATATGTGGTTCTATTCAAGCCCTAAATTGTGATTAACCTTTCACGGCTCCGGCAACAACACCTTTAATAATATATTGTTGTGAGGATAAGTAGAATATCACAATCGGAATAATTGCCAGGACAAGCATCGCCATCATGGCTCCCATATCACGACTGCCATAGCCGCCCTGCAAATACTGAACTGCGATGGGAATCGTTTTATAGTTGCTACCGATCACAAGATAAGGGAGCAGATAATCATTCCAAATCCACATGGTATTTAATATGGCCACGGTAATGCATATTGGCCTGAGAATTGGAAATACAATCAAGAAGAATGTCTGTATCGGATTGCAGCCATCAATCGTTGCTGCTTCTTCAATTTCATGGGGAATGCTTTTAATAAAACCACTGAATATAAATACCGATAATCCGGCACCATAGCCCAGATAAAGCACAATAATACCCACCGGATTATCCAAATGCATGACATTTGCCATTTTTGACATGGTAAACATAACCATTTGGAACGGGACAATCATGGAAAAGACCATTAGATAAAACAGGACTGAACTGAGTCTAGATTTTACCCGGGTAAGGCACCAGGCGGCCATCGATGTAAAAAACACGATTGCAGCAACAGAGAAAACAGTAATAAATAGAGAATAACCAAAAGCCTGAATAAATCCGGTCTTCTCAATACCGGAAATATAGTTCTTCATTCCTACGAATGTGAGAGCATTGGGTGGAGCGAAAGGGGTGTCGGCAATAAAAAATCTGCCTTTGAAAGAATTCATCAAGACAATAAATAATGGAGCCATATAGATAACGGCAAGAATCAATAAAAAGTTAAAATTGATATAGTTCGAAAGGCGTTCTTTAGCATTCATCAGTTTTCAACCTCCTTGGATCTTGTAAACTTCAGCTGCAGCAGCACAATTGCAGCTACAAAAAGGAAAAACATAACCGCTTTTGCCTGACCGACACCTTCATAGCCGTTACGACCATAAAATGTATTGTAAATATCCAAAGCGAGCATTGAAGAGGTTCTGGCCGGGGCGCCTGCTGTTAGGGAAAGGTTCTGGTCAAAGAGCTTAAATGAATTCGAGACCGTAAGGAATGTACAGATGGTAACTGCCGGCATGACTAAAGGGATCGTAACGCTTTTTAATATGTCCCAGGAATTTGCACCATCAATTTTGGCTGCTTCGATAAGTTCAGGGGAGATATTCTGGATACCGGCGATATAAATAATCATCATGTATCCTACCATCTGCCAATTCATCAGGATGACCAACCCCCAAAAACCATAAACAGCGCTGTAGGTAATATCAACACCAAAATTTATGAGCACACCGTTGATAATTAACTGCCATATATAACCAAGGACGATTCCGCCGATGAGATTCGGCATGAAGAATACTGTTCGAAAAATATTTGTTCCCCGGATTTTTCGAGTGAGTAGAAGTGCCAGGGAGAATGCAAATAGATTAATCAGTACTACAGAAACCACGGAGAACTTTATTGTAAAAATGGTGGCATTAATAAAGGTTTTATCATCAGTGAAGGCTCGAATATAATTTTCCCAACCCACCCAAGTTGAATTGGTGACTGTTGTGAATTCGGTGAATGAGAGATATATTCCAAATAGAAATGGGATTAAAAATGAAATAAAGAATGCTACGACGGTTGGCAGGATAAAAAACGCATAATATTTCTTGGGCATTTTTTGCATAGGAGTTCTCCTGCTTTACAGTATAAGGAGTCTTTTGAGATGTTACATCACCCCGCACCTTTGATGATGCGGGGTGAGTCTATCAACCAATTTTTTTACATTACATTGCTTTTTCAGCCTTCCACTGGTCAATAAACAGCTGTTTGACATCTTCCCATGGCATGGAGCCTTGTGCGTACTGCAGCAAGGCGGCACCAAAATTGTCCTTGAAGGTCTGGCTTGGGAATACCAGGAAATTCCAGGCTACGTTGTATAGATCGGTATTGCTAATATAACCAGCCTCACTTAGTTTCAACGGATCAGTTGGTCTTTCGTTTTCAGCAAACGTGTCGAATGGAGCAAGGAACTTCAATTCATTGGTAACATAGGCTTTTCCAGTATCACTGCTGAACAGCCACAAAATGAAATCTGCAGCCAGTTTCTGCTTTTCTGGTGAGACCTGTGAATTGATGGCGTAGAAGTTCTCCGTGCCAACATTGATTGATTGTTTCTCTTCACCAGGTACGCCAGTGTAAATTGGCAGGAATTTTACATCTTCTTCCTTGGTCACATTTCCTTCTACGCCTGAGATTTGCCCCCATGCCCAGTCGCCATTCTGGACCATAGCAGAACGACCCAATGCAAACTCTGCCATGGAATCATCGACACTTTTACTGCCAAGTAATGACGGTTCGGTAACGGAGTTGTTCAGATAGAGATCAAAGATATTCTTGAAATTATCCGAATATTTGAATTCCACTTCCATCGTTGCAGCGGGGTCCCCGAGATCGACATTGTTGTCCCTGAACTCGTAAAAAATCGGGACATTGGCAAGATGTGTCTGCCAGCGCCAGTCTTCGCCAGGTTTTAGAGAGGTGGAAGAAAACACACCCTCGATACCCAATTGGTCTTTCTTGGCGGTCATGTCTTCAACAACTTCTTTCAGTTTGGGGAAATTGTTGATTTCCGCCATGGAAGCTGCCTTGGCGCCATCCAATGCGAAATACTTTTCCATGATGGCGTTATTGTAAATGATACCGTATGCTTCTACAACATATGGTATTCCATAAACGCCATCGCCATCGGTGACAGCCATGGATTTATCGGAAAGATGCTGGTACAGTTCGATGTCTTTTAAATCTGCGGTGTAATCCTTCCAGGCTTGCATATCCAACAGGGCCATTAATTTGGAACAAAACGGGTGCATCTGACTTAGCAATTTCAGACTTTAATGTCTGCTCGTAAGTTCCTGCTGCAGCAGTTACCACTTTGAGGGTAACACCCGTTTCTGCTTTGTAATCATCAGCGATCTTCTGGTAAATTTCGGCTACTTCCGGTTTGAAATTCAGGTAATATACTTCTCCACCTTCTGCTGGTGCGGCTTCCGCAGGCGCCTCTGCTGCAGGTGCTTCTGTTGCTGGAGTCGTGCATGCTGAGAGCACAAAGGCAGCGATAAGTAAAATACTAACTAATGGGAACAACTTCCTTGACATTTTATCTCCTTATATATGATTGTTTTAACCATGATTTTTTTATAGGCGATTTTTCTAAGAAACACACCTCCCTTCATGTCCGTCGACAATTTCTAAATAGAAATGGCTGTTCTCTTCACGCGTGTTTTTGATGATTCGATCAAGCGTTTTTTGGGGTTTTTTTCACAAGAATTCTCCCCATGTTTAAAAATTATACAGCAATATTTTTTTAATACCAAATAAATTAAATATTTCTGATTCTGATGTATCCAATGTCATCTGATTTAATCCAAAATGAGCCAATATTGTGATTTTTGTAAAAAAGGAATAAACACATTTCAAAAATAATAGTTTGCTGGGTGTTGTTTTTTATATATGGCTGACCTATAATTAAATCACTATATCCATTCGGAAGGGAGGAAGATCATGGCATCAGTAACTTTTAAACATGTCTGGAAGCGTTTTGGTGATTTTGCCGCTATTAATGATTTGAATATGGAGATTGAAGATAAGGAGTTCCTTGTGTTGGTTGGGCCTTCGGGTTGCGGAAAAACGACTGCTTTGCGCTGCCTGGCAGGATTGGAAGAGGTGTCTGAAGGGGAAATATTAATAGGTGATGCAGTTGTTAATGATGTTGCACCAAAAGACCGCGATATTGCCATGGTATTCCAATCCTATGCCCTATATCCACATATGACAGTATTTGATAATATGGCGTTTGGCCTTAAACTACGGAAAATTTCGAAGGATGAAATAAATCAAAGGGTTGAACAGGCCGCCCGAAAATTGGAGATCGAGCATTTATTAAAACGAAAACCAAGAGAATTATCCGGTGGTCAGAGACAGCGTGTTGCTGTTGGCCGTGCAATTGTTCGCAATCCGAAAGTGTTTTTATTTGATGAGCCGCTCTCCAATCTCGATGCTAAATTGAGGGTTCAAACCAGGGCGGAAATTAGCAAACTACACCATGAACTTCAAACCACCTTTATCTATGTTACCCATGACCAGACTGAGGCTATGACAATGGCTTCACGCATCGCTGTGATGAATAAAGGTATATTACTGCAAATGGATACTCCCCAGAAGTTATATGACCAACCGGATAACCTGTTTGTGGCAGGATTCATTGGAAGCCCGGCAATGAACTTCTTCCCTTCACATATTCGCAAGGATGGCGAGGGATTGTATATTGACACGGGGGGATTTTCCGTCAGGATACCGGATGACCGGCGAGAAACCTTCATGGGTTATACGGATAAAGAGGTGATATTTGGTATCCGTCCTGAAAATATCCATAATCCGGATTTTGTTCCAACGGGGATTCATGCCGAGGCAGTTCCTGCCAAGGTAGATGTCACCGAATTAATGGGCAACGAGATATTCTTATATCTGGTTAGCGGTCAGAATAATTTCGTAGCCAGGGTGGACCCTCGCACCCAGGTTCAGATAGGCTCGGATACCCAGGTTATCTTTAATATGGATCATATGCATATCTTTGATCCTGCCCAGGACCGGGTCAATTCTCCCGCGGTGCGGTGATATCTATGCGTTAATAAAAAATATGGAGGAGCGTATCTGTTTTTATACTCCTCCATTTTAAATTAATTTTGCTACTCACGAGGTGATTTTTTACCCGGATTAATAATCCTAAACTATTTCACGGTGATCTGGGTAAAACTCTGGGTTATGTTTCCATCCATATCGCTTACCAGAAATCCAACCACATACTTTCCTGCAGGAGCGTAAACCATCTCCCAGGTTATGGGCGCTCTTCCGAAGGTTATTGTCGCACCGGGTTCAGTGACAACCTGATTAACCCGGCCCTGGTCATTAAGCTCCATCCACCTTTGTGAAATGGTAAATTCATCACCTTCATTTGGAGTGATTTCTGCCGGCGAGCCAGTCTCATCCGTACCATTAAATCCAAAAATCTGGAATAATTTGCCATCCCTAAAATGCATTTGAGCATAAAGCTGCTCACCGCTTTCAGTAAACGTATAGGTGCCATTCACATAATATTCAGCCTGTTCTCCTGAAATTCCATAAACTCCCGGGTTAAAAAGGGCCAGGTCGGATTGTTCACCATCCGTGATTGAGAATAATACAGGGTCCCATTCAAAGTTTAATATAAATGATTCTGCCTCCGGCCAAACAGGGTAGTAAACCCCATTCAACTCCTGGGTGTCCGGGCTTTCCAAATAGTCCGTATCAGCGACATAAATGGATTTTGAACCCGGATCATAATAACCGGCGAAAAGATAGATATAACCAATATTCTGACCGGTTATCTCTGCACTGATTTCTGAGGTTTGATTGATAGTGATTTCATCTCTTGATGCTGTGATATTCGTGATGGAGATATTTCCTGAACCCGGGGCCCTGGTGGTTTCAGAACTTGATGGTAAAACGGGTTCTGGAAACATCAGGCTTGAAAGCTCTATCCAGGTAATGGTAAGCCAGGAAATCATCCCAAAGAGAGATACTCGCAAAACGGTCAGCCAGTTCCAGGTAGGATTGAGGACCACTATAAGGGTTCCTGTAAAGTGTAGAATTTGGAAAATAAATAGCCATCCCGGATGACCCGGGTTTTGAAGAACCGTGTTTTTCAGCGATGATTGTTTGATCTAACGCATTAATTAACCCATTTGCTGCGTTGTTTACTGCTGAATCATTTACGTTTTTCTGAATCAGCTGGGTAAAATGGCCCAAATCGATATATGATTTTGGTACCTGATTGCCGAAGATGCTTGTATAAGATTGAGCGTAGTTGCGGGCGCTAGCAACAATGGATTGGTCTGCATTTTGCAGGCTGTAAGCAAAGTTATTAAATTGGGTGATTAATTCCGGAAACGCATTCAAATCCACCGCACTCAAGGTAATATTTTGTTCGAGTTGGTTGGTAAGTGCCGCAGCACTAATGCTTGGGGCTCCAAAAAAACCACCCATCTGGGATCCCTGGCGTAGATAATCCGCCCTGGCATTGTTATCAACAATTCTTTGATCTTCCTGGATATAGGTTTCCACGATATTTGCCGCCAGCTGTTCGGGGCTCATATCCGGATTGTTGACTAAAAGGTCTAAAAATCCCGCATAAGCCCAGCCCAGCCCGGGTTCTGTTTCCTCGGATGCGACTGCATAATCAGCATATGGCTGGAGTGCAGAATAAACTTCCATCTGGCTCATAAGGCAGGCATCCATTCCGATAATATCGAATTTTTGGACGATATTTTGTTGTTGAATGGCAGCCAGGGTCTTATCCAATTCCGAAAGGTATAAGTGATCGCCTTTTAAATAATTTGTAAGCGGTGCTTTACCAGGATCTGACCTGCCTGGATCCGGGTCACTCCATCCACCAGGCCAACCTAAACCGTGGTCCGATAGAATTAATACCGTTCGATCGGCCGGATAATTTTCTGTAGCCCAGGCAACGAAATCAACCAGGGATTCTCCGGCAGCCATGTTTACTTCCCCGGGTTCATCCACCAGCTGCGAATTTACCACGTTGAAATCGTCATCCTGGGTTACAAGGTAACGGCGCGTGGTATGCCAGTCGCCATCTCCCGAGTAAGCCCCACGGAAGCGGTCAATCTGGGAGACAATTGTCACTCTGTCTGATGAGCCGACTTTTTCAGTTTCGTTGAGGTCCAGGAAAACATCCTGCTCCAGGACTTGATCATCAGCATTCTGATAGAGCATAACCAGCCAATCCTGTCCAGCCTGTCCGGCAATAGCTGCCTTTGTTGGACGGGGAGTGGCAGTTGATAGCTGGGTTTGTGGTTCCTGGACTTCAGTTGCATACTCGGTTTGTGGCTGCACTTCAGATACTTGTTCTTGTCCGCCCAGTCCGCCGGAAAAGATAAGGTAAAGGGCGATGATGAGAATAACAATGAACCCGCCACAGCCTGTCCCCATTTTTCCCATGGAAGGCATGGCGGTACCTCCGGTTCCTGAGGGTATATAGGAAGTTCCTCCGGAGGAGGGTGGTGAGGTGCTACCGGTATCTTCCCTGACAGGCGCCTCAGCGCGTTTGGTTGGTTTTTCACCGCGTCGTCTTCTTTTTACATCAATTTCAGGTGTGTTAGTCATTCATATCCTCCTGCATTAATCATTTGCAGATTGAATTACCAGGCAAATAATAATCCTATAAATCTATATAAAATAATTTTAGCCTGATTTTTATTATTAATTTAATTATCCCCTGGAAATTATTTTCAAGCTTATTCCCTCCCAGGTAGATTTATAGGAATTGACTTATCCGTGATGAATAATCCCAGGTTTTCCAATGACACTCTTTATTCTTACGAAGTGTTTGGGGATTTACCGGGGATATACCAATTTAATTTCATGTGATCAGACAATGGCTTGGAGTAATCACCCGAATGGGGGAAAACATAGAATTTCTGGCATGCGTGTTTGATGCAATTATAAAAACCGTTTTGTCTTTCTGGATTAATATCTAAATTGATGGGTTTTCAGGATTTAATAGAATGCAGGGTTAATCAACAATTTCGATGGTCCCTTCCTCTCCATTAATGATCAAATTCATGCCTGTAGTCAGGCTTTTTATATCAATCTGGTCGATACACGGTATTTCAGAGATAATGCAACCCACGGCAGTGATTGTCTCGCAATCTTTATTAATGATTGCTGCTGGAGCCAGTCCATTTTTTTTCAGGCGATACAATGTATATGAGCCAACTGTAGAGCCTTTACCCCGAGGAAATACCAAAATTACCCCAGAGATACTCTGTCCATAAAGTTCATGGTCTTTCTCTAACAAAATCCCTGTGTCTGGATCGACACCCCCATAAAAAGAAATACCCATTTGAGTGACCAGGGCTTTTCCTTTTACAATTCCCTGATATATTTTTCTGCCCGAAAGTATCATGATAAAGCCTCAAAAACGGTATCGTCAAAGGATAGGAGGCGTGTTTTCATATTATTTTGAGCAAACGCATAATAACAAGCCTTGGCACTGTCTGTTGCCATTGCCTGGAATCTTCCTTTGATCGGGGCAACAACGCAGCATGTATCTACTGCAAATTTTGCTCCACTGTCCTCAATTATTTTTGAATAGCCCATCGAATCGGCAATTTGCTTGATTGGCCTGGAGGTGGTTATCCAGAATTCTTTGTTTACTTTTTTATCCTGGAGCAATTCTGCAATGCGGGCTATCTCCTTAATTGAAAGGTGTGGGCATCCCAAACTGACAAAATCTATTGTCTCTTCATATACAGAATTCATGGTTTCGATTGAACTTTCAATATCTTTTTGGTCGAGAACAATCATTCTTTTCGGTTGGGGGTATAAATTCCACTCAGGAGTAATATTTTCCATGTGAAAAATGGCTCCCCCGCAATAAGTGGCGAAACTTGCACAAAACGACTTGAGATTCTCGACCGTTGCCTGGGGAATCCCCTGAATATACGGAATTGGGCGTATCGATTGAACTTCAAAGACCTTGCTTAGCGCCTGTCCCAGGGCACCAAAGCTATGGTTGTGTTCCATTTTCGCATTTACCCGGATGATAATGGATGGTTCTCGCTCAGTCTCCATGTGATAACCATACTCCGGTGTAACCCCGGTCAAGGCAGCTGCCAGGGCACTAGGCCCACCTTCACGGTTTGTCCTCGCACCAATAACCGAGTTGGCATAACAGACTGCGCTGCTTTCTGCCCAGGCAATATGTTCACCATAGTGAGGAAGGTTCCCTGACAAATATGGTGTACAGGTGCAGGTAGTGACGACGTTCATCCTGGCATAGGCATCTATGACTCGCATCTGGTTGGCGGCAAATTTTTCATCGATGCCCAGGATTTGCCAGTTTTCAATGTCCATTCCTGCAGGGTTGAGGGTGGTTAAAACCCTGGTTTTTCCACCGCCCTGTGCCATTTCATCCAGGAACTGCAGCCCGGCTTCCCCCAGGTTGGCGTAACTGACCCCAGAAATCTGGACTGATGTAACAGGTATCATTCGTTTAGCGCCGTAGATTTTGCCAAGGGCCACGAGGATCTCCATGGACTTTTGGGCTGCCCATCCGAATTTTCCATCCAACATTTGAATTTCTTGGGATTGTAATTGCATATGCGTTTATTTTATGAACTTATCGAGATTGATTTCAGGAAAAGCTGCTTTTTCGAATGATTTCCCAGAGGTGATGAGCGGTTTGGTGAGATCAAATCCAATCTTTGTTGTGTGATAGGTGTTTGCCTCTGAGCTGGGATCCAGGCTGGAACCGTGTTGATCCGGGTAAACTACCATATCCCGATGGCCTTGAAAACGGGTTGCCATTGCCCACTCCACCTCCATAGGATTGTAAATATCGATATCCTCATCCACAATGTAGACATGTTTGCAGGAGCGATGGCCATCCATGGCGGCTTTGATTGCATTCATGCCATCCTCCTCCGCCGTTTTGCGAATTTTTACGATGGCATGAAGCCAGGAGCATCCCCCTGGATTCACATTCACATCCAAGCAGGGGACCACCTGGTTCACTTTATTATAGATGGTTGGTTCTCGGGGCATGCCCATCAACAACTTATGCTCCAGGGCACCAGGCAATAAAGCCTGCCAGATAGCATCCCTCCGGTGGGTAATGGCTTTCAATTCAAATACCGGTTCATTGCGAATTACATCATAGGTTTCCGTTAAATCTACAAATGGTCCTTCAGCGTGCCTCCTGTCGTTATAAATTGTTCCTTCCAGGATAAATTCTGCCTCCGCTGGGACCAGGAGATCCACGGTTTGTGCTCGAACAACCGTTAAGGGCTCCAATGAGTTTGCTATGGTCATTTCATCCATACCAATTTCTACGGAAGTGGCGGCAGCTGCCAGGACATTGGGTGGGTTGCCGATACAAATAGCGATATCAACCTGTCCCAGGTCCTTCAGGAACCTGTCAAAATGGCGTGAGCGGACCACACGCAGAACCAATTCATTCCTGGATATTTGCATAGCCCGGTGAAAATCCACATTCTGCCCGTACACGGGATGCCTGGCAATTGTTATTCCTGAGCTGATATAGTTTCCGCCATCTAACATGCAATGCCTCAATAATGGCAGCGCATCCAGGTCCGGATGCATTTGAATCACTTCCTGGCAGGGAGCATCAAGAACAACATCCGGCATCGTCCTGTTCTGGATTGCCTGGCTTAATCTCGGGATGATTTCGGTTTTTTGAATTCCAAAATAGCGAGCGAAAGTATCTTTGGAGCAAAATAAATTTCCTGCTACGCGAAATTGTGATTCGATGATATTTTCAAAAAGCACCGGGCGAGGTTCCATTTTCTTTAATATGGCTGCAACGTCGTAGGTTTTAGAAACCGGTTCTTTAATCCGGATAAGTTCTTCATGCTGATCCAATTGTTCAATATACTCTCGGAGTGTCATGTTATTTCCTTAGGTTTTATTCACGGGGTGAGGAGAAGATTATTACTATTTTGTCCCGGATGGTTTGATAATCTCACATGAAAATCGATTGAATACAATTCCAGCCAGATAAATTAATCCTGGTTGAATATCTTAGGGTTTTTATCCATATCTGTCAATTGCCATTGATTAACTGTAGAGCTATTTGGTGGTTTTTATATTTTATCCTGGTTTTGAATCCAACATTTTCATCTAAAGAAAAATCACTCCATTATATTTTTCCGGGTTGAGTTTCTCCAATGTATGAGTGAGTTATTTTGAGAATCTATGGAAATTTTACCTTGCGATCCTCCATATGGTACACCCCACCAGCACCGATTTCTATCCAATTAGTCCTTTAAGACCACCAATCAAAGCTCCTCCAAGGATCAACCAGGTGGGATTAACTTTGGTACGAAAAACCAGGACGGCAGCCACCAATCCAAGGACGATGGTAAACGGATCAACAAATGATACACGCGCCAGTTTAATACTCACTCCAACCATTAATGCCAGGGCGGATGCATTTACACCATTCAGGAAAGCAGAAGTCCATATTGACCTGCGCATGAGGGGGATTAGGGGAAACGAAATGGCAACAAAAATAAATGCGGGCAGGAATATCCCGGTGGTCGCCAGAATTGCACCATTGACCCCATCCAGGAGATAGCCAATACTGGTGGCAGTAGTGAATAAAGGACCGGGGGTTACCTGCCCAATTGCAATGACATCTACCATCTGCGCATAGGTTAACCAGCCTAAGCGTTTAACAAATTCGCCCTCCAGGAAAGCCAGTAATACATACCCGCTTCCATATAGAACCGATCCAATCTTTAAGAAACTAAGAAACAATGTGGAAGGAAGATAAGGCTGCTCTCCAGATTGGATAAAATGGAACAATGGATAAACAAGAAATCCAGGAAGAAATACCATTGCTGTCCATGAAGAATTTAATAACTGCAGTTTCCTCAGGACTGTCATCATCAGACCGCACGCCAGGAGGATCAGGATTTCATTCACCCCCAGGAGGTACATTCCCAGTGCAGCAGCGGCAATGATGATTTCTTGGGGGCTTTTAAAAACACTTTTCCCCAGAGATATTATCGCTTTGAGGATGATTGCAATGATTACCGGTTTTATAGCATAGAGGATCTGTTCAGCAATTAGTAGTGTACCAAAATTTTTGTAAAAATAGGTAAGCATGATGGTCAGACTCATGGC
The DNA here is from genome assembly GCA_963841845.1 of uncultured Chloroflexia bacterium. Classification (GTDB taxonomy): domain Bacteria; phylum Chloroflexota; class Anaerolineae; order Anaerolineales; family Anaerolineaceae; genus CAVVGZ01. The sequence continues at coordinate 231,622 of CAWJEG010000012.1, read as the reverse complement.
AGGCAGGATGAAACAGCATCCAGCAATAAGAAATCCTCGCCATCCAGCGCGGACGTAACCAATATGCATCGCAAGTTCAGTTGAATTTGGTCCCGGAATAAGGTTGGCAGCACCCATCAAGTCCAGGAATTGTTGTTCGTCCAGCCATTTTCGTTTTTGGACAAATTCGAAATGCATTAGAGAATTGTGGGCAGCCGGTCCTCCGAAAGAGGTAAAGCTAATTCGTGAAAATAAGACTGCCAACTCAAATAGTTTATTTTTCAATCTTTTCCCAGGGAGAGATGATTCAAACGCTATAGAAATCCAATTTATTATGGAAAATATTATGAACTCCGGTCGACAACATGCTAAAGCAAGTCCGGCATTAGTAATTATATCTGTTCACAATTGGTAAATCTGTGACATCTCCGGATGATTTATAATCTATATATCCTTTTGGACTGGTTGAAAAATGAGCACTGAAAAGACAATGAGTTATTTGGACCATTTTGGTGAACTGCGGACAAGGTTGCTCAAAGCAGTTGGAGCAATTTTCGTTTGCACAATTATCAGTTTTGCCATGACTGAAAGGATTATTGAGTTCTTAACTGTGCCAATTGGTGGGATGGAGCAGCTGCAATCCATCGAGATGACCGAAAATATCAGCGTTTATATGCGGGTGTCCCTATTATCCGGTTTTATCATTGCCTTCCCGATTGTTTTCTACCAGTTGTTAGCATTTATCCTACCGGGATTAACAAAAATAGAAAAAAGATGGATCCTTCTATCCGTACCATTTGCAACCTTGCTCTTTCTTTCAGGGGCTGCCTTTGCGTATTATTTCATGCTTCCGACGGCGGTACCATTCCTGGTAGGATTCCTGGGAATACCCACAGTACCCCGGTTGTCCAATTATATGAACTTTGTTACTAACCTTGTTTTTTGGATTGGCATCAGTTTTGAAGCGCCCCTTGTGGTATTTATCCTTGCAAAATTTAAATTGATCTCAGCAAAGACTCTCGCAAGCCAGTGGAGAATTGCGATAGTTATTATCGCGGTCCTTGCTGCTTTGGTAAGCCCGACTGTAGATCCAATTAATATGGGTTTGTTGATGCTCCCATTAACCTTCCTTTACCTTGTTAGCATCTTATTAGCGTTTCTTGCATAGGCTCTTATTCTTATAGTTATCATTTATAATCAAAAATAAGGAGTAAATGACAATGCCTTTTCGATTGGGTGTCCCCGAACTGGTCATCATTTTGATGATTGTTGTTTTGTTGTTTGGAATTGGCCGCATTGGAAAAATTGCCGGAGAATTGGGAACCGGTATCCGTTCATTTCGAGAAGGTCTAAAAGGAAATGAAGAGAAAGACGAGGAAGGAATAGAAGAACAGCAAACCAAAGAAGAATAGGTCATCCGCCGATCTTTTATGAATCTTTCTTCCCACTAACCTATGGAATTATTTAATGTAGGTCCTTTAGAGCTTGTAGTAATATTCATCATTGCTCTTCTCCTTTTAGGTCCTGAACGTATGACCACTACTACCCGGTCTCTTGGAAAGTGGATTTACCGCATGGTAAGATCACCTTATTGGACCTCCATAATGGATACTTCACGAGAACTGCGGGATTTGCCAACAAAAATTGTCCGCGAGGCAGGTCTCGAGGAAAGTTTGAAGGAAATCAATGAATTAAACCGGGAGATACATAGAGAAACAAATATCCAAGAGCTGGACCAGGCTGCAAGGGAAATGGATAATAAAATCAGGCAGGCTGCCAATCTGGCAAATCTGGAATACTTAAAAAAAAGGTCCATCCTTGAAGAAAAAGGGAAAAAAGATTCTGAAGAGGAATCCAAATCAAATCACCCGACCGTTGTTGAATCTTCAGGGGAAGAACCCCAGCCCCCGCCTGAATAATCATCCGTCCTCCAGAATATTAGATTACTGACATTATTACAAATTATAAATTCCACCTTCCTTAAATAAGAAAGGTGGTTTTCAGATTTCCCCAATTTCATTCAGATATTGAAGTTTTTGGGTTAGATGTTTTCCTTACTATGCGGTGTTTGTAAATACCCACCAATATTATTTATGGATAAATCAAATCTCTTCGTCTGGATAACCGGCCAATTTGAGATTTCGCCCATTGAAGCTGGTGGATTGTCTTGATAAAACAATCCAGCAGGGCGATTTCAATTTTATTTGTAAGCGAAAGCTTCATGATTTCCTCATCGTTTCTAAAATCTAACGCGAAGTGGTCATCTTTTTGATTGTGCCATTTTTGTCCGCTACAACTCTCACAGTTTGATGGAGGGTTTTTCCATTTGCGGTTTTTGCCGGCTTCTCAAAGATCAACAACCACGAATCAGCAGAATAGGTTGTTGTTTTTGGCCGGGTTCCTTTAAACTCCGGAAATTTTTTATACACCTGATGGCAAACTTTTTCCATTAACCCATTATCCATAGGAATTCCTGTAAATAATTAGCGTACCTTTTTCCTCAGGAATGCTGGTAAATCAAAACTCATTGTAGTTCCCGCTAATTCAACATTTTGTTTACCAGCAGGAATTGGATTCGCTGTTCCATTCGCTTCGGAATTTTGAATGGGATCGGTTTTTTCAAAAACGTGTGGGAGGGCACGGTCTACTGGTGTAGCCCCCAGACCGGTAATGACAAGGATGACCTGGCAGCGGTCTTCCATACGTTCGTCATTGTAAATTCCTGGTATGATTTCGGCCCGCGAATTGGTTTTTTCCTGCAGGTAGGTCAGTGCTTCGGCGACTTCAAAAAAGGTCAGGTCATCGGCACCACTAAAATTCGAAATAATCCCTTGGGCATTATCCAGGGGTATAGAATCGAGAAGAGGGTGGTTGAGGGCTTTTTGAACCGCTTCGAGCGCTTTGTGTTCCCCCTGCCCGATACCGATTGAGAGTATGGAACCCCCGCCGTTCTGCATCATTGCGCGGATATGAGAGAAATCTACATTGATCAATCCAGGCTGGGTGATTAGTTCTGTAATTCCCTGTATGCCTTGCCGGAGAACATCATCTGCAAGGCGGAATGCCATTTCCAAAGGCAGATCGGATGGAGCTATTTGAAGTAATCGATCGTTTGGAACGGTAATCAATGTATCTGAATATTGTCTTAATTTATCCAATCCAATGAGGGAGTTTTTCTGCCTGCGACCCATTTCGAAAGAGAAAGGTGTCGTCACGATTGCCACCGTTACAGCATCGAGGGATCTGGCTATTTTTGTAGCAATCGGGATGGATCCAGTACCGGTACCACCTCCCATCCCGGCTGTTAAAAATACAATATCGGCACCTATCAGGGCTTGAGATAATTCACGATAACTCTCTTCTGCAGCAGCTTCCCCAATATTTGGATCTCCACCAGACCCTAATCCACGAGTAATGGTAGGACCAAGTTGAATTTTGGTGTTGGCAAGCGAACTTCTTAATGCCTGTTTATCCGTATTAGCCGCAATATATTCAATACCAGTTAACCCCAACTCGATCATACGGTTTATGGCATTACATCCTCCACCGCCCAATCCAATAACTTTTAATACAGGTTTTGTTACTGTTATAACAGACTGTTTGACGGCTTTATAGGGAATATTATTCATGGATCACCTCTCTGCCAATTTGGTTGCAATTGTAGTGCCATTTCCGGATATCCTTTCAACAATCGTTCCGGTATGGCGTAGCCTGTCCAGGATTTCGTCAGGAAATGTTTGGGAATTGCCAATCACAGTAACCCGTTCGGACAATGCCGCCTCCTGTATTGAAAAGCCGATTGTGGGTTGATATTTTTTTACATAAGGTCTGATCAACTCAAGATGCCATTCTGTCAAGCCCCATTCATTTTTTGGCAGCAACAAGTAGTGTTTGATGGGTTGGGGTAGACCAATTTTTGCAATTGGTCTTTGCGGCATTGCCCTGGATTGGATTGCGGTTTGCTCTTTCTGATGAATAATTCGCTGTTTATCAATGCTTTTACTGGCAGTGAAGTAGCATGTCTTGGTTTCTGAAATAAGGTCAGATTTTATGGAATCTTCCCCATACCAGGCTTGCGGATAAAACGGGGATTGTGAATCAGCTGCAAGCAGCCAGAAGTTACAGGAGACCACTTCAATTGGAAGAGGTTCAAGTATGAGCCGGGTATCCAGGGGATCCTGAGCCTGTTCGCCATACAGCAGCTTAATTATGGAAACATTTGTTGATGCATGGATTGTTTCATTATCTGTTTCCGGGAAGTAATATTCCGGTGCGGTTGGAATACCGGCATCCAGGAGAAGAATTGGGCAGGTACGACCAAGAACAGCCTGAGCAATAGATAAGTACCAATCGAATATTCGGAATCCTCTTTGATCTTCCTCACCGTCAGGCGAATTATATGGTTTTGCCTGCGGCCAGCGATCCGGCCCACCAGCACCCCAATTTAAAGAATGTTGATGAGTCCAAGGATAAGCGGATAAGGTGAGTTTTTCCAGCAAGACATTCTGCTCACGCCTTACAAGCGATTCTAATGCCAGCCTTAGGAATATGGTATCCCAATAATTCCCGCCCGGTTCCAATGGAGGAAAGATTGGAATTAATCCTACCTCAATTGCCATGGTTGCCAATGGAAGGTATTGTTCCAAGAATTGCTCTACCAAATCCTGCTGCATCCATCCCGAGTTACTCCAGGAAGAGCGCGAATTGGGTTTATCAAAGAAAATGACTCCATTTACTCCCCAGTGTGCGTATGCATCCAGTATGGGTTGAATTTCACTCGTATCAAAATAACTTCCAAGGGGTAAGTCAAACCGGATGATTGGTTCAATACCAGCCGCCAGCAGGCTATTAATAAAATATTCTGGTATTGCCCTGTTTATGGAAGAATTCAACACCAACCAGGAAGCTCCCAATGCCTGTAATTCTGGCAACCATTTATTTAAATCCCGCTGGCTAAAATGTTTTGTATCAGGAAAATAATGAAACCCGATCCTGGTTTGCCTCGTTTGATTGTTTATCTGTTCCATGACCATAAATTCACCCCGGTTAATTATTCAATATAGAATCATATCTGGTCTATTTGTAGCAAGATATATGCCACGAGTGACATCATTTCCTCTGCTATAATTTACCTGATTATGATTCTTGTTACGGGCGGTACTGGTTTTATTGGCAGAGCGTTGGTTAGCCATTTGGTGTCTATGAACCTTCAGGTGAGGCTCCTGTTAAAACCATCGCCGAAATCTCCCAAAATTCCCCTTGGTGTCGCTGTTGAAGTGGCTGTATGCAGTTTTAAAGATGAGCGGGGGCTGAGAGCAGCCATGCGCGGAGTGGATGTGGTATTTCATCTTGCCGGAGCTGAACATCTCGGCAGCCATGCTGACCTCAACGCTGTAGATGTCGAAGGTACTTCAGCGGTTGCCAAGGCAGTGTCCGAAGCGGGGATTGATAGAATTTTTTACCTAAGCCATCTCGGAGCAGATAAAGCATCCGCTTATCCAGTTCTAAAAGCCAAAGCGCTGGCAGAAGGTTCAATAATTTCCAGCGGAGTAGATCATACGATCATCCGTAGCGCAGTCATATTTGGGCAAAATGACTATTTTACATCCTCCATAAAAAGGTTGATCCATCTATTCCCATTCTTTTTTGTTCTTCCTGGAGATGGGAGTACCATCATCCAACCTGTCTGGATCCTGGATCTTGTCACCTGCCTCGGTCTTGCTTTACAAGACAGTACAACCCGAAACCAGACCATCCTGTTGGGTGGTTCGGAATATTTTTCATTTCGGCAAGTAGTGGATATCATCCTCGAAGTGACAAAAAAGAACCGCCCCATCCTGTCTATGTATCTACCCTATCTAAGGTTTCTTTCACTTATCGCCGAACAGATTTATCCCCGCTTTCCGATTTCAATTTACTGGTTAGATTACCTTGCGGCGGACCGAATTTGTGAAACGGATTCCATGCCGCGCCAGTTCGGCATCATACCGGCTCGATTCAATTATAAAAATTTGGCATACCTAAGGGCAAAATAATTGTAAGGAGAAAATTGTTATTATGGGTGAGAAGGCATTTTGTTTCCATGGTCATTTTTATCAACCTCCAAGAGAAGATCCTGTCAGCGGGGAAATTCCACTTGAACCAGGAGCCGCACCTTATTGCAATTGGAATGAAAGAATATTCGAGCAGTGTTACCGGCCAAATGTAGAATTGGGTAATTTTAAGCGCATCAGCTTCAATGTAGGCCCAACCCTCTTTCACTGGTGGGAAAAGTATGATCCGGTTACATATCACCAGGTGGTTTTGGATGATAATGAGAATTTTCGCATGCATGGAATTGGAAACGCAATTGCGCAATCATACAACCATACCATTCTTCCATTATCAACAACTTTAGAAAAAATCACCCAGATCCGATGGGGAATTGATGATTATATTGCCACTTTTGGTCATAAACCACAGGGAATGTGGCTGCCGGAGACAGCGGTTGATCTTGAATCCCTGGACATCCTTGCTCAAAATGGGATTGAATTTACGATACTCGCCCCATGGCAGGCAAGTAAGACAGACATAGATACTACAAAAGCCTACAACGTAGCCCTGCCAGGAAACCGAAACATAATCGTATTTTTTTATAACCAATTATTAAGCGGACAGGTTAGTTTCAATTCTGAAATCACTCAGAATGGAGATAAATTTATCGAAAATGAGATTTTATTCCGGTTGGATCAAAAATCCCGTAAGAATGAAGATGAAATCCTGCTGATTGCTTCTGACGGTGAATTGTACGGCCATCATCAGCCATTCCGAGATAAATTCCTGGCGTATGTGACAGGGGAGGGATTAGAAAATAGGGATATCAAAATCACCTATCCCGGTTTATGGCTTAAAGGTCACCCGCCAGTAAGTTCAATAAAAATAAAAGAAAATACATCATGGAGCTGCCATCATGGAGTTACACGTTGGTCAGGGTTATGCTACTGCACCCCGAACGCATCCTGGAAGAAACCTTTACGAATTGCACTCAAAAACATAGCTGGTTTGTTAGATAATGCCTATTTTGAATTTGCCAAGGAATTTGTGGATGACCCCTGGGAAATAAGACACAGCTATTATCCAGTAATGCACCGGCAAATGAAAATGAAAGACTTATTAATCCAGCTAGGGTATAAGGCTTTGGAACCAAAGGTGGTTAAAAAATTTACCCAATTATTGCAATCCCAATATGAACGCCAAAGGATGTTCGCCTCATGCGGATGGTATTTTGATGACCTGGATCGGATAGAACCATTAAATAACGTGGCTTATGCCGCTCAGGCAGTCTGGTTAAATAAACTAGCCCTGGATGTGGATTTTAGTGAGGAGGCAGCCCAATGGCTTCAATCCGCTGTTAGTTGGCGTACAGGATTGAGTGCCGATACTGTCTTCTGGCACCATTTTCAAAATGCAGAGTATCGGGAAACCAATCAAATTTGATTATTAAGATAAAACGAGATGTGAAATTATTTCGCATCTCGTTTTAGAACCAAGCCCTTAGTTTGAAATTCTATTTCAATTTCTCGCCAGTTTTCACAATGTTATCGATCAGGTTATCAATTTGATAACCTGAATTTTCGGCTGCCTTGATAAATTTGGAGATTAAGTTGTCCAGAATGACAATCTCCTCTGATATTTTTTCAAAATCATCCTGATCCTGGTAGAGTATCTGGATGATTGACAGGGTATACAACCATCCGCTTAGCTCAATAAAGGCTTCTTTTTGGAACCAGAGGACATCATGGTAGCGATTGACTTTCAGGAAATCCCGCAGGTGGTGGTCTGATAACCAACTATTAATCAGTTGCGGTATATTCTCCCGCCTGGAAAACCAGCGATGCAAACCTAATGACAGGTGAACCAGGTTTACAAGCTGATGGGCCGTATCCTCGGATAATCCTGTTTCTCTATAGGTTGTTTCCAAAATATTCCCAAGCTTCCATTCTTCAAACCAGGTGATGCTCTGAACCTCATAGTCTTCTTTCCCAGCCATTTTCCCGATGGAGTGGGTGAATAACCATCCCCATAGAATTAACCACAGATTCGGGTTGGAAATCATGAATTTTTGTCTTGGTGTATTTGGGCTCTGGGTTTGCTGGGGTAATAGATCTGCAATAGATTTCCCATTTAATTCCAAGAGATAGTATCAGGCGTAATTTCGCTTCGGTTTCTGCCAAAATTTCACTATAATTATTTGCGAATCCGGTCAAGGAAGCAATTCCGTCCAGGAATGCACGCATTTTTTGCCTGGATTCCGGGAATAATTCTGCGGGGACTGGTTGATCACCAGGGTTCATGGCTAGTCGCGTGAGGTATTCAAAATAGCCGGAATTGGATATCTCCTGGAATGGCAGCTGCACTTTTTGCATCAACAGAGTTCTTAATGCCTCCCGAATACTCGGGACACCTCTCCCGTTGAGGTGTTCGTATATTCTCCGATAGGATTGAGATTCATCATCTGCTATTTGACGAAAGTCTAGAAGAACACAGGATTGATAAGCGTGTAATTCAAAGAAAAGGCCTTCCTCTGATATTCTATTAGATGGGTGGATATATTCAAGCCCGGAGATATGATCCCGGAAAATAATGAAGCTGTTCTGGTTCGATGAAATTCCCAAACCTTCTGATAGATTTCTTTGGGAAATGACCTTTTGACCCTCCGATGAATCCTTTAAAGCAAAACCAACCGAGGTTCTGACCCACCCTGAAGTGTCTGCAAATTTGTTGTTATAAATAACAAGTGATTTTTCATCTTCTTGATGGTTAGAGTATGCTATAACATTCTCATTTACTTTTCCATCCGATGTGTAAAAGTCATACAAGACAAAATTCTCAACCCCGGCGAATAATGTCCGGCGGTGGAGCAACGGAAAAATCTCGCGCTCATGGCGGTTGATCAAGTAAGGATCCGGTTTTTCATCCCAGTATGCCTTCTTATACTCCATGCCATATTTTTCGGAGAATCCTTCAATTTGGCCATGACCAAACATGGGTAATCCCGGTAATGTAGCCATGAGAATACAAATACCAAAATACTTGTCACCATTTCCGAACTGCTCAATGGCAGATTTTTCATCCGGATTGTTCATGAAATTAACAAAGCGCTTAAGGATTTCTGGTTCAAATTCCAGGGTATTTTTCATGATCTGGCGGTACTTAGCGTTATCCTCATCCCTGAGCAAATTCATAAAGGCGCTGTTGTAAACCCGGTGCATTCCAAGTGTGCGGACAAAGTATCCTTCCATTAACCAGAATGCCTCTGCCAGCAAGAGTGTGTCCGGGGCCTCCTGTGCCACTCGATCTACTACATCCCTCCAAAATTCTTCAGGAATTGCATTGTTGAACTGATCCTTCGTTAAACCTAATCCGGCTCTGGAAGGAATATCTCCACCATGACCAGGTTCCGGGAACCACAACCTCTGGTAGTGGCGTTTAGTGAGCGTCATGGCAGCATCAAATCGAATGATCGGGAATTTTCTAGCTACCTGGATTATGGTTTGAATGATTTGCTCCCGCACCTCAGGTAACAGGTAGTTTAGCTGGGCAGTATCATTCCAAGGCATGCTGGTTCCATCATTCCCGTGGTATATATACTGAGTTTCGCCGGAGTAATTGGATACCCGTTTAAATACGACGGCTGCATCGCTGCGATTATAGTAATGATTATCTAAATAAATACTGGCACGGTCGTCCTGGGATAAATTGGGGCCTTCGAAATTGTAAGAGGGAAAAGGACTGTAAGGCAGTTGAACAAACCATTCTGGATGTTCCATGACCCAATTTGAATCTATAGCCATGTGGTTGGGTACCATATCACTTGCCAGGCGAATACCCCTTTGCCAGCAGCGTTGACGCAAACCTTCATAAGCTTCTTCACCTCCTAATGCGCCCGCAATTTGGTAGCTTGTCAATGAATAAGCCGAAGCAATCGCTTCTGGGTTACCGCAAAGCTGTTTGATTCTGGCAGAAGCAGAACTGCGCTCCCATAAACCAATCAGCCATAAACCGGTAAAGCCCCAGCGCGCTAAAACCTCGAGTTCTTCATCTGGAATCTGGTCGAGGCGATGAATAGGCCGTTGGTATTTCTTACTCAGCTGGTCGAGCCAGACGAAAGAATTTTTTGCCATCAAAACAAGGCGTGGCATCCAATCCTGATCCTGGCTGAACCGTTCTGGTTCATTTCCCGAACCCATACCGTGTGCACCATAGACGGGTATCGGTATGGGACCGGCTCCCATGAAACCGTTTTTCTGTTCCTCCTGTATGAGATCCAGGCTGCTCAATAACCTATACAAGTAAGTTCCCAATAAGGACGCCCATTGCGTACGGATGAATTCCAATTGATCTAGGAGCGAATCGGGATGGGCAATTGCCGGGCTGCGCAGCATATCGATTAGATTCTGATTTTTTGGGCCGAAGGAGGGTTGGTCCTCAAAAAAATCATGCAAGGATTTTATGATATTTCGATAATCCGTGTCAGTGACGAGATTTGTGTGGTCAAATAATTCCAAAAAAGGTATGTGAGCCCGGTTTTTGTTTGCAATCCACAGCATTAACATCTCTTCAAATGCAATCACCTCATTGGAAATACCGTCTGTGCTATCATGGAGATAATTTTCCACGGAAATCTCGTCTTGATAGACTGTTACTGGTGGGAAATCAGTTACAAATCGGTGCAGCGCCTGGTAAACTGCCTTCTCTCCGACATCTGCTTTAATAGATTCATATGCTCTTTGCATGATATCCGGGTTGGTAGTCTCCTGGTAGAGTTTGATGACAAAGTGTAAAATTTCGTCAATTAAACCCATGGCGTTTACCTGTCCGGTTTTCACGGCGGTTTCCGGAAAATTAACCAGGTCTCTATTTCGGTTCATTTTTTGAGTGAACATACGGGCAGCATGGAAATTTACAAATATCACATTGCCACTTAATGTGAATATTGACCCATCAAATTCGTACAAATCCCTTGCCTGCCGAGCAATATGAAATTCCATAAAAATCCTCCAAAAACACCCTCTCATCCCATGCTGTTGGATTTTATCAGCAGAAATTTATAAGGATATTTTCATAAAGAAGAATACGAGCAGTGTATCTAACTAATTGTATATCAAATTTGTATTGGAGTTTAAAATAACCTCAAGCAAGGGTATTTTGTGCTGATAGTTTCCGGTTGTTCATCAAACAAATCAATTTGACAATTCTTGTATTTGAAATATGATATAGGTATTCCAACTGGTCATTTGAAAATTTCCGGTGTGCCGGGTTGCAGCGTTTGATAAAGGTGATTTCACCTTCTTTCCATCATGAACGATGAATAAATTTTGAAAAACACAAATGAATTTTGGTTAATATTCCATTCTAAATCATCAGGAGAACATTAATGAACAATGATTATCGTGAAAAACTTGCCAATATTCCGCTATATCGTCCCGGAAAACCACCCTTAACTTTTTTTGACGCAGATTTTAAAGAGGAACTTGAGAAAACCTGGGGACGCGCCTGGGGAGGTCAGTCCAGTTATGCAAGATTACGGGCAGTTGTTGTTCACAGACCGGGTCCAGAGGCTGCTTTCGGAGATATCGATCCGGATTTCTTGAACCTGCCAACTGGATTACCAGATTTAATTAAGATGCAGGAGCAGCATGATGAGTTTGTGCGGGTTTTAAATGAAAATGGGGTAGAGACAATTCCATTAAAAGCAGATCAGCCTATCCATGGTACCTATGGCATACCTTTAAGGAGCACTACTTTTTGCCATGAAACCCTCATGGTCAAAGGGGGAGCTATTATCTGCCGTTGTGCTCCAGCATATAAGCGTGGACTTGAATATTATCAATCCAGGACGGTAGGTGAACTTGGATGCCCGATAATCTATACCGTTCATGGAAAGGGTTTCTTTGAATCCAGCAATGCAGTCTGGTTGGACAAGAAGAGTCTTCCTCTTGCCATCAGCCAACGGTCAAATTATGAGGGAGTAAACCAAATATCTTCAGTTCTGCAATCCTTCGGTGTTGAGGATATCCATATTGTGCATCTTCCCGGTCCTTTGAACACCCGTAAATCTCAAACTGGCGGTGGCGGGGGTGCATTTCATCTAGATATGGTATTTGGAGTTGCAGCAGAACGACTGGGGGTAATCTACCCACAAGGGGTTGGATATGAATTTATTGACTATCTCCTCCATAAAAAAGGTTTTGACCTGATTGAAATCCCTGAGGAAGAAGTAAATGGTACCCCATCGAATTTCCTGGTTTTAGAGCCGGGTAAACTACTTATGCCTGCAGGCAATCCGGTAGTAACCGCTGAACTACGGAAAAGAGGTGTGGAAGTTATTGAGATAGATTTGAGCGAATTTACAAAGGCAGGTGGGGGACCAACCTGTATGACAATTCCCTTGATTAGGGATGAAGAAAAGTAGTCCGATACGTATCTATAAAACCAGAAGAAACGATATGGAAGGTGCCAGAATACCTTCCATATCTTTAATTTTTTATTGGGCAAGTAATTAATACACCCCGATAAAACCTTGCGGAAGCAATCCATTGTTTTAATTTCTTGGATGAGATATTCCTTAGATGGAGAAAATATGGGAGATAATATTTGAACCGCTTCCGCCGATATTCTGGGTCATGCCAATGCGTGCATCCTTAACCTGACAACCTCCAGCATCACCGCGTAACTGCTGAATAACCTCAACAACCTGGTACATACCAGTGGCACCAACAGGGTGCCCCCTGGCTTTTAACCCCCCCATGGTTGAGATTGGGATTCGTCCGGTTAATTGAATGTCTCCGTCCAATGCCAGGCGTGGTCCCTGACCCCGTTCGGCAAATCCATTCGCTTCCAGAGATAACGCAGCCATTATCGTAAAGGCATCGTGGAGTTCAAACAAATCAATATCCTGTGGAAGGATTGCCGCCTGGTCATAAGCTTTGCCTGCAGCTATCTCCGCTGCCTTCAGCCACATGGGATCCATACGGTTGTGGATCGAGATGGTGTCCGTTGCCACTGCTGATGCAATAATTTTTACAAATTTTTTATTATTATTTTGATGAATTTTATCCAATGGGACCAGGATTGCTGCTGCAGCTCCGTCTCCCATAGGAGATGAATCCATAACATTAATAGGGTCTGCAATCATTGTGGATTTTTCAAATACCTGCTGCGTTATTGCCTTACGAAAGCGTGCATTGGGGTTTGCTACTGCATTCGCATGGGCATTGATTGAAAATTGCCCAAAATGATGGTGTTCCCACCCGTTTTCAAACATGTATCTTTGCATAATAAGGGCATTTAATGCCACAAAAGAAACACCATGATCGCCTTCCCATTCCCGATCTGCTGCTGTAGCAAGTTCCGCTGTAATTTCTGCTCCGGGGGAATCAGTCATTTTTTCAACACCTACTGCAACAGCGACATCGACTTCATTGGATGCCACTGCCATGAGTGCTGTTCGGAATGCAGACGCTCCAGAGCTGCAGGCAGCTTCTGTTCGATAGGCTTCAGAATAACGCATTCCCACCCAATCTGCGATAAGTGGACCAAGGTGCTGCTGATGGTTGGCTGACCCGGACATCATATTTCCAATGAACATGCTCTCAAATCCAGAAACCCCGGCGTCATTCATTGCCAGGATGACTGCTTCTCCAGCAAGCTCTTTCAGGGATAGCTCCCAGTTTTCCTCAACCCGAGTTTGTCCTATTCCGATTACTGCAACCTGGCGCATATATCCTTCCTGGAAAAATGATTTCTATAGAAATTATAGACGATTCCACTGTCAATATCTATCAATATTAACCTCAAAAACAAGGGTTTATAATTGGGTGATTAAACAGACTGGAACTGATCCCATAATTAGGAAATCTTTTGGAACCCAAATACATTTTGAAGCCATTTTTCGTTTTTATTCTTATAACAATATTTCTTAACCTGGTTGGATTACCGGGTTGTGTAAAAGTAAATGCTCCAACCAAAACTGATGTGACACAAACGGCGGCGAGCAGCGGCTTACCAGCCACATTGCCAGCAATCCTAATAGCCTCACCAACCAGTTCGATTGAGTCCCGTCCAAAACCATCCCTGACCCCGGATTCCCTCAAAAATCCAGCAGTGTGGATTTCACCAGAAATCCCGGAGGAATTCCTTAAACAGGTTCAACCGTCCAGCAGTTTTCAGCAAGTGGACTCAATACAAAAAAGTGATTTTTCTCTTCAAGTGTTTGCTGATCCCTCGTTGGAAGAAAAAAAATCCTGTACAGCAGAGTGGGTTTACGCAGTGGTGGTTCCGTTCCCTACCATTAAGGATGAAATAACATTTATAGATATTCAACAGGGATGGTTTGGTGGCAAAGAAAATCATTCTGGAATTACACCCCCATTGATGACCCGGGAAACATATAATATATTGAAAGCTGCCTGGGGTGAACCTGATGTTGATGAAATACAGATGGTTGAACAGGCTGAACTTCTTGACTCTGCCTGGCAGGAAAAGAACTCCTGGGCCATCATCCCATTTGAGGAATTGGATCCGCGCTGGAAAGTGCTTGCGGTGGACGGGATGTCACCCCTTGATTCAGAACTCGAGTCTGAAAAATATCCCCTTACCCTGCATTTCTGTCTCAAACAAACCCCAGGCGACAACACGGTTGATTGGAACGGATTCAATGCTGATTTTCAGGGGACAAACCGCTCGCCAGAAAAAATGACCAGTGTAGTGCTGACAGGTACGACTGCCCTTGTACGTAACCTGGCGTTCAAAATGGAAACAAATGGAATTAATTATCCGGCAGAAAAGATCAAGAATTGGCTGCAGGGAGCAGACATCTTGCATATCAGTAATGAAGTCTCATTTTTTGAGGATTGTCCGCCGGCAGTACCCGTATATCGGGAATCACGATTTTGCAGCAATCCTCGCTACATGGATTTAATAAATTACATTGGCGTTGATGTGATCGAGCTTACTGGAAATCATCTCTTTGATTGGGGAAAAGAACCATTCCTCCAAACACTGGATATTTATAAGGAAAATAAAATTCCTGTCTACGGGGGTGGAATTAACCTGGACCATGCCAGACAACCAGTCTTGATTGAACATAATGGTAACCGGTTTGCATTCATTGGGTGCAGCCCAGCTGGACCTGAGAATGTATGGGCAACGGATACAGAACCTGGAACTGCAACATGTGATTTTGATTGGATCGGAGAGGAAATTGATAGGCTGGAAAAATCCGGTTATATTATCATTTTCACCTTCCAACATTTTGAATCAGATGATTATGTGCCACATTCCAGCCAAAGGGTAGATTTTTCTAACATATCCAAGGCAGGGGCTGAGATTGTAAGCGGCAGCCAGTCCCATTTTCCTCAATCGATGGCGTTTGTGGGAGATCGATTTATCCATTACGGATTGGGAAACCTGTTTTTTGACCAAATGGAGAAATTAAAACGTGACCAATTCATTGACCGGCATATTTTTTATGATGGCAGACACATCAGCACAGAATTGCTGACAAGTGTTTTAGAAGATTATGCCCAACCCCGGCCAATGCTTCCTGCAGAACGTGAAAAATTCCTAAAAAAGGTATTCACAGCCAGCGGATGGTGAAGAAATTCTGGATTTAAGAGGGATTTATGACAAAAATCTATGATATCAGTGTCTCCATCTCAAAAGATTTACCAGTGTGGCCTGGAGATCCACATGTTATGCTGGAAAGAGTCAGTAAACTGGAAGATGGTGATGAAGCTAATGTGACCTTTCTGAAAATGAGCGCACATACCGGGACACACCTGGATGCCCCAAACCATTTTCTGTCCGATGGAATTACGATTGACGAAATAATTCCGGATGTATTGATCGGTCCGGTGCAGGTGGTCGAAATTCCCGAAAATTGTTTGAGTATTACATCCAGGATTATTTCAGAAATCTCTCTTAAACCTGGGATTGAGCGTATTTTGTTTAAAACCATCAATTCAACCTTCTGGAAAAAGAATACCGCCTTTCAAAAAGGTTTCACTGCCATAACCGCTGATGGAGCCCAATCCCTCGTAGAAAAGAATCTCAAATTGATCGGAGTGGATTATCTGTCAATCGCTCCGTTCGATGATACGGGGACACCGCACCGGATATTTCTGGAAGCTGGTGTAATTATTCTGGAAGGGATAAATTTGTCTCATGTTCCGGAAGGGATTTATGAACTGTTATGCCTTCCGATAAAAATCAAAGGAGCCGATGGTGCACCGGCTCGTGCTGTCCTCCGAACAATACCGTAAAAGTTACGTTAAATGATTATATACGAGCTTCCAGGGTAAAGCCGCCATCCACAGTAATCACCTGACCGGTGATCATCTCTGCATCCGGTGCGCATAAAAATGCCGTTACTTTGGAAATATCAGCCGGTGTTACCAATCTTCCATTTGGTGTGGCGGCAATTATCCGGGGAATTAATTGGGACTCTCCAAGAGCAGCAAAGTGCTTTAGAGCATCCGTTTCCACAATTCCCGGAGATATGGCATTGACATTGATTTTTTCGGCTGCCAATTCTACAGCCAGGTAGCGCATCACTGATTCCAGCGCTGCCTTGCTCGGACCAACTGATGCGTAATCAGGTAAGACCAGTTGGGAACCCGGACTGCTGATGGCCACTATTTTTCCGCCGCCTCTATTTTTCATCAAAGGGACTGCCTGCTGGCAGCAAAATAAAAAGCCTTTTGCATTTACATTGAATGTCCAATCCCAGCCCATTTCTTTTTGCTGCATAGCCGGACGGTTAAATCCACTAGCCGCATTGCTAATAAAAATATCCAGGAACCCGAATTGCCGGGTAATCTCATTAAACAACCGCACGATATGCTCTGTTTTTCCAATATTTGCCTGGATTGCTACGGACCGCCGTCCCATTGCAACAATTTGATCCACCACTTCAAGAGCAGATTTTTCATTCCGCAGGTAATTCACTATAACATCTGCTCCCTGTTGTGCAAATTCCAGGGCTATTGCCTTGCCAATGCCCCTGCCCGATCCTGTCACCAGGACCAAATGATTGAGAAAAAGATTTTCGGTCATTATTTGCCCTCATCTTTTGTGCAGGTCATTTTCCGTCCAAAAGTTTAAAGGATCTGCCAGGGTGAAAAGGTTCCCTACCCCGGACTGAGGAGTACATTTTTCATAGATTATAATAGGATTATTAACAAATCCAATCGATATGTAATATGTAGTATGTATAGTACGTCAAATTTACATCTATAAAAATTGAACAGGAGTGTTTAATGGATTTGAAATTATCAAATAATCCGTCTGGTCTATCTGATAAAACAGCCAGGGTTGAAAAAGTAATTATCCTGGGTGCCGGTCCAGCAGGCATGTCTGCTGCTCTTTATGCAGCACGCGCCGAACTCAGCCCGCTGGTAATTACCGGGCTGCAGATTGGGGGACAGGCTGCTATTACCCATACGATTGAGAACTACCCGGGTTTCCCATTGGGTGTGCATGGACAGGAATTATCCGAACTATTTCAGAAACAGGCGGAGAATTTTGGCGCACGTTTTGAGTTTGATACAGTATCAAAAGTTGATTTTTCAAGCAGACCATTCAAAGTGGTAATCTACGGGGGCGAACTCGCAACAGAGACAATCATCCTCAGTACCGGGGCAACAGCAAATAAATTGAATGTTCCGGGTGAGAGGGACTTAACCGGTAAGGGTGTATCGTATTGTGGAACATGTGACGGCTGGTTTTTTAAGGAAAAATCTGTTGTGGTCGTTGGCGGGGGTGACAGTGCGCTTGAGGAAGCCCTGTTTCTAACCCGGTACGTGAAATCGGTCAATATTGTTCACCGGCGGAATGAGCTTCGCGCCGGAGTTATCCTGGAAAAACGGGCGAAGGCCAATCCTAAAATATCATTTACCTGGGATACCATCCTGACCGGTATTGTTGGAGATAAATCAGTTACTTCCATAATGACGAAGAATTTAAAAACAGGAACAAACGGCGAAATCCCCACGGATGGCGTATTCATTTTTATCGGTCATAAACCAAACACAGATTTGCTCAATGGTCAAATTGAGCTCGATCAAAAGGGCTATGTCAAGATTGATGAATTAATGAGGACAAATGTTGAGGGCGTTTATGCTGCAGGTGAGGTGGCAGATCCTCATTACAGGCAGGTGATTACATCTGCTGGAATGGGTGCTGCAGCTGCCATTCAGGTAACCCGTTATCTTGAAGGGCAAGAAAATTAATTCATTCTGTCTGATACGGTTTTTATACAGGGAGTTCATTTTTAAGAGCTCCCTGTATTTTTTGTGCTCAGCTGCACTGGCTTTTAGCCAGCTGGATTTGTTCTAACACCCGGGATCGGGCAGTACCGCCAAACACATCATGTTTATCAATCGATACCTCAAAATCAAACACTTCAAAAAGGTCAGAGTCAAATACGGGGTTGATCGATTGCCACGCTTCCAAAGGCATATCAGGCAGCGTTAAAGCCATCGAGTCTGCCAATGTTACAGCCTCTCCAACCAGATGGTGGGCCTGGCGAAACGGGAGCCCCTTTGCTACCAGGTAATCCGCCAGATCAGTAGCAAGCATCCGCCAATCCATTTTCTGGTTGATTGCCTCCGGCCGAACCGAAAGAGTGGAAAGAGCCCCGCTTGCTGCCTTCAGGACTCCCGTAATTATGTCAAATGCTTTAAATACGTGGTCTTTGTCTTCCTGTAGGTCCTTATCGTAGGCAGAAGGCAATCCTTTCAAGGTTGCCAGCATCCCGGTAAGGTTGCCCAGGATGGTCCCGGATTTCCCTCGTATGAGCTCAAATAGATCGGGATTTTTTTTCTGAGGCATGAGACTGGAACCGGTAGAATACTCATCAGCCAGGGTAATAAAGCCAAATTCATGACTGTTGAAGATAATCAGCAGTTCTGACATTCTGCTGAGGTGTATTGCCATAAGGCTGGTATTAAATAAAAATTCAGCCGCAAAATCCCTGTCTGATACAGCGTCCAGGCTGTTGGGCGAAGCCTCACCGAAACCAAGAAGTTTTGCTAAATCCAGCCGGTCAACCTGGATAGTTGAACCAGCCAGGGCAGCGCTTCCAAGCGGCAGGACAGAAATCCCAGTCACCATCTGGTAAAAACGTGAGTAATCCCTGTTCAAGGTCCAGAAATATGACATCCACCAGTGACTGATCAGGATAGGCTGTGCCTGCTGTAAATGGGTATAACCGGGCAGGATAATACCAAAATCCTGCTCGGACCGCTGGATCAAGGTGGATTGCAAGTTGCGGATCAATTTCAGGATAACAGGAACATTGTTCAGCATCCAAAGCCGGAAATCCGTGGCGATTTGGTCATTGCGGCTTCGTCCAGTATGAAGTTTTCCCCCTGTGGAACCTATTAACTCGGTAAGCCTCCTCTCAACCGCGGTATGAATATCTTCGTCGGTTTCTAAAAAAATAAACACACCCGCTTCAAACTCCCTTTCTATCTCTCCTAAACCGTTCGTGATATCCTGGAACTCCTCATTGGATAGAATGCCCGAAAATTTTAGGGCGGATGCCCAGGCGCGGCTCCCAGAAATATCTTCTTTTGCCAGGCGTTGGTCTACCGGCAGCGAATTGTTCAACCAGGAAAACGCATCATCAGTGGTTTTGCTTATTCTACCCGTCCACAATTTCATCTCTCTTCCTCCTTTCTACCGGGTGTTCAATCACGGATTATTTCATCTAAATCCACTTCGGGGATGTCCTTGCTGCCTTCTTCGAGCAGTGCCCGAACCTTAAGGGGTAATCCAAATAAGCGGATAAACCCGGCTGCATCACTGTGATCATAAACAAGCGAATGCCCAAATGTGGCAAATTCCTCACGATACAAGCTGTTTGGGCTGGATCTGCCCAGGATGATCAGATTGCCTTTATAAAGCTGCAGCCTCACTTTTCCACTAACTTTTTTCTGGGTTTCATCAAAGAATGCATCCAGCGCCTTTCTAAGCGGGGTAAACCATAGCCCGAAATAAACCAGCTCGGCATAACGGGCGGCAAGAATATCTTTATAGAATAGAGTATCACGATCTAATGTAATTGATTCAAGTTCTTTGTGTGCCGTATAAAGAATGGTTCCTCCGGGTGTTTCATATACCCCGCGCGATTTCATACCAACCAGGCGGTTTTCAACAAGGTCTATCCTGCCGATGGCATGTTTGCCACCTATCCCATTGAGGTGTTCAACCAGGGCAGCCGGCGAATATTTTTTGCCATTAACTGCTGTTGGATTCCCTTTTTTGAATTCAATCTCGATTTCTTCCGGCAGGTCAGGCGCTTCCTGGGGAGATACGCTCATCTGGAATAAAGATGCTTCAGGGGACTGGCCGATATGTTCCAGGGGGCCGCCCTCATGCGAGACGTGCCAAAGATTGCGGTCGCGGCTGTATAGTGATGGATTTTTATGAGGTAGTGGCAGATTGCGTTCTGTAAGATATTCAAGGGCTTGTTCCCGGGATGTTATCTCCCATTCACGCCACGGGGATATTATTTTCAGAAGTGGATTTAGGGCGGTGAAAGCCAGTTCAAAACGTACCTGATCATTTCCTTTTCCGGTACAGCCATGGGAAACAGCGTCTGCCCCCTCCTGCTCAGCAATTTCAACCTGGTGTTTGGCAATTAATGGTCTGGCAATTGATGTCCCTAGAAGGTATTTCCGCTCGTAGACTGACCCGGAACGAAGCAGCCTGAATAAATAATCCGATGCAAATTCTTCCTTCAGATCCTTCAGGATCAATTTGCTTGCACCACTCATCAACGCTCTTTCTTCCAAACCGGATAATTCCTCCCCCTGCCCGACATCGGCGGTATAACAAATCACCTCACAACCATAATTTTCTTTGAGCCACGGGACAATAACCGATGTATCCAATCCACCGGAATAAGCAAGTACTACTTTTTTTATAGACACATTCTCCTTCATGACTTCTCCTTTTTTGTATATTAAAAAATAAATGCCCTCCAGAACGGAGGGCATTGTTGTTCAAATCAACTCTACTAATCCTGCTTAATGAGTCACATCTCCCGTCCTGTAACCAGTTGGGTTTGTTGCTCGTCGAGCTCGTCGGATATTGTTAATCGCAGTAATTGTCATGGTAATAATTTAACCTATTCTACTTGAAAATTGTCTTATGGGGTAGGGGTGGCAACTCCTGCTGCCCACCAGCTGAATGTCCGAGATGTGCTTTGTACACCGGCGGATTGCCAGACAGGTTTTCCATCCTCAGTGGATCCAGACTGGCGCACCGTGGTTACTATCCAGCGGAAAATGTGAGGTCTGGTATCGGTCGGTCTCAAACTGCTTGGGACAATCAATTTGGTGTCCGTGACGTAATCGGTCACAATTTTTCCGGTCCCGTCTGTGACATCTTCAATAGTAATCTCGTAGGATTCATTTTCACGCAGAGTTCCAACTGATGCCCACTGCAAGGTAATAATATCGCTCAATGCCATAAAGGATGTCCCATCATTGGGCAGCAGCAAATTGGGACCCAGGTATGGGGGAGGGAGTGTGGCAGTGGGAGTAGGTCCAGGGGTTGGAAGCCGTTCGCACAGAGGAATGATCAGGGGTTGTCCCTGGTAAACAATATCCGTCGCCAGCCCGTTGTATTCTTTTAATGTCTGAATTGAAATATTGTAGCTCCTTGCAATGCCGCTGATTGTGTCATTGGCAGTAACTGTGTAGTTAATTTTTTCGCAGGCAGCTTCGGTTGCTTCGAGGACGCTGAGTGTTGCACTTGGCATAGGGGATGCAGTAGGCGTAGGTTGGGGCACAAGGAGTGTTTGTCCAACCACCAGGTTGTTACAGGTGGGTGGTAAATTATTCAATAGTACGATGCTTTGAGCAGAGACCTCAAAGAATGCCGCAATAGATAAACAAGTATCCATCGACACAACCTTATATTCCAATGGAGGCAGAGGGGTAAATGTGGGAGCAATCGTCGGGGTTAATGTGATTGTTGGGGTAAACTCAGAAGTAGGTGTCAGGGTAACCGTTACGGTGGGGGTTGGTTCGGAAACCCTGCCGGTACTGTTCAGAACCGCAAAAACGGTTCCAGCGCCAACACCAAGGATAAGAACCATTAATCCGAGGGCAATCGGTAAATTTAGGGTTATTTCCGGAAACTTCGGACCTCTTACCGCACGGGAAACTGCCTGGGAATCGGCAGCTGCTGCCAGGTTTCTACCACAAACAAGACAACGGGTTGCATTATTAGCCAGTCGGGATCCGCAGCTTGGACATACTTTCGGTTTGGTTATGTCAGGACTCATAATTTTTTTGCCTGGATATTTAATTTACGATCGTGTATTATACCATAAGGACAATATCGTTTATTTTGAAGGGCACAGGAGGTATCCGATTCTTACAAGCATCTATATACATATACCTTTTTGCCGGACACGATGTGGATATTGTGATTTTAATACCTACGCAGGTATGCAGCATTATATGCCTGCTTATGTTTCGGCGCTAATTGCTGAAATTTCTTATATCACAAAATGGTTATCTACGGATAGGCTTATTCATACCATCTACCTGGGAGGAGGTACGCCTTCCCTGCTAAGTATTCGCCAGGTTGAAAGAATTCTCACCGCAATCGCAAAGCAATTTAATTTGGCAGTGGATATTGAAATCACGTTGGAAGCCAATCCCGGTTCATTAGATTTAAACTATCTAAGGGAGTTGAGGCGCTTGGGAGTTAATCGTATCAGCATGGGGATGCAGTCTGCCCATCCGGATGATCTGAGAGTGCTGGAACGCAGACATGATACTTTCCAGGTAATCCAATCGATAAAGAATGCCAGAAAGGCAGGGTTTGAAAATTTGAGCCTGGATCTTATTTATGGCATCCCGGGTCAGAGCCTGGATCGTTGGCGGGATACACTCAAACTGGTAACCAGGCTGGATCCGCAGCATTTGTCGCTTTATTCCCTCACCATTGAAGAGGGAACACCGCTTCACACCCTATACCGTAAAGGAACCCTGCCATTGGTAGATGAGGACTTGGGTGCTGATATGTATGAGGCAGCAATGGATGACATGGCAGAGTCTGGATATTTTCAATATGAAATCTCTAACTGGGCAAAAAAGGATAAGGATGGCATTTTGTTGGCCAGCCGCCACAACCTGCAGTACTGGCTGAACGAGCCTTATATTGGAATTGGTGCAGGGGCGCACGGGTCCTGGCAAGGCTTTCGTATTGCCAATAAATCAGGCATCCTGCCTTACATCCAATCCATGCGGCAGCAATCTTCCTGGTCCATTCCAGGTACGCCAGCAACGGAGGTTTTAACCCCAGTAAATCCCATGACGGAAATGCAGGAAACCTTGATGGTTGGCTTGCGGCTTACCGATGCAGGAGTATCAAACAAGTCTTTTATTAACCGTTTTGGAAAAAGCCTGGAAGAGGTGTTTGGAGAAATAATCCGTGAACTGGCTCATAAAGGTTTGTTGGAATGGGTTGAATCGGGTGATACAAATGCATTACGGCTGACAAGGCGGGGCAGGCTTTTAGGAAATCAGGTTTTTCGCGAATTTGTGTAATGGAATAATTTATTTAACTTAATGATCCAATTATCATCCCTTGACTATTACTTTTGTACCCAGGCCGCGTTTTTCCCAAACTTCCGCTTCTGATGCAGGGGTTGTCCAACGGAAAACCCACAAAGCATCTTCAGGGGATAGGTTTACACATCCATGGCTCATGGTTCGACCATAATTTGTGTGCCAATAGGTACCATGGGTGGCAACCCCATGTTCAGCAAAGAAACACACCCATGGCACCCCGGGGAGCTCATAGGCATCGATATCAGCTGTCAGGACCCCATCCCCCATGTGTTTTGAGGGCATCTTTGAATATACATTAAATTCACCCTGGGGTGTATGCCATGAGAGACCCCCGTCGGGTGGTGTAAAATTTAAGCCGGTAGAAACCTTGGCTTTTAATACTTCGGTATCGCCTTCATATGCTGTCAGAGTTTGCATGGTGATGGATACTTCGATACGTTTCTTTTCTGGTGGAACATCCGGTGATATTGGAGCATACTCTTCCGGGGGGATATGCCTTAGGTGTGAGGCAGTGACAAAGTATTTAATGTGACTGTCCAATTCATCTTCAACGATATACCAGGGATCACCATCCGGTCCTTCGTCAACACCAATAATCCAATGGTTCGTTTTGTAATAAAGCCGGTATAGAGGTTCCCAACCGTTCATTTTGGAAAATAACATGGACTGGCTGTAAGGCACAGTCAGCTCAGTGAGCAAACCATCCTCGGGAATTTCATAAAGAACTGGATTGAGACTTGTTTCAACTTTTTGGGTATAGGCACTGTGGATATACCCGCGCCAGACGCGGTACCAGGTTGGATTGTACCCCGGTCCGTGTAGTGATTCTACTTCGTAATAGACAGGCACCAGTTCATCCCTAAGACGCTGGTAGAGGATGCGGCTCTCATCCCAGGGTTCATTGTGGACGCTAACAGATTTTTGGGTGGTTATGCGGACGACATTCCCATAATCCATGGTGTCAAATGCTCCCCATTGGGAACGAAATGCGAGACCGCTTGAACCCAAACCGATCAGTTTTATAAAATCCCGTCTTGATAGTTTTGTACCCATAATTATTGATTATAGCATAATAAATATAAATATGATCATAATTATCTTGTAAATTTTTTTATTATCGTTATTATTGATTAACATCAAACTCAAATTATATCAAGCCTGCCGCGGATATTGGAATCCAACAAAGTGACAATAATATTGAAAAGGGTTAAAAAAGCTGACATCAACGTATGATTAATCCCGGGCTTGAACCATCTGAGCGTGCTGAGACGACTTTGTCATCTTTTTGTAAGCCACCCTGATATGGCCTTACCCCGGGAGATGCCTTCCAGCCGCTGACCACGAACGGGACAGGATTACCTGCCCCAAGCCACTCGCCGTTGAATTTGCGGGACATATGAACATGGGTTCCACTGGATAGCCCTCCTTCGCAGGAGGGGTGTCCGATTGGTTGGTCCACTTCTAAATGGGTACCTACAGGCGGGCGGTCTTTCTGGGAAATATGCAAATACACCAGATTCCATCCGGTTTGCTCATAACCATCTCCATCGAGGTCGATTACCAGGACGCCATTCTCTGAACGGGTAACCACACCGGAGGCTGATGATGTGACCCAGTATCGGGATACACCACATCCGGGTTCTACTGCTGATGGAGCAAAGTCCAAACCACCATAAGGGCTGCCCACCCCCCAGGCATTATGGGGTCCTCCAGTCATTACCCAGCGCTCGCCTCCGATAAAAGGAAGCTCCATAAGGGGTTGGGCAAGATCTTGAGGGATTATCGGTTCGAATTGGGCTGCTTGCGTCCATGGGTCCCCGAACATGTTCCAATAGAAAGTGATGAAACCCTGCTCACCATAGATTTTTTCCGAAAAGACGCTGCGGCTGAAAATCCCGGAGAACAGATTAAGTATTGCAACTGAACCGGAATTTAATGCGGGGTAGACCTGCATTGTAGATTGGTCTCCAAAAACGAGGGAGTTCAATTCTCCCCTTCGCCAGCCGTAATATCCCAGGGTCAACTGTCTTATCACCAAGGAAATCTCACCATACAATCCCTGGTGAGAAGGAGCCATAAAGCCAATCGGGTACTGAAGTTGAGGGTTTGCCGGGGAACCAAAAACCCAATTGGTATGGAATTCCAGGAATGCCAGCAGCAGGCGCGGATTAATTGAGTTTTCTCTGGCAAGCCGGGTGATAATTTCTGTCCCGCTCATTTCAATCCCATCTACCTTCTCCGTATGCCTGGACAAATATCCTCCAGCTTGCTGGATGAATCCGGCAATATCAAAGTTGGCTGCGGAGGGCGAATAGATGATCTCGCTGTCTGGTAAAACGGCATAAGGCAGAGAGGTTTCTTTGAATTTATTTGGTATGGTTATTTGTTCTCCTACAGGGATATAACTATTTTCCGACAAAGGTTTTTGTGAAGTTATAGCTTCCGTAGTAACTTTAAATCTACCAAGAATGGCTGGTAAGGTATCCCCTGCTTGAGAGATATAGGTAAAACTTTCAAATGGAGCGGTATCGAAAAATGGGCTGGCAAGCATTTCATCAGGGGGGGTGATATTAAATCCCTGGAAGTCATCTTTCCTAAT
Source organism: uncultured Chloroflexia bacterium (assembly GCA_963841845.1). GTDB lineage: Bacteria > Chloroflexota > Anaerolineae > Anaerolineales > Anaerolineaceae > CAVVGZ01. Next base: position 205,408 of record CAWJEG010000012.1, on the reverse strand, counting down.
GGCATTGTCTACCAAAGTGGCAGCCGCTGCTTGCTCTGGCGGAAACCCTGAAGGAAATTCCGTTTCAATAACCTGCTGGGTAGAGAACGGTTTGGGAGTAGCGTCAAAGAGCTGGGCGTACAGGGTCGCCTGGGCGGACTGCTCATTCTGGGTAAGGACCGTGAATGGGAAGCTGCATGCCAGAAAGGCAAACAGGATCAGGATTGAAAAAGGGATCAGACGGGATGTTCGCATTAAAATAATGACGGGGAGTTGGAGTTTTCCTCCATGGCATATCTCCGGTAAACGGACAGGAAATGATTTAGGATGTCCTTCTTGAAAATCCCAGCCAGAGGATTTTCCATATCCAAATCTCCGTAAGGTTCGGAAATGGTTTTCTGGATAGAGGACATCCCCTCAGGATATCGGATTACTACGCTGGGAATTAATTTTCCCATAACCGTCTTTATTACGATGCCATATTTAAATTCAGGCTTGTCCTGATTGCTGATCGCAATTGATATTGAATTGCTATCGCGAAAAAAAGATACCTCGCGGCCGTACTTGGTCAACTCAGCTCTCAGTTCTTCGAATGCAGGAATAGCCTCTTCAGACAAGAAAGTGGATACCATGCTGCTGTGGCTTCGCAGGATTTCCTGAGGATAAGCCTCCTGAATCTCCTGTTGGGAATGAAGCAAATTTTCAAGATCGGATCGCCAATCAGACAATGTTTACTCCTTATTGATTATTAACCATCATTAGTAACATGATTTTATCCTTTCCATGGGATGTATACAACCCATAAGGGATTTTGGTTTCCTGGTATATCAAATTATTGATATAATATTGATAATAAAGATAAGTAATATCATTATAATGGCGGGAGGATTGCAATGAGATCTTTTTCAAAATTCATGATCGGGGGAAATTGGCGGCAGAGTGACCAAAAAACCGATGTATTTTTCCCTTTTAATGGTGATAAGGTGGCAGAAATCTATTTAGCTGGTGAACCGGAGGTTGAGGATGCTGTCTGGACAGCGCAACGCGGCTTTGAAATAACGCAGAAACTTCCCGCCCACCAGCGCTATCAAATTCTGATGAACCTTGTTGATCTCTTTGGAAAATATGAAAAAGAGCTGGGCGAGACAATGATCCTCGAAGGGGGCAAAACGCACAGCCATGTGAAAGCTGAAGTTGGTTTTTCAAGGGAAGCAACCCGGGTGGCCGCTGAAGAAGCCAAGCGTATCCCTGGCGAAGTGGTGCCGATGGATTGGGCTCCGGCGGGTGAGGGACGATTTGCAGTCTTGAGGCGCTTTCCAATCGGAACAGTTTTGGGAATAACCCCATTCAATTTTCCAATTTTGCTGGCAATGCATAAAGTTGCACCAGCTATTGCGGCAGGAAATTCCCTGATCCTGAAACCTGCTTCAAAAACACCGCTTTCCAGTTTGCTGCTGGCTGAGATGATCCTCGAAGCCGGTTATCCGCCTGAGGCGCTCAGTGTTTTTCTTTGCTCTAACGAACTAACCGAGCGGATGGTACAGGATGATCGAATTGCCTATTTGTCATTTACAGGAAGTGATGTTGTTGGCTGGCGATTGAAGAGCCTCTCCGGCCGCAAGAGATCTACCCTGGAACTTGGGGGAAATGCCGCCGTGATCCTGCACGAGGACGCCAACCTGGATTACGCCGTGAAAAAGATAGTCTCCGGAGGGTTCTCACAGAGTGGACAGAATTGTATTTCAGTGCAGAGGGTTTATATCCATGAATCTGTCTATGGACCTGCACTGGAACAAATATTGGATGGAGTCAGTAAACTTAAGGTTGGTGATCCACGTGACGAGCAGGTAGAAGTTGGACCAATGATTACCCAACAGGCTGCCAGTGACGCTTACGCCAAAGTTCAGGCGGCAGTTGCACAAGGGGCAAAGGTGCTGGCAGGTGGTCAGGTCGATGGGACAATGTTTTCTCCGACAGTGTTGGCAGAAACCACCCCGGAAATGGATGTCAATCATTCAGAGATGTTTGCACCAGTGATCACTGTCACCCCTTACAGGGATTTTAATGATGCCGTTCGCCTGGTTGATAACAGTCAATATGGGCTGCAAGCTGGAGTTTTCACCCAGGACATCAACCGGATCATGCAAGCCTACAACAAAATACAAGTTGCCGCACTGCTGGTCAACGACATCCCAACCTACCGCATGGACCAAATGCCTTATGGCGGGGTGAAAAATTCCGGATTTGGGCGCGAAGGTCCAAAATACGCCATTGAAGAGATGACCGAGATGCGCATGCTGGTCATCAACCGGGAGGGCGGCAGATTCTGACCTGCGGCAAATCAATTCTTGTAAATAACCTGCTTCAAATACGGGTGTAATTTCTAATCCGGCCTAGGTAGACGTCGAACCATTGGCAGGTTTATAGGGGTGGTGCTTTACAGACTGTAAGTCTCAAGGATTAATCAACCCGGTGAGTTTTTATTATTCATGTATCCAATGAAGGCCTATCACCTGGATTCGGAGATAACTTTGTAAAGGTCCGGGCAGCAGAAATTGCCTTATATTCAAATTATTCCATATATTCAATTGGATTATTTTTGCTTCTCCGGTTCTGCCACTTGACATAAACAATGGCTGCCAGGAAAAAAAGGAGAGTTAGGATAATGGAAGCATTCTGGATTGTTGTACCGGAGTAATCTACCGTAATTGTCCCCGGGGCATTTACATGTTTCGTGTAAATCCTGATGCTTTTATTGTCACCCTCATTGCTGTAGGGGACACTTGAAGAATTACCCTCATCATCTTTAAAAATTACCGAGTACCCCCGATAGTAAATAGATGGGACATCCACGTATTCATAATCCGAAGGATATGGAATGACTGTCTTCAATCCAATCCTGGAGTAATTTAACGTTTCCCCGGTGTTCGACTCCACTACCAGCGGTTTGTAAGAAATGGCAGCCGCTTCAACCCCGGCAGGCAACCATTCACCCCCGCTGATAGCATTGGTATTTTGCGGGATCTGATAATATTGCGGGGTTAGATCAATTGCATCACCTGTTGAGCGTATAGAGGTAGTAATGACCGTAAAAGCAGATGCGCTCATGAATAAAAAAATCATAATTAAACTCAGTACTTTAAACCGCTGGTTAAACAAAACATGGGCCATTGTCCCGATGGCAATTGCTAAAAACAAGGATGCCAGGGCATAAAAACGCCATGGGAATTGGATGCTGTTTACCTGGGGGGGGGCATACTGCCACGGGAACAAATCGGATGCCATAAAGAGAAGAATCAGGCCTATGGCCAGGGACCAATTGATGATCGTTTTACGGTTATCACCAGTAAGGGTTTTTGGAATAAATATCCACAGCAGGCAGAGAAGGGTCAATGACAATCCGATGGAGACATCCCTTCCCTTGAGAAGATAAGAGTTGGCAAACATAACCGGTATTCTCACCGCCCTGGTGTGCACCCATGTAGTAATCAGATGTTGAAATTCAAACCTGTTCGCCAGAAGTTGTTCAACCATTGGCATCCAGAACAAGCAGGTCAGGCCAAGTGTGATAATGGCTGCAATAGCCAGCTTGAATATTTTTTTTGGATCCTTGAATATTCGTTTGAATCCAACCAGAATAACTCCCATGGACACCAAAGCAGCCAGAACGGTTGAGAGCATATGGCTGTAAATTAATCCGGTGAAACCAAGCACAAGCAGCCATGGTTTATCAAAATTTTCGTAAATCAGGTTAAACAAACCATAAGCGATAAATGGCAGAAAAATATATGCCTGAACTTCACCAAGGGCAAACCTGGTATAGACATTCTGCAGGTGATACTGTGACAGGCTGAAAACAACCGCAATGACGATACCAGCATACGTGCTTTTTGTAATTCCTCTACCGCAGATGTATGCCGTCAGGTAACTTGCCCCCAAAACCAAAACCAGGAAAAGTTTATAGCTTACCTCGATTCCAATACCAATTAGTTGGAAAAAAACCGGAATATAAAGAAATAGATCCGGGTAGAACAGTGAACTGGCATATCCATATCCGTTCAGGAACAATGGGTTTACCCGGACCGGAAACTGACCGGTTTGAAGGCCCTCCCTCAGGCTTTGAATACGGAGCATATGATAGGTCCAGTCGTGGCCTATAAAGAGTTGGTCATTGATCAAAGGGAAGGACATCACCAGCATAACGCCAATGAAAATGGAAAGGAACCGCCTTTTCTCAGGATCATCATACTGGAGGAGGACCGACCGGAATAATCCCATCTCTAAGGCTCTCCCCAGGTGTTGAATAACTGAACGGTAGATAATTTGGTTAAGGATTTTTGGTAACTCTTCACTCGTGGTTTTCCTGAGTATCCACCATAAATATCGGAAAAATCTTTGGTTAATCCCTGCTTATAGAAGGGTTAAACTTGGGCATGGGCAGGCATGGATAAATGGATTATTCACCATGATTCATCGCTTTTTCATTTTTCCTGGTTTTTTCCTTGAAAATCAGTGCAAGAATACCGGCTGTAATGATGATACTTGCGATGAGGGACACTTTTTGGGCATTCGTGCCGGTATAGTTGATGGTTATCGTTCCTGGACCCAGGATGCTGTCCGTATCAACCCTGACAGTTTTATTTGTCCCAGCGTCACTGATGGGCAGGGATAAGGATTTTCCCGAGGAATCTTCATATTCCGCAGAATATCCTTTGTAATAAATTATTGGAACATCAACATATTTTCTGGGAGTGTCATACTCAATTACTGTTTTTAATCCATCCTTAGTAAAGGGTAAAAGTTTACCGTCAGATGTGATAACCACCGGTTTTGCATAAGATACAGCCTTGGGATCAACACCTGATGGCAGCCATTCACCCCCGCTGATTGCATCGGTATTCTTCGCTATTTTGTAGTATTTTGCTGTCAGGTCAATCGGGTCACCGATGGTTGTGATTGAATTTGTCACAACAGTTATCCCTGACCCAACCATAAAAAGAACCAATAAGATAAGTCCTAGCATGCGGATATCCCCCCTGAATAATACCTCCATCATCATCCCAATGGCTGCTGCCAATAAGAGGGACGCCATGGCATAATGCCGCCAGGGATAGGACAGGTTATTGAAGATGGATGGAGCCAGCTGCCACGGAAATAAATCGGAGGCGACAAATAGAAACAGGAATCCAAATCCCATGCTCCAGTTGATGATTTTTCTCTCGCGGGATGTTTCGGGATTTTTATCGATGAAGATGCGCAGCAGGCATAACAGGGTGATCGACAATCCTATTGCCACATCACTGCCTTTGAGAATATAGGAGTTTGCAAACATTACCGGGATTTTTACAGCCCTGACCTGAATCCAAATCGGGAGCGAATGGGTTAAGCCAAATGTTGCAGACAGCATCTGTTCAACAATTGGCACCCAATACCAGCAGGTGATGCCTAATACGGCAAGGATGCTAAAAAACAGCCAGAGGAGCTTTTTTGGCTGTTTCAAGAGGGATGGGAAGGCGAATAGTGTGATGATAACCGCAGAAAGCCCTGATAAACCAAGCGAAATGGTGTGAGTCAGCATCAAACCGCTAAAGCCCACCACCAGCAGCCAGGGTTTTTCAAATTCTTCAAAAATCAGGTTGTAGAGGCCGTAAATGACAAATGGCAGAAAGATATATGCAGTTACTTCTCCGACAGCAAAGCGTGTATAAATATTCTGCAAGTGATACTGTGACAGGCTGAACACAAGCGCAAAAATGATTCCGGCATAGGAACTTTTGGTAATACCTTTGCCGCAATAATACGCTGTAAGGAAGCTGGCTGCCAGGACGAGGGTGAGAAAGATCTTATAGCTTTCCTCGATTCCGATTCCCAGCAGCTGCAGTCCAACGGGGATGTATAGAAGCACATCAGGGTAAAAAAGCGAGCTGGCGTAACCATACCCGTTCAGGAACAACGGATTCACTCTCACAGGGAGCTGTCCGGTGAGCAGGCCTTCCTTGAGGCTCTGCATCCTGAGCATGTGGTAAGTCCAGTCATGGCCGATGAACAACTGGTTGTTGAAAAGCGGGAAGCACATCACCAGCATGGCAGCTATGAAGATGTTGAAGTAAATGCGATTGTCGCCCTGGTCAAGCTTCTGGTTAATTGTGTTCCAGGTTTTCTTCATGCCTTTACCTGTCAAAAGGGTTCTGCTGGTTATTCCTCAACATCTCACCCATCCTATCCTTAGGATCCAACCCCGTGTCCAATCAATGCTTAAGAAACAAATCTATCTAAAGGAATGCAGGATAATTATCTGGAAAAATCAAACTCACCATTATTATAAAACAAGTGTGGTTACTCAATCCGTAAAAAACCTAATGATAGGGAATAACCATTCTGATCCCGGACCCGGTTATCCATTCAACCTTCAAGTTAATGATACAAGATAGAAAGTTAAGAATTTTGATTACCGTCATAAATAACACCAAGCCGGATTGTTTCCGGCCTGGTGAAATAACTATTCTGTGTTTGGTACCAACGACTTTCGATTTCTTTATGCAGAAGGGTGTGATTAATAAATTTATCCTATTCTTCCTCCGGAGCGAGTTCGGGAGCAATATCATAAATCCAATCGAGGACTTCCTGCCTGTCAAGCCGGTAGGCATAATCTGTACCACGGCAGAGGGAGTTCATCCCAAAGGAAGTGACACCAACGATCAGGTTGGATTCCTCATCACCAAGGAATACGGGTCCACCAGAATCCCCTGAGCATGTCCCGCCGCGATCACTACCATTACCCTGCGTTTGCAAATTATATCCATCAGTATTGGCACTGTTGAGATTTACAAGGGTTGACTTTGCCATAAGCCGTGACCGGTATGAAACATTCGGGAGTGGAGAATGATCGTTGGTACGATATGTGAGACCATATCCACTGACCATAAAGATGGTATCTTTTTTGCCTCGAGCGGTATCAAGATCATCGAGTGTCCCGTCTTCCGGCAGTTCCCCATATTCTCCCGGATGTTATGGGTTGGTCCAAAATAACCAGGCCGACATCATGGGTATCGGGAAAGCTGGCGAAATCATCAAAACCGTAGTTATACAGTTCATCGGATGTGGCACATGAAACCCCAATGTGTACCCTCTGCACAGTTCTCCGGATAACCGGATACGGGGTCAAGTTCGGTTTCCGGATCATAATTTGCCCCGGCATCCTGCTGGAACCAAACCCGGGCTGTGACAGCCCCTCCGGCCGTATCAGAACAGTGACCGGCAGTCACGAAAGTTGTCGGGTCAATCAGTGAACCGCTGCAGCGCCAGATAAATTCTCCGCCATCATCATAGAAAGCCGCCAAACCTACATACGGATGATCAAAGTCCTCCACCCAGTTATTGGTGATGGCAAATACCGGAACAACAACAATTGCCAGTAATAACCAATACAAATGTAAATACACGCCCTAATTTTCGCATTTTTCCTCCTGTTTTTTTTATGAGTGTTTGATTGAAAAGACCAGTGCTAATTTTCAACAAAAAGATGGTTCTCTTTATAAATGAATCCTCCTTCTACCACATACGATCCGGCAGGACGGCTAACAATACTGGATATTAATAAACTTCAACCTCAAAATTAGATACCAAAAAGCCGTTAATTAAACCTACTGGTACAAGAATTGAGCCAATTATGAGAGATTTTCTCGATGTTTTCCGTATAGCTATAAACTAAGATTCAGGTGGGTGTTGCGTAAAAACCAGAGTCATCGTTCCATGGTTAACTAATATTTTGATGGGTTTTATTTCCAAGACAGCGTAAGCAGTAACCGATGGTGAACCGGAATTAGATCGTATTTGGCAGTAAATCAGTTTTGAAATCTAATGGTGTGCAAGCATCCAATAACTGCGGAGAATTTATCCGCCCCGATTTGGATTGCGGCCAATGCTATATGCATGTTGTTGGGTTTGTAGCTCTTGAAGAACCGGCAGTTGGTTTGGGGAATGGTGATACTTATAGAGACAAACCAGCTCGATGCCAAAAAAAACAGGAAATAACCTGCACCGCCTTAGATTACGGGATGTGGAATAGCTTCCCCGAAATAAATCTCCCATCATGAGCCGTATCAAGAGAGTAAATTTTTTTGGGACGACTGAAGGGGATTTCTGGTTGGTTGTAAAAAAGAAACCGCCTACATTCCATTATTTAAGATGTAAGCGGTTCTCTGTCGGGGCGAGAGGATTTGAACCTCCGACCTCTTGCACCCCATGCAAGCACGCTAGCCGGACTGCGCCACGCCCCGAACAAAATCCATTATAGACGGTTAGGAGAATTTTGGCAACCTCTTATCAAAATTCATCCCGGGACTTTTCCCCAGGCGTAAAAGGTGGGCACATACAGGATGCGTATGCCGCTGCGCCATGACTGCCACATCCAGCGCTTGTAGACGGTCAAATTTCGGATTCGGGCAGCCAGCCCTGCAAATCTTGATGCAGAACCTCCCATTCCATCTGGATGAAACCCGGATCGGGTGCTTTTCCCCATTCACCCCCCATCAAACCGGTATGGATTTGCAATAAGCCAGCGGTGTGAAGCAGCTCTGCCAGTTTGCGCCCCAGGTATGGGTTTGCTCCCTGTGTTTGGAGGGACCTGGCTTGCAGCAACCCCGGATTTGCCAGCTCATCGGGGTAATCGATGCGTCCACCGTAATCCGGTTCAGCAAGGGCGGCCACCACACCGCCTGACCGGGTAACTCGGCGCATTTCTGCCAGCCCCTGTTCAGGCGAGCCCAGCCACAGCAGGTAGTAATGGCAGAGGGTGATATCAAAAACATCGTCCGGGTAAGGAAGTGCCAGTCCGTCTGCGCAGGTGTATGTGACAGCAGCTTCTTTGCTGTCAGCATAGCTCAGCAGATCATGCTGAATATCCAGCCCGAATAATTTAATGTTTTTATGGTTTCTAACCAGGTCTGTGGTGATGACCCCGGTACCACATCCTGTTTCCAGGATTTTCAATCCTCCGCTGCCCAGGAACCCATCGCTAAAAACACGCCGGACCGATGCGGTCCAGCGTGCCTGCTGCTGGTAACGATTATCCCAGAAATTGGGATTCATCAAAGCCTTCCCATTTGTTCTTCTACCTTCATCGCCGTGCGCTTCTGCCAGATTTGTTCCCAGGATTCAGTAACCAGATTGCCAAGAACAACCAGGATTCCCTGCCCGGGTAGCACATCTCCATCCGGTTCTACGTACAACCAGGCATTTCCTGCACCTTCCACCTGGTTTTCAACACCGGCTTCTTCCAATTCCAGTTTGACAGGGTTAAGTTCCGAATATGGGACAGGCAGATCCCAAACCAAATCCATTTTTAAGTCGGCGATTAGCTGGCGGGTTGCATCAAGTTGCTCCTTAAGATTCTGATTCGCCATGCTGAGCGATATGGACATTACGCCCATCTCTGCCAGCCTGCGCAGCCATCCTTCTATCTTAGCCTGATTGACGATGTTGATAGTAAGGTGCACAGTGATGAAAAGATCTTCCCGCAGGCTGTCTCGAAGCCCTTCCCAGGATTGTTCGCTGGCTGCGTCCAGGACAATCATGACATGGTCCAGTCCGCTTTGAAGCAGTTCATTCAGGAATTGCGGTTCGGCCAGCCTCTCTCCACCGGTAAGCAGACCGGTTACCTGGCCTAAATTCTCGGCATATTTCACAAGGTCGATCAAATCCGGGCGGATGGTAGCTTCTCCACCGGTGAATATTACATGCGGTATGCCTGCCTGCCAGGCTTTATCAAGGATGACCTGCCACTCCTCGGTAGTTAATTCACTCTTTACCCGCCCCTGCGGAGCAGCCTCCAGCTTGTGATCTCCGGTGGTCTGGTAGGTAATGGCACAATCCAGGCGCAGTGGAGCGGAAAGGTCATCGGTGTGGGCGGCCGTGCGTTCGAAACCCAGGAAGGTAACTGGATCCAGGTCCGGTGTGCGGATCAACTCATGGATCCTGTCTGCCAGGTCCTGGTAATCGGCATGAGCCTGATCATGACTGACCCGGTAGCGTTTCTCCATTTCCCCGGCTACGGATTCATCCGCCCATCCATTAATATAGTAATAAGCATATTCCGCGGCGGTCTGATTGAGGTGTAAAACCGTCCGGGCATTGACTATCAAAACACCACTGCCATTTTCTTCGAGGCGTAAATGCAGGCGGTAAGGAAATTCAGAATCCGGCGGAGCCTGGAAGGTATAGACCCCGGGGACAAGCGGTTTTTGGCGGGCAAATAAGCCCTTGTAACGGTTTATCAGGTCCATCATTTAAGGCTCCCTTTCTCCAACGAGTGCGGGTACATAGTGGGTTGTTGTGCCTGGCGGGCAAGCGGGCATCCTCCGCCACACTCCACCAGAAGGTCACAGGATTCACAGCGTACAGGAAGGTTTTTTCTCTCCCGCAGCTGGACAGCCAGGGGGTGATGCCAAATAGATTCCCAATTATCCTCCAGGATTTGACCCAGGGTCTGATAAAAGGATTGGCAGGGGATGACACCCCCATCCGGTTCAATGCACATATTATATAAAGCTGCGGTGCATCCTTTCACACCCAAGCCATAATCTAAGGGATTGAACTGGCAGTAATCGGTGGGGGTGTACCAGATCAGGCGCTGGTTATGCTGCTCCGTTTTTTGTTTAGCGAGATCCAACAGGTCCGGCAGATCGCTATTGGCGAGTCCGGTGCCGACCTCCAATCCTTTGCCGGAATAGATGAGGGCATTCAATCCAACGGTTGGGACCCCTAATTCGGCCAGGAAATCCAATGTCTGCCCCATAAAAGGACTGTTATCCTGCAGCATGGTGGTATTGGTCATGACATATAGCCCGCTGGACAGTACATTACGGATGCCGGCAGTGGTATCCTCCCAGGCGCCCGGCCTGGCGACCATTTTATCGTGAATGTCCGGGTTGTGGGATTCCAGCGTGATCTGGACATGGTCCAGCCCGGCATCCACCAGCTGCCTGACATAGAACGGATCCTTGAGCCTCCGCCCGTTGGTATTCAAACCGGTGATCTGTCCATTGCTTTCTGCATGGCGGATTAATTCAGGCAGGTCGTTTCGCAAGGTGGGTTCGCCCCCGGTGAAAATAATATGGGGAACACCAATCTGCCACAGCCGGTCTAATATCTTGATCCAATCTGCGGTTGCCAATTCGGGATATTGACGCGGCCTGCCGTTGTAACAGTGGCCGCATTCGTTGTTACAGCGGTAAGTTATTGCCAGGTCCATGCGGTAAGGAGCTGTGGGACGGTCGGAAAAAGGTGCCATCGTCTCCAGTTCGAGCTCGCAAACCGGACAGCCTCCTTCGGGATGAAGGATTTTTTCCAGGTCCAGGATAAATGTTTCATAGTCCTGCCTTGCTTGATTGACAGGGACCCGGTATTGGCGCTGCAGGCTCTTCACCGCATCCTGCTGGCTGAAGCCCTCAAGGAAGTTATAGGTCATCAATGCTGCAGTGGGATTGAAGTGATAAATGCGGCTGGCATTTACCAAAAGGGTACCATGCCCGTCACCATCCAGGCGCAGGTGAATGCGCGCTTTGCCGTGCTGATCCTCCCGCAGGTAGTGGTGCACCCCCGCTGCAGGGAGAAATTCCTGGCGCAGGAAGAATGGAGAAATCTTAACAGGCAGAGTCTTGAATGGATTCATATTGATTTGTCAATCAGCGCCCGCCGCCGGCGCATGCACAGGCACATCCGGCACAGGCACACGCGCAGGCACAGCCGCCGCCGCCCCGAAATCCACCCGAGGAAGGCCTGGATGGTATATTTGGTACGGGGTTGGTACGACTGGTGATATTACCGGTAAACCTGGTGACATCCCCAATAACATTAGAGGAGAAATCCTGGATGCCGCCCACCATGGATGCCGCAAAAACCGAACCGGGCAAAGTCGGCCTGCTCATTGTGCCGCCGGTTCCTGACGGCAGCGAGGTGGTCGATATCGGAGACCCAAGCGGACCTGCAGCTGTCGGCTGGTAGGTCGGGTCCCATCTTCCCCACCACATCGGTGTAAAAATGGGGCGGGTCTGGAAGATTTCTTTCGTCCGGTCATCATACTTCCGATCGAGCATTGTCCAGTCCATGACTTCTTCATAGACCTCGCTGCGCACTTCAGGCGTGTCAGCTGCTTCAATCTGCACCCAGGCTTTATCCATGATATTTTTATAATAATCAACCGTTTCCTTACTGCTGAAGCCTTTTATTTTTGTACCAACACTGACGATTAAATCTGCCATGGTATCCTGCAGCTTTTTGGTGCGTTGTTCTTTGGTTGGCTCCTGGAAGGCTTTCAGGAAATCAGTCTCATATTGTCTTAAATCATCCGGCAGGGATTCAGCAACCTTGATTTCAAGCGGATCGCGCTTGACCACCGAGGCTGCCCCTTTTTAATTGTAGAGAATAAGATCATGGTCAGGATTTTGTCCATGGGATGTTCCATGAGAATCCCGGCTTCAACAGCGGTTAAACCGCGCTTGATGCCGTTTCCCTCCACTTTAATTTTTGGCGGAAGGTACTGCAATTTCCTTTTATTCGCTCCAATGGTAGCCGAATAGATGGGCAGAGCGACCATAGCCAGCATGAATAAGCCCACCCCACAACAAAATGTGTATCCTAATAGACTGGATAAAAAACCAGAGCCAGAACCTGAGGAGGTGGAAGCTGCTGCTCCCGGGACAACGATGGCGTCCGGGGGAACCACTGTGGCTGGGAAAGCTGCCCCGAAGATATATTCACTGGAACCGTTGGCCTGGTCACTAATCCAGGTGTAATACACCCTGCCCTGATCATCCATGCCTGTGATGGGTTCTTCCTGCCCAGGCCAGTTCTTTGGTTGAAAATAACGCGGCTGTTCTGTTTCTATGCCTGGTGGAAGGATGAGTGTGACCGTCAGGTTTGTGTTTCCATTTACAAATTGCGAGTCAAAAAAATTGGGTTCGAATTGAAAGCTGGCATAATCCGGTTCTTCACCGGTTGCTGGAAAAAGCATATTGCGCACGCCGTCAATCCGCACCTGAACCGTACCCCGCTCGCCGGGTTGTATGGCATTCTCTCCCAAGCCGATAGCGACTCCATTGGTGACATATGGTGATGACTGGATATCGGTTAGTTGCTGGTCGCCGATCCAGGCGGACACATTTGATAAAGAGAAACTGGAATTTGGCGCTCCGATATCTACATAGTCGATCGGGTCTGCAGATGGATCGTTATAGAATCCAATCGTGTAATCAATGGTTGCAGTTCCATCCTCATGGATGTAAACCTGGATATCTTCATCCTCCACCTGAAATTGATAGGTTTGAGCCAACACCCCCTGAAAATTGATTAAAGAATAAGAAAAGCAGCAAGAGAGATGCGCGCAAAAATTTACTTTTCATTTATTTAACTCCTGGAAACCCCAAACCATTTTTGAGTTTTTACCATTTAGGTTCTTCGGTAAGCTGGTATGTTGATCCACAAAACGGGCAGGATACAACGGGAGCGCCGGCCACCATCTGTACGTTTTCACTGGATAACGTCCCACCGCACTTCTGGCACTTCATCGATTCAATTTTAACCTCACCGGGTAAATCAATCGTCAGTGTAGTCCCTGCTCCGGCACCCTGTTCGGGTTCCGGGCGCATGCGATAGCCAACATAGATCAGGGCAAAACCAATTAATACACTGATTAATCCTATAGCCAGCCAACCGGTTTGCCCATTGGGGCTGAAAGTAGCCCATATGAACAAAACTCCAAAGAAAATCATTATTCCTGCAGCAATAAATGAGACAGTTCTTCCGCAACCCATGGTTTACCTCCGTTTAAGTTTAGTTTAACATATTTTTTGGATACGGTTTATTGCAATCCGGCTGTGTGTTTTATAATTAAGGCATGAATGAAACTGACTTAAAACAGGAAATCGAAGAAATACGCCAGCAAATCCATTTTCATAATTACCGTTATCACGTCCTGGATGCACCCATCATCAGCGATTATGAATACGATCAACTGATGGAAAGGTTGCGCTGGCTGGAAAAGGTTCACCCGGAATGGATAACTGCCACATCTCCCACCCAAAGGGCAGGTGCTCCGCCATCCGAGAAATTCCAGAAAACCGAACATCCAGCGCCAATTCTCAGCCTGTCGAATGCTTTCAGCCTGGAGGAGGTCATTGCCTGGTATGAACGTATCCGGAAATTGGATGCCCGCGTCAGCACTGCGGATTTTGTGGTTGAACCGAAATTGGATGGCCTTACCGTTGTACTGCATTACCGCCAGGGGAATTTTGTCCAGGGGGCAACGCGTGGGGATGGTTCGGTTGGGGAAGATATTACAGCCAATTTACGCACGGTGCGTTCGGTGCCGCTTAATATTCCGGTTGAAAAATCCGGTCTGCAGGTCCCGCAATACCTGGTCGTGCGCGGGGAGGCATTGATCTGGCTTGATGATTTTGAGGAATTGAACCGCAGACTATCCGAAGCAGGGGAACGCACCTATGTCAATCCCCGCAACACCGCGGCTGGTTCCCTCGGCAGCTGGATGCCAATATTACTGCCACCCGGCCGCTAAAACTGCTGGTTTACAATATTGTTTATTCTGAGGGAGATATCCCATCAACCCAATGGGAAACCTTGAATTATTTACGTGAGCTTGGGTTCCCGGTTTCTGACCATGTTCAATACTGTAAAGACCTTGATTCTGTCCTGAAAGCTTGCGAAGAATGGGTTCATAAACGTGACGAGCTTCCTTTTGAAGTGGATGGAGTGGTGATCAAGGTAAATAATTTGCAGCTTGCAAATGATCTTGGATATGTTGGAAAAGACCCGCGCGGTGCCCTGGCATTTAAATTTCCGGCACGGGAAGTTACCACCAACCTGAAGGAAATCCGGGTAAATGTGGGGCGAACCGGCGTGCTGACACCCTATGCCGTACTTGAAGCGGTTGAGGTGGGGGGTGTTATCGTACGCCAGGCGACCCTGCATAACTTTGATTTTATTGATGAGAAGGATATCCGTGAGGGTGACCGGGTGCTGGTTAAGCGCGCCGGAGATGTCATCCCTTATGTCATCGGTCCGGTAATAGAGAGCCGCACCGGGACGGAACTGCGCTACATACCCCCGCAAAACTGCCCTTCCTGCGGGGAGGCGGTGGAGCACATACCGGGGGAAGTCGCCTGGTACTGTGTCAATGCCAACTGTCCCGCCCAGCTTGTACGGCACCTGGAACATTTCGTTTCACGAGGGGCGATGGATATGGTTGGCCTGGGCATCCGCATCGGGCAGCAAATCATTGAAGCCGGACTTGTAAAAGACCTGGCGGATTTGTACACCCTGAAGAAGGAGGATTTGCTGCAGGTGGAGGGTTTTGCTGAGAAAAAGGCAGAAAACGTCCTGGAGGCTATAGCTGCCTCACGTAAACAACCACTGTCCCGTTTTATTACCGCCCTGGGAATCCGCGGTGTCGGTGAGGTGATGGCTGAAGACCTTTCCCGGCAATATGCTGACCTGGATCATTTGAGCCGTGCATCCATCGAGGAATTACAGACGATTGAAGGAGTCGGGCCAAATATAGCAGCAGCAATTGTGGATTGGTTTCATAAACCGGCTAACCTTAACCTGCTGGAGAAGTTCCGCGCCGCTGGAGTCTGGCCGGTCAATGACCAACCGGAGGTATCGAAGCCGGACCAGATGCCACTTTCCGGGATGACATTTGTGATTACCGGGACACTACCCACATACAGCCGTGATGAAGCCAAGGAGCTTATCCAGAAATCCGGCGGAAAGGTCAGCGGCAGCGTGAGTGCCAAAACAGACTACCTGGTAGTTGGTGAGGAAGCCGGGTCAAAGCTGCAAAAAGCGAAGCAGCTGGGAGTTGCCATCCTGGATGAAGCCGGCCTGCTGGCAATCCTGGGGAAGCTTAAGATCGATTGATAGCTTTTATAGGGAAAAATATCCAAATGGAACAAATCCCAACATTAATTTTGAAGCCCGGGCGGGAGAAATCAGTCCGGCATTTGCATCCATGGATCTTTTCCGGAGCTGTGGAAAGTGTAGAGGGAAACCCTTCCCCGGGCAGCACGGTCCAGATTAAAGATGCCAAGGGAGACTTGCTTGGACAAGCTGCCTACAGTCCAGTATCGCAAATCAGGGCTCGGATGTGGACATTTAACGGTGAAGCGGTGAATGCGGATCTATTCAAAACGCGTTTGCTGCATGCCTTCCAACTGCGTAAGAACATGGGTTTACCAGAACCCGAAGGAGCTGTCCGGCTGGTAAACGCTGAATCTGACGGCCTGCCCGGATTGGTGGCCGACATCTATGACCGGGTGCTGGTGGTCCAATTCCTGTCTGCCGGCGCAGAATTCTGGCGGGATAGTTTGATTTCGCTGATGAGTGAAATGATTGATGCTGACTGCATCTACGACCGCTCGGATGTGGATGTACGCAAGCTGGAGGGATTGGAACAAAAAACCGGCTTGCTGTTCGGGAGTAATGCCCCCTGCCCGGTGACCATCCGCGAAGGAAAGCTGCGCTTCCTTGTGGATTTCAAACACGGCCACAAAACTGGCTTTTACCTGGACCAGAGGCAAAACCGCCTGCGCCTGCAGGAATATCTGTCAAACCAGGGCAGCAGCAGCTCTCTGCTGAACTGTTTTAGCTATACGGGGGCTTTCTCCCTGGCTGCGTTGGCTGCCGGTATGGGAAATGTGTGCTCCATCGACAGTTCCGGCAGCGCTCTGCGGCTGGCCAGGGAAAATTTTAGCCTTAACGGGTACAACCCGGAATCTGCTGAATGGGTTGAAGGAGATGTCTTCGAGGAACTGCGGCACTTGAGAGATCGCGCCCGAAGGTATGATGCCATTATCCTCGATCCTCCCAAGTTTGCACCCACAATCTCCCAGGTGGACCGCGCTGCCAGGGCTTATAAAGATATCAATCTGCTGGCCTTTAAATTATTGAAACCCGGGGGAACCCTGTTTACTTTCTCATGCTCAGGCGGGGTATCCGCTGATTTATTCCAGAAAATTGTGGCAGGGGCCGCTCTCGATGCCGGTGTGGAGGCCAAAATTGTTGAACGTCTCTGGCAAAGCCCGGATCACCCCGTTTCGCTCCATTTTCCGGAAGGTGATTATCTTAAAGGCCTGGTCTGCCGGGCGGGATGGTAAAAGGATAATCAAAAAAGCTGGCTTGAGCCAGCTTTTTGAATACCAGGTGGAGATGGCGGGAATCGAACCCGCGTCCGAAAGAATCAACCCTCGAACATCTACGAGTTTAGTCGATCTTTAATTTCACTGGGTGCCGGGAGATCAACAGACCGGCATCCGGTTAGCCACTTGAGCCCGAAAGCCCTCTTTCGCACAGTTCGTGACGTCCTGTACGGCACTCCGGCTTTTTGACGCCCGTTCTACCACCGGCAGGAGGGCGGGGTAGGCGGACGGGTCTCACGAGGAGACCTTGGGTTTTGCCTTAGCTGCAATTAAGCAGCGAGGGGCATCGCCGCGTAGTGTAGTGCGATTGGCACTTGTTTTTTTGTGCTGATTTTCCGAGGTCGGCACCTCTCGACTCGCAGTCCGGGGCCAGCCTCTCCCGTCGAAGCCTGTCATCCCCTCAACCTTATTATACAGGATTTGCCGGGTAGATTGTCTTAGAAAATTGTTAATTTACCGCAAATTCTTCCCGCTTTCGCGATAAGGTTACACAAACGTTATCCAAATCATGCTCCAATGATTTACAATTTGATCAATAAATAATGTCGAAACTTAAGGATTTATCCCAATATGAATCGTCAAATTAACAATTCTCCTGGAAATTTGGAGACAGTGCAGGTAGGTATTGATGAAAGAATACCAATCCTGGTGATTGAAGGCTTATCCAAGTCTTACCAGGAGGGAGAAAAAGTCCGGGTTGTTTTGGATCAGGCACAATTGGAGGTTTTTCCGGGGGAATCTATTGCTGTCCTGGGTAAAAGCGGAACCGGAAAGACAACCTTATTAAATCTGATCAGCGGTATCGACCGGGCTGACCAGGGCAGAATCAACTTTATGGGCAGGGATTTGGCTGCCCTGGGAGATCTTGAGCTGACCCTTTTCAGGCGGCGGATGATCGGTTTTGTATTCCAGTTCTTTAACCTGATCCCAACCCTGACAGTATGGGAAAATGTCACCTTACCCCTGGAACTAAACGGAACCTATAAAGCTGCCGGGATTGAAAGGGCAAAAAGCCTTTTAGACGAAGTAGGCTTGTTGGACAGGGTGAAGACATTCCCGGACAAGCTGTCGGGTGGTGAGCAGCAGCGGGTGGCAATTGCCCGGGCGTTGGTTCATGATCCTGCCCTGGTGCTGGCGGATGAACCCACCGGGAATCTGGATGAAGAGACTGGCCGGCAGATTTTGGACCTGCTGGACAGGTTAACCCGCCAGACAGGTAAAAATGTGATCATGGTCACCCACAGCCAGGAAGCTGCCAGCTATGCCGATGCCAGGTTCGCCCTCTGCAATGGCAAACTATTAGAAAACAGGGACTGTTGATGCCGCCACTTTTTCCCCTTGGAATGTGGAGGATCAGCTACCGCTATCTGCAAAGGCATCTCTTGCAAAGCGTGATGATGATCCTTGGTGTGGCGCTAGGGGTAGCCGTTGCCGTGTCGATCGATGTAGCCAATCAAAGCGCAGCTGTATCATTCACCCTCAGCACGGAAGCCCTGGCTGGTAAAGCAACCCATCAAATTATTGGCGGTCCGCAAGGATTGGATGAGAATATTTACACCGACTTCAAGGCTGCCGGAATCAGCCGGACAGCTGCCCCGCTGATCTCCAATTATGTCACCTCTCCCCAGTTGGGGGAGAAAACATTCCAGCTGCTGGGGCTGGATCCATTTGCTGATGCTCCTTTCCGGAATTATATTGCCTGGAACCAGTCAGTAAATTTCGAGCAATTAATCACCTTTCTAAGCAAGCCAGGAGCGGTATATATCTCGCTTGATCTCGCCAGGCAAATGGATTTACAACCAGGCTCTTCGATCACGATTGAGGCGGACGGATTGACCAGGCAGGCATTTGTTGCCGGACTTCTGGATTCACCGGATGATATCACGCGCCGGCAGCTCAACGGCGTCATCATTGCTGATATTGCAACTGCCCAGGAAATTACCGGCCGGAGCGGGTGGATTGACAGCATTGATCTCATCCTTCCTGAAAATGATCCCGAAACAGCGGCGAAGATTACCAACTGGCTCCCGGAAGGTACCCGGCTGATAGAGGCATCGGCTCGGCAAGGAGCCATACGGGAGATGACCGAGGCTTTTAAATTAAACCTGACTGCCCTGAGCATGCTGGCCCTGCTGGTAGGGCTATTTCTAATCTACAACACGATGACTTTTGCAGTTGTTCAGCGCAGATCTCTTTATGGTACGATGCGCAGCCTGGGAATTACCAGGCGCGAGGTATTTACCCTGGTGTTGGGAGAAGCCTTTCTGGTGGGTTTAATTGGCAGTACCCTGGGGATTGGGTTGGGGCTTGTTCTATCTCAGGAAACAGTGAAACTGGTATCCCAGACGATTGAGGATTTATTTTTCACAACAACTGTACAGTCGGTAACTGTCCCGGCTGCCAGCCTGGTCCGCGGCGCTGCCCTGGGAATTATTGCCACCATGCTGGCGGCTGTATTCCCGGCCGTGGAGGCATCCACCACACCTCCATACCTTGCCATGCAACGCTCAGGATTGGAGACGAAGGCTGATAAGAATATTCGCCTGGCCGCTGCGGGGGGTGTATTGCTGTTCCTGGCAGGACTGCTGCTGTTTTCCATTCACAGGGACAATATCCTGATGGGGTTCGGGGGTACTTTCGCCATCGTAATGGCGATTGCCTTGATGGCAGGTTTGGCTATGGCGTTAATGCTGAAAGGATTTGCCCCGCTGTTGAGCATACCCTTTGGACTGCTGGGAAAAATGGCGCCGCGCAACCTGGGGAAAACAATCAGCCGAACATCCGTAGCGGTCACCGCCTTGATGATCGCATTGGCTGTGTCCATCGGGGTGGGGGTAATGATTGAAAGCTTTCGCTACACAGTGCAGGTATGGCTGTCTGAGAGTCTGCAGGGTGACATTTATATTTCTGCACCCAGCTTCTCGGCAACATCGGCGACCTCCATCATAGACCCTGGAATCCTCAACCAGCTGGAGGAGCTTCCGGGGGTGAAAAGAGTGGATATCCTGCGCTCCACAACCCTGGAATCCAGCTTAGGGGCGGTGGATATAGATTCCACAACCAACAGCGATATCGGTTTTGAGCGGTTATTCTTACAAAAGTCAGTTGACCGCGGGCAAATCTGGGAGGAAATGGAGAAAGGGGGCATCCTGGTTTCTGAGCCGCTTGCCAGAAGGTTGGATTTACTTTCCCCGGGAAGTTCTCTGCGGCTGCTTACAAACAACGGTTGGCAGGATTTTGAGGTTCTGGGCGTATTCTTTGATTACTCCTCGACAACGGGTACCGTTTTAATGGCCAATGATGTCTATCAAAACCTCTGGCAGGACCCATCCGTCACTGCAATTGGAATCCGGCTTGAGGATGGTGTGGATTCAGACCTGATTGCCAGCGATTTGGAGCAAAGTCTAATCACGGACCAAAGCCTGCTGGTGCGTCCCAACAAAGAACTGCGCGCCGAGGTGATGAAGATTTTTGACCGCACATTTGCGATCACCTCCGCCCTGCGCATCCTGGCGACTGTTGTGGCTTTTATCGGGATACTAAATACCCTTTTGCTGCTCCAGCTGGAAAAACAGAGGGAAATGGGGATCCTGAGGGCTCTTGGCCTGACCGGCAGGCAAATGTGGGGGCTGGTCATGCTGGAAACCGGGATAATGGGGTTTATTGCAGGGGTGCTGGCTGCGCCAACCGGCTATATTCTGGCATACATCCTGGTTTACATCATTAACCGGCGGTCATTTGGATGGACACTGCAACTCTCCAGCCAGCCGGAGGTATATATTCAAGCATTACTGGTAGCGGTAGGCGGCAGCCTTGCTAGCTGGTATCTACCCTGCTTACCGGCTGGTAAAAATGCACACAGTGGAGGCCATCCGTTATGAGTAAAGGCAGACTGCAGAGAATTATTTGGCTGAAAATGAACCTGCTGCTCCTATTTGTTGTCGCTGCAGGATGCTCAGGAGTGACACAACAGGCAGATACACAACTGCTCATACCCTCCCCGGCTGTCCAGGGCAATTTCCAGGCTGCCAGCCCGGATGTCCAACTGGAGTTCCCCAAGGATCATGCTGCCCATCCGGACTACCAAACGGAGTGGTGGTATTACACCGGCAACCTGGTCTCCAAAGATGGAAGAGAGTTTGGCTACCAGCTCACCTTTTTCCGGCGAGCCATCCTTCCGGAAGACCTGAGAGTCTCCCGCTACGTCGCAGTGGGCAGCAGAACAGGTATACCTGGCGCATTTTGCGATCACGGATGTCCGGGATAGGAGTTTTTATTATTTCGATCGCCTTGGGCGCGGTGCAGCCGGGCTGGCCGGGGCGTCTGCAGACCCTGAATTGAGGGTCTGGCTGGAAGACTGGTCCGTGGAGGAGGTTGACACAGATACCTACCGGCTCCAAGCTTCCGAGGGGGATATCCGGCTGGATTTAACCTTAAATGACAGCAAAGGTCCCATACTGCAGGGAGAGGATGGATACAGCCAGAAAGGTCCGGAGGAAGGCAATGCCTCCATGTATTACTCCCTCCCGAGGCTGGTTTCGAACGGAAACGTCACAATCGGCGCCGAGCAATTCCAGGTGGATGGCAGCAGCTGGATGGACCATGAATTCAGCACCAGCGCCTTGAGCCAGGACCAGGTCGGCTGGGACTGGTTTGCCCTGCAGCTTGATAACGGGTATGAATTGATGGTGTATACCATCCGCAACAGCCAGGGAGAGATCGACCCTTATTCACGGGGCATCTGGATTGATCCCCAGGGAAACTCCCGGGCACTGAATGCCGGGGAATTCAAGATCCAGGTTAATGATACCTGGGAGAGTGCCCAATCCGGGGCTGTTTACCCGTCCAAATGGCAAATCGAAGTACCAAGTGAAGGTCTGTCATTAGATGTTGAACCCCTGCTCGATGACCAGGAATTGAACCTGAATTTCATATACTGGGAAGGGGCAGTAGACGTGGCGGGAGAATATGATGGGGTACCGGTTGGCGGAAAAGGCTATGTGGAATTGACCGGTTATGCTCAATCCATGCAGGGCCAGTTTTAAATAGTAATGGCTGTCTTAATGACTTATTTGGGAGAAAAACGTGTGATGGATGCGGTTTTCTGGATCAGGAGGATATAATATTTCTATCAGTCGTAAGCTGGTTTTATCCAGGAATGGTGTGGGCGGAACAGGACTCGAACCTGCGACCTCATCCTTGTAAGGGACGCGCTCTAACCAACTGAGCTACCCGCCCGATAACATATGCGTTACTCTCATTTTTGGTGGTAACGTTCATCAGAGTCTAGGTATGAAAATTGTATGGGATGAACTCATAGTTAAGTATTATTTTCATCCTCCTCGCTTTCTTTTTCACCCAGGCACCTCGCAAATTATCCAAACAGTGCGGCCAGGTTTTCATAACTAGTTTTTTTACCGACGATCGTTATTGCCTCGCCGATTTGGCGGTAGTAGTATTATAACCGTTTTATTCTTTACAAATCTCATCATTTGTTTGATTTGAAAGCTGCGAAAGCAATTATTTCCTGAATGTCTTCCCGTGCCAGGTTTCTCATAATCTGCCATGGCTGATCAAAACGTAATACTCTCTGTAAAAATCTCCCTTTCAAAAAAGCATCACCTTCAGGCGAATTGAGCTAAGTGCCTTACAAGAAGCCCGTTTCCATCGTATTCGATAGCATCAATCTGGCGTTAGTATTCAGCTTTATTTTTCCGTTTCATTTTCCTTTTTCTGCTGGCTGCCCTTATTTAGTTTCCTCGGTAATTGCGAGCATCTCAGCCCTGAGTATATAAAAGCCAGAGACTTGCAAAATAAAATATGATCAAGGCCAAAGCATCTACCTCGATAAACCATATTCGTTTTTCCAGTTTCGCCAAATTTCCAATCAATCCCATCACTGTCATTAATAAGCCAACAACACCTACCAGTAAGAATGAGGGATCAATCGCTGCCAGAAATCGCCCTTGTGTATAGAAAACGTCAGTCAAGCCGATGGCGAACATATTAAACATATTGCTTCCAAATAAATTTCCAATTGCCATATCATCCGCCCCGATTTTTATCGCGGCCAGTGTAGTTACCAATTCTGGGAGGGATGTCACCAGGGCGACCAGAGTTGTTCCAATAAATGTGGTCCCTAAACCGGTGATCACAGCGATCTCGTTTGCACCTTGAACCATGATTGGAGTTACCACAACTAGAGCGCCAGCAGCAAGCAAGAATCCAATGATTCCTTTACGTAAGCCTGCAGTTCCTTCCGGAATATCAGGCGATATATTCGGATGTGAAACGTGAATTGTATTTCCTTGTACAAGACGAATGGCGACAACATATGCAGCAATAATCAACAGGCTGTCGATACCCACCCAGCCAATTTTTAAATTAATATCCGCAAGCATAAAAAATACCACTAACCCGATCATAAAAACGGCCAGACTTCCGGTAAGCGCATGCTTGAGGGCCGCTTTTCTCAGGAGACGTTGGTTCCTGTTGACGATATCGATAACCGCCAGCAAAAGCATGTTAATTGTGTTGCTTCCTAAAAGGTTACCGGCGGCCAGATTTGGCGAATTCTGGTTCAGCGAGCTAATGGAAGTGAGCACTTCTGGAAGGGAGGTTGCCCCTGCCAATAATAAAACCCCAATAAACATACCCCCCAGGCGAGTACGGACAGCAATGATGTCACCGTACTTGGCTAATTGAGTTGCGGCTAAGACGATCAATACCGCAGTAACCGCAAATTTTATCCAAACCATTGATAGACCTCTCAGACATTTCTGCGCAATGGAATACCCTTTGTGATGGTTAGCGGCCAGGCAGAAAATACCCCTGTATTTGGTTCATCCAAATCGCCTACAATTTGTTCAATGGATTGCAGACACAATTGGACCGAATTTTCGCTTTCCACTATCGTAAATAATGTGTAATTGCCGCTTTCCTCCAATGAGGTGTCGCCATAGGTATACCGCATTGGTAAATGCTTGAGTTTATATCGATGAAGCCCAGTGCTCTCAATGATTGTTGCCCCTGATGCACCCAGATTGGACCAGGCATCCAAAATCTGGTTAAGGTGGGATGTGTCATTCAAAACAAACATAATCATAAACATTTGATTTACTCCAATTTTCTACAAAAAGAGCAGCAGAGCCGCTTCATTTTTGTCTAATAAACACTCTTTGGAATGTATATTACGTATACCCGAATTACACGTCAACACCAAATTATCTTCTTTTTTTTCAACCGACGAAGGATTTTGGAATTATTCTCTTAAAAGAAATAGACCTGCATTTGACGTCAGTTACTTGGCTGCAAAATCAATTTTATTGATCAAAATTAAGTTCTTTTTCACACTATTGTTTATATTTTCTCCAATTTTAACATGCAAAAGGGGGAGGTGAAAGTTAGTTGATCCAACCACTTTTCCTTTCACCTATGGGTAAAATCTAACCTGACAAAACTCGTATATTTTCAATCTGAAAATACAGGGAGGAGTGTTTTTATAGAAAAATTGGGAGATATGGGCTTGTTTTCTGCTCATATTTAGAGCATTACACCATTAATATATAATTTTCATCATCTGGGTGGGAGAAATAATTATGGCGCGTTTATCTTGGCTGAAAAAGCCGTTTTTATGATTACACGACGTGGAATGCCGGTAATAAATTTTTGTAGACTTTGCTGAACTTGTCTACTAAAAATATCATCAATCTGGCGATAGTATTCAGCCTTTCCCCCCTTTTATTATCCTTGCTTATTAATTCTATATAGGGTGTAGCTAATAATATCCTGCACAGCTTCCTAGGTAAGGTCACCTTTCTCGTACCGCCGTAATTTCCGGGTTCCCAAGGTACCAGCAGACAATTCTTAAACCTCTCTCGTAGTACTCCGATGTAACTGGACTAAATCTGAGGTTATTGAATATAATAAAACCATCGATTGCCTCTGACATTCTCATTTCAAGCTCCATAAATAAACTTTGTACCATTTAAGAATGTGTTTTGAAAGCGTGCCGGCTTTAGCGGCACAGAGCGAAGAATGGGTATAGTATTTGACACGGGCGAACAGCATTGTTAACAACACATCGAAGAATGCACTCTACTTTGGTAACAACGAGTGCGTTACCTAGACACAGTCCGAATAACGCACTCGTTATTGATGATCAGTTATTGTAAGGGACGCGCTCTAACCAACTGAGCTACCCGCCCGTACCAAATATTATACCCAAGAAAAACAGGAATCCAGATTTTTTCTATTGAGATCGGGTTCCGGAGAGATACGTTATGCGATTTGTACGTTACCGGCTGGGCGGGGCTGAAACCAGTTATGGATGGATTTACGAGGACCGGATTGGGCCGGTGGAAGGTGATATTTTTAATGAATACCGGCGAAAAGAGGCTAACATCCCGCTGAGCATGGTCCGGCTGGCTGCACCGGTAATTCCCGCCAAAGTGATTGGCATTATAAATAATTACGTAATCCACACCGGCAGCGAAAAACCCCATGTCCCGGATATTCCGCTGCTGCATTTTAAACCGCACACAACGGTTATTGGACCAAATGATCCCATCTACCTGCCGCCCCAAAGCCAGAATGTAGTGCATGGAGCAGAGCTGGCTGTGGTGATTGGGAAGCAGGGGCGCTGGATTAATATGGAAAATGCCCGTGATTTTATTTTTGGCTATACCATAGCCAATGATATTACCGCCCGGGATCTGATGGAGGAAGATGGAACGATGGATCGTGCCAAGGGGTTTGATACCTTTTGCCCGATCGGGCCATGGATTGAAACG
The DNA here is from genome assembly GCA_963841845.1 of uncultured Chloroflexia bacterium. GTDB lineage: Bacteria > Chloroflexota > Anaerolineae > Anaerolineales > Anaerolineaceae > CAVVGZ01. The sequence continues at coordinate 179,427 of CAWJEG010000012.1, read as the reverse complement.
GAACTGGACCCGGTGGATTTGCTGATTACCTGCCGGGTGGATGCGGAAATGCGCCAGATGGCATCAACCCATGAGATGGTTTTCACCATCCCGCAGCTGATAGCCTTTGTTTCATCGGTAATGACGCTCTACCCCGGGGATGTCATTTTATCCGGTTCACCGCCTGGCAGCGGGCCGATAGAACACGGCAACCAGGTGGAGGTCAGCATTGAAGGGATAGGCAGCCTGGTAAACCCGGTGGAAATTGAAAAAGACAGGATTATTTCCAGGGTGCGCTGAAATCGATGGTGAACGGCTTGCATGATATAATTTATTTTTTATCCAATTAAAAAGGATACGAATCATAAGGAGAATTTGCCTATGTCTGGACATTCTAAATGGTCTACGATTAAGCGAAAGAAAGGCGCCGCGGATGCCAAGCGCGGGCAGCTGTTTACACGACTCACCCGTGAAATCCTCATGGCTGCACGGGAAGGTGGCAGCGACCCGGACATGAATTTCCGCCTTCGCCTGGCTGTGGATCATGCCCGCGAAGCAAATATGCCAAAAGATAATATTGAGCGGGCAATTAAACGCGGGGCTGGTGAATTGAAGGACAGCGAGGATTTTGTTGAAGCCAACTATGAAGGGTATGGCCCTCATGGAATTGCCTTCGTTCTCGAGTGTGTCACTGAAAACCGCAACCGGACGGTATCTGAAATACGCCACATCCTCACCCGCTCTGGCGGAAGCATGAGTGAAGTCGGTTCGGTGACCTGGCAGTTTAAGCGTATCGCATATTTTTCCTTCCCATCCGCCAAGAATAACTTCGATAAAATTTTTGAACTGGCGGTTGAAGGCGGGGCGGATGATGTGAGCGAAGAGGAAGAGAACATTGAGGTTTTTGCCCCGGTGGAGAATTTTAAAATCCTCAGCAATATCTTCCGGGATGCTAAAACACTCCCGTCGGAAGCGGAACTGCGCATGATTCCCAACCAGGAAATTGAGCTGGCTGTGGACGAAACCCTGCAGGTACTGCGGACTATGGAAGCACTCGAAGAGCTGGATGATATTCAAAACGTTTACACCAATCTAAAAATAACCGAAGAAGCCCTGCAGAGTTTGGAAGCCTGACGGCGGTCATGGTCATTCTGGGGATTGATCCGGGTATTGCGATCACCGGTTACGGTCTCATTAAAGAAGATGAAACCGGAGAGATTTCCTGTATGGCTAGCGGGGTAATCCGAACCGAAACAGGGCTGTCCCAGCAGGAGCGCCTGCTCCGACTTTTCAATGAGTTGAACCGGCTGATCGAGCAGTTCGAGCCGGACAGCGCGGGAGTTGAAACGCTTTTTTTCCAGAAAAACGTGAAATCTGCCATGTCCGTCAGCCAGGCACGCGGGGTTGTCCTGCTGTCCTGTGCCCTGGCGGGTATTCCCGTGTTCGAATATCCACCGGTTGCTGTGAAACAGGCGGTGGCTGGTTACGGGAATGCAGATAAGAAACAAATCCAGGAAATGGTCAAAGTACTCCTTCAGATGGATACAATTGTCAAACCTGATGATGCAGCTGACGCCCTGGCTATAGCCATCTGCCACTTGCACAGCCATCGATATTACGATATGTATGAGTCTTGAACCTCACATGCAGGTCATCCCATGATTACCAGCACAGCCAACCAGGCCATAAAAGATATTAAAAAACTGAAAGACCGTAAATACCGCCAGAGTACGGGTTTGTTTTACCTGGAGGGTCTGCGCCTGGTTGGGGAAGCTGTCCAGACCGGGGCAAGCATTGAAGCGATCATTTATTCCACCGAACTCTTATGCAGTGAATTCGGGCAAAACCTGGTCCAGGAACAGGCTAAACGGGGGATTGCTGCTGTAGAAGTCAGCGCGGACGTCTTCCGCCATTTTTCTCTCAAGGACAATCCCCAGGGGATTGCTGCAGCTGTGCACCAGCGCTGGCACACCCTGGCGGATGTGAACATTCTCAAGGAGGGCAGCCTTTGGATAGCCCTTGATTCCATCCAGAATCCAGGCAACCTGGGGACGATCCTGCGGACCGGGGATGCCTTTGGCGCTGAGGGGGTTCTCCTGCTGGACCAGTCAACCGATCCCTATGATCCGACGTCGATGCGTTCCAGCATGGGAGCTGTTTTCTCACAGAAACTGGTGAGGGTGACCCTGCAAGAATTGGGGACACACCTGCAGGATAACCCTTTTACCCTGGTCGGTGCCAGCGGGAATTCCCCGGTGGACTATTACCAGGTTTATTACCCGGATAACCTTATCCTGCTGATGGGCAGCGAGCGGGAAGGGCTTAACGAAAAACACCTGAAGATGTGCAATTACTGTGTGAGAATCCCGATGGTCGGGCGCAGCGATTCTTTGAACGTTTCCATTGCAGCGGCGGTGATCCTCTCTGAAGTATTCAAACAGAGGAACGTCCGTAAACAATAATCAAAATAATTCAGGCTGAGGGATTGCCAACCTCAATCCAGGATTTGTCCCAAATAATCCTTACCTTAAGATAATCCGGGATAATCCAGTTGAAATTATTGGACAACCCACTGCTATAAATCGGATATTCAGCCATCACTGTGCTGCAACCTTTCGGGTTCTGAGAACATATAAAATTTCTCAGGGAGGGTTTTTATTTGGGTTCGAGAATCCAAATCGTGATACCACGATAGCATTCCCATCAAACAAGGGCAAGAATGCGGCAACGGTTAAGAGGATAAAAACGGCGAATGCAAAATGATGGTAATATTTAATTATCCTTCCAGGTCCGAGCTGAGACGGGAAGGTTACCAAGGCTGTTGGTAACCTGCAAGACGCTGTTATGTCCGTTATCCACTGCCTGAACAGATTTTTGTATCCAATCGCAGCAAACGCGTTAAGAATAAGGAGAAGAGATGACCAGTGAATTAATTACAAACGAAAATGAGGACCAGAAAATGACCACGCACCATTACGGCGGCGCTTCCGATACGGTCTATGGTTTGGGTGTCATCGGCGCCTGGGTTTACTACTTCAAGCGCGCCACCACTTTCCGGGAAGGGGTCCTGGGATTCTTGAAAGGCATCGTCTGGCCGGCGTTTTTTGTCTATGAGTTGTTAAAACTCCTTGACAGGGAGTGATTCAGCTATTCGGAGTAAAGACAGGAAACGGATCATATCGAAATACCCCTGCCTGACCCTGTTATGATTTTGACCGCCATTGAAAATCCTGTACAGGGAAGCAAAACAACTACCATTAATGGATCGCGGGTTTTCATCCGGGAGGCTGGACGGCGCCTGAAATAACGGATACAGATTATCAAATGGTCCTGGAACTCCCGGATATACCTGCGTCAAGCACTTTTTTATCATACGGTAAACCGGTGGCGCGTAAACCATTGGCAGCAGGCAGAGCAATTTTTTAGGATCACTGCCCGCAGTTTTGACCGGTAGATAAGCCCCATTATCCCGGCGAACTCCATGAATGGCTTTGGACAGCTAGCCGGATTAGAATAGAGATGAGGATTAGCCATGATAGCGACCATACATGGAAAGATGATCCAGGCTGGTGAAGATTTTATTATCCTGGATGTAGGCGGGATTGGCTTCAAAGTGTTCGTTTCCCCGGCGGTGAGGGAGCAAAGCCGCCTGGAGGAAAGCATTTTCTTATTCACCCATCTGGTGGTAAGGGAAGATTCGCTGACCCTGTATGGTTTTGAAACCCAGGAGGAAGGCAACTATTTCAACCTGCTCCTGGGAGTAAATGGCGTAGGTCCACGCCTGAGTGCTGCAATAATTTCATCACTGACTATCGACGCAATCCGCCGCGCTGTTCTAAGCGAACAGCCGGATATTTTCGCCCGGGTGCCGGGGGTTGGGAAAAAGACTGCCCAGAAGATTGGTCTTTATTTGCAAGGGCGGATAAAAGCTGAAGGAGAATTTGAACGGATTCCGGAAAGCGATGTGGATACCGAGGTGATGGCAGCGCTGACCGGGCTTGGCTACAGCATCGTTGAAGCCCAGGCTGCCATCCAATACATCCCAAAGGACACTCCCCAGGACCTTGAAGAGAGGCTGCGCCTGGCGTTGAGATTCTTTTCTGTTTAATTTTCAATTTCTTACGGGCATATTCCTGATTGACAGGTTCAGGCAGCCGGTATCAACTCTGCCTCATCCTCCCGGGCAGCCCGCACACCATCCTCGATGTTTACCCGGGAAAGTATTACCAGCCCAATCACAAAGAATACGATCAGGGAGACGATTGCGAGACGGCTGTTGCCCATGGTCTGCCCCACAAGGCCAAAAACCAACGGACCGGCGATCCCGGCGAATTTCTCAAAAACAGAAAAGAATCCAAAAAATTCAGCCGATTTGCTTTTAGGAGCCATCCTTCCGAACAGGCTGCGGCTGAGTGCCTGGCTTCCACCCTGAACAGTTGCCACGGCAAATCCCAGCGCCCAGAAATGCCAGGGCAGGCTGATAAAGTAGGCGGCAATGGCGATGCCGATATAGACAAACAGGCTGATGGATAAGGCTTGTTTCGTACCGATCCTGTTTGCCAGCCAACCGAATAGAAATGCAAAAGGGATGGCAACAAACTGAACCATCAACAGGGTGCCGATCAGGTCAACCTGCCCGATGCCGATTTCCGCCCCGTAGATGGTGGCCATTTTGATGATGGTTCCGATGCCGTCATTGTAGAACCAGAAAGCCAACAGAAAAAGAAACAGGTTGCGGAAGCGGGTGATCTCCCGGAAGGTTTTGGTCAGGCGTTTCGCTGACGCTGTGAAAGGATTAAGGCCCTTCTCGCCAGGCAGGATTCTACGGGGGGGTTCCGGAACCACGCGCAAGATCGGCAGGGAGAACACCAGCCACCACACCGCCACGGATAGGAAGGACAGGCGGGTCATCAAGCCGGTCAGTTCCTCCGGGGCGAGCATGATCATGGCCAGGTTAATTGCCAGTAGGATGCCGCCGCCGAGGTAGCCCATGGCATAGCCGCGTGAGGATACCTGGTCAATTGTCTCGGGGGTGGTGATATGTGGCAGCAGGGCATCATAAAAAACAAATGAACCGGCAAAGCCAAGCTCCCCAAGTAGAAAGAAAAGCGATGCCATCATCCAATCACCGGTGCGCACAAAGTACAGCAGGGAGGTCCCAAGCACACCAATCAGGATGAAGGCCAGCAAAAATTTCTTCTTATTGCCCTTAAAATCAGCAATTGCGCCCAGGAAAGGTGATATCAATGCCACAATCAGCAGAGAGATGGAGGTGGTGTAAGCCCAATACACCGTAGCAGTATTGCCGGGCAGCTTGGCTCCGGCAACGGTAGCGTAGTAGACCGGTAAGACTGCCGCCATGATGGTGGTGGCAAATGCTGAATTTGCCCAGTCGTACATGGCCCACGCATTCTGGATTTTCTTGATATTTTTTTGCTCCATTCTGCCGCTCCGTTTCTTAGAATAGGATTAAAAACCAATTATACATCCACTCACCGGCATGCTGTCCAGAAAAATTTTTGGTTGAAAAAGGATAGCCTGGATTCCTTTACAGGCGAACAGGATTCAATTTTTTGCAATCAGCATTATTGCAGTTCGATTGAGGGATACGCCCATAGAATTTTGCCATCCGGGAGGCATGCGTTATACAAAATTTCACAGGCCGGGTAATGAATTTGGTATAATATTCAATTGCAGTTGATTAATTAGAAAATATATTCTGTTATATCGAACAGGGAAATGTTCTGTGCATTTCTCAAAAGGCTGTCCATAATGAGCAACAGCATCCGGGTGATCGGCGCCCGCCAGCATAACCTGAAAAATATAAGCGTAGATATTCCGCGCGACAAACTGGTGGTCATCACCGGTTTGTCCGGTTCCGGGAAATCCTCCCTGGCATTTGATACCATATTTGCTGAAGGACAGCGCCGCTATGTTGAATCGCTGTCCTCCTATGCCCGCCAGTTCCTGGGGCAGATGGATAAGCCGGATGTGGATGCCATTGAGGGGCTTTCCCCGGCGGTGTCCATCGATCAGAGGGCAACCTCCCATAATCCGCGCTCAACAGTCGGCACGGTCACCGAGATTTATGATTATCTGCGCCTGCTGTATGCGCGGATTGGCATTCCGCACTGCCCGGTTTGCGGCCGGGAAGTGGTCAAGCAGTCCGCCCAGGAGATTGTGGACTTCATTGAGAAAATGGCGGAAGCGAGCCGGCTGCTGATCCTTTCCCCGATCGTGCGCGGGCGGAAGGGAACCTACCAGACTGTCTTTGAGGAAATCCGCAAAGCGGGATTTGCCCGGGTGCGGGTTGACGGCCAGGTTTTCAGCCTGGATGAAGAAATCACCCTTGACCGCTACAAGATCCATAACATAGAAGCTGTAGTTGACCGTCTTGTTCTTTCCCACAACGAATCGGATGAGGACCAGAAATCGATGCGCTCGCGCCTGACCGATTCAGTGGAGACAGCCCTGAAGGTGGGCGAAGGATTCCTGATCATCAACGATATCAGCAAAGATGCGGGGGTGGACCTGTTCTTTTCGGAACACCTGTCCTGCCCGGAACACGGCATCAGCCTGCCGGAAATTGAACCGCGCATGTTTTCCTTTAATACGCCGCACGGCGCCTGCACGGACTGCCAGGGGCTCGGTTCCAAGCTGGAGATCGATCCCAACCTGCTGCTGCCGGACCCGGAATGTTCCCTGAACGAAGGGGCGATTGCTGCCATGGAGTGGAATACCGGGCGTTTTCAGGGGGGATATTACTGGCAGATGGTGGAAGCCGTCTCACACCATTACAGGATCGATATGGATGCACCGGTACGTACCATACCGCAGGAAAAGTTGGATAAAATCCTATACGGGACGGGCGAGGAAGAAATTAAAATCAAGCTGGAAGGCCGCAATAACCGGGAATCCACTTACCGGACACCCTTTGAAGGAGTCATCCCCAACCTGGAACGGCGCTACCGGGAGACCAACTCAGATTTCATCCGGTCAAGGATTTCAGAATTCATGTCCGACCGGGTCTGCCCGACCTGTAAAGGTACCAGGCTGCGCCCCGAATCCATGGCGGTAACGGTATCGGACCATAACATTGTTGAAGTTACATCCTGGCCGGTTCTGCGCTCCCGCCTGTGGATGGAGGAACTCACGGCAGGCGATGCACTTAATGAGCGCCAGAAAGCAATTGCCAGCCGCATCCTGCGCGAAATCAATACCCGCCTGGGGTTTTTAGTGGATGTCGGGCTGGATTACTTAACCCTGAACCGCTCGGCAGGGACCTTATCCGGCGGGGAAGCTCAGCGCATCCGCCTGGCTACCCAGATCGGTTCCCACCTGATGGGGGTGCTCTATGTACTGGATGAGCCCTCCATTGGCCTGCACCAGCGGGATAATGCCAGGCTGCTTGCCACGCTGGAATCGCTGCGCGATCTTGGCAATACCGTCATGGTGGTGGAACATGATGAAGATACCATCCGCAAGGCGGACTGGATTATTGACCTCGGGCCGGGTGCCGGCGAGCATGGGGGATGGGTGGTTGCCGAAGGATCGTTGGATGCCATCCTGGCATCGGAACAATCGTTGACCGGGGCTTATCTCTCGAAGCGCCTGCAGGTGCCAATGCCGGCACAACGGCGCAGCGGCAGCGGTAACAAGGTCAAAATAGTTGGTGCCAGGGAAAATAACCTGAAGAACCTGGATGTTGAAATACCGCTGGGTAAACTGGTGTGCATCACCGGTGTCTCCGGATCCGGCAAATCCACTTTGATGGTGGATGTATTGTACAAATCGCTGGCCAGGGCACTCAATGGTGCCCGGATCACGCCGGGTGAACATGACCGCATCGAAGGGTTGGGCTACCTGGATAAAGTGATCAATATTGACCAGTCACCCATTGGCAGAACACCCCGTTCCAATCCCGGAACCTATACAGGCATGTTTGATGAAATCCGCAAACTGTTTGCCGAGCTGCCGGACAGCAAGCTGCGCGGCTACAAGCCGGGGCGGTTTTCCTTTAATGTACACGGGGGCCGCTGTGAGGCCTGCCAGGGGCAGGGCCAGCTGCGCATAGAGATGCAGTTCCTGCCGGATGTTTATGTGCCCTGTGATATCTGCCACGGCGCCCGCTTTAACCACGAAACGCTGCAGATTCATTTCAAGGGATTATCCATAGCCGATGTGCTCGATCTGACAGTGGAATCAGCCCGGGAGATATTTTCCGCCTTCCCGTCCATCATGAACCGCCTGAATACCCTGGATGAAGTGGGTCTGGGCTACATTCGGATCGGCCAGCCGGGGGTGACCCTGTCCGGCGGGGAAGCCCAGCGCGTAAAATTAGCGCGGGAGCTCTCCAAAAGGGCGACCGGAAGAACGCTTTATGTGCTGGATGAACCTTCCGTCGGGCTGCATGCCGCCGATGTGCATAAACTGATAGAAGTCCTGCAGCGCCTGGTGGATACCGGAAACACGGTCTTGATTATTGAACATGACATGGATATTATTAAGGTTGCAGATCATGTGATAGACCTCGGCCCGGAAGGCGGGGACCGGGGCGGGGAGCTGATTGCGGCTGGTTCTCCGGAGGAGATCTGCCAGGTGGAAGCCTCGTACACCGGCTTCTACCTCCGAAAATACCTGGTGGAAAACCACGCCGGTTAGGATCCCGGACCAAACCCTTGCCATAATCCTTGATTTCCGTTACAAATAGGTATATTAACATCTTGACAAGTTCGTGTTAGTATTTAAAAACCTACCAAGTTTGCTTGACAAAATTGATATAGGAGTTGATATGCTCGACAATGAGTCGCCACAAGATGTAATTGATACCTACCGTAAAAGACAGCAGAAGATGCCCTTTATTATTGGGGGCGTGGCTGTCCTGTTACTGGCTGTGGGTTTGATTGTATTAATCATGTTCCTATCCGGTGACGGGGGTGGTTCCATCGCCCTGTTTGCCTCAAAAACCCCCACTCCGACCATAACCTATACCCCCACTCCGGTTACACCAACGATCACCCCCAGCCTCACTCCAACCCTCACCAATACGCCTACGCTTACATTAACCGCCACTCCCTCCGGTCCGTTTGAATACACCGTGCAGGAAAATGACAACTGCTTTGATATTGCCGCAACATTCGAGGTTGATTTGGAGATTCTATTGGCTCTGAACAATTTTGGCGGGCAGTGCCCGATCACACCCGGGCAGGCAATCCTCATTCCGGGACCCAATACCCAGCTGCCAACCGCAACCCCGCTGCCCACTGGCCTGGCAAAGGGAACAGAAATTGAGTACACGGTGCGGGCGAATGACAGCCTGGACGGGATCGCTTTGAAATTTAACAGCACGGTTGAAGCCATCCTGGAAGCCAACGAGCTGACTGAGGAAGATATTAATACCATCTTTATTGGCCAAACACTGATTGTGCCGGTTAACCTGGTGACTCCGGTTCCCACTGCCACTGCAAAAATTGCCACTACAGGCCTTGCAACCATACAGGCTCCGGCAGCGGCAACAGCCACTGCAACGCCCTGAACATACTGATGATTCACTTACAATCCCGTTTCACACGCAAACGGGATTGTTCATTTAAAGGATTTTCCGGATTTTGGATATGAAAGCCCCACGCAAAGGATTTATCGTTACCGCAATCGTTCTGCTGCTGGGATTGGCTGGCGTGTTTGTTTATTCAGCGTACCAGCAGCAGGCCCAGATAAGCCCGCGGATGGTGTTTCCAGCTGATAACAGCCTGGGTGCGCAGGGTCCCGTCATCCTGGAGTTTCCTGGTGAGATGGAGCATGCTTCTGTAGAGAGCCGATTGCAAATCAATCCGGAGACACCAGGATGGACCGCCTGGCAGGGGAACTCCCTCTCCTTTTATCCGGCTAAACCCTGGCAGCCGGGGGAAGAAATCCAGGTGAAACTGCTGCCGGGGGCCGCAACAGCCGGCAGGGAGGTTATTTCCCTGGAAAAACCGCTGGAAAGCACCCATTCGCCAGGCGGAGGTGATTTACCTTCATCCCAGCGGCAGCCCGGCGCAGATCTGGGTCAGTGATTCAGCCGGAAAAGAGCAGCGGGCGCTCACTGAGCAGGCGGAGGGGGTCTTTGATTTCGGTGTGTCAACAGACGGGTCACAGATTGTTTATTCAGCCGGGAACACGGAGGGCGGGTATGATCTCTGGATCATGGACCGCAGCGGAGAAAACCGGCGAAAACTGCTGGACTGCGGCGCTGAGTGGTGTGTGGAAGCGGCAATCTCCCCGGACAACCGTCACCTTGCGTATAGCCGTTATGGCGGACCTGCCGAAGCAGGCAATGTTGAGGCGGCCGGAAAAATCATGATCTTTGAACTCGATACCCCGGGGGAAGCCTTGCCGGGCGGCGAGGCCCTGGCTGGCAGGAAACCGGGCTGGTCTCCGGACGGCCGCTACCTTAACTTTTATGATCCTGACGGCGGGGGCATCCGCCTTATCGACCGTGAAAGCGGCCAGGCGGTTTTGTTATCCAGCGTCCAGGGAGAAAGCGGCGATTGGTCCCTGGATGGGAGGCACCTGCTGTACCTGATCCCGCACCTGGTGGGGCTGCCTTCATCCAACCAGCTGGCATCCGCTGATCTCCTTGAGAGGAAAATTGAGGGGATCATGCTGGAGAAGGGCGTACAGCTGGAATTTAACAGCCCGGCGTGGTCACCGGACGGTGAATGGATCGCCATTTCCAGGCGGCTTACCGGCGGTAATTTCAGCGGGCAGATCTGGATCTATTCGTTGAAAGGGCTCGACCCGCTTGCGGTTGCAAGCGATGCGACCCGCCATTTCGCCGCCCCGCGCTGGAATCCAGCCGGAAAAAGCCTTGTTTACCAGGGCACAATCTCGGGTTCTTCCTCTGCAAAACCGCAGGTACTGGTGTGGGATACACAAAGCGGTGAAAGCATCACCTTATCGGAAGATGCTTATCTTCCCGATTGGATTCCTTAAACCCCGGCCATCATTTTTTGGCGGGCTGCGGAAATCTCCCATAAAACAGCCTCATCTTTCTCCTTTTGGAGCGCTTCGCTGAGAATGCGGTATCCCGGCGGAGTTCCTATTTCTCCGATGGCCCAGGCAGCATGGCGGCGGACAAGTGCTTCTGCTTCGTCAAGCAGCAGATGCTGCAGGGCTGGCAGGTACTGCGGGTCCCCGCTGTTGCCCAGCACCACGGCAATATTGCGCAGGTAGCCGCGGCGCTTGGCGCGGAGGATGGGGCTGTGTCTGAATTTTTGATTGAAAGCCTGGGGGGTGAGTTTCACCTCCTCCCGTAAATCAATCGGTGTGCTGAACGGCTGCAAACAAGATTGGGCGAGTTTTTCCTGTTTTCCGGCGCGCAGGTTCCAGGGGCAGACCAGCTGGCAAATATCACATCCGAAAACCCATTCCCCGACAGGTGACCTCAAATCCGGCGGGATGACAGCCTTGTTTTCGATGGTAAGGTAGGCGATGCAGCGGCGGGCATCCATGGTGCGGTCCGGGAGGATGCAGCCGGTTGGGCAGGCCTGGATACAGCGCTGGCATGTCCCGCAGAAGTCATTTTCAAAGGGCGGGTCCGGCTCCAGCTCGATATCCAGCAGGATCTCGCCGAGCAGGAAGTATGATCCCAGGCGGGGAATGATAAGGCAGGTGTTCCTGCCGATCCATCCCAGACCGGCCAGCATGGCAAAATCCCGTTCAAGGAGCGCCACGCTATCGGTAAAAGATTTGTAGAGGATCTTCTTGCCAATCAGCTGCTGCACACAGCCTGCCAATGCATCCATCCTGGGGAGCAGGATTTCATGATAATCTTGGCTGCAGGCATAGGCGGCAATTTTCCCCAGCGGGACGGGCTTCTGGATGGCTGGAATTCTGGGTAGCGACGGATACGGCGCTGCCAGGCACAGCATGGAGCGGGCTGCAGGGAGCAAGCTACGCGGGTCAGCCCGGCGTTGGACCGCATCCGGCCGGGCAAGGTATTCCATACCGCCGTGCCTGCCGTCCGCCAGCCAACGCATGTAGGTGCTGTAGTGCGGCGGCGCCTGCGGGACGGTGATCCCGCTTACCAAAAAGCCGAGGCGCTTTGCCTCGGCTTTGATGTGTTCTTTTAAGTCCATGATGGGTACAGGATCAGCGGATCAATACAGGTACCGTCATTCCACCTTGATGGCAACATAGAAGGAGCAGAAGTATTCGTTGTTATCGCTGCGCATTTGCCACCAGCCGACATAGATGCCGGGATTGAAGGGTGCAAACATATCCATAACCATTGTGTAAGTATCACCCGGCTCCACTTCCTCGTCAATGAGGAAACCGTCTGCGGCGGCGTCAAAATCTTCCCCGCTCTTGTGGAAGAACTGGAATTCATCGGTGGTCCAGGTTTTGGTGCCGGTGTTCTTGAGGGTGAAACGGCCGTCAAATGGTTCCGCCGGTTTCATCAGCTTGCCGTCCGCCGGGCTTTGCGCCACCAGTTTGCAGTCATATGGCTGGGGCGGTTTGGCAGTGGGTGCAGCTCCGCCGCCTCCGCCCGAAGAGGGTGGTTTGGCAGTGGCTGTGGGGGCGGACGTATTGGTTTTCTGGGGCGCAGAAGTGGCGGTGGGCTTCTCCAGGGTGGCTGTCCAGGCCGGCGGGAGCGTCTCCGTGGGCGGAGCCTCCGTTGGCGGGGTGGTTGCGGTGGGCTGGGCCAGGACTGCATCCAGGGTAGCCTGGGCGGCAACGGTCTGCACGGCCTGGGTTTTTATTAAATCAAGGTCTACAGTTGCCTGGGCGGGGCTGCAGCCCGCCAGAATGACCAGTCCAGCCAGCAGAGGGCTGGCACAATCAACTTTCCGTTAATTTTCATGAGAATACCTCCCGGGTAAATCATCGGACCTGAATGGGTGCCGGATTAATCGAATTGTCAACGCTGTTGCGTAAATTGTCAAGGCTGGGGAGAAGCGGAATTAGAAGACAGGGCCAGATTCTCCGGTTTTTGTGCGGCATTCGTGGAAAGGACTGCCAGCCAACCCGCCCGGTTTTCCACCTGGTATGCCTGAAATTATCCCTCAGCTTGCCTGGTTGAACTGGAAAGGCTGCCCTGCTTGACCAATAAGGCAAGGCAGCCTTTCAAATGGGTGAATTAAATCTGCTTAGAGTTTGGTTTTGATGCCCACCTGGATGTACTGGTCGGTGGTGGTGGTCATCTTGAGGATGAAGCAGGTCCCGGTGGTGGGCGGCAGCGTCCAGGATGTAACAAACTTGCCGCGGTTGTCATCGCGCACGATCTTGGAGAGCGGGATGCTGGTGTAGGTGATCAGCTGCGGGTTGGTAAAGAACTCGTCATTGTTCCACGGCATCGGGCACTTGATCTGGGCCATGGTCAGGCTCTTGATGATGCTCTTGTCCTTGATCTCGGTGGCGCCTTTGAAGACCTCCCAGTTGATGTCCAGCTTGGTGCCGCGCTTGATGGCGTTGGGCACCGTGGTCATAACGAACGGAGAGTAAAAGCCCTTGATGGTCAGCCCCTCCACCGTGTACATGCGGCTTTCTTTTTTAGTGTTGCCGGCATTATCCTCGGCCTTGGCGGTCATGGTCCACAGCCCGGGTACCTTTTTGTAACCGGTGATGGTGCAGGACTTGGGGCCGGAGGCGCCGTCGCTGGCGCTGCAGGTGGGTGTGGATGGCATATCACCAATGTAGATGGTCTCGCCGTCATCGATGCTGGTGTTCCAGTTGATCCTGGGCTTGGTGGCATCGCGCTTGATGGTGACGGAGTGACCCGGTGGTGGTTAATCCGCCCGGATTGGTGCAGGATGGCGGTGTAAGTCTTGCCCTTGGTATCCGTTGACAGGGTGACATCGTCCGGAGTGCAGGTTACTGGATCGATGGGCGGCTGCACCATTAAACCACGTGGTAATTGTGACATTGCTCGTGTACCAATCGTTCAGGCCATCAGGTGCAGGTGGATTGACTTTAAGTGTCACTGAACCAGCAGGAGCATCCAGGTCCACCTTAACATTCAAAGACGCTTGCGTCGATATCAAGGCCGGCTTTGTTGGTGCAGGTACCGTAGAAAGTATACTCCAGCCAGAGCCGGTAGTTGCGCTCCAGGACTGGAGGCCGGTGCAGGACTGGATCCCGCTGATGCTGTCCGTGCCGCTGGTGCGCACGGTAACGGGGGTGGTGTACCAGCCGTTCGACCCGAGCGGTGCCGCTGATGACCTGCATCGTGGCGGTTGGCTTGGTTTTATCCACCTTGACGGTCAGCGTTTTGTTCGGTGGTCAGCCCGGCATCGTTGGTGCAGGAGCCGGTGACGACATAGCCGGCGGTATCGGTGGTGACAACCTGTTCGCCGGTGCAGGTCACCGGGTGCCGCTGATGTCCTCTGTGCCGGATGTGGTCACGATTACGTCGCTGGTATACCAGGGGTGGCGTGCCGGGAACCCCGGATGGTGTCAGGGTAACCACGGTGGGTGCCGTCTTGTCGATCTTGATGGTGACCTCTTCGGTAGTGGAGCCGCCCGTCGCTGTGGGCGGTGCAGCTCAGCGTCAGTCCCGGCAGTTCATCGATATTGGTATTAAGGTAGGTGTTCACGCAGCCGCTGTCAATCACCCAGGTGGATTCATCGTCGTAAATTTCCCAGACGACGCTGACATTGCTGGTGTACCAGTCATTGTCCCCCTCGGTGCCGGTGATGACCGGGTAGATCTCCGGCGGGGTGCCGTCCACCACCAGGGTGAAGCGCGCCGTGTCAAACTCCCATTCGACTGCCAGCGATGCCGCCATCGATATCATCGATGGTGATGTCGTATTCGCCGGGTATGACGGAATAGAAGGTCACATTTTGCTTGTTGGCGACACCACAGTTACTAAATGTCAGGCTTGTAGGAGTTGCTGACACCCCATCAGGAAGGTCCAGATAAATTGTGGCTGGATTGCCGCCATTCACATCGCAGACTGTCAACCGCATTGATGAAAAAACCAACCGTTGCAGAGCCGCCAGCGCTCATGGATATGGTTTCCCAGTCTGTATCGATGGTGATCGATGTCATTGGCAATATCATCGGCAAGAACCACCCCGGTGACCAGCATGGCAACCATGACGGCCATGATGGATGCTCTTTTTAAAATCGTTATCAGCTTCATATTGTGTCTCCTTATTAACCTGTTTGAATCAATCTGCGTACCAACATTACCAGACGATAAAAGCCATGTTTCCCGCAGCACGGGAATGAATGGTTACCGGCAGCCATCGTTGTTCAGGTATATCCCCCACCGGGCAGGTCGTCATGCTTGAGACCACCCCATTTTTTTCATGCTACCATAAATTTCTGGTAAGGACAAGTTTACGAATATTTTCAATATCCTGGTTTAAACCGGTAAATCTGGTATTTATGATGCGGTAGAACGATAATTCCATTAACAGGACCGGGGTCCATATCACAGCCCTGTTAATGGCATGCTGATGTCTGGTTTTCCTATTCAGGATAATACAAAGTATCGCCGTCGTAATCCGCTTAAATCATCACAGTATGTGCCATCAGTGATATCAATGTTGTTGTAATCCAAAATCTCATCCATTGAGGCGTTGAAGTATATCTCGATATCATCACAGGTGGAGTCTGCATCGATATCGTAGGACATCTCAGAGCCTGCACCCGGCGTGGCCGTGTTGCTGCCAGGCACTGCGGTTTTGGTGGGTCCGGGGGTGGCCGTGCCGCCGACGCGCATTTCAAAGTAAAAGTTGCAGAAGTTGCGGCCCTCGGCATTGGTCAGCACCCAGTTTTCCATGTACGAGTCACTCTTGCTGGGGGCGGTCATATCCACGGTCACGTCGATGGTATTGTTGGGGGCTACCGATTTGGTGAAGGCATAAGCTCGATTTATCACTGATGTCATCCCCGGAATACTTGCGGTAGGAGTAAAGCGTGGTCCAGGTGGTTGTCCCGGTGTTCTTGATGGTCCAGTACATATCAAACTGCTGTCCGGCATTGAAAGAGGTGCCATCCTCATATTTCTGGGATACATACTCGCATTTATCCCCGCTGGATCCGGCCGCTGCGCCTCCCGCAGGCGCTCCCGCAGTAGCGGAAGCCAGGGGAGCGAAGGTGGGGAAGGGCGTTGAAGGCGGTGGGTGTGAACACGGGCGTGCTGGTGACAGCCGGTGGTGCTGGTCGCACTGGGGGTCAGGGCGGACATTTCGGTGAGCTGGGCCTGGACGGTGATGGCCGCCTGGGTAAAGATGATATTGGGATCCGTGGTGGGGGTCGCATCCTCGCCGGCCCCGCCGCAGGCGGAAAGCATTAAAGCCCCGACCAGGAAGGTCAACAGGGCAGCTTTTCTGGTTATTTTAAACATTGGTATTCCTCCATATTATTGTCATGCAGTTTACACTTGAAAATTCTAACCGTTTCTGAAATCACATCATAGCATAGTTCCAGAGGTTAAACGAAATTGTCTTATGTACCTTACAGATTGTCAAGGGTAGCGCCAAAATTGATAAATCCCGATTAATCGGGATTTGAGGGCAGTGACAGCAGGTTCATCGGCTCCGCCATCTGGAAAAGGCCGCTCACCCGCCAGAAGCAGTAATTCAAGCGCTCCTGCAGCATCGCTGTTGGCGGCGTAATGGGTCATGCCCTCAAAGGAGGCTCCCCCCGGTCCCAGGCGCACTTCCAGATGGAGATGGTCATTCACCGAATACCCGCTGGTGCCAACATAGCCCAGCACCTTCGCCGCACTTCACCTGGTCGCCCGCCTGCAGGCTGGTTGGCTCCAGCATATGGGCATACAGCAGGTAAAGCGAGGGATGGTCAAAATCCCAATCTGCCGGCGGATACATGGGAGGACAGGTTAAATTGATATTCTCATAAGGGGTTTCAGGAATAAACAGGCAGGCTCAAGGTTTTGATCCATTCTTGCGGAAGCTCATTGAGCGGGGTTTCGATGATGACTGCATTGCCGTAAGGATACACGTCGTCCAACGCTGCGGCAACCGTCCCCGGCAGGACGGAATGGATAGGAAGACCTGACATGCCCACCCGGTCTTTGTAGCGGTAAAAGGCAAAATCCACGCCCATGTGCCCGTCATCCATCCCGGGTTTGGGAGGTTGAAAGGGGTTTGAGGTAATAGTCATCCAGGTCGGAAATGGCGACGCCCTCCAGCGGTGAACAAACCTCACCGATGATTGGACGGGGTGTG
Organism: uncultured Chloroflexia bacterium; assembly: GCA_963841845.1. Taxonomy (GTDB): domain Bacteria; phylum Chloroflexota; class Anaerolineae; order Anaerolineales; family Anaerolineaceae; genus CAVVGZ01. The sequence goes on along the minus strand of CAWJEG010000012.1, from coordinate 162,264 downwards.
GGGGTAGCAGACGGTGAAACAGGGGTGGGCGTCACGCGCTGGAGGCTGCGTTATTAACGGAGATTTGGTTTCCCGGACCACGGCGGCAACTTCACCCCCGGCCAATTCCGTTTTCTTCGCTGCAGGTATGATCGGGAACTTGCTGCTGGTCTGGGTGCAGGCTGCAGCCAGGCTGCTAAACAGGATGGCGAAAATCGCCGTAAACAGGAATCTTCTAATTGAGCTCAAAAATATTTTCCTTTTCATCGATGCAGGGAATATCCCGGCTGGGTAAGGAGGCATTTAGACGGTAAGGCAACGCCAGGATTTTGCCCTATGAGATGCCCGGTGAAATCAAATTGTTGTTTGGGTAAGCCGGTAAGTTGCACTTCAGCGGTCTTTTCCTGCTTGCAGATGTACAAAACTGCCTCCAGGTTATGGTCTGGCCGGTAAGATGCGGGGGTAATGGGCACCTTTATGCGCTTTAAATCGGTCCAGGCTTGCGGACCGGAATCGCAATCAACTGATATTGAGTTCATCGCACAGGCTGCTTCCTGCTGACCAGGGCATCGCTTGTTGAAATTTGCCTGCATTCAAGGTAATAACGTTTTTCCCGGGCTTCTCCCATGGAAAAAGCTTTGCGGGGCAGCATACCATCCCGGATAATGGCCTGGAAGAGGCAGTTTTTCCCCATGGGGGGAAGAAAAAAACCGGCATTGCCGGGCTGTATCCCGAGCCTGGCTACGATCTCTTCGCCATGCACATAATCGATACCTTCGGCAGCCCCTCTGCCCAGGAAATCGTCCAGGAATGACTGCAGGGCAGCGACCGCAAGCCCATCCTGGAGCCCGCTAAACAGGATGCCAAGGTGTTCTTGTGCGGTTTCCAGCCAGACAATTTGTCCTTCATTCTCAGGAGAATCCGGCCTGGACATGCGGCGGTCCTGCCAGGGAAGGAAACGAATCCTATCCCCGAAATAATCCTTGAGGGCGGCCAGGACATCTTCCTTTATATGAAACAGGATGCGGTGGATCGGTTCAAAGAGCAGGCCTTCATCGTGGATATTGACCACCTCCACCAGTGCATAGCGGGCGGGGTGATTGGGGCCGGCATCCGCCTTTAATGTCCTCCCAGATTGATTTGGCAGTGGCCAGGGAATGGTTCCCGTCACCCACAGCAAACAGCAGGACAGGTTCCTGTCCGGCCAGGTTATGGCGGGCGGCAAAATCACCGGGATTGGCCAGTTTTTCAAAGGCAGCGGCGGTAGAACGGATATCCGCTTCATCATCCACCAGATACCCGCGCAGATGTCCGCCTCCCAGCATCAGTTCGAAATCATAAAGCGATTTCAGCCGGTTTTTGGCTGCCGCAAGCGGCTCGATCACTGTGCGCCCGGGGTCATCGATGAGTACCAGGATATGGGGGATTTCAAGGGCAGCGTTCTGGCGGATTTTTCGCCGGGGGGGGATTCTTTCCAGGATGGTTTGCTCGCTGGCGCGGATGAGGGTTTTTGAACCCGGGCGGTAATCGTATTTTTCGAGGTCAAGTGCCAGCAGAATCCCGTGCCGGTTCCTCCCGGAGCAGAAGCGTTCCACCAGAAGCATGCCCTCGTGCATATCCAGGTATCCCCTGGAGAGGTATTCCTGCATGGCAGCATTACAGCGGGCAATACGCTGCTCCTCTCCCGGTTTGCCAAGATAAATTTCAGGCAGCACCATGTTGAGGGTGGAGGGCGCATTCCCCACAAACTGCTCCACTTTTTGCCAGTATTCCGGCTGCGATGTGAACTGATCAACGGCGATGACAGCCCACCTGGATAAATCAAGGGAAACCCCGGGCAGCAGTATTTGCGGTATGTGGATTCCAAGGTCAGCTAAATTTTTCATCCGTTCTCCGGCATAATATTTTTGCGCCCTTTATTATATGCCCATAATCCGGTCTGGAGGGAATATTTTATGGGCGGATTAGACAACCTTAAAGAAAAAAGCTGCCCAAAGTGCAGGGCAGCCTGGTTGATCCTCTGTTGGTTAGTCCACGGGCATGAAGGAAATCCCGATGGTTCCGGGACCGGTGTGTGCCCCGATAACCGGGCTGACACCGGTGATCATTGCTTCCGCAATCATAGCGCTTCCCAGCTGCATCTTTATTGCATCCATGAGCATATTGGCTTCAGCAGGGAGCATTGGCATGCAGGACGGCGATGTGCATCGCCCGGGATCCATTCACCTTGGAATCGATAATCTCCACCAGCCTTGCGCGTGCTTTTTTCATCGTGCGGATCTTTTGGAAGGCTTCCACACGGCCCTCATGCAGGTAGAGGATGGGCTTCAGGTCAAGGGCAGTCCCTAAAAATGCAGCCCCTCCGCCGATCCGCCCGCCGCGGTGCAGGAATTCCAGGGTATTGGCAGCAAAATAGGTATTACTCCTGGCGCTGGCACTCTTCGGCAATCTGCTTGCACTCCTCCAGGCTGGCGCCCTCCCGGGCAGCCCTGGCTGCCATCAAAACGGGAAAACCCAGTCCCATTGCGGCCTGCAGCGAATCCACCAGCTCAATACGGAGCCCGGGCAGCATGTTTTTCGCCTGTGTGGCAGAATCCATGGTGCCGGATAATTTTGATGAGAGGGTTACAGCAAGGATAGCCTCATAACCCTCCATGGAAAGCCTTTCAAATACTTCTTTGAAGGCAGCCGGTGATGGCTGGGAGGTGGAGGGCAAATCTTTGGCGTCTTTAAGGCGGGTATAAAATTCAGCTGGCTCGATATCCACTCCATCCAGGTAGGTTTCATTGGCCCAGATCAGATTAAGGGGGATGGTGGTAACAGGCAGTCCCTGTAATTCCGCCGGCAGGGATATAGGCGGTTGAATCGGTGACAATGGCTACTCTGGCCATGATATTCTCCTGTATTTCATTCAGAAATAAATTTCACAGATTATAACCCTCTTATCGCATTTCAGTTGCGGATAAATTTCCATCCCTGCACAAACCGGGAAAGATTGGAATCATGCAAACGGAATGCTGGCAGGAAAAGCAGGTTCCCTAGAAAAAATACGGGTCTTCCCTTGACCATTCCCGGCATAAAGGCTAAAATCCTTTCACACCATTCAGGGAATTGCTGGATGGCCTATTTTTGCTATTAAGGTTAAGGCTGAGCGTTGTTTGAAAATCTGAGCGAAAGATTAAATGAGATCTTCACCCGGCTGCGCCGCAAAGGCAAGCTTTCCGCAGAGGATGTGGAAGCAGTCCTGCGCGAAGTACGCCTGGCGCTGCTGGAAGCGGATGTGCATTACAGCGTGGTGAAAGGTTTCATCGCCAAATTAAAGGAACGCGCCATCGGTGCGGAGATCTCCAGGGCGTTAAACCCGGCTCAGCAGGTCATTAAAATTGTCCATGAAGAATTGATTGCCATGCTGGGGGAACCAGAAGCGCTGCGCCTGGCTGGTGAAAAACCACGTGTTATCCTGCTGGTGGGGCTGCAGGGCTCTGGTAAAACCACTGCGGCAGCCAAACTGGCCAGGATACTGCGTTCAAATGGGGAACGGGTGCTGATGATTGCAGCGGATCCGTACCGGCCGGCAGCAATCACACAGCTGCAGGCTCTCGGCGCCAGGATGGATATCCCGGTATTTACCCAGGAGGGAATAAAACCCCCGGCACTGGTTCAAAGGGGATTCCAACAGGCCAGGAACAGCGGGGTTTCCGTCGTGATCGTGGATACTGCCGGCAGATCGCAGATGGACCAGCAGTTAATGGACGAACTATCTTCCATCCACCGCAATGTACCGGCAAATGAAATCATCCTGGTCATCGATGCCATGATCGGACAGGAAGCCCTCCCAATTGCAGAAGGTTTCCGCGAACATCTACCGTTAACCGGGTTGATGCTGACCAAGATGGACGGCGATGCACGCGGCGGGGCGGCTATTTCAATCCGCAGCGTCACCGGGATTCCAATAAAATACCTTGGAACCGGAGAAGGTCTGGATGCCCTGGAAAGTTATGACCCCCGGCGGCTGGCTTCCCGCATCCTGGGGATGGGTGATGTCATTGGATTGATTGAGAAAGCCGAAGCTGCTTATGATCAGGATACAGCCCAGGCAGAAGCCAGGAAGATGGTAAGCGGTCAATTCTCCCTGGAGGACTTTGCCAACCAGCTGCGCCAGATCCGCAAGATGGGCTCCATCAGCCAGATACTTGAAATGCTTCCGGGCGGGATGGGCCAGCTTTCCAGGAGTATCAAACCCCAGGACGCTGAAAAGCAATTAAAACAGGTGGAAGCAATCATTAATTCGATGACAACGCAAGAAAGGAAAAAACCTGAACTTTTAAATGCCAGCCGCAGGCGCAGAATTGCGCGCGGTTCCGGCACCGAGGTTCAGGACGTAAACAAGCTGATCAAGCAGTTCAGAGAAGCACAAAAATTAATGAAAACCGTACAGAAATCTGGCGGCCGTGGTTTATCCAGGCTGTTCGGATAACCGCTCAAGATAAAGTGGACCACGCGCAACCTTCAGCGCGCTCTCTGGCACCGAATCTTCAGCTGGTTACCAAATTAACTAAATAATACATACGAGGAGAAATATCTCAATGGTTCGAATACGTCTAAGAAAAATGGGTTCAAAACACCAACCGAGTTACCGCATCATCGCTGCAGATAAGGAAAGCCCAAGGGATGGCAGGTTCCTGGAAATTTTGGGATTCTACAATCCCCGCACCGAGCCTTTCACCATCAAGGTAGAAGAAGGCAAGGTTTACCAGTACCTTGGTACTGGAGCTCAGCCCTCAGAATCCGTGGCCCAGCTCTTCAAAAGCGTTGGTCTTACGGAACGCTACGCACGCCTGAAAGCAGGCGAACCGCTGGAAGTTCTACTGGCAGAAGCGGAAGTGGTTTACCAAAAACACACCCAATCAACCAAAACCCGCCAGGATACAGTCTGATCCGATTTTTATCCTGCAGGTCCTGGATTGTGATTGGCTGGGAATAGAGATCAGGAGTAATATCTTGAAAGATCTTGTAGAATATATTGCGCGCAGCCTGGTGGATGACCCGGACAGGGTTTCCATAACTGAAAGAAAAGTTGGAAACCGGATCAAATTGGAGTTAAGTGTCCGGAAGGAAGATATGGGCCAGGTAATTGGCAAAGGGGGGCGGGTAGCGAATGCAATGAGGGTTTTGCTGAGGGTGGTTGCCGCCAGGGAAGGGAAACAAATCAACCTGGAAGTGGTGGATCCCAATTGAGCGAGTCATTGCATCAAAAATCCGCTGATTTCAACGGTGACAGTGGCTCGCCTGAAGCTGGCGAGCCACTATTCTTGACAGTGGGAAAGCTGCTGCGATCCCACGGGGTTGATGGTACTATCTTAATGTCCGTGATCACCCATTTTCCGGAGCGCCTGGCTCCCGGAAAAGTGATCTATGCCGGTAATACTTACCAACCATTAACCATTCAAAAAGCACAAAGGCATCAGGACAAACTGATGATCAAGTTTCAAGGAATTGAGGATAAAGAGAGCGTGGCCCTCTATACCAATCAAATGGTATATGTGGATAGCAGGGAACTGCCCATGCTGCCGGAAGGTGAATATTACCACCACCAGTTATTAGGATTACAGGTATTTAATAAGGCAGGACAACAGCTGGGTACCCTGGCGGAGATCCTGGAAACCGGTGCCAATGATGTCTATTTGGTTAAAACCGGCTCCGGAGAAGAAATCCTGCTGCCAGCCATTGAAGGGGTTGTCGTTGAAGTTGATCTTGAGAACAACACCATGCTTGTAGAGCCGCCTGTCTGGTACAATGAATAACTGGTTCCGGACATGGATGAAAGAGCGTACTGGATCGGATTTAATACTGTCAAAGGAATTGGGGCAGTCCGATTAAAACTTCTCCTGGATTATTTTGGTGATGCAAAAACTGCCTGGCAGGCGCCGATTGACGGGCTGCTGGCGGCTGGGTTAACCCGTAAAATTGCTGAAAACGTGCTTGCCACACGGGCAGCCCTTGACCTGCCCAGCCTTATTGATCGAATTGAAGCAGGGGGATACCGGGTTTTGATACTGGGGGATGCGGAGTATCCGCGCCGGTTAAAAGAAATCCAGCAAGCGCCTCCGGTACTATTCCTTTCCGGTGAAATCCTGGCAGAGGACGAGTGGGCAGTTTCCATTGTGGGAACGCGGCGGGTTTCAGAGTACGGGGTACAGGTTACGGCGGAAATTGCAACTTTCCTGGCGCAAAACAGGGTTACGGTTGTAAGCGGCCTGGCACGTGGAGTTGATTCAGCTGCCCATAAGGCTGCTCTGAGAGCAGGGGGCAGGACTTTTGCTGTTCTTGGTTCGGGTGTTGACCAGATCTACCCGCCGGAGAACAAGCAGCTGGCAGGACAAATCCGCCAGAAAGGAGCACTGCTCAGTGACTATGCCCTGGGCACACCCCCCGATGGGGTGAACTTTCCCCCGCGCAACCGTATCATATCCGGCTTATCACTGGCAACGGTGATCATTGAGGCCGGAAATAAGAGCGGGGCATTAATTACGGCGAGTTTTGCTGCGGAACAGGGCCGGGAGGTTTTTGCAGTGCCTGGCGGGATATATGCCGTCCAGAGTAAAGGGACCAACGACCTGATCCGCCAGGGGGCAAGACCCCTGCTTCATCCGCAGGAAATTCTTGATGCATTAAATATTGAAAAAATTCATGAATACCAGGCGGCAGCCAGAATTCTTCCTAATGACCCGGATGAAGCCCAGCTGTACCAGTATTTGAGCATGGAACCCCTGCACATTGATGAAATTTGCCGGGCGGCAGGCTTGAAAATTGACAAGGTATCGGCTACACTCGCCATGATGGAGTTGAAGGGTATCATTCGCAATGTGGGCGGAATGAGTTATGTTTCTGTGAGAGAAAGCGGCGAAAATTACCGGAGGGATCACTATGTCTGAACATTTTTATGCTGTCATCATGGCCGGGGGCGGGGGCACGCGGCTGTGGCCGCTTTCCAGGAAAAGCCAGCCTAAACAGATGCTTAAAATCGGCAGCGACCGGACCCTCTTTCAACTGGCAATCGACCGCCTGGAGGATGTTATCCCGCTTAAGAATATCCTTGTGGTAACAGTCGCCGACCAGGCTGAGAAACTGCACAGCCAGGTACCCGAAATTCCTGCTGAGAACTTCATTTTAGAGCCCATGCCGCGCGGTACGGCTTCGGTGGCAGGGCTGGCGGCAGTGGCTATCCAGCACCGCGATCCTCATCCGGAGACATGCATGGCTGTGCTCACCGCGGACCACTACATTGGCAATGTCGTCCGGTTTAAAGAAGTGATTACAGCTGCCAGGGAGCTTGCCATCCGGGGGTATCTGGTCACGCTGGGGATTGAACCTACGTCTCCTTCTTCTGCTTACGGGTATATCCAACGCGGCGGGAGGATCGACACCGTCAACGGCATGGAAACATTCAAAGTGGAGAAATTTACCGAAAAACCGGCCGCCGAACAAGCCCGAATCATGTTAGCCAGGGGAGGGTATAGCTGGAACTCCGGGATGTTCATCTGGCGGATAGAGAAATTAATGGATAAAATCAGGCAGTTCATACCGGACCTGGCAGCCAGGCTGGATCAAGTAGCGTTTTCATGGGATACACCTGCCCGGTCAAGTACACTCCTACAGGTCTGGCCTGGAATTCAAAAGGAGACCATTGACTACGGGATCATGGAAAAATCCACCGATACAGCAGTGATCCCGGCGGAAAACCTGGGGTGGTATGATGTAGGGAGCTGGGACTCACTGTTTGAAATGCTCTCACCGGATGCAGATGGCAACATTGCGCTGGATGCCGAACACATCAGCCTGGATACAAAAGACACACTGGTGGTCGGAGAAAACCTGAACAAACCGGTTGTAACGCTTGGTCTGCGGAATATGGTTATCGTCGAGACCCCAAACGCATTATTGGTGTGCCCGAAGGAAGAAGCGCAAAAGGTGCGGGCAATCACTGATCTGCTGAAGCAAATGGGGCGTGAAGATTTATTGTAGCGAAAAAGGAGTAATTTTGTTGGAAGCGTATTGTGTGAAATGCCGAGAAAAGAGAGAAATTCAGGATCCTGTGGCTGAATTTAATAAGAACGGGACGCCGGTTACCCGCGGATTATGCCCGGTATGTGGTACCCGGATGAACCGCATGGGAAGGACTGAGGAGCATGCCGCTTTGACACCCATACCCAGGCAAACGGAGACCAAAAAGAAAAACGGAAAATTGGTGATTGTTGAATCACCTGCAAAAGCCAAAACGATTGGCCGTTACCTTGGCAAGGACTACACCGTCAGGGCTTCTGTGGGCCATGTCCGTGATCTACTCAAGTCCCAGTTATCTGTTGATGTGGATAATAATTTTGAGCCGAAATACCGCATCCCCAATGAAAAACGGCCTATTGTAAAAGAAATCAAAAAAATAGCCAGGGATTCCCAGGAAATTTACCTGGCAACCGATCCGGACCGGGAAGGCGAAGCAATTGCCTGGCACCTGCTTGAATCTGCAGAGATTGATCCGGAGCGTTCAAAGCGGGTGGTTTTTTATGAAATCACACAGGATGCCATTCGGGAGGCATTCCAGAATCCCCGTTCCATTAATATGGACCTGGTGAATGCTCAGCAGGCACGCAGAATTGTGGACCGGCTGGTAGGTTATAACCTGAGCCCATTGTTGTGGGAAAAGGTACGCAGCAGGTTGTCTGCAGGCAGAGTACAATCTGTTGCATTACGTCTCATCGTAGAACGTGAACGTGAAATTGAAAATTTCAATCCGCTGGAATACTGGTCAATTGAGGCTGAATTCAAGCCTGAAAATGAAGCAATGCTCTATATTGCTAAATTATTCCGGGTTGATGATCATGATCCGGAATTGGGAAACGGGGCAGCCGTAGACCCAATCCTGGCGGATATGCAGCTGGCGGAATACCGCGTCAATAAAATCAAGCGCAGTCAGAGAAAACGCAGCCCTTCAGCACCTTTTATTACAAGTTCACTGCAGCAGGAAGCATCCCGAAAATTTGGGTTTACTGCACGCAAGACGATGACCGTTGCCCAGCAGTTGTATGAAGGCCTGGATGTAGGTGAAGGTGGCAGCACCGGATTAATCACTTATATGCGTACAGACTCGACGAATGTGGCAGACCAGGCGATAAATGAAGTGCGAAATTATATCCGCCGAAGATTTGGTGAGTCTTACCTGCCAGGGGAAGCACAGAAATACCGCACGAGGGCAAAATCTGCACAGGAAGCCCATGAGGCCATCCGCCCAACCTCAGTAAACCGCCAGCCAGACCAAATTAAAGGCAGCCTTTCACGCGACCAGTACCGCCTTTATCAGCTAATCTGGCAGCGGTTTGTCGCATCCCAGATGGAGGCTGCCCTCTACGACACGATTACGGTTGAAATTCAAGGAATATCAAAAGGACACAGCTACCAGCTCAGGGCGACCGGATCGGTACTGAAATTTGCCGGATTTCTCGTCATTTATGAGGAAAGCCTGGATGAAGACCGGCTAGTGGATGACGCGGAAAATGTGCGTATCCCGTTGAGTTTAACAGAGGGTGAAAAACAGAAATTAATCCGTTTGATTCCTGAACAACATTTCACTCAGCCTCCGCCGAGGTTTACCGAGGCTTCCCTGGTACAACTGCTTGAAGAATACGGAATAGGCAGGCCATCCACCTATGCAGCTATCCTATCCACAATTCAGGACAGAGGGTATGTATTTCGGGAAAGTAAAAGGTTAATTCCTACTGACACCGGTTTTCTGGTAAATGATTTGCTGGTGGACCATTTTTCGGAAATTGTGGACACCGGATTTACAGCCAGCCTGGAAGAAGGTCTGGATGATGTCGCTGCCGGGGAAAGAGTCTGGCAGGATGTAATTGGCAAATTCTATGATACCTTTTTACCACGACTCCAGCAGGCACAGGTGGATATGCCGGTGATGAAGGCAGAACCGGAAAAGGTGGGGAGAAATTGCCCGGAATGCGGGCATGAACTGATCATCCGTTGGGGACGGTATGGAAAATTTATCAGCTGCAGCAATTTTCCTGCCTGCCGCTATATTGAACCCATATTAGACAAAATCGGGGTAACCTGCCCGCTGGATGGCGGTGCCATCGTCAGGCGGAAATCCCGCAAAGGGCGTGTTTTCTATGGATGTGAGAATTATCCATCCTGCAAATTTACATCCTGGAATATGCCCGTTCCGGAACCCTGCCCGAACTGTGGCGGTTTGCTGATAACATTTAATAAGAAGGAAGCGAAATGTACCCAGTGTGAAAATAAATTCTCCCTTGAAAAAATTCGGGAAAAGGAACCTGCTGGTGCCGATTGAGGTGGATAATCACTAAACGATTGGTTTTTATTGCAAATAAACCAAATTTGCTCTACAATTATTAATGTTGATGGTTTGGAATGAGACTACTCTCCTACTAAGGGAGGAATAAATTGATGGAAAAATATTCGGTTTATCTCAAAAATCCAAAATACACCGGTGCAGGCGCTTTCATCCTGGGATTAATCATTGGTCTGGTTGTACTAGGTTGGGGTCTATTTCCTGTACAATGGACAGACGCTGCCCCTTCAAACCTAAGCCATGATTACCAGTTGGATTACTTAAAAATGACAGTAGTCACTTATGCCGCGGATGGCGACCAGCAAATGGCAGGCATGCGCTGGGAGGCGCTGGGGGAAGATGCCCCGGATTTATTATTGGAGCTTCAACAGGATCCCAGTGTTGACCAGGGAGATCTGGACGACTTTACGCAGGATGTTGTTGGAGCAGCTCCAGTAACTGCGAATACGGAAGGACAAAACCCCACCGTCCCTGCGGTTGAGAGTGTGACAGACACTGAAACCACACAGGGATCCATCCCTGTTGTGATCCTTTTACTGGTAGTCTGCCTGCTGACATTAATCGTTGGAGGAGCCCTGGTTTATGTCCTGTTCTTGCGCCGCAAGCGTAAAAGCCCCGAGAAACCGCCAAGCACAACCTCGAGTCAATATCTACCGGAAGAAGAGCCTGGAGAAACTGTTGATACTATCGATACCGTTGGTACTGTTTCGGATAAGGCGGTGGCCAATTTTACAACAGTATATACTGCTGGCGATGAACTCTATGATGATTCCTACAGTATCGATTCTCAAAACGGTGAATTCCTTGGTGAATGCGGGGTAACAATTTCTGAAACGATTGGGGTTGGGGAACCAAAGAAGGTAAACGCATTTGAAATATGGTTGTTTGATAAAAATGATATCCAGACAATTACCAAGGTACTGCTGAGTGAAAATTCCTATAATGACGAGAGTTTCCGTAAACGAATGATGGCAAAAGGTGAGCCAGTGCTGGTTCAACCAGGCAGCCAAATTATCCTTGAGACAGCCACACTTCAGCTTGAGGCACATATTGTGAATCTTGCATACGGGATAAGCGCTATGCCGGAAAATAGTTACTTTGAGCGGTTGGGCATAGAACTTTCCGTCTGGCCAAAAAAATAAACGAGTATCTTTATTAATTGAAAAGACCAGGTTTATCGCCTGGTCTTTTTTCTTTTATTATTTCAGAGATGCGGAAATTCTCCAATTTTAATGATTGTTATTACCAGGTTTCCATCCGGGGTATCCACCTTGACAACATCGCCGACCCTTTTATTTAAAATGGCCTTACCAATCGGAGATTCGAAAGAAATTTTACCGTTCTTTGGATTCGCTTCTTTTGGGCCTACCAGGTGGTAGGATTCTGGCGGATAACCCTCCTCCTGAATAGTAACCAGATTACCGATACCGATTTCTTCCGAACTTACCGGGATTTCATCAATAATCTTGGCGTTTTTAAGAATATATTCAAGTTCCTGGATGCGGCCCTCCAGGAATCCCTGTTCCTCCTTGGCTGCCAGGTAATCTGCATTTTCAGAAAGGTCTCCCTGCTCTATGGCTTCCCGAAGCCGTTTTGATAATTGGGCGCGTGCAGAACCTTTTAATTCGTCCAATTCTTTTTGCAGGCGTTCAGAACCTTCTTTGGTAATATACGTAACGTCTATCATGATTACTCCATCGTTTAATGAAAAAAAGTTTGGTTGATCCGAGTCAGGGTAGTAAGGCTGGATCAAATAATCTGCGGTGTTCATCGATGGCAAAACGATCCGTCATGCCAGCGATATAATCACATATTGTCCTTTCTTTCCCAAAGACATCAATTGTACTCTCAATATGGTCAGGCAGGATATTGGTTTCGGAATTATATGCATTATATAAATCGTTTAATACCCTGTCCGCCTTAACTGCCATACGTTTTACACGATAATGCTGGTAAAGATATTTATACAGGAAATCCTTCAACTGGCGGTTTTTCCGGTGAATCTCTTCACTGGAAGAGACAATATTATAAGCAAGTTCCTGAATATCAGCTACAGTTTTGCACCCACTTTCCTTGATCATTCGGCTGGTGTTTTCCACGATGTCGGTCACTTCCATACCAATCAGCTGCCGTATGATTTCATGGCGGGTTAATTCATCCAGATCGGTACCATGCCACCGGACTTGAATAATCAGGTTCTCCCAGAGTTCAATTTTTCCCAGCCTGGATGGTGTAATCAACTGAGAATGCAGCCCGTCATCCAGATCATGAGCTGTGTAAGCAAGTTCATCAGCCACGTTGGCAATTTGAGCTTCCAGGCTTGCTCTCAAATGCGGGTTGTAATCTTTTGAATCAGAGAGATCGTATTCGGATTCATGTTTTACAATCCCTTCAAGCACCTCCCAGGTAAGGTTTAAACCGTTGAAATCCCGGTACCTTTTTTCGAGCTGGGTCAAAATTCTCAGCGATTGTTTATTATGGTCAAACCCCCCGAAATTTTTCATCAGCCGGGCGAGGCTCGTTTCACCGGAATGCCCGAAGGGAGGATGTCCCAGGTCATGAGCCAGGCAGATTGCTTCAACGAGATCTTCATTACCCCCCAAAGCCCTGGCTATGGTACGCCCGATCTGCGCAACCTCGAGGGTATGGGTCAGGCGTGTCCGGTAATAATCTCCTTCATAATTGATAAACACCTGGGTTTTATATTCCAGTCTGCGAAATGCAGTCGTATGGATGATACGATCACGGTCCCTCTGGAAGCAAGTACGGTATACAGGTTCCTCTTCAGGATATTTTCGTCCCTGGGAATCTTTGCTTTTAATGGCATAGGTTTCCATGGTCCTGTTTTCATTTAATTCCAATTGAGCTCGAGTCAACATGTTTTTATTTTTTTTCTCCTCAGGAGACTTTATGCTAATGAGAAATCAATGTCCCGCCCGGGCTGCCAGTCAGGCTGTGGTAAATATTATCCACAGGATTTCCGGAAAGAATTGAGATTTTCAATCCTGGAATATCCTTCACCAGTTTCAACATTGTAGACACTTTAATCGCCATCCCGCCGGTGACATCCACAGAAGCGGAACCGGATAAGCTGTGCTTCACGGATAGATAATTATCCGGATTAATTTCATGAATAAGTTGAGTACAGGCAGGGTAATCTGCCCAAACACCCTCTTCAATCCCGGCAAGAATGATGCGGTCTGGCAGGAATATTCTTGCCAGGTAATGGAACAATTCCTCAGTAGATAGAATTGTTCCACCCAGGGAGCGGTCAAGAATAACATCTCCAGCAATTACCGGGATGATCCCGGCAGACATTGCCGCATACATCGGATCCAGATCCCAGGATATGATTTTTTTATTATCTGTCCTTACTCCTGCAGAAGGGGGAAAAGCCAGCACGGGCAAGCCAACCGAGATGAGTGCATCTATCACAATTTGATTTAATTTACGCGCCGCTGACCACACTTCGATAAATCCCTGCCATTGCAATGGATTTTCCACGCCCTTCCTTGTTCCGTATTTTCTTGCAGTCATGTGACCAAATGATCCGGAACCATGCCCGATCAGCAGATGTAAAGTTGGCCTTTCTTGATGAGCGCGTTTTATCTCGGCGGCGATCCGATGAAGCACGTCAAAGCGTACAGTTTGGGATTGGTCCTTATCCGTGATGAGCGACCCACCCAATTTTATAAAAATCAACGGATTATCCATGGGACATTTCCTTATTCCACGGGATTGTCAATGGTTGTGCAAATGGTTCTTACCGCCCCGGCTTTTTCCAGGCTTTTCATCAAACCATCCACATCTTCATCCTTGGGCAGTACAATTATATTCCCTCCCTGCCCACCCCCGCTTAATTTGGCACCGAGAGCCTTAAATTCCAGGGCAGTCTTGACCAGGCGGTCAATTTCCGGGTTGGAGACACCCAATTCGCAAAGCAATTGATGGTTACTGTTCATGAGCGTTGCCAACGAGTCAACAAATCCATTTTCAAGGCAATTTCTGGCAAGCTGGACGACTTCTCCAATTTCGTAAAATATTCGATTAAATTTGCTGGTGTCTGTCTGCCAACTGCTTCTAACCTGGGCAACCACTTTGGCTGTTTCTTTCTTAATCCCGGTATCTGCAATAATTATTTTAACAGGCTGAGAGACTTTCAATGGTATAAAGGGATGACCGCGTTGGAAGTATATTGGTCTTTGGTAGGCGATGACCGTATTGTCGATTCCAGACGGCGTTCCGTGATAGATTTTCTCAATTTCAAATGCCAGGTCGGATATATCTTCGAGCATTATGGGTTGATCCACCATGCTGGAAAAGGCTTTGATGAGGGCGGTTGAAATAGCCGCTCCCGAACCCATCCCTGCTGCAATCGGTATTTCCGAATGGATGGAGATTTGCAAGGCAGGCAGTGATGGATTATTGAAATAATCCAGGAGATTACTCACTAGAATTCGGATCGGGTGTGTTTGGGGAAGCCGGTTGATATCCCCGAGGATACCGATATCCGGAGCACATAATTGGATTGTTCCGGGGTCATTTTCATTGCTGGTAACAATACTTACGTGCGCTTTCACCTGAGTCACAGGAGCTGCAATTGCCGGATATCCATAAACAACTGCATGTTCCCCGAATAGAATGACCTTACCAGGAGAATGAGCTGTCCAAATTGTCATAATTCTTTGATTTCTGAATCAATAGAGATAGAAAATGATTAATACAGATAATCCATACAGAGCAATTGTCATCTGTAAAGGACGGTCGGAAAGCACAAGTTCATCCGGTGCCCCCCCTTCACCCTCCATCTGGATAAGGAAAAGATAGCGGAATATCCCATAAATTACAAATGGAATGGTCAGCATCATGGCGTGATTAGTGGGCAAATTGGGAGCAGAGAAGGTATACAGGCTGTAGGCAATGATGGTAGTGCTGGAGACAATTGTGATCAGTGTGTCCAGGAAGGGGATACTGTAGCCATCCAGGACACGCCTGTGGGAATTTGCATCATCATTTAGCAGCATAAGCTCAGCGCGGCGTTTCCCAAACCCTATATAGAGAGCGAGCAGGGTTGTCACCACATAAAGCCATGGTGAAAAACGTTCTACCTGGATGAGGCTGACTCCTGCTGCAACCCTCATCACAAAACCTGCCGCAATAATCATCACATCGATTAATGGGACGTGTTTTAACCAAAATGAATAGCACAGGAAAGTAACAAAATAAATCAGGCTGATCAACATAAATGTAGGAGAAAGCAAATAGGACAGTGTGAGGGTGATCAGGACAATCACAACAGCGACAACTGCGGCAACCTTAACAGGTAATTGACCGGACGCAATCGGCCTGTTCATCTTTCTTGGGTGTTTGCGATCCGCCTCTATATCCGCAATGTCATTAATGATATAAACCGTGCTGGAGAGGAAACTGAATAAGAAAAACCCCATTATGGTTTGAAGGAGCGCCTCAGGATTGGTCAGCTGCCTGTCAAAAACCAGCGCTGCAAATATAAAACCATTCTTTGTCCATTGTTTTGGACGCATTGTTTTAATAATTGCTTTAAGCATGGCGATATCATATCATAATTTTTTTACTTACCGGCCTCTACAAAGTAAAATTAAAAGATGAGTAAAGTACGTTTAGATGTTCTTATGGTGCACCTCAACCTGGTTGAAAGCCGTTCCAAGGCACAACGATTAATCATGGCAGGGGAAGTTACTGTAAATGGGCAGATGATATTGAAAGCCTCCGAATTGGTTGCCGCAGATGTGGATATCACTATCCAGCATGCTCCGCCATTTGTATCGCGTGGGGGTGAAAAGCTCGAGGCTGCTCTCAAAGCATTTAATTTATCCGATCTGCTTGGCAGGATCTGTGCGGATGTTGGTTCATCAACAGGGGGTTTTACGGATTGCCTCCTGCAGCATGGTGCAGCGAAGGTTTATGCCGTGGATGTTGGATATGGAATTCTGGATTGGAAACTGCGCAACCACCCACGTGTCATCGTGATGGAACGAACGAATGCAAGATTTATTGATGCTTTTCCAGAGAAAATTGAACTTGTTACGATTGATGCTTCATTCATTTCCCTGAATATCCTTATGCCTGTCTGTGCTGGCTGGTTCCTGCCAGAGGGAGGGCAAGTTGTAGCCCTTATAAAACCTCAATTTGAGGCAGGGGTTAAGGATGCCGCCCGCGGCAAAGGCGTAATACGAAGCCCTGAAATCCACCGAAATGTACTCCAGAAGGTATTGTCATTCGCAGAACGCAGCAATTATGGATGCCGCGGCCTGATTCGATCCCCTATAATCGGGCCTAAGGGGAATATTGAATTTCTGGCCCAATTTGTATACCCTGCGGTTAATCCACTGCCTTTTCAGCCAATGATTGACGCAGTGATTGGAGGGCAGGGTTAATTGCGGAACCAGCCGGACGGACGAGCCCTCAGGTATGTAGTCTAATAAAATAAGGTATACTACTAGCCGTCTATGAGTGAACAAATCCGAAATTTCTGTATTATTGCTCATATAGATCATGGCAAGTCAACCTTGGCGGATCGTATGCTGCAGCTAACTGGAACCATATCTGACAGGGATATGGTGAATCAGGTTTTGGATAGCATGGATCTTGAAAGGGAAAAAGGCGTCACCATCAAGGCTTCGGCAGTCCGCATGCACTATACAGCAGATGATGGACAGACCTACTGGCTAAATCTGATAGATACACCAGGACATGTAGATTTTTCATATGAAGTCAGCCGCGCATTATTTTCCTGTGAGGGTGCGGTCCTGGTTGTTGACGCCACCCAGGGAATTGAAGCTCAAACACTCGCAAATCTTTATATCGCACTGGAAGCTGACCTGGTGATCATTCCGGTAATCAATAAAATAGACCTGCCCTCTGCGCGACCAGAGGAAGTTGCAGAAGAGATCTCAAATTTATTGGGCACCCCGGTTTCTGAGGTTCTACGAATTTCTGCCAAAGAAGGAAAAAATGTGGACCTGGTACTTGAGGCGATTGTCGCTCGGATTCCTCCTCCAAAAGGAAATCCAGCCGATCCTTTAAGAGCCTTAATTTTCGATTCCCATTATGACTCATATAAAGGGGTTATTGCATATATCAGGGTGATGGAAGGATCTCTAAGCCTGGCAGATACGCTGCGTTTAATGGTTACAGGCACCACGATCAAACCCCTGGAGATTGGAATTTTTTCCCCTGGAATGAAACCGGTTGATACTTTATCAGCTGGCGATGTTGGATATATCGCTACCGGGCTAAAAACTGTCTCCGAATGCCGGGTTGGGGATACATTCACGAATGGGAACCAACCCGCCTTAGAACCTTTACATGGATATCAAAAAATTAAACCAATGGTGTTTGCGGGGATTTACCCGGTAGATGGAGATGATTTTGAAGAACTGCGCGATTCTTTGGAAAAACTACAGCTAAATGATGCCTCCCTCTTTTACCAACCGGAAAAATCGCAGGCATTAAATTTTGGTTTTCGATGTGGATTTCTTGGTTTATTTCATATGGAGATTATCCAGGAAAGACTGGAAAGAGAGTATTTCCTGGATATCGTGGTTACTGCCCCATCGGTAGAGTATGAAGTCTTTCTGACCGACGGTAGTCCAATTCGAATAGATTCACCGGCACTGCTTCCGGATGAAGCGGGGGTGGAAGATATCCGCGAGCCATGGATGTATCTGCAAATATTCAGCCCCGTGGAATATTATGGTGCAATCATGGAGCTAGTAAAGAATCACCGCGGAATTTATGTTACCCAGGAATATCCGGCACCTAACCGGATACACATGAGCTTTGAAATTCCCCTTTCCGAGTTGATTGTCAATTTCTTTGACGAGCTAAAGTCACGCACGCGAGGTTATGCCTCAATGGATTACCAGTTTGCTGAATATCGGTCCGGCAATCTTGTGAAACTGGAGGTTCTGGTGGGTGGAGAACCAGTTGATGCCCTTACTGCCATTGTCCACAAAGAGGATGCTTATCACCAGGGACAGGCATTGGTGACTAAATTAAGGAAGCTTATTCCCAGGCAGTTATTTGATGTGCCCATCCAGGCATCTTCGGAGGGCCGTGTTATCTCACGAGCCAATGTAAAAGCCTTGCGTAAGGATGTCCTGGCAAAATGTTATGGCGGAGATATATCGCGCAAGAAGAAATTGCTCGAAAAGCAAAAAAAGGGCAAAAAGCGAATGAAGATGGTTGGGAATGTTGAGATTCCCCAGGAGGCATTCATGGCTGTCTTACGGCTGGGGGATGAGTGAGTTCTGGTTCTACATCAATATGGTCAGAGTTTAAGCGCTGGTTTCCTGGATTTTTCATCAGCATGATCACATTGGTAGTTTTATTCCGTATAGCTCCATTACATGACGTGGTGAAAGCCTTTTCGACGATCAAATTGAGTCATATTATTGTCGGCATGTTCCTTACTATCATCTCTTTATTGACACGGGCTGTTGCCTGGAGGATTCTGCTCCAAAAGCAAGCCAGCCTCAGCGAAACCTTTTTTGGAATAAATGTTGGATACCTGATTAATAATATATTTCCTCTACGGGCAGGTGAACTTGCACGGGCATATGTTGTTGGATTGAGTTCTGGTCTGGGTTCCTTATACGTTTTTTCCACAATTGTGATTGAACGGGCATTTGATGTGGCTCTGTCAGCGGGCCTTCTGTTGACAACTCTGCCACTTGCGCTTGAGTTGGCCTGGGCAAAACCTATTGCAATGACCACATTTGTTTTGGTTGTAATTGGATTATTCCTCTTATATTTGATGGCACGCAATAATCAACTCATCAAGAAATGGGTTATTCGTTTTGGCAACCGTTCAGAATATCTAAAGAGGACCATCCTTCCCAGGATAGATTCACTGCTGGATGGTTTTTCGATTATGACCAATCTTCAGCAGTTTTTCCTCAGTTTTTTTTGGATTATTATCACCTGGGTGATTTGGGTTTTACTTTATTATGTGGTGCTATTATCCATAGCACCCGAGGCTCCCCTCTGGTGGGCTGCCTTTGCGGATGGGGTGATTGCGATGGGTATCGCTTTACCGTCTGCACCCGGGGCGCTTGGAATAATGGAAGCCGCCATTGTTGGTGCATTGGGAATACTTGGCATTGATCCATCCACTGCATTAGCCTATGCTATTACCATGCGGATCATGCAGTTTACGGTAACAGGCATATTGGGTCTGATAGGCATTGCAAAGGCTGGCAGCACCCTGGGTGGAATATTTTCTGCGATACGGAAGCAAAAAACACCTGATTCATCTTCATAACAATTCTATTGGGAGCAGCACGATGAATACTCATTATTTAGTCACAGGTGGAGCTGGATTTATCGGCTCAAACTATGTTGACCGCCTGTTATTAAGACATGAAAAAGTTACTATCCTGGATAACCTCTGCCGGTCTGGTTCGAAAAAGAATTTGAAATGGCTGGAAGATAAATTCCCACCAGGGGCTTTCCGGTTTGTTGCGGGAGATATTCGGGATGAAGACCTGCTTATCCAGGCAATCCAGGGTGTTGATGTAATTGTCCACCTTGCTGCCCAGGTTGCTGTGACAACATCGGTGACGAACCCCAGGGAGGATTTTGAGGTAAATGCCCTTGGAACGTTTAATATCCTTGAGGCGGCGCGGAGTTTGGATAAACTACCGATTGTCATATATGCTTCCACTAACAAGGTATATGGAAACATGGAGGATGTAACGGTTGAAGAAACGGACCAATCCTACCGTTATATAGATTTTCCGTTTGGAATTCCGGAATCCTATCCCCTGGATTTTCATTCCCCTTACGGGTGTTCAAAAGGAGCCGGTGATCAGTATGTTCATGATTATTCGAGAATTTACCGGATTCCAACGGTAGTTCTGCGGCAGAGCTGTATCTTTGGCGAGCGTCAATTTGGAATTGAAGACCAGGGGTGGGTTGCATGGTTTATCATTGCTGCTATAACCGGCAAACCGATAACCATTTATGGAGATGGAAAACAGGTGCGCGATTTGCTCTATATTCAGGATTTACTGGATTGTTATGATCACGCAATAAGTAAGATTGATAAATCTGCCGGTCAGGTATTTAACGTCGGCGGCGGTTCGGAAAATACACTATCAGTTTGGAAACAGTTTGGTAAAATCCTTGAGGAATTTTTGGGTCAACCCATATCGGTGAAATTTGGAGATTGGCGTCCAGGAGACCAGAAGGTATATGTCTCAGATATCCGGAAAGCCCAGGAGGTTTTGGGTTGGAATCCTGGATCGAACCTGGAAAAAAGTCTGGCAAGCCTTTTTCGATGGGTAAAACAAAACCCCCATTTATTTGAGACAATTTAACGATGCGGATCCTTGTTGTCCTGACTTATTACCGACCCCATACCAGCGGTTTGACGATCTATGCAGAAAGGTTAGCAGAAGCCTGGATAAGCCGAGGGCATCAAGTCACTGTCCTGACTTCCCATTATGATAAGAGTCTGCCATTGGAGGAAGTGAAAAACGGGGTCAAAATAATCCGGGTTCCGGTATTCGCACGCATAAGCAAAGGGGTGTTAATGCCCACCATCGGATTTATTGCAAGTAAGCTGGTAAAAGAACACGATGCAGTGCAACTTCACCTGCCTCAATTTGATGCAGCCGGAATTGCATTGCGGGGACGTCTATGGAAAAAACCCACGGTAATCACTTACCACTGTGATTTAATTATGCCCCCTGGTCTGATGAGCTGGATGGCTAATCAAGCTGTACATGTTATGGATCATCTGGCAGCCCAATCTACCCACAGAATTGTCACCTATACACGGGATTATGCCGAGAACTCCCCATTTTTGAAGAGGTATTTGGGGAAATTAAAGGTAATCCCGCCACCTGTCGTACTTCCAATGGTGCCTCAGGAAAATATAAAGCGATTTGCAGAGCAGAATAATCCAGACGCGTGCAAACCTGTTATTGGAATGGCTGCCCGTTTTGCAACAGAAAAAGGCGTTGAAGTCCTGATCCGCGCTTTACCTGCAATCCTTGAAAGATATCCACGCACTCTCATTCAGTTTGCCGGTCCTTACCAAAATATCATTGGTGAAGAAACCTATATCGAAAAGCTCCTTCCGGAAATTCGTAAATTTGAAGCAAGCGGTAACTGGCGGTTTCTTGGATTATTAAACCCGGAAGATATGTCGGCATTTTATCCAAACCTGGATCTCCTGGTTATCCCAAGCTTAAATTCTACAGAAGCTTTTGGACTTGTCCAAATTGAAGCGATGATGAACGGTGTTCCCTCAATCGCATCCAATCTTCCAGGAGTCCGACAGCCGGTAAAAATCCATGGCATGGGAAAAATCATTCCAATAGGCGATTCTGATGCTCTGGCAAAAGATGCAATCGAAATTCTGGAGCATCAGGGTGAATACAACCAGGATAAGGGGGAACTTAAAACCAGGTATCTTCCGGAAATGGTTGCAAATGAATACGAACTCCTCTTCGAGGAGATTCGGTCCACACTCTAATTTCTTGTTGATGAATTTTTCGAATGAAGAATATGGATTTTCTCTGGATGAATTTGCGCAGTTTACCCTATTTTCGTGCCATTTTGCGCGCAATGGAATCCAAGGCTTACCAGCAATTTAGTTTACAAAGACCAATTTTGGATCTGGGATGTGGGGATGGACATTTTGCCAAAATGACCTTTAAGGATGGTCTGGATGTAGGCATTGACCCCTGGAAAGGCCCCGTATGCAAGGCAAAAACTGCAAATGGTCATAAAACTGTGGTTTTGGGGAGCGGAGAAAGCCTGCCATTTCCACCCCAATATTTCAATTCAATTATCAGCAATTCAGTACTGGAGCATATCCCTGAAATCGATGTTGTTCTGGAGGAATTAAGCCGTGTATCCAGGAAAGATACAATATTTATTTTTTGTGTACCAAATCATCATTTCTTAAGTAACCTTACAATTTCAAATTTTTTAGATCGAATCTCCATGAATAAATTGGCCGAAGCCTATCGTTCATTTTTTAATCGGATTTCCCGCCATTACCATTGTGATCCACCCGAAATATGGCAGGAAAGATTGGAGGCACACGGTTTCAAGATTGAGAAGTGGTGGCATTACTTTTCCCCTGAAGCTTTTAGAGTGTTGGAGTGGGGCCACTACCTCGGACTGCCCTCACTGGTGAGCCATTTTCTATTTAACAAATGGATTCTTGTTCCAGAGAAATGGAACCTATGGATAATTGAACGTGCACTCCGTCCCTATTATGAAGAAACCCCCGAACAGGTTAAAGGATCGTATACATTTTATGTGGCCCGCCGGGTTTTAGAATAGGTATGCCAATCTGCACAAACCCGATCAAACACAAATTCTAATTTTTCAATAAAGGTAATTTAACATATATATGGAAGAGCCGAGTGTCCTTGATTACGTCAAATCCAAATTAAACCCTTTCCGGAAAAAAGCGACCGAATTATCCATCCGGGACGTATTTGGTTTCGATGCTGCTGCGAATGGAATCGAGGAATCCCATATTGAAGATATTGGACAGGAAAATCTCACATCCTCCAAGGCTATAAATCAACCCTGGCCATGGAGATCCATGACAGCATGGGGGATTGCCATCATTGCCCAGAGCCTGCTTGAACCACCGCGGAGTTATGTGGAATGGTCGATTGGTCTCTATCTTGTTTCTGCCATTATGATGGTCTGGTCGATTTCCTCGGGTGAACTTGAAGACACCAAAAGGCCAGTATCTTCCGGGAGTGAATCATCCCTGAGTTTAAATTCTGCGATGATCTATGTCGGTATTCCGCTTATTCTTATAGCATTCCTGGCATTTGGTGGAAATAAATTAAATTTTGTCAATATGTTCCTTTGGTCTGCTGCCATATTATTTAGCATTCTTGGATTGTGGGAGAGAGAAACCGGGAAAAGTCCTGGAAACCGATCATCCAGATTTTTTCGAAGGATCAATCAAATCTACAGGCAAGGTATCCATTTTCGGATCACTTCCTGGCAAATTCTATTTTTTGCTGCCATCCTGGTTATGGGTTTTTTCCGTTTTTATGATCTGAAGGGTGTTCCCGGGGAAATGTTCAGTGATCATGCAGAAAAGCTTCTGGATGTTTCTGATATCCTTAAGGGAGATTACTCAATTTTTTTTACAAGGAATACCGGCAGAGAAGCATTTCAGATGTATCTCACGGCGTTTATTGTAAAATTCTTTGGCACTGGATTGACTTTCACCAGCCTGAAACTCGGAACAATCCTGGCAGGATTATTTACCCTGCCATATATTTATCTGCTTGGTAAAGAAGTAGGTAATCAGCGCGTTGGTTTGATCGCCATGTTCCTGGCAGGTATTGCATACTGGCCAAATGTTATCTCCCGGGTGGGCTTAAGATTTCCCCTCTACCCTCTATTTGCCGCACCAACCCTCTACTACTTAATTCGGGGTTTGCGATACAGCCATCGAAATGATTTTTTGCTTGCGGGAATTGCCCTGGGTCTGGGTTTGCATGGTTATAGTTCAATGCGGGTTGTACCCCTCGTTATCATTCTTGGCGTAATTTTATACATATTACATAACCGCCATAAAAAGGACTTAGTAAATGCTTTCTCGGGTTTGGTGGTCCTGACTTTTATATCCCTCGTCATTTTCCTGCCGCTGCTGCGTTATTTCCTGGAACAACCGGAAATGTTTAACTACCGTTTGTTATCCCGGCTGGGAACATCTGAGGTGAATTATCCAGGACCGGTACTTTCGATATTTTTTGATAATCTATCGAAAGCTCTGCTAATGCCATTCTGGAAAAATGGCAATATTTGGGTCCATTCCGTTACAGATAGGCCTGCCCTAAGTGTTATCCCAGCAGCAGCGTATTTTTTAGGATTACTATATTTACTCATCCGCTATATCAAGTATCGGGATTGGCTCGATCTGTTCCTCCTTCTATCCATTCCAGCATTAATGTTACCATCCATCCTTTCTTTGGCATTTCCAGCAGAAAATCCGTCGCTTAATCGCACCGGCGCTGCATATATCCCAATTTTTGTTATTATTGGATTGGCATTAGAGAGTTTCCTGTTTGGGATATATCGAGGTGCACAATCATTACCCCGAAAATGGGCTGCAACCATCATCGGGATTGTTTTGATCGGTATAAGCCTGGTCCAGGACTACCAACTGGTTTTTGATAAATATCGATGGCAGTTTATGAATGGTGCCTGGAACACTTCAGAAATCGGTTTGGTGATTCGTTCATTTGCTGATTCGGTTGGTGGAAAGGACCAGTCATTTGTTGTGCCTTACCCGCACTGGGTGGATACCCGGCTGGTTGGGATTAATGCCGGTTATCCAGAAAAAGATTATGCGCTCTGGCCAGACAGTTTTGAGAGTACAACAAACATAAGCGGTGCTAAATTGTTTGTCATCAAACCTGAGGATCAGGAGGCTGTCAGAAAAATTCAGGGGCTTTACCCGGGAGGTTTTTTTGAAACGTACAACTCTGCGATTGCCGGCAAAGAATTTTTAATTTACTTTGTCCCTCCGCTGGATGAGTAATACCTGCGTTATAATCCAACCTTTATAGAAGGAAATTTGTAAAATTTGCTTTTGGATGTTTTGTGATGGAACCAAAGAATAATCACAGTTCCCGGTTATGGGTAGGTTTACTGGTTGTAATCCTCCTGGCAGGGGCTTATTTCCGCTTTATAGGCATAAATTGGGATGAGAATTTCCACCTGCACCCCGACGAACGCTTTCTCACCATGGTTGAGACATCAATCTCCCCTGTGGAGAGTATTTCGCAATACTTTAATACCGACGAATCCAGCCTGAATCCCTATAACCATGGTTTTGGATTTTATGTTTACGGCACCCTGCCTTTATTTGTTGTGCGTTATGCGGCGGAATGGGTTGGAAAAACAGGTTACGACCAGGTCCACCTGGTTGGCCGGGTCCTTTCCGCCTGTGTTGATTTATTAACCGTTTTCCTGGTTTTTCTTATCGCAGACCGGGTTTATCGTAATAAGGGGTTGGCTTTGCTGGCAGCCGCTTTCTCAGCTTTTGCAGTAATGCAAATTCAGTTGTCCCATTATTTTACTGTTGATACATTTGCCAACTTCTTTACCTTTTTAGCAATTTACTATGCTGTCAAAATTCTCACTGCTACTGCCGATACCCCATCCGTTTCAGAACCTGCAACCATAAATTCAAACAAATTAGATTCCCAAAAGTTTTTAGCTGCGCTGCGAAGCCCTTCAGGAAATATTTCTGATTTCATCCTTTTTGGTGTTGCGCTGGGGATGGCCATGGCATCCAAGGTAAGTGTTGCACCGCTTGCGCTGGTACTCCCAGCGGTTGTCGCAATAAGACTGAAACAGATCCCTGAGAGCGATCGAGAGACCCAGGGATTAATATTTTTTAGAAACCTGGTCCTGGCTGCCTTGTTCTCATTCCTAATATTTAGAATATTTCAACCATACGCCTTTGAAGGTCCCGGGTTTTTTGGTCTCAAACCCAATGAGCAGTGGTTTTCCAATCTCTCCGATCTGAGCCAGCAGAGCAAGGGCAACGTTGATTTTCCCCCGGCCTTGCAATGGGCAAGGCGCCCGCTTACATTTTCGCTGCAAAATTTAATTTTATTCGGACTTGGCTTGCCACTCGGATTGCTTGCCTGGTCGGGTTTTATCGTCATGGGATATCGAATTTTCAGGGGAGATTGGCAATTCCACATACTGGTATGGATATGGACAGCAATTTACTTTCTCTGGCAGTCCATCAATTTTACCCGCAGTATGAGATACCAAATACCTATATATCCCACCCTGGCAATTATTGCCGCCTGGTTTGTTTTTTTTCTTTGGGAAAAACAAAGAAAAAATTCACTTGAATCCTCCGAGATTGAGAATAATCGCTTTAAGACCATTCTTCCTATTTCCCTTGGTGCGGGTGTATTATTTTTGACATTTTTATGGGCGTTTGCCTTTACAAGGATTTACACCCATCCGGTAACCCGTGTCAGTGCTTCTGAATGGATATACGAGAACATCCCCTCTGCGATAAATTTGCCAATTGAGACTTCAGAGGGGGTCTTTAACCAAAGGCTTCCCTATAAATCCGGTCTCATTATCTCTCCAGAAAAATCCGTTGTAATAGCTTTTAAACCTGAAGTTTCCGGTAGGTTGACGGAAGTCATTTTCTCAAATATTGTCGCAAAACCTGATAGTGGAGATATAAAATATCTGAAAGCAAGCCTCTATGGGGACCGGCAATATCAGGATGCCCTGCTCAGTCAAACCATCAATGATCCTTTTCAAAAATCCGGCGACCCCAGAGGTGAAGCCTACCAGGTGGTTTTCGACCAGGACCTGGTTGTGGATTCAGACAAGACTTATTTCCTTAAAATCACAATAGCTCCCCCATCCGGTGAGATAGAAATTTCCGGTTTAATTTCATTGGGAATTTCTTCCCAGGGAGAAATTTACTGGCAGGTACTCCCTGATCCGGTTGAAACCATTGACTCCGAGCAGGATTTTTCAACCCAATTCACTGCATTAGAGAATGGTGTTCTTTCAAAAATTGAAATTCCGCATATCGTTGATTGGGAAGCATTCCCAGAGTCAAAAACGTTACAACTCAGTATCCAGCATGCAGGGGATATCGAAGGTAATGCATCCATTGCCAAGCTTCAGGATTCTTTTTTACCGTATAGCGATGCGCGTGGCGGTTCGTATAAATTTCAACTGGATAAACCGGTTCAATTAAAGGAAAATGAACAATACGTAATTAATATTCAAAAAGTAGATGGACCTGGAAGTCTGGCTCTTTATGGCATACGCCAAGCTATTGAAAGCAGCTGGGATGATGCACTCCCTTTGAGTATGTATGGATACAGTCCCTTTGATTATTCACGGGGAATTTATCGCAGTGAACTTAATTTTGAAATGTATTGGGATGATAACGAGGAGAAAAGGGATCGGTTCAACCAGATCCTCAATAATGCAGATTATTTATTCCTCAGTTCTAACAGGCAGTGGGGTACAACCGTGCGGGTACCAGAAAGGTATCCATTAACCGAAACGTACTACCGTAACTTGTTGGGCTGTCCACCTGAAAAAGATATCGTCTGGTGCTACCGGGTTGCGAAACCAGGTATGTTCGATGAGAACCTGGGATTCGAATTGGTATCTGTCTTTCAATCAGACCCTTACCTTGGGGATCTTCGAATTAACACCCAGTTTGCGGAAGAAGCCTTTACAGTCTATGATCACCCGAAGGTAATGATCTTTAAGAAGCAGCAGGACTACCAGCCGGATAAGGTCCGTGAAATATTGAACCAGGTGGATTTATCAAAAGTTGTCAACCTGACCCCTCGAGAAGCAAGCAGTTTTATTGGTAATCTAATGCTCCCGACTGATCGGCTTGAAACGCAGCGCGGCGGCGGTACATGGTCTGATTATTTCAATCCAGGATCAACAATTAATCATTATCCATGGCTGGCTGCATTATTATGGTATGGATTGTTCCTTTTCCTAGGGTGGGTGAATTTTCCTGTTACACGGATAGCGTTTTATTCCTTACCTGATAAAGGGTATCCTGTAATCCGATTGATAGGCATGTTGTTGCTCGCATACCTGGTGTGGATTGCCGGATCAATCGCTATTCCGGTTACCCGATCACTTATATTCCTGGTGCTTCTTCTTCTCGTGTTGATCAATGGAATCCTTCTATATAAGCAAGGGTTGTCTATATTTTCTGAAATTAAAGAAAATATCAATTATTACTTGATCGTTGAACTGCTTTTCCTGGCTTTTTTCCTTTTCTTTCTCCTAATTCGTGTAGGGAATCCAGACTTGTGGCATCCATACAAAGGCGGCGAGAAGCCGATGGACTTTTCCTATCTCAATGCAGTAATTAAGAGTTCAACCTACCCACCATATGATCCCTGGTTTGCTGGCGGGTATATCAACTATTATTATTATGGATTTGTCCTGCTTGGCATTCCCATCAAGCTGAGCGGAATCTTGCCTTCGATTGCGTATAATCTAGCCCTACCAATGGTGTTTGCCATGCTGGCCATGGCTGCATTTTCTTTCGGTTGGAATTTGCTTTCCCGACGGGATGACGGCGATCTAAAACCAGGACGAGAACAGCTTATTGGTGCGGTTGTGTCATCCCTATCCCTATTAATTATTGGTAATCTTGGGACCGTCCAGATGATCTGGGAAGGGTTCCAAAAACTGGTAGTTTCCAACGCATTAATTGAGACTGCCAACTTCTTCCAAAAGACTGCATGGGCTTTCCAGGGGATCCTTAAATTCGTGGGTGGTGAGAATCTGCCTTATGGATATGGAGAGTGGTATTGGAATCCCAGCAGGGTAATTCCTGGTGAACCAATCACGGAATTTCCATATTTCACATTCCTTTATGCAGATTTGCATGCCCATTTAATTGCACTACCTTTGACGGTTCTTGCTTTGCTATGGACAATATCGATTCTAAAAAGTCAATGGAAATGGGGTACCCCATCCGGAAAAAATAGCAAGTTATATTTTGCCTGCAGTTTCCTGTTTGGCGGCCTGATAATCGGTGCGTTAAAACCTACCAATTCATGGGATTATCCTGTTTACCTGGGCTTAGGGGTAGTGGCGATTCTTTATACATATATAAGATACGCAAATATTCCAGGATCGGCCCAGCATTTCTATGATGACCTGCGTACAAGAATTCCGAAAGCTCTATTGTGGTCAGTCTTCTTAATTACTCTCTTCATGATTCTCTACCAACCTTTCTCACAGTGGTTTGGGCAGGCGTACACGGCTGTTGATCTCTGGAAGGGTGAGCATACACCAATTAGATCTTATTTTATCCATTGGGGGTTATTTTTATTCATTGCCCTTTCCTGGCTTGTCCAAGAATCTGTGGATTGGATGGCTAAAACCCCGTTGTCCTCACTGAAAAAATTAAATCCTTACTTTTGGGCAATAGCAGGCAGCTTTGCAATTCTTTTACTACTGGTAATTGGGCTGGTTTTTATTGGGGTGCAGATTAGCTGGATTGTTTTACCCCTTGTATTTTGGTCAGTCATCTTATTGCTGCGCCCAGACCGGTCTGACGAACAACGCGCCGTGCTTTTTATGATACCTTCTGGACTGGTTTTGACCCTGGCTGTGGAGTTGATTGTCCTGCGAGGGGACATAGGCAGGATGAACACTGTCTTTAAATTTTACTTACAGGCATGGACATTATTATCTCTGGCAGCTGCTGTCTCATTGACCTGGTTTTATTCGGCGATCCGTACCACCTGGTTGGGATTTTGGAGAAAATTCTGGAATGTTCTATTCCTCCTCCTGGCATCTGGCGCTTTCCTTTTCCCTCTGTTTGCAAGCATTGATAAAATCAGAGATAGAATAAGCGTATCTGCTCCTCATTCCTTGAATGGAATGACGTATATGCTCAACTCAACATATTCAGATAAGGATAACGAGATTGACCTTAGCCAGGATTATGAGGCGATTCGTTGGATGCAGGATAATGTCACTGGTTCGCCTGTCATTGTTGAAGCGAACACCCCGGAATATCGCTGGGGAAACCGGTTTACTATTTATACCGGCCTTCCAGGAGTGGTTGGGTGGAACTGGCACCAACGACAGCAGCGGGCGGTTGTTCCATCAGAATGGGTGACAGAGCGTGTGGATGAGATCTCTGGATTTTACACGACTCTAGATCGCCAGGAAACAGTGGATTTTCTAAAAAAGTTCAGCGTGAGCTATATTATTGTTGGACAGCTGGAAGAAATTTATTACGGGGAAAACGGGCTATCTAAATTTGCTGATTGGAATGGGGAATTGTGGGAAATGGTGTATGAGGCTGACGATACAAGGATCTACCGGGTGAACCGGGAATAATCCCCTACACACCCTGAAAATAAATTTGAAATGACGGACTTTATAGCTTTATCATCCTGGTATCTCCTTGTAATTGTGCTCGGATTCTTAAGTTTTCCGATCACATACCAATTCCTGCCTTTTTTATCAGACCGGGGGTACAGTCTTGCGAAGCCAATGGGTCTGCTAATTTGGGGTTATTCTTATTGGTTGTTTGCCACATTTGGGATCATCACCAATGATTATGGTGGCGCCTTATTTGGTTTCTTAATCATTCTGGTCCTTGATTTTGTCATAGTTCGAAAATCCGGAGTGAAACCGATCCTGGAATGGATCAAAACAAATCGCGGAATAATCCTTTTTAGTGAAGTTGTGTTTTTCGGGGCGTTCCTGTTTCTGTTAATATTACGCGGAGCTGATCCCAATATCACCGGCACTGAAAAGCCAATGGAACTTGCTTTTATTAATTCCATACTTCAATCTCCAATTTTTCCACCTGCTGACCCCTGGTTGTCAGGATATTCCATCTCATATTATTACTTTGGGTATATCTTGGTCGCAGCACTGGCGCGGTTATCTGGCGTGACTGGTGGAATGGCATTTAATCTGGGGGTCATAACCTGGTTCGCCATGACTGCTCAGTCCGCGTTTGGGCTATTATTTACGCTTCTAGCCCAATGGAAATATAGAAATTTAAATATCCTCCACATGACCAGCACTGCTTGTATAAAGCGCTGGGCGCTTTTAGGTGCATTTTTTATTTTATTCGTTAGCAACTGGACCGGTTTACTGGAAATTATGCATGCCAGGGGTTTATTTTGGAAAATTAACCAGGGGGAGTTCCAATCAAATTTCTGGCCCTGGCTAGGTGTAAAAGAATTGGACCAGCCCCCCTCGGAACCATTATCCTGGGAACCTAAACGGAACGGGGGAATCTGGTGGTGGCGGGCATCCCGGGTACTCCAAGATTTCGATATGCTGGGAAACGACAAAGAGATTATTGACGAGTTTCCTTTTTTTTCCTATTACCTTGCGGATTTACACCCCCATGTTCTATCCATGCCATTTTTCCTGTTGGCGATTTCTATTGCCGGTAATTTACATTTCTCACAATCTATTATTACGGCAAAGGGTGGGGTGCTGACTCAACCAATTAAGGATTTCCTGGAAACCGGGGATATCAAGGCCGGCAGCCGGGTATTTGGTACGTCACTCAGGGAGCTAAATTTCTGGTTCGTTGCCTGGATTATTGGATCACTTGCATTTATCAATATTTGGGATTTCCCGGTTTGTATCGCCATTTTTTCCGGCGTCTACGTGCTTAAGCGAGTCATGGAACAAGGTTGGCATGTACGGATGATCCTTGAATTTCTTGAGATTGTGGTTTTATTAGGATTTGCCGGGATTCTGCTCTACCTGCCGTTCCATATTGGATTTTCTTCCCAGGCCGGGGGTGTTCTGCCAAGTTTGAGTTTCTATACCCGCGGGATATATTTCTGGCTTATGTTTGCCCCCCTATTGGTTCCGATTCTGATCTGGTTGATTTGGGCTTCAAACATTTTTGGAAATAAAAAATCAATTGGATCCGGGATGGGCATTTCCGCCCTTATTGTCTTTGGTTTGTGGATTATCTCCTATTTAATAGGGGGATTATTCGCAAGTGGGAGCGGATTGAGCAGTTTTCTCACCATCATGGCCGGAAATTCCGAAGGGATTTCAAATTTAGCCATCCGATTAAATGAACTTAGCACTCTATTCACCAGCCTGCATGGAAGTGATAATTATGCAGTATTACTGACCGGATCACTCATTAGAAGGATATTGCAGCCGGGTACATGGATAACCTTATTATTATTAATTGGCCTCGGAATTGGACTGCTTTTGCTTGTA
This sequence comes from uncultured Chloroflexia bacterium, assembly GCA_963841845.1. GTDB lineage: Bacteria > Chloroflexota > Anaerolineae > Anaerolineales > Anaerolineaceae > CAVVGZ01. The sequence continues at coordinate 130,112 of CAWJEG010000012.1, read as the reverse complement.
AAGGGAAAACTGGCAGATATGGATAGTAATAACGGAGAAGGTTATCGCATCTATCCAACTTTACAACTGCCGCTGGCCCATTCATTTGTCCTTGTTCTTATCCTATTAGGAGCGGGACTAATTTTGGTACCCGAATTTGTTTATCTACGTGACCAATTTGGTTGGCGAATGAATACAATATTTAAGTTTTATTATCAGGCATGGATTTTATGGGGTATTGCTGCCGCTTATTCATTTGCGGTTCTATGGGAAGAATTAAGAAAATGGCCTGGTTATCTAATAAAAACCATATTGATTCTCACGGTCTCAGCAGGATTGATATATCCGTTTTTTGCAATTAGAGATAGGATTGGCCATTTTCAATGGAATCAATTCACTTTAGATGGAACCAAATATATGCAAGATTATAATCCTGCTGAATATGAGGCGATTAAATGGCTTGCAAATGCGCCTTATGGGATTATAGCAGAGGCAATCGGCGGCAGTTATTCAAATTATGGCCGGATTTCTACCAACACTGGAAAACCAACTGTTCTTGGATGGCCTGGGCATGAAAGCCAATGGCGTGGAGGAAATGAAGAAATGGGTTCCCGTCAAAACGATATCGAAACACTTTTTCGTACTACTGACTGGGAATCGGCCAGGGCTATCCTGGAAAAATACCAAATCCGTTACGTTTATCTGGGTGCATTAGAAAGAAGTACGTATCGGGCAAATGAAACCAAATTTACCAATAATCTTAATGCCGTATACCAGGATGGAGATGTCTCGATTTATGAGGTTCCTGATTACACGGATATCAGCAGGATAAATGGAATCATTTCGGGGTCGCAGAGCGATGAATAACAAAAAATTCAAAGCAGAGTATCTCCTTTACGCATTTGCTTTCGTGATTGGATTGTTTATCAGAATGTATCGGCTTGGGGATTTCCCTCTAAATGACTCCGAAGCTCAATGGGCATTAATGGCTTTTAAGAACCTTGCAGAAATCCCACCGCTTGTTGGGTCTCAACCCGGATATGTTTTGTTTACCAGTATCCTATTTAATGTGTTTAATGGTTCTAACTTCCTTTCACGCTTTATCCCGTCTGTTGCAGGGAGTTTGTTGGTTTTTTCCCCGTTATTATTCAAGAGATATATCGGTTCGTTTTCTGCTTTAATACTGGCATTTGGATTGGCATTAGACCCATCCTTAATTGCAATTTCTAGAAATGCAGGCGGGGGAGCAGCAGCTTTGACTTCCTTAGTGTTTTTTATTGGATTTTTGCTCAATGGAAATATGGTTGGATCCGGGATAAGCCTGGGACTGGCATTATTGGGTGGTCCTGATTTCTGGCATGGAATATTTATTGTTTCGATTGCCTGGGTGCTGAATTTTTTTGTTATTGGGAAAGGCGCCCGATTGCATGAAAACATGATTGTTTTATCAACAGTCTTGCGCTCAAAGAAATTTATTCTGAGCCTGGTTGTCACTGTCTTGATATTAAGCAGTTTATTTTTTACTCAACCACAAGTATTGGGAGGAATATTATCCAGTTTTGCCACATATATCGATCAATGGGTAAATCCTTCTGATATTAATTACAGCCCGATCCAAATGATTATTACTTTCTTGTTTTATGAATTATTCCCATTTTCATTTGCGATGATTGGACTAGTTTGGATTTATTTCAAAAAACTCCATGATTTTATTTTTATTGCAGTGTGCTGGCTCGCAGCAATTGTAATTTCATTAGCCTATCCTGAGAGGGAAGGCATCAACCTTGTTTGGTCCGTTATTCCCTTATGGATAATCGCTGCTTATACAATTGAGCACCTTTACTTCCTCGCAAAAAAACAATCGGGAAGTTTTTATCTTTTTACAGGAATTATCTGTGTATTGTTTTTGTTTATGTTATTAAATCTACTTAGTTTGATGACCTATGACACTGGAAGTGTTGATTTTCAATTAAGATTGGCAATCATTGCGGGAACATTCATCGTTGTGAGTTTATTAGGTATCCTACTGACATGGGGTTGGTCCGTGGAATTGGCATATTCAAGCATCCTTACAGGAACCATGATCCTTTTATTTTTATACTCATTTTCCGCTGGTTGGAGATCTGCGAGGTTGGGCCCTACTGCTTATGCAGAACTCTGGTACTCGGATGCTTATTTTTTAGATGCAGATTTACTGCAAAACTCTATCAGCCAGGTGTCTGATTTAAATACTGGTAATCCTCAGGTGAGTGATATCGCCATCCTGGAACCAGCATCTCCAGCCGTTAAATGGATCTTAAGGAACAACGATGAGGTACTGTATCTCAATACCCTGCCAAAATCGATCAGCCCGGACATGGTTATAACAAATGGTGATGATTTTCCGGGATTAGCAGCATCCTATACTGGACAAAATTTTGTTTTTATTGAGTCTCCCCAAACACAGTTGTTTAGATTTATGGATTGGCTCCGATGGGCAATGTACAGGAAATTTACCGATGAAAAAACTGATCTGTATTTGTGGGTAAAATCGGATATTTTTCCAGGTAGTATTACTTCAAGCGGACAAAATTAATTAGAACACATGAGGAATATATATGCATGAAAATGTTCAACCAAAATATCCCGAAATTATTACCATTGACGGTCCGGCAGCATCCGGAAAATCTACACTGGGTGAGAAAATAGCCCAATATCTTGGATACCTCTACTTCGATACGGGGATAATGTATCGTGCAGCCACTCTGGCTGTCATAAAATCTGGAATCCCAGTGGAGGATGAAGACCTAGTTACTGGCATGGCAGAGAGGATCCAAATTGAAGTTTTTCCGCCAACATGTTTTGATGGACGGCTGAATGATGTCCTTCTAGATGGAGTGGATGTTACCTGGGAAATTCGTTCGCCAGAGGTGGAGAATAACGTATCACTTGTATCATCCTATCCTGGGGTAAGGAAGGCAATGACGGAACAACAGAGAAAAATTGGCAGTCGAGGTAAAACCATCATGGTTGGCAGAGACATTGGAACAGTTGTTTTTCCTGAAGCTGATATGAAAATTTACCTCGACGCATCCGTTGAGGAGAGGTCAAGAAGGCGATTTGTGGAAACGAATGCCCGAGGTGATGAGACCAGCCTGGAGAAAATTTCAAACTCAATGCTACAAAGGGATAAAATCGACTCAACGCGGGTTGTTGCACCACTAAAACCTGCCGAAGATGCGCTGATCATTCAAACCGATACCATGGATGAAGAGGAAGTATTTAAAACGGTTATGAAATTGCTGGGAATAAATCTCTAAGCATCCCCTTTGAACCGTTAATCCTGGTCCAATTCATTCCTGTTCTATAAAAATGCTATAATCCATTGCAGAGAATTGAAAAGAGTCGCACCGCAATGGATTTCACCCTTAATTTCACACAATATTCACCCAGATTAGCCATCCCTAACAATATTTTTGCATGGCTGCTCTGGGTTGCATTATTGATTTGTTTATCCATTTTTGTTGTAAGATCCGGGAAATCAAATTCACTTTCAAGCAGGCAATGGGCACTTTTCCTTGCAATGGGGATTCTTACTCCGCTCAGTATCTTATTGATTGGGAATAAAATTCCTTTATTTGAAATCCCAAGATTTACCGGAGGATTCACCCCGGAAAATACTACAACGGTCGTCCTTTTCCTTGCTTCGATTCCGTATATATTGGCTGCAGGATTTTTGGGAATGGTTCCAGCAGTAATCCTGGGTTTTTTTTCCGGAGTTTTTTCCTCGTTATGGATTACTCATTCAATTTTTACCCCGTTGGAAATTGCTGGATTGGCTGCCTTTTTTTCTTTCTTCATCCGCCAAAATTACTCGAATCATTTTTTTCAAATAAGCCGTCATCCATTAATCGCCGGATTATTCTCAATAATTATCATATCTCCGATGTTTGCGGTCGTAATAAATCTAAACATTGCAGAGCCTATCCAATTAAATGGTGAGAATTTATTAAATTTAATTTTTCTCCACGCTGCCATCCGATTTATGGAGTTCCTAATTGCCGGATTAATAGCCGAGGGCATTTACATCAGCGGTAATGAGGATTGGATCAAGGATAGGATACTCAATCCACCAAGGATGGAAAGCCTGCAGGAACGAATCTTCACTGGCATGGGATTGATCCAGGCAGGGCTGGTTTTTTTCCTTTTCTTAATTGGCTGGCTGGTGGCTGTTAAGGCTGCCAGAACCATGATGGAGGACAGGCTGGAAAGCTCAGCCAGAGTTATCGGAGAAAGTCTGCCCTATTTTCTTGAAACCGGCCAAACCTTGCTAACAGGAATCGCTGAAGAAGTGATTTGGATAGCTACACCAGAAGATATGACGATTTTTCTTGAAAATAAATTAAGCGAGGTGCCTTTCTTTCAACAACTCGTTTTTGTTGACGAAGAAGGAAATTATATTGCAGGATATCCAGAGAATGCAAATCAGGTTCTTCAGTCGCTTCAAAACGACACTCAAGCTTTCGAGTTGGCAGCAAAAGGAGTTCCAATTCAGGTATATACCATTCCTCCTGCGCAAGAAGGTGAGGTAGCCGGAATATTATTAGTGACTACTGTATCCAGTGAGAATGGGGATTTTTCTGGTGTGATAGCCGGACGCACAGATTTGGTTTCAAATCCATTTTCCCAGGCTGCAAACCAGGCTCTCAATTCAATTCGGGAGGTTGGGGGAATGGGGATCATTTTGGATGAGGATAAACGCATCATTTATCACTCTGATCCCTCGATGCTGATGAAGGAATTTTCCGATATTCTCCCGGAAGGGAAGCAGTTTTTCGACGGATTTTCCTCGGATGGAATTAGAAACATGTATTATTTCTACCCGACAATTGGAAAATCCTGGTCTGTCTTGCTTTCCATGCCATTTTCCCAGGCACGGAAGATGGCAATATCCATGGCTTTGCCGTTGATTGGATTAAGTATTTTTATTTCAATCTTAACTTTCATTGTATTCAGGGTAAGTCTAAAAAACATCAATGTATCCGCAAAAAAGCTGTTCCAGGAATCAGCCATGATACCCCTGGAAACCTTAAATCACCAAAAAGAGTTCAACCGTAACGATGAAGTTGGCCAATTAGCTCAAGCATTTGAATTAATGCGGCTGGATTTAAAAGCGAGGGTGGAAGAATTAAGTAATATATTTATAGTCTCACAAGTAATTGCAGCCAAAACGGATACAGAGCAAGCCATTTCACAAATCCTGGAAGCATCCCTGGAAAAGAAGTCGGCATCTGCAAGAATTTTGCTAATAAATGAAATATCAATGACATCCATAGGTGAGACGTTTTCCGCTTTCTTTTTGGGTAACGAAGCCAATAATTTCAATTACCTTGACGACCAGTTGTTTAGCATGATGAAGGGCAAGGACCAACTTGTGGTCGGGGATTTTTCACGAAACCGCAATATCAAAATTCCTGTGGGACAAAAACCGCCTGGTGCGATAATTGCATTTTCAATTCACCAGGGAAAAGAATATTTTGGTGTATTGTATCTAATCCATGAAAATGTGACAGCATTTTCCGGGGAAGAAATTAACTACCTGCAGACCCTGGCAAACCAGGCTGCCGTTGTTGCATCACGCGGAAAGTTATTTTCAACAACTGAACAGGTCGAACAAAAATTAAAGGCAATACTGGATTCAGCGCCAGACCCGATCTTTTACGTTGATGAACAGCTGCGTTTGGTGCAAATAAATTCCGCTGCTTCCCAATTAAATTTCATTCCAAATGAACCGAATTCCGGGAAATTTATCCATGAGGTGATTCAAAATCAAAAACTTCTTGATTTATTTGGCCGCCCGATTGATGGTAAGGAGATCTTCGAGGAGATCATCCTCAAGGAGGGGAAAAGTTACCGGGTCAGTATATCCCCGGTGGCTATAAATGACACGCCCTGCAGGAAGAATTGGAATTCTCAGGGATATCACACCCTATAAAAAAGGTGATCAGCTTAAATCCGAATTTGTATCCACAGTCAGCCACGATTTACGTTCGCCATTGAGCTTGATAAGGGGATATGCTTCAATGCTCCAAATGGTTGGAGATCTTAATGAGCAGCAGAAAGGTTACACCAATAAAATAATTGTCATAACAGATAGTATGACCAAGTTGGTTGGAAACCTTTTAGATATAAACAGGATAGAGGCGGGAATTGGATTAAGGTTAGAACAAGTTCAGGCTCAGGAGATTGTAAAAACAGTTGTAAATATCTTGCAGCCGCAAATTAATCAAAAGAAAATCAATTTCACCCTGGACATACCTGAAACACCGCCATTAATCCTGGAGGTAGATACCACTTTGATTCAGCAGGCTTTATTCAATCTGCTTGAGAATGCCATTAAATTTACCCAGGTAAATGGGAAGATACTGATGCGATTCAGGAAAAATGAATCAAATATCCTTTTCGAAATAGTTGACACTGGTATAGGTATTGCTCCGTTGGATATTTCCCATATCTTCGAGAGATTTTACGAAGTTGGCGAGAAAGACAGCCAGCAGTACAGGGGGACAGGTCTGGGTCTGGCGATAGTAAAATCAATCGCTGAACGACACAATGGGAGAGTATGGGCAGTCAGCCAATTGGGAAAAGGGAGTGTATTTTATTTTGAGATTCCCCTCCAACAAAACCCTTAGGAAACAGGAAAAGAAAGTAAATACCAAAAAACATTGTGTTCCTCCCAAATAATTGTGATATAATAATCGTTTGGTTAATATAGAATTTCCGATAATGGTGTCTGCACAGGAAGAGAAAGCCCTGTGCATAATTTACGCACTTTGAGCATAATTTAGGAGGCTTATTAGTGGAAACGAAAGGGTTGGTAGCTTTACGTATCAGTCTTGCCTCTCCAGAAACGATTCGTAGTTGGTCGTATGGTGAAGTTCTGAAACCTGAGACAATCAACTACAGAAGATTAAGACCGGAAAAAGATGGTTTGTTTTGTGAGGCAATTTTTGGTCCAACGCGAGATTGGCAATGTTATTGTGGAAAATATAAAAATCCAAGATACAAAGGAATTATTTGCGATAAGTGTGGTGTGGAAGTTACCCGTTCTTCAGTAAGGCGTGAAAGAATGGGACATATTGAACTGGCAAGTCCAGTAGCGCATATCTGGTATACCCGCAGAATTCCTTCCTATCTAGGCTTGTTATTGGATTTATCCCGAAGAAATCTTGACCGGGTTCTCTATTTTGCACAATATATCATCACTTATGTTGATGAAGAAGCCAGGCAAAAAGCCCTGAAACGGCTTGAAGATGAAATGAGTGTTTCAGAACGGGAATTTGCGAGCCAAATTAATTCCCGCATCCTTGAAGTTAAACAAGAACGGGACCAAAAAAACTCTGCTTTAGAAACAAAAAGGGATGATATCAAATCCAGAGCAGACGAAGATGTTGCTTCTCGGCTGGAGCCTGTCATTCAGGAAGGGCAGGATCTTGAACGTCAACTGCAAGAAAACCAGGGAAAAGCGATTCGTAAAGAAATTGTATTCGATTCGGCTAAAACGGTAATCGCCGAAGCAGGCGAAACGATCCAAAACAGGCATATTACCAAAGTTCAGAAAATCGTTAAAGAAAGCCTGGAAGCTATCGAGAATGAACTACGGGAACAAATACGCCGCGAGCTGGATGAAATTGATCTTCAAAAAACAACATTGCGCACCGAAGCCGAAGAACGTATGGAAAACCTGCGCAACCAGTTGGAAGTGCAATCGGAGGATTCGCAGAACCAGAACTCATACATGAGGGATGAATTGCATGAGTTAAGGCCGTTTACGTTTCTCAGTGAAAGCCGCTACCGGGAACTAAAATCACGCTGGGGACAGGTCTTCCGTGCAGATATGGGTGCAGAAGCGTTCCATGATATCCTTGGAAGAATTGACCTGGATAAACTCTCTGAGGATTTGTGGCATGAGGTACGAACAACGCGTAGTAAACAAAAACGAAAAAAAGCCACGACACGTCTCAAAGTCGTCGAAGCCTTCCGGCGGTCTGGTAATAGCCCGGAGTGGATGATTCTGGAAGTGTTACCGGTTATCCCCCCGGATTTGCGTCCGATGGTCCAGTTAGACGGCGGGCGTTTTGCCACCTCGGATTTAAATGATCTATACCGGCGTGTAATTAACCGCAACAACCGTCTAAAGAGGTTGTTGGAGCTTGGCGCCCCGGATGTAATTGTGCGCAACGAAAAACGTATGCTTCAGGAAGCAGTAGATTCACTTATAGATAACTCACAGCGCGGCAAGGCATTATCCAGGCGGGGCAGAAGAGAGTTGAAATCCTTAAGCGATATGCTTAAAGGCAAGAAAGGCCGCTTCCGCCGAAACTTACTTGGAAAGCGCGTAGATTATTCCGGCCGTTCGGTTATTGTGGTTGGACCCAACCTTAAGCTATACCAGTGCGGTCTGCCTAAATCAATGGCATTAGAGCTATTCCGTCCCTTTGTTATTGCAAGACTGGTTCAACATACCTATGCAGCCAATGTTAAAGGCGCCCGACGGTTTATAGAACGCAACCGCCCGGAAGTTTGGGAAGTCCTTGAAGAAGTAATTAAAGAAAGACCAGTTTTACTGAATCGTGCCCCAACACTTCACCGTCTTGGGATTCAGGCATTTGAACCGGTTCTCATTGAGGGTAGTGCCATTCAATTGCACCCCCTGGTGACCACTGCGTTTAACGCCGATTTTGATGGTGACCAGATGGCTGTACATGTACCATTATCTGACAAGGCAGTCTGGGAAGCCCGTAATTTAATGCTATCTTCCAAAAATCTACTAAAACCGGCTGATGGAGAACCGATCATCACCCCTTCGAAGGATATGGTTCTGGGTGTTTATTATCTAACCATGGAATCCAACAAGAAATTAGAAGGGGATGGAAAAATATTTGCTAATCTAGACGAGGTTGAACTGGCTTATGGTCTGGATCAAATTAATATCCATGCCAAAATTAAGGTCAGTGTCGAAACCTGGTATGACGATAAGCGGGTTCGTTTACTGTCTCCAAGAAAACAAATTGTAGATACAACTGTTGGCAGGGTGCTATTTAATCGCATTCTCCCAGCAGAAGTTCAATTTGTCAACCGTGTTCTGGATAAGGGTGGTGTGAAAGACCTGATTGCTGACGTTCTGGAAATCATGGGAACCGATGTCACGACAAGCGTGGCTGATAAAGTAAAAGATCTGGGGTTTGAGTATGCAATGAAATCCGGATCAACCATCGCTGTTGCAGACATTACCATACCGCCGCAAAAACAGGAAATCCTGGCGAACTCTCAGAAAGAAGTAGAAATTATCAATCGCGACTTTCGCCGGGGCTTATTAACTGACCAGGAACGCAATGAACGAGTCATCGAAATCTGGCAAAAAACCACAAAAGACGTAGCAGAGGCAGTTAAAATCTATATGGATCCGGTCGGAAACCTAGCTACTATGGCGAATTCCGGAGCGACCAAAGGCGGGTTTGGACCAATTTCCCAGCTGGCTGGAATGCGCGGTCTCATGGCAGATCCAGCGGGTCGTATTATTCGCCTACCAATCCAATCGAACTTCCGCGAAGGTTTGAACGCACTGGAATACTTCATTTCCACCCACGGTGCAAGGAAAGGGTTGGCAGATACTGCTTTGAGAACCGCTGACGCTGGATATCTTACCAGACGTCTTGTAGATATTGCCCAGGATGTCATTATTAATGAACCTGACTGCGGAACTACGGAAGGAATATGGATTCGTAAAACGGATGATATAGCCGGTCAATCCCTGGAATCAAGGTTGTATGGGCGTCTTTCTGCAGCAAGGATTGTTGATCCAAGCACTGGAGAAGTGCTCCTGGATCGCGACGAAGTCCTTGATCACGATTCAGTGCGCAGAATCCTCAAGGCGGGTATAGAAGAAATTTATGTAAGATCTCCATTAACCTGCGGACTTCTCCAGGGGATGTGTGCAAAATGCTACGGAATGGATCTTGGGCGGGGAAAAATGGTAGAACTTGGTTCAGCCGTTGGAATTGTTGCAGCACAATCAATTGGCGAGCCGGGAACACAATTAACCCTGCGTACCTTCCATACCGGTGGTGTTGCGGCGGGTGGTGACATCACGACGGGTTTGCCCCGGGTTGAAGAGTTATTTGAAGCCCGGAGAATGCCAAAAGGAGAAGCCGTTATCACCCGTATCTCCGGTGTTGCGCACGTGATTCAGTCGGATAAGTACAGCGATCAGCGTGTTGTCAGGGTTGAGCAAAGTGAGATGAGAAGTGATATTTTTGAAATTCCTGAAGGGTGGCTAATTTCTGTAAAAGATGAGGATAAAGTAATTACGGGAGGTGTTATTGCCACCCTGGGTGAAGCAACCATCACTACCCAAAATGCTGGCCGAGTAAGGATTGAAGAGCAGAAAGTGATTGTTTCCTACGAGATAAAGGAATCGTTGGAGGAAGATATACCTCCGACCTCCAGGCTGCTCATTAGAGATGGAGATCACGTGGAAGCGGGTGAGCCATTAACAGAAGGATCGCTCAATCCCCATACTGTTTTACGCATCAAGGGACGCGACGCCAGTCAAAAGTACCTGCTGACGGAAATCCAAAAAGTGTACCGTGCTCAGGGACAAAATATCAATGACAAACATTTCGAGGTTATTATTCGAAAAATGCTTGGAAAAGTCCAGGTAATCCGTCCCGGAGATTCAAAATATTTACCAATGGATCCAGTAGATCGATTGGAAATCCGCCAGGTAAATGAACATCTGGTTTCCGAAGGTAAACAACCTGCAAAATTTAGTGAGGTACTTTTGGGAGTTACCAAGGCTTCTTTGAGTACTGATTCATTCCTTTCGGCGTCTTCTTTCCAACATACGATAAAAGTACTGGCTGGAGCCGCCATCGCGGGTACGGAAGATCCATTGTATGGACTAAAGGAAAACGTGATCATTGGAAAGCTAATCCCGGCAGGAACGGGTTTTGATCAAACCCGCCTGGATGGTTTGACCATGCCGGGACGTGAAGAAGAGGAAATTGTGGAAAGCCCAGTTGATTTACCAGAGCTGCTGGACAACGAATAAATAATAATCAGCCCCGGTGGTACAATAAAATAGCGTGAAGTCAAATTTTGACTTCACGCTATTTTATTGTCAATACATGATGGAGTTGTTTAAGCTCTTTGCCGGTATTCTATAGTTGGATATAATGCCCTGGCGATTAGTGCGAAGGAGAAGCATATGGAAATCGGATTTATTAGAAAAGTAAATATTGATGAAGAGATGCAGCAATCATATCTCGATTATGCGATGAGTGTCATCGTATCACGGGCGCTCCCCGATGCCAGGGATGGACTTAAACCTGTTCAGCGTAGAATTCTTTATGCCATGCATGATATGAATATTAATCCAGGCACGGATTTTAAGAAGTCGGCCAGGATTGTTGGTGAGGTTTTGGGTAAATACCACCCGCATGGCGATATGTCGGTATACGAAGCGATGGCCAGGCTGGCCCAGGATTTTACCATGCGTTATGCCCTGGTGGATGGCCAGGGTAATTTTGGAAGTGTAGATGGAGACCCACCAGCAGCCATGCGTTATACGGAAGCGAGATTAACAAATTTTGCTGCCGAAGAATTAGCCCAGTTAGACAGGGAAACGGTAGATTTTGTGCGGAATTTTGATGATACCCTGGAGGAACCGGTAGTACTGCCATCTGCAATCCCAAATTTATTGGTTAATGGCGGGTCCGGGATCGCTGTTGGTATGACTACCAGTATTCCCCCGCACAATCTCGGAGAGGTAGTGGATGCGCTTGTTTACATGATTGGCCATTGGGAGAAGTTGGATGATATATCGGTTCAGGATCTTATGCAATTTATTAAAGGTCCGGATTTTCCAACCGGTGGTTTGATATTCGAGAGTGATGACCAAACTGCATTATTATCCTCTTATGCTACAGGGAGAGGAAGAATTACAGTCCGCGGCCGGGTGTACCAGGAAGAGATGGGGCGTGGGCGATCCAAACTGATCATCACTGAGTTACCGTACCAGGTGAATAAGTCGTCGCTCATCAGCAAAATTGCTGATATTGTGAGGGATGGCTCCCTGGAAGGAATAGCTGACCTGCGCGACGAATCCGACCGCCAGGGAATGCGAATCGTGATTGAACTAAAGTCGGGAGCCGACGTTGAACAAATCATCCGGGATCTATACCGGCGAACACCATTGCAGGATACGTTCAGCATAATTCTCCTTGCGCTTGTTAAAGGAGAACCGAGGCTGCTCTCCCTTAAGCAGGCTCTGCGAGTATTTGCTGAACATCGGTTTGAGGTTGTCCGCAGGAGGAGTGAATTTGATCTGAAGAAGGCCCAAGAGCGCGCTCATATTCTGGAAGGTTTACGTCTGGCTATTAGCAATCTGGATGAGGTGATCCAAATTATCCGGAGTTCGCCGGATGTTGAATCGGCACGTACGCGGCTTAAAAAGCGCTTCAAGCTTAGCGATGTACAAACCCAGGCTATTTTGGATATGCCTTTACGCCGTTTGGCAGCTTTGGAAAGAAAGAAGATAGAGGAAGAGTATAAAGATTTATTAAAAACCATCAAGGAGTTGGAAATCCTGCTGAAATCTCCTCGAAAAATAAGGCATGTTGTTGAAGAAGAACTTGTTGAAATAAAAAGGAAATTTAGTGATCCACGTAAATCGAAAATAATCTCATTAAAAGAAGCCGGAAATGCGCCCCTTACAGTCAGGGATGCGATCCCGCAGCAAAATGTGTGGGTTGGGTTTACATCGGATAATAGGATCAGCCGGACTGCTGGAGAGAAACCGCCGCGTTTGAGCGGGACAGAAGCACCGAAGTTTGTTATAGCAACCAATACCCACGATACCATTTATGTTTGCGCACAAGATGGTAAGGCTTTCGCACATGCAGTAGAATCGCTGCCAGTGGCGGAAACATTTGCTGAAGGGGCCCCTTATACTCAAATTGCTCCAATGCCAGGACAATCAAAAATTACAGCTTTGGCGGCACTGCCTACGGGGGGAGAGTTAGATAGAGAGTACTTTATCCTGTCAGTTACAGCTGCCGGTATGGTGAAGAAATCACCAATTTCGGAACTACCAGGACCATCTTCCCAGGTATTTCTCCTGGCTAAAGTAAATAATGGGGACCAAATAGTTCGTTTGTTAACCAGTGATGGCGCTTCCGATATATTGCTGCTAACTAAAAAGGGGATGGCGATCCGCTTCTCTGAGGAAGAAGTCAGGGGTATGGGGTTGGTTGCAGCTGGGGTTGGAGGAATAAAGCTGCAGGCTGGGGATCACGTTATCGGTGGCGCCATAATTGGTGAAAAACAAGAATTGTTCATTTTATCCGCCAAAGGTATGGGGTGGAGAATGGCTGAGAATGAATTGAGCCGGCAAGGACGCAACGGACAAGGAGTAATTGCGTGTAGATTAAGCGAGGACGATTATCTTGCAGGCATCCTGATTGGTAAAAATACAACCCAAGGATTGGTAAATTTTAAAAAATCGGCTACTAAATCCATCCGATTAGATGTAATTCCGCAAACAAAAAGAAACAGGGCAGGGAAACAGGTTTTTGAAACCCGTTTGGATAATCCGGTAGTATCGATCACTCCAATTGAAGACTCCATGTTGAAGGTAAGTGATCCTGGGATTAAGAAAAAGAGAACGGCCAGGTCTAAAGCGACCCGGCCGGCTCCTAAAAAAAATCAACGCAGAGGATGAGTTATTTTTGGATTTTAAAGTAGCTGAAGTGATAAGCCACTGAATTGTTTAAGATACCAAAAGTATCCTGACCGTTTTCAACTCGTCCAGCAGATGAGCTTGCCCTCCATGTAAAATGACGGATATTATCTGATCCTGTAAAACCAGTCAGTTCGAAATTTGCATTGGGTAGTCTCTGGGTAAGTAAATTGGAATACCATGTACGAATAGCGGCAGTTCCTTGCAGGGTCTTGTCGGGTGTGATGTGGACACAATCTGACCGGTATATTTGGACGATTGTATTCAAGTCACGGGAGTTCAGGGAATTGATAAACCTGGTTGGATAATCAATCTGGACTGGACTGGGATTCCAGTTATAAGATGCGATTGCATCCCAAACTGGCCGCATTATCACACGTCCATAGTACCACTCAAAATAATTTGCAGCGGTGAGGTTTAATGAACGAGCCGTGTCCATGAATTCAATTACGTCCTTTGGAGTGGGCTGCCAATCACCAACTTTGTAAACTGGCCCGGTGGGGATTATTGGCCGGTAAGGAGTCATCGCCTGGAATTCTTTAACGGTACGGGTTAATTGGGCGCCAGGATTGTGCGCTGACTGCCAGTAAACCTGAGGCATATTGATATCGCATTTATCTAAAAATATTTTCCATGGCAGCTGGGGATGGAGAGTTGGAAACCTGTATGAACACAAAGCTATCGGCAGGTTTGGTAATCCGCTGCGAAGTTCTGCCATATATTTTTTTGCAGCCACATCCTTTCCTGATTCCTTGTATTCAGCTTCAGCATCTATGACATATCCTTCAATACCCAATTCTTTTACCCGTTTTATTGCAATCTGGGCTTCCCCCCCAGGATTATTCCCATAAACATAGTGCCAACCCCATACCTGGATGCCTTTTGCCTTTAATGCTTTAGCCACGGGGGGAACTAAATCAACTTTGGTGGTTTTATCTACGTTGAATGCATATGGTCCATCCGCTATCTTTATCAGAACGTGGGACAATCCAGCAGATTTTGCGGCGCTGGCGATTGCTTCAGCATTTCCACCTTCTGCCCTTGGAATCATCCAAATCATGAAACCTTTGCCTTGAAGAGTCATAGTATATCCTCAAAAGGAATTTGATATTTATGCACTGCTTAATGTTCCCTCTAAACCCAACTGGGGGGCGATACGACGCATTGCAATGATTACGTTATCTACATGCTGCCAGATTTCAACCCCGAATTCCGATGCAGCTTGTTCAATTTCGGCCCTGTTTGCACCGGCAGCAAAAGCCTTATCCTTCCATTTCTTTTTTACTGATTGGGCGGTTAAATCATAGAGTGATTTTGATGGTCTTACCAGCGCTACTGCAGTTACCAAACCAGTAATCTCATCACAGGCAAATAATCCATTATCCATGAGGGTTTGTCTCGGAACACCGCTGTGGTCGGCATGACTGAGAATTGCCTGGATAATGTCTTCAGGAACCGATTTTGAACGTAAAATCGGCGCCCCTGCCATGGGATGTTGTTCCAGGGTTGGGTGAATTTCCCAATCAAAATCATGTAAAAGTCCGGTTATTCCCCACTTTTCTGCATCCTGCTGCAAGGATTCAGCATAAAATCGCATCGCAGCTTCAACCGATAACATATGATTTATCAGGTTATTATTCTTAATATATTCTTCTACAATTGCATATGCATCTGCGCGGTTCATTTCTGCTCCAAGTACGATTTCCGCTTGATCCCTGATTTCCTAGTTATTCAATTGCAAGTACTATGCCAGTTGGAAATTATCAAATCCCGTTCACGGATTGTAAGTGTCCTGTGCTGGGAATATTGGTTCAGGTTTACCTAATACCGGGACTGGTTTGTGGATCCATATATCCCATAAGGCAACCAAAGTGGCAGGAATTTCCCTGAGTTGCCAGAAAGTGGATATGTTCCTGGAGTAGGATCTGCGGTTAGCCAGTACACCAATCGAATTTATTCCAAGTTGGTTGCAGGTAAATAGTGCCCGGGGGAGGTGAAAGCTCTGAGTGACCAGGAGTGCTTCCTTGAGTTGGAAGATATATTTTGCACGGTAACAGGTATCGTAGGTTCGTCTTCCGGCGTAATCCAGGATAATATCTTCCCGCGGCACTCCAAGTTCATGTGCATAATCTGCCATTGCCCCGGGTTCATTGTAATCCAGGAATCTGTTATCTCCGCTCATTAATAACTTTTGCACTTTGCCAGACAAATATAAATCCACCCCGGTGGCTACCCGGTCTTTTAAAACATTGGTTGGAGATCCATCCCGCCTTAAACCGGCTCCAAAGATAATTGCCACCGGTGAAGATGGGGTATCATCTACAGAATATATTTTTTGAGTTGAATATATATGGGTAATAAATCTCGATATGAACCCTAATAATGGGAGAGCAAAAATGGTTAGGAAGATAATTTTTATGAAAAGAATAGATTGGCTCCGGAGAAAATCGTTTTTCTTCATCGATGAATATCCATAGGATCGGTATTTTTAGTTTTATTCATTTCCCTTATTAGAATTATGGATAACATCAGCGATTGGGCTGGAATTTTGAATCCATGTTTTAAACCATAAATTGCAATAACTTTCTGAGATTATAATCAATTTTAGATTTAACAGTTTCATAATTAGTTTTGTGTGAGGACAGCAAATGGGAAAAGATTACCGTTGGTTTATATTATTGGGAATAATGATCCTCATGATAATGGCAATGATCGCGATGCCATTAATTCTATTTGAGAACATCAAACAAACCACTCATCGCGTCATCGCACCTGTTGAAGATATCAACCAGCAGCTCAGGACTCAGGTATCAGAACTTATGCATCCTACGCCTACCATACTGCCTGATCCTGTTTCCATTATTCATGAAATGCGATCCCTTTCCAGATTGGAAACAATTCAATATTCGGTAGAGAAAATAATCACCGCCGAAATAGGACAGAATGAATTTAAATTTTTATTTGGTGACCGCTTGATTTTTGTAGCACATGGCAATGTGATTGCTGGAATTGATCTTGCAGATATCAATCCGGATGATATTGAAATTCAAGGGGAAGAGTTGATCATCCATCTTCCAGAACCCGAGGTGTTTATCGCCACCCTTGATAATGATAAGTCCTATATATATGACCGGTCCTTGGGGATTTTAACTAAAGGAGATACGAATTTAGAAACAAACGCCCGGAAGGTTGCCGAAGAGGAAATTCTGAAAGCTGCCCTGGAGGACGGAATAATCGAAAAAGCCAGCATCAATGGGGAAGTATTTCTGCAAAGGTTTTTACAGAATTTTGGATATAAGAAAGTGACTTTCATCCAGAAATAACCATCCAGGGTTAGATCCTTTTTGTCCAACTTTCGTTATCGTACTTATCCAGCACGAGGATTTCTGCCCGGTTTTCTTCCTGGTGAGTTGGGTCAGCATTTATTAGGCATATGTTTAATGCCTGGGAAAAGGAAATTTCGAATGCATTGGCTACTTCATCCCATGATACCTCACGATGAAGTTCTTTCGAAGCAGTGGTAGCCCGTTGGGAGAGGTGCTTTGATGCATCTTTCCGGCTTTTTCCGGGCTCAAATCGCAATACATGGACAATTTCTAATCCATCTCCATTTAGGGGCAGAGAACCGTGCTGTAGAATGCCTGCTTTCTTCCGCGCCTGTGCGCTGCCGATTATTTTTCTATTATTAATCGTAATTTCATATTTGGAGGGAACCTCAAAGCAGATTGGGCCGGTATCACGCATACCACCACCGGTAGAATATTCTGGCAGTGAAATGGCTGGAATCCCTAATAAATGCAGCCCCATCAGGAGTGCCTGAGCAACATTCCTGTAGCTGTGCAGGACATCACCTGCCAATCGTGGTTCTCCATGGGGTGCAATAACAGAATATGTAAATTCGTCGAAATGACAAATTGCTTTCCCGCCAGTTGGCCGGCGGACAACATCCCATTGGCGTTGTTGAATTGATTCAAAATCAATATCTGATATAGATTGGGCGTACCCAATTGAAAGACAGGCTGGGTTCCACCCGTAAAACCTCAGGGTTGGCAAGGAATCTCCACTGCCAACTGATTCTAAAATCGCTTCATCAAGAGCCATATTCCAGGCGCCGCGCCCGGATGATGAAACTATCAACCTCCAATTGGCTTTTTCCATTTTTGGATCCTTTAAATTAATTCCAGCAGGATTATACCCCTTTCGAAAGCCCCTCCGTGATAAAATACTTTTCCATGAGCGAGCGAAATAATGGTAAATATTGAAGATAATATACAAATATTAAATAGTCCAAGATCAACCGTAGAAGTCCATCTCCCTGATGGTATTGTCCTGGAAGGCCCGCGAGGTACTGCGGTGGAGTTTTTCCTTAGAAAATTACCTGTTTGGAACCAGATACCTGTTGTTGGTTCGATTATTAATGGTGAACTCCGTGAATTAACCTATAAGATAGATATGGATTCAAAAGCCACCCCGGTTTGTATGTCTGATGCAGATGGCGTATTGATCTACCGGCGATCGTTGACTTTTCTGCTTGAAAAAGCATTTGAAGACCTTTATTCTTCCGACGAGCTAGTTGTTGATCACGCGATTTCGTCAGGAGGATTTTACTGCCATGTAATTGGGTGGAATTCTGTTCCCACCAAAGTAATTCGCGAATTAGAGGAGCATATGCGGAGATTGGTTGCCGATAATCTGCCTTTTGTCCGTGAAAGAGTTACTCTCGAAAAAGCAACCCGGTATTTTGAGGAAAAAGGATATCTTGATAAGCTGCGGCTCCTGAAATATCGAACCAAAGATTATCTTATTCTGTATCAGTTGGGGGAGCACAAGGATTACCACCATGGTTACATGGTCCCTTCAACAGGGTATTTAAAATGGTTTAAATTATCCCGAATGGGAAAAGGATTCATCCTGCGATTTCCCCGAAGGAATATGCCAACAAAAATCTTGCCAATGCCGGGGAGCCTAAGACTGCTGGAGACATTCACTCAATATGGTGACTGGCTGACAAGGTTGGAAATTGACAGTGTCGGGGCACTAAATGACGCTATTGCAGCCAATCGAATACAGGAGGTTATTCTTGTATCTGAAGCGCTGCATGAGCAAAAAATTGCCGATATTGCTAAAGATATTGTTACACGGAAGCCTAAAAAGAGAATTGTCCTTATCGCAGGACCTTCCTGCTCGGGAAAGACCACCTTTTCAAAAAGACTGGCAATTCAACTGCTGGCACAGGGGATTTCTCCTATCCCGATAGAGATGGACAATTATTTTGTGGATCGTGAAAATACACCGCTGGATGAAAATGGACAATATAATTTTGAGACGATTGATGCGGTAAATATCCCATTAATGGGAAAAAATCTGCTGGATTTGATACAAGGCAAGGAAGTGCAGATTCCCCATTACAACTTCAAGACTGGCCAGAGTGAACCCGGAGATGTATTAAAACTGAATCAAGATCAATTAATAATTTTGGAAGGCATCCATGGATTAAATCCGGGATTATTGCCGGTTGTACCTGCTGGTGCAACATTCAGATTATATGTATCCCTCCTGACTCAATTAAACCTGGACCATCAAAACCGAATTTCAACAACTGACAGCAGATTAATTCGCCGGATTGTTCGCGATGCAAGGGAGCGGGGTTATAACGCCCAGCAAACGATATCCCGCTGGGCATCGGTGCGTTTTGGCGAGAAAAATTATATTTTTCCATACCAGGAGAATGCAGACGCAATGTTTAATTCTGCCCTGGCATATGAACTTTCCTCACTTAAACTTCACGCTGAACCTTTATTGAGGCAGGTACCGCATGGGACAGCAGAATATATAGAAGCAAAGCGCCTGCTTACTTTGTTGGAATGGTTTTTACCGACAGATGTTGAATTAATTCCAGATAATTCGATTTTGCGGGAGTTTTTAGGACGATCAAATCTGAAAGATTTCAAGCTCTGGAAAAAGAATTAGCGGGATAAATTAACAATAAATCGGTGCAGCTGTTTGATGGCTGCACCGATTTTTCTGAATATATGTAACGATTTTCTACAAATGCATGCGGATTACTTTAGATAAACGTGAAATGCCCTCCTGGATTTTTTGAGGCGTAGCGTTAGAAAAATTAAGCCGCATCGAATTTGTCCCACCCTCATTTGGGTAAAAGGATTCGCCAGGGACAAATGCTACTTTTTCTTTAACTGCATCCAGGAAAATTTTTTTCGTATCCATATGCTCGGGCAGGGTTACCCACAGGAAAAGTCCTCCCTGGGGTTTTGTCCAGCATACTCCGTCTGGCATTGATTCCTGAAGGGATTCCAACATGATATTTCTCCGGTGTTTGTAGACTTCGCGTATTGTCAATACGTGGCGGTCGAAAAAACCGGCTCGACCAACCTCATGGGCAACCATTTGATTAAATGTCGCAGTATGAAGATCGGTGCCCTGTTTTGCCTGAACAAGTTTTCGGATCACTTCCTTTGGTGCTATCACCCATCCCAACCGTAAACCAGGAGCCAATATCTTAGAAAAAGTGCTGAGGTAAATAACATTCCCAGAATAACTATCCCCGTCATTTTCATTCATCTGGCAATCCAATACTTCAATTGATGGAAGATTCTCCCCTTCAAACCTTAGCTGACCGTAAGGATCATCTTCAATTATGGGAATACCATGCTGGTTAGAAATATTAACCAGGTGTTTCCTTCTTTCCATTGACAGGGTTACTCCGGATGGATTCTGGAAATTGGGCAAGACATAAATAAATTTAATTCCCGACCGGAGTTTTTGTTCGAGTTGATCGGTGATCATCCCATCATTATCCATCCCAATAGTGATATACCTGGCTCCATATGGAGCCCATGCCTGAAGAGCACCCAGGTATGTCGGTGCTTCAACTAAAAGTGTATCGCCCCGGTTAATAAAAATTTTCCCAATTAAATCGAGTGCTTGCTGGGATCCGGAGGTGATCATGATATTTTCAATGGTAACCTTGATTCCATAGCGGGCAGTATGGCGTGAGATCATTTCAAGCAGCGGTGTATACCCTTCCGTAGTGCCGTACTGCAAAGCAATACTCCCTTTTTCCCTGAGGACTGTCTCACAGGCTGCGCGAAATTCATCCAGAGGAAAAACCTCAGGAGCTGGCAACCCGCCCGCGAATGAAATAATTTCCGGTTGCTGGGTTAGTTTTAGCAGTTCTCTAATGACGGAATCCTGCATTGCGCCGGTTCGATGCGCGTACCTGTCCTCCCAGAATGTATGCATTCATTTCTCCTTTATTTATGCAATCCTGTTACTCACCAGTATAAAATAATTAGAACCTGCTGAGGATCGTAGCCGGGGTAGGTATAACCGCACGGTCACCCAACTCAAGATTTGCCGGTGCCTTTCCTGTTACGGCAGGGGCACTTTGATAAATTAATATCTGTGTGCCAACTTCCTGGTATTTCAAATCCAGGAAAGCCTGTCCGGTGAGGAAACCTTCTTTATCTATAGCGCAGCTTGTTACAACCCCAATTACTTTTCCTTTTCGATCAATTACGGGATCCCCATAATGTGCCATGCGAACGCCCTTATCATTGAATCTGAAGCGCACCACTTCACCCTTACGTACCGATTCTCTTTTTATGAATGCATCCCGACCAATGAACCAGGGTTTATAAGTTTTAACATAACTCCCAAAACCTGCCTCAGCTACACCCAGATTGAGTTCTCCCCCCATCTCATGTCCATATAGGGGTAATCCAGCTTCCGTTCGCAGGGAATCCCTTGCACCCAGACCGCACGGTTTTAATCCTTTTGGTTCACCGGCTTTTACAATTGCCTTCCATAACTCTACTGCTTTATCAGGATGAATAAACAGCTCATATGACGATTTCTCTCCGGTGTATCCAGTGCGTGAAACAATCAGGTCAAAATCCCCAAGAGTAACTTCACACAGGTGTGTTCGTTTTAAGTTCATGATTTTCTTGCGGGTTTCGCCGTCTGCACCCAATGAAAGTAGAATTTCTCTTGATTTCGGTCCCTGTAAAGCAATATCCACACGCATCTCGGCACCTTCCTTGGGATCACGCAAATTTCTCAATTTGCAGTTTCTCCCGAAGACAACTGCCGAAGGCAGCCCCGTATCTACCCGTACCTCACCGTTCTTTACTGCGTTTAACCATGCCCAGTTCTTATCATCATTGGAAGCATTGACAACAACCAGAAATACATTTTTTGCTCGCCTGTAAACCAGAAGGTCATCCAAAACATTGGCAGAGGGGTCAAGGAAATGGGTGTATGTGGAGTCTCCTAATTCGATAGTTCCGATATCATTTGCACACACACTGTCCAGGAATGGCAATGCCTCATGACCTTCCACCTGGTAAACACCCATGTGGGAGACATCAAATAATCCTGCTGCCGTACGCGTGGCCAGGTGTTCTTCGGCAACCGATGTGTACCAGACAGGCATTTCCCAGCCTGCAAATGGGATGATTTTTGCACCTGAATCTTTGTGAATCTGAAAAAGAGGTGTCCGTCTTGTGCCGCCTGATTCAAGCGGTTCCCATTTGAATTCTGGCAGGGCAACACCATTTGCAATCCTGTTTCCAATGAAATATGGTTTGGTTGATGAATCTTTGGCATGATGGACATTTTCCGGCGTGGATGCATCGACTTCCATAATAGAAATCGGTCCTGGCATACGCCTGACCAAATCCGGATCAAAATATGTATAACCATCCGATAGCGCTCTAAGCCAGGTGGCCGCAAATGCGGAATTTGAGGATTCTACGCCAAAAAGAAACCGGCCAGGACGAATGTGACTCAATATACCTTCAACCGTTCCAACAGGGGCATTCAGCCTGGTTTTCTGGCTTTCTCCAACATTTATTCCCCCGATGTCAGTAGAAAATGCATAATTTACAAAATTATAGATATTCTCCCCTTCCAAGGAGTACCAAATCCAATCCTTAGATGACTTTGGTTTGTCATCCAGATAATAATGGTGTGGGTAACCACTTGTGGTGTAAGAGTAGTCGATGGCAGCTCTCTCGGCAATTTTTCGGGATCGGATTTTTACATCTTCCAGGACATCGAAATTAATTTTTGCTCTGAATGCATCCCCTTTACGGGTATCAATCGAATATGGTTGGGTCGAAAATAGAATATCAGCCATCAGGTTGGCAATTTCCACCATATCAGATTCAGCCATGCCCCGCTGAGTTACCCAGGGTGTTCCATAACGGATTCCAGAAGCAGATAGTGCAGATTTGTCTCCGGGGATCGTATTCCGATTGGTTACAATCCCGGCTATGTCCAGGATTCGCGCTGCCATATCTCCTGATAAAGGAGACCCATCTTGACCCTTGATCGTGCTACAGTCTAAATTTCCAAGGTGTGTGTCGGTCCCACCATAAGGGATGCGCACCCCTCTCGATTGCAGCTGGTTAGTAAGTGCAATTGCGTTTCGGATAATTTGTTTTTGCAGGGATCTAAATTTTTCGGTTTGGGCAAGCTTGAAGGATACAGCCATAGCAGCGACAGCGTGCATATGTGGTCCACCCTGTTCACCAGGGAAAACGGACCGGTCAATTTTTTTATACATCAAGGGATCACTGGTTATGATGCAAGCACCGCGAGGGCCAATCATCGTTTTGTGGGTGGTGAATGTAATAATATGGGCATGCCCTACAGGGGAGGGAATGGCTTTGCCTGCAATTAAACCAGCAATATGGGAGACATCAGCAAGCAGGTAAGCTCCTATTGAGTCAGCAATTTTCCTGAAACGTTCCCAATCCGGCACCCAGGGGTAAGAGGAATAGCCAGCGATAATAATCTTTGGATTGTTTTCCCTTGCGATTTGTTCTACCTGGTCGTAGTCAATTTTTTCTGTTTCAGGGTCGACAGTGTAATGTATTGCTTTATAGAGTTTTCCAGAACGATTTACAGAAGAACCATGGCTGAGGTGACCGCCATGGAGTAAATTCATCCCGAGTATTGTATCTCCCGGTTGGATCAAGGCTCCATAGACAGCATTGTTGGCCGGGGCGCCTGAGAGCGGTTGGACATTGACAAATAAATCATTGGCTGTAATTTTATTGGCAGCAAAAGTCTCTGCACAGCGCCGTCGGGCCAAAGACTCAATGATATCGGCGTATTCAACCCCTTTATAGTACCGGGGGTCGGAATATCTGCGGTAATAGGACAACCTGGCAGGAAAATCTAATATCTCACTTTCATTCATCCACCGCATTTCATCGTCCGGATAACCTTCTGCGTAAATGTTCTGGAATGATGATCCCAATGCTTCCCGAATTGAAAGGGGAGACGTACTCTCGCTTGGTATTAATATGATTTTTCGATATTGCCTTTCATTTTCAAGCGAGATTAAGTTTTGTACCTCAGGATCAATTTCTGAAAGTGGTCCTTGGAAAAGAAAATCTGCCATTGGGTTTGCTCCTTTAGAGGTATTTATAATTTTTTGATATTTCTAAAAAACACAGACTTGGTTTTATCTTCAACTATTCCCCGGGTATACCCGGAAAACATTTTCTGCTCTTTAATAATTCTAGTCCCCCATGATAACAGGGTCAAGCAGCGGAAAGATTACAGGGTATTTAAAGGTGATTTGAAATCCATTGAGCCAGATAGGTGTAGACATCCGCTTTAGCCGGCTCATTGTGGAGTTCATGGTAGTAACCCGTCCATTCTTTATAGGTAATATTTCCATTTTGATTCTTTATAAATTTACGGACCGCAAGTGGATCAACAATCATGTCTGCGCTGCCCTGCATGATCAGGGTTTGAATACCAATTGGGATGATTTGGGATTGCAGCCACTCTCCATACCGCAAGAAGTCGATCCCCAAGCGGGCGGAGATTCTATCATGGACTAATGGGTCATCTTTATATGCCTTAACAATATTGATGTCGCGTGATAATTTGGCTGCATCTAGCCCGGATGCCATGCTAAATTCAGGCAGCCAATTGTAAAGCAGATCTCCAACCAATTTCTTGAAAAAACCAGGTCCTTCGGGAAGAGCTAATAATGGAGCGGAAATAATTGCTCTCGCCACCGGTTGTCTTTTATTCAGGTAGTAAAGGACGAGGTTCCCGCCAAGGCTGTGACCCATCAAGAATACGGGTATTCCGGAAAATTCGTAGTTTAATAACTGCAGAAAGGAGTGAATATCATCCATGAGTACGTCATAGGAGGGTGAGTGTCCCCTGATTCCTTCTGACATTCCATGCCCCCGCAAATCAAGCCCGGCGACGGAAATATTTTGGCGATTGAGGAACATAGCAAGATCATTGTACCGGCCGGAATGTTCCCCCAATCCATGAATTAATGCAATGATGGCTTTTGCGGGCGGGTTTGTGTCCCAGATTTGGGAATATAAGGCCAGACCATCATCTGTGTTTATGGTATATTCTTTCAATATTGACCTGTGCTCCGTTCTTCCTATGTTTTTGGTGTGGGTTATAATCTGGTTGGTTTTTGTAATAAAAACCCAGAGGATTCTTATTTCGATCTTTCACCATGAATGGATTGATATTTGATAATGGGAATTGAAATGGATTCAAAAAAAAATCGATCCATTGGCTGTGGATCAACCGTCCTGATTGTATTAGTGGCCATCTGGATCATAAGCACTTCTATTGTAACCCAAATTACGACATGGTTCATAGAACAAGCTATATTTGAAGGCTCGATTTCAGGACAAGATTATCGGTGGGCAATTGTCCTGGCATTCGGATTTTCCCAATTATTTCCGGCGCTATTGATTTATTTCTTGGTTAAGAACGAACAAATGAAATACCTTGTAATAGCCTGGGGATTGGCAGGCTTTTTTGTTGTGCTTACCTCATCTTCCCGATTTTTCTTAATTACGGAATCATTGGCCTTACAAATTGCTCAAGTCTTCCTATTCAGTGGATTCTTATTATTATTAAAATTTCTAAGAAAACCGCAGTCCGGATCAGGACTTACAACTAATTCCTTATGGGAAGATAAAGGGTGGGTATTAACATTGACAATGGCCGGGCTGGCTGGAATTCCCTGGGTTCTCTTTGGTGCATTAGGGTCTCCTGTTGACACAATCCTGGCACTTGTTGTGGGTGTATTATTTGGATGCATTTTCACCCAGCTCGTTTTGGAGTTTGCAATTCCTAATCAGGATCAAGGTGTATATTCCTCCGGCTATCTTCTTCCGCCGTTGGTTGCATTTCTTGTCAGCCTTATTATGATTACTGGCATTGGCCAGAATGGTAACCAGTGGTTATTATCCTTTACCGTCCCCTTTTTCTCGATACTATTTATTTTTCTCTCCCGATATGGAATTACCGCGAATTCTCCATATAACCGGATTCCCCCGGCTCTTTTCATTGGTTTATTAACTGCATGGACATTGGTCTGGTTCGACGCCGATGAACTGATGCTTGTAATTGCCTCATCTCCGGGTGAATTGTTTGCCTGGGCATTACGAGCTGTCGGGTGGACCGTAATAATTGCACTTATTTTGTCCATTATCCTCCTAATTTTCAGGTCAAAGGTTGAATCTTTACTAACATCCCAAAAATCCACCAGGTGGGTTGCAATCCTGACCTGGGTTGGTCTTGTGGCAATTTACTTTTTTGGGGATCAGGTTGGTTTTCATGGGGAGAGACTTTTTGTAATTTTCAAGGAACAGGCTGATTTATATCAGGCGTACCAGATCGAAAATTATAATGAAAGACGCCAGTATGTTTATAATGAATTAATCCAAACAGCAAACCAGTCCCAGATGGAGTTAACCGGCAAGCTTGATCGTTTAAGGATCTCTCATACCTCCTATTACCTGGTGAACTCGATGGAGGTAGATGGGGGACCATTGGTCAGGCTTTGGCTAAGTACCCGGCCGGATGTTGATACTGTGTTAGCCAACCCGATTCTCAGACCGCTTCCGGAAATGATTCCTGCGGTATCCGGAAGTGCCAGCAAGCCTGAAGGGTTATTGTGGAACCTCGAGCTAATTGGAGCCGATCAGGTATGGCAACAAGGATACCGTGGTCAGGGTATTGTAATCGGTCAATCTGACAGCGGTGTTCAGATGGGACATCCAGAGTTGGCGAACAGCTACCGGGGAAGCAATGGAGATAATAATTATAATTGGTATGACCCATGGTATGCATCTGGTGCCCCGGTGGATATTGGCGGACACGGTACACACACACTGGGTACCATCGTGGGCAAAGATGTGGGGATTGCCCCGGAGGCGAAATGGATAGGGTGTGTAAACCTCGCCAGGAATCTGGGGAATCCAGCTTTTTATCTTGATTGTATGCAGTTTATGCTTGCACCTTTCCCAATTGGTGGTGATCCATTTATGGATGGAAAGCCGGAGCTTGGAGCCCATATCATGAATAATTCCTGGGGATGCCCGGAAACAGAAGGCTGCGAACCGGATTCATTGTCTGATGCTGTTGAGGCACTTCGTTCAGCGGGAATTTTTGTTGTTGCTTCGGCAGGGAATTCCGGAAATGGCACGTGCGGAACGGTAAAGGATCCAATAGCATTATATGATTCGGTTTATTCTGTTGGTGCAATCACCCAGGCTGGGGATTTAGCCCCATTTTCAAGTATAGGGCCAGTCCTAGTAGATGGCAGCAATAACACAAAACCAGATATTACGGCTCCCGGCGTGGACATCCTGTCTGCATATCCAAATAATACTTACCAAACAGCCAGTGGTACTTCTATGGCTGGACCGCATGTTGCCGGAGTGGTAGCCTTGCTTTGGTCTGGCAAACCAGATTTGATAGGAGATATTAATAAAACCGAGGAGATCCTAAACCGATCCGCCTCACAGTATAGCGGTACTTACCCCGGATGTGTTGACAGTCAACAGGTTCCGAATAATGCCGTTGGTTATGGGGTAGTTAATGCCATAGAAGCATTGAATATAGCCATAAAAGGAAGTGAGTGATTCAAGGACTAAGTAATTGAACGATATTTCGGATGATCTTGCGTTATCCATGGCGAAAGGCGGCGATAAAGATGCTTTTGGCATTCTTTATGAACGTTATGTTGGCAGGATTTATAACTATATTTATTACCGCACAGGCAATCCAAAAGATGCTGAAGATTTAACAGCCCGTGTCTTTTATCGGGCAATTAACCATATTGGCAGTTACAAAAATTTAGGTGTTCCATTCTCTGCATGGCTGTATCGGATTGCGCATAACCTTGTGGCAAACTGGCATAGAGATAGAAGCCGCCGAAAGGAAGTGCCGCTTGAAGAGCATATAGAACTACGTTCAAAATCCGACATTCCTGAAACAGCCCTGGAGAACAGCCAGGAGAGGGAAAAGCTCTTAAAGGCAATCAGGAATTTGCCAATGGATCGTCAGGAAGTGATATTGCTTAAATTCCTGGATAGAATGTCAAATGCCGAGATTGCATCAGTTACAGGAAGAAGCGAAGGGGCGATAAAGAGTTTGTATCATCGCACATTACTTGCTTTGCGGGATAATTTAGAAATCACATAATATAACCCTCCGGAGAAAAAATGGCGAGGATTAAAAAAGAATTACAAACGCAGGTGGATCCGTTACTGGAAATTGAAGAACAGTTAAGTCATCGGCTGAATCCAGTCCAACCAGACCCTGAATTTATCAGGCGTGTCCACTACCAATTAATAAATCCCCCCGGTGTGTTATTGGAAAACAGGGCGGATTTATCAAGGATCATCCCAGTCCTGGTAATACTATCTTCAGGATTCTTAATCCTCTGGATTATTTACAGGATTCGGGTATGGTTTTTAAGATAATGAGAACCAATCATTTAATGGTCTACGAAACTTTAGACCCTTCACGGGGTGCTAAGCCGGGAACCATTATTACTTTCCGGGTCAATAAAAGTCAATTTCCGGTATGGAAACCTCAATGCATCCGATGAAGAAATGATATCGGCGCTGAAAATTGCCGGAGTGCAAAATTTATAAATCAGATGCCGCAGGATAATGATAATTTGTTGAGGAATGGGGCAAAAGGATTGGTCCCGAATAATGAAAGCTCATAGCAATTGACCGATCAGTTATGGCATCTCCAGATATATTGATGCTCCGACCGAATTGTTAAGCCAGAACAATTTTGAACATTTGATGAAAAATTGAAATAGTCATGCCATTGCCTTCAGATTCTTACATATCCAAATGTCCAGCGGATTATTACGATTTCAAATTGCCGAATTTTAAAACGATGCACCCGGGATGAATTAAATGCAAATTGAAGTGTAAACAAAGTATTGTTTAACAACCAATTTGTCGAGCCCGAATGATTAAATTAGCTGAGGATATCCTAAAAACCAATTAATATCTCTCGGGTAATTGAACTATATCCAGCCCTGGTTTTTTACAAAGTTTGTAACTACCGGGATTTCAAATATATTGCCTTGATATGCCTTAATGCCAAGGTAAATAAATAGCCCCAGCGTTAGAATAGACGTACAGATTCCGATCAGTACCACACCCAGGGCCATGTTTATGACTAACGCTGCTATACCAAGCACAAGAGCATGGATATTGTGATATTTTATGAAAGGCCGGTCTTTTTTACTCTCAATAAACATCAGAATAATCGGGATAATTGGGGTAAACAAGTAGGCCAGTAATGCCCATAAGCGGTCATCGCTCGTGCTCTCTATTTGCTGGACGGCTGGTTGTCCTTCGTTCATGGGAACCTCCGATGTTATGGGATAAATTTTGTAAGGATATACATTCCCCCTAATTCTACCTCATTCACCAACCTATTTGCACTATTTGCGAATCCAACATATTTTCTATAAATCAACGTGCTATACAAAAGAATGATGCAAAAATTTCTTGAGGCTGGTATCGCAACCAGAATTTAAGAAATTAAATGGGTGAATATCCTTTCATTCAATCTGATTGAAGACGAACAAGTCTCATCAAGCGGGTGAAATTAGGAATCGAAAAATGGGATGTTATGGATTTTGAATAAGACCAGAAGGAAAAACCAGAAATGCGATATGTGCAAGCCAATTTGGGGTTTCGCAATACCACTAACCATTCCTGGTGTGGGGAAATGCAACCTCCTGGACAAGTAATTTTTCTATGAAGAAATCCCCCACTCGCTTACCAGCGACCAGGTTACTCATCAGGATTCAGCCTGGGCAAACCGGATTTAAACCAGCCTGTCCGTGAGATTCAACCAATATTTCAAGGAGTTGAAATTAACCTTTGCTGGAGATCGATCAAGGCTATTTGCGGGGTCCGAAGGAGGCCCATATTCGACCTGTCCAAATCGTAGATAATTAGAAAAACC
The DNA here is from genome assembly GCA_963841845.1 of uncultured Chloroflexia bacterium. Taxonomy (GTDB): domain Bacteria; phylum Chloroflexota; class Anaerolineae; order Anaerolineales; family Anaerolineaceae; genus CAVVGZ01. Next base: position 100,045 of record CAWJEG010000012.1, on the reverse strand, counting down.
ACTGAGATAATTAATACCATCAAAATCAGGGCAACCAGGTTGCGCTTTTCTTTGTAGCTATCATGCAATCCAACCAGTATCATGGTCATTATAGCAACGATATAAAGACCGTAAACCATAGTTGGAGGCACCCGGAAACCCAACTCTTCATTAAGTCGTTCGGTATGCAGGTCGATAACTTCATTCAATGCGGAAATATACAGGGTGGTAGTTGGACCATCGTTTGCCTTTGCAATTTTTTCTGCACGAATCCACAACTCATCGTGAATCTGTTCCGAGTGTTCAATGGCAGCTTCTCTCAATACCGAATTCAATGCATCCAGCCTCAAGTTAAGATATTCGTGCAATAATTGGCGGGATTCCAACCCATAAGGTTCTGCCAGGTAACCTGCCCGCAGGTATGTGGTACCAATGGCATTTGCCTCCAGGATCACCAATTGTCTCCTTTCATTGAATCTGCCTATCGCAATACTGGTGACAAAAGCAAATAGAAAGGCTAAAAGAGCCAATGCAGCGCCAACCATTGTGCCAACACTTTCCTCAGATGTATCCGGCCAATGCTTTTGTACAGCTTTACCTTGTCGAAAACTTTCAACCTTTTTCGAGACCCTTTTCTTTTATCTCAACAGTCATGATTGGATTTGGCATGACGATTCCTGCCTGCTCAAGAGCATAATAAATGGTTTCATTAACCCGGTCGGTACTGCGGCGGGCATCGATGTAGGATTCAATCCACCAGCGTACACGTAAGCTCATCTCCGAATCGCCAAATTCCAGGAACAGGACATCTACCGGCCTGTCCTGGATGACACCCTCGACTCCTTGCAAAGATGAAGAAATCACCTCTCGCACAAGGCGCAGATCCGTCCCGTATGCTACACCGATCTCTGTTTGGATGCGATAGCGCGGGTCCGGATAAGTATAGTTGACAACCTGGTTATTGCTGATGCTTGAGTTTGGTACAATAACCAACCGGTTATCCAGGGTGCGGATGCGGGTGCTGCGCAAGCCAATACTTACCACATCACCCCAGGTATTCAGCTCCTGAATTTCAATGCGGTCTCCAGCGCGGAAAGGCTGGTCGATCAGGATGATTACCCCACTGATCATATTGGCGATGGTGTCCTGGGCAGCCAGTGAAAGCGCCAAACCGCCAATCCCAATTGCGGTCAGCAGTGCCGAAATGTTAAATCCAATGTGATCGAGGATTACGATCAGGCCAACCAGCACAATCAAAGCGCGGATGGTGCGCTCGCCAAGGAGCAGGACAGCTTCTTTGCCGCCCCTATCCACCACCCCCCTCTCCTTCACTTTCTCCTGGTACCACAAAGAGAACGTATCAACAAGTTTCCATAAACCAATGACGATCAGGACAACGATAAACACAAAATAGAATTGGCCTAACCATTGCTTTAATTCTGGACTCAAGAACTGTAACCGCTCAGTGGCTATATACAGGATGATTAAACCAAACAACCAGCGCAGGTAGGGTTTAATCGATTCAAGGTATATTTCGTCGTACGGAGAAGAGGTGCGTCTGGTCATTTTTCTTAAGATGGAGAAAATCACCCTGGCGATCAAAGTTAGAGTGAGAAATACCAGGAGAAAAGAGATTGCCAGGTTAATCCAATCTGCAGCATATAATCCAAAGAAACGGGTCTCTTCAAGGCTGGTTGCTTCAACAACCTGCTCCACCACATTGGAGATTATGCCTGGGGTAGCAGTTGGAGCGAGAGTTGGAATACCCAGGATCTGGTCATTACCAGCCTCAGGTTGAACGGTTTCTATCTGACCATTTGGATACACGGATGATTGGACGGTTCCAGGGATCGCTGCAGCAGCGGGGACTGTCTCGTAAGGTATGCTGGTTGGTTCAATCTGGTCGGGTGGCAAGTCACCCGGTGAAGGGACACAGGCAACCAGGAGGAGGAGCACCATAAAAATTAGAAATCTTAAGGCTAACCGAATGTTCGTGTCCATACTTTCATCATCCTTTCGCAATCCGCAGGTGACCTCAGATTGGTTCTTAATCATTTGACACCAATTTGGCAACACTGATCATGAAAACCCAGACGGGAAAAATGAGGGTTGCCCATAGGCTCATGTTAACAACCAGGATCAATACTGACGCCAGGAGATAGGTAATCAAGGCCACCCAACGCGGCATTAAACCGGTTCGCAGCCAGATGGTTCCCAGGGATATCATAAAAACCCCCGCCATGCGTAAAGCGTATACGTTGCTTATTTTGTACATTAACGCCCGTCCAAAGTAGATCATCATATCCTTGGGTATATCAGCTGCATCGATCTGTGCGACGATAAGGATACTGCTGCCAATAGCCATGGAAACGAATACCATTCCCAGGAATAAAAGTCCGCTGCCGAAAAAAACAGTCGAGAAAAACTGGTCCTCAAAAGTTCCAAGCCGGTCACGCAAAACCCCGATAAACCATAGAAAAGCAATTCCGGCAAAGGGAATCAATTCTAATGCGAGGTTTATTCTTCTGGTATTTGCCTGGTCCCAGTCGATCGTGTCCCCCAGATTTTCAGGGATGGCTGAACGCAGCAAGACCAGGCTGGTGGCAAAAAGCAAGCTAAACACAATTCCTGCTATCGAAGCGGCATGCGGAGTTTTTAATCGCCGATATTCTTTTTCGGTTTCTAACTTCACCATCCTAAAAATCTCCTCTTTTTTTGGGGTTTGGTTTGGGTTCAGATGCAGGAATCAGGATCAAGCCAATCTCCAATCCTTTATTAAGCGTTATGGCATGATCTATCACAAATAAAACGAGGGGAATACAGACGAAATTTGCTGCGAAACGCAGGAAAATTAAGTGGATACTAAGCATTTGATCCATTGAAAACAACCTGATCGTACCAAAAAAGCCGCTCGAATAAGTCCCTGGCTTGCGTATAGTGATGGCTCTTACCGCACGTTTGATTAACCTGATTTAAGATTTCAGCAATGCTGTGTTCTCCATCGATGGCTTTAACAAGCTGCAACTCAGAGTTATCAACCGGCAGAATTAAATCGGGATCGACATGCGCCTGGTTAATCAGAACAGCAGCTGCGCCTGCAGGCAGCCGGTTGTGCAAGCTAATCGTATCGGGGAAGCGGATGGGTACATAATCAGACATGAAATGCTCATCAAGCCATGGTTGATGATTGCTGCCTGGCCGGTCTTGCCGGTATACAATTAAATTGTGGCGGAGCATGTTTCCACGAAGTAACTCAACAGCCGCAAATTGCTCTCTTGGCGGCAGCTTTATTAATCGGGCGGCATGTGGCGTTCCGGCGAGACTGCCGCACCGTGCCAGGTAGGGTGCCTGCCGAATCCAACGGCCAAATTTCAGCCCAGAATCCCCGATGAAATCAAACAGCTGTGACACCGTGTAAGCTCGATCATGGGGGTTGAGCAGGGCGTCGGCAAGACCTGCCTTGCTCTTAAAGTCCGGTGAGTTGCCTAACAGGCGTGCCAGGGGGTGATCTTGCGGCAGCGCCATGAGGGTCATTGCAAGATCCTGGATTTCACCCTGCTCGTAACCGATTCCCAAGCGCGAACAGTATTCCTGCAGCATATAGATTCCTGCCCTGCCGTAGACGGCATAGACCATCAAGTGCATGGCTCCATCGGGTTCAAGGACATTCGCCAGGGTGCGCAGTCCCAAATCCGGGTCAGGGAGATGGTGCAGTACTCCTGTGCAGACAATCTTATCAAAGCGTCGGTCTAACTCGCCAACGCATTCAACAGCGAGCTGGTAGAGTTCAAGATTATCCAGGTGATATTTGCGTTTAAGCGCATCGGTTTGGCGAATGCTCGTGACGCTAATATCAATGCCAACCACTTGATCTGCTGGCTGGCGCAATGCATACTTGGCTGCCTGAGAGGTTCCGCAGCCGGCGACCAGAACAGTTAAACCTGTCCGATACGGCTTATCCGGCCAATGGAGGTGGAAATCCCAACGCCGCCTATCTTCATCCTGCCAGCGTTGGCGGTAACTATCGAGGTCATCAACTGGCTGAGGATAGGGATTAGCGTCGTAGAAAACCCGCAGCTTGTCAGTAATGCTGACACGATCATTTTCGGGTATGATCATAAAATGCCCCACTGAAACCAATGGATCTGGTTTCTTGGTGAAACCAGATCCATGATTAACAGGTGAATCTAGCCTACGCCAACTATGTTTTCATTCATCTTCTCCACAATCTGGTCAACGGCGAAACTGGCCGGTTTCATGCGTGGAGGGAATTCCACGAAGGTGCTCATGAATTGGCTCACCAATGACTGCGCTGCGTAGAGCAGGAATACATGATCAATCATCCAGTCGAAGTAGGTATTCGAAGTGATATCAGCCCGTTCGTATGGGTCAGTGCGCAGGTTGAAAAATTTTGGGACGCGCAAGGGAACCAATGGTTCTGCCCAAATTTGAAGGGTTCCGGCCATTCTTTGCTCGGCAAAAACCAGCTTCCAATTATCGTAGCGCAAGGCGGTCAATTCTCCATCATCCGAGAAGTAGAAAAAGCCAGGCCGCGGCCCTTTTTTTTCTTCTCCTTTGAGATAGGGCAGAAAATTATAACCATCTATATGTACTTTGAAGCTCTTATCACCAACCTGGTGACCAATCTTTAGTTTTTCCTTAATTTCGGGTTCACCCGCTGCCGCCAGAAGAGTGGGAAGCCAGTCCTGGTGTGCAATAATTTCGTTGGAAACCGTGCCAGCCTGAATTTTGCCTGGCCAACGGATCAATTCCGGCACGCGGAAGGCGCCTTCCCAATTTGAGTTCTTTTCGTTGCGGAAGGGGGTCATGGCGGCATCCGGCCAGGAGTTCATATGCGGACCGTTATCGGTGGAATACATGACGATGGTATCCTCGGCGATGCCCAACTCATCCAGAAGATCCAACATCTGGCCGACGTGTTTGTCGTGCTCTATCATCACGTCATGGTAGAAGGACTGCCAACGCCCGGCCTGCCCCAGGACCGATTCAGGCGGATGAACACGGAAATGCATCCAGGTCGTATTGAGCCAGACGAAAAACGGCTGTTCTTTGTCATGAGCATCCTTTATAAAGTCCTGCGCTGCAGCGATAAATTCAGTATCGCAGGTTTCCATGCGCTTTTTTGTCAAGGGACCGGTATCCTTGATCTTTTGCTTGCCAACCCGACCCCAGCGCGGTTGTTCCGTGGGATCATCCTCATCGATTGCCCAGGAGTGCATGACACCGCGTGGGTTTAAAGCGGGCATGGAATTCGGGAAAGTCTTCTTCTGATGGATAGTCTACATTTTCCGGTTCTTCCTCGGCATTGAGGTGATAGAGATTGCCAAAGAATTCATCGAATCCGTGAACTGTCGGCATGTACTTGTTCATATCGCCAAAGTGATTTTTACCAAACTGGCCGGTGGCGTAGCCCAACGGCTTGAGCAGCTCGGCGATGGTTGCATCTTCAGCCTGCAAGCCGATATCGACACCTGGCATGCCAACCTTGGTTAACCCGGTGCGGTACGGATTTTGCCCGGTGATGAAGGCGGCACGCCCGGCTGTGCAGGACTGCTGGCCGTAAGAATCGGTGAAGCGCATACCTTCGTTGGCAATGCGGTCAATGTTGGGGGTGCGATAGCCCATCAAACCATCGCTGTAACAGCTCAGGTTGGTGATGCCAATATCATCACCCCAGATAATGAGAATATTCGGTTTTCCGTTTGGCATAATCCGTGCTCCTTTTTGATATTACATAATTTTGATAAATATAATGGGTAGGTTACCCATTTGTATTCATTCGAGGTGATAGGTTTGGAGGCAAGTCCCCCAATTTTTCCTGGTTGATAGATGATCGAGCTTGTGGAAGAGGCAACTTTTTATTATCCGGAGTGGCTGGTGAACGTCCGTGACACTGCCTGTACTTGCGGCCGCTTCCGCACGGGCATGGATCGAGGCGGTGCATACTCCCAAAGGTTTGATCCAGAATTGCCATCACCTCCTTTGCTTCCCGACTGCGCCGGATCAGCCCAGCCATAATCTTCATATAAAAACTGGCGTGGTGAAAAAATTCTTTAAATCCAGGACAAAGGTAATTAAGACCTGATTCGCCATCCGGAGTTTGAATGAAGCGGTTCTTGGGACATTCTCCGCGGCAGGCAAAGCGCACATCACATTCCAGGCAATAAACCGGCAGGCTATCGCGCTTATCCTGACCAAATTTATACTGCCGGGATGAAGCAACCATTTCAAGCATCGAAGTCTCATTAATATTTCCCAGTAAATAGTCTGGCTCAACAAAATGGTCGCAGGAATATAGATCGCCATTATGCTCGAGAGCCAGACCGGTGCCGCAGGTCTCGTTAAAAACGCACATCCCGGAAGTTTGCATTCCCAGCCAATTGCGCAAGGTCGCCTCAAAGGTCTGTACAAAAATATTGCCCACATCATGCCGCACCCACTCATCCATGATGGTAGATAAGAACCGACCGAACTGGTCCGGTAATACTGAGCGTTCTGATACTGTGGTGCCTTCCTGGTAAAGGGTCCGTCCATCGGCGTTGATTCGTTCAACCACTGGAATAAACTGCATCCAGGTTGTACCAACCTCGTCACGCAAAAAACGGTAAACCTCCAATGGAAAATCACCGTTGAGACGATTGACAGTCGTTAGCACGTTGTATTCGACTTTATGCTTCTGCAGCAAACGCAAACCGCGCATCACTTTGTCGAAAGTTGGTCCGCCACCCTTATCCAGGCGATACAGGTCATGTAATTGGCGCGGGCCGTCAATACTGATGCCGATGAGGAAATCATGTTCCTTGAAAAAAGCCGCCCAATTGTCGTCTATGAGGGTACCGTTCGTTTGCAAAGTATGCAAAAAGGTCATGCCTGGGCGGCGGTATTTCTCAGCCAGATTCATCGCCCGTTGATAAAAATCGAGACCCATCAAGGTAGGTTCACCACCCTGCCAGGCAATGTTTACTATATCTACTTTGTGCGATTCGATCAGCTGACGAATGTAATCCTCAAGCAGCGAGTCACTCATGCGGAACTTGCTTCCGGGATAGAACAAATCTTTATCCAGGAAGAAGCAATAGGCACAGTCCAGGTTGCAGGCGGCACCTGTAGGTTTGGCCAGGAGATGAAAGGCTGATGGTGAATTCAAAAACAATGGAGGTTGGGTGGAATCAGGCACTGATAATTGTGGGGATTGCATTCAACTCATCTCCGGTGAAGTTATTCAAGGACCTGTACTTTGGCATTGGTATCTATTGGTGATCAATATCAACACCGGTGAGAATTCAAAAATTAATGGATTATCCCAATACAACAAACAGCAATGTTATAGCCCCATCCTCGTGTTTTCCCACAAACTAATGTATTAATGATTCGATTATATATGAGTATATAAAATTAGACAATCATTAAGGAGCGCGACCAATTAATTTGTTAAAAAATGTGCAAATGGCAACTTTATAGGACAATTTTCTGCTAATAACGGTAGATATCCAAAGGATTCATTGTTCTTTTAATAGGCTGTGGATTTTTTCCGCAAACAGGATTGATAAAATATACAAGAAAATTGAATCTTGCCTGGGATAACAATCATTTTTAACCTGGGCGAAAATTCCTTACCCACAATGTAATTTTCCCGTAATGATTTCATGCCAATCCGGACTCCATCTCAACGCAAACTCATTTATATTTTTCAGGATTGCCTGGAACCATTCCAGCGTATCTTTTTTCTTTTAGATTCGATCAATATGTGAAAATGGATTGTGTTATGGTTAATTTTGTATGGATTGCAAATAATTGTAACGATTTCCTGTTATACAAATTTGACCAGGAAGACCGTTATTTTCTAACTCAGCAACTATCCGAAAATATTCGTGTTAAAATCACGCTATGTTTCCAAAAATTGTTTTTATGGGCTCTCCTAATTTTGCAGTACCATCACTATCAGCGCTCATAAACAAATATGATATTGTTGGCGTAGTAACCCAGCCTGACCAGCCATCGGGAAGGGGGCGCACATTAACACCACCGCCGGTGAAAGTTTTGGCCCAATCGAATAATCTGCCAATCATACAACCCGTTAATCTTAAAGATGAGAATGCTATCAATCAGCTGGTTGATTGGGAACCCGATCTGATAATTGTGGTCGCTTTCGGGCAAATATTACGGAAGAATGTTTTGGAGCTACCACCATTGGGATGTATCAATGTCCATGCATCCTTGCTTCCCCGCTGGAGAGGTGCCGCACCTATACAGGCTGCAATCTTTGCAGGGGATGCAGAAACCGGGGTTACAATTATGAAAATGGACCGGGGAGTGGATACCGGACCTATACTGACAAAAAAAATTGAGCCTATCCTCCCGGATGACACCAATCAGAGTTTGGGTTTGCGTTTGTCAAGTATCGGAGCGGGTTTGCTGATGGATAACCTGCCTCTATATCTTGAGGGCAAAATTCAACTTAAGGCGCAGGATGGTGCTTTATCAACCTATGCACCGATGATTAGAAAAGAGCAGGGGGAATTGGATTTTAATCAACCATTAAACTTTCTTGAAAGACAGGTGCGGGCATATTATCCATGGCCCGGCACATACATGAAATTTAAGGATAATTTCCTTAAGGTTCATCAAGCACATGTGCTACAGGGAGAAAATTCTGAAATCGGGGAAAGAGGAATTATAGATGGATTTCCGGTTGTTGGCGGCAAAGGAGGCTGGTTGGTTCTAGATATTGTCCAGCCAGCAGGCAAGAAGGCATTGCCGGGGGATCGGTTTTTACTTGGCGCAAGAGAATGGTAAAATCGTTGCCAGATCAAATTCTAATTGGATCCCCGGTTCATGATAAGAGATAATAATTGTGATTTGCGGTTTTTAATAATTGGCACGGGTGCTATTGGCACGTATATCGGCGGCAGTCTGGTCGTTTCAGGGCAGGATGTTGTGTTTATAGAACAACCAGGTTTGATTCCCGAAATAAAACGCCAAGGCATGCAATTAACTCTTCCGGATGGAACACATCACCTGGAACATATTAATATCGTACCATCGATTAATGAAGCCTTACCTTATGGACCGTTTGATATCGCAATTGTAGCGGTAAAGTCTTTTGATACGAAAAAACTTCTGGAGGGGTTGATCCCTTACCGGGCAGCTCTGCCACCCATTCTGAGCCTGCAAAATGGAGTTGAGAATGAGATAGTGCTGGCTGATGGACTGGGAGATGATAAGGTAATTTTTGGAACTCTTACAAGTGCAATTGGGAAAACCGGTCCCGGAAAAATTGTCCTTGAAAAACTAAGGGGAGTGGGAATTTCAGCATCCAACTTATTAGTCCCATCTCTGGAGTCCGTTTTTAATTCAGCCGGATTAAAAGCAAAGGTGTATTCTAATCCTGCGGCTATGAAATGGTCGAAGATGGTGATAAACCTCCTGGCAAATGCCTCATCAGCTATTTTGGATATGACCCCGCTGGAAGTCTATTCCGATCCGGAATTATGCAAGCTGGAAATCAGGCAGATTCGGGAAACATTGGATGTTATGTCTGCATATAAAATCCCAGTGGTAAATTTGCCAGGTACTCAAGTAAAGCTCCTATCCTGGGGGATTAGCAGCCTGCCATTATTCGTTTTACAACCCCTCTTAAAAAAGTTGGTAGGGGGAGGCCGCGGTGGAAAAATGCCATCCTTCCATATTGATCTAATGAGCAGGCGAGGAATGTCTGAAGTAGACTATCTCAACGGTGCCGTGGTCCGGTTTGGAAGTAAGGTTGGAATTGATACACCGGTCAATTTGGTTTTAACAGAGACATTGCTGGCTCTTACCAGGGGAGATCTGGATTTAAATGATTTCCGGCATCAACCCAAAAAATTGCTTTTAAGAATTAATAATCCTTAGGGAAAAAATTTTCATAATCTTATCCCGATTCTTGACGGATAAGGGCGATTTTGGAGGGATTTTAAAAAAATCGGTGGAATTTGATAAGGTGCTGGTTTCTGATTGATGAAAATATCCTCGATGAGAAATCCGTAATGGATTATCGTCAGGTCAAGATATTAAATGCAACAATCCGGTCTAAGATTATTCTGTAAATATAAATTTATCCAGGATCTTTGCTGGGTTATTCCATAAATAAATAGTAGCTAAATATTTACTTAATGTAAATCGATTAATTACATTCTACAACGAATAACGGCGAGAAATCTCTCAAAGACGAAAGATTGAGGTTTAAGCTAGAATAGTTATAGGATCAACGACTGATTAAAGCACAACCCAAAATAAGGTTAGCCGTGGCAAAAATATTTTCCTACCTACTACGAATCCTTCTAGTAATAACCATTATTGCCGGGATTTATTATTATCCGGTGGAGAAACTGTTATTTACTAAGGAATTTTATGTAAGGATATTTGAAACAGAAAACACTTACCAAAAAATTACCGCCTTTAGCCAAGGTATATTAATGGATAAGGTCGGAGATTTAAGTATGCTTTTTGGGAAGATGGAATCAGGGGTGGAATCAGTATTCGACCAAACCGCAATCCAGGAATTTTTTCAATCATTAATCAGCGAGGAGTGGGTAAAAGAACAAGTAGATTCAGCCACCGGGGTAATAATCGATTATCTTAATTATCAAAATGATGAAATAAACCTTGTTGTTGACTTAACTGGAATGAAGCGCTCAATAACAGGTGAATCTGGTAAATCGTTCATTGAAGAATCGATCAATAAACTTCCAGACTGCAAATTATCAGATCTAATTCAGTTTGGTACCCAGATATTTTCAGGTGGCTCGTCTCAAATTCCGTTGTGCAAGCCTCCGGAGCAGCTTATGTCAATTGTCTACGGCCTGATGGATGGTATTATTGGCAAGGCTATTAATCCCATCCCGGATACGATTGATCTGTCAGATTATATCAATACCGATGAACTAACATTAAACAAGGGTCTGTGGTCCCAGGCCTATTATTATGGGCGCTGGTTTATTGCTAATTCATTGGTAATTCTGCCGGTTCTATTGGTCATTTTGGTTTTATTTCATTGGAAGGAAAAACTTGAAATTCTCCCTGTGATTGGTTTACCCACTTTGATTGCGGGCTGCATCGGTGGTGGAATCGCTCTGTGGATCTATTTATTTTCAGGATCGATGGCTGAAAATTTCCTGCTTGATATTATTCCGGCGACAGTATTTGAAGAATTATCATTTCTTGCAGACGTGATCAACAGGGCGTTAAAAGAATTCAGTGCCTCAGCAATGATCTTTTCCGGGATTACCATAGCAACAGGCATCCTCCTCCTTGTAATTCATGCCTGGATAAGAGGCCGGAAAGACACCTCAATGGCTGTGAAATTAACCTAACCAGCCTGGTTTCTTTTCTCAACAAATTTATTTTGCCATTCAAATAATTTGTTTATTGCTTCTATTGGACTGAAATTGTTAAGATCGAGGGATTTTAATTCTTCAATTAAGGGATTGGTTTCTGGAAATAATATCATCTGCTGGGCTGAGCCAGGGTTTACCTCCAGGGCTTTACCGGAGCTGATTTGCAATTGCAGGAGTATTTCATAAGATCTGTGAATGACTGGGGCAGGCAGACCGGCAATTTGTGCAACATGAATGCCATAAGACCGATCGGCTCCACCGGGCACAATTTTATGCAGGAAAACCACTTTCTCCCCGTCTTCTGTGACTGCTACGTTATAGTTCCGAACACCCGGTAATAATTCCCCCAGCTGGGTTAATTCGTGATAATGGGTGGCAAATAAGGTCCTGGCCCTTAATTTGGGGTGGTTGTGTATATATTCAACCACTGCCCAGGCGATGGATACCCCGTCATATGTACTTGTACCACGTCCAATTTCGTCCAGAATAATTAAACTTCGATTACTGGCATGGTTGAGGATATTGGCGGTCTCGATCATTTCAACCATAAAAGTTGACTGCCCGGCATGGATTTCATCCTGTGCTCCGATTCGTGTAAAAATGCGGTCAACCAGGCCGATCCTGGCTTTACTTGCCGGAACATAACTGCCAAGCTGCGCCATCAGCACAATGAGAGCAACTTGCCTGAGAAAAGTGCTTTTTCCACTCATATTTGGACCGGTGAGTATCCGAATTATCTCTCCTGGTTCAAAAATGGAATCATTGGGAACAAACCGTTCACCACGCAAATAATGTTCTACAACCGGATGCCTTCCGTCCTGAATTTCCAGGACATTATCCTCATATATTTCTGGTCTTACATAATTATCCTGTACAGCAACTTCTGCTAGAGAGGAAACCACATCCAAAAATGCTACCTTTCGGGAACTGGTGAGCAGCATTTCAGAACTTTTAGCAAGGGTGGATATGATTTGCTGAAAAATCCTGGCTTCAATTTCCTTAATTCTTTCTTCTGCGTTCAGTACAAGCGTCTCATATTCTTTAAGTTCAGGAGTAATATACCGTTCGGCGTTTACAAGGGTTTGTTTGCGGATGTATTCATCTGGTACATGATCGGTATTGCTGCGGGAAACTTCTATGAAATATCCGTAAACTTTGTTGTATCCAACTTTCAGGTTCTTGATTCCGGTCCGCTGGCGCTCTTCATTTTCAAGATTTTTAATCCACTCCCGGGCATGTTTCGTTGAATTAAGAATATTATCCAACTCTGAAGAAAAACCGGGTTTGATCACACCGCTTGTTTGCAAGGTAGCCGGGGGATCCTCAGGTATAGCAGACTCGATTAATTCAAGCTCAGAGTGACAACTAATTAAACCTGAAGTAATCAGTTGGAATATTCCGTCTGTCTCCTCAAACAACTTTATCAGGGATGGAATTTTCCGCAAGAAGCTGCGTATGGATACTAAATCACGCGGTATAGCAGTTCCAGAAATTAACCGGTTGGTCAATCGTTCCAGGTCTGGTAACCCTTTAAGGGCGGACCTAAACTCAGCTCTCAGCAAGCCGTGATTTATGAAAGCACCAACTGCATCCTGTCGTTTTTGAATTTCGGGTACCAATAATAATGGTTTTGTTATCCATTGATAAAACATCCGGTGCCCCATCGGAGTGATGGTCTGGTCTAAAATTCCGATAAGAGAACCCTTATTGTCCGACCGGCGGATTGTCTCAGTGAGTTCGAGATTCCGCCTGGTTTCTGCATCTAAAACCATGAATTCGGATGTGCTGTAAGATGAAATCCTGGTTAATAATCGTAAGGCATCCGGTTGGGTTTCCAGCAAATATTGGACAATTGCTCCAGCTGCCCGGATAGCGGTTGGTTTGTTGTTGAGGCCAAATCCATCCAGGGTAGTGACATTAAATTGCCTCAGAAGTGCTTCTTTGGATCTGTTGTATTCAAACCGATACCTGGGTAAATTTGTTACATGACCGGGAATTGTCCTGTTGAAATGCATACTCTCTGGTAAGATAATTTCGGCAGGTTTTAAGCGAACAAGTTCAGCATTTACCAGGGATGAGATATCCTTACCAGAAATTTCAGTTGCAGCAAATTCGCCGGTGGTAACATCAACATTGGCAATCCCAGCCCTATCATCTTCAATAACAAATGCAACCAGGTAATTGTTGACCGGGCTTTGCAGAAGACCAGGCTCCATAACAGTACCAGGCGTTACCACGCGCACAACCTGGCGGGGTACCAGGCCGTTTACTGGTTGATCACCGATCTGTTCACATATGGCGACATGGTATCCTTTATCGATGAGACGTGACAGGTAATTATCAATGGCATGGTATGGTATGCCCGCCATGGGTATACGGTTATTCTTGGCTACATTTCGGGAGGTTAGTACAATATCAAGCTCCCTGGAAGTGATTTCGGCGTCTTGATCAAAGGTTTCATAAAAGTCACCCAGGCGGAAGAATACAATTGCATCCGGATAACGCCGTTTTATTTCCAGGTATTGTTGTCGAATAGGAGTTACTTCATCAGGCATAATTACTCGCAATTATTACGAGATGTTGAGCGAATCTTTTCACAATACTATCATTAAGGAATAATTTACACCAGAATTCAACTATAATCGTAATTCGTTGTTGCCGGAATAATATGCAAAAGTTACTACTTGATTTTATACTTAGAAAATCACAATGAAACCAGAAAAGATGCTCAATCCGCTTTTTGAAAATATACAAATTGGAATAGGTACATGGCAATGGGGCGACCGTATTTATTGGGGGTATGGAAATGAATATCAGGAAGATGATATTATGCTGGCCATCAAAGCCTGCTTCCAACATGGGCTGCGATTCTTCGATACTGCCGAAGTTTATGGCATGGGTAAATCAGAAACATTGTTGGGGAAAGGTCTGCTTCAAACCAACGAATCTGTAATCGTCGCCTCTAAATTCATGCCTTTCCCCTGGAGATTAAAGCGTTCAACTTTGTTGAAAGCATTGAAGAATAGTTTACGCCGGCTGAATCTGGATTGTATCGATTTATACCAGATACACTATCCTTTCCCACCCATTAATACTGAAACCTGGATGGAGGGGATGGTTGAGGCCCATCAGGAAGGATTAATCCGGGAAATTGGTGTATCCAATTACAACCGGGAACAATTGCAATGTGCATTTGATACACTGGTACATCATGGTATCCGTCTGGCTTCTATTCAAATTGAGTATAACCTCCTAAACCGGTCCGTGGAGAAATCGGGCTTACTGAGACTATGTGATCAATTGGGTATTGCATGCATTGCGTATAGTCCTCTGGCACAGGGAATACTTACCGGTAAATACCACCCAGATCGAATTCCCCAGGGAATCAGGGGGAGGCGTTACAGTCAAGATCTGATTAATAAAACCCAAGGGTTGATCAATACGATGAAAAAAATTGGCTCGGAACATTCTGGAAAAAACTGCACCCAGGTGGCCATAAATTGGGCGATTAATAAAGGGACGATACCAATTCCAGGAGTCAAGTATGCATATCAGGTTGAAGATATTTCTGGGGCATTAGGGTGGAAATTAAATAGAGATGAAATGCAGCTATTGGACCATTTATCTGATCAGTACATTTCCGGGAATAATCCCTGAATTCTTTGAAACGATATTTAAAAAATCCGTATTCCTCTTTGAGATAAAAGGAATTTATTTACAGGAGAGTTTTATGGATAAAATCAATAATTCATTAAGAAGATCAAAGAGGAATCGGGTCGTTGCGGGTATTTGTGGCGGTTTTAGCAATTTTTTCGGAATCAGCCCAACCTGGTTTCGGCTTGCTTTTTTCATTGCAGCATTACCGGGTGGATTCCAGGTATCCTGGTTTATGTACTTTTATGGGTGATCATTCCACAGGGGAAATAATCCATATTATTTTTTGAATCAATTCCCAAGTTAATCCTGGAATTCAATTTCAATTTCCTGATTTTCATCCCATTGTTCAAATGACTCAAGCCTGATATCTCCAAATAAGGAGTCTTGCTGAGCAAGCAAAATATTTTGTTTTATTAATTCCAGCATTGCCAGGAAAGATATGACTATTTCTGTTCTGGTCTGATTTCTGGGGATATTTTTGAATAATAGTTGTTGGGTTTCATGTAATAAAAATAGTATGGTTTGGATACGGTCACGTATTGTAATTTTTGGTAACGATACGACCGTGTCAAGGCGTTGTAAATCCCAGTTTTTTGTAAATATGGACCTGGCTACCTCTTGCAGGTCTTCAAGTGTGATATTGGTGATATCTATCTTTGATACATACTTATATGGCACAGCAGCGATACGCAGGTAACTATGCAATCCAGCATCCTGCCGGATATCCAACCATTGAGCCTTCTCTTTAAATTTTCTGTAAATTATTAACTGGCGGGCTAAAGCATCTCCGGGATCTTCCTCCTCCGAGGATTGAAAATCATCTGTCGCAGTATTCGGTAGAAGGGCGGATGATTTGATCTGGAGAAGCTTGGTTGCAACGACTAAAAAAGCAGATACCTCGTCCGGTTCCCTGTCCTGAATTTTGGATAAATAATTGAGAAACTGGTCTGTAACCTGCGCCAGGGCAAGACGAGTTATATCAAGTTCAGCTTTTTCAATTAATTCTAAAAGCAGGTCAAGGGGACCTTCATATACATTTGTATTTACTTTGTAACCAGTTGAATCTGGATTCATCGTACTTGCCATCATAGAACAAATTATATCAGAGGGAAAATAATATCAATTTGTAAACTTCTAAAAATATAACGTTATAATTTGGGGGTGAAGAATTTATTTTCCCATATCGATGATGCCGGGAAAGCCCAGATGGTGGATGTGGGTGACAAACCTGATACCTTCAGGACTGCTATTGCCGCCGGAGATTTCCAAGTGACGGTGGCTACCCTGAGGTTAATCCAAGATGGGCTGATCCAAAAAGGGGACGTCCTGACGGTGGCTAAAATTGCCGGTATCAGTGCTGCAAAAAAAACAGCCGATTTAATTCCTCTGTGTCATAACATTCCATTAAGTTATATTGATGTGCAGCTAACACTTTCTGAAACACTGCCGGGAGTGGAAATTTTAGCGGAAGTCAGGTCTTCTGGAAAAACAGGAGCTGAGATGGAGGCATTAACCGCGGTATCAATCAGTGCATTAACTCTCTATGACATGGTGAAAGCAGTGGAAAAAACTGCCAAAATCCAAAATATCCGCCTGGTGAAAAAAACTGGGGGCAAGAGTGGAGATGTGAACAACGAATGAGGATTATTGTTAAATTCTTTGCATCCTATAAAGAATTGGTAAAAACAAATATGGCGGAAATAGATATTCCATCACCATCTACCGTTTCGCAATTTAAGCAGCTCCTTATTCAAGAATTTCCAACCTTGGAATTATCTATGGCCAATGCAATTATCTCGGTAAATCGGAAATTTTCATTTGATGAGGATTTAATTGTTGAGGGAAATGAGATTGCCATATTTCCCCCGGTGAGCGGTGGAGGGATTGATCAAACACACCTCGAAATTTCGGAAAATCCTTTTGATATTAATCAATTACTCCAGAAAATATCCTATCCGACCACCGGTGCATTATGTGCATTTACCGGTATGGTAAGAGAAAAAAACGAGGCTGAAAATCCTGAAAAAACGATTGCCTTAGAGTATGAAGCGTATTTGCCCATGGCCCTGGAAAAAATGGATCAAATTGCTAAGGAAATTCGAAGCCGTTGGGAAAGAATCGAAGGGATTGTTATTGTTCAAAGGATTGGTTATTTACCTAAAGGTACTCAAACGATTTTTATCGCCTGTTCAGCCAGCCATAGGGATGACGGGATTTTTGAAGCCGCCCACTTTGGAATTAACAGGCTGAAAGAAATTGTACCCATCTGGAAGAAAGAAATTTTTTTAAACGAGGAACACTGGAAAGAAGGCAGTTACTCTCCAACAAGGGACGATTAAATACTTTTTCCTTTTACATCCAAACTTCCAATCAATCCAGAAAGCGAAGTTTCTATAAATACAATTCTTAATTATGATTGGACAATGCAAGAAAATACGAATGAGTGAAGGATAAACGGTGTAAAGCGAAACATCTCTACATTGTAGAGATGTTTGGCCTTCCATGGTTTCCTGGAGGATGATATTGGATAGGGAATATATTTTACAAGACATTGAATCTCCAAAAGAATTAGCACAAAGACTCAATCTCCAATTTAAGGATCATTTATTACTAACCCGGGCGTTAACCCACCGTTCTTTTTTCAATGAACACCCAGATGCAATTGAAGACAATGAGCGGCTGGAATTTCTTGGAGACGCCGTCCTTGATTTTATGGTGGCAGCCTGGCTCTACCATAAATTTCCGGAGATGCCCGAAGGGGATTTAACCCGGATGCGCTCAGCTCTTGTTCATACCGAGCAATTGGCAAATTTTGGAAGAAAAATTCATCTCTCTCGTGCGATGCGCGTTGGGAAAGGCGAAATGTACGCGGGTGGAAGGGACCGACCGGCTTTACTTTGTGATACATTCGAAGCCCTGGTAGGAGCTCTCTACCTCGATGGCGGTATTGACCAGGTGAAATTATTCATTTTCCCATTTTTAGAAGATGCAACTGCAGATATAATCTCCAATCGCAAAATTGATGATCCTAAAAGCCAGCTGCAGGAGTGGGCTCAGGGACAGGGTTATTCTCCCCCACAATACATAACCCGCAATGAACGCGGCCCTGATCATTTGAAGGAATTTGACGTGGAAGTGGTTATTAATGGCATTTCTTATGGTTTAGGCGTTGGACACAGCAAACAAATTGCTGCAAAGTCCGCTGCCCAACAGGCCTTAAAGACCCTTGGATTAATCGTTCCTTAATACCCATTAATTATGCACAGGATGATTTATAGATGATACCTCAGCTCAAATCGCTTGAATTACAGGGCTATAAAACTTTTGCTAGCAAGACCCTGTTTGAATTTCCGGTTCGAATAACAGCAATTGTTGGTCCTAACGGTGCTGGAAAATCTAATATTGCTGACTCGTTGCGCTGGGTACTTGGTGAGCAAACCTATTCGCTTTTACGTGGTAAGAAAACCATAGACATGATCTTTGCAGGTTCCGAGCAAAAATCCCGCTCAAGTATGGCTGCATGCAAAGTGACTTTTGATAATTCAAGCGGTTGGCTCCCAATCGATTATGGGGAAGTGGCCATAACACGCAGAGCTTATCGTGATGGTCAGAACGAATACCTTTTGAATGGGCAAAGAGTCCGGTTGAAAGAAATAACGGAGCTGTTAGCAAACGCCGGTCTGGCCGAAAGAACTTACACCATAATTGGACAGGGATTGGTTGACTCGGCACTCTCATTAAGGCCTGAAGAACGCAGAAAATTCTTTGAGGAAGCATCCGGGATCGGGTTATATCACAACAGGCGGGAAGAATCTATTACCAGGCTGGAAAAAACCCGCAGAAATTTGGAAAGAGTCCACGATATTCTCGGGGAATTGGAGCCAAGATTAAAAAGCCTTGAAAAGCAGGCACAGAAAGCAAGGGAATATGAACGCATTCAAGCGGACTTAAAGATTCTCCTTCGTGAATGGTATGGATACCACTGGCATAAGTCCCAAAACGATCTTGCACTTTCATATACAGCTCTGAAAGATCAGGAGGAGGAACTTGAGACTGCCAGATTGGATCTATCCAAAATAAATTCACGCAGGGATTCTGTGCAGAGCATGGTTTTAGAAAGAAGAAATACCCTCAACCAAATGCGCAATCAACTTACGGAATTTTACCAAAATAAAGAAAAAATTAATCGTTCCCTTGCTGTTTTCGAAGAGCGAAATCGTTCTCTAAACGAACAATTATTAAGGATGGAAAACGACCTGGTCCGCAATCAAGAAGAATATAAAACAACTTCTGACCGAATTACCAGCCTGTCCGAGGATTTGAACAGATTCGCCGCTGAAAAAAAGGAAGCAGAAGCAAAGTTTCTTGAAGCCACCAAATTGTTTTCTGAAAGACATGTTGCCAGGCAGGATTTGGAAAACCAACTCAATTATAAAAAGAAAGAGGTTATCCAGGCTGAGACTGATAAAATTCAAACCGCATTACGCTTGCAGGAGCTTGAGAACCAGATTGCCAGAAACACCAGATCAATAGAAACAATAAATGAAAAAGTAATCAATGAAAAGTCTCTTAGCGAGAAATGTCAGGTGGAGCTCGATGATCTTGCCAGTATTATTGCCCAATTAGATGCTTCAATTCAATTCAATCGTGATGAAATCCACCGCCAGGAAGACACTCTCATTGATCGTCAAAAGGATCTATCATCTTTACATGACAAACTGACATCCCTTGAGAGGGGACGTACAAAACTTAAAGCTCAAATCGATGTCATCGAACAGGCAGAAAAGAAATTTACGGGTTTCAATAAAGGAACTCGAACCATCATGACTTTGAAACGTGAAGGAAAACTTAAGGGAGAATTTGCAGTCCTGGGCGATTTAATAGAAGTCGATTCTAATTATGAAAAGGCGATTAGCGCACTACTCGGTGATTATTTTGATGCTGTTTTCTTAAAAGGGCATACTGATACGGATCAGGTATTAATGATCCTGGAGGCGGAGGATGGCAGCCAGACTTATTTAATACCAACAGTAAATGATTTTACCGAATCCAAACAACCGGAAATTGAATATCCCAATACTTTAGGAAGAG
This sequence comes from uncultured Chloroflexia bacterium, assembly GCA_963841845.1. Lineage (GTDB taxonomy): Bacteria > Chloroflexota > Anaerolineae > Anaerolineales > Anaerolineaceae > CAVVGZ01. Next base: position 79,922 of record CAWJEG010000012.1, on the reverse strand, counting down.
CATCCGATTTTATAAAGATAGATCCCGAGTTTGATAATGTAATCAACAGCCTGGTTGGCCAGGCATTTATTGTTAGAGACAGACAGAGTGCCAGGAAGGCAGCTGGTTTACTGCATGAGAATGCCCGCTTTGTGACATTGACAGGCGAAGTTTTCTTCTCGAATGGAATTATCCTGTCTGCCCATACAGGCCGGGAAACTTTGATAGCCAGACCACGTGAAAAACGCGAATTAATTGAAAAAATGAGCTCACTTGAAACAGAAATCAAGGGATATAAATGTTCAAGTCGCTGATATTCAGAATCAAATTGAATTAAAACGCAGCCAAAAAGTTCTGACTGAGAAGGAAAATCGAAAATCTCAAATTGATCTTGATCTATTAAGAAAAAAACATCAGGATATCCTGCTGAATACTGAAATGCTTTCAAAAAGCTGCGATTTTTATACGCAGCAACTTCTGGACCGGGAATTGTCTTTAAAAACATCCGGTGTTACAAAAGATGAACTCCTAGATAAACAGCTTGTTATTGAAAAACAGATTGAATCGGCTGGTAAGGATTTGGCGGTACTGGAGCGTGAATTATCCCGATTACCCTTAGAAGATCTGCAAATTGAAATGATGCACTGGGAAACCAATATCGCTGTACTCAACCGCGCATTAATGGATATCGATACTTCGAAAAGCAGAATTAATTAAGGATGATAATCTGAATAGGACTCAAAAACAACACCTAGAAATTCTTCTGCAGGAAACACAAAATTCAATAGGATTGCTTTGGGAGGAGAAACAAAGTTATGAAAATGACCTCATAGAAAATAGCAATGCGATCGAAAACCTGCATAAGAAAATTGAACCGGAAGAAATGGAACATGAAAATTATCAAAAAGAGGTGCAAGAACTCCAAAACCAATATAACAATACCATGCAATCCTCATCTCTTGCAGAACGCCATGTTATTCAGGCCCAGATGGATATGAGTCGAAAAAAAGACAAACTAGAGGCATTAAGAAAGAAAATAGAAGAGGATTTTGGTCTGGTTGAGTTCGAATATGCAAGCACTATTGATGGTCCAAAACCGCTTCCATTCAAAGACCTTGTTTCACAGCTGCCTTTGGTTCCAGAAATTAAGGAGGGCATTGAAGATAGCATTAATATCCAGCGTGTCCAACTTAGACGGTTGGGATCTATTAACCCGGAGGCTCAAAAAGAATTTGACGAAGTAAATGAGCGATTCAATTTTCTAAATAGTCAGGTAAACGACCTAAGGGAAGCAGATACCAATTTGCAAACTGTAATATCCGAGCTGGATGAACTGATGAGGAATAAATTTCAGCAAACGTTTGCGTCAGTTGCTGAAGAATTTAAAGAAATGTTCGCCCGTTTGTTTGGAGGCGGAAGTGCTTCTTTAGTGTTGGTTGATGAAGAAAATCTATCGGAAACCGGGATTGAAATCATTGCCAGGCTGCCAGGTAGAAGGGAACAAGGGTTATCCCTGCTTTCCGGGGGGGAACGGAGTCTTACAGCTGTTGCACTCATTTTTGCCCTCTTGAGGGTGTCTCCTACTCCTTTCTGCGTTCTGGATGAAGTCGACGCAATGCTCGATGAAGCTAATGTTGGCCGATTTTGTGAATTATTGGTTGAACTAAGCCAAAAAACCCAGTTTGTTGTAATCACCCACAACCGCAATACCGTACAGAATGCGGATATTATTTATGGGGTAACAATGGGACGTGATTCTGCCAGCCAGGTCATCAGCCTGAAATTAGAAGATGTCGATGCGGTAATTGAAAAATAAGAAAAAAGCGTGGCTTCAATCATCTGGCCACGCTTTTTCTGGAAAACTCGTTGGTACTTACTGAGTGGGAATAGACACAATTAATTCTGGGGGAATATTTGGTTCACCTGGAACATTGCCTAACCAGATATCATTTTTCTCGATGGTACTTTGATCTTTTTGAGCCTGAAGCCATTCAGTAAATTTTGTATATTTCAAATTATCCAATTGTGTTTGATTAATGGGTCTTTCTTCTTTTCCAAGCAGCTGGATGATATGCCATCCAAAATCTGTTTTTATTGGTTCGCTTATCTGGCCAATTTCTAATGCAAATGCAGCTTCCTCAAATGGGGCAACCATACTGCCTTTGCCAAACCATCCAAGATCTCCCCCAATATCCTTGTTGCTTGTATCTAATGAGCTTTCTGCAGCAAGTTTGTACCAATCTTCCCCGTTTTTCAATTGTTCGACCATTACCTTCGCTACAGTTTCATCTTCCAAAAGGATATGCCGCGCCCAAACCTGTTCTTCAGCCGGTTGAAGGTCACTTGTAACCGTATCCATTACCTTTTGCGCTAATAATGAATTCACAACAATACTTCTGAGCTCTTCCTCCGAGAAATTAATTTCACTATTCAGGGTTGAAAGATAATCCTTTAATGCAATCTGATAGCCTTCAAGGGTATATGGAGTGGCTGAAGGGATGGGGGTCGAGGTTTGTAAAACACCGGTCGGGACATTGGTTGGTGATGCGTCTATTATGGTTACGGTTGGTATGGAGGTGGGAATGGTGGTGACAGTCGGACCAGTTGTGGGGGTTGCAGTGAATTTAATTAAAGCCAACTGTTCCGGAGATAAGGTGGAAGTTCGAATAATTTCCTCGGTTGGTACAGGTTCAGGGGTTGGGGTTCCATCAGGAAAATAGCCGAAGGCTTCCTTTAATGCAGAATCCACCTCCTCGTCGCTGACCGTGACCCCTATTTCACTCGCTTTCTGGGAAATTAGTTTGGTTTCAATCATCTGGTCCAGTACAGATTCACCCAGAACGGTAGTATTTGCAGCACTGAGCTGTTCCAGGATCTGTTGGAGATTGCTGGCAAAAGATGTGCCTACCCCCGGGCTGCTGCTTTCCAACATTTGATAAATTTCAAAGTTGCTTATGTATTGCTGGACAAGTTGCCAACGGGTATATCTCACCCGATTTTGAAACTCCCTTACCGAAATCTGCTCACCATTCACGGTTGCGACTGGTTTAAGATCTTTTAATACATATTGATCCAATAGTCCGTAGCCAATTGTGAGGATAACCAGAATAAAAACAGCAGCCGCACCCCAAACAATAAATTTCCTCTGGGTTCTTTCGGTTTTGGCTCTGGCCTGGTGTTTTCTGGTGAGCGATTTTGCTCCTGGTTCGTTTGGCATAGTCTTCCTTATATTTTAGATAGGCTGAAATACCCAATCCATGAATTGAACCTGCTTAAATGGATTCCTCCATTGGAGGTGCAACAAATGGAACGAGGGCTATTTGGCGGGCTCTTTTTACAGCCTCGGCAAGCCCTCTTTGATGCCTGGCACAAGTTCCGGTTTGCCTTCTTGGTCTGATTTTTCCGTCCTCTGTCAGGAAACGGCGCAATAAATCGACATTTTTATAATCAATTTGAACAGATTTGTCTGAACAGAACAAGCATACTTTCGGGCGGTTGAAAAATCGTCTCCGATCATACCCGGGTGTTCTTGAATCATTTTGATCACTCATTTTATAACTCCTTATAAGACAGAATCATCCATCTCGAAATCATTGGTGCCAAATGAAAATCCGTCATCTGCATGCTGGATATTTTCACGTCGGTTACCCAGCATCATCATTTCATAAGCAACAATTTCGGCAGTTGTATGTTTTGTCCCTTCTGTATCTTCCCATTTACGGGTTTGTAATCGTCCTTCAATATAGACCTGCTGACCTTTGGATAAATGTTGGCTACAAATCTCGGCTAAATTACCCCAAGTAACAATATTGAACCACTCTGTTTCGGTGTGTTTTTCTCCATCTGAGGTGTTCCAGGTCCGGTTGGTTCCCACAGAAAATGTGGTTACAGATTTTCCGGAGGGGGTATGTCTCATTTCCGGATCGCGAGCCAGATGGCCGATAATCATTACTTTATTTAATCCCCTGGTCATTTGATCCTCCTGATACATCCGATCAGGTTCTAATCCTTCTTAATTACCATGTAACGAATAATTGGTTCGAGTATTTGCATATTTCTTTCCAATTCGTGGGTAAATGATGGGTCCATTTCGGCGTGAAGCAAGAAATATGTCCCTTCCTTATGCTTGCGAATTGAATAGGCAAGTTTTCGTTTTCCCCAGCGTTCAACTTTTTCAATTTTTCCGCCAGAATTGGTTATCCAGCCTTGGACTTTGTCCAATAGTTCTTCCAGACCATTTTCTTCCAGGTCTGGCTGGACGATAAAAGTAACCTCATACTGATTCATTTTGGATTCCTCCTTTCCATGGGTTTGCTCGCGCCCTTCACCGTAAGTGATGCGGGAACGGAAAGGCAACAACTATTAGGATGTTGCTTTAACGGAGGTAAGTTTATCACAATTATTGGATATTACAATGGCGAACCTGCATATTGTAACCATATTTGGTTCGTTATTGATTAAGCGCTCCCTTGTTTACCTGTTTTAATCTGGGTTTCCTGGCCATCCATGGTGCCCGCCCAGAGTGTTCTCGTTTGCAGTCAGGGTGTATCTGCGATATGCCCGTGTTTCATCCAGAAGGTCATTCAATTTCTTTGTGATGGACGGGAGAGCATTATCATCCTTGGTCCCACCCCGATCAATGCGTATTGTTTCCCCCATGAGATCTTTTACCTGTATGGTGCCATTTGCAATTAGCCATTTGATTCCTGCCTGTACAGAATTCTCGGTATGGCATAATTTAGCGGCAAGTTCTTTATAAAATAACCAGCCGCCGCGATGATTGATTGTGTATAACACTAACCCAGATAACTGCTGTAGAAATATTGTTATTTGATCATTTTCAGAAGCGAATTTAAACAAATAAATATTCTTCGGTCTGGTAATGGTCAATATCTCCTTTAATACCTGTATCGAAGGCGGGATGGATGCTATTACCAGGTTGTTGGTTGGTTTTAGAAAAAGCCTGTTTACACATTGGAATTGAAATTGGGCTATCCCTTCGGCCCATATTAAGGGATCCAATTCCCTCACCAAAGATTGGATGGTTTCTTCCTGGGAACTGCTGCTGCGGAAATCAATTATCTGTACCTCTGGTCTGCTGGTTGTCAGAGTCGAACTGGCAGGTTCATTCTGGCGAAAATCCAACCATTGGATCTGAATTTCCTGCTTGCCACGGTAATTGGATTTACGGACAGAGTAAGCAAGGTCAAAATGTCCATCTGGAAAGGGAAGCGCCGAGCTTTGCCACCAGATCACCTTATGCTGCCCACCTTTATTGTCTTCCAGGATTAATTGTGTATGATCTTCATTTTTTCCAACTGCCATACTTTTCTGAATGATTAAATCCTTGCTTACCAGCACTGGTAGGGTATTACCCGGGCCGTAAGGTGCCATAAGTTCGAGCGCTTCTAATACATTTGAAGATACATCGGAGAGTTCGAGATAAGAGTGAATTTGCAGCTGCGGTGTGAGATCCATTCCTGTCGTCATCTTTATAATGCTTGTCCCAAGACCCCTTCGAAAATCCGGGATATATTCAGCTTTAAGGGACAACCCGGCAGCCATAGGATGACCTCCAAACGAATCTAAAATGGCAGCCTGTTCTCCGATTGCCCGGGTAATATTTATTCCTTCAATGGACCGTGCAGATCCCCTTGCCAAACCATCATTACTTATGGTCAGCAAAATCGTTGGAAGGTGATATAACTCCACCAGGCGGCTGGCAGCAATTCCGATGATTCCACCAGGCCAATTCCGGTTTTCTAAAATCAGAACGGGTCCCTTAACGAGTTCGGGGTGATTTTCAATTTGCTCGAGCGCAGAGTGGATCACCTGGTCTACGATCAACCGACGGTGAATATTCAGACCCTCAAGATGGGATGCCATCACACGGATTTCCTGGAGATCATGTGAACTGAAAAAATTCACAATGGGATTGGCATCTCCCAGCCTTCCGATGGAATTTAACCGGGGCGCAAGAGCGAAGCTGATTTGTTCCTCTGAAATGGAATCCATCATGATATTGGCAACTTCCATTAAAGCTCTTAATGCAAGGCGTTTTGACGATCGCAGTTCGTTTAATCCCTTTTGAACAAGGTACCGGTTTTCTCCCCGTAAATCTGCCAGGTCGGCAATAGTTCCAATCGCAACAAGGTCGAGGAACTGGTTGAGTTCAGATTCCCGGTGTGTTGATTGGTACAATGCTTCAATCAACTTATAGGCAGTACCAACCCCACATAAACCAGCCAGGGGATGGGTTTCTGATAGACGGCGAGGATTAATATTGGCATCGGATCGGGGTAAAACTTCAGGAAGGGTATGATGGTCAGTAATGATAACCTTAACTCCGCGGGATTTAGCAAAATCCACCGCCTGGTGGGAGGTTATACCTGTATCGCAGGACAGTAAAAGGTCAACGTTTTTCCCGAGAAAATGTTCGAGGACATTAATATTTAATCCCATGGGACTCCACACCCCGAACCGGGATGTGATGGACAACTTTTGCCCCCAATTTGCCTAGCCCCTCCACCAGGATGGATGTGCTGGTCTGGCCATCAACATCAAAGTCCCCCCATACACCAATCGGATTTCCATGGCGAATTGCTTTTAAAAGGATTTCTACAGCTATATCCATATCCGGCAGATCAAAAGGCGATGATGGTATATAATTCGCCGGTTCCAGGAAAGACTTGGCATCAGCTGCTGAATTGATGTTCCGCAGGATTAATTCTCCAGCGAGGAATGCATTCTCACCTGAATATTGGAGGATTTCAGCAGGAATATCTAAATCCTGGGGCTCAATCCAGGTTGCCTTGTTCCTGATCAATATTCAATCTCCGGTATTAGATCCAGGTCAATTTCGATGGAGGCATCCAGATCAAGATTGAAAGATTCCTCATTTTGATTCCAATCACCGCTGCTTACCCCGCGGTTGCACAGAGATCGGTATTGGCAGTATAAACAGCGTTTCTCCTCCGGGGTCATCAGAAAGTGCCCAGGCTCGGTAACAGCGATTTCATTGAGGAGCGATTTGAAAAATGACGTATCTTCCTGAAATTGATAATTTGAATAATTTAGGTATATTGGGTTTTCTGGTGAGTCTGGAAACCAGTAAACCATTTCAATATCATCCGGTGTGCAGGAATACATGCTCAGAGTTTCTTGACCGATGATGGAAATAAGTAATGGGTACAGGCGGCTTTGGATTCTTCTTCGCATTGCAGGCAAGTTTGGTTTACCTGAAGTTGTTTTCCAGTCATAGATGACCATCCGATTTTCAGGGGTCCGGATCAATAGATCAAATTGCCCAGTCAGAATGAATCCTTCAAATGGCACAATGACCTTGAATTCAGGCATTCGCTTTCCATCAACCAGAAGATGAGGTTGGTGGATTGTAAAACTACGCCACCATTTTGAAAGGTTATTACCCTTTATAAATGGGGTTAATTTCTCAGCGGGTATTCCACAGAAATGCTGATAAATTATGCGATGGAAGGTTTTCCCATCCTCGATAAAGCCTTCTCGCTCCAGGACAGGTTCGCTCTGGATGGCTGGCCATTCCAGAAACATAAGATATCGTAATTCAAACCTACGCGGACAGTCCAGATAATCCTTGAGGTTAGAGGCGCTAAACTTAAAATTATCCGGGGTGTTCATGGGCGGGTTTCTCCAATTCATCAAGAAGTGCTTCAAAAGGAAGTGCCTTACGCGCCCCCGATTTCCCGGTGTTCCAGGTAATAATCAGTTCTTTTTTAGCGCGGGTTATGCCAACATAAAAGAGCCGCAGCCTCTCAGCGGCAACATCCAATCTTGCTTTTAAACTAGCCGATCCCTCCTGCCGGCTGGTTTTGTTATCCTCAGAGAGCAAAGACCGCAGATCAGCGATGCATTCTGCCGGCAAATTTAAATGATCCCGGACAAACCATTTTTCACTGAAAAATCCATCGTAATCCATGGCTGATGGGAAATCATAATTATTCAGCGAAGTCAGGTAAACCCTATCCCATTCTAATCCTTTGGCTTTGTGATAGGTTGCAACGATCACTTTACCCTTATGTTGGTCTGGATTAAAATCAATGTCTTCCTCATAAAAACCAGAAAACTTTCGATGGTTTTTAGCAATGGTATCCAATTCGTCCATAAACTGAGGCAGCATAAAGTGCGGATTTGACCGGGCAATATTCTCAAGGTAAAGTGCTAGCTTATGTCCAAGGGCAAGGTCTGCAGGTTCCTGAAAAATATCAAGGGAAATTGTCAGGATTATCTGATCAATAGGAAGGAGAACCGCCTGGTGCCAGCGGACAATTAATTCCCTGAACCAGGTTAATTCTGAGATTATCTGAATATCCTCAATCTTGCTGGTTGGCCATTCTTGTTGATCTGGCTGGTATAAAAATTCTTCGGCCTTTTTAAAACCCTTGATAATCCTTTCGGTTTTTAGAAGAATATTTTTATCCATCTCAGAATTTTCAACATACTGGCGAATGAAACGATAAGTGTCTGCCATTTTAGTAAATGAAGCCGGTTCGGCAAGGATGGATAATATCTGCCTGAGCAAATCTGCTGTCTTCCTGGTTGGCTGGCTGCTTTGAAGCAGCTCAACGTAATCCAGATTTTTCTCCTTCAAAAGTTCAACAAGTTTAGCACCGCGCTCATTACTCAGGGATAAAACGGCTACTGTCTCATTTGGATGGTCTGGAAGCCATTTTGTCAGCGAGCGGACGATTGTACTTAATTCATCATTTGATGTAAAAGGATTTGGCACAAGAATAATTCCTCCAGGATTATCCTCCGGATTTGGGTTGGGATCATCATGGGCGGCAGGTGATATTTTTTGGTCTATGAGAGAACTTCGGAGTTCCAGGACAGGGTGTTTGGTGTTTACCCAGGTAACCAGGTCGTTCGCCAAATTCATGATGGAGCGGGTTGATCGGCTTGATTCTTCGAGTGATTCCGCGATGACACCTGTTTCCAGGCGAAAATCCTGCAAAAACTTCGGGTTGGCTGTGGTGAATGATTCATAAATCGCCTGGTTGGGATCACCCACCCGCACCCAACTGCCATTCTCCCCCGCCAGAGTTCGCAGGATTTTTTCCTGGAGTAGACTGCTGTCTTGTGCTTCATCCTCTAAAATGTAAGGCCAGCGATTTTGCAGTCTTTCAAGTAGTCCAGCATCTGTCTGTAATGCTTGCAGGGCAAAGCGGATTAGATCATCAAAATCCACGGAACCCCGATAATTTAACGACTCTTGATAAGTAGAATAGATTTCCAAACCCATTTTAAGCAACGGACTTGGATCAGGAAGCCGGGATATCTCTTTCTGGATAACTGCCGGAGATACCTGGAAATCTTTTGCCTGCCGGATGAAAGCCAGGGAGGTATCAAAAATCAACCCCTGCCAACTTTTAATTGTTTTGGGATCTTTGAATGGATCAGCTTCGTCTTTGGAGTAGGAGCGCATGACTTCTGTATTAGACCGCATCCAGAATTGGCATGCAGATTCAAGTATCTGGCGGGTGTCATGCTCATCAGCAATTTGAAACTGATCGCTCAACCCCACCAGGGATGGTCTTTCCCTGACAATATCATGTGCCAGACCATGCAGCGTACGCACCCGGTAGTTTAATCCCGGGAGTAATCCCATCTGGGAAATAAATTTTTCGATCCGCACGGAAAAATTTTTGACTGCCGAATTCGCCAGAGTAACAATGAGAATTTCCTGGTCATCCTCCAGGCAACCATTGGAGATAAGCGTAGCAGCCAGCATGGAAAGTGTAAATGTCTTTCCGCTTCCTGGAACGGCAGTTATCCCCATCCTGCCTTTGCGGTAGGATAATATTCTTTCCTGTGATTTGCGAGGCACAAACATTATTCAGCTCCTGCGACGGGGTGGATCATTGCCATATTTATGCGCTGGATAGCCTGTAAAAGAGGACCCCGTTCCTCATCCCCGCTTTGATTAATTCCACTTGCACAAAGATATACTTTGTCCGTACATCGCAATAGCAGCCCGTTGACCACCTGCTGTAATGTGGTTTGGTTCAAGGAATATTCATCGGCATCCGTCCAGGGAACCCCGCTAACCCAGTTTCTGCTGAGAACCACTGGATGGGTCAAGGGCTGATTAATCCTTTTCCACCAACCCATACTGGATACATCCAGCCAGAACTGGATACGAACAGGTCGATTTAACATTAAAAAGGTGTAGGCAGGGGCAATGAATACTGCATTTTGATTTGTTTCATTTTCCCGGGTTTGATATTGGCTTCCAATAATTCCTGCATGGAACAAGCTGATGAATTCCTGGAAGTCAGCCTCCTTGTTTGTATTTCCACCTGGTGTTGGAAGTTTACGGAAATTGGCTGCGGATGCAATTAGTCTGGCAGCCACACCGGCATTCTGGTAATTGCGATGAAAACCAAACCCAGGTTGAGAAAGGATTTCCCCGAATAATTTGCTGAGGAAAATATCCATTTCCAGGGATTTGTTCCTCGCGGTATCTATCCAACCAGAGACGCAGCTTTTCATATTTCTGTCCAACCCTGAATGTGATCCGTTCCTGCATAGCCGGATTGATTTTTTCAAAAGAATTCAGGGATAAATCCTTCTTTGTTATGGGAATAAACAATTTGTGACATTAAATCCGCCCTAACCAGGTCGAGTTCAGCGATAGACTGCAGCAGAGCATTGCGTATTTCAAAGCGGGTGGGGATCATTTTCCAATTGGGATGGGCTAATTGCGCAAGGGTTAACATGCACAATGTGGGTGGTTCTGCACTAAGACTGCGGGATGGGCGGTGGGATTGAATTGGAATAGATTTATATTCCAGGGCATGAATTAAGGAAAAACGCATTGAATCCGATAAATATGGTGCAAGAATGACAATATCCCGGGGAGAAAACGATTCCCTGTCTATAAGATGTTCCACTTTTTCACTTACCCAGCGTACCATTTCGGGAAGGTAGGGTTGATGGGAAAATTCCATTTTTTCTGTAACACCTGCTGGAACTGCAAAACCTTTTTTTCGATTTATTGCATCCGTGAAGACGTTTGCCAGCATTGCCATACTCCCATCTCCATGAAAAGATTCCTTTGTTTCAACGCAGCATCCGGCAAGCTGCTTAAACCTCCCGGCTGAATACAGGTCTGCACCCAGAAACCTGCGGTATCCACCACCACTGTCCATGATCAAAAGTGCGGATTCAAGATATGGGAGCCAATTTTCGATTAAGTCATGAGATGAAGGCGTATCTTCCTCAATGTTGTCATAGATAATGTGCTTATACCGGGAGTTTAAGTAGGTCCGGCACTCCGGTATTTTCCACGCAATATCGCAAAAAATCTTGATATTCAAGGAATAATCGATGAGGTTATTCTCAAAGCAAAACTTACGGAATAGGCTGGCAGCTGTTTGGGAATCTTTGTAAATATGACTTTGTGTAATGTCGCCAACCCAGGCTGCGTTTAATCGTTCCGAAATATCGGTTTCTGGAAATCCAACGATAGCGGATTTGTTCAGGTTGTCCAGGATCTGGCTGAGGAGCCGGTTGTGGTCAAGAATAACTGATTCAAAAAATCCGCGCTCAATGAGTGGTTGTACGATTTTATGCATGTAATATTGTGCGGATTCAATTGATAAAAAATTAGGCGGTTGGTCGTTTATCTTAAACCCGGCATCAGAGGCAATGAGTGCCCAGAATAGATTGATGATTTCCTGACCCAAACCTGCCAGGGTAGTAATTTTTGGATGACTTCCCGGTGGTAATAAAGATCGGTCGAGGGCACTTTGGTATGGGTATGCCATTGTCCGCTGAGGGACAAGGATAAGGATGTTTGCAGGATCTGCACCATTTGATACTAAATTAAGGATACGATATACAGCGCTGGTGGTTTTTCCGGTACCGAACGGACCTTCCAGGAAGATCTTATGATCTTTGGGAGAATTTATTACTTTTTGTTGAAGCGCATTAAGCGATATGGAATTCATAATGGAATATGGCAGCAATACCGCAGGAATTCTTGAGTGAAAATTAATGCAATTAGCAAATCCTGTGCTAGGATGGCGGTGGTAAAATACTCAGGAAGTCCAGGCTTTAAATCCATCCTCATGGGTTTGCATTAGCCATATAACGGAGTAATTCTCTTGCTAATAGAGAATCATCTCTTGGCACGATGCGTATTCGGGAGCGATATCCTGCACTGCCGGCCGGCATCTTCAAGTGAATAAAATCGATAAGGATCGATATTGAGGATTCCAATCTCCGCGAAACTTTGCATACAATTTCATGATGCAAGATGTCTGAAATTGATTTATCCAGGTGATGTTGTAATGCTTCAGCGAGGAGCGCATCACGCGCAAGATCGTATTCCGCATTATAAATTGCGGAGTGATTTTCCGTGAGAATTGATCTAATTTCCGGCCAGATGGTTGGCCAGAGGGGTGCTTTTTTAACCATATCATCTGTTATTCGATGAATGCGTATTGCGTCCTGGCGGAATTGATTTTGTTGGCCGGACGTAGGATTCAAAAACTGTATTGCCTTCATGATCGATGATGGCTATTTCGACAATTTCTGCAGTTTCGTGTAGCCCAGTAGTCTCAGTATCGAGATAAACCGGCATTTTTGCTAAAATCTCATTTGCCTTTTCGATAGCATGTTTTCTCTCAATTGTGTGCTGCATGGATTATCCTGAATTTATGGCCTTTCCCAATATGAGATGGAGTCAACTTCCACAGTAAAGCCCATTGTTTCTTCCCCGGCGATGAAAACCCCAAAGTGCCCACCAGCAGTAATGCTGCTGTCTGTCAATTCATCCACTTTGCGGTCATTAATGTAAATAGTGATATTGTCATCCTGGGCATAAACACCGATTAAATTGTTCTGGTAAGCACCGCTGATTAAAATATCAGTAGATGTCCAGTCTTTTATTGTCGCCGCACCGCTGTCAGTCCACTTGGTTAGTTTGTATGAACCATCACAAGAAACTGCCAGGTAGTAGGCTTTTCCACTTGTATAATCTGCAGCGCGAAAAACAAGCCCATACTGATCTTTTCCAGAACATTGTAAGGTCTGGAATACCCCTTCCAGATAGAAGTTTTTAGGTGTAGGGGATGTTAATCTCCAGCCGCGGTAACCATTCGTATTCTGGCTGCTCATCACCAGTTTCCCATTTGTTACGGTAAAACTGGTAATTCCATCATCATACGGTTCTTCTAATCCAAAGGCCACACCGTCATCGAATGTATAAATTTTTGTTGGATCTCCAAGGGTGGTTTTAGGGTTTTGTGGTTCAAGAGTTGCCGTTGGTGTGTCTGTAAAAATTTCAGTTGGTGTTTTGGTTAATTCAGGAGTTATGGTTTCTGTAATCAGGACAGGTGGTATGGTATTCGTCTGTAAGGGTGTGATCATAATTGGTTGGCTGGTTAAGGTGTTTGCCACAGCTGTTTCAACCAAATTACCCTGTGGTGTGGGAGGGCTGCTTGGTAAATTGCAAGCTGAGAGTGCGAACAGAACGATCAAGAAAATGACAGTCGGGATTATCTTCATGATATTATCCTTTAAATGAGGTTCGGGATACATCTCATTCCAATATATTATAGTTTAACTGATCCTTCAAAACACAAAATATTCTGCCATTAGATTCATTTAATGAATCATGTATAATCTGAGGCAACTATGGCTGATTGGGTGATTATCCATCTTGAAATAAATGATGATCTGGCTTCGATTAACGAGAAAATTAAAAACAGCCGTTCATCAAAAATCATCCTCAATTTACCCCGACAAAAAATATTTTTGGAAAATCGTTTGGACCTGGAATTATTAAGCCGGCATGCCTGTCATTTGGGTTACCAACTTTCTATGGTGAGCAGGTCACCAGAAATCATAAAGAATGCTAATCTTTCCGGGATACCAGTATTTCCAACTCTAGAGAAGGCAAAAAACACGAGATTTAGAAACCCCCAAAAAATGAATATTCGGCTTTATAAAAAGCGCCCTGACCGCAATCAGCTAATCCAATATTTTTCAGGTGACAAATCACCGGATCAAGGCCATAATGAGGTTTGGCGGATACCAACATTTATGGCAGGATTAATTTCTGTGATTTTACTTCTCCTAATTTTTCTACCTCAGGCACAAATATCGCTAAAATCCGAATTTCATAAACATGAGATACAAATTCAATTGCAAGGAGTCCCTGATAGCGCTCCTGTCGGCAAATTCGGGGAGATACCATTAAAGATGGATAGCATTACATTGAGAGGTAAGGGTCAAAGGCAGGCATCCGGAAATTTAGCTATCCCATTAACAAAAGCTACAGGTATTCTTGAGGTGCGAAATCTCTCTGGAAAGTCGATATTAATACCGGCTGGGACAATAGTACGCACACAAGGAATTTCACCGGTTAGGTTTAAGACACTTTATCCAATTCAAGTCCAGGCCAACCTGACAAATCCAGAGTTAGTCCGCATCGAAGCTTTAGAGCCTGGCAGCTCCAGTAATGTTCCAGGTAATTCCATTCAGACTCTAGAAGGAGATGTTGGGCTATATCTATCCATTATTAATTCAACCGCAACAATGGGTGGAGAGGATATCATTGAGACAGCTCCATCACCAAAAGATATCACAATGCTCCAGGATGAAATCACCAATCAATTAATCCAAAAAGCGCTTGATAATTTCAGGGTGGAGCAAACGGACCGGGTTTATCTCGAAGATTCAATAAAAGTAAAGGAAATCTCGGATATAGTAATCAATCCAGAGGAGGGAATTCCGTCTGAGATCGTTGAGATTGAATTAACCGCAGCCATTGATATCTTGTACGGCCAGAAGGCCGATATAGAGAGAATCGTGCTGATGGCGATCCAAACAAGTCTACCTGCAGGTTTGCTCCCTTTGGAAGACACCCTGTCCATTGTCAATGTAGGCGATGTAGAGATGCTTGATAATGGTTTTAAATGGCAGGTAGATGCCAGTGTACTTGCCTATCCAAAGTGGGAGGCGGAAAAATTTTTGCCATTAATCCTTGGTAAAAAGATAACCCGGGCATCCCTGGTGTTAAAAGATCACCTTGATATACAAGAAGCACCTTCAATAACCATCTGGCCAAAATTTTGGAGATACATCCCTATATTACCTTTTAGAATTAAAATTGATCATGACCAGAATATTAGCAGTTGATCCAGGTACAAAACGGTTGGGAATTGCACTGAGCGATCCAACCGGAACTATAGCTACTCCTCATTCATTATTGCTGCATCGTTCACGTGGACAGGACGCACAGAGTATTGTTGAGATAGCCAATCGATTCGAGGTTGGTTGTATTATTATTGGGCAGGCATTGTCAAGTGACGGAACAGTGGGTCCATCCGGGCGTATTTCCCAGCGGCTGGCGGATGCCATTAACGAAATATCTGATATCCAGGTCACCCTTTGGGATGAGTCCGGTTCAACTCAAACCGCCCGTCAGACTGCGCTTAAAATAGGTAAACATCGCAAGGGTCGTCAAGGACATCACGACATGAATGCTGCGGTAATCATCCTGCAGGATTATCTGGATAACAGGGACTATGCATAAGTAAATTAGGTATTTAATAAGTGGTAAATTATGCCAGAAGATAAAAATAAACTGGACGATAGAAATAAATATCGGAAATCTTTTCCGACGATGATTTTGATAGCATTCTTTGTTATCCTTATGCATCCTATGTGTGGCGTCTGTACTTGGTTTTCAGCTAATCAATAATTATGTTGAAAAGGAATTTGGACCTCCAAATCCAGGGGTTACAAAATTTCAAAACACACTTTACACACTGCAAATATTTTTATCCAGGAATAAACTGACCACCCCAGTTAGGACGGATGGATTACCGATCACTTTTCATATTAATGTAGATGAATCCCTTCAATCAATTGCTGGACGCCTGGAAAAGTCTGGCTTAATTCCTGACGCGGGAATCTTCATTACTTATCTAGCTTACTCTGGTATGGATTCTACAGTCCAGGCCGGGCAGTATGAATTCGGTCCGGGTTTGAGTCCCCGTGATATTGCTCTTGAGTTGCAAGACGCAACTCCCGGAGAAATTCCTTTCACCTTACTGGCAGGCTGGAGGGTAGAAGAGGTTGCTGAAGCACTGGTCGTTTATGGATTGTTGGATGCCAAGGATGAATTTCTGGAACTTGCATATAATCCAGATGAATTATCCCTGCCTGACAGCTGGCCGGATGATCAGGGAGTTGAGGGGCTGCTTTTCCCCGGACAATACTCGATTCCAAGGAACTCATCTCCCGGAGAAATCCTCGGCATTTTTCTGGAACGGTTTTTAGATGAGGTAAATCCAAACCTGATCGAAAAATTTAAAAACCAGGGTCTATCGCTATATGATGCCGTTACTCTAGCCTCTATAGTTGAAAAGGAAGCTGTTCATACAAGTGAACAACCCATCATTTCATCCGTTTTTTTGAACCGGATGGCCATTAATCAAAAACTGGAAAGTGATCCTACCATCCAATATGCTCTTGGTTTCAATAAAGATCAGCTCACCTGGTGGAAAAATCCATTAACAACGGGAGATTTAACGGTTAACTCGCCTTATAACACCTATCTGGTGAACGGTTTGCCGCCATCCCCCATAAGCAGCCCTGGTTTGACAGCTATGAAAGCGGTCGGATCTCCTCCATCAAGCAAGTATTATTTCTTCAGGGCGAAATGTGATGGGTCGGGATATCATAATTTTTCGCAGACTTTTGATGAACACCTGGAATTTGCCTGCGAGTAAGAATTTTCCAGTTATTTCCTGCTTGAAATATTTAGAAAATACCCCCCTCTGTCATCTTTCTGATTTGATTGAGCGCCAGATCAATCTCCTCGATTGTCAATAATTTTCCGCTTACAATGTGCTTGATCTTTCCTTCCTTGAGAAATATTAATATAGCCTCCCGGATGGTTAAATGATTATTGATAGCATAATTAACCAGGTCGCTGCCTGATTTGTATCCAATCATCGGGGTAATAGCAGTAACAATGATTGGATTATTTTCCAACCAGTGGCGTGCTACTTCTGGATTAGCCCGGATATCCAACACACACTTTTCGGTGAATACTCTGACGGAATTGATCGTGATATCCACCATTTCAAAGAGATTATGAGCAATTACCGGCATCATGACATTTAATTCTAACTGCCCACCCTGAGATGCCAGGGCAATTGTGTGATCATTACCCATGACGTGGAACATTGCCATATTTAGCATT
Source organism: uncultured Chloroflexia bacterium (assembly GCA_963841845.1). Taxonomy (GTDB): domain Bacteria; phylum Chloroflexota; class Anaerolineae; order Anaerolineales; family Anaerolineaceae; genus CAVVGZ01. The sequence goes on along the minus strand of CAWJEG010000012.1, from coordinate 62,686 downwards.
TCAGCCATTACCGGATTTACTTTTCCGGGCATGATGCTTGAGCCGGGTTGTACAGCTGGTAGAGTAATCTCGGCTAAACCGGTTTTAGGCCCCGATGCCAGCAAGCGGATGTCATTTGCAATTCTGGTTAGCGTAATAGCAAGCGTTCTAATGGAAGCAGAGAAATCTGCCATGTCTGCCATCGATTGCATACTTTCAAATAAGTTGTCCGATTGAAATAGTTCCAGACCCGTGTTTGTGGAAAGCTGAGCGACCATCTGCTCATGATAAAGTGGATGGGCATTTAACCCTGTCCCGGCAGCAGTTCCGCCTATTCCTAGACGCCGTAATGTGTCTGAAGCCCTGATAATCCTCTCCCGGTCCCGCTCGACAGCACAGGCATAAGCACCAAACTCTTGCCCAAGGCGGATAGGGACTGCGTCTTGCAGGTGGGTCCTGCCTGATTTGAGTATTTCATCAAATTCTGTAGCCTTTGTTCTCAAACCATCAGCTAAACCGTCTACTTCCAAAACCAATGGTTCTAATCTACCAAGAACTCCTAGCCGGATGGCAGTTGGGATTGTATCGTTGGTCGATTGGGACATATTGACATGGTTATTGGGATTTACTAAATAATGTCCAAGCTTACCACCCAGCATCTGGGTTGCACGGTTGGCGATAACTTCATTAATATTCATATTATGGCTAGTACCTGCTCCCGCCTGAAAAGGATCAACCACAAATTGATCCTGCCATTTGCCAAGCAGAATTTCGTCACAGGTTTGTATTATTGAGTCTTTAATATCTGTCTGGAGCAGACCTAGGCGATGATTTACAATTGCGGCTGATTGTTTAATAATCACCATAGCCCAAATAAATTGACTGGAGGGTTTAAACCCGGAGATCGGAAAATTTTCGATTGCTCGTTGAGTTTGCGCTCCAAACAACGCAAATTCCGGTACAAGGACATCCCCAAGTGAATCCCTTTCCATACGATATCCATTTGAACTTTCCATCATTGCACCTGCCTTTACACCAGACTCCAATTTATAAACAAAAGAGGAAGTCTTCTGACTTCCTCAATTATCTTTATCTTTTGTGAAAATTTATTGATTTAATGCGTCGTAACCGGGACCAGATTTGAAGAAATCTGCATTGGTTTGAATGTCTCCAGTAAGGTCGATTACTTCACCGGCTGATAATTTACGGGTTGCTTCCAGATGTACAGGGTCTCCATCATGGTTTGTGCCATTAAAAACCTCGGAATAACCTGGTGTTCCTAACGGCATGGATAGATATTCGCCACCATTTGCTTTGTACGCAGATGGCACTTCATCATCCGTAAAAATGGCTGCGTATGGGCACTCTGCTACACACGCTCCACAATCAATACACGTATCCGCATCAATATAAAACAATGGCCAATTATCCACTGGTTTACCTGGTACGATGCATTCAACCGGGCATACTGTTGCACACCCTCCATCTCTCAAACACAAACTGGTTATTACATGCGGCATAATTTCCTCCATTCTCAGGTTTTTGTTTCCAAATTTTAATTAATTATAACCAAAATTTTGAATTGGGAACATTTTTATTCTGAATTAGGCTGATATAATAATTGACTGCCTGTGGTACCCTAACTTAGGTTTCAGGTGTAAGGATTTTTTATTGCCCGCTAACCAATCTACCCCCGTAAGGTCAACTCGGAAAGTCCCTATAGCTCCCCAGGCAGCCATTTTATTGGGTGTGCTGGCTATTTCAACTGGATCTATTTTTGCGCGCCTGGCCCAACAAGAAGCTCCCTCCCTGGTAGTCTCTACCTATCGCATGGTTCTGGCAACTCTGTTTTTCCTCCCATGGGCAGTAACAAAATACAGACACGTCATCCTGGGCTATACCAAAAAACAGGTTCTACTCATCCTTCTCTCTGGAATCTTCCTTGCGCTCCATTTTGCAAGTTGGATTACATCGCTTGAATATACAACCGTTGCAAGTTCTGTAGTCCTGGTGACCACAGTGCCTTTATGGGTAGCTATCATCTCAACAGTATTTCTTAAGGAAAAACCGGGGTTCCTCTTATTGATTGGCCTTGTCATCGCTTTGATCGGAGGCGCCATTGTTGGTCTTGGTATGGCATGTTCAATTATTAATGGAAAAATTAACTGTTCTGGTTTTTCGGAATTCTTTTACGGGAGATATTTTTACGGAAATTTGCTCGCATTGGTCGGTGCCTGGGCAGCCAGCGGGTACATGGTAATTGGCAGGAAAGTTCGTGCAACAGTAGATGTTGTCCCGTATGCCTTTACGGTCTATGGATTCTCAGCCATCATCCTGCTGGTTACAACCATCATACTTGGTCAAAGCTTGACCGGGTATTCAAATGAAACATATTTATGGTTGGTTGCCCTTGCGTTTTTTCCACAAGTGATTGGGCATTCAACTTATAACTGGGCGCTTGGTTATCTCCCGGTTACTTATGTGGCTGTTGTACTTCTGGGAGAACCCATCGGTGCGTCCATATTAGCATTGATATTTCTTGGTGAAATTCCGTCATCCTTCGAGGTTTTTGGGGGTATCTTAATCTTGTTAGGAATATATCTGGCTTCATTGACACAAACCACTTTTGAAATTAAAGATAATCAATAAGAAAAGTTACCAATTCTTATTTGTTCAAGCGCGCATAGATATAGTTTATCTCCCAAATTTTCTTTGCTAGATCCTGATTAATAAGCTTCGGATCTACACGCCAATCCCAATTTCCATCACTTCTACCGGGAAAATTCATCCTGGCCTCATTTCCAAGTGAAAGAAAATCCTGCAAAGGGGCGATTGTTATCGAAGCCACAGATGCCCAAACCGCCCTTATCATATCCCACGCAATGTCCTGCCCATCGCTGTGCAGGTACTTCAGACAGTTTTGCCTCGCCTCTGGTGAAGTACTTTTCAACCACCCCACTGCAGTATCGTTATCATGGTTGCCGGTGTAGGCAATAAAATTCTTTTCATAATTATGGGGAAAGAAACTGTCGTCGGGAGATCCATAAAATGCAAATTGGAGGACTTTCATACCCGGCAGGTTGAATAAATCACGCAGAACAAACACGTCCTGTGTAATTTCCCCAAGGTCTTCGGCAATGATTGGTAAATCGCCTAATGCTTTTTGTATTGCAAGTAGAAATTTAATTCCCGGTCCATCTTTCCACACACCATCCCTGGCAGTTGGATCGCCGGCAGGAATATCCCAGAATCCGCCAAATCCCCGGAAATGGTCGAGACGGACATAATCAATGTTCTTTAGACATGATTGAATCCGTTCAATCCACCATCTGTAACCAGTTTTGTTGTGAATTTCCCACCTATAAATGGGGTTGCCCCAAAGTTGTCCTGTATTTGAAAAAAGGTCCGGAGGTGTACCGCCAACAGAGATTGGCAGGCGATTTTCGTTGAACATAAACAACTCAGGATGGGACCAGCAATCTGCACTATCATAAGAGACATAAATCGGGATATCGCCAATAATTTGGATTCCTTTTTCATTGGCAAATCGACGCAAATTTCGCCACTGCTGAGAAAAAATGAATTGTTCGAAAATATGACGTTTAATTTCACGAGGATGCTCAGAAATAAAGCTTTCAATGGCTCGCTCTTCGTGGAATCTTAATGGGTCGGGCCATAAATTCCAGGGTTGGTTTTGGTAGGTCTCTTTAATGGTCATAAAGACGGCGTAATCCTGCAGCCAGAATTCCTCATCCTGGATAAACCTGGCTATCTGTTTGTCCAGGTCGGGGAAAGAACCATTCATATATGTTTCATATGCCTTTTGAAGCATTGATAACTTCCACTGAATCACCCTGCCATATTCAACCTTACTGGAGGAAAAAATTGGAAGGTCAGAAATATCCTGGCGCGATAGGATATGGATACCAAAAAGTGGTTCCGGATTGATCAGGTACCGGTTTCCGGCAAATGCAGAAAAGCATTGATAGGGAGAGTCCCCGTAGCCGGTGGGACCCAATGGCAGAACCTGCCAGAAACCGCAACCGGCAGTTTGAAGGAAATTTACCCATTCGAATGCCTGTCCCCCCAAATCCCCTATGCCATAAGAACCCGGGAGGCTGGTTGGGTGTAATAAGACGCCTGATGCTCGATTATTTAACATAATGATTGAGTTCTCCCTGATTTGAAACATCCTTTGGTAATTTACTGCGTTATTTTCTTCATTCCCACAAGATCAAGATAGAGACCTGCATAAGCCAGGGCAGAATTTTGCCAGGAAAAGTCTTGCCGCATGGCATTTTTTTGAGTCTTCTTCCATGTTTTCTGATCAGAATACACCATTAATGCCCGCTGCAAACAAAACACCATGGCTGCCGTAGTTGCTTCTTCAAATAAGAATCCGGTACTTTTTCTGATTTGCGGATCATCCACAATTGTATCCTTTAGACCGCCGGTTGCCCTGGCGAGCGGTATGCATCCATAACGCATAGCAATCATCTGTGACAGTCCACAGGGTTCATAGCGGGAGGGCATTAAGAATATATCACCACTTGCGTAAATTTTTCTGGCAAGAGAAGGGTTGTATTGAATGAGTGTCTTAACCCGTCCTGGAAATGCTTCCTCAAGTTTTTGGCATTCTGCTTCGATGGTTGGATTTCCGGTGCCCATGATAACGGCGTTCCAGGGCAGACTGCCAGTTTCCATAAGTGAATGAATGGTCAGATCCAATCCTTTTTGGTAGTCCATTCTTCCAATACTTACCAGCAGGGGAATATTAGCATCCAAATTCAATCCAAGATCATTCAGCAGGTTTTCCTTGTTCCTCTTTTTATCTTCTAGCGTGTCAATACCGAAGTTTTGTATTATAGAAGGATCGGTTTCTGGATTCCACAGGTCATTATCCAGACCATTAAGAATGCCATAAATTGATTTAGTTCTTGTTTTCAGGTATCCTTCCAAACCTCTGCCAAATTCACTGGTTAGGATTTCCTGCGAGTAGGTAGGAGACACTGCAGTAATTATGTCAGCTTTTGCCAGGCCTAGAGGGAAAACAATCTTTCCTGCCCATTCCGGCAATCCGGGGACCGGATCAATTGTCAATCCAAAATTTGGATAGTTCTCCGAGACATTTCCACCGAAAAATGGTAAGTTGTGGATGGTTAAAATGGATTTAGTATCTTTAAAAAATGGATCACTGGTTCTTTTTTGTGCTAATGCATATACGGCTGGAGCACTATGCCAGTCATGAGCGTGGAGTATATCCGGTTTCCATTGTTCAAGTTTACAGATTTCCAGAGCAGCCAGGCTGAAGAATATGAATTTCTCCATGTCGTTATCTGCATCCAGGCAATATACGGTTTGGACGTTTTCAATTGGGTATCCGGAAATTAACAATAGGGGATCGTCATGTAATGAAGACTGGTACGCCCAGCCGGACAAGCTTTGACCCCGGTATGGTATTGAAAAGGTAATAAGGGGTTTTTCCGACAAGAATTTATTAGAAATGGTGGGATAGAATGGAATGGCAATTCTGACATCAAGCTCGAAACCATTTAAGTCCTCAGCTGAAAGACGGGAGAGAAAATGAGGCAATGTGCCCACAACATCACCAAGGCCGCCAATTTTAATGATTGGTTCAGCTTCAGACGCAATAAATAATATCCGGAGGGTTCTGGGCTGCTGCTTTGTATTTTTCTTCTCCATTTACACCAATCCAAAATTATTGCCGCTGTTCGACCATATGGATATAATCATCCGTTAATGGTTCTCCAGGTGAGCTTCCAAGGAGCTCGATAAGTTCAGATACCAATTTGGATTTATTTTTTGCATCCTTGAGACTCCAGGTTCTGGCTTTGACCTCCAGAAAATTTCCCATTGCAGGATTATGAACATCATCCAGATTGATATAAAATTCCGACTCCTTGTATTCCACCATGAATCGTAATCTGTCTTTATCAATAACAAATTCTTGATATGGCTTAAAGTATTCCTTGTAAAATCGCAAAGTCTCATTAGCGGGAGCATAATAACGACTCCTTGATAGCAGTACTTTTGATGGGAATGTGCGCTCACTTCTAATTCCAATATGGGTTAAACGATTACGGACTTTTAAAATATTCCCTTTGTCATCCACAAAGTGATCTTCCCGGTAGCGCAGTTTCCCTTGTTCAAGATCTTCAAAACTAAAATAGGTATCGTATTCACGATAATGCCGCTGGTATATGATGTTTATTTCCGGAGATTTTAATGCCTGCAAAACAGAATCCCTGGATGGAATTTGAACTTTTGCTTGTACTTCAAAACTTTCCTCCTCAATTGCACCGCCAATAGCTATCAGCTTGGAAAGGATTGATTCTTCCCGTTTAATCAGGAAGATATCAATTTGTTTGGCATAATCCTGGCTTTTTTGAATGAGGTCCTCCAGGTTTAAACCAATCAGTTTTCGGTCCCTCATTTTCCAAACCCCATTAATCATTACATCACATACATCGGTAGATTTGGAGGCATATACAATTTGGGCGTATATATTTTGTGGTTCCCTTTGAAATCGCGGAAGATTATGCAGAGGTTTAATATCAAGGAGAATGAGGTCTGCACATTTACCCACCTCAATAGATCCGGTTTGATCGCTAATATGCATTGCCTGGGCACCCATGCGGGTTGCCATTAATAACGATTGCTGCGCAGGAAGAGTTCTGGGGTCACCCGTACTCGCTTTTGCTATAAAATTAGCCATGCGGATCTCTTCGAACATATCCAGGTCATTGTTTGACGCTGGACCGTCTGTCCCTATACCGACATTCAACCCTAATTCAAGCATTTTACTTACCGGGGCAATCCCTGAAGCAAGTTTGAGATTGGATGAAGGATTGTGAGCAATACCTGCCCCATGGTGCAGCATCGTACGCATCTCACCTTCATCGATGTGTACACAATGGGCGGCGAGAACTTTTGCATCAAATAGATTTTGTTTTCTAACATAGGGGATCACGGGCATGCCGGTGTTCTTGCGCATGTTTTCCACCTCTAGGGCAGTTTCTGCCAGGTGAGTGTGTAAAGGGACGTCATACTCAACTGCCAGGGCGGCTGTGGCTTGCAGGATCTCAGAAGTACACGTATAAGGTGCATGAGGGGCCACAGACGGTGTAATCAAGGGATGCCCTTTCCAACGGGCGATGAAATCCCGGGCGGCAGCAAGTGATTCTTCAAATGAGATTGCATCCGGGGTTGGAAATTTAAGAACGGTTTGAGAACATACAGCTCTCATCCCTGCATCAGCAGTCGCCTTGGCGACATCCTCTTCAAAATAATACATATCAGCAAAACTTGTGATACCGTTCTGAATCATTTCAGCACAGGCCAATAATGTGCCCAACCTGACAAAATCCGGTGATACAAATTCACGCTCAACCGGCATCATATAACCCATTAACCAAACATCCAATCTTAAATCATCAGCCAATCCTCTTAATAATGTCATCGGCACGTGGGTATGTGCATTGACAAGTCCCGGCATAAGAACCTTACCGCCGCAGTCAATTGTATTATTTGCCTTTAATCCCACCTCAGGTATATCACACTGAAATCCAACCGCAGTAATTTTTCCTTGATTGACAGCAACAAACCCAGGCTCATAGAGGTTAAAGTTCTTGTCCATTGTTAGGACGATTGCATTTGTAAATAAAGTGTCTATTTTTTGCATTTTCCCTCTCAAGGATTTGAATTATTTGCTGGAATAATATTCCTTCGAAGGTAATCCATGGCAGTATTTATAGCCCATTGTTCTCCCATTTGGGGTGGACCTCCGTAGAACATGGATTTCACCTGAAATTCACCATCTGATTTTGAAATTGATACATTTAATTCTTTGCGATCATCCCTGTCTATTAATTGTGCTAAAAACAGGATTGGCAATCGGTGCTCTGTAAGAGCTACCTTACGAAGGTTATCACTCATTTCCATTTCGGGCACGGGGTGAACATTACAAGGGGATTGAGTGCTAAATCTGGCGAGAATATTCGCAGAAATATTTGAATTTACCAACCCCACGGAGAGCTGGTTCAAGTTCAGGATTTGGGTAATTTTTCCTTCAAGGGTATCCAAATCGAAACCATAAATGTGACTACCTAACCTTTCACAAATTATTTCGACCAATTCATCAATCATCCGGTTGGCAGCTTCTAAAGATTCGGCTTTGGCGGTAACGCGAATATCACATTGCCCTGCATGTGCGGAGAGTCCGACCGTTGGGTTTTGCATGTTTTCAAGATCACTTATGAGTTGATCAATTAAGGATTCCCCGATACCTGCGGTATGGATAACTTTAACCTGGATGATGGACTTCAATTGATATTTATCTTTTAGGTATGGAAGCACAAAGTGCACAGTTAGATATTCCATTTCTTTCGGAACACCTGGCAGACTAATTATGGTACGATCATCCTTCTCGAAATAAAAACCCGGAGCAGTTCCAACCGGGTTTTCAATCCCTATCGATCCATGGGGAATATAGGCTTGCCGCCGATTATTTTCAGAGGGAATTCGGTTATAACTCCGATACTTCCGTTGAATTTGCTCCCAAAGCACATCATTGAATTCTGTTTCAACCCCGAACGCAAGGGCGACTGCTTGGCGGGTTGGATCATCTATTGTAGGACCGAGTCCACCGGTCGTGATAATGATCTGGGCTCTCAAACTCGCTTCTTGAATACACTGAGCAATCCTGGAGGGATTATCACCAATAATCGTTGCCCTGAACATGTCAACACCGCAATCTCTTAATTTCCGGGCAAGGTAGCGCGTATTTGTGTCCTGGGTTTCACCTAACAATAATTCGGTACCTATGGCGATTATTTCCGCAACTGGCATTTTTTGTTTAAATTGTCCTTTTGGGATATTGGTGATTGAATTAATTTGCCTGGGAGTACCCGATTCATCAATCGTCTAATTAAATTATGTTTTAGTAGTCTATCATTAAAAGAATAAAAGGAAAAGAATTTTGATTTAGAATTGAGGGGATGATAAATAAGGGAAACAAATCGCTTGGGAGATGGGGTGAGGAATTGGCTCTGCACTGGCTGAATGATCAGGGACTTGAGTATGTATCCGGTTCCTACCGTACACCCCATGGGGAAATTGACCTCATTATGAAAGATCAGGGCCAAACCGTATTTATTGAGGTAAAAACCAGAAGGAATACCAATCTTGGCTTCCCGGAGGAAGCAATCAATTTCAGGAAGTTCGGCCATATTATAGATTCTGCTTCCTATTATTTCCAACAAAATCCGAGCCTTGCCGAGGATTGGCGTATTGATGTTGTCGCCATTATCGGTACACCAAAAACAAAAATCCCCAATATCCATTGGTTTAAGAATGTCCATCCCTGATGTTCCCAAACCAATACTGATGATCATCGGTCCGACTGGAGTGGGAAAGACCGCTATTTCGATTCTTCTCGCCAATAAATTTATGGGCGAAGTTGTATCTGCTGATTCACGGTTGTTTTATATCGGGATGGATATTGGGACTGCCAAACCGAATGCTCATGAAATGCAAGCAATACCTCACCATTTAATTGATGTCTCCACACCGGATAAACAGTGGAGTCTGGCGCAATACCAGCAAGAAGCAGGTATGGTAATCGATGCCATTCATTCGCGAAATAGACTTCCAATAATTGTAGGAGGAACCGGGCAATATATCACAGCATTATTGGAGGGATGGGTACCACCAGGACGGGAACCAGATGAAAATCTTAGACATGCATTGGAATCATGGACGAAGGAAATTGGCGGAGATGGATTGCACATGCGTCTTTCACATATTGATTCTGATGCTGCGCGATCTATCGATAAGCGGAATGTCAGGCGCACCTTGCGCGCCTTGGAAGTGATTTTTTCAACCGGAGAAAAGTTTTCTTCGCAAAAACAAAAAACAGGCACACGCTATAGTATATTAATAATCGGCTTAAAAAGACCACGGGAGGAACTCTATCAATTAATTGATCAGAGGATCGATGAAATGATGGATAAGGGGCTTGTTGCTGAAGTTAAATCATTATTAAAGGCCGGGTATATGGAAGATTTACCCGCATTTTCGGCGATTGGTTACGAGCAAATAATATATTATTTAAAGGGATGGACTACACTGGAAGAGTCTATCCAACTCATGAAACGATTGACCCGCCAGTTCGTCCGCAGACAAGCTAACTGGTTTAAGCCTGACGATCCCCGTATACATTGGCTGGATTTTAGGGAAGGGATATTGGATGAGATTGCTGTCCTTATTGGCCAAAAGGAAAACTGGCTGCTTCCCGGAAAATAAAGCGAGGATGGGTTTCCCATCCTCGCTTCTGTGGTTTATTAATTGTTTGTCAGGGTAGGAGTCCCGCTTACTTTCGGTACAGGCGGGGGGAAGATTGCCTCAAATTCCTCTCTCGAAATGGTCTCCTGTTCGAGGAGTTTCTCAGCTACTTTATCTAACATTCCTTTGTATTCCAATAGGATAGATTTTGCTTTATTATAAGAGTCACTAACCAATATTCTTACTTCTTGATCGATCTTTTCTGCAACTGATTCGGAGTAATCACGTTGTTCAGATATTTCCCTTCCGAGAAATATTAATTCTTCTTTCTGCCCGTAAACCATTGGGCCCATTGATTCACTCATACCCAGACGGGTAACCATCATCCTTGCCAACTGGGTAACTCTTTCTATATCATTGGAAGCGCCGGAGGTAATATCATCAAAGACCAGCTCTTCGGCGGCACGACCACCGAGTAAACCGACCATGTCAGCGATTAGTTTTTTCTTTGGCATAAGGGTTCGGTCGTCTTCAGGGAGTGCGAGGGTGTAACCGCCAGCCATGCCACGACTTATGATGGACACCTTATGAACTGGATTCGCCTCAGGTATTGCATTCATTACGACAGCGTGTCCTGCCTCATGATAGGCAACAATTCGTTTTTCTTCTTTACTGATTAAGCGGCTTTTTCTCTCGGGTCCGGCAATTACTCTTTCTATTGATTCCTCAAATTCGGGTTGGCTGATTGTCTGCCTGTTGCGCCTGGCTGCTAAAATGGCAGCTTCGTTCACCAGGTTCTCAAGATCGGCTCCAACAAAACCCGGCGTTGACCGTGCAATAATTGATAGATTTACATCCGGATCAAGTGGTTTCCCTTTGACGTGGACCTTTAAAATTGCCTCCCTGCCGCGCACGTCAGGCCGGTCAAGGACTACCCGACGGTCAAACCGACCCGGTCGAAGCAATGCAGGATCCAGAATATCGGGGCGGTTTGTAGCTGCCATGATAATAACGTTCGTATCTGTATCGAATCCATCCATTTCAACCAGCATCTGGTTCAGGGTCTGTTCACGTTCATCATGGCTGCCTCCGAGCCCTGCTCCCCGTTGACGTCCCACAGCATCGATTTCATCAACAAAAACAATACATGGAGATTGGCGTTTTGCCTGGTCGAAAAGATCCCGGACACGGCTTGCGCCAACACCAACGAACATTTCTACAAATTCAGATCCCGAGATGGAAAAAAACGGTACCCCAGCCTCTCCAGATACTGCTTTGGCAAGTAATGTTTTTCCTGTTCCAGGAGGACCAACAAGCAAGACACCCTTTGGGATGCGTGCGCCCAGCGCAATAAATTTTTGTGGTTCCCGTAAAAATTCAACCACTTCTTCCAATTCTTTTTTGGATTCCTCCACACCAGCTACATCTTCAAAGGTAACGGTTGGATGGTCCCCGCTGAACATTCTTGCCCTTGATTTTCCAAAGGACATCGCAGCGTTATTACTGCCTTGAGCTTGCCTGAATATAAAGTAAAACACGGCCCCAAAAACAAGAAATGGCAGTATATATCCAACAGCTGTCAGAACCCCAAACCATGGGCTGGGTTGTTTTATTTCAATCTTAATCTTATCCTCGGATAAATTTTCTGTCAGAACCCCAAGATGGAGGAGTTGCTCAACGAGTGTAGCATCCGGTTCTTTATTCGAAGTTGAAATAGCGCCATCTTTAAAAGTTATTTGAAGTTTGTTTTCTTCCTCGACTAATTTGGCAATATTCCCGTTATTTATCTCTGCTGCAACTTCGTTGATCGTCTTTGTATTTTGACCACTGGTTTGCGAATTGAAGTTATAAACCAACATGGAAATGATGGCTATAAATAACAGCAGGTAAATCACATACGATTGATTCCTTGAATTCACCTAATCCTCCTGACCTCCGCTATTTATAAACAATAGGGAAGTATTGAATTATACCAACGTATGCGATTCGTTTGTATTAATTTTTTGTATATGAATATAGGATGCTCTGAAGAGTTCACGCGATATATGGAGCGATAACAATGATCACTTAGACGATCATTTGCTTTAATTGACGGATATGATTCTGGTCATGGGAAGCAATCATCCCACATAATTCCATAAGCGTTTCGTTCCCGGAACCATTAGATTGTGAAGATCCGTTCCATTCGTGATCCGGAATTTTCTCAAGGATTTGGATCAATTTACCTCTGGATTTCATATATTCATGAAAAACGGAAATCTCATCCATCGGATGATTCTTACCCGTAGATATCCATTGATCTGTCTCTGTTTCCGGAAAAATATAGTTTTCAGGAGATACAAATTTATTCATAATGCCTGGTATATGGACATTTTTATCTTCATTACCCAGATGCTCTATGATTGCTTTAAAGGTCCATCCTTCGATTTGAGGTGAAGATGACCGGGGATTATTTAGCAATTCCCTGTTGATTGTATGAATTACTGAAGGGGTGGACTTGATTATCGATAGGATGCTTTCTTTAGTTTGGTAAACATAATCTAAATTTATCGTTGACACCTGGTTGATCCAGTGTGGTAGTGAAGAAATATTTCCACACCCGCTTCTGGGTTCAGAATTTTCCCCCAATTCCGGCTCAAGATCATCTAATAAATAGGTCGAAATATTGAGCAATTCAGCAGGTTGGATATCCATGTCAATATCATTGCCTATCATAACAACCGGGCCGACTGGCCAGCCTAACTGGCCTAATAGCTCGGCATAATATACCGGGGAAGGTTTGGTGAAGTGGAATGTTTCATATGTCGATATAATTGAAAATGGATAATCTTCGGGGGGGAGTCCTGCCCAACATAGTCTTTGATGGGTTGCTGAGCGGGGAAAAACAGGATTTGTGGCTATGGTTACCTGGTACCCACGAATGAAGGAATTTTTGATAAATTCAATTACCCCGGGTTTTTGGGATGTATATTGTCTCAATGTAGGATATACATCTCCATAAAACGATTCGATTTTTTCCCGAAGCTCAAGCTTATCTTTGCCTATTGCGGGATAAAAATGCCTATCGAATATATCTTCCAGAGTGTCTTCTGGGGATTGGTTTTCTAACATCTTTCTTGTGGCTGACATGATTTCCCGAATAATCAGTTGTGGCGGGATTGGATATAGGTGCCTGGATAGCGCCTCCAAGTATACGGGAATGAAATGATCAATGTTGTTAGATAACAATGTCCCATCTAGGTCAATCAGAATTGTCAGGCTCATGATTTGTCCCAAGATGAAATGATGGCAGCAGGTGACATTGACCACATCCAATTTGCGGTTCTTTTACGACCTGGTTGCTTTTACTGCAAGATGCTGTGATAACCACTTTTCGCCAGCGTTTTAGAATGGTGTTATTGACCAATGCTTTATATTGCAGATTCGGACAGGAATTTGCCAAAATAAATTTTGGAACTGGACAGTTTTTACATAAATCCGGTGTGTAGTTGTTGGGAGGAGGGATGTTTCCAATCAGCCGGCATTCCTCTATCTCTTTTCCCCGATGATAGTTGCCATAGAAATACGGGCATTCATATCCAGCTGGTGTGCGCATGATCGTATTAATATACTCGGTGAATCCTCGGGATTACTATTCACTTACCCGGGTAACATATGAACCAGTCCTGGTATCGATTCGGATCAAATCACCATCATTAACAAAATTTGGTACGTCAACTTCATATCCGGTTTCAAGTTCTACTTTTTTAGTAACACCGGTGGCTGTATCCCCGCGTACTGAAACCTCAGCTCTGACAATCCGGAGGTCCACAGTGGTAGGAAGCTCTATATCGATCGGTCTGTTTTCGTAGAAAGTAACTTTTGCCTGCAAACCTTCGGTCAGGAAATGAGCTGCATCATCAACCATTACTTTGTCGATACCCGGTTGCTCGTACGTTTCGGTATCCATGAAGTAGTAAATATCACCGTCATGATAAAGGTACTGAAGGTTACGATATTCCAGTCTAACATCCTGGACTCGATCCCCGGAATTGAAGGTTTTTTCAAGAGTTGCCCCAGTTAACAAATTTCTGGCTTTGATTCGGATGGTAGCCTTTCCACGACCTGGTTTGTTATGACTGTAATCCAATACCTTAAACAGGTTACCGTCTGCTTCGAAGGTAACACCCTTCCTTAAATCATTAACATCAATCATATTTTTCCTCAATCAAATTTGAATTCGAGCGGAATTATAGTGTGTTGCTGATTAATACGCAAGTTATCCTAATTAAAATGGTCCGGTATCATCTACCGGACCATGAAAAAGAATATTCTTTCGTATTGTCTGTTTTATCCTAGAAGGGGTTCAATTAATCCAAAGGTCCCATCACGCCGTTTATATAGGACTTTAATTGAATTTGTATTGCCGTCAAAGAAGATGAAGAAATTTTCATGACCCAGCAATTTCATCTGTTCGATGGCTTCCAATTCGTCCATGGGAGTTAGTATAAACTGTTTTCTCCTGGCGATTACTGGTTCTATCTCCATATCTTCCATGGTTAGGGGTTCCGCATCAGGAATTAACCCGGAAGCAGGTGTACCATCACCCCTGCCTTTTGATCTTTTTCCCTTATATCTTTCAATTTGCCTTTGAATCTTCTCCATAACTGCATCAATAGCGGTGAAGATATCTATGGCACGTTCTTCTCCACGAAGGATATATCCCTTTCCCCGAATGGTTATCTGGGCAACGTGGCGATCAGATGCACTTCTTGCGGACTTAATATATGCCAGGTCGACGCGGACATCGTCAATATCATTTAAAAAACGGTCTAATTTTGTAATTTTTTTTGTTATGTAGTCGCTCATTTTTTCCGTTAATTCCATGTTGCGAGTGAATATTTCCATATTGACCGCCATAATTGTGAACCTCCTGGATTTCGAGAATAATTTTTACCGGATAAAAATACACCAGCAATACTACAATGCGTATGACACCGTCAATGCATGAACACTAAGTGCTCCTGCATCCTTCATGGATTTTGCACAGGCATTAATGGTTGCGCCTGTTGTTGTTATATCATCGATCAATAATACATTTTTTCCGTTAATAATATTCTTGTTTGTTTTAAAGGCACCATTTACATTCTGCCACCGTTCTTCAGGGGAAAGATCAAATTGTGGTTTAGTCTCCTTGATCCGATAGAGCGCTTTGAATGTTATCGGCTTTTTTATACCAAGTGAAACCGGTAAGGCAATGTAGGCAGATTGGTTATACCCTCGTTCCCTAAACCGTTTCTTGCTCAATGGAACCGGAACAACTATATCAACTGGCCATCTATATTCATTATACAGTTGGATCAGAAATACTGCGAATGTATCACCAAGGGCAATGTCACGCTCATATTTAAGGCGATGCATCGCATTCCTTAATGGTCCCTGGTAGACCCCCCATGATCGAAGCATGTCATAATCCGGTTGATGGTTTATACAATATTGACATATTCCCGTACTATGAACTGGTCTGTTACAAATGTGGCAAAGCGCCATTTTTTCAAACAGGATGGTTTTTTTAAGGCATTCTTTGCACCAGCGGTTACCCCCTTTTCCACAACCAGCGCAGCTGGGGGGATATAAATAGTCAATGAAACACCAGAATGCCCTGACGGTGAAAAATGCCGGATGGGTTAATAGAGTGCCTGAAAAAGGTTGTGGATTCATTAATAATATTTGTCAAAAACCTATTTATTAATGAGCATACCTGCCTGTGGTTGATTTAAAGACAACTCCGCACTGAAACCGAAGGATTGAGACCGGGCAACATTGCTTGCCCAACCATAAATTTTTTATTGAACAGACTCTAGAAAACCGTCAATGATGTTTCCGATAGCTGGTCCAAGTAAAGCAAGAATAACTATAATCACGACAGCCATTAAAACAAGGATTAATGCATATTCGACTAACCCTTGACCTTTTTCTCTTGGTGAGAATGACATTTCAGCAACCTCCTGGATCATTATTTCGTATTAATTATAACTAGAAAGTGGAATAAAGGGTACATTATGGCTCAAGATAGATAACTATCCGGAAAATAATTTTCTGGAACCCGAAATTTGTTGTTTGTGATATTAAATAAAGCTATAATAATATTAAATAAATCGAAAAAATTACCAAATTATTTAGAAGTTCTGTAAATGGAGGTACCATGAGTGATATTTATGACAGTATTGACCAATCCCAGAATATTATCAAGAAGATTTTGGGAAAATTACCTGGATTTAATGGGTATGTTGAACGGGTTAATAGGCGGGCATCGGATAAAATTCTCCGCGAGACGATTGCCGAAGCGTATGAAGCACAACTTCAGGCTATTTCCAGGCTTGAACGGGATTTAATTAATTTTGGATCCATCGAATACCTGGATGATCTTGATGCAGCCAGGCTGAAAGTCCTTCGATTTGCTGCAAAAATTAAGACAGCATCATATGGTTATTCACCATTTTTTGATGCTGTGCAGGTCAATGAGGCTGAACTGGCTAAAGTGTACCAGTATGATCTTGCGTTGTTGGAATCCACCGACGCCCTTAAAAGAGCTGTGGAAAATGTTGAGAGTTCAATCGGGACTGACGGTTTGTCCGCTGCTATCCGGAACCTAATTTCAGTGGCTGAAGATAGCAATGCAGCATTGGAACTCCGGGATAATGTTCTTCGCGGCACCGCAGATCAAGCCCAATGATAATTTTGTTTTTAAATTATTCTAACAAATTGGAGAGGTAATTATGGCCAGGGTTTTTGATGTTATCGAATATCCAAGTGAGATGCAGGATGAAATAGTCCATCGCTTCCCAGAAACCGGAATTGCCGATCTGCGAATCGGTTCTCAGGTCATTGTAAGGGAATCACAGCGAGCGGTTTTCTTCAGGGACGGGAAAGCATTGGATAGTTTTGGCCCCGGAAGACATACAATCGTCACCGCTAACATACCATTGCTGGTTAATTTGATTGGTAAAGTATTTAATGAACGCACGCCTTTCACTGCTGAAATATATTTTGTGTCAATGAAAGAGTTTGTAGACCGGAAATGGGGTACCCCACAACCCATCATTGTCCGCAATCCCGGAATGGGACTCGGTGTTGCTCTCTTACAAGGATTTGGTACATATAGTTTCCAAATAGACGATCCCCAGATGTTTATTACTCAGGTTGTCGGCGCTCAGGGATCTTACCGGACCAGCGAAATTGAAAACCGTTTGCGAACGATGCTCCTATCAAAACTGGCGGATTTGCTTGGTGAGACCACTAAGGCAAAAAGTGTGGTGGATCTAATCGGTCTTACTGAAGAAATCGGTGCCGGTGTAAATGCAAAAGCCCAGGATGATTTCCTGGCATTGGGAATGTTCCTTCGTTCATTCTATATCGCAAGCCTGAAACCGTCTGAAAAATCCGCTGAGGAACTGCGGCAAATGGGTATGTTGGATATGCAAACCTACACCCAGCTTCAAGCTGCCGATGCATTACGGGAAGCAGCCCAAAACCCAAGCGGCGGGGCAGGACTGACTGCGGGCATTGGGGCCGGGATCGGTGTTGGAAATATTATTAACCAATCTCTGCAGGGGATGACTGGAGCTGCTGGCGGTCAACCATCGGGAGGTGGATCAACCCCATCGGGTAGCGGGCCAGCCCCATCGACTCCTCCCGTAATGACACCAGGCGAAGCAGCAACTTATCTCCGGGTTTCTGAGGAGGATGTGGTTGCGGCAATAAATTCAGGTTCATTAAAAGCCAAGAAGATTGGAAATGCCTTCCGCATTAGCAAAGAATCTTTGGATGAATTCCTGAAAAGCTGAGTAAATTTATGTCTCGATTGGGCAGTCTGGTAAATTATTTTGCCAGACTGCTATTAATTTTGGAGACAAATAACTACATGGTATAATTTTTCCACAAAATCCGCAGTATCGATAAGGAATCGAATGAGATTACATGAGTATCAGTCAAAGAGAATCTTTGGTAAATATGGCATCCCGATTCCTAAAGCAAAAACCACATCCTCCGCCAGTCAAATAAAGCAAATTACAGAAGAGCTTGGAACACCGGTTATCCTGAAATCCCAGGTACGGGTAAGTGGGAGAGGGAAAGCCGGTGGCATAAGATTGGCCAGAGATGTAAAAGAAGCCGAAGAAATTGCTGCTCTTCTGCTTGGTATGAACATAAAAGGACAACCGGTTCATAAACTGCTGGTTGAACAGGTGGCAAATTTCCAAAATGAGTACTTTCTGGCAATATCAACGGATCGTTCAATGGGCTGTCCGGTTCTGATAGCTTCTATGCCGGGAGATGTTTCTATTGAGGAAGTAGCAATAAAAAATCCTGAACAAGTCATAAAAATCGCAATAGATCCCATTATCGGACTGAGCAATTACCAGGTCAGGGAGGCAGCCTTTGGATTGAATTTGCCAAAAAAATATTGGACCTCTTTCTCAGAGATTTCTTTTGGTTTATGGCGGGTGTTTTGTGAGACTGACGCTGAGTCTGCAGAGATTAATCCCCTGGTGATTGATCCTGAAAAGGGATTTCTTGCCCTGGATGGGAAATTATTCCTGGATGAAAATGCTCTCTTCAGGCACATTGAACTTAATGAGACACAAGAAATAAATGGGGATGATCCCCTTGTAGTTGAGGCACGAAAATATGGTTTAAATTATGTTAAATTGGATGGTTTTATTGGCTGTCTGGTAAATGGTGCTGGCCTTGCCATGGCGACCATGGATATCATCCATTTGTTTGGTGGCAAACCTGCAAATTTCCTTGATATTGGTGGGGGAGCTGATATAGATAAGGTAAAAACCGGACTACGCATTGTTATAAGCGACAGGCGGGTTCGCTCCATATTAATCAATATATTTGGTGGTATTACCCATTGTGATATTGTTGCCCGGGGGATATTACAGGTAATTATTGAGGATCAACCTGCAGTACCTATAATCGTAAGACTCGTAGGAACGAATTCTGAGGAGGCTCGCAAGATGCTGAGAGGACAGGGATTGATTACATTGTCCGACACGATGGATCTTGCAGCCCAAACTGCGATTTCTGTGTCCGGGGAGACAGTCAAAGAAAAATGAGTATTCTTGTCGATCAAAATTCAAAAGTCTTGGTGCAGGGGATCACAGGAAATGCCGGGTTGTTCCATTCATCCCAAATGTTGAAATATGGGACAAATATTGTTGCCGGGGTTACCCCTGGCAAAGGGGGTGAGTGGGTTTTGGATGGGAAAATTCCGGTATTTGACCTTGTAGCCACGGCAATAGAAATGACCGGTGCTGATGTTAGTATTCTTTTTGTTCCTGCCAGAAATGCTATGGATGCAATTTATGAGGCTGCCGAAGCAAAAATTCCGTTAATAGTTTGCATAACTTCCGGGATTCCCGTACAGGATATGATGCGGGTTAAAGCATTTTTATCCAATAAAAATATTCGGTTAATCGGTCCAAGTTCACCGGGATTGATAACTCCGATAGAGTCAAATATCGGTATTATTCCAGGCGACATTTCAATTAGTGGAAATGTCGGTGTGGTTTCTCGTTCCGGTACATTAACCTACGAGGTGCTCTATAATTTAAAGAAAAATGGAATCGGGATTAGTACTTGTGTCGGAATAGGCAGCGATCCGGTACTCGGAACCGGACTGGTTGACATATTGCGATTGTTTGAGACAGATCTGCACACGGATCATGTGGTGATAATTGGGGAAATCGGAGGCAACGAAGAAGAAAAAGCAGCCGATTTTATTTTAGGAAATATGAGCAAACCGGTAGTCGCGTTTATTGCTGGCAAGACTGCACCAGAAGGCACACAAATGGGTCATGCTGGCGCAATTGTGACCGGTGAATCGGGTAATGCAATCAATAAAATCAGTCTTTTTGAATCGATCGGGGTACGTGTAGCCAGGTTTCCAGGAGAAATACCAGGCCTGCTTAGTTTTTAGCGAAAAGGAAAACCGGGATGAAAGCCTGGTCCGGATTTTTTCCAGACCAGGCCACATGACAGATTAATTGTTAATATTTTCAATAAATGTGACAACATCCGAAACGGTCTTAATTTCTCTTGCATCTTCATCAGCAATATTGATTTCAAATTTTTCACAAAAACCATCGATAAGGAAAAACTGATCCATCGAATCAGCCTTCAGGTCTTCTATAAACCTTGTGTCGGGGTGAATCTCGCTGGCATCCACCTTCATCACATCCACGATTACTTCTTTGACTTTATCCATTACATCGCTCATGCGCCATACCTCCAAGATAATTTGATAACATTATTCTGATTTAGAATTGTAATCATCCTAAACAATCTGTCAAGTGATGTATGTTTAATTGGTTGGTCATATTTGAAGTGGTCCCATTGGTAATCACAGCGGGTTTTCGCTGAACCGGACTTGATTAATAATAATCGCTATAAATGGTTTATAGTAATCCAGCCATTGTCATCGAGGTAAAAAAATATTTGGTATACTGTTCATTACTAAATTCTCTTGATCTATTTCGCAAGGAAAAAATGCCCGGAGAAAAATCTCAGATCAGTTCTCGGAAAGCGGATCACATTCAAATTAACCTGGAAGAAGACGTTCAGTCAGGAATTACAACAGGTTTGGAATCCTACCGATTTATCCATAATGCCCTTCCAGACTTAAATCTCAGGGATGTAGACACCGCCCAGGTCATTTTTGGAAAAAAGATGGCTGTACCCTTGCTCATATCGTCCATGACCGGAGGGACTGAAAAGGCAGCCATAATAAACCGGCATTTAGCCGAAGCTGCCCAGCAGGCGGGTATAGCCATGGGATTAGGTTCTCAAAGATCGGCAATTGAGGATTCTGACCTTGCACACACCTTTCAAGTCAGGGAATATGCTCCGGATATTTTGCTTTTTGCAAATATCGGTGCTGTGCAATTAAACTACGGTTTTAATACCAACCAACTCCGCCGGTTAATCGAGATGGTCGAGGCTGATGCGCTTGTCTTGCATCTAAATGCACTTCAGGAAGCCCTTCAACCAGGAGGGGATACAAATTTTCTGGGTCTACTCAATAAGATCGAAGGATTATGCCGTGAAATTGAAGTTCCAGTTGTGGTTAAAGAAGTGGGCTGGGGAATCTCTGGAGATACCGCCAGGCGCTTGATTAATTCCGGTGTTTCTGCGATTGATGTTGCAGGGGCTGGTGGGACTTCATGGTCCCAGGTTGAGATGTACCGAATGAAAGATGAAAATCTGGCGAGTGTTGCTGGTGCTTTCCGAAGTTGGGGGATTCCAACTGCTGATGCGATAATCCAGGTGCATAATTCCGTTCCTGCTGCGATGATAATTGCTTCCGGTGGATTAAGGGATGGTGTCGATATTGCCAAATGTATTGCTCTTGGTGCACAATTTGGCGGAATGGCACGGCCTTTCTTGATGGCAGCCAACCATTCAACACAAACAGTAATAAATCTCATTGAACAAGTTGCTGTTGAAATTAGAATATGCATGTTCTTAAACGGTGCAATGACAATTTCCAGTTTGCAGCAGGTCCCATTATTAAAAATTAGAGAATAGGATCAAGGATGGAATTTGAAAAATTTTCTTCAATAGCCTTGCCAGAAATTGAAGCAAATTTACAACAAATGCTTATAAAATATATTCCACATGATCTTCCTGAACTTAGAGAAATGTTGGCATATCACATGGGGTGGGAATCACTTGATGATGTGACAAATAGGGGGGGGAAAAGGATCCGCCCCTTATTGGTTATATTATGTGCCAATGCAGTCGGGGGAGATTGGCGGGAGGCACTGCCAGCAGCAAGTGCTGTAGAATATATCCACAACTTCTCGCTGATCCATGATGATATTCAGGACAACAGCGAGTTACGGCGGGGGAGGAAGACTGTTTGGGTCAAGTGGGGAATTGCGCAGGCGATCAATGCTGGAGATTTAATGTTCACAATTGGGCACCTTTCAATGTTGCACCTCGGAAATGATAAGAACCCGGCCATTGTGATGAAGGCATCGGAACTTTTATTACGAAGTTGTGTTTTCTTAACCGGAGGACAATACCGTGATATTTCCTTCGAAAATCGGGATGATGTAAATTTGGATGATTATTGGAAAATGATCGGCGGAAAAACTGCTGCTTTATTGAGTTGTTCTACTGAACTCGGGGCCTTAATCGGAAAAGCTGACGAAAATCTATGTAATGAATTCCATTCTTATGGATATTCTCTGGGATTGGCATTTCAAATTCAAGATGATTGGCTTGGCATTTGGGGAGACTCAGCCTTGACCGGCAAAGCTGTTGATAGTGACCTGGTTGCAGGTAAAAAAACCCTGCCGATACTTTATGGATTGAGCAATAATGGTGATTTTGCAAAGAGGTGGAATAAAGGACCTATTTCTGCTGATGAAGCACCTATGCTGGCCGAATTGCTAATAAAGGAGGGTGCACGGCAATATACAGAAGCAATGGTCTTACAAGAAACCGAGAAAGCGAAAGAATACCTTGATAAAGCAGTTGGCAATTTTAAGGCAGGACAACCTTTATGGGAGATAACCCAACTGTTACTGGAGAGGAAGAAATAACCCGTTAATGTTTTTTAATTAAGATAGTTTTACCTTTTCGTTTTCACTCTCTTCACAAGCAACCCTGGTATTTAGATCATGTGTAATCGCTAAATTTGAGAGAAGATCCATCTGCGTCATTGACGGTAAATTTTATTGAAGGAAATTGCATGGATATATTCGAGAAATGTGGGCAATATACGACCGCAAGAGAGGCAATTAAGGAAGGGTATTATCCTTATTTTATTCCGCTATCGGAGAATGAAGGAACAGAAGTAAATTACCGAGGACAGCGGCTTATCATGTGCGGTTCAAACAATTACCTTGGACTGACTACTCATCCAAAAGTTCGACAAGCGGCCATTGAGGCTATTGAAAGATTCGGGACAAGTTGTACAGGATCCCGGTTCTTAAATGGCACCCTTGAACTTCATGAACAATTAGAGGTGGAGTTGGCCGAATGGGTAGGCAAAGAAGCGGCATTGATTTTTTCGACAGGCATGCAAACCAACCTGGGAACGGTAAGTGCTCTGGTGGGCAGGGATGATTATGTCATCCTTGATAAGGATGACCATGCCAGTATCGTTGACGGAGCCAGGTTGAGCCATGGGAAAATTCAACGTTACCGTCACAATGATATGGAGCATCTGGCAAAAGTTTGCAGGTCGTTGCCGGAACAATCTGGAAAGCTAATCATTGTTGATGGATTATTCAGTATGGAAGGAGATCTAGCAAATCTTCCAGAGATCACCAAAATTGCCGGCACGTACGGCGCACGGGTGATGGTAGATGACGCCCATGGAATGGGAGTTACAGGAAAAGGACACGGTACATCTGCCCATTTTGGACTTACCGAAAAAGTTGATTTGATCATGTCCACGTTCAGTAAATCATTTGCATCATTAGGAGGATTCATCGCCGGTGATGATCAAGTAATCCACTATGTAAAACATCATGCCAGATCCTTAATTTTTAGTGCCAGCATGACCCCATCCAATACCATGGCAGCTTTGACAGCATTGCATATCATGCGTGATGAACCGGAAAGAATTGTCATGGTTAACAAAAATGCAGAAAAAATGCGTAATGGTTTCCACTCATTGGGTTTTGATACGGGAAAATCAGTTTCACCAGTTGTGCCAATTATCATTGGTGATGATGCAAGGACATTCCTCACCTGGAAATTGCTTTTTGAAAAGGGTGTTTTTGTGAACCCGGTGATTTCACCGGCAGTAGCAACAGGTCGCCAACTTCTTCGGACAAGTTACATGGCAACTCATACGGATGCACAATTAAATCAAGTGCTTGATGTCTTTGCCAGGGTGGGCAAGGAAGTTGGATTGATCTGAGAATGAGAAATATCCTTGGTCTAAAGCCACTTAAGCGGCGGCTTTTTTTATTATCCATTAGTTGATAAAAACTATCCCTTGTGGATGGATATATTTATTTTTTCCAGGGGTGTTTACCGGCTCAGGAAATTTTAATATCCGCTGGTTGCGCGCTAATACAAGATAAATATGAAACTAAATAGTAATATAATCCACAGCAATATTTACAAATTTAGAATCGGGTAACCAATAGAAATCCACTCCTTTCATGATGCTTTGCTTTTAGGCATATACCGGATTTTTATTGGGAGAAATTTACAAGAATGATGACAACTCGCCAAAAACCAATTCACCCATTTATCGAAGCCCGTACTGGAAATCTGTTCCGGATCAAGAATTTTTCCGGCGGTTCAGGAATTGAACAAAAGCTCCGCCAGCTTGGGATAACGCCAAGTGATTGTGTTGAAGCGTGGCCGGCATTAATTATAGGGAGCATTTTGTTATCCATTTTTACTTTCCTGGATTGGTCATATTATTTAAATCTTCTGGTCCGTCCGATTTCGTGGCTTTTAGGATTACCAGGCGAGGTTGGTGCTCCAATGATTTTTGGAATTCTGCAAAAAGAATTATCCATGGTGATGCTCCGCCAGGCATTGGAAGCCGAAGATTTATCAACAGTGATCACATCGGTCCAAAAGATCACCTTTTCGGTTTTTGTCGTTTTTTATAACCCTTGTCTGGCCACCTTAATGGTTATCAAGAAAGAGCTGGGCACACAAGTTGTTATGTTCATATCCGGGTTTACCATACTAATTGCAACCATAGCTGCATTGATTGCACAATTTTCTACCGGTATATTTATGCTTCTATAACAGCGTATGGGAAAAATTGACCATTTCAAATTCCTTGCACCATATTATGACTCGATATTCAGTGCTGAGCTGGACCTCGATAGGTTAAATTATTTTGACATACACCCAGGTTTCCGGATATTGGATGCCGGTGGCGGCACAGGTAGAATTTCCGGAAAACTAGATTGTCAGGATTGTGTGTTCATCATTGCTGATGAATCCTTAAACATGCTCCGACAGGCAGCAAAGAAAATAAGCCTTCGACCCGTAAAATCGGTCATAGAGAACCTTCCGTTTCCGAATGGCAGCTTCGATCGGATCGTAATGGTGGATGTACTTCACCATGTGTTTGACCAGCAGCAGTGTGCCAGAGAGATGTGGAGACTCATTAAGCCAGGGGGGAAAATTATCATTGAAGAGCCCAATATCCACCTTTTTCCGGTTAAGCTGCTTGCCTTGTCGGAGAAAGCATTATTAATGCGGAGCCACATTTTATCGGATATTGCGATATTTAAACTATTTCCCGCTACAGCCTATGCCATTCATGTTTTTAAACGGAATGGAAGTATTTGGGTTATCATTCAGAAATAAAACCCTGGTTATGAGTCCAGGGTTTTATCAATGTCTTGCACCGTGAAATTGTTATCAGTACAGCCCCCAATCGCCTCCTAATCCTTCTTCCATCATTGAAAAATCCCACATTTCCACCCCCATTTCAATTTTGGTTGGCCTTTCCAAGACCATTTCGGCCTTTTTACGGGTATTTTCCAGCATTGCAGGTCCGTAAGGGCAGTAAGGGGTAGTCAATATCATACTAATTTTCGCTTCGTTTTCGTCAATTTCAACGTTGCGGACCAATCCCAAGCTGAATAATATTCAATCCCAATTCTGGATCAGTCACTTCTCTCAGACCCACCAGGAGCTTCTCTACCAGCTCTGCATGAGTACTTTCTGCCAGCCAGATAGGCCGGTTTAATCCTTGGTTTTCGCTCATATGTTAAGTCCTTCTGAAAGTGCAGCTTTTTGAATGGTAAAAGTACATTGGGTATCCCCATTTACCATACAGCGGGTTTTTGTAATGGATGTGGCAAGGATCGTAGAGATTAATCGCTGTCCGATTGTACAGATCTCCGGGTGATTTTGCACGATTTGAAGATATGGGCAGGAAATCTCGTGAATTAAATATTCATCTCCAATTTTTTCCCACACCATAGAAAATCCCTCCCTGGCAAGTAATTCCCTGGCTGAATCCAGTTTCTGTTCAAATGACATGTATTCCACTTTTTCAAGTATGTCTCCCGCTGTATTATCTGCTATTTGATTCAAGATTGTCTTGTAAGATTTTTCGGGAATTGATTTTTTTATTTGGTCAAGCAGCCGGTTGGTTAACTGGAAGTACCTTGTAGGGAATTGTTCCATCCCCCGATCCGTCAGCAGGTACACAAGACGAGGGCGTCCGACTCCGTGCCTTTCTTCTTCGGAAATGACCAGGCCTTCAGCCTGAAGACTCGTCAGGTGATGTCTTACGGAGATAGCATTAATTCCAACTTCTTCAGCCAGCTCATTAATCGTAGATTTTGGATAAGTGAGCAGGTTCTGCAAAATTTTTTCACGTGTCGTTTTCATATTTTTTTCGACCAATATTCTATCCATCCAATAAAATTAAAATAACCAGACTCAGTATACTAACAGGGTATAAAATTGTCAATATATTAGATATTTATGTTAAAAATAAAAATACCCATCTATGTATAATAGATGACCTATTAATAATATTTTATATATAATATTATAAAATATAGACACGGGAAAACCGCTATGGTATAATCATTAAGTTGCTTGAAAATAATAGATTTATTATATAAAAAACAAAAATATTACACCAGAATATATACTGGGAAAATACACAGGAGCAATGTGTAAATGGCCAATTTAGAGATCAGCAATCTACATGTTCAAATTGCAGGCAAGGAAATATTAAAGGGATTAAACCTTACGGTGAAACAGGGAGAAGTTCATGCCATCATGGGCCCCAATGGAACCGGGAAATCCACTCTTGCTTACACGGTTATGGGACATCCCCTTTATGAAGTAACCGAAGGGGAAGTGATATTTGATGGAAAAAACCTCCTTGAGCTGGAACCGGATGAAAGATCCAGAGCCGGCATTTTCCTTGCATTCCAGTATCCAGTAGCCATTCCCGGTGTGACACTTGCCAATTTTCTTAGATCTGCAATAAATGCCAGGCGAAAAGCCCAAAACCACGAAGATAAAGGAATGGCGATTCCGGAGTTCAGGAAGATGCTGAAGGAAAAAATGAATTTATTAAGAATGGACCATTCATTTGCAGGTCGTTATCTGAATGAGGGTTTTTCTGGTGGTGAGAAGAAGCGGGCTGAAATCCTGCAAATGGCAGCCCTGGAACCAAGAATTGCGTTGCTGGACGAAACGGATTCCGGTT
This sequence comes from uncultured Chloroflexia bacterium, assembly GCA_963841845.1. Taxonomy (GTDB): domain Bacteria; phylum Chloroflexota; class Anaerolineae; order Anaerolineales; family Anaerolineaceae; genus CAVVGZ01. The sequence goes on along the minus strand of CAWJEG010000012.1, from coordinate 35,193 downwards.
TGGATATCGATGCATTGAAAATTGTATCTGAAGGCGTCAATGCGTTAAGCGGAAAAGATCTCGGTGTGATGATCATTACACACTATCAACGTATCTTGAACTATATAAAACCGGATTTCGTGCATGTCATGCTGGGGGGAAGGATTGTAGAATCCGGGGGAGCAGATCTGGCCATGCACCTGGAAGAGCATGGTTACGATTGGATCAGGGAGAAATTTGAAAATGGTTCTGCGCTTGCATAATCATTCTTAGTGGTTGTATTGGGTTTTGGAGGCACGCATGTCTGATCAATCGCAATCTGAAATGTTGCATAATTTCGGTGATTACCAGTACGGATTCAGTGATCCTGAAACGTATGTATTTAAATCTCAGAAGGGGTTGGATGAGGATGTTGTTCGCAAGATCTCGGCATTGAAAGGGGAACCAGAATGGATGCTGGAATTCCGCCTCAAAGCTCTCCATCATTTTCAGCAGCGTCCCATGCCAACATGGGGTGGGGATCTGAGCAGCCTGAATTTGGATGAAATCTTTTTTTATGTCAAACCGACAGATGGTGAGGGAAAATCCTGGGATGATATCCCCGATACAATCAAGAATACATTTGACAAACTTGGAATCCCCGAAGCGGAACAAAAATTCCTGGCAGGTGTTGGTGCCCAATATGAATCTGAGATGGTTTATCACAATGTACAGGAACACTTGAAATCAAAAGGTGTGATTTTTGTAAGTATCGAGGATGGACTAAAACACCATCCTGACCTCTTCCGAAAATACTTTGGAACCGTGATTCCAATTGAGGATAATAAATTTGCTGCCTTGAACAGCGCAGTCTGGTCCGGCGGTTCTTTTGTTTATGTACCACCGGGAGTCAAGGTTGATTTACCATTGCAAGCATATTTCAGATTGAATGTTGCCAACATCGGGCAGTTTGAACGAACCATTATCATTGCTGACGAGGGGGCTCAATTGCATTATGTGGAAGGGTGTACTGCTCCACAATACACTACTGACTCTCTGCACAGCGGTGTCATTGAAATCATAGTCAAGAAAGATGCCAGGGTCCGTTATACTACCATCCAAAATTGGAGCCATAATGTTTATAACCTGGTCACACAGCGTGCGATTGTCCATGAAAATGGCGTCATGGAATGGGTGGATGCCAATATGGGTTCCAAGCTGACCATGAAATACCCATCCTGTTATCTGGTGGGAGATGGAGCAAGGGGGGAAATCTTATCCATGGCATTTGCCGGTCCTGGACAGCACCAGGATACAGGCGGGAAGGTGCTTCATTTTGCACCAAATACCAGCAGTAAAATTACATCCAAGTCAATTAGCAAGGGCAGTGGAAGGGCATCCTATCGCGGATTATTGAAAGTGCAGAAAGGAGCGACCAATTCCAAATCCAATGTTGTTTGTGACGCCCTGCTGCTCGAACCAAACTCCCGGTCAGATACATATCCTTATATTGAAATCGACGAAGAAGATGTCACCATTGGGCATGAGGCATCTGTATCCAAAGTAGGAGAAGAACAGCTATTCTACTTGAAAAGCAGGGGCTTATCCGAAGATGAAGCGCATACCATGGTGGTTTCCGGTTTCATTGAACCTCTGGTAAGGGAACTGCCAATGGAATATGCCATTGAAATGAACCGGCTAATCCAATTACAAATGGAAGGGTCTGTAGGATAGGGAATGGCTTCCGGATTTTATAATAAATGAGGGCGCAGATTACAAAATGGAACAACCGAAAATTGTAACCAGCTCAAAAAGAAGGCTGACAGAGAAGAGGGATTTTAATTTTTCCCGAGATTTTGTGCGTGATACAGATTTAAGTGATGGTATCAGTAATTATCGTAAAAGAGCCTGGGAAGCATATTTGAATTTTGGAATCCCTACGCCAGATCTGGAGGCGTGGCGCCGGACAGATTTGCGGGATATGAGAAGTAATTCATTTAAATTCAGTAAACCTGATGCGTATAATATTCTGCCATCCATTCCCCAGGGATATTTGCAGCCTTTGGTTAATGATGCACATGGTGGACAGATCATTCTTTTACCGGGTTATTCGAGTATCAATCTGGATTCTGAATTAGTAGAAAAAGGAGTGATTTTTACTGATCTAATTACCGCTGAACAAAAATATTCCCACTTGCTAGAGAAGATATTGGGAAAATTTGTAAAGCCTGAAGACGGAAAATTCGCTGCCCTTGCAGGGGCGTTTGCACAAAATGGTATTTTCCTATATATTCCAAAAAACACTCAAATAGATCAGCCACTGCACAGCTTAATCTGGGGTCCCGGGGTGGGATTGGCTCACATCTCACATGTTCTGGTCTATATTGATGACGGTGCCAGCGTCACTTATGTTCACGAATCTGCCTCTCCAACCGAAGATGGTGGTCAAACGTTGCATGCATGTAACGTGGAGGTTTATGTTGGTAAGGCAGCAAATCTACGGTTTGTTGAGTTTCAGTCCCTGGGACAAAATGTCTGGAATTTTACACACGAAAGTGTTCATGTCGACCAGGACGCTAACCTGGATTGGATTTTTGGTGCTGTTGGCAGCCATCTTACAAAAAATTTCTCCGACCTGGTATTAAGTGGTTCTGGGAGCACAGGCAGGATGTCCGGTTTCTATTTTACTGAAAATGACCAGCATATGGATCATGATACCCAACAATTTCATCTTGCTCCTCACACAACCAGCGATTTATTGTTCAAAGGCGCATTAAACGGGATGAGCCGTTCGGTCTGGCAGGGAATGATTTATGTTGCACCAGGTGCGTTCAAAACCGATGGATATCAGGCAAATCGCAACCTGATTTTAAGCCCACATGCCAGGGCAGATTCTATCCCTGGATTAGAAATCCTGGCGAATGACGTCCGCTGCACCCACGGTGCAACAGTTGGAAGAATTGATGAAGGTGAAATCTTTTATTTGATGAGCCGCGGTATACCTCGCAAGGCAGCTAAAAGAATTATCACTGAAGGTTTTTTTGATCCCATCATGCAGCGGATTCCGTTTGAAGGGGTTCGTGATCGGTTGTTTGCAGAAATACTCAGGAAAATGGGATCAGACCTGTAATACTTAATGCTAAGACATGCTATAGTATTAGAAATACTCCAGCACACTATAATGGAAAGGGAATCGTAAAATCAATGGGATCAATTCCATATATGAAACCACCAAAATCAGAATTTAAATATGAAGTGGGGGATAAGGTAGAAGGATTCTGTGACCACGAAAAAGAAAAAGAAAGAATCCGAGGCTGGTTACAGGGAATTGTGGTTCAGGTCGATGCCAAAATGGTCGCTGTTCAATTTCGGACAAATGTATTTTTAACAGATGGTTGGATGGTGCCAGATCACATTTTGTGGTATCCGGTTGACTCACCTCATATTCGTTTTCCAGAGAGAAAATCAGCAAAGATCGACCTCCCCCATGCAGAATGATGGACCTGCATTTCTCCCGATTGCTAATTATTTATATAAATAATGGAAAAGTCAATGATAAATACGCTTGAAATTAAGCAGATTAAGGATGAATTCCCAATCCTTAAAAGGGAAATTCGACCCGGCGTACCCGTAATCTATCTGGATTCAACGGCCACATCTCAGAAACCGTATGCAGTAATCCAGGCAATGGATGAATATTATAAAAACTCGAATGCAAATATTCACCGGGGCATCCATTTCCTTGCAGAAGAATCGACTGCTTTATATGAACAGGCAAGGGAAAAAATTGCTGCCTTCATCCACGCAAAATCTGCAAGGGAAATTATTTTTACCCGCAACACCACGGAATCAATAAACCTTGTCGCTTACTCATGGGCCAGGAAAAATCTAACCTCCGGGGATCGGATTATCCTCACTGAAATGGAACATCATTCCAACCTAGTTCCCTGGCATATTCTGGCTGAGGAAAAAGGAGTAACCCTTGAATTTATTCCGGTGACCGATGAGGGTCTCCTGGACATGGTGGTTTATGAGCAATTGTTACGTCTTTCCCCGAAGCTTGTATCCTTTTCTCATATGTCTAATGTATTGGGGACGATAACACCAGCTAAATGGATGATTGAAAAGGCTCACCAATCAGGAGCGCTGGTATTGGTAGATGCAGCCCAATCTGTCCCACATTTTTTTGTGGATGTTCAGGACCTGGATGCTGATTTCCTGGCATTTTCCGGGCATAAGATGTTGGGACCTACCGGTATTGGTGTGCTTTATGGAAAATCAAAAATACTTGAAGCCATGCCGCCGTTTATGGGTGGCGGGGATATGATCAAAAAAGTTTACTTAAAATCTTTTACCCCGAACGAAATCCCGTATAAATTTGAAGCTGGTACGCCAGCCATTGCAGAAGTAATTGGATTGGGAGCTGCGGTAGATTTCCTCAATAGAATTGGTATGGATGACGATTGCTGCCCATGAATTTTCTTTGACCAAATATGCCTTGCAAAAATTGCAAGGGTCGAAAGGCATTCAAATCCTTGGACCTACTGACCCGGAACTAAAAGGCGGGGTGGTTTCTTTCGCATTGGATTATGTCCACCCTCATGATGTGGCTCAAATTTTGGATATGGATGGTATTGCTGTGCGGGCCGGACACCATTGTGCCATGCCACTTCACCAGAGGTTCAATTTACCGGCTACAACACGCGCCAGTTTTTATATTTATAATGAAAAAGAAGATATTGATAAACTGGTTTTAGGATTGGCAAAGGTTGAAAAGATGTTTGGATAGATATGCGCCTCTTTGGGCATTCTTATTAAGGAAATGAGAATGGATGATTTATACCGTGAATTAATTGTTGAACGATACAAGAATCCGTATTATCGTGGAAATCTTGATCCGCATGATTTCTCTTTTGAAGATGAAAATCCCCTCTGTGGAGACCAATTACGGATAGATGTCCGTTTGGATGATCAAAATCGAATCGTTGACGCCCGGTTCAGCGGGCATGGCTGCGCCATATCACAAGCATCCGCAGATCTTTTACTTGAATCATGTCATTGGAAAAGATTTGGATGATGTAAAAAAAATAGGTAAAGCGGAGATTTTGGAACTACTTGGTATTGAGCTTGGACCGGTAAGGCTGAAATGTGCGTTGCTTGGTTTAAAAGTCCTGAAGGCTGGTGCTTATGGTTTAGGTGAATCAAGCGATGAATGGGTTGATGATTCAGATGGAATAAATGGATAACACCGATAATTTAACCCCCTATGATTTTTTTGCGGTGACATCTGCGGAGGGTCTTCCAACCAGGAGAACGACTTTTCCTGGAAATTGGAGATCTGCCGATCGTTATTTTTAATGTTGATGGAAATTATTTTGCTATTGGAGATATTTGTACCCATGACAATGGACCACTTGGAGATGGAGAGCTAGAAGACCACATCGTGATTTGCCCCAGGCATGGAGCCCGTTTTGATATCGGTTCAGGGGCGGCATTGACTTTACCTGCAATAAAGGCAACTCCAAGCTACCCGGTACGAATAAACAACGGATTTATTGAGATAGGAATTCCAGGAGAATAAACCGAAAAATAAGCCCGGCAGAGATCAACCAGCCGGGCTTATTTCACTAAACACACCCAAAACGGCTGATAATTCTAAGGATATCAAACCCCTCTGCATAAGGTCTTTCCGCAAGCGCGCCATGCCGGATGAGGGTTGCCCGGGTAATTTCGGGGTCAAAATAATACTTCGTGGCATAGGTTGTATATTGAGCCAGAGCTTGAATTTTTGCCTGGACATCCTTTTCATCCACTTCCACCAGAAAATTGGGGAAAAACCCATAACTACTACGTAAAACATCAAATCCTAGTACAGTTGTGCCCCGGAAAGCACGCAGTGCTTCCTGTGTAACGGTGACATGATCTTGATGGATATCTGCTGGTGTGTGGACAAATACTACATCGGGTTCAAATTGGCGATTCAATTGAAACAGGTACTCGAGGATTTCCTGGCGTTCCTGAGGAAATCGCCTGGTTTCAAAAGTGCCAAGGATGATGTGATCCTTCGGGATTCCCAGGACAGACATACTTTTAAAATGTTCATCAACCACGTTACTCAGCGTGGAATTTTTCTGATTATCGGACAGGGTGACACATAAGATCTCGGTTTGCCCAATGATATGGGCTATAAACGCTCCGCAGCCCAATTCTATATCATCGGGATGTGCCCCAATAAAGCATAATTTTTTTCCAGAAAAGATCATGTCTTTGTTCATATTTTTCACTTTGTGGCGATAAATCCGCCAACGACTTTGGTCATCACCAATTTGCCGTCATTTTTTAGACGTTTCACAGCAACATCGGTAATCCTGGAGATAATGTTCTTCAAAATCCTCTTTCTCCGAAAAGAAACTAGACCACAATTTCCTGTCTTCGGAGAGGGAAGCACGTGTGTAATCAATAAATGGTTCTACCGATTCAAATGTCAGAGGATTTTCGAAAATGTTGACTTCCACCTTGGAAAATGTTTCCTGCATGGCTGTTAAAATCTCTGAACCGTATCTTGAGCTTCCCGGCATGGGGGGGATTGTTTTCTGTGTGGCTTCACTGATGATTTCATAAAACAATTTTTTATTCTCAGGCATGGGACCTGTGGAAAATAACCGGCCACCTGATACAATTGTTCGGTGCATTTCCTGAATGGTAAAGGGGATATCAAGGGCATAATAAATTGCAAAGCAGCAGGAAACCAAGTCGAAAGTATTTTCTTCGAATGGGAATGATTTATTGAAGTTTAACTCCATAAATTTTACGGCATTTTCATATTTTAATATTTTCCGTGCGAGCCTGTTCTAACAATTCCTGAGAAACATCTCCGCCGGTAATATCACAATCTCCCTCAAGGGTCTGGTAAAAGGAAAAGCATTGCTTTCCGGCACCGCAGCCAACATCAAGGATCCTGGTTCGTTTCTTGAGATTAAGTAAATCAATCATCCACTCATCGATATTTCTGCTTCCATATTTACTGTGAATGTCTATTCTTTTAAGTAAGTCACTGGTTGTCTCTTTGTAGTTAATTTTCATCCTCAATCACCTTGTAACTAATTTTTTGTAAGTATATATTGGAAAGGAACGCTGTCAAGAGCAAGAGACCATAATTTCACCGCCGGAAAATTTAAGGAACACCTAGCAGATTCTGGGAAGCATCTCACCGGAAAGCATATCAAGGATGCGCGATCCGGCGGTTGGAATCTGGAGCAGGACTTTGCGGCGAGGCTCCGGTTCAACAACACCAATGCGCATAGCATTATCTCCGAATGGATGGGATTGTAATGCTTGTAATGCATTGTCAGATTGAGCGGGGGGGACTATGGCGATTAGTTTACCTTCATTGGCTATGTAGAGGGGATCAAAGCCAAGGAGCTCGCATACTGCCCGGACACTCGGATGAACCGGTATTTTTTCTTCATATAGGCGGATGCAGACATCGCTTTGACAGGCAATTTCATTTAATGTTGTAGCCAGGCCGCCTCGAGTTGGATCCCGCAGGACATGTGTATCTGGGGCAGCTGCCAGCAGGTCAACTATCATGCTGTTCAATGGCGCCACATCGGATTGGATGAGGGTTTCCAGACCAAGGTCACCCCGAGCTGATAGCACGGCTATGCCATGATCGCCGATAGTGCCGGAAACCAGGACATTATCACCCGGCCGGGCAAATTCACCTCCGATATTCACCCCGGCTGGAATCCAGCCGAACCCGGTGGTTGAAATGAAACATCCATCAGCCTTCCCTTTTTCCACGACTTTTGTATCTCCGGCGATGATTTTTATTCCGGCTTCTCTTGCAGAATTCTCCATGGAAATGATAATTTGTTCCAGGATTTCAATAGACAAACCTTCTTCCAGGATGAAGCTGGCTGTCAGGTACAGCGGGATCGCTCCGGACATAGCCACATCGTTTACTGTCCCGCAGACAGCTAATTTGCCGATATCTCCTCCCGGGAAAAATAGCGGTGAGACAATATGCGCATCGGTGGAAACCGCCAGTCTACCGCCTTCTGTTGATGAGGGTATACGAGCAAAATCATTGCCTTCATCCAGGTGGGAATTTGAGAAATGAGGCAAAAATATTCTCTCAATCAGATCATGGGTGAGTCGTCCACCGCTGCCGTGACCAAGGAGGATTTTGTCTTTATGAATGAGCGGTACCGGGCAAAAAGCCCCTTCAAAACTTAAAGAAGTTGGTTTATCCATACTTATTTAGATGATTTCTCTCCAGGTAATATATCTCTTGCATAGCGGAAATAGGCTGCACAGGCACCCTCCGACGATACCATGGTAGCTCCCAGGGGATTGTCCGGGGTGCAGAGGATTCCAAATGCCGGACAGTCAACCGGTTTGTTTATTCCCTGTAAAACCTTTCCAGAAATACACAAATCTGATTCTCTCGTTTGGATATTCTGAACATTAAACTTATTTTCTGCATCAAATTGGGCGTATTCTTCCCGTAATCTCCACCCGCTCATCGGAATTAATCCGATACCGCGCCAGAGCCGGTCACATGGTTGGAAGACTTTATCAATCATTTGCTGCGCCCTTTGATTGCCATCCCTGGTTACAACCCGTGAATATGCGTTTTGGACAGTATTTTGATATTTTTCAAGGTCATTGATACACATCAAAATCCCGTTCAGGAGATCAACGGGTTCAAAACCTGTCACGACAATCGGGATGCTGAATTTTTTTGCAATGGCTTCATATTCCCAGTAGCCCATCACTGCACAAACATGTCCGGCTGCTAAAAAACCCTGGACCCGGTTGAATGGGGAGCTTAAGATAGCTTCCATGGCGGGAGGGACACGAACCTGCGAGACAAGTACTGAAAAATTCTTCAAATTAAGCATTTCTGCCTGAATGACACTGGTAATATTGGGAGGGGCTGTAGTTTCAAACCCTATGGCAAAAAATACTACTTCTTTTTTCGGATTTTCCTGGGCAATCCGGACAGCGTCCAGAGGCGAATATACCACATTGATCGAATGACCACTGGCACGTACCGAGAACAGGTCTTCCCTGGAACCTGGTACCCGCAGCATATCCCCGTACGAAGTGAAGATCACATCCGGCATTTTAGCGATTTCAATGGCTTTATCGATGAGCTCGAGCGAGGTAACGCAAACTGGACAACCTGGACCGTGTACCAGTTCGATCTGGGGAGGAAGGAGTTGGTCCAAACCGTAACGCATAATGGCATGGGTTTGTCCGCCGCAGATTTCCATAATGACCCATGGTTTTGTCACAGTTTTTGCGATCTTATCTGCCAGGATATGCACCAATTTGACATCCCGGTATTCGTCAATATAGCGCATCAGCTAATTCATGCTCCCGGAATTCCATTCCTGGTCAAATTGTTCCTCTGCAATAGATAATTCTCTGAGGGCTGCCAGTGTCTCCATGGCTTCCTCTTCACTAAGCAAGCTCAGGGCGAATCCAGCATGAACAATGGTGTAATCGCCGATTTTTGCCTCAGGAATTGTCTCGATACATACCTGGCGGATGACTCCACCAAAATCAACCTTGCACATACGCAGCCCCGGACTTTCAACAAATTCAACAATTTTTCCTGGGATTCCCAAACACATATTTCAACCTAACCTTTATATAAATTAATTTTTCATCCAATGGGCGGCTATCATCAGCTGTCCAAGGGCGATACCGCCGTCATTTGCCGGGATATTCTTATGAATCAAAACATCAAAACCATTCTGGCTGAGTAGCCGGATGGTTTTCTCCAACAGGTAAACGTTTTGCCAAACGCCTCCACTCAGGGCTACTGTTTGGAGCCCATTGGATGCCTGGATCTCGTTACAGACCTGCAGGCTTAATTGGACAACACTATTATGGAATTTGGCAGATATTGTGGAGATGGGAGTACCATTTGCAACATCCCTGACAATATTTTTCCACAATGGGGATGGATCAATCTCACCTTTGAATAGGGTAAATTCATAAAATTCCTGGATATCCGGATTTGCCAAGGCTTCCAACTCTATTGCTGCCTGGCCTTCATAATTTACCTGCGATCGAATTCCCAGAAATGCAGAAACAGCATCGAAAAAGCGACCCATGCTGGAAGTAAAAGGGCTGTTTATACCTTTTTCGATCTGGGTTCGAATGATATTAATTTCATGATCCGAAGTATTTCTATAAATTGGAAAATCCGGATCCCAACCAATATTGGCATGCCAGAGATGGGATAGTGCCATGCGAGAGGGATTTTTCACAGCAAGATCTCCCCCCGGCATGCGTACGTATTTCAAATTAAATGCTCTCTGGTAAGATTTATAACCTCCAACCAGGATTTCTCCCCCCCAAATTGTGTGATCAGGTCCATAACCGCTCCCGTCGAATATCAACCCGATGACCGGTTTATCATTTTGATATTGATTATCAGCCAGGCAGGAAGCCAGATGGGCATGATGGTGCTGCACTTCCAGGAGAACAACCGGTTCATTTTGGACCCTCTCCCTGGCGTAACGGGTTGCTAGATAATCCGGGTGCATGTCGCATACGATTGTTTCCGGTTTTATCCTGAATAAATTCTCAAAATGGCGGATTCCTTCGGAAAAACTTTGGTAGGTTTCGTAATTTTCCAAATCTCCGATGTGGTGGCTGATAAACGCATAATTTTTCTTTGAGAGACAATACGTGTTTTTCAACTCGGCACCGGTAGCAAGAATTTCCGGGACCTCATGGCTTAACCGGATTGGAGTCGGTGCATAACCACGGGATCTCCTGAGCGGGTAAGGACTCTGGTTGATAATTCTAACAACAGAATCATCCATTCGCATGTGTATGGGGCGGTTATGCACAAGAAATGCATCGGCTACATGGGATAATTTATTAAATGAATCGTCATCATGATATGCGATTGGTTCTTCACTCAGGTTGCCACTGGTCATAACCAACGTTTCCGGATAACCAATTTCGGTTCCAATAGCAAGAGATGCAAATGGTGTATAGGCAAGCATGAATCCTAAGCGTGTTTTGATGGGGGGATGCAAGGCCGGCAACAGGTGTGTTATCCCTTCGCCTGAGGATCACAATCGGGCAGGCTGGAGATTCAAGCAGTGCTGCTTCGGCTTTTGTGACAACACAATGTTTCTCAACACTCTTCAGGTCAAATGCCATTAATGCGAATGGTTTTTCACTGCGGTATTTTCGGCTGCGCAGAGCAGTAATCGAATCCGTATTGGTCGCATCACAGGCCAGATGGTATCCACCAAGACCTTTTATTGCCATTATTTTTCCGTTTTTTAGCAATTGTCTGGATTTTCTAATAGCCTCATCCCCAATACTGATAACTGTGCCATCGGGTGTTTGCAGGGATACCTGTGGACCACACGTCGGGCAGGCTATTGGTTGGGCGTGAAACCTGCGGTCTGATGGATTCTCGTACTCCTCCCGGCAGGCATCACACATGTCAAAACCAGCCATGGTGGTAGATGGACGGTCGTATGGAATGTTCTTGATAATTGAAAATCTTGGACCACAATTTGTACAATTGATGAAAGGATAACGGTAACGGCGATCATTACAGATTAAATAATTCTTTCCTGCAATCGGAACAAATAGAAATATCAGGCGTGATGGGAATAAAATCCCCTGATGATGACTGGCTGGAGATGATTTCAAACTGCAGAAATCCATTTGGAGGGCAGTCTTTCACGACAATTGAATCGATTATTCGCTAAGGGAGGGGGAGAATTTTGTAATTTGTTAAGAAAGGTTTCAATTCCAGGTGGGGGTCCATTAACTTCGATATCAACCCCGCTGGAAGTATTTCGAACCCAACCGGTTAGTTTATTCTGCAAGGCAAGTCCGTATACGAACGGACGAAATCCAACCCCCTGGACAATTCCGTTTACATGAATTCGCTTACCTGTTATTAAATCAGCCATTCCTGTTTGTTCTTACTATTTTTACCAGCCAATCCACCCAGGCATTCATTCCCTCACCGGTTTTGCAGGACACCGGGAAGGTAATCAGCCCGGGATTCAGCAATTCCACTCCCTGGCGAAAATAATTCATATCAAAATCGATATAAGGCATTAGATCAGTCTTATTGATGATCAATACATCAAGCCCACGATAGATGTTTGGATATTTATATGGTTTATCATCCCCTTCCGGGATGCTGGCGATTAATACGTTGGCATGTGTACCCAGGTTGAAGGCTGCCGGGCAAATCAGGTTGCCCACATTCTCAACGATTATTAGATCGATATCATTGAGGGGCAACTCATCCAATCCCCTGCTCATCATGACAGCATCCAGGTGGCAGTCGCCTCCAGTGTTGATCTGAACAGCGGGCACACCAATTTTCATGATTTTTTCTGCGTCAATTGTTACTGGTGCAGTATCTCCCTCGATCACTGCCGGCCGGATATCCGGGGGTAATTTCAATAATGTTTGCAGGATCAGGCTGGTTTTGCCGGAGCCTGGTGACGCCATGATATTGAGACCGAATATTCCAGCCTGATCCAGCCTCAACCGGATCCCGTTTGCCAGCTGGTCGTTTGCTTCCATTATTTTTTCTACGATGGGAACCTTAATGGTCGGCATAGATTTCTGTTCCTCTAAGTTTCAATTTCAATGCTCTCCAACCAGAATTCTTCCCCGGCAACAACGTTTACGCGGATACTGCCACAATTGGGGCATGGACTAAGACCGTCTTGAATCGCATAGGTATTATTACAATCAAGGCAAAGCAATTCAGCCGGCACACGTTGAAAATGTAAGTTTTGCTCCCTCACAAATTGTCTCTTTTGTGATGATATCCCAGTAAAACTGGACTGAATCATCAATGATACTTGATAATGTTCCAATAACAAGATGGATATCGGTAACCCTGGCTGCCTTTGACTGTATAGCATGTTTATTGGCAATACTTAAGATATTTTCAGTTATCGATAATTCGTGCATTTCAATATTATACTAACTTTATGATAATTATACGAAATGATTTTTTCAAATGGTCATGTATAACGGTTTCCAAAGAATCTCCAATAATCCAGATTACACCCCGATTTTAAAGTTCAGCCAGTCCATGATTTGGGTGACTGCTTTTTGAGCCAGAAACTCTGTTTTCCTGGATAGTGTGTGACTGAATTCAAATTCATAACCTCGTACGGAAACCAAAACTGCCTCCGGTTTAATATGATAAATTTGTTCCACAAGGTATAAACAGGTAGCTGGAGTCATGTGATGGGTGAAGGGGGATTGCGTATAGCGTCCAGTAACAGGCTCGATGTGAAAGTCCTCTTTAATATTTCCGGTATGGGCATCCACAAAACAAACCCTGTCGTATTCGGCAATTATTTCTGCTGTTTCCGGAGTAAGCTGCAAGGAGAAGAGAAATTCTGGATTATCGCCCATTGGCCAAAGACCCTCCTCAAAGCTTTCCGGTACCGGTCTTCCAAGTTGGCGATGAACCCCTACCAGGATGTGCCAGGCTACACCATCATCCTGGCGGTCAGGATTACCGTAGCCAAGAATTAAAATCTCGAGTCAAAATAATACCTCCAAAAAATTCGAGGATCTGGAGTTCGTTTTATCTCCAAATCCTCGAGTTTTTCCATCGTTTGGATTGGATTATCTTCGCAAGGTCTGGGTGAGTTCGCCCTTCGAATTATAAATTTCAATTTCTACCGGCATTTGACCGACTGCGTGGGTAGAACAGGATAGACAGGGATCATGCGCCCGGATGGCTGCTTCCACACGGTTCAACAGCCCTTCATGAATCTGCTGACCATTCATGTATGTTTTAGCCACGCTGTCAACAGCGGACGTCATTGCCCAGTTATTATGACCTGTGGAGACAATCAAATTTACGCGGGTAATTTTTCCACTTCTATCGGTTGAGTAATCGTGAATCAAGGTTCCCCGAGGCGCTTCAATAACACCAACTCCTTCACCAACAAACTCCTGCTTGGTGTTCATAATGTCATTGCTGAGGATATCCGGGTCGTCCAGTAAAACCGCAACCCGTTCAGCAGCAAACAGGGTTTCAATCAGGCGGGCATAATGGTAGTAAAGCGTATTCTCCAGAGGTTTCCCGTTGTTGATGGAGCGGTAAATCTTGAATTCTTCATTTGCAAGGGGGGTGTCAATTTTTTCGATAATATTAAGGCGCCCAAGAGGGCCAACACGGTAGACGCCGCCAGGATAACCCAATTTCTTGTAATAGGGGAATTTAAGATAAGACCAGGGTTCCACATGCTCTGAAATATAATCCAGATAGCTGCTGATATCAAAACGCTCCAACTGTTTGCCTTCCCTGTCGACCAGGCGGACATTGCCCTCATAGAGCTCAAGGCCGTTTTCAGGAGTGATGAGACCAAGGTAACCAGACTGGAGGACGGCAAATTTTTCCACATCCTCCCGATTTTTGTCTACCCAATCTTTAATAATGGCTAAACCAAGTTGGGTTGTCTTGATGGCTTCATCCAGTCCGGTAAGAATTTCATCCCGCATTTTGCTGGTAAGTGACTTATTTACTCCACCCGGAACTGCAAATACCGGATGAATTTTCCTTCCTCCCAGTGTTTGAATAATCTCCTGACCGAATTTTCGCAGCATAACAGCTTTGACAGCCACTTCCGGGTTTGCCCCGACTAAACCAACCACATTGCGAATTTCCGGATCAGCATCAAAACCAAGCAGTAAATCTGGTCCAGCCAGCTCAAAGAAATGCATGCCATGGCTCTGGATGATCTGTCCCATGTGCATCAGCTCGCGCAGCAGTGAGGCAGGCCTGGGTGGGGGGCTGCCGACGACCTTATCACCGGCTTTGGCGGATGCCAGGTGATGGCTGACCGGGCAGATCCCGCAAATCCTGGGGGTAATGTACGGCATTTCAAAAACCATACGCCCTTCGCAGAATTTTTCGAAACCGCGGAACTCATTTACATGCATATAAGCGTGTTCAACAGTACCGTCATCATTCATCAAAATGGTAATTTTTGCATGACCTTCTATACGGGTTACTGGTTCAATCGTAATTTTTTCTGGCATCTTTCCCTCCAACTATGATTTTGTGCTGGTTCCCCATGAGAGCATATCACCAGTTAGGTCTGGTATGCGGCCCTGGGCTAACTCGGCAAGAGCATAAAAAATGATATCCGCATCTGGCGGACAGCCCGGGATAAAGATATCTACAGGGACTACTTCATGCACTGCACGAACCAGGGTAGGCTCCATGATATCTGGATGAGAAGGGATCTGCCCTTCAGAATCTGTACTTTCGGTTTCAATATATGCCCTGCGTAATGCCTCTTCCAGGGTGAAATAGTTGCGCATAGCTGGAACACCGCCGAATACTGCACAATCTCCCAGTGAAACCAGGATTTTACACCGGCTTCTCATCAATTTTGCCTGGTGTTCATTTGCCGTGTTATTTATTCCGCCTTCCAATACACCCACATCGACACCACATTCATCAGGTACTTTCAAATCTGTAATGGGGCTGGAGCGCAGGTCTACCAATTCAATCAATTTTAAAATTCTTTCGTCAATATCCAGCAAGGACATATGACATCCTGCACAGCCGCACATCCAATCAGTGGCAACTTTGGGTTTTGGCATTCTCTGCTCCTTGTTATTATCTGTAATTTTTTCCATCAAAACTTATTTTATTTCTTGTGATATTGGAGTCCGTTTGGTTAACTCCACTTCCCAGTTTTCGGCCAAATTTAACCCGACGCGGTCTGCCAGCTTCTTGAGAACTTCCACGTTTGATTTGATATTTTCTTCTACCTGGAGGGATTTATTGGCTTTCTGAAGCCTTCCTTCGAGGTTCATATAGTGTCCTTCAGATTCCAGCCAGTTTTCCACGGGGAAAACAATGTCTGCTATGGCGGTCAGTTTTGAAATATAACTGGATTGGACAATCATGAAAGGTGATTTTTCCACTTTTTCGATCAAACGTTCAGATGGTACATCATCGCCTAAGGCGATAAATGCCGCTTTATGACCATTCATCTCGAAGGTTTTATCCAGGGATAAACGGCTTGCTACGACACTATTGGCCTGGCCTTTGACGCTGAGAACATTACTTGATTCACCCTGATTTGTTGAGGATGCCAGATCAAGGAGCGCTTTCAACGCCCGGTTGTCGTTGTTGCGGGTAATGCCTTTTCCATAAACAAAATAGGCGTTTTTAGACTGACCAATGGTATCAGCTGCAGCAAGGATGTCTTTTTCGGATATCCCGGTGGAAATGACAGCCTTGGCTAGGATTTTCTCCACATCAAAAGGAGCTACTCCCTCAACGAAGTTCTTTTTGTATAGGGCAGCGTGTAATCCTTCTATGAGCTCCAGATCCGTTCCCTTCTTGCCCTTTAAAACATGATCAGACAGAACATCCATAGGGTTGGAGGAAGGGTCAATGGTGACCAGTTTTGTACCTTCAGCATGAATCCTTTTAACGAAGAAGCCTGTGACTTCATGGCTGTCAATTAAATTGATGCCTAATGCCACGACGCAATCTGATCCAAGCAAACCTTTAAGGTCGCCTTCAAAGGAGGTTTTCAGTTCATCTGCCAGTTGGGCGGTTGTTGCAGTCGGAGCTCCCTCTTCAATGCTGGTAACCATGCTGCTGTGGAATCCATCTGCAAAGATCTGTTTGAAAGCGCTGAGAGCCTCGGCTGATAATCGTGTAGACGCCAGCGCGGCAACACCGCTGTTAGCCTGACCCACCATCGGTTTCAAAGTATGGGCAGCAGCATCCAACGCTTCATCCCAGGTGGCTGCCTTTAGGGCGCCATTCTTGCGGATCATGGGGGTCAAAACTCGCTGGCGATCCTCCTTCATTGGGTGGAAACGTCCTACTTTACAGATAACCCCATGATTAACCGCTCCATCCCAGTTACCTTCAATCCGCAGCAGGTTGTTGTCCTTGGTGAACACTTCGATCCCGCAGCCAACACTACAACCAAGGCAGATTGTGGGTGTTTTGTCGACATTTTCCACACTACCTCGGTAAGCACTCCAGCGGTCAATGATAGCTCCGGTAGGACATATCTGGACGCAAGTTCCGCAGGAAATACAACTGCTTTCCCCGAGGGGCGTATTAAGATCTGCAATCAGCATACTTCTGGAGCCACGTTCTTCAAAGCCCAGGGTAAAATTGCCAACCAATTCCCCACAGGCACGCACACAGCGCCGGCAAAGGATGCAGCGGTTATGTTCCAGCACCATAAATTCATGGGAAGAATCCACGCCGTATTTTTGCCAGGTTGGCTGGATCGGCCAGTGGGTCATCCCTTCGGAGTATGCTGAGTTCTGAAGTTCACAGTCTCCACCGCTAACCACACAGAAGGAACAAAGATGGTTTCTTTCGCTGAAGAGCAGGGTTAATACAAATTTCCGGGCAGACTTTGTTTTTTCGGTATTAGTGCGAACAACCATGTTGTTATTTACCGGGAGTGTGCAGGAAGGCTGCAATGTACGCATCCCGTCTACCTCCACTACGCATAACCGGCAGCCACCATACGGTGTTAGTGAAGGATGATCGCATAGGGTTGGGATATCTATGCCTGCCTCCCGGGCTGCATTGAGTACCGTTGTTCCTTCTTTTACCTCGAATTGTTTGCCGTCAATCGTGATATTGACCATAATACCTTCTCCATAATAATTAATCTTATTAGCATTGTTAATCAAGCATACCGCTCATGCTGCATACACCAACCGGACATATTTTTAGTTGAACATGTGCATCCAGCTCTGCCCGGAAATGTTTAATGATATCGGTCAGCGGTGAACCGGCAGTTTGTCCCAGTCCGCAGTTGGAAAGTTGATAAAGATTCTCGCTGATCAATTTGAGGTCTTCAACATCTTTGTTTGTTCCAAGGCCGCAGGAAATTTTTGATAATATTTGAAATGCGCGTTGGTTTCCTATCCGGCAGGGATTACATTTTCCGCAGCTTTCCTCCCGGAAGAAATTGACAAGCACTTTCGCTAAATCCACCACGCATACCTCATCATTGCACACCAGCAGGGCACCAGACCCCAGCGATACTCCGGCTCGATTAAAGCTATCGAAGTCCATTGGTGTATCCTGGAGTACGGCAGGAATCATGGATCCGCTTGAGCCGCCAGTTTGGGCAAGTTTGAACGGTTTATTATCTTTCATTCCCTGTGCATAAATGGAGATGACCTCCCGCAATGTGATACCCATTGGAACCTCAATCAGGCCTGTGTTATTCACATTTCCAAGGATTGTGTAAACCTTGGTACCCGGACTGCCTGGAGAACCAATGCTGCGATACCAGTCGGCATCCGTTCAGTATGATTGGGGGAATATTACCCAGGGTTTCGACGTTGTTCACCAGGGTAGGTTTCTCCCAAAGCCCGTGGGTAGTTGGATATGGAGGTCTTGTGCGGGGTTCTCCCCGTTTTCCTTCCAGTGATTCAATAAGGGCAGTCTCTTCCCCGCATATGTAGGCTCCTGCCCCAGAATGAACATGAATGTCAAAGGAAAAATTCATGCCGAGGATATTCTTGCCCAGAATTCCATAACGACGAGCCTGGTCAATGGCGTTCCTCAACCGCTCCTGTGCCAGCTTATACTCCCCACGGATGTAGATATAGCCTTCATCGGCACCGACGGCATAAGCTGCAATTGCCATAGCCTCAATCAGGTTGTGGGGATCGCCTTCCAGCAATAATCGGTCTTTAAACGTACCCGGTTCACTTTCATCGGCATTACAAATGACATATTTTTTATCACTGGCGGTCTTTGATACGAATTTCCATTTGAGGCCGGTCGGAAATCCGGCTCCTCCACGGCCGCGCAACCCCGATTTTTCAATCACTGAGATAACCTCGGCAGGAGACATCTCTCCAAGGACTTTTCCAAGGGCTGAATAACCATCATGGATGATGAATTCGTCGATATCCCCTGGATCGATAATCCCAACCCTGCGCAGAACAATCCTGTTTTCCGCGGGCAGGCTGCCTTTTCGTGAGGATACCCAGGCAATTTTTCCGGTTAGTTCATTGGCAGGCGCCTGGTATTTGGTGGCTATCCTGCCCTTATAAAGGTGCTCTTCTACGATATAGGGTACATCATCTACACTCAGCGGTCCATAAACGACAGCTTCAGGATAAACAATTACCAGGGGAGAAACATCCTTTCTGCCAATATCTCCAACCATTGAAAGGGTGATCTCATCATCAATATTAAAGGTCTTCATTTCTGCCTGGAAACGGTCATAAATTTCTTGAGATCCTTTTGCAATGCTTCCAGGATCACTTGAAACGAGAACCATTGATCGAATGGCTTTCATTGAATTCTCCTTCTACCGGTATCTGGCTAAAATATCAGGAATTTTATTTGGTTCAACATTACCAAATATCTCATCATCGATAATGATGACAGGACCTACCCCGCAAACCCCCAAACAACTGGTTGTTACGAGGGTAAAATTTCCATCGGGTGTAGTTTCCCCGGATTTTATTTCCAGGGACTCCTGAAGTGCTTTCCAGACTTCCCGGCCACCAGCCACATGACAGGGTGCGCTTTCGCAAAACTGGACAACGTGTTTGCCGCGTGGTTTGGTTATCAGCATGTTGTAGAAGGTAGCCACAGAATATACACGGCTCTTTGGAACATTAAGCTGTTTGCTGACTTCATCCAGGGCTTCTTCTGGAAGGAAGCCCAGCTTATCATTAACCTGGCTGAGAATGGGAATCAACTCAGACCGTGAATTCCCAATACATTCTACTGCTCCCTGCACCGTTTCAAGGATCAATGCTTGATCTATGGTTGATACTGTCATACGCTTCTCAATGCTCCTTCTCTTCCTGTGACGTGGAGTGACCTAATGAAATATAAAAAATTTATAACACTTCAATGGCATTAAAATTACAAACCTGAGCACAAATACCACACTTGATGCAAAGGTCTGAATCGATTACATGAGGCTGCCGTCTTTCTCCGCTGATGCATGATACCGGGCAATTGCGAGCGCAAACGGTACATCCGGTACAGATATCCGGAAGGATTGTATAGCGAATTAAGGCTTTGCAGACCTTGGCCGGGCATTTCTTTTCGTAGATATGGGTTTCAAATTCTTCGCGGAAATTCCTTAGATTTGTCAAGACCGGATTTGGTGCACCCTGGCCTAAACCGCAAAGGCTGGTTGCTTTAATTTCCGTACAGAGCAGTTCGAGCATGTCCAAGTCTTGAGGAATCCCTTTACCATTACAAATCCGTTTCAGAATATCCAGGAGCTGTTTGGTTCCCACCCTGCAGGGCGTACACTTTCCACAACTTTCATCCTGGGTAAATTCCATGAAGAAGCGGGCAATATCTACCATGCAGGTTTCTTCATCCATCACGATCATTCCACCTGAGCCCATGATTGATCCGGCTTTGGTTAATGATTCATAATCTACGGGGAGATCCAGGCTGGTTTCTGATAGACACCCACCAGCTGGTCCGCCGGTCTGGATGGCTTTAAAATTTTTCCCATTCTTTATACCCTGTCCGACATCATAAACAATTTCCCGCAGAGTTATGCCAAATGGCACTTCAATCAAACCGGTATTATTCACATCCCCAGCCAGGGCAAATGTCTTTGTACCTTTACAGTTTTCTGTACCAACAGATGAAAACCACTCAGCGCCATTCAGGATGATTTGGGGTACATTCGCATAGGTTTCAACATTATTAATATTGGTCGGTTTTGCCCAGAGACCGCTATTGGCGGGAAATGGAGGACGCGGCCTGGGTTCGCCGCGGTAACCTTCAATTGAGGCCATGAGTGCGGTTTCCTCGCCACAGACAAAGGCACCGGCACCCATTCGTACCTCAAGGTCAAATGAAAAATCTGATCCCAGGATATTTTCGCCAAGAAGCCCAAAATTACGTGCTTGGCCAATGGCGATGTCCAATGTTTTTATTGCGATCGGGTACTCAGCACGGCAGTAAATATATCCCTGCTGGCAGCCTATGGCATAAGCGGCGATGATCATTCCTTCAATCACCGAATGCGGATCGCTTTCCAATACATGCCGGTTCATAAATGCACCCGGGTCGCCTTCGTCTGCATTACAGATTAGATACTTGATATCGTTCTGGCTTGCTCTGGCAAAACCCCATTTCTTGCCGGTTGAGAATCCTGCCCCGCCGCGACCCCGTAGGCCTGAATTTAGAATCTCCTGAATGACATCATCCGGGCTCATCTCGGATAAAACTTTTCCGAGGGCTAGATAACCATTTTCTGCGATGTAATCTTCGATATTTTCGGGATTGATAATTCCGCAATTCCTGAGGACATTTCGCACCTCTTTTGCGGTAGGAGCGCGCAACTCAGCTTCGACAGGTTTTTCTATCCTGGCGGTAAACTTTGGAACAACTCTACCCTTTAGAAAATGCTCCGTTACCAGGTAAGGGATATCATTGAGGGTAAGGTTGACATAATGAATACCTTCAGGGTAAACCATGATATCAGGTGCATCCTCGTTTTCCCCAATCCGGGAGGTCTCCAAGACCTGGATTTCATCGATCAAACCCTGGTCCACCAATTCATCCTGGAGACGATCCAGAATTTCGTAAGCTCCTTTTTCAACACATACAGGATCAACGCTTACTAAAACATGCGAACGATAGTATTTCATAGATCATTTCCTTTACAGAATCATTTGATTTATATTCAAATGGTCCTGTGAGGTTTATTATGCCGAGATGTGGAATTCTTCCACAATATTTCCATTAACAACATGCTCCTCCATGATGCGGGCAGCAGCTTCAGGTGTTACGTTTCCATAAGTTACCTTGGGAGCCTCACCAATCTCAACCTGTACGATTGGTTCCTTCGCATCCAGGCCAAGACCTCCGGTCTGGGTGACAATCACACCTGTCAGGTTGTGTTTCTCCACATAATCCAGGATCGCTTTCATCGTTTGGCGAGCTCCAGCAGCGATTCCGGAAGTGCCCATGCCCACGATCACTTTCTTCTCACCAGAAGCTTTCTGGAGTTGCCGTTTTTCCAGTGCCGCCTCACGCAGCTTTTTTAATTCATCTAAACTTTTTACAGTTGACATTTTTATCTCCTGATATCAAGAATTTCAATTTATTTAAGACGGACACTATTTACACCTTCATCCAGATATTCGCGAATGAAACCAAGGATGCCGGGATCTGAGAGGGGGATCCCATCAAGCTCTTTTTTGATTGGTTGATCGTCAAAATAAAAAACCTCTTCATTGACTCTATATTCGAACACCCAATGTATTTGAGGATAAGCAATGACCAGGCAATAGATGGTATCAGTGATATCTCCCAGGGGCATCCGGTCAATATGGCTGTATTGAAATCTCGCCTCAACGGAGGTGCCCTGGTCTACCTCGGATTGTATTTGAAATGAGCCATTACAGGCTTCGCATGCTTCCTTTAACAAAGGAATTCCCAACCCAACCTTCCTGGTGGTACGGGTTGTTGTAAAAGGGTTAACCACATTCGCTAAAAATGCAGCATCCATACCCTTCCCGTCATCCACGATTTTCATGATCAGGTAATCCTTGTTGGTGTTTTCCTCGACGGTAATCGTAATATTTTTTGCATTGGCACCAACGCTGTTTTCAGCTATATCCATTAAATGCAAAGCAAGTTCTCTCAATGGATATCTACTTCATTCCTGGACAGCTTTTAAAAGTTGGGGGAACTTGTTGGGTTTAAGGCGTCCATGAATTTCCTCGTCAATAACAACTACTGGCGCCTGGCTGCAAGCTCCCACGCACCGGCAAATCTCCAGCGTTACCAATCCATCCGGGGTGGTTTCCCCCGGTTCAACATTTAATAATTGCTTGGCTTTCTCGATGAGCTGTTCCATTCCGCCTACGTAACAGGCTGTGCCCATACAGAATTTTATGGTGTGTTTTCCGCGCGGCTTGTCAGTAAAAAACGAATAAAATGTAACAATACCGTGCACAACGCTGAGAGGAACGTTCATTTCCCCGGCAACATAAGCTTCCATCTCCTTGCTGATAAAGCCGAGTTTTTCCTGGATGGAATTAAGTACAACCATCGTTGAACCCGGAATGTCCAGATTCTTATGAATGATCTCATCCATGATTGCCTTTTGGTCAGCAGAAATTAATGCTTCAGTTTCCTTTGTTTGAATTGGCATCTTCGGACCTACTCCAGATAATTTGGATAAAAATTGTGATGTTTTTCACAAACTACTGTGAATAGTTTACCATTTACTTAAATAAGGGTCAACAAACAAATGTCATGATTTCTTCCGAAGATAGTCAATTAAGATAAATAAGAGTAATTATGACGAAATAGAAACCTGGCGGCTACTGATCCCCCGGAGTGCCATTCTGATCTCATTGATCGTCGGTTCTTCCATTGAGAAATGTGTCGATCCTAAAAAATCCTCAAGCCTATGGACGTCACCCGTTTGGATAAGAGGGTAGCCGATTGTTTGTGGAAATTTCTCGTGGACTTTATCAACAGTGATATGACGGGAGATATCCAGAGCCTCAATTTTTGTGTCCAGTGGAATCATACCGAGGTTATAGAATAAACCAAAGGTCTGCCTGTCCACATGGGAAGGTATAAATAATCCACCTAATTGGGTGACAGCATACCATGCCTGGTGAAAGGACAATTTTGTTGAAGTGAGCAGCAGCTGTTCTTCAAATCCAAGGAACTCTCCGGTTTTATCAACAATATACTGCTCTCCAAAATACCCGGCATTGTTTTTAACTTCCGGAAGGGAATCATCCACGATTTTTTGAAAGGTGGATACCTGTTCTAATGTATCAAACAGGCAGATTATATGGACCTCTTCCAGGGTCTGAAGTTCCATCCCGGGCATAACAGTTAAAAGGGTGTTTTCTGCTGCTTGTTTTACTGCAGATATGTTTCTTGATGAATTGTGGTCTGTAATTGCAATCAGATTTATGCCTCTATCCAGGGCTTCCTGGACAATGAGAGGCGGGATCATCTCAACTTCAGCACAGGGTGAGAGAACGGTGTGAATTTGAAGTTCTGCTCGAAAGGCTCTCACAATTAACCTGTTTCAATGGATAATCAACTAATTTCTTATTCCCAGTTCCCAGAGTTTTCCGACGATCGTGAAGGTGTTTTCTGAGGAAAGCAGCAGGTTTATATTTTCATCATTCGCCCGGGCTATAGTCGCTTCATCAGGCATGGCTCCTTCGGTGATAATCACCCCAGATAATTCCAGTAATTGAGCAACAGCAATAACATTCATATGGCATTGCAGGGTGACCCAAATACCCCGATGCGGAGCGCCGGCCATGACACAACTTAGAAGATCCGAAGAATAACCACCCTCCGGAAAGATTTGCGAGAAATCCTTTTCATTTGTCAGCCTGGTGAGTTTTAGTATTTTAACAATCTCTTCGAGATTCATTTTTCTAATCCTTTATTTATTGGTTGCTTCCGAGGTAATCCCTTTATTTCCATCATCTAAATTTATTTTCATTTTCAGGCGGGTGCCAATTTCGGGACTTGATTCGAGTTTCATGCTGTCCACGCATCTTGAAATATTTACCAACCCCATGCCGGCACCAAAACCCATTTCGCGGATCTCATCGGTAGCTGTAGACCAACCTGGTTTGAGCGCCAATTCGACATCTTCAATTCCCGGGCCGTCATCAAATGCATCAATAGAAATGATGTGAGGTTCAATTTCAACCCGGATGGTTCCGCCATTTGTGGTATGGATAACTAAATTCATTTCCGCCTCGTAGATGGCTATGGAAACTTTGCGAGTGATTATTGGGGTGCCTCCCAATCTCTGCAGGGCTTTCTTGATATTGCTTGAGGCTGTGCCGCCATGCACAAAATCCCGGGGTTTAATAATATAGCGTAATATCACGCTCGTGCGGTCCGATTCAATGTCTTCAAACAAATGACTGGCCCGGTACCGGCGGAGTTCCTCGGTTTTATAATCACGCTGCAATGCTTTTAAAACACCGCGGGTGATGTCACCCTTGGTAATAATACCAACCAATTTGTTGTCTTCAATAACAGGGAGCCTGCCTACTTTTGAATTCACAAATAATTTAAGGGCTTCCACAACCGGATCGCCCGCCTTGGCAAACAGGATGTTTGAGCTCATATATTTGCTGACTTCAGAATTAAGATCCTGGTTAACAAGGCATTGGATTAGATTTTCCGTGCTGACAATTCCAACCACCCTATCCTGATCCATGACAGGTGCACCGGAAATCTTTTGGTTTCTCATCAAATCAAGCACGTCTGCCATCTTTGTATCCAGCCGGATGGTATGTGCTTGAGTTGTCATAACCTCGCTTATTTTTAACTCATAAGCGAGTTCTTCAATTCTGGTGATATCTTCTGCGGCTGCATCACTGATGATTGCCTTAACGGAAGTTTTATCATCCATAAATTATTGGGAAATCCTAATCGGCATCATCACAACAGTCCCCGCTTGAAAGGCCTACCATGGATCCCTCCAGACTCGGCAATCCGGCTTTATATAAACGCCCGCATAATTCAAACATTCCTAATGGTGATGAGATGATTGCAATCTCTTCCTGTTCTGCAAGTTCAATGGTTGCATCTGGAGGTCGTTTACCCCGGATAAAAACAATGGCAACCACATCCGCCATTTGGGCGGTTCTGATAACCTGAGGATTGCATAAACCTGTGAGCAGAACTGCTTCTGGTTTTATGGATGCAAGTACATCACTCATTAAATCTGCACCACAGGCGCCTTTTATTTCACGGTTAAGATCGGCAGTATTGCTTAACAATTTGCCATTTGCGTGTTGAATCAGCTCATTAACATTCATGGTGAACTACTTTCAGTAGATTTATATTGGTGTAATTGTACTTGATTTCACAACTCACAGGGTCTTCTATTCTATATTTATTGAAGGGGGATTGTGTTAAAATTTGTGGACATATTTATTCAAAAAAGAATGGTCATCAAAATGAAAAATACAATCCAATCTGTGAAGGGTACCCGTGATTTTTATCCGGAAGACATGGCATTTCGCACCTGGCTTTATGGAAAAATTCGCCAGGTTTCAGAATCTTTTGGCTACCAGGAATATGAGGCTCCTATCCTGGAAAAGGTAGACCTTTATGCTGCAAAATCTGGAGAGGAACTGGTTAAAGAACAGGCATTTGTATTTCCGGACAGGGGGGAGAATTAATCACACTGCGCCCTGAATTGACCCCTTCGCTGGCACGCATGGTAGCCCAGCGTGCAAATCAACTTATCTTTCCGCTGCGCTGGTGGTCTTTTGGTCCATTCTGGCGTTATGAGAAACCACAGAAAGGGCGGGCTCGTGAGTTTTTTCAATGGAATATCGATCTGTTCGGGGTTAATTCTCCAGAAGCAGATGCAGAGCTGCTGGCGATAAGTGCAAGTTTATTCAGGACAGCCGGCCTTATGCCGGACCAGGTGAAGCTCCTCGTAAATGACCGCCGGCTGGTGGACCATACTTTATCCTCCATCAACATACCACCGCTGAAACGGATTGAAGTTTACCGTTTGATAGACCGGCGCGAGAAAATGACACAACCAGAGTGGATTTCTTATGCCTATGAAATTGGACTCTCCGCTGACCAGGTGAAAGGTATTGAAAGGTTCATGGAAGAATGCAGACATCTGGGAGTCATCTCCTGAGTTATCCCGGGTATTTACAATATTGGATGCCATGGGATTCCGTGATTATATTTCGTTCTCACCCAGGATTATCCGCGGATTGGATTACTATACCGGTATGGTATTTGAGGCAAAAGATCTGGATGGCGGGCGTTCCATACTGGGGGGCGGGCGGTATGATAACCTGGTGAGTGATGTTGGCGGAGAACCTATACCAGGAGTAGGTTTTGCCATGGGAGATGTCATGGCTGGTATCGTGCTCAAGAAATATGGGTGTGTCCCGGAACTATCTACCCAGCCTGCACAGGTTCTGGTAACAGTCTTTGAAGAATCATCCTTTATAGACTCTCAAAAGCTGGCTTCTGAATTGCGTGCTGCGGGGATCAATGTGATCTGCTACCCCGAAGCAGCCAAACTTCAAAAACAGTTCAAATTTGCAGACCGGATGAACATTCCGATGGTAATCGTGCTTGGGCCAGAGGAAATATCGCAGGGAATGGTGACCATCAAAGACCTTACCCGCCAGCAGCAGCAGCCTGTTGCACAAAGGGACCTGGTTGGTTATCTTAAGGATTTTCTTGCACAGTCCTGACCGCTGTGATAAAATCCGGTTACTTCATGGTGGCTGTAGCTCAATGGCAGAGCACTTGACTGTGGATCAAGATGTTGCGGGTTCGACCCCCGTCAGCCACCCCTGTTAATTACTCCTGACAAAATTATCACCCATAATTATTCTAAAAGGGTATCCTGGATACCCTCTTTTTTCGTATATCCCATACGAATTCAACATCTAGAATGATCCCAATAAACTGGACAAGCGAACTTTCAGACCAGGAAGCGCTCAAAATTCCTTACGTAATATTGTTTTCCTTTCTTCATGATCGGATAATCTTCGGATTCAAGCAAGGATTTGTGCCCTTCGATTCCGCCTGGATACTTCGGGTTGAGGGATCCATCAGCCTTTATGGTACGCCAGTAGGGGACTGAAATATCATATACCCTCCTTCTGCATCTCCTCAACTGCGTTTGCGATGGTCATGATGAAAATGCCCGAAGTGAGGGAACAGCAGCCCTTGACGTTGTGCCTGGCGGCAATTGCTTTGCATATTTCCGTGATGGTGGTCAATTTACCCGGCGGGACAGCCTGCATATATGGAAGGATCTCTGAGGGGTTTACCAGGATGACCGGGTCGCCTGCATGAGCACCCATTTTATGGACAGCGTTGAAGCATGGAAATCCTCTCTCCAGCACCAGTTTTTTGGGTAAATTCGGCTTGTCTGCCATTTTTTCCTGCCAACTTTTTTTCATCCATAATCCTCCAGGTAGTTAACCGCTAACATCCATTTTTTTATTTTGATATGGCTTCAGCGAGAGATTGGAACAAACCTTACCATGTTTATATTGACCTTTTTATGGGTTATCACCAATAAAATTGACATAATAAGAGCATATCGGCGAAATTAGGTGATTTTGGGAAAATTTGAATGGGAATGAAAAAGGTAGGATTATTAATAAGAGCGGGTGATGGGATTCGGACCCACGAATGTCAACTTGGGAAGCTGATGCCTTACCACTTGGCTACACCCGCATAATGTACCCCCACATGTGGAGTTTTGCACGTGGAAACTGTATCCACCCACCATATGTGGTCGTTCTGTTATTTTGTAAAAGTACCAGGGTTTATGCCTTAATTTTTTGAGATCCAATGCCCTTTTTTGCTAGGGCTCATGCACTATGTCCTCAATTTCCGCTTGTTTACTATGTTATTATAGTATAAATTCCACTTTTTAGGTACATGATCTCGGTTCATGTATTAGAATCACGGATTTCTTTACATTAGAGAAGGATTAGATACCTTAATAAAACGTGGGAGAAACTGTCCAAAAAGGGTGTAAAAACAGGCGAAAAATAGGGCATAAACCCCGGTATAAAACATTACTTATTATGATAATTAGCCCTGTTCTAATTACCGATAATAAAAAAGCACCCCGATATTCTGAGGTGCTTTTTGTGTCCACATGTGGACTGCTATGATCTGATTGTATCCATCGCCACCTTACCAGCAAGGAATATCCAGAATATAGACAGCATCATTGCGGTAAATATTGTCGGTACATAGAGCCACTTGTGCTCGAAGCGTGGGATTTGTCGTATCTGTCTGATGAAGATCCCGATGGCTATTACCATGTAGGCAGACAGGGAAGTGATACCGACGACATCTATCAGTGAGTGGAAAAAAGTATTTCCCATATAAGCTCCAGTGGTGGGGGTTTCCCCCCACATGAATAGTTGGATTAGTTGCTGCTGACTGTGGCCAGGGGGTCTTCGACAGGTACTCTGCAGCAGCCTGGGTTTTCTTCCGTTCGTCATCAGCAGGCACGAACTTCTTACCGTCCATATCTTTGTGACCAGCCAGCATTTCGATCACGTCACGTCCGATGCTCTCTTTGAGCACATCACCCATCGTGAACCCCTCAAAGGGCAGTCCGCTTGGGATGGTGTAGGATTGGGCACGGGCCATTCTCTTGGCTGCTTCCACAGCGCTGGGGAAATCATTACCATTATTCCCATTCCCCTTACCATTGCCAGGGGTGACCGTTTCCTTCTTTCCTTCTGGTTGCGGGGTTGGGGATTCTTCACTGTCTCTACAGGTACTTCAGGACTTTCCTCTTTGACGATTACTTCCTTCTCACCAGCAGGTATTGCCCACTTCGGGAAGATCGGTGTTCCGGCCAGTACATACCCTTTACCAACAGGCTTTACAGCTACCCACTGCATGGGGAAGGCGTACTGGTAGCGGGCGATGCCCCCATGCCCCAGGCACGCTTGAACGAGTCAGAGATACCGCCTTTGACACCCTCAAAGTCTGGGTGTTATCGGCACCGTCCCACTTGGTGACCCATTCACCATTGATCTTGATGGAGAGCCCGCAAAGGATACCGCCGTTGGGGCCTGCTTTGTATTCATCATGCCATTTATCAGGACCTAAGACCGCATCAAACCGGTCCATAAAGGAGCGGGAGTCACGTAGGCCAGGGCTGCACCTTTGGGATTATCTGGGTCCCTCTTTGACACGTTACCAACCCGCCACCTGATTTCAGTTGGGGGGAAGTAAAACGGCAACCCATCAAACAAAACTTTATGCGCCGTATTAGTATCCATTAGTAAACCTCCGTGTATAGTGTATAATAAAAATATAGCATAGAAACTAATTTATGTCAAGCCTATCCCTGTTCTTTATAGGCAGTCTTTCGATCAGATCCCTTTTGATTTCGATGGGCAGGATCGGGATGTCGGGGATAAAAGGAATTGTCAGTACGTCCACGATATACTCCCTGCCTTTAGGATCTATTGATTTCTGTATATACTCTATTTCAAGCACATCACTGACGTCACTGCACCTGTAGGTCATCTCTGGTTTATTTGCGATGTCGTGCGTGACGAAGTTCATTGCATCCCGAACATCTAGGTGGGAGGCAACCTCTCTGGTGAGCGATATGATAGCAGGCTTTACGGTTTCAATCATACTCAGGCGGGCCTGCTCCTTCTCATCCTTTGTGGATGTCAGGGACATCATCGTATCAGTGTATCCTTTGACCTCTTCAACCTTACTTGGTAGCATCTTCTCCGTCAGTCGGGCAGCAATTCAGTGGGTCTATATCCTCCACACCTTCCTTGTCCCATGTAGCCACGGTGTTCAAGGCTTTACGGATGGCGTATGGTTTGGCCAGGATGATCTGGTAATATCCCGGATCGAGACCCCAAGGCGTGCCGGTTAACTCCTGTATGTTGCTAGCCTCATAAAGACAAGCGACCTGGGTACATGGGCCTCTCTGCAGAACCACCCGACAAACTCTTCCGGTGGACAAAGTTTAGGCCGCTGGTCAGGGTTGACCTCTGTTTGAAAGGCAGAGATTTGAATGAATTTATTCAGGTACTCGTCATAGACATCTATCTTGGTGGTCACCAGGTTGTAGAGCCTGAACAGCCCTCGACGCAGTACTCTGGATAGGTTGATGTCCCTGGATGCTTTGAGCAAGGTGTCAAGCGGATCAGTGTCTGTTTCAGGTACACTCATGCTGAACATATCAGCAAGGGTCAACAGCATAGACTGGAGATCCTCTTTGAGATCATCAGGAATCTGGTTGTTGTTTTTCAGTGCCAGGAATAAATTCTGCAGTTTCAGAACATCCAAAAGCCGGTGTAGCTCTTCTTCTGCATTTTCTGTGAAGGCGATCATTGATATTTCTGACATAAGTACTCCGTATATACGTTGAATTATCCCCATTGATATATCTATGGCATCAGTATTGATAAAATATTAACAATTTAAAGGTGCGTGTTTTCTTTTCCCATCGTGTTCATTTCTTGGTAGATTCTGGAGGAATACGCTTTTCTGTGCGGATGTCCTTATCATGCAGCCGTGTAAAGTAAGTAACTGCTTCCTGAGTTTCAGGATTGAAAGCTACCCTGGTTCGGACTGATGCTTTATTCTCCGCAAGATTAATCGTATCCCGTACAGTATTGCGAGCACGGTTAGCAGTGTCTTGATCTCGTCAAACATTACAGTAAGGGTCTGGCCAGGCTCAAGATCAAGTACCATGGCAATTAGCTCTTTCCATTTAGGCTCTCTGCGTGCCCAATTAGGAACTTCGCTTGGTGGCACCATAATCCACCTATTTTATACTCTCGTTTTACGTCATCCATTTTATTATATTACCTCCGTTACATAATAAGGGATTTATTCCAGACCCTTTTATATGGCTTATAAACATATTATATCACAAGTGTAGTACTTGTCAAGCGCTACTTTCTAAATGCGCTCATATACTTATCTAGTGGCGTCGAAGTTAGAAAAAGAAATTAATCTCCCCTCTTCGAGCGCCAGTCTGGATAACTTTATCCACCATACTTTAGGACACAGCTTACCATTGACCGGGTTGTTCTGTGCATCAAGAAGGTGATACCCTTATGCTGACATTTATGGGCATAACGGTGTCTTCTCCTGTCTAAGTTTGGACAGGAACCGACTCCAACGACTTGTCTATTTCCCTTTGGCGTTCTATACTTTTCCTGGCATGCAGGTCCTCAGACTGTAGCTGAAGCTGGTAGGCTGGATCGGTGTATCTTTCATTGAGCAGGGCTTCTACGCTTGCTGTAAGGGACATCAACTGTCTGGTGCCCACCCTGGGATGGTGCATGTTGGCAAGCTGAAAGTCATGCTCATCCAGTTTCACAGATCTTTGAGTACGTACGATCTGTTGGGACATCTTATCTATTTGTTTACGTATGTCCACGATCTCAGTCAGGTACATATCTCTAATTGTTTCTTGTGTTATCACTGGTCTTTACCTCCTGCATCCCTGGTCTAAATTGAACTTTCGTTCCTCTGTTAGGTACTCCAAAGAAGGCGCCCGACACATCCTCGGAACGGCTGCACATAGATCATCTATGCCTTACGGCTGTCTTCCAGTGTGATGAGCAGTGTACCTGATCCACTCTCATAGTTTACTGAGATGATTGTGGCTGCCTCTAGGCAGGCCCGTTCTTTACGTCCACCGGATGCCGTCAGCTTACCCATACCTGAAGCGGCCTCTCTCTGTGATGTCAGTGACACCTGTGAGATCATCAGGAGATGATGCCATAGCGGGAACGATGTCGGATACTGCGGATATGGTAAGCAGTTGCTTCTCATAATCCCCTGTGACATTCTGGAATGAATACTGCTGAAGATGGTCAGTCACGAAGACTTTTGCATTATGTTCATTGACAAGCCATTCCCAACGTGATTCCTTCTTACCATCCCCCTTCAAAGAGTACTCAAGATTTCTGGTGTCACCCTGGGTAGGGCTCGCACCATAGATATACAGGGGCCAGTTCTGCATGAGGATAATGGCATCATTGATAGCGTCCTGCTGCTGGCTGTCCTGGTGTTGAACCGCAGGAACTCAGGGGATAACCCTAGCTGGGTGCACACGGGGGACTTGCATACAGGGCAGTTCTCTTTATAACGGTGGCCATATCCAAGCAGGACACGGGTTGCCATGTTTGCGATCAGGGTATCCCTGTAACGCTTAGGGTTCATTCCGCTTTCCAGTGTGTCGATCACGGTGAATGGTTTCTCTTCTGGTAGCTTTGAGGTCATATAATTGCAGATGACATTCACTACCATCGTCGTCTTCCTTTGTTTCTCAGGTCCCTGAATAAGGACTAATTCACCATCTATGGTGTCCATATCATATGCCAAATCAAGCGGTTTGATGCCGTATGGTAGCAGATTTACTCTGTTCTCGTCAGGTTTACCCCAGTCCCATCACTCGCGATAATAATGCCTGGATTGAAGGGTCGTATTTAGAATACATATTACCTCCTTTTATAATTATATAGCATACATCAATGGTAAGGGAAGGGAGGTTTCCCCTGCCCGCCCTTTGGTCTTACTATTCTTTTATTACCGGTAGTGATTCGACGAAGTGCTTTGCGATAGCGATATGCTTATCCAGAGTCCTCTGGAAGATTTGCCTTTCCTCTACGGGGCGCTGTTCTAGGTCCATGTAAGCAAAGATCAGGGTGTTCAAGTCAGGGTATAACATTTGTATCTGTTCATTGGTCATCTTAGTTACGTCTATCATTGTATGTCTCCTATTTGGCGTCCGACCATGAGATCCCATGTCCTGGGTCTGCCTTGATGGCACTGATACAATCACATTTTGATTGGACACTTTCCATTACTTCCTTCACTATTGATAAACGCACTGGATGTACGCTTCGGAACTTCAAAGACCAGTCATTGTGCACTTGGGCCAGCATTTTAGCACCGTATTGATTCAGTAGTGGGTGGATGCTGAGCATGGCATCCTTGATAAGGTCTGCACATGATCCCTGCACAGCCGTCATGGCATACCGTTCACTTGCAGCTCTCAGGCCCTTATCGAAGTGATTGATCTCAGGTAATCGCCTCTTCCTTCCACCGATTGTCTTGATGAAGCCGTCACGCCTGGCATCATCTATAACACTGTACTTCCACTTCTTGAAGTCAGGGCTGTTTTCCATCAGGTCATCAAGCCACTGCCGTACATCCCCTTCCTTTGGCTTCTCGCGATGAGTTTTCTCGATGGTATCAGCGATAGTCCGTGGACCTGCGCCATACACCATCGCAAAGTTGATGTTACGACCCTTTCAACACCTGCCTTATCAGCAGTGAGTTGGTGAGGGTCACCATCATCCACGAATGTTTTTATCATCGCATCATCCTGCGTGCAGTGGGCCAGCATCCTCAGCTCGATCTGGGAGTAGTCGCATATCACAAACTCGTAACCATCATCCCTGTCGTAGCGTTCAGCCACAAAGGCTTCCCTCAGCCTGCTGCCTTCCTTCCTCTTGCCGGAATATTCTGCAGGTTCGGGTTATTAGAGGACAGCCTGCCGGTTACAGTGCCTGTCTGGTTGAAACTTCCGTGGAGCCTGCCATCTACAACATTTTCCATCATAACGTGGATGTAGACATCAACTTCTCAAACTTCCTATACTTCATCAGGCAGCGATGGCGCCTGAGGTATTGACGACCTACAAGACGCTGTAAGGTGAGGGCATCTGTTTTTGGGGGTGCCTTTTTATCCGTCTATCTGGATGGCAGTTTCGATTTCCTCAAACAACAGTTTGGACAGTTGCTTACCACTGTTCGGATTGACGCCGCCCGTTGACTGTTCCATTCTTTCTAGCAGTCCGTCCATCGGCCATGGAGCCCCTCTTTTAAGGACGCTGACCTGGTACTGGTCAATGTACAGGCCATTGTTTTCTGTCCCAAGCAGTACCTTGAGAAATGGCATCTCAATATTGAAGAAGTTATGGGTCATTCCTTCCACTTCCAGTATCACTTCAGTACCTGCCATAACTCCAGGGTCAGCTTGGCATCCCTGGCCCCATAGTCTGCCAGTACATCCAGAGGGATGTCATAGATAGAAACATCTTCCATCTTTTTATATCCCATTGGTACTTTGATAATGCCCTGCAGTTTACCAAAGTCTGGCAGGTCGTGCCGGTATCCGAGTCTTATTTTCGCCAGGCTTTTGAAGGCCACCAGTCCTCGTCCACCAGCCACTGTGCGATCTGTGTGTCAGCGACATTATTCAGGGTTACCCCATATCGCTGAAGGAAGTGCATATCAAACTTGATGTTGTGCCCCACCCATAATATGTCAGGATTTTTCCCGCTGTCCTTCAGCCATGCAAGGGCAGGATAGAGCGCCTTACCACACATATACCATTCTTTTCCCTCAACCCCTAATGCTATACCGTGAATCTGGTCGAGCATGTAATTCAGACCAGTTGTTTCAAGGTCTAAAGCGACCTCAGCGTAATTTTCTATAATGCTCATGGCATTGTAGGCATCCGTCACCTCTGTGGTGGGCTGTATTGAATTCTCATTGATTAGATCCCTGGTTGCCTCGATTACTTTGAGACGCTTTATCTCTATTCTCTGCCCTATAGGTGTGGGTATAAGCACGGGTTGCATATTCATAGCCTACCTAACCTCCAAAAATATCCTCTTT